>NZ_SMLZ01000113.1:47083-241024 GCF_009711415.1 Roseibium denhamense
CGGGCAAAAGCCAGATTGGCCGGGAGGTCCGGCCTATTCGGCCGGCTCCTCGGACTTGCCCGATCTGGACCGCGGTTTACGGGCCGCCGGTTTGTTCGCTGCTGCGGGCTTGGGCGCCGCTTTTCGGGTGGCAGGCTTGCGCGGAGATGCTTTCGTCGCTCCACTGGCCGCGGTGGCCGCTTTTTCCGGTGCCTTTTTGGCTGCCGCCGGTTTCGTAGCAGATGCCGACTTTGCTTCTGGCTGCACATTTTCCACCAACGGATCTTCCGTGACATCGTCAGACACCGGTGGGAGATCCAGAATCTTGTGGAACGTCTGCAAGACCTCCAGCGTGTGCGGGGTCATCTCGTCAATCGCCCCTGGAATAAACCGCACGACCTTGGACGCCAGCTCGCGTTCCTCTTTGGTCCTGAGCAGGCTTGGGAGGGTCGCAACCGCCTGATCCGGCGCAAACTCCGCAATCAAGGTCTGTTCCTGCAGCATGAAGCTGCGTTCATCGGGCGTCAAAGACTTGAACGGCTCATCCTGGGTCAGAACCCTCGCCGACCGCTCAAGGCGGTCACGCCGGACATTGCCCCGGCTGTCGGCAAGAAGGATCAGCATGCGGATGACCGCCTCGCAGAAACCGCCTTCCTCGATATGCATGAGCGCGGCCTGGACTGGAGGCAGACTGCGCAGTTCCTCCTTGCTCTTCAGGGTCCGCCCAGGCTGATGGGTCCGGCCGAACCAGCGCATATAAGGTGATCCCCAAATGCCATAGAACATGTTCTCGTACGCGGTGTCGCGCATGTCGCGGAACAAGTCGAGTGACTGCTCGATAAGCGCGGCATTGGCATTTTGCAAAGCAACAAACGGATTTGACGCATCCGCAGGTGTGCGCTCCGCCTTCACCCGGTCCGCCAGGCTTTCCAGGCCGTTCAGGAACGGGTTCATGCTGGACATCATCGCCCGCTGCAGGCGCAGCGGGTGCGTTTTGCGCCGGAAATCTGCAGACTGCTCCGTGACTCCGGCCTGCACCCATGGGCGCACGCAGACATCGTAGAATTCTGCTTGCTGTTCCGATGTGCGCGCAACCGCTGCAAACGGGATCTCGTCATCGCGTCCATCATCGATCTTCTTAAGATCATCCATCTTGCGGTCGTGGAACGAAACCGTGAACTTGCGGTCCAGCAACCCGCCTTCATAGTCATCGATGGTCATCTCATAGAGGCCGGGCGCCAAAGCCTCGATGGTTTTCAGCGTCGAGGTGACCTCGGTGTGTTCCTTCTTTGCGATCTGCGAGGAGACGAAGATCCCGAGGTGGCCGACCTGATCATGAACCATGTAGATGATCCGCTGGCCACGGATGGCAATTTCGCTTTCATCAGCATAGGTGTCGATAATCCAGTTGAGCGCCTGCTGCGGCGGCGTGATGTTGTCGCCCCAGCTTGCAAAGACGATGATCGGTGCCCGGATCTGCTTGATATCAACGTTGCGTCCCGGTTCCAGCTGGGCTTCGTTCTTGGCAAGCTTGTTGCCGACGAAGAGCTGTTCGACGATCCATTTCATCTCCGCTTCGTTGAGCAGGAAGTATCCGCCCCACCAGCGTTCGAACTCTAAAAAGCGCTTCGGCTCCGTGTCGACCTTGGCGTAAAGATCGTAGTACTTGCCGAAATAGTTCCGCGCCGGGTTCAGCATCTCGAAGTTCTGGACAATATCCGCGCCATCGAACACACCGTGGCCGAGATCCGAATAATACATGGCATTGTAAGTGCCACCCAAAATGCCGCCATTGTAGCGCATCGGGTTTTCGCCGACCCGTCCCGCCCAGGTGGAGACCGGCGCGCCGTTCAATACGATCGGCCCGGTCAAGTCCGGGTTGCTCGCCGCCAGCAGCAGGGTCGCCCAGCCGCCCTGACAGTTGCCGGTGACAATCGGGTTGGGCGCGTCCGGGTGCTCTTCCATGACCTTTCGCACGAAAGCGGCTTCGGCGCGGGTCACATCCGCCAGCGTCTGGCCCTTTTCGGGCATGCGTTTGAATGCAACGAAATAGACCGGGTGGCCGTCGCGCAGCGCAACTCCCACCTGACTGTCCGGTTTGAACCCGCCGATCCCGGCTCCGTGTCCAGCCCGTGGGTCGATGATGACGTAGGGGCGCTTCCACGGCTGCATGTCGCGGTGTTCGCCGTCCTGCGGCGGAATGATCCGCAGCAGCATGTAGCAGCACGGGCGCGGAAGATCCGCACCATCGACCACCACCTCGTAGTCATAGATCAAAACCGGCGGGCAGCCGTCAGCCTCATGTTCAATAAAGATGTCGCCGCGCTGGCGCAGCGTATCCATGGTTAGCACCATGCGCTGTGCCGCGTCCTGCCAATAGCTTTGCCAGGCATCGAGAAGCGATCCGTTTTTTTGCTGGACAGCCATGGCTTCCATGGTCTCCCCAAGATCCGCAATGCTTTTCTGCCAGCGGGTCTTGTGGTTGTCCGTAATGCCGGTCAAGTGCTTTGTCAGGCCGCGGCCCATCAGCTCGCCGAGGTTCGACAATTCCGTTGCCTGTGCCTGCAAGGCGGTAAAGCGTTCAGACGGTGTCCAAGCCGTCGCGTCGGTCAGGGAATTCAGGAATTCGTTCTGGCCTTCTTCGAATGCGTCGAATATGTCCTTCATCCGGACCTCCTGTCAGAGAATGCTGTAGCCGCCATCGATCGGGTGGACCCCGCCGGTGACGTTGAAGGCTTCGCGGCTCGCCAGAAAAGCGGCGTATGCACCGGTATCCTCGATGGTTGCCAAGTGGTGGGTCGGCGCTCTTGAGGCCGCATCGTTCAAGAGATCGTCAAACTCGGCGATTCCGGACGCCGCCCGGGTTTTCAACGGACCGGGCGACAAGGCGTGAACGGAAATGCCGCGTGGACCCAATTCGGCCGCGGCATACCGGACGGATGCTTCAAGAGCGGCTTTGACCGGCCCCATGACGCCGTAGTTGTTGACCACTTTTTGAGCCCCCATGAACGACACCGTCATGCAGGTTCCACCGTGGGGCATCAGAGGTTCGGCATGACGGATCAGCCTCAGGAACGAGTGGACCGAAATATCCATGGCAAGCGCAAAGCCATCGGCGGAGCAATCCACCACCCGACCATGCAGATCTTCCTTCTTGGAAAAAGCGATGGAGTGCAGGACCGTATCGAGTTTGCCCCAGGTGCTGCGGATTGTCTGAAACAGGGCCGCCATCTGCGCCTCGCTGCGCACATCCAGAGGCATGATGATGTCGGCTCCAAGGTCTTCCGCCAGGGGCCGGACATGGGGCTCGGCTTTTTCATTCAGATAGGTAATGGCCAGATCCGCACCCTGCGCCTTGAACGCCTTGGCGCAGCCATAAGCAATGGACTGATCGTTCGCGACCCCGACGACCAACGCTTTTTGACCGGATAAATCGAACATGAATGCACGGCTCCAATAAGAGGGTCTGCGCGGATTTTTCCATGCAGACATGGCAAATCACGCGTTGCAACGCGTTGTTGACTTCACCTTATCGCAGTGCAGCATAACTGGTGTGACGAAACTATGAAATTTGGGCCGGATCAGGATTAGTGCGGATATGCCAGCACTCAGGAAGACCGGCCGAGATGGTTGAAAAAGAAGCTCAGCAAGCGCTCATTATGCAGGTTCTCGCCTTCTGAATCCGGCAGGTGATCCTGCCCCTCATAAAGATGGACCTCTGGATCACGTCCCGCGGCGCGCAAGCGCTCCGCCAAACGTTTTGTCATTTCGGAGCTCCAGACCCGGTCTTTCGTGCCGTGGGACAGCATGATGGGGCCGGAATACGCCTCCACCTCGATCGGCGTTGTCGGCAGAAGACCTTCCGACGTTCCCTTCCAGGTCCAAGCCCTTTTTGCCAGGTCCCAGGCCTGCCACCCCGGATCGCCGCTGTCCCGATAGGATTTGGCATCGAAAGCGCCGCAGATGACATCCGCCGGCGCATGGGCGGCAACGGCATCGGGGAGCGGGGTCAGCCCTTCCTTTGACATCAGCGATGTCACGAGAAGGGCCTGTTCACCGCCGCGAGAGACCCCATAGAGGCCCACCTTGCCATTACAGGCTGAAAAGCGGCGCAAAGCATGAAGCGCTGCCACCGTCCGGTCCAGCGGTACGTTTTCGATGGCACCGGCATTCCAGGCATTTCCGCCGACCGAGTAAGCGTGCGGATAAGCCAGGAATCCATGCGCGGCAAACAGCGTTGCAGTCCGGTGCGACCAGCCGGACAGACCGCCTTCGGATCCGTGCAGAATAAGAACGGCGGGAAACGGCCCCTCGCCCGCCGGCCCGTATGTGGTCCCGAAGTCCGGCAGCAAGCGGCGGTGAATGGTGAGTTTCATGGGCTGCCTATCAGAGAAAGAACGATCAAAAAGTTGCATCTGAAATTAATAACAACTTTTCGATGACAACCAACAATAATACCCAAGTTGTTAAACCGGGCAGCCATGATGCCGGCTAACTCATCCTCTGCCTCACCGGCCTTGGGCCGCCCCTCCCTTGTCGTCCCGGACGCAGCGGAGCGGAGATCCGGGATACACGCGTTCCCAGAGATCAAGCCTTATCCGTTGGGTCTTTCGGCAAGTGAAATCGTGCGTGGGTCCCCACACATTCCCGCGTCGCGGGCTGCTGGATGGCAATCTGTGAAGGTTTGGCAAGACTTCTCCCCTCGCTCCGTCATCCTCGGGCTTGACCCGAGGATCCATGCCGCTCCCTCGCCACAAGCAGGGCTGATCGAGTGGATACCTCACGGTATGGATCCCGCATCAAGTGCGGGATGACAGCGGAGGATGTGGTGGGCTCTCACCTTTCGCGGTCAGCGGCCGTCAAAGCAATGAGTTGATGACGTTGTTCATGGAAACGCCGTAGCGGGGTGCCGGTTCGCCCTATCCCGCCTTGAAGAGCCTGCTCCCGACATGATCGGGGTGGTCATCCATCCCTTGCCCCAAGCCCTTCCAATTGTAAGGCGAGGAAGCGGCATGACGGCGCGAAAGAATAGCGCGCTCCCTGATCAGGTCATCAAATACAAACGGCCCCGGAGATCCGGGGCCGCTCAATAGTCTAGTCATGGCCGAGATTGCCTGAGACGGCAATCAGGCCAGCTCAAACCGGTCGGCTTCCATCACCTTGGTCCACGCAGACACGAAATCGAAAACGAATTTTTCGTGGCTGTCGTCCTGGGCGTAGACTTCAGCGTAGGCCCGCAGGATGGAGTTGGACCCGAAGACCAGATCCACACGGGACGCAGTCCATTTGGTGGTTCCGGTCTTGCGGTCACGGATGTCGTACTGGCCGTCACCGGTATGGATCCAGCTGTTGCCCATGTCGGTCAGGTTGACGAAGAAGTCTGTCGTCAGAGCGCCTTCCCGGTCGGTGAAGACACCGTGCTTGGCGCCGCCATGGTTGGTGCCGAGCGCACGCATACCGCCGACAAGGACTGTCATTTCTGGTCCGGTGAGACCCAGCAGCTGGGCGCGGTCGAGCAGCAGCTCTTCCGTTGCAACGGCGTAATTCTCTTTGACCCAGTTGCGGAACCCGTCATGGATCGGCTCGAGCGGTTCAAAGCTGTCGCCGTCAGTCATCTCTTCGATGGCATCACCACGGCCCGGCTCAAACGGCACTTCGATGGCGAAGCCGGCAGCGCTGGCCGCCTTCTCGATGCCGACATTGCCGCCAAGAACGATGGTATCAGCGACGGAGGCTCCAAACTTTTCGGCCAGCGGCTCCAGAACACCCAGAACCTTGGCAAGACGGGCCGGCTCGTTGCCTTCCCAGTCTTTTTGCGGCGCGAGGCGGATACGGGCGCCGTTGGCGCCGCCGCGAAGGTCCGACTGGCGGAAGGTGCGGGCACTATCCCATGCGGTCGCGACCAGCTCAGAGACTGTCAGGTCCGTTGCGGCAATCGCAGCTTTCAGACCGCCAATATCGTAGTTGAACGCACCAAGCGGAACCGGATCCTGCCAGATCAGCTCTTCTTCAGGTGCATCCGGGCCGATATAGCGGACGTTCGGCCCCATGTCGCGGTGGGTCAGCTTGAACCAGGCGCGTGCAAAGGTTTCCTTGAAGTAGTCCGGGTCAGCCATGAATTTTTCGCAGACGGCGCGGTAGGCCGGGTCCATCTTCATGGCCATGTCGGCATCGGTCATCATCGGCATGCGGCGGACGGACGGATCCGACGCGTCGACCGGCATGTGCTCTTCCTTGATATCGACCGGCTGCCACTGATTTGCGCCTGCCGGGCTCTTTGTGAGTTCCCACTCGTAGCCGAACAGCAGCTCGAAATAGCCCATGTCGAAGACGATCGGGTTGGTAGTCCAGGCGCCTTCGATACCAGAGGTCACCGCTTGAGAAGCGACGCCCTTCATGTTCGGGTTGATCCAGCCAAAGCCCTGGTCGGCAACATCGCCGCCTTCCGGCTCCGGACCAAGCGCTTCAGCGTCGCCATTGCCATGCGCCTTGCCGACAGTGTGGCCACCGGCGGTCAGGGCCGCGGTCTCCTCGTCGTTCATGGCCATGCGAGCAAAGGTTTCGCGCACCTGCGCTGCGGTTTTCAGCGGGTCCGGCTGGCCGTTGACTCCTTCCGGATTGACGTAGATGAGGCCCATATGGACGGCCGCCAGCGGGTTTTCGAGCGTGGACGGGTCGTCCAGGTTCTCATAACGCTCTTCACTTGGCGCCAGCCATTCTTTTTCGGCACCCCAATAAACGTCTTTTTCCGGATGCCAAATGTCCTCGCGGCCAAAGGAGAAGCCATAGGTCTCCAGGCCCATCGATTCATAGGCAACGGTGCCTGCAAAGAGGATCAGGTCGGCCCAGGAAACCTTGTTGCCGTACTTCTTTTTCAGCGGCCACAACAGGCGGCGGGCCTTGTCGAGGTTGCCGTTATCCGGCCAGGAGTTCAAAGGCGCAAAGCGTATGTTGCCGCCAGCACCGCCGCCGCGGCCATCGGCAATCCGGTATGACCCGGCAGAGTGCCACGCAAGGCGGATCATCAGACCACCGTAGTGGCCAAAATCGGCCGGCCACCAGTCCTGGCTGTCGATCAGCAGCGCCTTCATGTCTTCTTTCAAGGCACCGAAGTCGAGGCTCTTCAATTCTTCCTGATAATCATAGTCGTCGCCCAGCGGGTTGGACTTGGTATCGTGTTGATGAAGAATGTCCAGGTTAAGGGTCTTCGGCCACCAATCCGTGACGGTCTTGCCGGTCTCGGTCAAGCTGCCGTGCATGACCGGGCAACCGCCGCCATTGTCCACTTTTGCGTCCATGAGTATCTCCCTGTGGCATCTGCCATCAAAATATCTGCATGACCTAAATTGGCGGTCATGCATCCAAAATCCATGTGTCCGATCCTAAAGCCGGAATTTAAACCGGCTATGTCAGAACGGTTCTAAACTAGCAAGCAGTTATAATCAGTAGAAGTTGTATTTTCTAATAAAGGTGATAATTTTTTCTGATGATCAATATCACCCTCAAACAGCTCCGCTATTTCGAAGCTCTGGCGCGCCACAGCCATTTCGGGCGGGCCGCAGAAGACTGCGCGATTTCCCAGCCGGCGCTCTCCATGCAGATCAAGGAACTGGAGGCCACCCTTGGTGCACCGCTGTTCGAACGCACGGCCCGGAACATCTCCTTGACCAGCTTTGGTGAAGAGGCAGTGGTGCGGGCACGGGCCATTTTGAGGTCTGCTGACGAGCTGGGTGACCTTGCCCGTGCATCGAAGGACACGCTTGAAGGCCGGTTGAGAATTGGCGTCATTCCAACGGTGGCCCCATACCTGCTGCCGCAGATCGTCAGCAGCTTGACGGCGCGCTATCCGGGGCTGGATATCCATGTCCGCGAAACGGTAACCCCCAAACTTGTTCAGGAGCTGACCGACGGCCGCCTCGACACCGCTATTCTGGCCCTGCCCGTGTCCGAGCCGGGCCTTGCGGAAACGCCTCTATTTGAAGAAAACTTCGTGCTCGTCCGGCCGGGCAGCGAAGCCAACATGCCCGTCCCTTGCGCCGACAGCCTCAAGGAGATGCGGCTCTTGCTCCTGGAGGAAGGCCACTGCTTCCGCGACCAGGCTCTTTCCTTCTGCGATATTCAAACCGGGCGCCCGCGCGAAGTTCTGGACGCCAGCTCGCTGTCAACGCTCGTACAGATGGTCAATGCGGGGATGGGCGTCACTTTCATTCCAGAAATGGCGGTGCCGGTGGAAACGCGGTCGGCGGATGTTGCCATCAGCCGGTTCGCGCCCCCAGAACCGGCGCGCACCCTTGGCATGATCTGGCGAAAGACAAGCGCTCTCGCCCCGCAACTGCAAACCATCGCTGACATTGTGCGCGAGGCCGCCCACCGGACATGAGCCGAATTTAGGAGTTCAAGTAATTAGCTCGCGCGCTTGAAAATGTTGTACCAGCGCTTTTGCGGAACCGTAATCGCCCGCTCAAGCAGCTCCGCCGCATAAAGCGATGCATTTTCCTTGGCTTTTTTCACGCCGGACACTTGTGCCGGATCGAGATCGGACAAGCCGCCGCCAAATTCGAACAGATCGCGGAACGCCGCCCGTTCAACAATAGGCGTCATCAGAACATCGATGTTCTGTGCCTGGAGGAAGTCCTGAACCGCCTTCATGGCACGGGTGGTCACCGCCGCATTGGTGCGGGTCAGCACCACACAATGCTTGATGTCGTGCCGGACGATTTTTTCCAGTTTCTTGATCAGGCTCAGGATTTTGGCCCCGCCGCGGGCATCCATGCTGGACCCCTGGATCGGAACAACGACAAGATCGGACACGGACAGCGCATTGGCGACAATCAGGTTTTCCGTACCCTCCAGATCCACGATGACATAATCGGATTGTTCTGCCGCGAAGGTTATCTGCTCGGTGATCGATGCAGGAGAAACCTCGCTCACCACGGAAATGCCACGGCTTGCTCCGGGCAACTCGTGCCATTTGGAGATCCATTTCTGCGGATCGGCGTCGAATATGGTGACACGTTTTCCTCGGGCAGCGACTTCTGTCGCCAACAAGAGAGCGGCCGTTGTTTTTCCGGCTCCGCCCTTTGCGTTTGCGAAGGAAATGACTGGCATGTGGGGGTCTCCTAAGCTGGCCCGTGCACTGTCTAAGCAAGTAGGCCTTTGGCAGCCTATCTCACTGCGCAGTCTTCGATTTTTATGGTTACCAATTTCTTAAATTCGCAAAATGAACGTCGGATATTCAGAAAGTGTTAGGAATTTGCCCGCCAACCGCCGATCCTGCTCGGTAGAATTTGCAAGGCCATTGGCCGGGTCTTGTCCGATGCAAATTCGGCAAGCGGTGATTCCGTTGACATCCGCCGGGCGCTTCTAAGTTCAGGATAAGCGCCACGATGGTGCTTGACCGCGTTGCTATGCCTTTTCATGGCGCGTAGGTTAAGAGCGATTTCGTGCGCATCGTTTCCGGCAACAGGAATGGCTGATGATCCTCACCAGTGCTCGTCCGTGGCATCGCTTTTTGACCCTGGCATTGACGCTTTTCATGGCCGCGATGGTCGCACCACCTGCGCTTGCGCAGAGCCTCAAGCCCTACAAGGACCGCTTGTTCCAATACAAAAAGGTTCACGAGACGCTTTACGGCGGCGACTTTCTGGTTGTCGAATATTCCAAACAGCGGGACCTGAGGGACCGTGACGAAGTCGATGAGCGCAGGGTCTTTGGCAATTACGTTTCGTACCGGCCCAAACGAAGCCGCGGCGGCGGCGAGCTGAACGTGAATGGCCGCACGCTCAAATACATGGGCACGGGCAAGTGGAAAGGCGGGGCAAACGCGATTGTTCTTTACATCCACGGTCAAGGCGGCAACCGCTTTCAGGGCATGAACGACGTCTCGTTCGGCGGCAATTTCAACCGGATCCAGAACCTCATGGTCCGCAATGGCGGCGCCTACCTGACCGTTGACGTCAACTCCTTCGACAAGCGCGGGACAGCTGACATTGCCGCCTTACTTCAACAGCAAAAACAGATCTCCCCGCGAGCCAAGGTCGTCGTGGCCTGCGGATCCATGGGCGGGATCATTTGCTGGAATCTCATCAAGAACGCCAATTATGCGCGTCTGATCAATGGCATTGTGCTGCTCGGCTCCCCCAAGGATCCGAACTTCCTGTCCTCCGGCGCCCTGTCGCGCAATGTGCCGATCTATATGGGTCAGGGCACGCTTGATACGGTGTATAATTGGGAAACTCAGGCCAACTTCTTCAAAACGATCAAGGCGCGGGCACCGGGTTATCCAATCAAGTTCACTTTGTTCGACACCGGGACCCATGGCACACCGATCCGCATGACCGACTGGCGTCTCGTGCTCAACTGGATGTTTGCGGCGGGCTAGGGCAAGTCGCGTTTAAACGGAATCAGGTTTCGCTGCCATTCGGTTGTACCTCCTACGCAAAACCTGATGTTACCTGGATCTATATAAACGCGGCACGCCATAAATCAGCAGGCGATAAAACGGCATCGGTTGCCGGCCTCACTCGGCGGTCTGAGCCTGATAAACGAATGACCCATCAAAAAGCGGTTCCGTTGTCCGCACCCGCCGGGCGGGAGCAACGGCGAGCAATCCATCCGCGAGAAAATCAAAGACCAGACGGATCCTCCGGCTGGTGTTGAGTTCCCGGTGCGTGACAAGCCAGATCGGAAAGGTCACTGGCGCCAACTCATCAAACACGCTGTCAACTTCCGGGCACCTGTCCGCCACCTCGTCCGCCATCATGGACAGGCCTAGGCCCCGGCGGACATATTCCCAAGACACCACGCCGCTTGGTGAACTGACTTTGATATTGGCAAGGCTCACCGGCAGCCCAAGCGCCTGCAAGTGCATCACGAATTCTTCGTTATTGTCATAGCCAACGAAATCCAGGTGTCTTGCATCCTCCAGCGAGACCGGCCGGTTCAGACGGTTGAGAAAGCTGCGGGCTGCATATATCCGCGCCGGAGCGTCCCGGAGTTTGCGGGCATAAAGATCAGGATGATCTGGTGCCACATGACGGATCGCAATATCGGCTTCCCGGCGTCTGAGATCACTCAGCGAGTTGCTGCAGTGAAGCCTGACCTCAATGCCCGGGGCGGCTTTGCGCAATGCGGTGAGGATTTCCGGCAGGATATACGCCGCCATTATGTCGGTGGCAGCTATCGTGACGAGCCCGTCGATCTGTTGCGCCTGACCGGAAGCAGACAGGGATACCCGGCTTGCCGCCTCGCCCATGGCCCGGACATGATCGGCCAGTTCCAGGCCAGCCTGGGTCAGGACAAGGGATTTGGAAACCCGTTCAAACAGCGTCACCCCAAGGGATGCTTCGAGAGCTGCCACCTGACGGCTTAAGGTCGGCTGGGTCAGCCCAAGCGCCCGCGCAGCCGCCGACAGGGACCCTTCTTCGGCCGTCACAAGAAACGCCCGGGCCTGATTCCAATCAAAGTTGATGCTTTGCCAGTTCATGCAAATATGTATATCACCTCCCCATATTTCCGCAATTTACCTTTGATTTTCGTATCAATAAGACGGGCTGAGTTTTCACCAACTGGAGCTGAGCCATGGCAACGCCCGACCACCTTTGGACCAAGATGTCCCGCAAATATGCGGCCCAGCCGATCAAGGACCAGGCCGCTTATCAAGAAACCCTGTTACGGACCACGGAACATCTTGGCCCGGATGACCATGTGCTTGAACTGGGATGCGGAACCGGCTCGACAGCTTTTTTGATCGCACCTGCCGTCAAAACGTATCTCGCGACCGACTTCTCCTCCGGGATGATCGGGATCGCAGAGGAAAAGATGGCAGCCGCCCGGCAGGCAGGTGATGCGCCTGAAGGTTTGCGGTTCGCGGTCGCCGAAGGTTTTGACGAAGCGGTCGAAGCTGACCCGGACCTTGGCGGCTATGATGCCGTGCTCGGCTTCAATTTCCTGCACCTGATCGAAGATCCGGCAGCCCTTTTGACCCGCGTCCGCACATTGATCAAGCCGGGCGGGTTGCTGATCACAAAAACCGTGTGCCTGCGCAAACGGGCCTGGCTGTTTGCGCCTCTGATTGCTGTCATGCGTTTTGCCGGCAAGGCACCTTACGTGAACATGCTCTCCTTTGACGGGCTGGAAACTCTTATCCAAGATCAAGGGTTCGAGCTTATTGAAACCGGCACGATTCCCGAGCCCTACAGCCGGTTTGTCGTGGCCCGCAAAGTCTGACTGCTGCCTTTTTGCGAACAGGCTAAGAAAGACAATTCCATAGCCGGGTCTCCGCAGGCGCGATAAAGTAGAGCATCGATTCTCAAGTCGCTCTGTCGTGCCGGGGACCCTTACCATGCTGCGAACGCCCGCCCGCTTCCTCCTTTTGGCCGCCCTATTCCCTGCCCTTGCCGCTTGTACGGACGATATGGATGGCGTTGCGCTGGGAACGCTGGAACGCGACCGTGTCGCACTGACAGCCACTGCCGCCGAGGTCCTGATTGAGCTGCCGGTGCCGCAGGGCACGCAGGTTGCCAAGGGAACGGTCCTCGCCCAGCTTGATCCTTCTGAACAGCTCGCCATCGTCAATCAGGCCCGCGCAGAGGTAGCCAAGGCCAGAGCCAATCTTGAAAAGCTGGAAAATGGCGCAAGAGCGGAAGAAATCGCCAAGGCAAGAGCCGATGCCGCCGGGGCAAAGGCCGAACTGGTGGATGCGCAAGCCACATTCCAGCGCTATCAGGATTTGACCGGGCGCGGCACCACAAGTCAGGCACAGCTCGACAGCGCAAGAGCTGCCCGCGATGCAGCCGACGCCACCTTGCAAAGCGCGGAAGAGCAATTGAAAGAGCTGGTGACCGGCACACGTCCGGAAGACCTTGAAATTGCACGCGCAGAATTGGCCGCGGCCGAAGCCAGCCTTGCGACACAGGAAAAGATCCTGTCCGATCTCACCATCACGGCTTCGAGGGACGGCGTTCTGGATAACCTGCCCTGGAACCTTGGGGAGCGGGTCACTGTTGGCAGCCCGGTTGCAATCATGCTTGCCGGAGATGCCCCCTATGCAAGGGTTTATGTTCCGGAGCCGCACCGGGTCAAAATCAACGAAGGCGACAGCCTCGAGGTCCGTGTCGACGGGCTCGACGAGACACTCCCGGGCAAAGTCCGCTGGATCAGTTCGGACCCGTCGTTCACGCCCTATTACGCCCTGAACCAGTCAGAGCGGGCAAGACTGATGTATGTCGCGGAGGTCCAGTTGCCCGAAAGTGCCAGCGACCTTCCAAATGGCGTCCCGGCCCAGGTGCTCCTGCCGTGAGCGCTGCCCTCTCCGATATCGTGGTCCGCGCCGAAGGCCTCGTGAAGAGTTTCAAGGGGTTCCGGGCGGTTGACGGCCTTGATCTCACCATCGAACGCGGAATGATTTACGGGTTTCTGGGCCCCAATGGCTGCGGAAAGACGACGGCCATGCGCATGCTCACAGGTCTTTTGACCCCAACAGAAGGCACTGTGGAAGTGCTCGGCCTGTCCGTGCCGAAAGATGCCGAGACGCTGAAATACAAAATCGGCTACATGACCCAGTCCTTTTCGCTCTATGGCGATCTGACCGTCCGCGAAAATCTGGATTTCATGGCAACGATTTACGGCCTGTCCGGCAAGCGCCGGAAGTCCCGCATCGGCGAGGTCATGGAGCGCTACGAGCTGACGGATCTTGCCAACCGGTTTGCGGGCAAGATGAGTGGCGGCCAGCGTCAGCGCCTTGCCCTGGCAACGGCAGTCCTTCACGAGCCCCAGCTTCTTTTCCTAGATGAACCGACATCGGCTGTGGACCCGGAATCCCGCCGGCACTTCTGGGAGCAGCTATTCGATCTCGTGGAAGCCGGCACGTCCATCGTCGTGACGACCCATTTCATGGACGAGGCTGAGCGCTGCCACAAGATTGCGATCATGGAGGCGGGCAAAAAGCGGGCCGACGGCCGGCCGAAAGACCTAATGAACGGGATGGGCGCCAATGTCATTGAGATCGAGGCGCCCAATCTTCGCGCGATCCGGCACGACCTGCTTGGCTCGGATGGCATCCTCGCAGCGGCGCAGCTCGGGGCGCGGCTGAGGGTTCTGGTCAAACAGGAGATTGCCGATCCGGAGGCATTCTTGCGGGCCAACCCGGCACTTCACCCGGCTACCGTGATCGAGAAGGTGAGGCCCAGCCTCGAAGACGTCTTCGTGACGACCACCGGAGAGGGCCGCCAATGAGATCGCTGTCGCGGATCGCCGCAATTCTTTTGAAAGAATTCAACCAGCTGCGCCGGGACCGGATGACCTTCGGCATGGTGATCATGATCCCGCTGATCCAGCTCATCCTCTTTGGCTATGCCATCAACACCAATGTCCGGGACATTCCTGTTGCTGTGGTCGACTTGAGCCAGACCGGCATCAGCCGTGTGCTCACGCAGATGGTGGAAGCCACACGCGTTGTCAAAGTCACCGAGCACCATTCAAGCGTTGAAGCCGCCGAGGCCGCGATCAAGTCCGCACGGGTGCGGGCCGCGTTCATCATTCCAAATGATGTCGCTCAGCGCATTGCCCGCTCCCCGGCGACAGGCCTTGGCACGCCCGCCTCCACGGATGAAGAAACGAGCCGTCCGGTTGCCCAGTGGATCGTGGACGGGTCGGACACGATGATTGCAAGTTCGATCAAGGCTTTGCGGTCCATGCCCTTGTCCGAACTGTTCCGCGAGGCGCCGAACCGGTCGACCCCGACCTTTGAAGTGGCCTTGTTCTTCAATCCAGAGCAAAGGACGGCGATCAACATCGTGCCCGGCCTTGTCGGCATCATCCTGACCATGACCATGATCATGTTTACGTCTGCTGCGATCGTGCGCGAACGCGAACGCGGCAACATGGAAATGCTGATCAACACACCCGTCAAACCGCTGGAACTGATGATCGGGAAGATCATTCCCTACATTTTCATCGGACTCATTCAAACGGTCATCATTTTGGGTCTCGGGCACCTGCTGTTCAATGTTCCCTTTGGCGACAAGACAGTCGATCTGTTCGCCGGGACGCTCCTGTTTATCGGAGCCAGCCTGTCTTTGGGGCTTGTGCTGTCTACGATCGCGCAGACGCAGTTGCAGGCAACGCAGATGACCGTCTTCGTGCTGATGCCCTCAATCCTTTTGTCCGGATTCATGTTCCCTTACGAAGGCATGCCGGTGATTGCGCAATATATTGCCGAGGTCCTGCCGGCCACACATTTCATGCGCATGATCCGGGGGTTCGTCCTGCGCGATGCCGGCCTGCTCGATCTGCACCGCGATGTTCTCTGGATGGCCGGTTTCTTCGTGATCGGGATGATTGTTGCAGCCCTCCGGTTCAAGAAACGCCTGGATTAGGCCGACCCATCATCAAATCTCTAGGCGGCCTCATCACTGCCACAATCACACTTACAAATACTCACCCTAGATACAACACGCATCGCGATGATTTATTTCATGCTTAATCATGTAATGTACAAAATTTAATAAAATATTTTTCTTTAGATTACTTTCAAACTGAAGCAACATTATTTTCCATAACGTCTATAAAGATGAATGGAAAATAAAATGATCTTTCCAGCTGAACGTCAACTTGGATTACTCTGCACAGCAGCTCTCGTTTTACTGCCCCTCCCAACAGCAGCCGAAGAGCCTGCTCCCGTTCAGCAAAGCGAATTGAACGCACTCGTGCAAGAAGACCCGGCAGCAGCCTTTTTGGATGCTTTTGAAGCTGGCGATGAACTCACGGAAGCAACGTTCACGGCTCGGCGCGGCGTCGGCGCCAAAGTCAACCAATCAGGGCAAAGGTTCACACGGTTTCCACGGTCCGATCTGACCGCGTTTGGTGAATGGACCAACCACTTGCCAAAGCGTGAAACCGGTCCGGTTGCCCAATCCTGCATTTCCTGCCACTCCGCGCCCTATGCCAACGGTGCCGGACCAAACCCGCTGAACGGGATCGTTGACCCGCTGCACACGGGGGACCCTTCGAAGTATTTGCACCGCAACACACCTCACTTGTTTGCGCTCGGTGGCAAGCAGCGCATCGCGGAGGAAATGACCGCTGACCTGAAAGCTCAAGAAGCGCTTCTGGAAAAGGATGTGTGCACCTTGAATGAAGCGGCATCCCGGCCACTCTCGGCAAAAGGCGTTGCATTTGGCACCTTGTCCGCCAAACCCATGCTCGATCCGGATACCGGGATCTGTGTTGCCGATTATGACCGCAGCGCAATTGAAGGCGTCGACCCGGACCTGGTGGTCAAAGTGTTCGGCTGGAAAGGATCGCACGCGACCCTGCGTGCCTTTACGCGCCATGCGGCGCACAACGAACTTGGAATGCAAGGTGAGGAGCTGGTCGGCGGTCATGATGGTGACCATGACGGCGTGACCAACGAGCTCTCGGTCGGAGACCTGACGGCACTCACGATTTATATGGCGGCACTGGAGCGCCCAACGTCAAAGCTGGAACTGGCCGCGCACGACTTGATGGACCTGACACCGGAGGAAACATCTGAAATACGCCGCGGTGAAGTGATCCTGGCCGAAGCCAAATGTACCGGTTGCCATTTGCCTGTCATGAAAGTATCGACACCCATCTTTAGCGAGCCAAGCCTACAGGCTGGTTTCAAGGAGGACGTGTTTCCGTCTGGCCAACCCGCAGCAGAGGCAGGCCTTTCCGCTGACACTGCCATCTGGTTCGATCTGACCACGGATTCCCCGAACAATCATGTAATCACTGCCACCGGCAATACGCTTAACCTTGGAGCGTTCCCAAAAGCGGAAGACGGCTCTGCAGAAATTGCATGGTACTCGGACTTCAAGCGCCATCACATGGGCGAAAAGCTTGCCGATCCGATCGACGTCCACGGGTTCGGGGCAGCCACCTGGCCTACTGCGTCTCTCGCCGGTGTCGGCTCGACCGGCCCTTGGCTGCATGACGGCAACGCAACGACATTGGAGGCGGCCATCCTGGCTCATGGCGGGGACGCCGAAGACAGCCGCCGGGCTTATGAAGCTTTGGCGGACGATGACAGGAAAGCCCTGATTGCCTTCCTTGAAAATCTTATCATCATTGATCTCGATCCTGAGGAAGAGGAACAGCAGGAAGATCACGCTGACGCATCCAAAGCTCCAGCGGCGACACCAGCGACACTCTTGGTACGAGCTGTCCCGTCCCCCAAACCGTAAGACCAAACTCTGCCCCTCCGGATGTTCTCGGTCATGCGCGGCACGGATCCGGCATGACACAAGAGAAAATGGGACGAGTGCGCAAAGAAGCGCTGCGCAAGGTTATGCGCAGCGCTTTGTAGCCAACCTGTTGCTTTCCGGCCTTTGAAGCACCGGACCAAGGCCGCAGGGGCGAAGGCAGGGGCCGGCAAATCCGTACTGACGTTTTGCCCGAAACCCCTCTAGAAACTGGCGCCAACGAAACACCAATCCGCCTGGCCTTTTGCGGCCGCACGCTTATTCCCGGCAAAGCACATGAATGCTGTCCCCCGACCGGATGACATCGAGCTCCGCCTCGAATGTCTCGCTGAGCTTCCGGCTTTCCAGCATGTTTTCAACCGGACCGTGGTCGAGCAGCCGCCCCTGTTTCATGATGGCCACCTTGTCCGCGAACCGGGCTGTCAGGTTCAAGTCGTGCATCACGGACACAACCCCTCCGCCCCGCCTGGCGTAATCCGCCGCAAGGGCCATGATCTGGTACTGGTGCTTGATATCAAGACTGGACACCGGTTCGTCCAGAAACAGCCAGCGCGGAACGCCATCCTTGGACACCGGCTCCCATACCTGGCACAGCACTCTGGCTAGCTGGACCCGCTGCTGTTCGCCGCCGGACAGGTCCTGATAGGTGCGGCCCTCAAACCCGCTCAAACCGACCTTATGCAGGGCATCCGCTATCCGGCCCGCCCGTGCCGGACGGCCTGCGCGAAGATCGAGAAGACCCAGTCCGATCACTTCCGCGACGGTCAGCGGAAACGACAAATGACTCGCCTGAGGCAGCACGCCGCGTATTTCGGCCTGGTCTTCAGGGCTTGTTGCGCGGACGTCCCGTCCCGCCAGCTCTATCCGGCCCGAGTAGCTTCGTTCGCCGGTGATGGCCTTTAAAAGCGTCGTTTTCCCGGACCCGCTCGGTCCGATGATCGCGAGCAGCTCGCCAGCCTGGGCCGTGAAGGACACGCTTCTGACGATACCGGCCCGTCCTATGGAAACGCTGACGTCACCGACACTCAGGAACCGGCTGGCCGGATCTTCACAAACAGGAGTTTCGTGGGATCGTGCAAGTGCGGTCATAGTCCGCTCAGCCCCCTGTTTTTCAAGAGAATCCAAAGGAAGAACGGCGCTCCGGCAAAGGCGGTAATGATCCCAATGGGCAACTCTGCAGGGGCTACAATCGTTCTTGCAAGCGTGTCGGCCGCAATCAGAAGAATGGCACCAAGGAGCGCTGCTGCGGGCAAAAGGAACCGGTGATCCGGGCCAATTGTCAGGCGCAAGAGATGCGGAACGACAATCCCGACAAACCCGATCCCGCCGCTGACCGCCACGGACGCACCGGTCGCCGCGGCAACCAGCAGGATGCTGATGTTCTTCAAGCGCTGGACACGTATCCCGATATGCGCGGCGGCGGCTTCGCCAAGCGTCAGCGCGTTCAGACCGCGCGCGAGAAACGGCGTTGCAAACAACATGGCCAGAATGATCGGTGCGGCTGACGCAACTTTTTCCCAGTTGGCACCGGCAAGCGACCCAAGCCCCCAGAATTGCAGATCCCGAAGTTCCTGATCATCGGCCACATAGACAAGCAGACCCGTGGCCGCGCCGGTGAGAGCGCCCAGCGCAATGCCTGCCAGCAACAGTGTTGCGACCGAGGTAAATCCACCGCGTGTTCCGATCCGGTAAAGAAGCAGTGTGTTGATCAGACCGCCCGCAAAAGCGGCAATCGGTACGGCATAGATCCCGAGCACGGCCATGACAGGCGCAAGAGCTGCATTGCCGAGCACGATGAACAAGGCCGCCCCGAGGCCTGCGCCGGCGGAAACGCCAACAATGCCCGGATCAGCCAGGGAATTCCGGAAAAGGCCCTGCATCACCGCGCCGGAGACGGCAAGTGCTGCCCCAATCAGCGCGCCGAGGACAACTCTTGGCAAGCGGATCTCGGTAACAACAACCCAGTCCCGCATGGAGACGCTTGCTGGAAGCTCTTCTGCTGTGAAGAGCTTTGGCACATGCGGAAGCAGATCCAGAACCGGGACCGTAATCGGTCCTGTCGCCAGGCTGCCAAGGACTGTAACCCCTAGGACAAGCGCCAACAGGAGGATCAAGGAGCGTGCAAGAGCGGCCCGGTCACCTTGCCGTGCGGCCGCTAGACCTGTCCGTTCGGCCAGCCATCCCGGCCGTGCATTCGGGAACGTTTCTCCAACGGCCATATCAGCTCCGGAAGGCTTTCAGCTCTGCCGCCAGATCGCGTATGGCATCTGCGGTCCGGGGCCCGAAACCGAGCAGATACTGACCATCCATCTTGATAAGCCGGTTGTTTTTTCCAGCCGGGGTTTGGGACAAGGCAGGATGGGAGAAAAGCTCGTCCGCTGACGCTGCATGATCTCCTTCCCGGTCCATCATCAGCACCACATCCGGCGCAGCGCTCAGAAGTGCCTCATCACTGAGCTGCTTGTAACCGGAGAATGCCGCCACGGCGTTGGTTGCCCCGGCCAGTTGCAGGATGCCATGCGCGGCCGTGCCACTGCCGGATGCCATAATCCGGCCGCCAGCGGTAGACAGAACGAACAGGACACGGATTTCCGGGCTTCCGGCATTTGCGTCTCTCGCGGCGGCGTCAAGACCGGCCTCCATTGCCACAATCAAGGCGGCTGCCTTGTCCGGTACACCCAGCGCCTCTCCGACCGCGCGAACCTTCTCCACGATGCCTTCTGGCGTGAAGCTGTTGGGAATGTCTGCAATCGGAAGCCCGGTTTTCTTCAGGACATCCACGGCCTCTTGCGGACCGCTCCCATCCAGCATCAGCACCAGATCAGGATCAACAGATAGGACACCTTCCGGCGACAAGGCGCGGATGTAACCGACATCCGGCAAGTCTTGAGCTTCTTCCGGGAAGACACTTGTCGTGTCCCGCGCGACCAGCCGGTCCTCCTCGCCCAAGGCGTAGACAATTTCGGTGACCGATCCGCCCACCGCGACAACCCGCAGAGCATCCTCACCAGCCCAAAGCGGCTTACCGGTCATGAAAAGGGCGGCTGCCGTGAGCAAACCGGCCGTCATGAATTTAAGGGATTGCCCTATGTTCAAATAGGTCATTCAGCTGCTCCAAGATTGATCGCCCGGTCCAGTTTCGGCAGGTTTTCGGCAAGACCGCGCCAATCCGCGCGCTCCGCATTACCCTCGCCCCGCACTCCGAAAAAACTGATGATCTGCTGCCCGTCGCTGGCATAGGCCTCAACCGAGGTCACGTGGCCAACATCTGCAGGTTTTCTGACCGCCCAGACCTCATGGATTTGATCCGTGCGCAGATGCAGATGGAACGTTGGATCCATCACATTGATCCATGGTCCCTTGGTCATGACCGTTTCCACCTGGCCGGAATGGATCTGGATGCAGCCGCGGTTGCCGACGAAGCACATGATTGGAATAGCTTCAGAGGCCGCGTGCCGCAGCAGAGCCGGAACAGCCCCTTTGTCCAGCGGCCATGCCCAGCTCTCTCCGGCAAGCTCGAAGGCACTGACCCGGTCAAGGTCCAGATCCTTCAAAAGGCCATGGAACTGATGGGGATCCGACATGGCCTGCCAGCGGTTTCTCAGTTCCGTTTGTGCGCCATCTGCCGGCACCTTCCGGCTGAACGGCTTTGCCGGTGTCACCTCCGGCAGCCAATCCGGCGTCTGATCTGCGCTCAAAAGCGCTGCGACCAGATCATCCCAAGCCGCCATATCCGTTTCCGGGCGTGCATGAATTTTCTGGACGGCGTCTCCATGCGCATCAAAGAATTGCAGCGACCGGCGCACATCTTGTCCCTCATGCTTATCGACCGCAAATCCGTAAATCCAGTTGGCCGGGAACATGCGGGTATCGATATGCTCACCGAGCATCAACGCGGCCCGTTTGCCGTTCACGAACTTTTCGAACGGCCCGATTTTTTCATGCACGGCGCTCTCGTTCCGCGTGAGCGCCATGACGGTTCCGACCTTTTTCAGGCCGTCAAACAAATCCTCGAACCGGGGGTCAATCCGGCATGTGCCATGGCCGACAAACCCCGCCACAAGCTCAGCCTCGGAGATACCGAGGGACCGGGCGAGATCGCGTTCGCGCATCTTCGGATACTGGGAACGCGCCGCTCTGATTACGGCTGCATCCGGCCTTGTTTCTGCATGGAACTGGTCAGCAGTCATGGGTTTGCCTTCGTCTGAATAAGTCGTTTCCGCACCTGCACTCCGACCAAACGCACCCCACCCAGAACGGAATAACCCATTGGATTAGAAACTTAATCTTGAATCATTCCAAGAAG
This sequence comes from Roseibium denhamense, assembly GCF_009711415.1. Lineage (GTDB taxonomy): Bacteria > Pseudomonadota > Alphaproteobacteria > Rhizobiales > Stappiaceae > Roseibium > Roseibium denhamense. Next base: position 68,594 of record NZ_SMLZ01000113.1, read on the forward strand.
GCGGGAAATCGGCACAAGCGCGATCTAATACTTGACTCGTATACTCATGTTTCATATTCACCGCAATACCTGAGTCACTGACTCATGTTTAAAGCGCCGTTTGAGAGGCGGCGAAAAGGACGCGACAACGCGCACTCTTGGAGAAGTATTATGGGGCTCACAAAAACCTGCCAAACCCGTTTGATGGGCGGGGTTGCACTATGGGTTTTGACATTTACCGGCAGCGCGTATGCGCAGGACGGCGCATTCGAAGACAGCGCAACACCATTGCAGCGTATCGTTGTCGGGACCGGTGTCGACAAGGTCGCTATTGACACGCCGCAAGCCGTAACGGTGCTTGATCAGGACGCAATTGACGCGCAACAGGCCCGTACAATTGGCGATGTGTTCAAAGAGATACCGGGGGTCATGCCAATCGGCAGCAACTCGGTGTTTGGAGAAAGCATCAACATCCGCGGGATCGGGGAAAACCTGTCCTCCGACGAGACCCGGATCATCCTGCAAGTCGATGGGGTCAACAAGTTTTTCGAACAATACCGGATGGGATCGTTTTTCTCTGATCCGGAGCTTTACAAGCAGGTGGAGGTTCTGCGCGGACCGGCCTCCTCAACGCTTTATGGATCTGGCGCCATGGGCGGGGTGGTCACCTTCACCACGAAAGACGCGAGCGACTTTCTTGATCCCGGCGACAAGTTTGGCGGCCGCCTGAAAACCTCCTGGGACTCCAATGGCAACGGCTGGCTCGGCAGCGCGATTGTCGCAGCAGAGCCTATTGAAAATGCCGAGATCCTGGGCGCGTTGAACTACAGGAAATCACAGGACCTTGCCGACGGCCAAGGCAATGACATCGACGATTCCGATTTTGATTCGATCAACGGCCTGATCAAGGGCCGTTACACATTCGGCGCAAATAACGATCAATCCGTCCTTTGCAAGCTATCAGCGCTGGACCAGCGATGAAGACAACCAGGGTTATGACCAGATCACCTGGGGCACGACCTTTGGAAATGTCGACCGGACGGTAACAGATCAGACCGCGATTGCCGGTTATGAGAATGCGTTCACCGGCAACAATCTTCTAGACTTCAAGGCTCAGGTCAGCTGGTCCGACACGCGGGTCAAGCAAAGCAACATGGACCCGGTTTGCTTTGGACCTACGACTTGCGTCTACGCGTTCGGCCTAAATTCCGAATATTCCTATGAAACCTGGCAGGGCAAGGCCGATAACGTATCCACGTTCGACCTTGGAAGTGACTGGATGGCCTATGTCACGACCGGTTTGGATGCCCAGTACCAGGAACGCCGCAATCCCCGCGACATGGGCGCCTATACCCAAAGCGGATCCGCTACCCATCCGGAGGGCGAAACCAAAAACATGGGCGGCTTCGTTCAGACAGAGTTTGTCTGGAACGACCGCGTGACCCTGATCCCCGGCATGCGCATCGACTATGGCAATGTCTCGATCGGCAGCTACACGGACAGCAGCGGCGATACGGTTACCTTGAATGAGGAAAAGACCAAGATCGGCTACTCACCGAAACTGGCGGCCATGGTCAAGATGACCGATTGGCTTGGCATCTTCGGATCGGTCGCACACACCGAACGCCTGCCATCCCTGGATGAAGTCTTCTCGAACTACACCGTCAATGCGATTGAGAAGGAAAAATCCAACAACTTCGAGGCAGGCTTTACACTCGCCTTTGATGACCTGGTCCGCGGCGGCGATGCCTTCCGCCTGAAAACAACCGCCTTCCGGAACAACATTACCGACTATTATGCAAGCTACTGGAACGGCACCACTGTGGTGACCGACATTATTCCGGAAGCCCGGTACGAAGGGTTCGAGGTCGAGGCGTCCTACTGGACAGACACGATCTACGGGACACTTGGGGCATCCGTCATCCGCGGTAAAAACCGCGACACAGGCGGCGACCTGAATGCCGTTCCAGCCGACAATGCCTTCCTGAAGATCGGGTATGTGCACCGCCCCTGGAATCTCGATTTCGGCTGGCGGGGTGACTTCTACGCCGCCCAGGACCGGGTCGGCACTTCCGGAAACACGACCGCCGGATATGCCCTTCACAACCTTTATGCGGCCTGGAAGCCGGACGAGGGCCTGATGGCGGGTAGCGAACTCCGGTTCAACGTCGACAACGTCTTCGACAAGTCCTACCGGAACCACCTGGATGGCGACGAAGGCGCGGGCCGGAGCTTCAAGTTGAGCTTTGCGAAGACGTTCTGATTGAACCGAGGGTGCCCGGACCATGCGGGCACTCTCCCCTGTTTGAAGGAGACCCGGCATGCCCCCGTTAAACTGGACCTTGTCTGTCTACGCCGTGGCCATCGCGGCCGGCACTGTCTTTGGCCCTGGTGCCGTCGAAGCGGCTGACCCCGTGATTTCGATGGAACTCAACAAGACCGAGCCGTCGGGCGCAGGATGCCGGTTCTCGTTTGTCCTTCGGAATGAGACCGGACGGGATCTGCCCGCAGCCGCCTATGAAGCTGTCCTGTTCAACACAGACGGCGTCATTGATCAGATGTCGGTGCTGGAATTCGGAGCCTTGACGTCTGGCAAGACGGTGGTCCGCCAGTTCGAAATGCCGGGTGTCGACTGCACCAAGGCCGGACGTCTTTTGATCAACGGTCCGGTGGGATGCACTGCCACCAACACGCCCGGACATTGCTCTGCCGCTCTGACTGTGTCGAGCCGGTCAACCTTCCCTCTTGTTCAATAGGAATTTGCCATGCTGCCTCAATTGATCAGTCAGATTTCCGCGTTTCTTCAGCTTGGCGGACCGGTTGTCACCGTCATCGCCGGTCTGTCGGTAATTGCACTGGCGCTCATCCTGGTCAAAGTCTTTGAGTTTGTCAGTTGCGGGGTAGGCACGGGCACGCGTGCAAAGGACAGTGTCGCCCTCTGGCAATCGGGCCGCCTGACCGGCCTTCAGACCCGATTTGCCGATCCGAAGAGCGCTGCATGCAATGCCGTTGCGACCACATGCAAGCTGTTGGCCCAGCGCGCGCGCAAGGCAGACATTGAAGAGCGGGTCAGCGTCCAGGCGTCCAAAGACCTGCATCATTTTTCCAAAGGCGTCAGGGCACTCGAGGCAATCGCTCAGGTCGCGCCTCTTATTGGCCTATTTGGAACCGTGCTTGGCATGATCGAGGCTTTTCAGGCCCTGCAAAATGCCGGTTCGAATGTTGATCCTTCGGCGCTGGCGGGGGGCATCTGGGTCGCCCTAATGACAACGGCCGCCGGACTGGCGGTTGCCATGCCGGTTTCGCTGGTGGTCACCTGGCTGGAAGCACGCCTGGAGGCGGAGCGCATTCTGATTGAAACGCTGACATCCGCTTTGCTACTGCCATCAGCGGCGGAATCCGACCATCCTGAACCGGCTGCGTTCGAGCCACAGCTGTCCTATGCACGTTGATCCGCTTCCCAAGAAACACAAACCAATCTCACTGACACCGCTGGTTGACGTGATCTTTCTGCTTCTTCTGTTTTTCATGCTGTCCTCGACATTCACCAAGTTTGGACAGGTAGAGATCGGGGCACCGCCCGCGAGCGGTGGTGCGGGGGCCATGCCGAAAGCCATTTTGACGGTCAGACCAGAAGGGCTGCGGCTCAACGGATCGCCCATTGCGGACGAGATGCTGGAAGACCAGGCCGGCACGCTCATGGCCAAGGATATCGACAACATATTGGTGCTGGTGCGCGGTGAGAGCACGACACAGCAGCTTGTCACCGTCATGAGTGTGCTGCGGAACGTCGAAGGCCTGACGGTCACGGTCGCAGGTGGACAATGATCAATCTTCCGTCCAAACCGTCGAAACGCCCGATGGAGACGACCGTCTCGTTGATCAACATCGTTTTCCTGATGCTGATCTTCTTTCTGGTGGCCGGCCAGCTTTCCCCGGCCCAGGATCCTCACGTTACGCTGTCAGCAACCGAAACTGCCGATCCGCTTCCGCCGCCCGATGCCCTTTTTGCCCGGCAAGACGGCAGTCTTTACGTCCGTGAACAGGAAGTCACGGCGGCGGACTATCTGGCCCAAGTGAGCGCTATCCATGACGGCCAGGACACAATTGTCCGCCTGGCGGCCGATGAAGCGTTGAACGCAATACGTTTGCTCGACCACATCGGCGCCCTTTATGGGGCGGGCGCAGCCAAGGTTGTGGTTGTGACGCGCAAGGGGGCGCAATGACACGGCGCGGCCGCGTGTGGACAATTGCCCTTCTTGCCTCAGCCGCTTTACATGCCGGCGCGGTTGCCGTGAGCCTTTCCGCAAAGCCGAAGCTCGAACTCGGCGGCGCCGGGGCCTACGAGGCCCCAACTCTTGGCAGTTCGCCCTTCAACACCGTTGTTGCGGGCACACTTGCGGCAACTGTAACCCCGGCGGTCGACGTCCCGATCTCCGAACCAGCTGCCGACGCTTCTGTTGTCAGCGCCAAACGCGTGCAATCCGCCCCCCTGACCACGGCCCGCCCTGTTTCTCCGGCCGTGCCAGCGACGGCGGCCGTTTCAACGCAATCCTCAACGGCCCTGCCTTTGTCATCACGGGGCACCCCTCTTCTGTCTGCCAAGCAGGCGCAAAACACACCCGAACAGTTCCTGAAAGCCGCAAGTCCCGTCCCCTCTAACCTTGCGAAGCCCGCACCGGTGGAAACAGCACCGCACCTCCCGCCTGAGACGCCTGAGGATGAGCCCCGCGAAAAAGAGGCCGACCCGGTGCGGGAACAAGACAGGCAGCTCGACGAGAGCGTGGCCGAACCGGCTGCTGCCGTTGAGATATCCAGCAAGAGCCAGCAAATTGCCCCCGAACCAGCTGATGCCGTTGAGGAGACTACGGCCTTGCCTGCCGATGCTCCCTTGCCGCGCACCAAACCGGCACCGCCAAAGCGGACGGTTACAACGCAACCGGACCGAAGCGTGCAGGAGCAGCCCAAAGCTGCGGCCAAAACCCGGTCCGGCGCAGGCGGACAATCAAACCAAACGGCACAAAAGGGTGGATCTCAGCGCAAAGGCAAAAGCGACACGGCCGGTAATGCTGCTGTTTCCAACTACCCGGGAAAAGTCTACCGCCAATTGCTGCGGGCGGTTCGGGCGCCGCGCAGCGGACGGCCACCCCGGCGGGACGCGCAGGTGCGCTTCACGGTCAACGCGGCTGGTGCGGTTTCGGGCATCCGCCTCTTTCAATCGTCAGGATCAACCGCATTCGACAAAGCTGTGCAAGCCGCGGTCCGGTCCGCCGCCCCCTTTCCGGCCATTCCACCGGCCGCAAACCGGTCCACCTGGACCTTCACCCTGCCGGTTGGCCAGTAACAAGGCATATGACTATGATTTCACAGGCAACTGGCACACACCACAAAGCCCCCCATATTCCGTGAGCTCCAACCTCAAATAAGCGCAAGACCAGCAGCGAACGGCACAGCAAGTGGATCCAGGATCGAGTCCGGGATGGGGGATTGCCCCAGACCGCTCTTGAAAGTGGCGCCAACGAAACACCAATCGGACTTGCCTTAGCATGGCGCAGAGGCGAAGGCAGGGGCCGGCAAATCCGTACTGACGTTTTGCCCGAAACCCCTCTAGAAACTGGCGCCAACGAAACACCAATCCGCCTGGCCTTTTGCGGCGGCTGGCGCTCCCGGATCCCGGTGCGATGCGCGGCCCGCAGGACGGCTTTGACCGGGCTTGCCCAGGAGACATATCAATGGCCACCAATGGCGCGGCGCCCCATCAGACCCGGCGCACCTTCGCGATCATCTCGCACCCGGACGCCGGTAAGACAACGCTCACCGAAAAGCTTCTCTTGTCGGGTGGTGCAATCCGGGCCGCCGGTCAGGTCCGTGCGCGCGGCGAACGCCGTAGGGCCCGCTCAGACTGGATGAAGATCGAGCAGGAACGCGGGATTTCGGTGTCCTCGTCCGTCATGACGTTCGAGCGGGGCGGCATCATCTACAATCTGCTCGACACACCGGGCCACGAGGACTTTTCCGAAGATACGTACCGCACGCTCACCGCTGTCGATGCGGCCATCATGGTGATTGATGCGGCAAAAGGCATCGAAACCCAGACCCGCAAGCTGTTTGAAGTCTGCCGCCTGCGCGACATTCCGATCATCACCTTCGTCAACAAGATCGACCGTGAAGGCCGTCACGCGCTGGAGATCTTGGACGAGGTCCAGGAGGCCCTTGCCCTGGACGTCTCCCCGCAGACCTGGCCTGTCGGCATGGGCTCGGACTTTTTCGGGGTCTATGATTGGCAGAAAAAGGAATTCCACACCTCGGCCGGGGAGCGCGGCGGGCCGTATACGCAAACTAAGACCGTTTCCGGCCTGGACGATGAGACCCTTACCGGCACCGTTTTCGACCGGATCATGGATGAACTCACCGAAAATGTGGAACTTGGCAGCGAAGGCTATGCGGAGTTCGACAAGGAGAGCTTCCTGGAAGGTCACCTGACCCCGGTCTTCTTCGGGTCCGCCCTGCGGGATTACGGCATCGAAGAGATCCTGAATTTCATCGCGGACTTCGCACCGCCGCCCCATTCGCAGCCGGCGACCGGCGGACGCACGATCATGCCGGAAGAGGACAAGGTCACCGGATTTGTCTTCAAGGTGCAGGCAAACATGGACCCCAAACACCGGGACCGCATTGCTTTCGTGCGCCTGTGCTCGGGCACCTTCAAGCGGGGCATGAAGCTGAAACATGTGCGCGCGGGCAAGCAGATCGCGGTATCGGCGCCGATCTTCTTCTTCGCCGAGGAGCGCGAGATTGCCGAAAACGCCTATCCGGGCGATGTGATCGGCGTGCCCAACCATGGCCAGCTGCGGGTCGGCGATACGCTCACCGAAGGCGAGAACATTCATGTGACCGGCCTGCCTGCCTTCGCGCCGGAAATCCTGCGGCGCGTGCGCCTGTCCGACACCATGCGCGTCAAGCAGATGCGCCAGGGCCTCCAGGATCTGGCCGAAGAGGGTCTTGTCCAGATCTTCAAGCCGGACCTTGGCTCCAACTGGATCGTCGGCGTGGTCGGCGCCCTGCAGCTGGACGTCGTCGTCGACCGTTTGAAGGCGGAATACGGCACCGAAATCGGTTTTGAAACCGTGCCCTACTCGACGGCGCGCTGGATCGAGACCGACAGCCAGACGCTTCAAAAAATGATCGAGGCACACCGCATGTCGATTGCCAACGACCGCGACGACAAACCGGTGTTCCTGTTCAAGAACGCCTGGGAAATCGGCCATATCACCGAAAAATTCTCAGATGTCACTTTCCGCGAAACCCGCGAGATTGTTTACGAAGACTGATTGTTAAGTTAGTAACTTTGTTATTCCTGTCGTAATCCCGACGATGTTTTTTACATGCGGGAGTATTTCAGTTATTTTTTCCCAGTATACAGACAAGAGCGCTTTCTTGGGCGAGCCAGAATTAATCTCTGTAGAAATGGCAGTTAAAAACTCCCCAGCATCTTCGTTCTTCGATTTAAAAACTTCCTCAGAAAGAATTCGTAACATCTCTTTTACTTCTTTCTGATCGTCTCCCAATTTGTTAAAGGAATTCTGTATTTCTCCTGTGTTAAAAACACTGTTATCGCCCATCGTTACGTTGTAAATAACACCCTCTTCCATCAAGCTGTTCCTCTTCAAAAAAAGTACTGCTTCATCTCGATCTAATACCCTGATGTCATCATCTTGGTAGTCAGATGCCTCCCAAGCTATTACTTCGTTTCCGCCCTTTTTGTTTCTCGCAACAGCCCTCACAACGGACTTCGTGTTCCTAATTCTTTTACTGATTGGAACACTATAGAAATAAAGATGTTCACGATCTTGCATTGTTTGAAGTATATCGCCCCAAACATGGCTTTTACTGATCTGAGCAGTATACAATTCTTGCAATTTTGAATTACTATCCACCGCAAGCTTAACCGGCTTTTCTAGAATTAAAAGTCGAGCCAAAATCTTGTATTTGTAATCCCGCGCACTCGAATCACTACAGATTTCTACGACACGAGGACATAGAACTACGCTGTTACTCATCACCAAGCATCCTCATCCGACTCTTAATTGTAGCCTTGAGGTCTTCGTCCCGCGCTTCGAAAAAATCCTTCGGCCACTCGATCCCACCAAATTTATTGATCTCGGAGAATCGAATACCAGCCCCGTCTCCAACACTCGAAGACTCTATGAAGAAGAGCCCCACTTCTTCAGATCCAGGTGAAATTGATTTATGATCGTAACTTTTATATTGCTTTTCAGCGATTCGACGAGCAAACCTTTTTATTAAATACTCACTATGAGTTTCAATTATTATAGTGAAATTACCACCCTCTTCCTTCCGTTTGAAATTATACAAATCAATGAAAAAATCTGCAAGCTCTGCCTGCATATTTGGATGAAGGTGAATCTCAGGTTGTTCAACTATAAATATCGCATCTTTGTCCGCAATCAGTCCTTTATACAGTATTGGCAAAACTTGGGAGTATCCGAAACCTGAATCTATAAGATCGACATTTAGATCAACTCCGTTTACACGGCGCCGTGTGTAGATTTTACCCAAAAAGTCTTCATATTCAGAGGCATCCATCTCAATGTCAAATCTACCAACCCAATTGTTGATGAACTCCTTCGCCTCTTGGTTGTGTTTGAGGACATTTATTATTTCAAATGCCTCTTCTTTAAGGTCACTTCCATAGGCGTCGTAGTATCTACGTGGGTATCCTCTAAGTGGTTTGACAACAGCAACTTCGCGACTGTGAAAGTAATTTCGTACTTTACTCTCTAATCCGCCGAGCCACTTACTCAGAATGTTTACAGATAACTCATCATAATCTGCTTGATACACAACCTCAAATATACTCGCATTCAAATCAAATAGATTTTCTCGAGCTGATTTGTAATGATCGAAAAAACTTGGATTTCCATCCCCACTTTCCTTGGATCCAATAGCGCTATTAATCACTCCGCCATCGAACGAACAGAACAATTGGTTATGCGAATAAAATGAAATATTTGAAATATTAATTCTTGATGACCTCTGCGCAGAGTTATTTGTCACCTTTAATTCGTAAACTATTCTACACCCTCCTGAAAAATTAAATATCTCCGAAATCAACTTCTGTGAGATATCTATGTCGACTAAACTGACTTGGTGTAATTCGTATCTAGGGCGATATCTATTGTAATGAGATTTCCGATCACGTGCTATTCTCCGCCTAGACAAACGGAATGCTATTTTTTCATTTTCAGTAGGACCGAACAATTCTTCCGATTTTTTAATAAGATCTTTAACTTCGACATAGAAATTACATTTGTCTTTATACTCTTTGAGAGTATAATTTTCTTCTCTTTTTCTGCTCCATCGCTCAGACCTTTCTACTAAGCTAAGCACGTTTTCATCAAAATTTTTATCATGAGCACGCGAGCTCAAAAACTCCAAGTAATATATCCCTCTCTCGATCAGGTTTTGAATTTCTTTAAATGCATACGACAAAACCTGATCTTTAACATCGCTTACAATTTTCTCTGATATTGTAAAATCAAATACTAACTCTTTTCTTGTGTCTTTTAGATTGAAGATGTTCTCAACTGAACCGAATGAACACAACGGCCCGTTGATCTTTATAGCAGAATTGGAACTTTCATCTATAAGGGACGAAGATTGCGAAAGCATCATTATTAACTGCAGCACAGAACTTTTGCCGCTTCCGTTAGTGCCCATTAAAATATTCATAGGCCTCAATGAAATTTCTGCATTCTGAAATGCTCGAAAGTTTCGAAAACCAATTTCGATTTGCATATTGAACTCGTATTTTTAAAAGAACTATTCAATGTAAATTTATCACACATTATTACATAAGGTGCAATAATTCCACTATACACTAAATGGATGCAGCGCCAACGACCGCGATGACAAACCGGTGTTCCTGTTCAAGAACGCCTGGGAAATCGGCCATATCACCGAAAAATTCTCAGATGTCACTTTCCGCGAAACCCGCGAGATTGTTTACGAAGACTGAGCGGCGGCTGAGCTGCGCCCGGTACATGACATCCCATTGACACAAAATTCCGCCAGATTTTGCGCTGGTCGGGGCACGGTCATCGGGCTGTCATACGGGATGAGATCGCACTCATGTTCACGATACCGGAGCTCGCGGCAGACGCGCTTGGCAATTTTCTCACATCTTATGTTCAAAGGCGTTTTGGCCAGTCAGACCCGGAACTTGCGGAACTCGTTCCTTCCATCGGACGGATCGCGATGGAATGCATTGGCAACAGCGATGCGCTCTACCACAATATTGAACACACCATGTTGGTGACCCTTGCCGGCCACGATATCCTGCGCGGACGTGCGCTTCACAGTCACATGCCGCCTACCGATTATGCCCATGTGATTGTTGCCTGCCTAACCCATGACATCGGGTATGTCCGGGGGATTTTGCCCGGCGACAACAAAGAAGCCTATCTGGTCAACGGGGAAGGCAAGACCGTCCGGCTCGCACGTGGTGCCTCTGATGCGGCATTGACGCCTTATCATGTGGACCGCTCAAAGCTTTATGTGCTTGAACGACTGGAGGGTACCGGTCTACTCGATCCACAAAGGGTCGCCGATGCGATTGAAGGATCCCGGTTTCCCAGCAAGTTTCCCGATGACAGCGAAATACTAGGTGATGATGCCAATCTTGTGCGGGCTGCAGACTTTATCGGTCAGTTAGGTGACCCGCATTACATCCGCAAAGCCAACGCGCTCTATTTCGAGTTTGAAGAAGCAGGGCTCAACAAGCAGCTGGGGTATGAGACGCCAGCCGATCTTGTTCACCGTTATCCGCAGTTCTATTGGAACAGTGTGGCTCCATATATTCAAAAAGCGATCGAGTATTTAAAGATCACAGCGTCCGGACGGCAGTGGATCGCAAACCTTTACTCCAATTTGCTGCTCGCTGAGCGGGATATCGCCTTGCTGGGTCCGCAGCGCTGACGATCCTACACAATATGGCTTTAAAACATATCCGTTTGCGTATCCATGAGGATGTAAACGCCAGCCGCGATCATCACGAGCGGGGCGAGACGTTCGAAGAACCGCTTGCCTGCGTCCGTGGGTTTGAACACCGTGTTGACGGCCAGGGCGCATGCCAGGGTCGCGGCGATTGCAGCCACGCCGCCCAGAAGGATAAACACATCCAGCTCCCCGCGTGTGTCGGCAAAAAAAGCGGCCATGACAACAAGCGTGTCCGTGCTGAGCGAGAGAAACAAAAGAGTGGCGGTGAGCACAGACCCGGCTTGCGGTGGAGGGGGTGCGTGACGCGTTTTGCGTGACCGGTTTTTCAAGATCTCCCGGAACCCGAATGCGACCGGCACGATACCCAGAAGTCCCAGATCCGCCGGAGCAAACACCATTGCCCCCGCGCCCAGAACCAGCGCACTGCCTAAAACAATAACATGGGCAATGAGAAAACCAATTGCCGCCATGACCGCCCGGCCACCCGCGGCCAGGGCCAGAACCGCAAAAAAGCCGTCGACATTGGTCAAACCATAGGCCAATGCGACCGTAAGCATAAGGATCATAAAGTCGGTTCCAGCGGCAGCGATTCAGTGAGCAAGACGCAGAAGAGTCTAGCCGCTGCTCGAACAACTTGTCTGCATCTATCTTTGTCCGCCCTAGGTACAATCCCGCCCATTACGGTTCTCCGGGCGGTGCGCTACCCCTCAGCCCCTGCAACGCGGATTAGGACAACCGCAGCGGCCGCGATATGGCTGAGCGTTATCAAGACCGACACGAGATGCCGAGTTTTGAAGCGCTTGGTCTGACCGGCATCTGTTGCATCGTTGATGGCTGGCATCAGGATCTGGCGTGCGTAGACCGTCGACAGCACTGTTGCGATCAAAAGAGCGCAGGAAAGCGGATCAATAAACGCTGCACCACACGCGGCAATCGCCGAGACGCCCATTACAAACAGATAAAAATGCGGAAAGGCCTTCCGGATCAGGGGACCTGCTGTGTCCGCAGGAAGCGCGGTGAACACGAAGGCCGCAAAGCCAAACGAATAAAGGGTCATGCCACCGAACAAAAGGGCGGTCGCTAAAAGTGTGAAGGCTGAAACGATCATTGATCCGGTCTCCGGGACATTTTTGGCAGCATGTAAGGCACCCGCGCCTGATAGGCCCTGAACCGCGCCCCGAACTGCCCTTCAAACCGGCGCTCCTTCAACACCGGCGCCGCGAGGCAGTAGGCTGAAAGGACGAGCGCGACTACAAGCTGGTCGGGTGTCCAAACCGGAACAGTCCAGGTTGTGAGTGCAAACGAGACGTAGATTGGCTGGCGTATCAGCCGGAAAAGCCCCGTCTCCGGCATGTCCGGGAAGACCGGCCGGATGTTCTGGGCCAGCGACATCCAGCCGAGCGCACCGGATTGAACTTCCGCGCCAGCATCATAGCTCGCCTTGATCAAGAGCAGCCATGAGAAGCCATAGAGCCCGCACAAGAGCCAGAAAACCGCTCCCTCAGCCTGCCACCAGACAATTCCGCTTGGCGACCAGAACGCAAACAGCAAGAGCAGTTGCAGGGATGCGATAACGGCATAAGTGGTTGTAGACAGCGCCGGGCCGTAGCCGAACGGGGCGAGCTTGCTCAGGAAGGACCGTCCGCGGCGGCTTAACAAAAGCGAATGCGTGAGTGGAAACTGCAGCAAAAGGGCCGCGTTCGCCAGATAACTCCAAGTGCCGGAAAGCTGGCCCAGACTTTCGCTCATTCCGAAAAACATGGCCACGATCATCGCAGCCACGGCAGCACCAAATATCAGATGACAGGCCAGCCCGTAAACAGTGGCAACCAGCAGCCTTGTGCGGCCAGGTGGGACGGAGCGCAAGCCCAGAACAAGGCGCAGCAATCGCAAGGCCGGATGTTTCTCTTCACTGATCATGGGAAGGGAGGTAGCGCCAACAAAGGACAGCTCCAGCCCGTTTGACAGAGTGTCGCAGCTGAGTTGCGCCGGGGTCGAGAGGATTTTTTGGGTGTCCGGCCCGGCTGTTGCACTTGCCGGGCGGTGCCATGCCTCCATGTTTTGTCACGAGAAAGAGGAGAGGTCTCCGATATGTCAGATCCGGTCGTTGCCCAAACTGCCCCGTATGCCGTCGATGTCGAGGAGGGCAAAAACTACTTCTGGTGCGCCTGCGGCAAGAGCAATACCCAACCGTTTTGCGATGGCAGCCACAAGGGTACGGACTTTGCGCCGGTCAAATACACGGCCGAAAAGGACGGAAAAGCATTCTTCTGCGGTTGCAAGATGAGCGGAAAGGCCCCTCTTTGTGATGGCAGCCACTCCAGGATCTAACCTTGGGCGCCGCGGGCAACGCATGCGTTTTATCGTCATTTGTGTCAGTGCTATCGCATGACTGCATTTGATTACAATACAACCTGAACGGTAAATTACGCCGATTTTCTTAAAACCTGTTCTAAAACCCCACCGTGTAAACAGGTTGCGGTCAGATAGATCTACGTTTTTGAAACTAGGGCCGGTTAATATGAAACCAGCTGGCGGACGCCCCGCTGATCGACTGGCCTAAGTGAAATAAACCATGGTTCAAGCCCGCTCTGTTAAAACAGCAGCTGAATTGAAAGACATGAAACGGCTTTATAGGCCGTTCTGGGCCGTGATCCTCATCGGCGCTGCAGGGCTGTTTGTTTTCGTGACAGTGCTGACCCTCGCGCTAGACCGCACCTCTCTTCGTGCGTCTGAGCAGATCATGGCGGCAAATGTCGACGACCGAATGAGGCTGCTTGAAAAACTGACGCTAGAATACGCGTATTGGGATGAAGCAGCTGCCAACCTCGTTGATACCGTTGATTTCGACTGGATCAGCGCAACTTTCGAAGACTATTCGAAAACAACTCTAAACATCGATGCCATTCACGTTGTAGATGGGTCAAACACTGCAAAAGCGCATGTCGTTGATGATGCCATAGCGGACGTCGATCTGAGTGACCGATACGGTCCATCGGTTTTAAAAACACTCGACGCAGCAAGGGTTAGTGAAGACCAGCAAGTTCCGGTTCCCATCACTGGATTTGTCGAACAAGGAGCGCGCTACTACCTGATAAGTGCAGCCCGCATTACCAGTTATGACAGTGAGAAAACAATCCCGACAGACCATGTGATCATGCTTACGCAAAATGTAGGCGAAGAGTTTCTGGCAGAGCTCGGTCAGCGCTACCATTTACCAGGACTGCAGGTGTCGCGTGATCCTTCTAAGCTCTGGCAAGGCGGCATTCCGATCCTAGGTTCGGACGGCACCCAGATCGGATACTTTGTCTGGTCGCCGGAACTGGCAGGCTTCAAACTCCGCCCCGCTCTGGCAGTCGGGATCCTTGGTCTCGGCATAATCGTCCTGATCGCAGCGCGTGTTTTCACAAAACGGGCGACTCAAATCGTCCATGAACTTGATCTCGCCAGACGGGAAGCCGTTGCCGTTCGCAGCCTCTTGGAAGACCAAGCCCGCCGCGATCCGTTGACCGACCTCGGCAATCGCCGCCTGCTAGATACGGTTTTGGGGGATATGGAAGATGCCCGTCCCCCTGATCCGCCCCATGCGCTTCTGAGTATTGATCTGGACGGCTTCAAGGAGATCAACGATGCCTTCGGTCATGAGACCGGGGATCAGGTCCTTCAGCATGTCGGCAAAATCCTGCTCACCCTTGCCCCGCATGATGATCAGGCCTTCCGCCTTGGAGGCGATGAGTTTGTAATCATCTTCAAATCCGCTCAGCGCGAACATGTGGAAGCGGTTGGGAGCCTCATCGTCGAACGTCTCTCCAAGCCGGTATCCGTCAACGGGTACAACTGCAAATTCGGGGCAAGTGTCGGAATTGCGTTCTCCCGCAACCCAGGCGATTTGCTTCGCAATGCGGATGTCGCGCTCTATTCGGCAAAACGCTGCGGCCGGGGACGGACATCCGTTTATTCTCATGCCCTGATGGATCTCAGGGAAGACCCTCAGCTGCTCGCCCAGCAGACGTGACTGGCAAAACGATATTTGCCAGCCGGTCTTTTTGAACTTAAGCCATCCTTCAGGACGCTCTGGCCGTCGGCGGCAATTCAATATCGATGCCGAGGGTCGTCACATCGCCGGACCGGTCCATTTCAAGGCGTACGGAATCGGGATCTATCGCGATCCGCTTGGCCACGACTGCCAGAATATCTTCCCTGAGGTTCGAGATCAGAACCGCATCGGACCCATCGGCTGCCCGTTCATGCGCGAGAAGGATCTGCAGCCGGTTCTTGGCGACCGAGGCACTCTGGCCTCTTTTGCCAAAGAGGCTGAGGATGTTCATGCCGCCCTCCCCTTGAAGATCTTGCCGAAGAAGCCTTTCTTTTCTTCCGGGATCGTGACCGGAATGTTTTCGCCAAGAAGCCGGCGGGTCGCCTCCGTATAGGCCCTCGATGCCGGTGAGGTTTCATCGGAGAGCGTGACCGGAAGGCCGACGTTGGATGCTTTCAGCACATCCTTGCTTTCCGGCACGACGCCAATCAGCGGTACGGACAGGATATCGACCACATCGTCGGTCGCCAGCATGTCACCGGTCTTGGCACGGTCCGTGTCATACCGTGTGATGAGAAGATGTTTCGGCATCCGGCCGCCATCTTCGGCAACCTTGGTCTTGGCATCCAGCAAGCCGATGATCCGGTCACAATCGCGGACGGAGGACACCTCCGGATTGGACACGATAATTGCCTCGTCCGCATAGCGCATTGCAAGCGTCGCCCCGCGTTCAATCCCGGCAGGACTGTCGCAGATGATCCAGTCGAAATACATGCGCAATTCGCTAATCACGCTCGCAACACCCTCCTCGGTCAAGGCATCCTTGTCGCGGGTCTGCGACGCCGGAAGGAGATAGAGGTTGTTCAGCTTCTTGTCGCGCACCAGAGCCTGCTTGATCGAGGCTTCACCGCGGACAACGTTGACGAGGTCGAAGACGACGCGGCGTTCCGCCCCCATGATCAGGTCGAGATTGCGCAGGCCAACATCAAAATCGATTGCGCAA
Source organism: Roseibium denhamense (assembly GCF_009711415.1). Taxonomy (GTDB): domain Bacteria; phylum Pseudomonadota; class Alphaproteobacteria; order Rhizobiales; family Stappiaceae; genus Roseibium; species Roseibium denhamense. The sequence continues at coordinate 84,631 of NZ_SMLZ01000113.1, forward strand.
ACCTGATAGCCTTCCTTGGCCAGCGCCGACGCCAGCGCGGCTGTGCTGGTCGTCTTGCCAACCCCGCCTTTGCCTGACGTAACCACTACTACAGTGGCGTTGCTCATGGTGTTCGTCCCATCGTTGTCAGCCGTCCCGTTGCCCGGGCCATCTCGGCCTTGGTTAATTCAGTTCTTCGAAAACAAGGGTCTCGTTCTCGAACCGGATCTGCGCCGGTGCGTTCTTGAAGTCCGCGTTGAAATCATCCGCGACTTTGTAAAGACCATTGATGGACACCAGCTCGGCATCCAGTTTCGTGCAAAAGATCCGGGCACAGTCCTTGCCTGCGACCCCGGCTAAAGCCCGTCCGCGCAAGGCGCCGTAAATGTGGATGGACCCGCCCGCGATAATCTCTGCCCCCGAGCTGACCGAGCCGATGACCGTGACATCACCATCCGGATGCAGGACGCTTTGGCCTGAGCGCACCGGTTCCGTAATGACAATGGATGAGCCACTTGCAACGGAGGCCGGGCCGGCAAGTCCGCCCTGCTTGGGTATGCCGCCGGATTTGCCTGCGGATGTTTCGGTGTCTGCTGGTCCATTTTTGGCCTCTGACGCCTTGGTCCCGGCCGGAGCATTAGGAGCAGGCTCAGAACTGTCGCCCTTTGCTTTGCCCGCAGTCCCGTTATCTTTTTTGATGGCCGCCCCCGCGCGTCTGGGCGCGTCACCGGGTGCATCATCGGACTGGACTGCGGAAACGTCCTTTCCGGGCGCTCCATCCTTTTTGGGCAGCCCACCTTCCCCAGTGTTTTCGTCGGTCTTGGCGGCCTTCTTGTCGGCGTCTTCGCCGGTCCCAGAACCGCAATCGGCTGGCTGCGGCACATCCACCTCGGCGGTGAGCCGCCCGCCGCCGAAGCTTGGCGGCATGCCCGGCTTCAGGCGCGTGCCAGCAATACCGTCAATCCCGAACACCTTGACTGACCGCTCAGCGAGACCTGCCAACACGGTCTCCAGATCCTCAATCGCAATGTTCGTCCCGCGCACGTCGAGGACGATTGGCCGGTCAATAAAAAACCCAGGAGTACGTGCAATGATGCGGTCGATTTCAGCAAACCAGGCATCGTACGGCGAGGCCGGTGAAAGCACGATCGCAATAAAGGATTTTCCCTTGAACTTCATCAACGAGGTCCGGCGGCTGTCTGCAAATCAATTGGTTAGGCACATAAACCTATCATTAACCGTACGGGACAATCGGGCAGCCATCCGTTTTCCACCGATATCAATTTTCACAAGACTTTTCAGATAATTGGCGCTTCCAACAAGGAGAAAGCCCGGACCGGGCCACCAAGGCTTGGGAAAACTGCGCATGCAGCTTGCCAGAATCACAGCCCGACCGGCGGATGTTTTGGTTTGCCGGATCAAAAGTTAACTCACAATCGGTAAACCGCTTCACTTTTGCCTTATTGCAGTGCAATATATCCACATGATCATCAGTTCACATCCTGTGATAAAGTTTTTTCATGAGTAATTTCAGTGATATAGTTGACTATCTTGGGCTCTCACCGACAGAGGCAGCCACCGAACTGAACGTCACGGAGACGCTCATTCTTCGCTGGCGCAACACGGACGAGGCCCCGCCGCTGTACATTTGGCAATCTCTTGTCCGGATGGTCGACGATGTCAGGTATGCGGCCGAGGAGGCTGCCAAATCGGCAGATCTCGATGCCCTGGATGCGGCGGACCTGAACAAGGTCACGCTGCAGGTCCCGGGGCCGGAAGGCTTGAGCGGCCCGAAACGCGCAGCGACCGCCCTTGCGGTTGCCACGCTGGCCCGGGTGTTTGTCTGAAATGGAATAGACCGCGACCACGTGGAATGCTGCTTCTCCAAGATGAAGCCTTGCCGGAATTCACAGCGCTTTGGAAAATGGGCAAGGTCTGGTAACAGGACCGAACTGCAAAATTGAACGCGCACCGCCGCCCGGCATGGCCTCAGGCTTGGGCTGGCCCCTACCTTCCCCGCGCGGCTCCTTCAGGAAGATGCCATGTCCGGAACAATCAAGGGAATTCTGACGGCACTCACGGCCTTCGCCCTGTTTTCCACCCATGATGCGATCATCAAGGTTCTGGGCGAGACCTACTCGGTGTTCCAGATCATCTTCTTTGCCATGCTGTTCGCCTTTGTCCCGATGTCCATGCTGATGCTGGCGGACAAGGAGCGGTCGAACTTCCGCCCAAGGCGCCCCGGTCTGGTGTTGTTGCGCTCCAGCATGGCGATTGTGGCCATGTCCGGCGGGTTCTATGCCTTCACCACCCTGCCGCTTGCGGAAGTCTACGCCCTTTTGTTTGCAACCCCGCTTCTGGTTACTGCTTTGTCTGTCCCGCTTTTGGGCGAAACCGTCCGGCTTCAACGATGGGCCGCGGTGATAGTCGGCCTGATCGGTGTTCTGGTGGTTTTAAGGCCCGGCGTCACCGAGCTGTCTCTGGGCCATTTGGCAGCGCTTGTGGCCGCCTGCGCCAACGCGCTGGCCACCGTGTTGGTGCGCAAGCTTGGCGGCACCGAACGCCCGGCTGTCCTGATCCTTTATCCGATGATCTTTTCAATGATCGCCATGTCCGTGATGATGCCGGCCGGTTATCAGCCCGTTGCCCTCACCGACCTTGCGCTGATGGCTTGTGTGGGTCTCCTGTCGGTCCTTGCACAGCACTGCATCATCGGCGCCTACCGGGCAGCCCCTGCGGCCGTGATTGCGCCGATCCAATACAGCCAGATCCTTTGGGCTACCGCCTTCGGCGCCCTGTTCTTCATGGAATTCCCCGACATCTATGTCGGTATCGGGTCAAGTATCATTATCGCATCCGGCCTGTTCGTGGTCTGGCGCGAAAGCCGCGAGAACGTTTCCCTGCGCCTGCCGGTCCTCAAGACCGCCAACCCCCGCTTTGACACTGGCCCTTCCCCGCGCGCGGGCGAGCGGGAAACTGAGGACGATTAATGGCAGGCTCCGCGCTGGCATCGGGCTGCTGCAGGAAACGCCCAAAGATGCCCGCCCCCTGACCAAGAGAGCAGCGTTGAACGTTAAGCTGTTTCCGGTGTATTGCCCGCAGATTTAGCGCAAATCGCATTTAATCGGTGTCGTCTTTCACTTTCTGAGATCAATGATTTCAACGCAAAAAACGACACATGAGGGATTGGACATAATGCGACACGCGCTAGCGCAGCTCTGCGATAAACTTCCTCTCTGCGGATCTCAGCGAGGGAAGGTGCGGCTGGAAACGCTCCCACAGATCCGCATTTGCGGATTTTTTGGACAGCGCCAGGAATATGTCCGACACGCCGATCGGATCCTGGAACTCCTTAACGGCGGAGATGCCCAAATTATTAGCGGTCCAGATAGTCAAAAGATAAGGAGCGACAAAGGCATCTAGCCTGCGCAATTGTGATCCGCGCAGCAGCTCCTCGATGGATTCACGCCCTTCGACAGTCGCCTTGCCGCTTTCTTCGAGCGCTCTGAAATTCGGATGCATCCGGCCATTTGCTATTTTGCCGATTGTCATTCCATGGAGGTCTGATGCATCCCCGGAAAACGAAAAAGGCGCGTCCTTGTGCGCAAAGATCATCATCTCGAATTGGGTAATTGGATCAATCGGATATTCGAGCCAGGCCTCACGTTCCTTCGTGTAAACGACCGGAAAAATGAGATCAGCCCGGCCGCGCTCTGTTTCCAGCTGTGCCCGAGGCCAGCTCGTAACAAGGAATTTGACCGGAACTCCAGATTCTTCTGACGCACCCCTTACAATATCCACCAAAAGACCGGTGGGCACCCCGCTTGCATCAAGATACAGGTAAGGTGGCGCCTCAAACCCGGTCAAGACCAGCGCCCGGTCTTCTGCTTTCGCGACCAATCCAAATATCGAACAGAGAACGAAAAACCCAAGCTGCATCAGCCATATAGTTCTCCGCATGCCCAAGGCCCCGCCCTCTTTCTTACGTTACGTCAAAACGGTGCACCAAATCACAGTGGCGTTCAACCTCCATGACCAGATTAAAGCGGGGACGACTTTTAATGGTAAATGACATGGACGCTCGCAGCGGCGAACACTGAGGACACCGGGCAGCATGCGCAAGCGATTTATTTGGTATAGAATTTGGGAAGATGAGTGGTGCCCGGAGGCGGATTCGAACCACCGACACGCGGATTTTCAATCCGCTGCTCTACCAACTGAGCTATCCGGGCGTCTGACAGGCGGGCGGGGTGCCCGTTCGCTGAAAGCCCGGCTCTTATAGAAGCAGATCCAGCCCTTGTCCAGCGCCCCGGCAAAGTTTTTTGCAAATCGGCGACACTGTTCCTGGGGATAAAAATCCGGCTGGCTCCAGACCAAAAAGGATCAGCTATTTCAGCCACTTAAAAATTCCTGCCACGACCCTGCCCGCGGTCCGCACCGGTCATGAAAATGCCGTTCCGGACGAAATCCGGAACGGCTTGGATGAAGCCCGGTCAGGCCGGGTGCATGTTGGAGCTACGGGCGTTTTGTTTAAATCGCCCAAGAGCGCCGACAAACTCTAATTTCGTCATCACCTCATTGTTTTGACGAGCGCTGACCACGAAAGGTGAGTGCCCGCCACACCCTCTGCTGTCATCCCGCACTTGATGCGGGATCCATCCCGTGAGCGTTCCATTCGATCAGCCCTGCGTGGGGCGAGGAAACGGAATGGATCCTCGGGTCAGGCCCCAGGATGACGGAGGGAGGGGAGAAGCCTTGCCAAACCGTGACAGACCGTCATCCCGGTTCGCGCTGCGCTTGACCGGGATGACCGCAGTTGTGTGGAGCGTTGCCATCAAGCTCGACCGCACCACAATCGATCAGCTTTGGGCAGTGAACCAGGTCCGATTCACCACCCGCTGATCTCGCAGTGGCCGGATCACTGCTCGGTGATGCGGCCATCGGTGTAGGGTGTATAGCCATCGCCTGCAGCAATGAAATCCGCGACAACAATTTCAAGGCCCGGACCGTAGTCATAGGCGTTTTCGCCCTTCTCGGCGAAGACGGAATAGCCATCACCGCCACCGCGCATGTAGTTGTTGGAAACAACCCCGTAGGTCTTGTCCGGATCGATGGCTGTCCAGGCACCATCTTCCATCACTTCGACCAGAAGGATGCGGCCCTCACCGGCCGGCTTCTTCTGGGTCCAAGTGTATTTCAGACCGGCCACCTGCGGGAACCGCCCGGCGCCTTCCTCAACCTTCGACACGCCATTTTCCAGAGCCGCGATCACATCAGAGCCCTTCAACTGGAATGTTGCGACCGTGTTCTGGAACGGCAGGACGGTGAGCACCTCTCCCATCGTGACTTCACCCGCGTCGATGGAAGCCCTCAACCCGCCACCATTTTGAATGGCGATCTGAATGCCCTGGTCCTTGACCCGGTCAAGCATGGCATCGGCAACCAGGTTGCCCATCTGGCATTCGCCGGCACGGCAGGATCCGCGATCACCGTCAATTGCGGCATCCGATGAACCGATCACCTTGGCTTTCAGTTCCTCAATCGGGGCTGCCAGTTCGGCAACGCGTGCGGCAAAGGCTGCGTCCGGCTCAACAGAGGCGTCCAGCAGGATCGGCTCGCCGGAAGCGGAGACAACATTGCCGGCATCATCCCAGGTGACCTCGATTTCGCCGAGAAACTTGCCATAGGCATAGGCTTGGACAATCGGCACCTGCTGGCCATCCGGGTTTTCAACCATTACCGGATAAACGTCTGATGCACGCTCTTGAGTATTGGACAAAAGCGTATGGGAGTGACCGCCAACGATCAGGTCAATGCCAGGAACGGTCGCGGCAATCTGCTTGTCGCGGCTGAGCCCCATATGCGTAACGGCAATGATCTTGTTGATACCAGCGGCCTCAAGGCCTTCGACCGCACCTTTCAGGTAGTCTTCAGCCGACAGGAACCGCACATCATCACCTGGCGACGACGTTTCGGCCGTATCTTCGGCAAGCGTTGAAACCAATGCGATCTGTTCGCCGCCCTTTTCGACGATCAGCACGCCCGGGATTTTACCGGCCAGCGCTTCATCAGCGGACACGTCGATATTGCCGGACAGGATCGGGAACTCGGCCTTGGAGAGGAAATTCGCAAGAGCAGCCGGGCCATCGTCAAACTCGTGGTTGCCGACGGCCATCATGTCGAAGCCCATACCGTTCATGAACTCGACGGCTGCAAACCCTTTGTAGGTGGTGTAGAACAGCGAGCCTTGGAACTGGTCGCCCGCATCGACGGTCAGGACGGCCTTGCCGTCAGCCTCGAGCGCGGCCCGGCGTTCATCAATCTTTGTCTTGATCCGGGCAATCCCGCCAAAGCATTCCCCAGCCGCTTCCGATTCAGCATCGCAAGTTGAATCGTATTTGTTGATTGATTCAATGCGCGAATGCAGGTCGTTGATATGCAGAACCGTTAGCGAAAAGTCGGCATAGGCCGCACTGGACAACGCTGTTGCCGCAGACAGGACCGCCGCGCTCAGGAGTGACTTCTTCATGGAACCCTCGCCCTTAAGTTAAGGAAATTACGTCACCCGGCGGCAAAACCACCGGTCACCATATCCTCCACACTGCCGGGAGGCCGGGCCAGGCGCGAAAACAGTCGTTCTCTGCGGCCCGCCCGGAGCTTTTCCCGGCCAGGAAATCGGTGCAAGCAAATCTTGGTGCAGTTTTGTGACAACCGCAAGCAGATCACCATAAGGAATCATGAATTTATTTTGCCGGGTAATTTTCGGCCCGCAGCGGCGCTGCCTCACACCCGGCGAGCCAGAACTCATGTTTCTGAAAATCGTCAGAAATCCGGGATGTTACCGCGTGCTAGATCAGGCTGTCATTCGACGTGGTCAAGACCTGTCCGCGCCATCACCATCGTCAAAATCTTCGATGTCATCGGTTTCGACAACAGGAATTGTGTAGCCTTCTGAAAACCAGCGGTTGAGGTCAACCTTTGCGCAGCGGTCCGAGCAGAAGGGGTAGTCCGCCGGGGTCGACATTTTGGAACAGATCGGGCACGGGCGCATCCGCCGCCGTGATGTCTCGTTAGATATACCGGTCAAACTGCCCTCCCATCGTGCGGATTGTTGTTACTGCCATGAGGCCGCTCAGGCGGCACCGGTGGCCCAGCCCCGGTGGATGGGATACCCGGCGGCGCTGAGGAGATTTGCGGTTTCAACGAGAGGCAAACCAACAACAGCCGGGTAAGACCCGACCAGCTTCACGACAAAGCTGCCGGCAAGGCCCTGAATGGCATAACCGCCGGCCTTTCCGCGCCATTCTCCAGAAGCAATGTACTCGTCCATGTCCTGGCGCGACAGCTTCTTGAAACGCACCCTTGTCTCAACGAGCTTGGACCGGATCTTGCCGCCCGGCTGGGCAACCGCAACGCCGGTAAACACCCGGTGTCCGCGGCCGGACAGAAGCGACAAGCACAACAGCGCCTGATCGGTCAGTTCGGCCTTTGGCAGAGCGCGGCGGCCCGCAGCGACAACCGTATCGGCCGCCAGGACAACGCCGTCCTGAAGGCTCTCGGACGCATCCGCCGCCTGCCGGACGGTTTCGGCCTTTGAGCGGGCAAGCCGCATCGCAAGCGACCGCGGTGTTTCGTGCTTCTTCGGCGTCTCGTCGATATCGGCGGGCATGAGATGATCGGGTTCGAGACCGATCTGCTGCAGCAGGGCAAGCCTGCGCGGGGAAGCAGATGCCAGGATCAACTGAGGGGCCGTGGTCATGGACGCAAAATGCTTTCCGCTCTGCTTCACCTGCACTGCCTACTTGAAGCGGTAGGTGATGCGTCCCTTGGTAAGGTCATACGGGGTCATTTCCACCAGAACCTTATCGCCCGCAAGCACGCGGATCCGGTTCTTACGCATACGCCCAGCGGTGTGAGCGATGATTTCGTGTTCATTTTCAAGTTTTACGCGGAACGTCGCATTCGGCAACAGTTCTGTTACGACGCCCGGAAACTCCAGAGCTTCTTCTTTAGCCATATTTTATCCTGAATGAGGCGGGCTGGCCCGCAGGTGCGGGGGAACCTAACGGATTAGGCTTAGAAAGTGAACCATTCTTTCTTAGCAAACCGAGAATTCTACAAGGGGCCGGTTTCCCAGCCATTCAGGGCCGTTTTCAGCTCCTGCGGCGGCTGTTCGCCAGTCCTTGCCTGCCATTCTCGGTTCAGAATCGCATAGTAGTACTCTTCGTCCCACTCTCCCTTGAAAAGCGCATGTTCGCGGAAATGTGCCTCGCGGCGCATTCCGAGGCGCTCCATGAGTTTCCAGGAGCCGGCATTGCGCGCGTCGCACCGCCCGAAGATACGGTGGAGCTTCAGCGCCCCGAACCCGAACTCCAGAAAAGCGGACGCGGCTTCAAGTGCATAGCCCTTGCCTTGACGGCCTGGATGCAACGAGAAGCCGATTTCCGCCTGGCCAGCCTCTACGTTGGTAATCCGCAAGGAGATATCGCCGATCAGACCGCCCCCGTCCGCACGGCAAATGGCGAATTCCAGTGTTCCCTCGCCACTGAGCGCGTTCATCTCCACCCAGTCATCCAGCTTGCGATGGAATTCTTTCAGCGTCCGGGGGCTCCCAGTAATGATACCGGGCCACCTCCTCCAGTGACTGGTACTCAAACAGGGCATTTGCGTCGCTGCGCAGGAAAGGACGCAACAAAAGCCGCTCTGTCCGGATAGGCGCCACAGGCTCCGACATGTCAACTCCCAGTTCAAACCGGCTCCGCCTTATCACCCGCTCGGCGGCGGTGTCCAGTGAAGGCGTTTCTTGATCCGCATCATCAACTGATCCCGCACCGCCCTGTATTCGGACAGGATCTGCTCGCGGCTGCCGCTGGCTAGCGTCGGGTCGAGCGTCGGCCAGTATTCGACATCGACAGCATCGGTCCGTGTCAGCTCGAGCGCCTTGTGGTGCGCCTCTGGTGCAAGGGTGATCACCAGATCGAAGCCGGATTCATCGAGGTCCTCAAACGTCTTTGGGCTGTGCTTGCTCATGTCGGCCCCGATTTCGGCCATCACGGCATCCACAAACGGGTCGACTTTTCCGGGCCGTACACCGGCGGAGCGCACATAGATCTGGTTGGGAAAAAGCTTTTGGGCGATCGCCTCGGCCATGGGCGAGCGCACAGCGTTCATGCTGCAGGCAAACAAAACTGCCGTCGGACGCAGGTCCGGCGCGGCCACTTCGCTCAGCCCTTCCAGTGCAGGGCGTAAACCAATGTGAACAGCCGCCGGGCCGTCGGCATGTCCACGGCGATCTTGCCGTTGAGGCGCTCCATCAGAATAGTGGATCCTTCATTGTGAACGCCGCGCCGGCCCATGTCGATCGCTTCTATCTGGCTTGGTGTGGCGTGCCGGATGGCCTCGTAATAGCTCTCGCAGATAAGATCGTAGTCCTTGACCACCTTGCGTAAGGGCGACAGGGACAGGACGTGGGTAATCACATCGTCCCCCGCCTCCGTCCGTATTTGCAGAACAAGCCTTTTTTCCACCACGGACAGGTTCAAAATATAGTTCTGCACGGGATGCCCCACCGGCTGAAACGCGTTCTCCTCGATCAGATCATAAATCGCCACGGCCCGGTCGTGTTCAACTTCCGGCGTGGAGCGGGCAATCGACGCTTCATCCAAAACCACATCAACCAGCTTTCCCGAAGCCGGTTGTCCGGTGGCGTCTGGCTGAGGATCGGTCATGGTTTAACGGCTCCAGTGCAAGGACGTCCCTTAGATGTTCAATCGGATGGAAACAGAACGCGCGTGCGCCGACAAGCCCTCCGCTTCGCCAAGCGCGATTGCAGCCGGACCAAGTGCACGCAAATTGTCCGAATTGCACTTCAAAATGGATGTCCGCTTGACGAACTCCAGAACGGATAATCCTGAGGAGAACCTGGCAGAGCGGGCGGTTGGCAGGACGTGGTTGGAGCCGCCGATATAATCGCCAATCGCTTCGGGCGTGTGGTGCCCCATGAAAACGGCCCCGGCATTACGCACTTTTTTGAGCAGGGCTTCCGGATCGGCAACCGCCAGCTCGAGATGCTCCGGTGCAATCCGGTTGGACAAGGGCATGGCCTCGTCCAGGCTGTTAACCAGAATGATCGCCCCAAAGTCCTGCCAGCTGGCCCGGGCGACTTCTTCCCGCGGCAGCATCTTCAACTGGCTCTCAACCGCAGCCTCCACCTGATCCGCGAGCTCTGAACTCGTTGTGATCAAGATCGATTGGGCCGCTGTGTCGTGTTCGGCCTGGGCCAGAAGATCGGCCGCCAGCCAATCCGCATTGTTTCCCTCATCCGCGATGATCAGCACTTCAGAGGGGCCGGCGATCATGTCGATGCCGACCGTGCCGAAGACCCGCCGCTTGGCGGCTGCGACGAATGCGTTGCCCGGTCCCACAATCTTGGCGACCGGCGCAATTGTCCCGGTTCCATAAGCAAGCGCTGCAACAGCTTGCGCGCCGCCAATCCGGTAGATCTCCGATACGCCAGCGACCTTTGCAGCGGCCAGAACCAACGGGTTCAAAACCCCATCCGGGCTCGGCACCACCATGACAATGCGCTCGACTCCGGCCACTTTCGCCGGGACCGCATTCATCAAGACGGAACTCGGATAGCTGGCCGATCCACCCGGCACGTAAATCCCGACCGCCTCGACCGGCGTCCACAATGAGCCGAGCTCAACACCAATCGGGTCCGTGTAACGGTCGTCCTTGGGGACCTGACGGCTGTGATGCGCATATATCCGGTCATGTGCCAGCTGAAGGGCGTCCAGCGTCTGAGCCGGCACCTCGCGGACAGCCGCCTCAATCTCGGCACTGGTAACCTTGAGCTCCGCCATCGAGGCTGCCTGAAGGCGGTCAAACCGCTCGGTGTATTCCAGAACGGCTTCATCCCCCCGGGCGCGGACGTCCTCCAGGATATCGCGCACGATCTGGTCCACATCTTCAGACACTTCGCGCTTACCGGAGAGCAAGGCTTTGAACTGCGCTTCGAAATCAGGGGCTGTGTTTGTCAGGCTTAGAACCACACGGGTCTCCATCAGTCAGGTGCATCGCACCCCAAGCATCAAATAGGGTCTTTTGGGCCAGATCAGGTAAGGTCAGGTCAGGTCATGGCTGGGCAAATTGGGCGTTGCCCAAGCCGCACCGAGATCTGCCAGCTGCGCTTCAATGCAATCGACCGTAAGACGCAGGCTTCCGCCCCCGGCAAATGCGAGCAGGATCTCGCCGGACGGTGCGTCTTTTGCCGAGAAGGTCACAGCCAGCAACTCCAGCACTTCAGCCTTGGCGTCCTGACGGATATTCTGCGCCTTCATGGCAGTCACTTGCGAAAAAGACAGGGCCGAACGCCGGCGCTCATGCTGTTTTGAGCGTTTGTCGGCGTTCTTGTCCCAGACAAACCGGTTCATGACAAAAACCGCCTTTTGCTCTTTCGGGAGAAAGCGGATATCCGCCACGGTCAATACGGCATCCTGCACATGGGCCGACAGGACCTGCAGGTCTTCTTCATCAAGTGCGGAGAGTTTCAGTTGATCCATGATATTCGATAATCGATCCGGTTTGTTTTTACATCGATGTCAGGATGTAGGGAAATTCGAGCGAAATCCAAGGCCGTTGACCTAGCCTTGTTTCCAGGCGTTGGCAACGATGAATGCTGTCCGGCTTATACCAAAGACAATTGACTATGACCCATCTGACGGGGGTTAGAGGGCTTTCGGATAGGTTATAATCAGTTGTCTTTGATATTACTTGGAGCCGTTGTCCATTTCGTTCAAGCGCCGGTGAAGCTCGGCACTTGTTTCATCCGCCTTCCGGAACGTCTTGTAGAGAAAGTGGGAAATGATCCATCCGGCAAGAACCAGCACGACGCAGATCCCTGCCCCATAGGGCCAGGGAAACAAGAACGCTGAAAGAAGCGCGACCACACCAAAGGTTAACTGAACAACAAGCTTGATCATCAGCGCGTTTTTCAATTCGTCCCCCTACCTTGCGCGACACCCGACGCCGCAGCGGTGCACTCTATCAGCTTCTGCTGTAAAGGCCCTAGCTTCAAAAAGCCATGGCGGTGCGGGTGAGTGCGATGCTCTGCGCACTTCCAAATCAGGGTTCACCATGTCAGCATGGTATTCAAGACGACAGATTTTCTATGAGACGACTTGGATCTCCCGCTCACAGCCTGGAAAAGCTTGATCATGTTCCGGATGTTGACCGCCCTGCTGCTGGCATCGCTGCCGCACACAGTTTTCGCTGATGATGCGCTTAAAAGATATCTGGGCGAAACGGTTTATGTGCCCGCCTACTCGCGCATCTTCACTTATGAAAGCCGCTCAGAGCTTCTGGCGGCAACGCTTTCTGTTCACAACATCGATCCGGAAACGCCGATCCGTCTGGAAAGTGCCGTGTATCACGATGAAGCAGGCGCTCCCTTGCGGAATCTCATCGAAGACCCGGTCGATCTGGCGCCCTTTCAGTCGATCTCGCTGCTAGTTCCCATCAACGATACAACGGGCGGGATCGGAGCGAACTTTATTGTGACATGGTCGTCGGCTGTGCCGGCCCTCAGTCCCCTCTCGGAATCCGTCATGACCGGGGCGCCCGGAACACCCGGACCGTCTTTCACGTCACGCGGCCGCGCAATCCGGCAGGACCTCGACGGCAGGTGACATCCTGCCGGACAAATTTCCGGCTAGAGAAAAGCTTAATTGGAAATACGCTCGATCTGCGCCCCGCAGCGGGTCAGCTTCTCTTCAAGCCGCTCAAAGCCGCGATCCAGGTGATAGACCCGGTTGACCATGGTCTCGCCTTCCGCGGCAAGGCCCGCGATGACGAGCGACACAGATGCCCGGAGATCCGTTGCCATAACCGGCGCGCCCCGCAGCGTCCCGACACCGTCGACAGTTGCCGTACGGCCGTCAATATGGATCTGCGCACCGAGCCGGGCCAGTTCCTGCACATGCATGAAGCGGTTTTCAAAGATTGTCTCGGTGATCCGGCTGCTGCCGCCCGCCTTGGTCATCAGGGCCATGAACTGCGCCTGTAGGTCGGTCGGAAAGCCGGGAAACGGCTCGGTTGTCACGTCGACGGGCTGAATACCATTGCCATTGCGGTAGACTTTGACGCCGTCCGCGGTCGCGGTGATTTCAGCGCCGGTCTGGCGCAGTGTTTCCAGCGCGCTTTCAAGAAGATCGGCCCGTGCGCCCTGCAGCATGACATCGCCGCCGGTCATTGCAACAGCCATTGCGTAGGTACCGGTTTCAATCCGGTCGGCGACAACGGCATGATGGGCGCCATGAAGCCGCGGCACACCCTGAATGCGGATCGTGGACGTTCCCTCGCCTTCAATGCGTGCGCCCATGGCCTTCAGGCACTTCGCCAGGTCCACGACTTCAGGTTCACGGGCGGCATTGACAATTTCAGTCTCGCCCGATGCCAGTGTGGCCGCCATCATGATCGTATGGGTCGCTCCAACGGATACTCGCGGGAATTCCACCCGAGCGCCTTTGAGGCCACCTGGGGCCCGGACCACGACATATCCGGCCTCGATTTCAATATCAGCGCCAAGAGCCGCCAGACCGTCGATGAAGAAATCGACCGGGCGTGTCCCGATGGCGCAGCCGCCCGGCAGGGAGACCCGTGCTTCGTGCATCCGCGCCACCAGCGGGCCGACGACCCAGAAGCTGGCGCGCATCTTGGAGACCAGCTCATAAGGTGCCGTCGTGTCGACGATTTCGCGGGCGGTGAGATTGAGGGTCTGGCCAGCGAGGCCGTCCTGCCCGTTGCGCTTTCCATTGACGGAATAATCAACGCCATGGTTGGAGAGGATCTGCATCAGCTGAGCGACATCCCGCAACCGCGGCACATTGCTCAAGGTCAAGGTCTCGTCGGTCAGGAGCGAGGCAATCATCAGAGGCAGCGCAGCGTTCTTTGCCCCGGAAATGGGAATAACGCCGTTCAATTCTGCTCCGCCGACGACCCTAATGCTATCCATGCTGTTCCCCGAAACCCAAGCCGCGCGCTGCCAGGCGCGGGCATCCCATATTATCCTGATTGATCAAGCGTGCGATCTACACGCTCCTTGTGACCCATGCAAGGCGAGGCTCGCGCCACTGTCCGGCAAATTTGTGGCCGGCAGTCCTCTTTCCTGCGGACACCGCTCAGTCCTGCGGCGCCTTTCGCGTCTTTGATGCGGATTTGCGGCGGCGCAAATTGGCACGCAAAGCCTCCGCAAGCCGGTCCTCTTTGGATTTGGCAGCCGGTTTTTGAGCAGCTTTGGCCCGGTCCTCCCCGGTTCCATCTTCACCAGCTTCAGCGTGTTGTTTTTTCTCGTCGTTTTCCATATGCGTCCATTATCACCCTTGTGGCGCCCAGCCTGATCCTACGGATGGTCCAACGCTCCCGGCAGCGGAAAGGCCCGACACGACAAGACACGAACCGCAGGTGGTTTGCATGCCAGCAAAGATGGCGAAAATTCCACACCCCATCCAAGCCGCTTGTGGCGCCCGGTTGGTAAATATCCACAAGCTGTGAAAACGGCAAGATCGCGGGATTCGTTTGCTGAACCGTTGCCAGGTCGAAACAGCGCCCGGATTGCCGTTTTCCCAATTGGAAAAAAACAAAAACGGCGCTTGCGTCGCCGAAGCGCTTGTGGCAAAAGCCCCCTCATTCCGAAGGGCTCAGCTGTTCGGAACCCCTCCTTTCACTCTAAGCGCGCCTAAAGTGGTCGCCGTGTGAGAGAGATCGGACCGGAACACACGCCCACCGGTCCTGGCAAGCTGCCGTAGCTCAGGGGTAGAGCACTCCCTTGGTAAGGGAGAGGTCGAGAGTTCAAATCTCTCCGGCAGCACCATTCCTAGCAAATAGAAGTTTTTCTTTGAAAAGCGGAAGCCGTTGTGCTGGCTTCAAACCGCAAAAAGCCCGCTGGGTCCAGCGGGCTTGATTGCTCGTTTCAGGCAGCTGTCAGAACTTGTACTTGCTCTCCACCAGGACGCCGTAACGCTGATAGTTCTGGTCGAACACCACTTTTTCGCTCGTTGGTATATACCGCAGATCGTAATTCGACTGCAGCCACCAGTAGCGCCCTCCGACACCGATGTCCCAATTGTCGGTCACCCCGATATTGAGCATCGCATCCGCTTCAAACCCGTAGGTCCAAGAGTTTCTCCAGTCCCCTAAGGAGACACCATTTTGCTCAAAATCCAGCTGGTTATACGCCCAGGGAACGGCCGCCACATCAACGGACCAGCCAATGCGATCACTGATAGCGCCCTCAGCACCAACACCCAGACGAATGGCATGCCAATTCCGGGACCACTTGGAGTCGCTTGTTCCGGTTTGCGTTTCCGCATCATCGGATAAAAAATGATAACCAAGGAACGCGTTCACACGGGCTGCATTGTCCGCAGTGGCCGCCAATTGCCATCCCCCGTCGACAATCACGTAACCGAGCACAGTGTCTTCCATCCGGTCAGCCTCGGCTCCGAAAACATTAGCATCTCCGCCAATATTCGTTCCAAGCCCAACCAATCCCCGGAAGAAAGCCGACGTGGACGTGTCTTCCAGCTCGAAAACAAGCTCCGACGTATAAGAACTGATATCGTCGGTGCTGAGGAAATCTGCTCCCGTAAATGGGCCGAATGAGTCATCGGTATTCAAGTCCGTTGTCGACCGGCTGTACCAGGTACGGACCGCAATACTTCCTCTCAAGGCTCCGGTTTTATAGAGCATCGGGCTGTTCGGCCCCAAATCGGCCGCAGAGACTGCGGCTGGGGCGGCGAGAAGCATGGGCAATGCAAGAAAAATGGATCTGGTCATCGGCTGAACCTTACAGAAATGGATCGCTGAAATTCGCGTAATAAGTGTGTTCAGATACGCATTTCATGGTTAACGCGATGTAAAAATCAGGACGCATCTCACAAGAAACGCGCAGATTCGATAGTTACATCCTTTACGGGAGATCGTGTTTTTGCTTTGAAAGCCCAGCGACCCCAACGTCACCCCTAAAGCCGGGTTTTGCCCGAAAATCTTTGCAGATGAGTGCGTTTTTGGGTACCTAGTGCCCCTTTCACGGATCTACCGGCCAACAGCGGCGCACCGCTACCTAAAAACTCAGCGCCCCGGCCCGATGATCTGACTGAAACACCCGTTGTTGTGACTTAACCGAGAGTGCCTGTTGGACACACATCTTGATCAGAAGAACGCAGATGAGGGCGGGAGCGTTACACTGCACTGCCCCGACCTGAAAGCGGCCGATGCCCTTGCGCGCCGGCTGGCCGCCGAGCTCGGCGCGGGCGATATTATTCTCCTGGACGGGCCGCTGGCTGCCGGAAAAACCACCTTCACATCCGTGCTCTGCAAAGCGCTCGGCAGCGATGCGCAGGTATCCAGCCCGACCTATGTGATTACCAACACCTATAAGGCGCCGGATTTCGAGATTTTCCATATCGATGCCTATAGGTTGTCGAGCGTTCAGGAGTTTCAGTTCCTCGGTGTTGAGGAGTTTTTTCCCACCGCATTGACACTGATCGAGTGGGGCTCACAGGTCAGGGAAGCGTTTCAGGACTATCTCCAGGTGGAAATCGGGTTTGCCGACGGGGGCGAAGAGGCAAGAGCCTACACCCTGACCGGCGTTGGCCCGCGCTGGCACGGGGTGATCCAGGCCTTTTCAAATGCGCAGAGCGGGAACAGCTGACATGAAGCTCGCCATTCAAACATCCTCCGGCGACTATGCGCTCGGACTTATCGACGGGACCGGCCAGCTGGTGAACGCGATCAGCCGCGCGCCGGACACGGCTGCTGCCAAGAATATCGGTACGCTTTACTCAGCGTTGATGCAAAAAGCCGGCAAAGAGACGTCCGCACTCACCGGTGTCATGGTCGATCTTGGCCCAGGCGGCCTGTCGTCAACCCGGGCGGGTGTGAGCTTTGCCAACGCGCTGTCCTACGGGGCCAATTTGACGCTGACCGGTGTTTCCGCGCTGGAAGCCACCATGCTTGATGCCAAGCGCAAGACGGACCGCCCGATCCTTGCCATGCGCCCGTCTCCGGGCGGGGCCTGCTTCTGGGCCTACTATGAGGCCGGACATAGCGTTGCGAGCGGCTGCGAAGCACCGGACCAGCTTTTTTCCCGCCTTGCGACGGAAGGCAAGGCGTTCGCGCTTGCCGGCCCGCTGCGCCGGATCGGAACCGAGGCTTTGCGCGCAACCGCAGCCGAGCAAATCGACATTCCAGCTGCAGATCTTGCGTGTTTTGCAAAGACGACGCCGATTCTGCCGATCACAAACGGAACTCTCACCTATCTGGAGCCGATCACGAACATGGACGGCGCACATCACATCGCGGCAAAAGACCTGGCCTCATGACAACCAACGACCTTTTTCTGTCGAACCCTGATGTTCAAAACGTTGCGCACTGCCTCAAGGACGGCGGAGTTGTCCTGATCCCTACTGATACGGTGCTGGGCCTTGCCGCGCACCCGGCGCACCCGGATGCCGTTGCCCGCGTCTTTGCGCTCAAGGAGCGCCCGGTCGAAAAGAAGTTGCCGATCATGGTTTCGTCCGTTGAGGCGCTGGAAGCCATTGGTGCCCTTGTCACGGACAAGGCTCTCGCCTTGATCAATTCACCCTTTTGCCCCGGACCGATTTCGATCGTGCTTGGGCTCGACCCATCCAGGACGCCGGACTGGCTGTCCGGCCGGGAGGAAATGGCGTTCCGCATGCCCAATGATCCGTTCCTGCTGAAGGTGCTGGACGCCGCCGGACCACTGTTTGTGACCAGTGCCAACCGGTCAGGCATGGGAACCTTGCCGAATGTGCGGGCTGCCGTCGATCAGCTTGCCGGACAGCCAGACCTGGCTGTCGAGGGCGAAGACTGCGGCGCGGTTCCCTCCACCATTGTCAATTGCCGCCTTTCTCCACCCGTGATCGAGCGCCTTGGCGCGGTTAGTGAAGCTCAGCTTGCGGAGTATCTGTGACCATGGGGCAACAAGATCTGATCCTTGGCATCGAGACCTCCTGCGATGACACGTCCGTTGCGCTTGTGGCGCAGGACGGGACAATTGCCGCTTGTGAAACCTTCAACCAGTTCGAGATTCACGCAGGCTATGGCGGCGTCTTCCCCGAACTTGCCAGCCGGGCGCATGTGCAGGCCATCCTGCCCGCAGTCGACAAGGTCATGGCGGCGGTTGATCATGACCGCAGCCGCATCAAGGCAATCGGCGTCACCCGCGGGCCCGGTCTGATCGGATCGCTGCTGGTGGGCGTGAATGCGGGCCAGGCGCTTGGGTTTGCCTGGGACAAGCCGGTCTACGGCATCAACCACCTGCGCGGGCATTTGCGCAGTCCGGACCTTGAGGAAAAACGGATCGAGTATCCGGCGGTCATGCTGCTGGTCTCCGGCGGCCATACGCTGCTCGCCTATCTGGCCAACCAATCGGACGTGACGCTTCTCGGCACAACGCGGGACGATTCTGCCGGTGAGAGCTATGACAAGGTCGCCAGAATGATCGGCCTTGGCATGCCTGGCGGTCCGGCCATCGACAAGCTTGCGAAAACGGGTAAGTCCGTCTTCGATTTTCCCCGCCCCATGATGCACCAAGGCTACGAGTTTTCCTTCTCGGGGCTGAAATCCAGTGTTGCCCGGCTCCTGGAGAAAGAACCGGACTGCGCCAAGGAGGACATTGCCACATCCTTTGTCGATGCCTGCCTGGATGTTTTGGAAAAGAAACTTCGCCGAGCCGTTGACGAGTACCAGCCGAAATCGCTGGTGGTGGTCGGCGGCGTCTCGGCCAGCCCGCAACTAAGGGCGCAGGTCGATGCGATCTGCACCGAGACCGGTGTCAAATCCTGCCTCCCGCCGCTCAAATGGGCGACCGACAATGCGGCCATGATTGCGCTTGCCGCCTGGGATTATGTTGCAAAAGATCTGGAACCGGACACGGTGCCGACACCCTCGCTGGCCGTTTCGGCTTGGTGAGCCGGCAAACCCGCTAAATGGTGCTGCGCATCCGGTAGCCGGGCGCGAAGATGAGCTTCACATGGGTGATTGGCGCATCGCCGGTCCAGGTGATGCGCTCCATGGCGAAGAGCGCGGTGCCTTGCGTGCAATCGAGGATCCGCGCCGTATCCTCGTTGGCGTTGAGCGCGGAAAAGGAAAGGTCTCCCCGGCTATAGGGCGCGTTGTGGACCAGCCATTCATTCGCGCTGGAGACCTCGAACTTGCGCTGCCGCGCTTCCGGGACCGTGTCTAGGTTGATATGCCGTTCTTCGAACGCATAGGGCCGCTCATCGGCAAAGTGGAGCGTTTTGAGATAAAGCACATCTTCGCCAAGCGAGGCGTGAAACACACCGTGAAGCATGGGCGGAACCGGTTGGTACGCCCGCTCCAGGAGGCTGTGGCGGTAGGTCTTGCCCAGCGCCTCGACCTCCTCCCGGATGATCGGAATGGTGAGCGTTGCCCGTTGCGGCGGATTGAGCGCAACCCGGGTGCCAGCCCGGCGCTTTCGGATGACAAGCCCGCTTTCCGCCAGATCTCTCAGGGCCCGGTTCACGGTCGTGCGCGCGCAGCCGAACTCCTCCGCCAGATCCGCCTCATGCGGGATCTGCGCGCCCGGCTCCCAGACGCGGTCATGGATCCGGCGAAGCAGCTCTTCGCGGATACCCGTCCAGGAGTTTGTATCGGTCAGGGCCACGGAGGGTTGGTTCCTTGTTAGAGGCGGGCGCGCAGCGCGCTCATGGTTGAGCGGTATCGCGCGCGGATTTCGTCGCCTTCTACATGAGTTCCGCCGGTGACAACATGGCGGCCTGCGGACCAGACATCCTGCACCATCCTGTCGTCGCCAGCGAAAATGTAGGCATCCAGGATTTCGTCACCCGCACGCCCTTCCAGATCAATGGTCACGGCATCAAGGGCAACGAGATCCGCGAAGCATCCTGACGCGATCTGTCCAGACTTGCGTCCGCAGGCCTGCGCGCTGCCGGAAACGGCGCCATCAAACAGGACACGGCCTGTGGACTTGTCCGGTGTTGCGACGGAAGCCCGGCATTTGTCGCGCAGGCGCTGGGAGTATTCGAGCGTGCGCAACTCTTCTGACAAGGAAATGCGGATGTTGGAATCAGACCCAACCCCAAACTTACCACCCGCCTCCAGATAGCGGACGCCGTCGAAAATGCCGTCCCCGAGGCTTGATTCGGTGATCGGACACAGGCCGGCAACGGCCCCCGTCGCGGCGAGCCCCCGCGTTTCTTCCGGCTTCATCTGGGTGCAGTGGATCAGGCACCAGTTCGCCGAAACACCATGGTTTTCCAGCAGCCACTCGACGGGCCGTCTGCCCACCGCCGCGAGGACTTCCTCAACTTCGGCAACCTGCTCGGCCAGATGCATATGCAGGGGCTCTTGCCCCGCGAGCGCGACCGAGTTTTGCAGGCCCTCAACATCGACAGCGCGCAAGGAGTGCGGTGCGACGCCCAAAATACAATCTTGATCAAGGGACTTCAGGGCGTTTCCTGCCTGCTCATGCAGCTTCTGAAACCGGTCAAACTCATTGCCGAAGCGGATTTGTCCCGGCGCGAGCGGACGCTTGTCGCAGCCGCCATGGGTGTAAAGCACCGGCAGCAAGGTCAAGCCGATGCCGGTCGCGCTGGCGGCAGAGATGATCCGCTCGGACATTTCCGCAAGGTTGCCATAGGGCTCCCCGCCCGGCTGGTGATGGAGATAGTGGAACTCGCCGACGCCGGCATATCCAGCCTCCAGCATTTCCATTTGCACGAAGGCGGCAATCGCCTCGACATCTTCCGGGGTGAGCGTATCGAGAAACCGGAACATGATCTGCCGCCAGGTCCAGAAGCTGTCACGGCTTTCCTGGCCCCGGCGTTCGCTCATCCCGGCCATCGCGCGCTGAAAGGCATGGCTGTGCAGGTTGGACGGCGCGGGCAGCAAGATACCGGCCTTGTGGTCCGCTCCCGCAGACGAGTTGGCCCCGGTTTCGACCCCGGAAATCTGGCCGTTGGCTGACAACTCAATACGGACATTTTCCGCCCAGCCACTCGGAAGTAGGGCTTGGCTTGCGAAAATCGTGGTGTCTTGCGCCGTGGGCATGCCGGTCTCTTTCCCTCGTTGACACGTTAATATGTGCATGCATATTATCTTTTATCGCAATCTAATCAAGCGGGAGATGTCCGGTGCCACAAAGGCTTCTGACACATGCCAGACTGGCGACCTTCACCCAGACGGGGACGCCCTATGGCTTGATTGAGGACAGTGTTCTCGCCGTCGACGGCGGCACGATTGCCTATGCCGGACCTGCTGCAGACCTCCCGCAAGCCTTTGCCGGGTTCCCCAAAGAGAATCTCGGGGGACGCCTGGTCACCCCCGGTCTGATCGATTGCCACACCCATGTCGTGTTCGGCGGCGACCGGGCCCGCGAGTTCGAAATGCGGCTCGAAGGCGCCTCCTATGAAGAAGTGGCCCGGGCGGGCGGCGGCATTGTCTCCACCGTCAAGGCAACGCGGCACGCCAGCGAAGACGAGTTGCTTGAAGGCGCGCTCTCCCGCGTGGATGCGCTCATTGCCGAGGGCGTCACAGCGATAGAAATCAAGTCGGGCTACGGCCTCGATCAGAAGACCGAACTGAAAATGCTGCGGGCCGCCCGCAATGTCGGGAGGCTGCGGCCCATCACCGTGCGCACCACCTTCCTTGGCGCGCATGCTGTTCCGGCCGAGTACCAGGACCGCCCGGACGCCTACCTTGACGACATCTGCCTGCCCGCCCTGGACGCGGCCCATGCCGAAGGCCTGGTCGATGCGGTCGATGGTTTTTGCGAAGGCATTGCCTTCTCGCCGGATCAGATCGCCAAAGTGTTCGACAAGGCCAAGGCCCTTGGCCTGCCGGTCAAGCTCCATGCCGAGCAATTGTCGAACCTCGGCGGCACCGCCCTTGCCGCCTCTTATGGCGCGCTATCCGCCGATCACCTGGAATATCTCGATGAGGCGGGCGTTCGGGCCATGGCATACAGCGGCACCATCGCCGTCATCCTGCCCGGCGCCTTCTACACCCTGCGCGAGACCCAGGCACCGCCGATTGACCTAATGCGCCAGCACAAGGTGCAAATGGCGCTTGCGACCGACTGCAATCCCGGCTCCTCCCCGCTCGCCTCCCTTCTGCTCACAATGAACATGGGTTGCACCTTGTTCCGCATGACGCCCGAAGAGGCGCTGGCAGGTGTGACCCGCGAAGCGGCCAGGGCGCTTGGCTTCACCGACCGGGGCATGCTGGAGGCCGGCAAGCGCGCCGATCTTGCCATCTGGAACGTGCAGCATCCGGCCGAGCTCAGCTACCGCATCGGCTTCAATTCTCTTAGTAAACGCATTTTTGGAGGCTCTGAATGAGCGCCCTGACGCTGACACCCGGCTCGGTGACACTGGCCGATCTGGAACGGATTTACCGCGAGGAACGGGCGGTGCGCATCGACCGCGCTGCCCAACCGGCCATCGACCGCGCGGCAGAGCGCGTCGCCGAAGCGGCCCGCGGCTCAGAAGCCGTTTATGGTGTCAACACCGGCTTCGGCAAGCTCGCCAGCGTGAAGATCGCTGCGGACGACACCGCCACCTTGCAGCGCAATCTGATCCTCTCCCATTGCTGCGGCGTCGGTGAGCCGCTCGACCGCACGACCACACGGCTGATGATGGTCCTGAAGCTCCTGTCCCTGGGACGCGGCGCCTCCGGGGTACGCTTCGAGGTCTTGAAGCTGATTGAGGACTGCCTTGAGAAAGGCGTCACCCCTGTCGTGCCTTCGAAAGGGTCCGTCGGCGCTTCCGGCGATCTTGCCCCCCTCGCCCACATGACCGCCGCGCTGATCGGCGAAGGCGAGGCCGAATTCGAGGGCCAGCGCCTGCCCGGGGGTGAGGCGTTGAGCCGTGCGGGCCTGACGCCCGTGGTCCTTGGCCCCAAGGAAGGCCTTGGCCTCATCAACGGCACCCAGTTTTCGACCGCCTGCGCGCTGGTCGGCCTGTTCGACGCCTGGCGGCTGGCCGAGGCGACCCTCGTCACGGCAAGCCTTTCCACAGATGCGATCATGGGCTCGACCGCACCGCTCCTGCCCGAAATCCACGAGCTGCGCGGGCACCGGGGCCAGATCGAAGTCGCCAGCGCCATGCGCGGCATCATGGAGGGGTCCGAGATCCGCGAAAGCCACCGCGAGGGCGACACCCGTGTTCAGGATCCCTACTGCATCCGCTGCCAGCCGCAGGTGGCCGGGGCTTGCGTCGATCTTCTGCGCATGGCCGCGACCACGCTGGAAATCGAGGCGAATGCCGCAACCGACAATCCACTGGTGCTGGTCGAGGCGGACCGGATCGTTTCCGGCGGCAACTTCCACGCCGAACCCGTTGCCTTTGCCGCTGACCAGATTGCCCTTGCAATTGCCGAACTCGGCGCCATCGCTCAGCGCCGCATTGCCCTGATGGTTGACCCGGCCTTGTCGTTCGATCTGCCGCCGTTCCTCGCCAAGGATCCGGGCCTGAACTCCGGCATGATGATCGCCGAAGTCACGACCGCGGCCCTGATGAGCGAGAACAAGCACCTCGCCAATCCATGTTCGACGGACTCAACGCCGACCAGCGCCAATCAGGAGGACCATGTGTCGATGGCCGCCCATGGTGCGCGCCGCCTGATCCGCATGACGGCGAACCTTGCGCATATTCTGGGCGTCGAGCTGCTATGCGCCGTTGAAGGCATCGAACACCGGTCACCGCTCAAGACCAGCCCGCTCCTGCAACTCGTCGCCGCGCGCTTGCGCGACGTGATCCCGCCTCTTGCAAAGGACCGCTACCTGGCCCCGGATCTGGAGACAGCTGCAGATCTGGTGCGCTCGCGCGCGCTCGTCTCGATTGTCTCCGATGACCACATGATCAAGCTGGGAGCCGCCTATGCAGCCCGTTGAGGTCACCTCCGGCGATAGCCCCATCGTTCTGGGCGTGCCCCACGCGGGAACATATGTGCCGCCGGAAATCTGGGCTGACTTGAACGAAACCGGCCACAAGCTGGCAGATACCGACTGGCATGTGGACCGGCTCTATTCCGGCCTTCTACCAGGGGCGACCATGGTGAAGGCCAACTTTCACCGCTATGTCATCGACGCCAACCGGGATCCGGCCGGCGTGAGCCTGTACCCAGGCCAGAACACGACAACGCTGTGCCCGACAACAGATTTTGACGGCCGCCCGATCTATCGGGACGGCCGGGAACCGGACGAAGCCGAGATCGAAGCCCGGCGCTTGGCATGGCATGCGCCCTATCACGCAGCACTCAAGGCCGAGCTGGAGCGGGTGCGCGAAAAACACGGCATCGCGATCCTTTATGACTGCCATTCGATCCGCTCCGTCGTGCCGTACCTTTTCGAAGGCACCCTGCCCGACTTCAACACCGGCACCAATGGCGGCACCACCTGCGCGCCCGAACTCGAGAAAGCCGTTGTCGATGTCACCGCCAAGGCCAGGGGCTACACGTCGATCCTGAACGGCCGCTTCAAGGGTGGCTGGACGACCCGCCACTACGGCCAGCAGCAAACCGGCATCCACGCCATCCAGATGGAACTCGCCCAGTCGACGCATCTTGTGAGCGAAGACACGCCCTTTGCCTATGACGAGGCCAAGGCGGAGCGTTTGCGAGTTCACCTTGGAGCAATCCTTCAAAGCCTGGCAGAACTGGGAGTGAAGAGATGAAGTCAGAAACAGCCGATCCGCTCGCGAGCCTTTCGGCGGAAGAGCTCGACTACTACCGCCAAAATCCGGAGGAGATACACGAACTCCTGAACCGGGAAACCGTTCGCCGGAAAATGATCGGGTGGATACTCCTGGCAGCGGCTGTCTTGGTGACTTTGTCGAAAATCATCCCCTTTTTCTTCGGGGATGTCATCGGCGAGTTTGCGTCCGAAGTCGCGATGGATCTCGTGTTCGAAATGGGTGCAGCACTCATGGGCGCAATTGCGACCCTTTACTTTGTCGAGATCACCCAGGCTCAACAATATGAAGAAAACAAACGCCTCTATCGGGCGCTGAAAGCCCGCCTAGGCGACAAAAATCCTGAACAGCAGGGAGACGATTCTAATGGTTGACCGCCGCCACAATGCCCGCGACGTATTACCGCCGACCGGCACCGACCTCAACACCAAATCCTGGCTGACCGAAGCGCCCTTGCGAATGCTGATGAACAACCTGCATCCGGATGTCGCAGAAAACCCGCACGAGCTGGTTGTCTATGGCGGTATCGGCCGCGCCGCGCGCACCTGGGAAGACTTTGACCGGATCGTTGTTTCGCTGAAGTCCCTGGAAGAAGACGAAACCCTCATGGTGCAATCGGGAAAGCCCGTGGGTGTCTTCAAGACGCACAAGGACGCCCCGCGCGTTCTGATCGCCAACTCCAATCTGGTGCCGAACTGGGCCAACTGGGACCACTTCCACGAACTCGATAAAAAGGGCCTGGCCATGTACGGCCAGATGACCGCGGGCTCGTGGATCTACATTGGTACGCAAGGCATCGTTCAGGGCACTTATGAAACCTTTATGGAAGCTGGCCGCCAGCATTATGAGGGCAACCTGAAGGGCCGCTGGATCCTGACCGGCGGGCTCGGTGGCATGGGCGGCGCCCAGCCGCTGGCCGCTGTCATGGCCGGGGCCTGCTGCCTTGCCGTGGAATGCGACGAAAAAAGCGCCGACTTCCGCCTGCGCACCAAGTATGTCGATGAAAAGACCCATTCGCTCGACGACGCGCTGGAGATGATCGAGCGCTGGACCAAGGCGGGCGAGGCGAAATCCGTTGCCCTGATCGGCAACGCCGCCGATGTCTTTGCAGACCTCGTCAAGCGCGGCGTGAAGCCGGACATCGTCACCGACCAGACCTCGGCCCATGACCCGGTCAACGGCTATCTGCCGCAGGGCTGGACCGTCGCCGAATGGCGCGCCAAGGCCGAAACGGACCCGAAAGCCGTCGAGAAAGCCGCCCGCGCCTCGATGAAGGTCCATGTGCAGGCGATGGTGGATTTCTGGACCGCCGGTGTTCCGACGCTCGATTATGGCAACAACATCCGCCAGGTCGCCCTGGAAGAAGGGTTTGAGAATGCCTTCGCCTTCCCGGGTTTCGTGCCGGCCTATATCCGGCCGCTGTTCTGCCGCGGCATCGGGCCGTTCCGCTGGTGCGCGCTGTCCGGCGACCCGGAGGACATCTACAAGACCGACGCCAAGGTGAAGGAACTCATCCCGGACGATGAACACCTGCACAACTGGCTGGACATGGCCCGCGAGCGGATCTCGTTCCAGGGCCTGCCCGCCCGGATCTGCTGGGTCGGTCTCGGCCAGCGCCACCGGCTCGGCCTTGCCTTCAACGAGATGGTCCGCAGCGGCGAGTTGAAGGCGCCGATCGTGATCGGCCGCGATCACCTGGACAGCGGCTCCGTTGCCTCGCCCAACCGGGAAACGGAAGCCATGCAGGACGGGTCGGACGCCGTGTCCGACTGGCCGCTTTTGAACGCGCTGCTGAATACAGCCTCGGGGGCGACCTGGGTGTCGCTCCACCATGGCGGCGGCGTCGGCATGGGCTTTTCCCAGCATTCGGGGATGGTCATTTGCTGCGATGGCACCGAAGATGCCGACCGGCGGATCGAACGGGTTTTGTGGAATGATCCGGCAACGGGCGTGATGCGTCATGCCGATGCCGGGTACGAGATCGCGCTCAACTGCGCGAAAGAACAAGGGCTTAACCTGCCGGGTATTCTTGGGAGATAACTCACGGCGGGACGGTCCTTTTGCTATCAACCTTGGAAATGAGGGGAAGACGATGAAAAGACGGGATTTCTTGAAGGCGGGCGCCGTGGGTGCTGCCGCCACGGCGGCAACCGGCCTTGCTGCCCCTGCCATCGCGCAGGATGTCATCGAATGGCGCATGGTCACCGCATGGCCGAAGAACCTGCCGGGACCCGGCGTTGCCGCGCAGATGCTGGCCGACCGGATCACCACGCTTTCGGGCGGACGCATTCAGGTCAAGCTCTTTGCCGCCGGTGAGATCGTACCCGGCAACGGCGTGTTCGATGCCGTCGGTCAGGGCACGGCCGAACTTTACCACGCCGTCCCAGCCTACTGGGGCTCCAAGTCCAAGGGCATCCTGCTGTTCGGCTCCCAGCCGTTTGGCCTGACGGCACCGGAGCAGGCCGGCTGGCTGATCCATGGAGGCGGACAGGCGCTTTATGACGAAATGTATGGCCGCTTCAATCTGAAGCCGTTCCTGTGCGGCAATTCCGGTCCGCAGTGGGCCGGCTGGTTCCGCAACGAGATCAACAGCGTGGACGATCTGAAGGGGCTGAAGTTCCGCTCCACGGGCCTGGCCTCTGAAATGTGCGCCAAACTCGGCATGGCGGTTCAGGCCATGAGCGGCCCGGCCATGTTCCAGGCGCTGCAGTCGGGTGCTCTGGATGCGGGCGAGTTCATCGGGCCATGGACCGACAGCGCGCTCGGCTACTACCAGATCGCAAAGAACTACTACTGGCCGGGCGTCGGCGAGCCGTCCTCCGCCGAAGAATGCGCGGTCAATCTGGAAGCGTATGAAGCTCTTCCGGACGATCTGAAGGAAGCGGTCTCCAAGGCCTGTTCCAGCCTCTACAACGATGTCCTGACCGAGTACAACACCAAGCACGCCCAGGCCCTGCAGCAGCTGGTCAACGAGCATGATGTGATGGTGCGCAAGCTGCCGGACGACGTGATCGTTGCCATGGGCAATGCCGCCGGCGAAGTCATTGAGGACCTGAAGGCCGACGATGATGA
Organism: Roseibium denhamense; assembly: GCF_009711415.1. Taxonomy (GTDB): domain Bacteria; phylum Pseudomonadota; class Alphaproteobacteria; order Rhizobiales; family Stappiaceae; genus Roseibium; species Roseibium denhamense. The sequence goes on from NZ_SMLZ01000113.1 coordinate 112,440, forward strand.
GCTCGTGCAGCGGATCACCGCAAGCTTCCTGAGCTACCGGGATCTGATGAAGAGCTATATGCCCTATGCCGACAACGGTCAGATGAACGCCCGGGGTCTGGATTACCAGTACAACTGATCGTTCAGTGAACGATCATGATCATCCCGGCTCAAATTCCAGCTGGCCGGGATGACGAGCGACACACCCGGCGCTCGTGCAGCCCCGGCCTTGAGCCGGGGTCAAGTCGGCAAGGGCCCGAATGGCGAGATCAGGGAATGGATGCCGCGGTCGAGCCGGGGCATGACGGAGGAGAATACGGCACACCTTAACCGCCCTCTCCGTCATCCCATGGCTTGACCATGGGATCCAGTCCGTTGTGGTTGTCACTTGGCGCTATCCCCTCTGGGGCATCCAGATTTGTGCCGGGCGGACTCACTGCCGGACGGCACGCCGTAGTCCCTGGATCGTGTTGCTCCACGGCTGGAATGCCGGGCCAGCCCGACAAGACCTTTTGACGCGTTGAGCGGTGAACCGGTTTCCACCTCACCCGGAGACGCAGGAAAACAGGACCTGACCGCGATGGAAAAATGTGCGGCTGCGCTTGAGCGCGTCAACTTCGTCATCGGCAACACGCTGTGCTGGGCGGCGCTTGGCATGCTCCTGCTGCAGTTCGGGGTCGTGTTGCTACGCTATGTGTTCGGGTACAGCTTCATCTTCCTCGATGAAGGCGTTTTGTATTTCCACGCCGCCATCTTCATGCTGGGCGCGGGGTACACCTTTCTCGTCAATGCCCATGTCCGGGTCGACATCTTCTATGCCAACTTCACACAGCGCACACGGGCCTGGATCGACCTGTTCGGCCATCTGTTTCTCCTCACCCCCGCGCTGGTGCTGCTGATCTGGTATTCCTGGCCCACGGTGCGCGGAAGCTGGGCCATTCTGGAAGGGCCGATCTCCGTTGGCGGCATTCCGGCCTCCTTCCTGCTCAAATCTCTCATTCCCGCCTATTGCGTGCTGCTGCTGGTTCAAGGACTGGCGGCACTGCTGCGTGACATCCTGCGCCTGAAAGACACACAAGCATGACCCTTCCCCTTGATCTGATCATGTTCGGTGCGCTGATCGCGTTCATCTTGCTCGGCTATCCGGTTGCTTTCACCATTGCTGGTGTCGCGACCGGGTTTGCGTTGCTCGGCTGGGTGCTTGGTGACTTCAACATCCAGCTCATGGGGGCGATGGGCCAGCGGTTCTTCGGCGTTCTGACCAACCCGGTGCTGACGGCCATTCCGCTGTTCGTCCTGATGGGCGTGATCCTGGAGAAAAGCCGGATCGCGGAAGAGCTTCTGGAAACGATGGGCCGCCTGTTCGGCAAGATGAATGGCGGTCTGGGCGTGTCTGTCGTGCTGGTCGGCGCGCTTCTGGCCGCTTCGACCGGCATTGTCGGGGCAACCGTGGTCGCTATGGGGCTGATCGCCCTGCCGACCATGCTGCGCAACGGCTATGATCCAAAGCTTGCCTCCGGCATGGTCTGCACCGCCGGAACGCTGGGCCAGATCATTCCGCCCTCGACGCTCTTGATCATCCTGGCAGATGTCATGTCCAATGCCTTCCAGCAGGCGCAATATGCGCAGGGCAAGTTTTCGATCGAGACGATTTCCGTCGGCCAGACCTTTGCCGCCGCCATGGTGCCGGGCCTGCTGCTGGTCGCGGTTTACTGCGTCTACATTCTCGGCCGGGCGTGGATCACGCCGAGCGTTGCCCCCGCGATGCGCGAGGATGTCGATGCGCCGACCGGCCTTGAGATCGCAAGCGCGATTGTCCCGCCGATCCTCCTGATCATCGCCGTGCTCGGCTCGATCCTTGGCGGCATTGCCTCCCCCAACGAGGCCGCTTCGGTGGGCGCCATTGGCGCGATCCTGCTGGCCGGGCGGCGGCTGGGGGTGCCGTCGCGATTGATCCTGCTGGCAACCGCCGCTCTGCTGGTTCTGGCCGTTGCCGCAACACTTTTCCCGGTACGCCTGCAGCGCTCGGACGCAGGCCTTGGCAGCTATGGTCTTGCAGCGGTTTATGCCGGGCTGGCGCTCTTTGCGCTGGGTGTGGTTCTGCGGATCCTGATGGCCGCGGTCAAGGACGGGCTCTTGAAAGCCTCCCTGCTCTCCACCCTCACCGTAACCTCGATGATTTTTGCGACCATTTTGATGGCCAGCTTCTTCAGCCTGGTGTTCGTCGGGCTGGGCGGCGAAGACCGGGTGCACGAGATCCTGAAGGAGCTTCCGGGCGGGCCAACCGGCGCGCTGATCTTTGCCATGGCGTTCGTCTTCGTGCTCGGCTTCTTTCTGGACTTTGTCGAAATCTCGGTGATCCTGCTGCCGGTTCTGATCCCGCCGCTGATCCTGATGGGCATTGACCCGATCTGGCTGACGGTTCTGATCGCGATCAACCTGCAAACGTCGTTCCTGACCCCGCCCTTCGGCTTTTCGCTGTTCTACTTGCGCGGCGCGGCGCCAAAGGAAATCACCACTGGCCAGATCTATCGGGGTGTCATTCCCTTCATCTGCCTGCAAATCGTTGCCGTCGGCATCCTCTGGCTGTTTCCGGCAATTGCCACCTGGCTGCCGCGCTGGCTTTACTAGCTGAGCGGCATTGAAGCCTGAGCCGACTAATGAATCGGGCGTTTCTGCCAAAACCACGATACTCTAAAGCGAGAAAATAACCTCAGCGGCCCGCACCGCCGCGGCCGCGCGGTTTTCAACGCCAAGCTTGATGAAAATCTGCTCCAGGTGCTTGTTCACCGTCCGCGGGCTCAGCTGGAGGATTTCGGCGATGTCCTTGTTAGCCTTGCCTTTGGCAATCCAGATCAGCACCTCCGCCTCGCGCTGGGTCAGGCCGAATTGTTCCTGCAGCGCAGCCACCTGGCTTGCCTCATCCTCAGCCGTGACGCGGAAGAGATTTTCATCCGGACCGACGCGGCCAAGCGGGTGAAGCTGCAAGGACAGGTTTTCCGACAGGCCGAGCATGAAGCTCGTCCGGCGCACCTCGGTTTGATCGGCCTTGTCCAGCCAGGTTCCAAGCGCCTTTCCGAGCTGAAACAGGCTTTTGTCAGCTGCTCCCGTGCGCTCCAACAGGCTCTGGATCTGCGGTGTTGCCCATTGGACGGCCCCATCGGACGAAACCGCGACCAGGTGACGGCCGGCCGCATCCAGGGCGACATGAGCGCTTTGCACGGAGCGTGCATTCTTCAGGTGGACCTTGATGCGGGCTTTAAGCTCGTCGATGTTGATGGGCTTGGTCAGAAAATCCACACCGCCGCTGTCGAGGGCTTTGACGATATGTTCGGTTTCCGACAAGCCGGTCATGAAAATCACCGGCACATTCTGCAGCCCCGGGCTGTCCTTGATCTTCCGGCAGGTATCAAAACCATCGAGCCCCGGCATGACCGCATCCATCAAAATGGTGTCCGGCGTGATTTTTTCGCACACAGACAGCGCCCCGGCACCGCTGGTTGCCACCAGAACGGTGACCCCGGTCTGGCGGAGAGCCTCGGTGACAAAGCCGAGGCTTTCCGGGCTGTCATCGACCACAAGGACCGTATCGCGGTGCTTATCCGTCATTGGGGTCCAAGGTGTCCAGCACCTCCTTGTAAGCTGTGAAATCAAACCGGGTGAGATGGTCCTGCAAGGCGTCAACAAGTGGCCGGTTCTCAGGCTCCCCGCTCAACTCCGCCAGTTTGGCCTCAATGCCTTCCACGTAGCCGATCTCTGCAAGGCTGATCAGGTCTGCCACATGGCTGGCACCGGGGGACCGCAGTTTTGGTGCGGGCGCTTTTTGCATCGGCATTTGCGAGGTTTTTGTCCATTCCAGTCCGATGTGTTTTTGAACGATGTCCAGAAGCTGGCGAATATCGAACGGCTTTGCCAGGGCCGCACTGTGATCTGAAGGCCCCTCAGGGCGCAAGGACTCATCGCCGATATTCGCCGACAGCATCACCAGTGGCGCCGTTTCTCCAGTTTCCCGCAACTGCCTCGCAAGCTGCCAGCCATTCATGTCCGGCATTAAAATATCGATCAGATACAGATCCGGATGCACCGGCTTCAAGCTGGTCAAGCACTCTTGCCCCCCTTCGGCCTCCAGAACGGCAAAGCCAAGAGGGCTGAGGATATCCCGCACCAGTGCCCTGTGATCGGGATTATCGTCAACGACCGCGATTGTCCGTCTGGGGCCTTCATAACCGCGGATGACAGCTTCGCTGTGAACACGGTCGGGAACGCGGTCCACGGCCGCCAGCATCAGCCGGACCTCAAACCTGGCGCCTGCTTCAGGCTCGCTTGACAAGGCGATAGCCCCGCCGAGCGTCTCTGTCAGGAGTTTCGTGATGGTCAGCCCAAGTCCAAGACCGGGAGCCTGTGTCTTGTCCGCGGCGCTTGTGCGGCCAAATGGCTCGAACACTTTGGATTGTTCGCAGATCGGAATGCCCGGGCCCGTGTCTTCAATGATAAAGGATGCGACCTGGGACCGGTAGGTCACGCGCAAGGACACATACCCTTTTTCGGTGAACTTGATTGCATTGGACAGCAGGTTGACCAGGATCTGGCGCAGACGCTTTTCATCGGTACGGACGACTGGCGGCAGGTTGGCAGCGCGCTTGAACCGGAACCCCAGCCCTTTCGATGCGGCCTGCATCCGGAACATGTCCACGATCTGGTCCAGGAAATCGTGGCAATTGATCTCGTTGCTATCGACCTGGACACGGCCGGCCTCAATGCGGGAAATGTCAAGAAGACCGTCAATCAGTCCGGACAAGTGTTCGGCACTGCGCCGGATTGTGGCGACCGCAGGACGCCGGGCATCCGGCAGGCTTTCATCGCGCTCCAGAACCTGTGCATAGCCCATGACTGCATTCAAAGGCGTCCGCAATTCGTGGCTGAGGCCGACCACATAGCGGCTCTTGGCCAGATTGGCCGCCTCCGCATCTTCCTTTGCTTTTTGCAGCGCCGCATCCGTGACGCCATGAGCGTCAATTTCTTGCTGCAGCAACGCGTTCTGCCGCGCGGATTCCTCTTCCGCCACAAGACGTGTGTCATGTGCGAGCACCAGAAACCAGGATGCGATGCCGGCCACAATCGCAAAGACGAAAAAGATCAGGGCAACCGTCTGGGCAATGATGCCGGTCGGGTCGCCTAGCCGGGCAGCGGCCTGGGCATAGATGATCCACAGCACCGCACCGATCCCGGCATTCGCCAGAATGACGGTCAGCGCATACCGGCCCAAACGGGACCTGAACACAGCCAAAACCGGTTCCGGCAGCAACCGGCTCGCGACCGCGCCCACTTGATAGGAAAGCCTTGCCTTCGGTTTACAGCTGTCATGGCAGCGGGCATCAAGCGAGCAGCATAAAGAGCAGATCGGGGCCTGATAGGCTGGACAATAGGCCATGTCCTCCGGCTCAAACGGATTTTCGCAGATCGAACAGGCGATTTCCGAACGGGATTGCCAGCTTTGGCGTGGTTTGCGCGCAAGATAGAATTTGCCCTTGGTGGCAGCCGCAATCAGGGGAGCGGCCACAAAGGCCACGCCTGCGGCCAGAAAAGTCGCCAGAGCGGCCAGTGTTTCCCCAAACCAGCCGAAATGCGCCACAAGCGCCAGGATGGCCGAAAGCAGCATGGCCCCGGTGCCGACCGGATTGATGTCATAAAGATGCGCCCGTTTGAATTCGATGCCCGGAGGCGACAGACCCAGCGGCTTGTTCAGGAAGAGATCAGCTGAAATGGCGGATAGCCAAGCCATCGCAATGATCGAAAAGACACCCAGCGTTTCCTCCAGAAGCTGGTAAACACCAAGTTCCATCAGCAGCAGCGCTATGCCGACATTGAACACAAGCCACACAACGCGCCCCGGGTGCGAGTGGGTGAGACGCGAGAAGAAATTCGACCAGGCGAGTGACCCGGCATAGGCGTTCATTACGTTGATCTTCAGCTGTGCCACGACTACGAAAGCTGCCATCAGAAGAAGGACGGCGGTCTCGTTCGGGATCATGTAGCCGAAGGCTACTGCGTACATGCGGGCAGGCTCGTCGGCATGCTCGACAGGGACACCGTGTGACAACACAAGAACCGCCAGAAACGAGCCCGCGATCATTTTGGGCGCACCGAGCACGACCCAGCCGGGCCCGGCCAGGAAAAGTGCCAGCCGGTGCCGCCGCCGGTTGTAGTCTTCAGCTGGCAGGAACCTTAGAAAATCCACCTGCTCGCCGATCTGTGCCATGAGGGCCAGGATGACGGCGGAGGCTGCACCGAAACTGATCAGGTTGATGCTGGCCCAGCCGCTGGGGCCATCGCGCTCCAGCCCGGTGGACGGATCGATTCCCGAAAAACTGAGCCACGTCCCAAGGGCCTGCCAGTCGGTGAAGGCAATGAAGATGAATGGCAAAATGTTGAGGATGATCCAAAAGGGCTGTGTAGCAAGCTGGAACCGGCTGATCCACGTGATGCCGTGCGTCACTAGCGGAATGACGGCAACCGCGCTGATGATGTAACCCATCCAGAGCGGAACCCCGAAGGCAAATTCCAGGGCGCTCGACATGATCGAGGCTTCAATTGCAAAGAGAATGAAGGTGAAGCTCGCATAGATCAGCGATGTGATCGTAGAGCCGATATAGCCGAACCCAGCCCCTCGGGTCAGGAGGTCAATGTCGACACCATGGCGCATGGCATACCGGCTGATCGGAAGTCCTACCAGCAACAGGACAAGACTTCCGGCGAGGATTGCGACGAAGGCATTTGCCGTGCCATGAGACAGCGTGATCGCGCCCCCGATGGCTTCCAGAGCAAGAAACGAAATTGCGCCAATAGCGGTCTGCGAAATGGCTCTGGAGGAAAATCGGCGAGCCTTTTTCGCCGTAAAACGCAAGGCGTAGTCTTCAAGCGTCTGGTTGTTGACCCACTTGTTGTACTGGCGCCGGACCGGCAATATCCGTTGGCGGGCGGTCATTCCGGAAAATCCGCCTGATAATTGGTCAGGTGCTGCATTTTAAGGCAGCCAAGCGCCATCATTCCGGTCCCACCCCCCGTTTTATTGTGCCAGCCCGAGTGCTCAGCACATTTCGTGCCGGTTCATTCTGTTAGGCCAGAGAGCCATCTGCGGCGCTTACGTCAATTGACGTATGTTGCAGCGCGGCAAGCCCGGTCACGATTTCCCCCGATGGCGGCAAACCTTCCAGCCGCCGCGCACCGGTATGGGACCCGGTGCCTTGTTCAAGAGGGGACTACCGATGAAATCCATGATGACAAAACTGGCTCTGGCCGGCCTGATGACCTCCACCATGATCGGCGGGGCTGCAGCAGACGACGACACTATCAAGGTCGGCATCCTGCACTCGCTGTCAGGCACGATGGCCATCTCCGAGACCACGCTCAAAGACGCCATGCTGATGCTCATCGAAGAGCAGAACAAGAAGGGCGGGCTTCTGGGCAAGCAGCTTGAGGCCGTTGTTGTCGATCCGGCTTCAGACTGGCCGCTATTCGCCGAAAAGGCCCGCGAACTGATCGAAGTCAACGGTGTCGATGCCGTCTTTGGCTGCTGGACATCCGTGTCGCGGAAATCCGTTCTGCCAGTGTTCGAAGAGCTGAATTCTCTGCTGTTCTATCCGGTTCAGTATGAGGGTGAGGAATCCCAACGGAACGTTTTCTACACCGGTGCGGCTCCGAACCAGCAGGCCATTCCGGCGGTTGACTACCTCATGAACGAGGAAGGCGTGGAACGCTGGGTGCTGGCCGGAACGGACTATGTCTATCCGCGCACAACCAACAAGATCCTGGAAGCCTATCTGAAGGCAAAAGGTGTTGCTGAAGAAGACATCATGATCAACTACACGCCGTTCGGTCATTCCGACTGGCAAACGATCGTCTCCGACATCAAGACCTTCGGCTCTGCAGGCAAGAAAACCGCAGTTGTATCCACGATCAACGGCGATGCGAACGTTCCCTTCTACAAGGAACTCGCCAATGCCGGCATCAAGGCCGAAGACATCCCGGTTGTTGCTTTCTCCGTGGGTGAGGAAGAGCTGGCAGGTCTCGACACCGAGCCGCTTGTCGGACACCTGGCCGCCTGGAACTACTTCCAGTCCGCCGACACGGACATCAATGCCGATTTCATCGACGCCTGGCATGCCTTCATCGGTGACGAAGAGCGCGTGACCAACGATCCGATGGAAGCGCATTTCATCGGCTTCAACATGTGGGTCGAAGCGGTTGAGAAAGCCGGCACCACAGATGCGGATGCCGTGATCGACGCAATCGTGGGCGTGACCGTACCGAACCTGACCGGCGGTTACTCGGCCATGATGCCGAACCACCACATCACCAAGCCTGTGCTGATCGGTGAAATCCAGGATGATGGCCAATTCGAAACCGTTTGGGAAACCTCCGGGACCGTGGTTGGCGATGCATGGTCTGACTATCTCGACGGATCCAAGGACCTGATCTCCGATTGGCGCGCACCAATGTCCTGCGGCAACTTCAATGTGAAGACAGGCAAGTGCGGCGGGTCCGGTTCCTGATACCGGACTGACGCCACAGTCGGGGCGGGCTTGATGGGGGCCCGCCCCGTTCTTCTCCCTTCAATGAGATCCGGTGGACCGATGTCCCTGCTGAAACCACTGCTTATTCTTTTCAGTCTATTGCTTGTGGGGGTCTTACCGGCCGCTGCGCAGTCAGATCCGGAAGCCTTGCGGCCTCTGATCAACAATTTGGCGGACGGCAACTACGATGAAACCCAACGCCAGATCGAGGAAATTGCCGCCACCGGCAATGCCGCAGCCGCGCCAGCCCTCGAAGCCCTCGGCGAAGGCGATCTCTATTTCCGCAAAAGCGACGGCATGGTCTTCATCGCAGTGCGTGAGGGCAAGATCTATCAGCTGACCGATCCATTGACCTTGGAGGCGGCAGGCGAGGCTGGCCGCCGTGATGTCAAAAAAATCCGGGTCAACAACCGCTTGCGCCGGGTTATACGCTCCGCACTTGGATCGTTGACGCTCATGGCACCCGACCCGGGCGTCCGGATGGCGGCCGCCGAAGCGATTTTCACGGCCCGGGACCCGGACGGCATCGAAGCACTTGATATCGCCCTTGACGCAGAAACCGATGACAATGTGCGCCGGGTCATGCAGCAGGCACGCGCTGCTGCCGTTCTGAATTCCGATCTCGGTCCTGAAGAAAAGATCACCGCGGTCGGCACACTTTCTGACATGGGCAACCGGCAAGCCCTGTCGCTCCTCCTGAGCGTGCAATCGACCCTTGATCCGGATGTTCAAGCCGCGGCGGCGGACGCGATTTCCAAAATCGAACAGTCGATTGCGGCCTGGGACGCCGCTCAAAACATCTGGTTTGGCATTTCGCTCGGCTCGGTGCTGCTGCTGGCCGCCATTGGCCTTGCGATCACCTTCGGTGTGATGGGTGTCATCAACATGGCCCATGGCGAAATGGTCATGATCGGCGCCTACGTGACCTTTGTTGTTCAGGAGATCATCCGCACCTCGGCACCGGGGTTGTTCGAAGTCTCGCTGTTCATTGCCCTTCCCCTCGCCTTTCTAACCTCCGGTCTCATCGGTGTCGCAATCGAGCGTGGTGTCATTCGCTGGCTCTATGGCCGCCCCCTTGAAACGTTGCTGGCGACCTGGGGCATTTCCCTCATTCTGCAGCAGGCGGTGCGCACGATTTTCGGACCGACCAACCAGGAGGTTGGAAATCCGGACTGGATGTCCGGTGCGTTCGAACTGGGCCAGATGACGATCACCTATAACCGGATGTGGATCGTGGTGTTCGCCCTCCTCGTTTTCGCCGGGCTGATGCTTGTGCTGAAGAAGACGCCATTCGGTCTTTACACCCGCGCGGTAACCCAAAACCGCCGGATGGCCGCCTCCATGGGCATTCGCACTCCTTGGATTGACGCGCTCACGTTCGGCCTCGGCTCGGGCATTGCCGGGATCGCAGGCGTTGCCCTCTCGCAGATCGACAATGTCTCGCCCAATCTCGGCCAGAGCTACATTATCGACAGCTTCATGGTGGTCGTCTTCGGCGGCGTTGGAAATCTTTGGGGAACACTGGTCGGTGCCATGACGCTTGGCGTGGTCAACAAGTTCCTGGAGCCCTATGCCGGGGCAGTCCTGGGCAAGATCTTCGTGCTGGTCTTCATCATCCTCTTTATCCAGAAGCGTCCGAGGGGTCTGTTCGCCCTCAAGGGCCGGGCGGTGGAGGCATGATGAGCTCCTTCTTGTTCCGTGCCCTCGACGCACGTGCCGGGATCTTTGTGGCTTTGATGGCACTCGTCATTGTTCTGGTGCCTGCCGGCAATCTGCTGGTTCCAGAGAGTTCCCCGTTTCATGTGCCGACTTACGCCGTCACGCTCATGGGCAAGTATCTGACCTATGCCCTGCTCGCGCTTGCGGTTGATCTGGTCTGGGGCTATTGCGGCATTCTCTCGCTCGGGCACGCCGCTTTCTTTGCACTCGGCGGCTATGCCATGGGCATGTATCTGATGCGACAGATCGGAACGCGCGGCGTCTATGGCGACCCGATCCTGCCCGATTTCATGGTCTTCCTGAACTGGCAGGAACTGCCATGGTATTGGTACGGCTTCGACATGTTCTGGTTTGCAGCGCTCATGGTGCTGCTGGTGCCGGGCCTGCTTGCCTTCATATTCGGCTGGTTTGCCTTCCGCTCCCGCGTTACCGGCGTCTACTTGTCGATCATCACGCAGGCGCTGACATACGCATTGCTGCTGGCCTTCTTCCGAAATGACATGGGGTTCGGCGGCAATAACGGCCTGACCGACTTCAAGGATATCCTCGGCTTTGACATTCAAGCCGACACGACCCGCGCCGGCCTGTTTGCAGCCTCAGGCCTGGCGCTGGTCCTGTGTTTCCTCATCTGCCGGTCCATTACACGCTCCAAGCTTGGAAAAGTGCTTGTGGCTGTCCGGGATGCGGAAAGCCGCACGCGTTTCCTTGGGTACCGGGTCGAGCACTACAAGCTGTTTGTCTGGACACTGTCGGCGATGATGGCCGGAATTGCAGGCGCACTTTACGTACCGCAGGTCGGTATCATCAATCCGGGCGAATTCGCACCAGCCAACTCTATTGAAGTGGTCATTTGGGTGGCGGTCGGCGGCCGTGGAACCCTAGTCGGCGCTGTGCTCGGGGCGGTCCTTGTCAACTTCGCAAAGACCTGGTTCACGGCAGCCCTTCCCGAATTCTGGCTGTTCGCGCTTGGGGGGCCTGTTCGTCTTCGTCACACTCTTCCTGCCCAAGGGCATTCTGGGCCTTATCGGGAACGGCCGATTGATGTTTGGCAGCAAATCGGCCTCAGGCCCGGATGATGGTCCGGATCAATCATCCGAGCAGGTGGCTGCCAAGAGGCCGCCTGACGGTGGCACACGGCCGCCCAAATCCAATCAGGCACCCGCCGGTGCGGATCCTCAACCTGCGGAGTAGGCTCATATGGCACGTGCAACTAGCCAGCTTTATCTGGATGGCGTCTCGGTCTCCTTTGATGGGTTCAAGGCGCTGAACGAATTGTCTCTCACAATCGATCCGGGCGAAATGCGGGCCATTATCGGGCCTAACGGGGCCGGCAAGACAACAATGATGGACGTTATAACCGGCAAGACCCGCCCCGACACAGGGGAAGTCTTCTTCAATGGCACCATCGACCTGACCGGCGAGGACGAGGCTGCGATTGCAGAACTTGGAATTGGCCGGAAGTTTCAAAAGCCGACCGTGTTTGAAAGCCATACGGTTTGGGACAACCTGGAACTTGCCCTGAAGGCCCCACGCGGCCCGTTCGCGACCTTGTTTCATTCCATCACGGACGCGGAAGCAGCCCGCATCGGCGCGCTGCTCGAGACGATCCGTTTGAGCTCAAAGCGTGACGAATTGGCGGCGAACCTGTCCCATGGCCAAAAGCAATGGCTGGAAATCGGAATGCTGCTCGCCCAGGACCCGAAGCTGCTCCTTGTCGATGAACCAGCCGCTGGCATGACCGACGCGGAGACAGCTGAAACGGCTGAGCTTCTGAAAGAGATTGCAATGGATCACTGCGTCGTCGTGGTCGAACACGACATGGATTTTGTCCGCGCGCTCGGGGTCAAGGTCACGGTGCTTCACGAAGGCTCTGTGCTGGCGGAAGGCTCGCTTGACCACGTTTCCGCGGATGAACGGGTCGTCGAAGTCTATTTGGGACGGTGAGACATGCTCAAAGTTGAAAACATCGATCTGCATTATGGCGCGGCACAGGCTCTGAAAAGCGTCTCGCTGACGGCTGACATCGGCCGTGTGACGTGCCTTCTCGGGCGCAACGGTGTCGGGAAAACGTCGACCTTGCGCGCCGTTGCCGGACAGCAGCCGATCAGTTCCGGACAGATTATCTGGAACGGCGAGGACATTTCCGCACTGCCCGCGCATGCGCGAGCCCGCAAGGGCATCGCGGTCGTTCCGCAGGGGCGCGAAGTCTTTCCGCTGCTGACGGTTAAGGAGAACCTGGAAACCGGCTATGCCCCGATCAAACGCAAGGACCGTTTTGTCCCGGATACGATTTTCGAGCTCTTTCCGGTTCTGAAAGACATGCTCAGCCGGCGCGGCGGAGACTTGTCCGGCGGCCAGCAGCAACAGCTCGCCATTGCCCGGGCTCTCGTGACGCGGCCCCAGCTTCTTGTGCTCGATGAGCCGACAGAGGGCATACAGCCCTCCATCATCAAGGATATCGGACGCGCCATCTCTTGGCTCCGCGACCAGGGAACCATGGCGATTGTCCTCGTGGAGCAGTATTTCGAATTTGCACGGGACTTGGCTGATGACTACGCGGTGATGGACCGCGGAGAAGTCGTTCTGGCCGGAACTGGCAAGGACATGGCTGAAAATGAAGTCCGCCGTTATCTCACGGTCTGAGGCTAAGCAGCGCGGTCCGCTTTTTCCTGTATCGACCGGATGTACTGAAGGCAGGTGTCCGCCCCGCCCGGGCGGCAGAAATAGTACCCCTGGAACCTGGAACATCCGAGCCGCTTCAGTCTCGCCAGCTGCTCTTCTGACTCCACTCCTTCCACAATCGTTTCAAAATCTAGGCTTCTGCTGAGATCCAGTATTGATTGTATAATATGTTCACTCACACCGCTCTCATTTGAGAGGCTCAAAGACCGGTCGATCTTCACTTCGTCCACCGGCAAGGCCTTGAGATAGCGCAGCGATGTGTGGCCCATGCCGAAATCATCAAGTGATATGCGGACGCCGTGTTCGCGCAACCGCTCAAGCGTGCTGATCGCGGTGTCATCAGGTATCAGGATTGTGGATTCAGTGATTTCGAGTTTCAGGCAATGGGTCGGCAGGAACGTCTCATCGAGGCAGGCAAAGACATCCTTATCAAGACTTCCGCTGAGGATCTGCGCCGGGGCGACATTGACCGAGACAAAGAAGAACTCATCGACATCGCCGCGCCAGATCTTTCTTTGCGCGCAGGCCATCTGCAAAACGCGGAGCCCAAGCTGGCTCATGATCCCGAGTTCTTCCGCGAGCCGGACCGTGACCGGTGGCGGGACGCGGCCATAGACCGGATGCTCCCATCGCAACAGGGCCTCCGCGCCGACCACCCTAGTGGATTGCAGGCAGATCTGAGGCTGATACTCGAGAAACAGCTGATCTTGTTGCTTTAATGCATATTCAAGATCACCAGCCAAGCTCAAGGCCAAGCGGCCCTGATCCCCTGAGCGTGACAGGAGGCGCCGGGGCCCAGTCCCTTCATCCTGCGTGCTGCCCACAAGCAATGCCTGCATCGCGCCTTGCGCTTTCAGAGCCGATACGCGTTCCGACAAACGCACGAAGGGGGTGTACACCAGAATGCTGATTGCTAGGCAAACCGCCTGCACAATCGCCCCATTCACCGAGCCGGTCACAGCATATCCGTTGATGACAGCGGGTGTTGTCCAAGCGACCTGGTAACTCGTCAGCGGCATGAGATCCCATGACATCGCGGCGTACATGACGAGCGTATTGATGATCGGCACCAGCAAAAACGGGATTGCAAAAATGGGGTTGAGCACGATTGGCAGGCCATAGAGCAAAGGCTCGTTCACATTGCAGAGCGCCGGGAATGCCGCCAGGATCGCAAAATTCCGGCTGCTCGGTAGTTTGCTGAAGAGCAGCATTGCCGCGACCAGACCCAATGTGGCTCCGGATCCCCCCATGTGCTGAAGATCAAAGAATTGGGATGTGAAGATGTGGACTGGTTCGCCGCCCTCAAGAACCGCAAGATTGTTTGCAATGCTCGCCGGGACCAATTGCACGTCGTGAACGGCTTGCAGAACATTCGGCCCGTGAATCCCGAAAAGCCAGAAAACCTGTGAAAGGGCCATATAAAGCAGCCCGAATCCGAGTGTATCCTCGCCCGAAGTCAGGGACCGCGCGAGCCCGCTATTGAACTCCGCGATGATGTCTGTGGATCCGGCCTGCAACAAGACCGCCTTCAGCAGGCCGAAGACCAGGATCGTCACGACAGCCGCAGGCATGACGAAGAAAATATCCCCGATCATCACTTCATGACCGACCGCCTTTGACCGCAATCTGAACAGCGGCAACTGTGCGAGTTTCAGGAAAAGCCATGTTGCCGAAACGGCGACAAGAAGCGCAACCGGCAGGCCAAAGCTCAGGGAAATTGCTGCGATCAGGGTCGGCTGGTCCGTTGGCGCCACAAGCACGAAGAAGCAAGTCACCGCGACCATGATGGACAGGACCGGACTGGCGATCGGCATGCGCTCGCGGGCGTTCCGCAAGGTGGTGTAGACATAGGCATACCCTGAAAGGGCAAGCAGCGCGGCGATACCAAATGTCGAGGCGATGAGGATTTGGAGCGTTGCCTCCAATCCGGGACCGAATAGACCGGTCATCCACTCTTTCACCCTTGGAAAGGGCGGATGCAAGACCAACAGCGCAAGCGCCCCCACCATGATGAGCGGCAGTGTCGCGGCCAACCCGCGCTGCAAGGCGGCGAGCACAGGCTGACGGGCCAGGAAGTTCGCCATTTCACTGATCTGAACGGTGTATTTTTCCGCCCAATGTAGCTGCATAACGCGCCGCTGCCCCGCCAATAACCCCGGTAATCAATTCAGTCTGCCCAATTTGCCTCGAAATTTAATTACGCAGCGTTAATTTTTACAATCCGGCTGTTCGCATTGCGCTGAACCCATCTACGGGCGCCGGCCCAATCTGCGGGCATCGGCGGCTGGAAGGCACTTTACTCCGACATTTCGAACTTAGCGGTGCGTCCTCTATCGTCTCCGTAACAGGCATAAGGGGGCCTAATCCCTTTGTCTGCGCAGATTTGGCGATATGGCGATTGATTGATGTCCCGAAAGCCGGTACCTACGCGGCAATGTAGCCTGCACGCCGGTTGGTCCGATGTGCGGTCTCCCGCCTTTCGGATACTCGACGATACCTAGGACGTAAAATGCGCGTTGCGATGATTGGGACCGGCTATGTCGGTCTGGTTTCTGGAACCTGTTTCGCAGACTTCGGTCATATTGTGACCTGTATCGACAAGGATTCGCCCAAGATCGATGCACTGAATGAAGGCCGCATTCCGATCTATGAGCCCGGCCTACAGGATCTGGTTGCCAAGAACGTTGCCGAAGAACGCCTGTTCTTTACGACCGATCCAGCGGAAGCCATCCGCAATGCCGATGCCGTTTTCATAGCCGTTGGCACCCCGACCCGCCGCGGCGACGGACATGCCGACTTGTCTTATGTCTATGCTGCTTCCGAGGAAATTGCCCAGCTGATTGAAGGCTTTACAGTCGTCGTGACCAAATCGACCGTGCCGGTCGGCACCGGCGATGAAGTTGAAGCAATCATTCGCAAAACAAATCCGGATGCAGACTTCGCCGTGGTCTCCAACCCTGAATTCCTGCGTGAAGGGGCCGCCATCAACGACTTCAAACGCCCGGACCGGGTTGTTGTGGGGACCGACAGCCCGAAGGCTGTCGAAGTGATGCAGGAACTCTACCGCCCGCTCTACCTCAACGAAACGCCGATCATCGTGACCCGGCGGCGCACCTCCGAATTGATCAAATACGCAGCCAATGCCTTTCTTGCGGTCAAGATCACCTTTATCAACGAGATCGCCGATCTCTGCGAAAAAGTCGGTGCGAACGTTCAGGAAGTGTCCCGTGGCATTGGTTTGGATAACCGGATCGGCTCCAAGTTTCTGCATGCCGGGCCAGGCTATGGCGGATCGTGCTTTCCCAAAGACACACTGGCCTTGTCCAAGATTGCAGCCGATGCCCAGTCCGGCTTGAAGATCGTAGACAGCGTAATCGAGGTGAATGACGCCCGCAAAAAGCGCATGGCGGATAAGGTCATCGACTTCTTGGGCGGGGATGTTAGCGGCAAGACGATTGCGCTGCTCGGTCTGGCATTCAAACCCAACACCGACGACATGCGCGAAGCCCCCAGCATCGATATCGTCCGGAAACTGCAATCCGCCGGCGCAAAGATCCGCGCCTTTGATCCTGCGAGCATGGATGAGGCGGCACATGTGATGGACGGCGTGATGTTCTGCGACGGCCCGTATCACGCCATCGAGAATGCCGATGCGATCGTTATCGTGACCGAGTGGGACCAGTTCCGGGCGCTTGATCTGGATCGGGTGAAATCGCTGGTAAACGCTCCGAAAGTGGTTGATCTGCGTAATATCTACAAGACCGATTACATGGAAGAACGCGGGTTTGAATATACCAGCGTGGGCCGGGCGTATTAAACGCGCCAGCTTGCCGTGGTGAATTTGTTTGAAGGGCCGGTTTTCCGGCCCTTTTTCGTGTCATGTTCCGGCAACCTGAACGCACCAATAAATTGACGCACTAGCCGCTACACGCAAATAAGCCTTCCGACCCGCTAAAAACCTTTCACAATATTAACCTTCTGGTAACGATATTGTGGATGCAACTCGCCATTTCCCGTAATATCTTAATCAAACGTAAATGCGGTTAGGAGTTCCTTCGGGACCAGAAGAAATGACGAACGAAACCGTCTACATTGACGAAGGAAACTCCCGCGCAGGCAAGTCGGCCAAGCTCCTGAGCTATAACAGTTTTTTGCGCCGCCGCGCGACAGTCTCTGGAGCCCGTCCGCTCGGTCTTGTCCCCTACAAGACATCCGGCAGCGGAAAAGGTATGCGGCCGGGCGCACCGTTGGCTGCGGCCCGACGCAAACCGCAAGGCTGGCTCAAACGGCTTGTCGACATTGCAGGGGCTGGTTTTGGCTTGGTCCTTCTGGCACCGCTTTTGATCGGGATTGCCGCTGCCATAAAACTCACATCGCCGGGACCAGTGTTTTTCCGTCAAAGCCGTTACGGGCTGAACGGCATGAGATTCACGATCTTTAAGTTCCGGACGATGCATGTGGATCAATGTGATGCGGCCGGCGTTAAACAGGCCTGCGCAAATGATCCCCGGATCACAGGGATCGGCAAGTTTTTGCGCCGGAGCAACTTTGATGAACTGCCGCAATTGCTGAATGTCCTGAAAGGCGACATGTCCCTGGTCGGCCCGCGCCCGCATGTACCGGGAATGTATGCAGCCGGTGTTCCTTATGAGGAATTCGACAAGCGCTACATGGAGCGCCATCAGGTGCGGCCGGGCATCACCGGTCTTGCCCAGGTCAATGGTTTCCGGGGTGAGACCAGGGATGAGCATGCCGCCCGGATGCGCCTGGAACACGACCTTGATTACATTGAAAAACAGTCCGTTCAGCTCGATCTGAAAATCATTGCCAGCACCATTGTCCGGGAGTTCTTCAAGGGCAACGGTTACTGAACAACATCAGTCATCGATACGAACGGAATACCGGCTCCAAACACCCCGGTCGGTGTGCTGTCTTGCACTGGGGCGACCTGGATACTGCCCTGAGACCTGTCATCTCAAAGTCCCGCCTCAGATCATGTGCTTTCGTGTTTTACCTTAACCCGCGGCAAGCAGGCTGATCAGCCGGTTAACGGCAAAAACATAGCCTTGCGTGCCACATCCCGCGATAACTGCATCCGCCCGCGCGGAGATAAAGGAGTGATGCCGGAAGCTCTCGCGCCGGTGGATGTTCGAGATATGAACCTCAATCACGGGACACGGACAGGCATTCAATGCATCAAGGATTGCGACTGACGTATGGGAATAGGCTGCAGGATTGATAATGATCCCGGCTGCATCAGTTCGTGCCTGCTGGATCCAATCAATCAGTTCGTGCTCGGCATTGCTCTGATGGAACGAAACTTCGTATCCGCCTGCACTTGCAGCGGCTTCGCAAGCGGCCTGAACGTCGGCAAGGGTGTCTGCCCCGTAGATTTCAGGTTCACGATGGCCAAGCAGATTGAGGTTTGGACCGTTAAGGATAAAAAGGCGCTTCATTTCGGTCCCTTACGTAGCGGTTTGTGGCGTTTTTTTCCACGGATTTCCTGCAATTTTGACGAATACCTTGTGGAGCAAACACAAGGTGGGCTTGCACTGCGCAAAGGGCCTTGCACACCGGCCTTTTACGCATTATTAACGATCCCAATTCGCTATTTTTAACACCGATTCACACAACTGGAAGGCTATGATCAAGCTGCGGGATCGACTGGATACGCTGGAAGCGCTACTCGAGGCAATCGACGGCTATCAGCATTTGCCAATCGACACCTTGTCAGAGTTCTTGCTTGATCACTACACGGTTGATCTGGATGTGCTTGCTCAGTTTGCCGACAGCATGGAAAATCAGCCAACGCAGATGATTGGCTCAGCAGACGCCAAGGCTGCAAGAACGGCCGCATGAAGCGCCACTGAATTCCAAATCAACCGATTGCCGTCACCTGGCCGTTGTCTTCTCCACCCTCCGGGCCTCCGGAACCACCCTGCCAGATTTTCTGACGGTTTCTGATTTCTCTCGGCGCTGGGCCGAAGTAAGTGGCTGTCTTGATGAAATCACGCGGATGCAAGATCACGCTTGAGACGCGCTGATACAGCGATTTGGCGGAAATCGGCTTGGACAACAGCTCATGAACACCCAGGCGGCGGGCTTCGACGATCCGGCTGCGCTCGGTATGGGCTGTCACCATAATGATCGGGATGTAGGCGAAGGGATTGTTCGGACTACGGATCATGCGAACCATATCCGCACCGTCCAGGATTGGCATCACCCAATCAAGGATCAGAATATCCGGGTTCGCACGGTCCATGGCCTCCAGGCCGGACGCGCCGTCTTCCGCTTCCACAATCCGCCTTGCGCCGAACCCTTGCAACATTGTGCGCAGGATTGTCCGCATATAGGCACTGTCTTCCACCAACAAGAATGTCAGCGAGGCAAGATCCAGGCTCACCTAGTCCTCCATGTTTGCTGGTTTTATTAAGCATGAAAGTCTGAACAATGGGTTAGCCGCCCAAAACCTCAGGCGACGGCGAACCGGATCATGAAGACCTTTCCAAATTTCCACTGACGTATACGGAAATACCCGTTGTCAATTTCACCGTCTGGTAATACTGCGGTGAATTAACGCTTTCGGCTGGCTCGAATTAACGGGACTTTTAGCTGTCGGAACGCACATTATGCGCAAGATATCAGGAAAACGAGACGCCCTTGTCAACGATTGTAAGACCTATGCCGACTGACCAAGAACCCGACGGGCACGACGAACCGCTCTCTTTTGAGCATCGGCCGTCAGCTCCGGGAGCTGGTGGAAAGTTGCGGGAAAACCTGCTGCTGTTTTCAGGCCTCGGGCTGGTGCTTTTGGCCGCAGGAATGGTTCTGTCGAATATCCTGGCTTGAGATTGCTGCTGCAGGCCAGCGCTCTACAGCCAAAAGTCCTTTCTGAAAAAACCAGCCACCGCTTTGAAATCCCTGATTTCGGCACCAACTTCCCACGCTGCCCTTGATGGGATTTCCTCAAGGCCTGCTTCCGGGCAGGTCATCATCTTCCAGAATGCGCCATTTCGCGCCTTCCAGGTCCTCGTATTGGCCTTCCTTCAAGGACCACAAAAAAGCGGCAAGGCCCAGTGCGCCCAGAAGCAGCGCGATCGGGATCAGAAATATCAGAACGTCCATCCGGCTATCCTCTGGCTCCAGTTAGTGTTTCGCCAGTGTGACCTTTTTCCGGCGCTTGGCTGCCCCAGCGCAGCCGCAATGCATTGGCCGTCACGGCAAGCGACGATGCGGACATGGCAACCGCTGCCATAAGCGGCGTTACGAAGCCGGCCACCGCGATTGGTACTGCAATGACATTGTAAATCGTTGAGATCCACAAGTTCTGTTCAATCGCCGCACGGGCGCGCTTTGAAAGTCTCAAGGTGTCGGCTACCGGTTGCAATTTATGCCCCAGAAAGACTGCGTCCGCCGCTGCCTGGCTGAGATGGACTGCGGACACGGGTGACAGTGACACATGCGCGCCCGCCAGCGCCGGTGCATCGTTCAAACCATCTCCCACCATCAGGACTTTCCGCCCACTGGCCTGCAGGTCTTCAAGCCTGGCAATCTTCTGCGCCGGTTTCATACCGGCCGTCCAGTCGGCAATATCCAGAGTTTCAGCGCAGGCTCTTACGGCTGGCAACGTATCCCCGGAGACGATCTCGATCGTGTAGCCCGTTGCCTTAAGCTGATTGATAACCTCGACCGCATCCGTGCGCAGCTGTTGACGGAATGGCAGCAGACATCCGTCCCGTTCCCCATAGCGGTAGGCCAGGAGCGAGCATCCCTCTGTCCGGGATAAAGCTGCTTCAACGTCAGCTGCGCCAATATCACAAAAGGCTGGGCTTCCAACCCGCAAACGCCGCCCGTCCACATAGGTTTCAAGGCCTGCGCCGGCAACCTCAGTTACATCCGGCAATGGCTCCAGGACACCGGTCGCCTTCACCAAGGCCGCTGAAAGAGGATGGCGGCTGGACAGCGCCAGGCGCGCTGCGAGCATCAGGTCCTTGTCGTTGGTATCGACCTTTCCGGCCAGCGCCGTCTCAGCACTAGTCAGGGTCCCGGTTTTATCGAACAGGATCGTGTCAATATCCGCCATCCGTTCAATGGCATCGCCCGAATTCAACAGAATCCCGCGCCGGAAGAGCTGGCCGGAAGCAACAACCTGGACAGCCGGGACAGCTAGCCCAAGAGCGCACGGGCAGGTAATGATCAAGACCGAAATTGAAATGACGAGCGCGGGCTGCCAGTTCATCCCGGCAAGAAGCCACCCCAAAAATGTAAGGGCGGCTGCGCCATGAACGATTGGTGCGTAAAGCTGGGCCGCGCGATCGGCAATGCGGACATATTTCGACTTCGCCTGGGAGGCTGCTTCAAGGAGGCGGTTGACCTCATCCAGAAGCGTTGCCCCTGAGGCTGCCTCCACCCGCAATTGGAAGGCTCCCGCCCCGTTCATTGTTCCGGCATAGACCCGGTGTCCAGGCTTGACCGGGACCAGAAGACTTTCGCCGGTCACCAGGCTCTGGTCGATTTCGGACGTCCCCATTTCGATGACACCATCAACGGGAACACGCTCACCACCGGACACAAGCACGAGGTCGCCTGCGGCGATCTTGGAAAGCGGCACCTCACGCACTGTGCCGTCCGGTCCGATGCGGGCCGCCACTTCCGCTTTCAGCGCAGCAATGTTCTCGGCAAATGAGCGGGTCCGCCCGCGCATGTTGTGATCCAGATACCGGCCGACAAGAAGGAAAAACAGCAGCATCACGGCCGATTCAAAATAGGCATGATGGTGATGCTGAATGGTTTGAACTATGGACAAGGCCACCGCCAGCCCAATTCCGATCACGATGGGCACGTCCATGTTCAGACGGCCCGAAGATAACGCACGCGCAGCACTTTTGAAGAACGGCTGGCCGGAATAGACGACAGTCGGGATCGCGATCAAGGCTGAAAGCCAATGGAAAAAGTCGCGTGTCTCCGGCGTGATGTCAGTCGCATTTCCAGACCACACGGACACCGACAGCAGCATGATGTTCATACCGGCGAACCCGGAAACCGCTAAAGCCCGCAGGAGCTGTTTTCCTGTCTTGTCGAGCCGGTCTTTCTGGCTGGCCGGATCAAATGGGTGAGCGGTGTATCCGAGGCGGTCCAATTCGGCGACGATCTCGTCTGCGCCGGTCTGGTCTTCGACCCAATCCACGGCAAGTCGCTGGCTGGTGAGGTTCACCCGGGCAAGGCGGATGCCGGGAAGACGTTTCAGGCCACGCTCGATCTCGCCCATACAGGCCGCGCATGTGATGCCGTCGACCGCCAGATCCATATGGACGGCGCCGTCCTTGCCTTCCGTGACAAATGCCTGCCAATCGCGCTGATGGACCGTCACCGCTTGCCCCCTATTCCTTCACAAACACGCGGTTTTCGGATTTGAATTTGCGCATGCCATCTTGCTCAATCACAAGCACTAGGTTCCAATTGCCTGCCGGGAGACGGTCAAGATCGGCGATGTAGCGCCCGCCGCCGTCGGCCGTCAGAACAATGTCGATATCGGCTGTCTGCTGGGCTGGATGCTGAAGGACGGCGGAGACGGCCACGCCGTAAAGCGGCGCCCCGTCCGCGTCCGCTGCCGTCACCAGAAGGCGTCCTGCTTCAGCATTTGTCCGCTCAAGAACACTGCCAATCTGCCAATTCAGCTTGTGCTGTTCTGCAGCCGCAGCAATTTCCTGATTGTAAGACTGACCGGCTTCATAGGAGCTTTCCACCGCAACGCCCGGAAAGGATCCGAGCGCCAGGTAGATGAAGATCGCATTCGCGGTGAAAACGACGGCAAAGAAGCTTAACAGCCAGACCAGAACGGTTTTGCCGGTGATCGCTTTCGGGTCTTTCATGTGCGTTTGAATGGTTGCCATTTTTCCTCCTTACCGGTCCCCCGGCGCCTTGAATGTGTCCTTCGCCGTGATCACCTCGCCCATGACGCTTTCGGTGATCCGGAAGGTCACCGGTGTCGAGTGGGGCATTTTTTCCCAATGCGGCGAGGTCACGAGGATGCGGACTTCGCGGGTCGTGTCTGGACCCACGCTGATGATCGGGCGTCCGGCAAATATCGCATCCACGCCGACAGCCTCGACAAGCGTGTTGGGCGGCATGCCTTCGACATGCAGCATGAAACTGCGTTCATGACGGCGCTTGTTGGACAGGCGCACTGTGTAGCCGTTGCGGACAGACCCATCTGACTGTTCGACAAACACCGGATTGCGGTCATGAAGAACACTTATGTCGGCGAAGTCGCGATTGATGAGCACAAACAGCATGATTGCACCGACAACAGCGATAATCGCGGCATAGATGACCGTACGGACGCGAACGATCTCGTAAACCGGTTCCTTGCCTTCGATCCGGCGTTCGATGTTTTCATCGGTATCGTATCCGATCAAGCCGGTCGGTTTTCCGACTTTCATCATCACGTTGTCGCAGGCATCGATGCAAAGACCGCACTGAATGCAATCCAGCTGAATACCCTTCCGGATATCGACACCTGTCGGACAGACATGAAAACACTGGTGGCAATCGATGCAGTCCCCGGCCGGGAGCCCCTGCGCTTCCAGTTTCTTGTTTTCTTTCAACGACCCTCTGGGTTCACCGCGGTCCCACCGGTAGGTGACATTCAGCGCCTTTTCATCGGTCAGCGCTGCTTGGATGCGCGGCCAGGGACACATGTAGATGCAGACCTGTTCACGCATGAAACCGGCCAGCAGATAAGTCGTGGAGGTCAGGATCGCGATCCAGGTATAGGCGGCCAGAGGCGCCTGGAACGTTAGGAGCTGCCAGACCAGCGTCGGCGCATCATTGAAGTAGAGCACCCAGGCGCCACCGGTCCACCAGGCAATCATCAGCCAGAAGAAGTGCTTGGTGGCGCGTTTGCGAACCTTGCTGAAGGACCATGGCTGATTGTCCAGAACAATACGTTCCCGGCGGTCGCCCTCTATCTGGCGCTCCACCCACAAGAACAAATCCGTCCAAACGGTCTGCGGGCAAAGGTATCCGCACCAGATCCGCCCGGCGACGGCATTCATCAGGAACAGCGTGACCGCTGCAATGATCAACAGACCGGTGAGGTAATAGACTTCCTGCGGCCAGATCTCGATAAAGAAAAAGTACCCGCGGGTATTTTCGATATCCACCAGAACGGCCTGGTTGGGAGCGTTTGGTCCACGGTCGTAGCGGACAAACGGAAGGAAGTAATAGATCCCAAGCGTAACAAACAGCAAACCCCATTTGATCCTGCGGAACAGGCCATGGGTTGCCATGGGGTAGATTTTCTTTGCGGACGCAAACCACTCTTCAGGGTGATCGCCCTCATGCGTCTCGGTGTCGGTCGACATACCGTCCGTCCTTTGTCACAAGACCCTGCCCCAATAGGATCTTTAAGTCTGCCTTGCGCGGCCATTGCCTGGCTGCACAAGGACAAAAATAAACCGGCGCAAAGCATGACACTTTGCGCCGGATCAAATCGGGTCCGGTTTCGGCGTTTTTGTCGCACCGAAACCGGTTGATTACTGCCCGCCCCCGAAGGAGTGGACATAAACCGTGAGCGATTTGATGGTCGCTTCATCAAGACGGCCTTCCCAGGCCGGCATGACGCCGTTCCGCGGGTTGGTGATCTGTGCCTTGATGGCATCCAGCGACTTGCCATAGAGGTAGTTCGCTGACATCAGGCTCGGCGCACCTAGTTCCTGGATCCCTTCCAGGTTATCGCCATGACAGGCTGCGCAGTTGTCCACATAGAGGGTTTCCCCGGCTGCCAGATCGGCCCCCTCATCGGTTTCCAGCCCTGTCCGGGAGGCGACATAATTGGCGACCTGGTCGATTTCCTCTTTGCTGAAGATTTCATCGCGACCATAGGCCGGCATTTCGCCGAACCGCGCATTGTCGTTGTCGACCCGGATTCCGTAAAGCAGTGTTGTATGGATGTCGTCCATCGTACCGCCCCAGATCCAGGTGTCGTCCTGCAGATTCGGATAGCCTTCAAATCCGTTTCCGCCGGCCCCGTGGCAGGGTGCGCAGTTGTCGCCGAAGGCTGCCTGGCCGTTCGCCATGGCGAACCGGAGCAATTCCGCATCCTGGGAAATCTCTTCCAGCGGTGTTGCAACAACCTTGTCCGCGAATTCGGACCGCCCGGCAATCCCTTCTTCAAGGGCTGCGAGGGCTTCCGCTCGCTGGCTGGATCCCAGAACACCTGTCGTGTAACTGGAAACCAAAGGCCAGGACGGATAGAGCACCCAGTAAATCACGGCCCAAACGATGGTGGCATAGAACAGGTACAGCCACCATTTCGGCAGGGGATTGTTGAGTTCCTTCAGACCATCCCATTCATGACCAGTGGTTTCGACACCGGAAATCTGGTCGACGTCCTTCTTGTGTGTATCAGCCATGGGTCAGTCCTCCCGGAACGGGATCTGGGCGGCATCGTCGAACTTTTCGCGGTTCTTCGGCCACAAGGCGTAGGCCAGAACGATGCCAAACAGGATCATGAAGTAGATAAGGCCACCGGTTTGCGCGAAGGCCGCGAGGGCGGAGTATGTCTCGTTCATCGCAGTTACCTCAGGTTGGCTTTGTTGTCGTAGATCGAGAAGTCGACCATGGTTCCGAGCACCTGAAGATAGGCGACAAGCGCATCCATCTCGGTGACCTTGCGGGGATTGCCGTCAAAGTCGCGAACCGCTGAGTCCGGCCAACGCTCTTCGAATTCATAGGCCGCATCGGTGTCCGGAGACGCCTGGCCGATGGCATCGGAGACGGCAAATTCGTACTGCGCATCCGTGTAGGGAACACCAACCACCATATTGGCGCTGACATGCCCCTGAATGTCACGGGTGAACAGCTCGTTCTCCGCGAGGAACGGATACCCGGGCATGATGGATGCTGGAACAAGAGAGCGTGGATTGATCAGGTGTTCCACGTGCCAGTCATCAGAGTACTTGCCTCCAACCCGGGCCAGGTCAGGACCGGTCCGTTTCGACCCCCACTGGAACGGGTGATCATACATAGATTCCGCTGCCAGCGAGAAGTGGCCGTAGCGCTCCAGCTCGTCGCGCATCGGACGGATCATCTGGGAGTGGCACGTATAGCACCCCTCCCGGATGTAGATCTCGCGGCCCGCGAGCTCCAGCGGCGTATAAGGCCGCATTCCTTCGGTCTTTTCGATCGTGCTCTTCAGATAGAAAAGTGGAGCGATCTCAACCAGGCCACCGACAGATATGGCCACGAGAATACCAATCACAAGGATGATCGAGTTCTTCTCAAAGACTTCGTGTTTTTTCCAAACAGACATTTTCGTCCCTCCCCTTATTCGGCCGGAGCCAGGGAGCCAGCCGGCGCGGCATCGGCTTCTTCAGCCTCGCCATGACGGACGGTCATCCAGAGATTGTAGGCCATGATCAAGGCGCCGATCACGAAGAGCGCACCGCCAAGAGCACGGATGATGTAGAAGGGATGCATCGCCTCGACTGTTTCCACGAAAGAGTATTCCAGGAAGCCAAGGTTGTCGTAGGCACGCCACATCAGGCCCTGCATGATCCCGGACACCCACATTGCGGTGATGTAGAGAACGATGCCGATTGTGGAGACCCAGAAGTGCCAGTCGACCAGCTTCAGCGAGTACAGGCTCTTCTTGTTCCACAGCCACGGAACGAGGCAGTAGAGCGCGCCGAAGGAGATGTAACCAACCCAGCCGAGTGCGCCGGAGTGTACGTGGCCGATTGTCCAGTCGGTGTAGTGCGACAGAGAGTTCACAGCCCGCAGGGACATCAAGGGCCCTTCGAAGGTGGACATGCCGTAGAAGGCAACGGAGACGACCATCATCCGCAGAACCGGATCGGTGCGCAGCTTGTCCCAGGCACCCGACAGGGTCATCAGCCCGTTGATCATGCCACCCCAGGACGGCATCCAGAGGATGATCGAGAAGGTCGCGCCCAGCGTTGAAGCCCATTGCGGCAGAGCCGTGTAATGGAGGTGGTGCGGACCGGCCCAGATATAGATGAAGATCAGTGCCCAGAAGTGCACGATCGACAGACGGTAGGAGTAAACCGGCCGTTCTGCCCGTTTCGGGATGAAGTAGTACATGATGGCCAGGAAGCCGGCGGTCAGGAAGAAGCCCACCGCGTTATGGCCGTACCACCACTGAACCATTGCATCTTGAACACCGGCCCAAACGATGACCGACTGGGTCGAATAGATCGACACCGGAATGGTCAGGTTGTTTGTGATGTGCAGAACCGCGACGGTCACGATGAAGGCAAGGTAGAACCAGTTGGCCACATAGATATGCGGCTCTTTGCGTCTCCAGATCGTGCCGAGGAACAGCAGAAGGTAGAACACCCAGACAATGGTCAGCCACAGATCGGCATACCATTCCGGCTCAGCGTATTCCTTGCCCTGCGTGGCCCCAAGCAGATATCCGGTGCCCGCAATCAGGATGAAGGCATTGTAGCCCAGGACAACAAACCAAGGCAGGATCTTGCCCGGCATCCGCGCGCGGCAGGTCCGCTGGACGACATACATCGAGGTCGCCAGAAGCACGTTGCCGCCAAACGCGAAAATCACCGCGGAGGTGTGCAAGGGGCGCAAACGGCCGAAATTGGTCCATGGCAGGTCGAAGTTCAGTGCCGGCCATGCAAGCTGGAGCGCGATGACCAGACCAACCGTAAATCCGGCAATGCCCCAGAACATTGCTGCTATGGCGGCGAATTTCACCGGTCCGAAATTGTAGTTGGGTTTGCCATCGACTTCAGCCGGGATCACTTCCCCACCGTCGTCGAAGTATTTCTTGAATATTAAAAACACACTGACAGCGGCGAGAAGCGCGCCGATGCTCATGTGAAATGCCATGACCTGATCAAAGGTCTTGCCTGCCACGATAAGGCAGGCAAAAGCCAGTAGCACGAGGAAGATAGCGAAGCCGCCTTCCTCGAGCGAGACCATGCCGGTCTTTTGTTGTGCCATTTTTAGCGCCCCAGTCTTTCAAATCGTTACAAGGTGCCAACGATGGCATGACCTTGTGCACGACTCCCCCTGGGCCGCGTTGATCCATGTCAAGACCACCGGAAGGCGGCGGGTTGAAGCTGTGGGCGGATTGTCACAGGGGGCCACACGGCACCAGCGGGGCCCGCTCTTTTGCGCTTCTCGATCAGCGGGGGTTAGGCCGGGATGGGCTTGCCGCCCGAAGCCGATCGGCTATTGACCGGTCGAGCATTTTGGGCGTTTCCGGCCAAACGCCCGATGCTCTTAAGCCGGTTTTAGCGGGCAGAGATACCGGCTGAAGGCCGCGGCCCGAGCACCCAGCGCGTCAGGAACGGCAGCAGCAGCACCATACCGGTGAACCGGACAATCTGGTGGGCCGCAACAAAGGCGGGATCCAGGTCCAGCATGAAGGCGAGCAGCGTCATGACCTCCAAGCCACCTGGCGCATAAGCCAGCAAGGCCTGGCCAAAGGGGATTCCGATCAGGAAAGACACAAGCCCTGCCCCTGCAAGCGATGTCATGAAGGCCGCCGCAAAGGCGCCCGCCGAGGCTCCAAGCACGCTGGCGAATTCGCGGAACGTCATGGCGGAGAACCGGCAGCCGATCATGGCGCCGACCGCCATAAAGGACGGGAGCAAGAGATATTCCGGCAAGACAAGCGTCAATATCCCGGAGGCATTCAGGCCGGCACTCATAAAAAACGCGCCGGTCATCCATCCGCCCGGAACCCCTACCCGCTGCGCGAGCCAGCTTGCCGCCAGGCACAAGGGAACCCCAAGCAAAAGATCCAGGAACGCTCCCTCTTCTCTGACAACGGCCATCCCCGCTCCCGTGCCGTTGGACGACACCACGGCAAAGGGCAAAACCGCGACGAGAATAAACAACCGCAGTGACTGGCTGGAGGCGATTTTCGGTAGGTCTGCTCCGCGGTCCGTCGCCAAAGCAATCACATAGGCAAGCGCCCCTGGGATCGCACCAAAAAATGCCGTTTCCCTTGGCCATTTTGCAGCCCCATGCAGCACCACATAGCCAGCAAGTGTCACCAGCACGACCACCACAACGAGAAGCGCCATGGACACCGGCCATTCCCACACCCGCTCCAGAACCTCCGGACGGACACCACTTCCCATGGAGGTGCCGAGCAGGACGAAGATGCCGTCCCTGACCCGGTCTGGCATAACTGTCCGAACGCCGGACAAGGTGGCCACCGCCACAAAAACCATCGCCCCGGAAAGCCACGCAGCCGGGAGCCCCAGGAACGCGAAGGATCCGCCGCCGAGAGTTGCAATTAAAAGAGTAAGCGCCAACCGCGCAGGAACACTGGACACAGAAACAAAGACCGCTGCCGGAGTGAAATCAGAGCCGTTATAGCCATCATCCCGAACGCAGGCATGATTGATTGCATCAATCAACCTGACGATTTTCCGTTACCCGGTCACACCGGGTACGGACAACCCCTCTGCCGCGGTAAAAGGCAGGCCTGGGATTTGCTCCTTTGTGCAGGCCCGGCCGATTGCCGGACGGCTCTCCAATAGATGCAGCATGTTGCAAAACCCGCTTTGAGGAACGGGCCGCCATACCCCCAAGAGCCCGTATATCTGAGCCCAGCGGGCACAAGCTGCCGCATAGATGTCAATCACGCTGATATCAGCGCCCAGCAAGAACGGGCCTCCGGATTTCCCGATCGCCATGTCCAGGTGTTTGAAGCCTTCCGTTGCCCGGTCAATCAGGACGGTGGAAAGGTCCGCCCGCGCCGTACCGTCGCTAAGATAGCGGCCCGGGTTGAAGGCGATCCGCAGTTCCGCATGCAACGTGTTGGAGATGAAGAACAGCCATTTCAAAAAAGCACCGCGATCAGGCGCAGCAGGTGCAGGCGCCAGCCGTTCGTGACGGTCCGCTAGATGCAAAATGATGGCGCCTGTCTCAAACATCGGCTCTGCCTGGCCGGGCACCTCAAGCACCGGGATCAATCCTTGCGGGTTCAGTTTCCGGTAGGCGGGCGACTTTTGCTCTGCCGACAAACGGTCGACAGCAATGTAGTCGTAGGGAGCGCCAATCTCCTCCAATACCATCCGGACAACAAGATTGGCGCTGTCGGGTGATCCGTGCAGCCGGTACCGTTCAGATGCTGCCATCATTCCTCCGTCAAGCAAGACCGGATCTAAATCTTATCAAACATCGCCCGGCCTTGAGCAGGATCAAAGCGCCATCCAAATCACGTGGTCAAGATCCAGGTCATGACCGACACACTCTCTTATGCCATGCGCAACGTACCGCGCTACACAAGTTATCCGACAGCTCCGCACTTCCACAGTGGTGTGACTTCGGAGATTTACGCGGACTGGCTGGGCAACATTTCCGATAAGGACAGTTTGTCCCTTTATCTGCACGTGCCCTATTGCCGGGAGCTGTGTCACTATTGCGGCTGCCATACCAAGGCAACGCGCAAGGATGCGCCTCTGCTGACCTATGCAAAGACCCTTGCGCAAGAGATCGACCTCACCGTGCGGCACATCCACAGCGCAGGAAAGGTCCGTCATATTCACTGGGGTGGCGGTACACCCAGCATGTTGCCCCGGCAGAGCCTGATTGATCTCACAGGCCTCCTGCGCGTCCTCTTCAATGTGGACGAGGCAGTGGAACATGCGATGGAGCTCGACCCGCGTCTGGTGTCGGCTGACCTTGCTGACACGCTTGCCACAATTGGCATCAACCGGGCCAGCTTGGGTGTCCAGGACTTCGATACCGGTGTTCAAAAAGCAATTGGCCGCGTGCAGCCATATCCAGTGGTTAAGGCCGCGTCAGAGCATTTGCGGGCAGCTGGAATTGATGCCCTCAATTTTGACCTGATGTACGGCCTTCCAGGGCAAAACCGCAAAACAATCCTGGAAACCGTCGAAAAGACCCTGGATCTAGCGCCCGGGCGCATCGCGCTGTTCGGATACGCCCATGTTCCGTGGATCCGCAAACACCAGAACCTGATCGATGTGTCCCTGCTGCCGGCGGCCGCCGAACGTCTGGAATTAGCCGATGTGGCGCGTGAGGCACTGCTGGAGGCCGGGTATGTCTCCATCGGTCTCGACCATTTTGCAAATCCGTCCGACAGTATGGCGGTCGCGCTTGCAGACGGCTCCCTGAAGCGGAACTTCCAGGGCTACACCACCGATCAGGGCGAGCAGCTCCTCGGGTTCGGCGTTTCCTCAATCGGCAAACTCACCAATGGCTACATCCAGAACATGCCGGATGTTGGCGGTTGGCGCCGGGCGGTAGAAGCTGGAAACCTGCCGGTTTCCAAGGGGCTCGCCCTGTCGGCTGACGACCGGCTGAGGGGCCAGATCATCGAAGACTTGATGACGAACTACACAAGCGATCTCGGGCAGGCCTGCAAGATACATGGAATGGACCTTTCGGATCTCAGCCAATCCATAGGAGCGCTGCGCGAACTTGAGGAGGACGGCCTGGTTGAGGTCAATGCCCAGAACACCGGCAGCACAAGAATTGACGTGACCGAAAGCGGCCGCCCCTATGTCCGGCTCGCGGCAGCGGCATTCGACAGCTACCTGGCTGCCAGCATGGCGGAAGGCAAGGTGCGCCACTCGGCGGCTGTCTAAGGCGTGTCGCATCCAAGAAAGTTCGAACTAATCCGGCTTTTGCGCTGAAATCTTTGACTTCAGGCAGCGAAAGCCGGATCCAGCTTCATGCGCTTTCCCCTAAAGAAGACAGCCGTCGGACTTTGATATCCTCACCAGTTGAGAGCCGTCAGGACCAGGCTCAAACGACGTCGCATGGCGCAGGCCTCAAATACAGCCCGTTGATGCGTCCGTCCGTGCCATGAGACAGCCCCCATTCAAGACGCCCGTCCCTGAAGTCGACCACAAAAAGATCGAAACCGTCCGAGCCAACGCCGCGGAATGTCATCGAGTGAAGCGGCCCCAGCCGCTGCAGCTCCTTCCGCACCATGACGGACTGCTCCCGCACAAGCGAGCCGAGGATCGGACTGTAGTCCGCGTAGTCAATCGTGCCGTTCACGTGATCGTTGATCACCTTCAACAGCCGCTGTTCACTCTCCGGCTGCGCTTCGCAGGCTTCGACCCGCGCCTTCATGTTTTTGCGGCAGCGTTCAAACGTTCCCGGTTCACAACGCTTTGCTTTCAGGTCATATCCGCCCTGGTGAAGCACGGCATACTGAACGTCACCATGTTCATCCCGCTGGAAGGTGATTTGCGCCGGAACGACTTTCAGGAAGAACTGGTCCGGGGCTTCCGGAAAAAGCTCCAGCGCGGGCTGGCCGAGAACTTCGGCAATCAACACCCCGTCCTGGATGCGGATAGTTGCAGCGATCCCGTCGTCAAACTGATAGTCGCCAACATAGTCGGGATAGCTGCTGACCGGCGGGTCGATTTCGGTGCGCGGGCGGGCCTGCTCATAGCGCTTCCAAGCAATTTCGTCGCGTGTTTCGCTCATTTGGGTCTCCTTTGCGAGCTTAAGGAGATCTTCCATGGACAAACCTCTTCCATCCTGCGCCTTGGCCTGCAAACGCGTGATGAGTTGCAGACTGTTCTCAACCTGTGCGCTTTGCTCCCGGAGCACTTCGGCCTGGAGCTCCAGAAGCCGTCCCAGATCCGTGCGTTGGCCGGACAAGAGCTCCGCAATCCGGGACAGACTCAGTCCGAGCCGCTTCAAGAACATGACTTCGTTCAAGCGAACTATGTCGTCCGTATCGTATAACCGCCAGTTCTTCTCGGTCCGTTTGGGAGCGACCAATCCGTGCGTTTCGTAAAGACGCAAGGTCTTGATTGAAAGCCCGGTCCGGGCACCGCATTCCGCGGCTGTCAAAAGACTTTCATCCGGGAGTTTTTTGTCCATGAATACCTCCTGGCAAACCGCTTTAAGCTAGGCCCCTAGGTCCGGCTCAAGTTGTTTTTTCATATTTTTGCTGACGCGGCTTGAAAACAAAAAAACCGCGGTCAGAGCCGCGGCTTTCCCTTAAATCGCAAGCGCGGGATCAGTGCATGCCTGTCATCTGACACAGCCCGCAGACCTTGTTCAGGTGGATCTTGTCGGCACGGTCGACACGGATAATGCCCCGGCGCTTCAGGTCGGACACGACACGGCTCACGGTCTCGATCGTAAGGCCGAGGTAATCCGCGATCTCCTGGCGGGTCATGTGCAACTGAAGATCAAAGCCGTCGTCTGCCTCTCCGCGCGGACCAGGACAGCCTGGGCCGCCTCTTTCCGGGACGAGGTGCATCAGGAAGCTTGCAACGCGCTCGACAGCGGATTTACGGCCAAGCAAGACAGCATGCTCGTGGAGGACATGCATCTGATTGGTCAGGCATTTTGTCAGAAGGCGCTGAAGATCGGCAGAGGCTTCGACCTGTTTCAGGTCGATCTCACTCACCTCGGCTTCGACCAGCGTTTCAGCTGTACAATCGTTTTCCGACCCACTCGACAATCCGAAAATGTCGCCGGACTGAAGCACTTCAACCACCTGGCGGCGCCCATCCGGCAGCAGCTTGTAGAGCATCACCGTTCCCTTGACGAGCTCATAAAGCCGTTTGGCGGGATCACCTTCATAGTAGATTACGGTATGGGAATCGTGATGGGTCGCCTTGCCACCGAAAGCCGCGAAGCCGGTCTTGTTTGTTTCGCAAACTGGAGCTGTGCGGTTGAGGTTGCCTGCACCATAGCCAAGTGCGTCCGCTTCAAGATATGCCATTTGTACCTCCTTTAGCGCAGCCAAGGCTTCCCTGACTGCACGCATTCCGCAAAGGTCATCGCGCCGCTGCAGAGAGAGGCAAACCTTTGTTCCGTCATTGCAAATCGTCCCGTCCGACGTTTGCAAGATCTGGCATGAAGCTTAGACAGGGTTCGGCGCGGGCGTAATTCGGTCGACTGCGTAAGCGGAACTACATAGCCTTCGGGCCGCACCGGCTCAGCGGATGGCTTCGCTGATCATTTCCATCGACAAAGGTTTGCGGAGGATGGTCAAGGACTGAATGCCCTTCAATTGGCGCAACAAGCGTTTGTGCGGGCTGCCGGAGATGACAATAACCCTTGGAGACCGGTCTTGAGATTGCAAATGCGATATGACATCCGCGCCGCTCATACCGGGAAGCCCCAAGTCGATGATCACGAAATCGCTGTCTGAGACGATGGCTTCGTTCAAAAACGTCTCGCCATCGCGGTAAACTTCCGTACGGTAGTCAAGGTCGCTCAACGCGATTGCCAACGCGTCCGCAACAGCCGGATCGTCTTCGATGATGTGGATCATCACGTATTTGTCCATAGAGAGCGGAACGCATCCGCATTTCACCTAGGACTATACGTCAACCCGGCCACTCCAGATGTACGCAAAACTACGCTCCTCGCATCACTACGCATAAGGGAAATACGTAGTTATGCTCCGGCGCCATGCCCCAGGACGATGCGGACAAGGTCGGCAGCGTTTCGCGCTCCAAGCTTTTCCATGATACGGGCCCTGTGAACTTCGACCGT
Source organism: Roseibium denhamense (assembly GCF_009711415.1). Classification (GTDB taxonomy): domain Bacteria; phylum Pseudomonadota; class Alphaproteobacteria; order Rhizobiales; family Stappiaceae; genus Roseibium; species Roseibium denhamense. Next base: position 146,894 of record NZ_SMLZ01000113.1, read on the forward strand.
GCGCGGGCTGATTCCCAAGGTCCGTCCGGCCTCCTTGTTGGAAGCGCCATCGGTGATCTGGGTCAGAACTTCGTGTTCGCGCCGGGTCAGCAGTTCGGATCCCTTGAAGGACGGATCCACCTGGGGGACGGCATTCCGCTTCTTCATCGCAGTCAGACTGTCCCGGACGCGTTCCAGGACCGCATCGGCGGAAAAAGGTTTTTCAATGAAATCGAACGCACCGTTCCGGATGGCCTCGACCGCCATCGGAATATCGCCCTGCCCTGATATGATGAACACCGGCGCCGGATACTGTTCGGCGTTCAGGGCCTTCAAGATCTCGATGCCGGACCGCCCGGGCATATGAACATCGAGCATGACACATGCCGGTGCCGACTTGCTGGCGGACTTTACGAACTCGTCGCCATCGGAAAATGTTTCGACAACATAGCCCTCCATGCTGAACAGGACTGAGAGGGCGTCCCGAACGGCAGGGTCGTCATCAACAATGTAAATGGCCTCCGCTTCAGCTTTCATCTCGTTCGGTTCCTATTGTTCCTGTCAGTGTCATAGAGCTGTGGTCATCATGGTGCCGACCGGCAGGATCATGAACCGGGAGGGACAACAGAAAAGACGCGCCTTTTCCAGCCTGTGTCGTCTCCAATCTAAGATCGCCCCCATGATTTTGCGCAATTGAGCGGGAAATCGCCAGTCCCAGTCCCACGCCCTTGTGCTTCATTCTAGTAAATGCCTTGAACAGTCCGTCCACCAGATGCGGCGGCACCCCCGGCCCGTTGTCCTGGATGCGGAACTCGATGGTATCATCGCCCTGCGAGACGGCGAGAACGACCGCTGGCTCGGCAACATCAGTCACGGCCTCACGGGCGTTTCGGAGCAAGTTGATCAGGATCTGGCGTATCTGCACCGGGTCCGCTTGCAATGGCGGTAGAGAGCGTTCCACCTCCATCCGGATCATGCCCGCTTTATCAACCGTCCCTAGTTCCGCCATTTCAACGCAGGTTTTTACCAACTCGGCCACGTAGATCGATTGGCGCTCCGGTGCCTTTTTCTCAACCAGGCTGCGCATGCGCTGAATAATCTCGCTCGCGCGCTCCGCTTCCCTGACCGCCTTGTCCATGATGTCCAGGATGAGGGGATCAAGCGCGGCGTCGGTTTTGGCCTTGCGCGAGGCAGACTGAAGATACAAAAGAACCGCGGTTAGCGGCTGATTGAGCTCGTGCGCGATCGCCGCTCCCATTTCGTCAAGCGCACTGATCCGGGTCATATGCAGCAGCTGGGCCTGGGTTTTGGCCAAACTGTCTTCTATCTGCTTGCGCGGACGCAAATCCCGGAGAATGCCAATAAACTGGCGGCCGCAAGGCGTTGCCGCCTCGCCAACGGATAACTCGACCGGAAACTCTGCCCCATCCTTGTGCCGGCCACGGACTTCCCGGCCAATACCGATGATCTTCTTGTGTCCGGTGGTCAGATAGTTGTGAACATACTGATCATGCGCTGAGGCATAACTTGCGGGCATGATACGGGCGACGTTTTGCCCAAGCAGCTCAGTTGCTTCGTAGCCAAACAACCGCTCGCAAGCCTTGTTGAAGGCAAGGATCTGACAGCGGTCGTTGATCACAATGATGCCGTCTGCTGCGGTGTCGAACACGCTGGCGAGCCGTGCTTCGGATACGCCCGTGCTTTCGTCCTGGTCCCGGTCTATGACACCGTCTTCGGCCATCTCTTCCTCAAATGGAAATCGCGTCCACTCAAGGTTTACGGACTTTCACGTATACCAGCAACCCATTCGTGCGCTAAATCTCTGGCAACCAACCGCTAATTCTGTGAACCGCTTCTTCAAGATGATCCTTGCGGCGTGCATAACACAGCCGAAGATATGGCTCTCCGCCCGCCCCGAAGGCTGTTCCAGGGGCCAGTCCGACACCGGTCTGGCGCACAAGGTCAAGCGCAAACTGACGGGTGTCGGTCACGCCATCGATCTCAAAGAAAAGGTAAAAAGCGCCTTCTGGCGGCACAAGCCGGACCCTGTTGAGTTCCTGAAGGCCGCGAACGACCGTTTCCCGGCCGGTTCGCGCGCGCTCCATCTGGCTGGCAAGGAATTCGCTTCCATCCTTCAACGCAGCAATCGCACCCCATTGGGAGAAACTCGGAACACCTGAAGTCGAATATTGGATGAGGCTTTCAATGACCTGGCCAAGCACCGGCGGCGCCGAGATCCATCCCAGCCGCCAGCCGGTCATGGCCCAATTCTTCGACATGGAGTTCACATAAATGATCCGGTCATCGTCATCAGCGACGTCATAGAAGGACGGCGCGCGCGCACCATCTCCGTAATAAAACAGCGCATAAATCTCATCAGCGATGATCCACAGACCGTGTTTGCGGGTCAGGTCCAAAACAGCGGCGAGTTGATCCCGGGTCGCTGTCCAGCCGGTCGGATTGCAGGGGGAGTTCAGGAAAAGCGCTGTTGTCGAAGGTGTAATGGCACCCTCGATTGCCGCCAAGTCCAAATCCCAACCTTGATCGGAGGCAGGCATGGGCACACACACCGCATGCGCCCCGTTGATGTTGACCGCCGCAGTGATGTTGGGCCACGCAGGGGTCGGGACAATAACCTCACTACCGGAACCGGCAACGGCTTGAACCGCCAGCTGGATGGATTGCATGCCCGACCCAGTTACGAAAAACCGGTCTGACGAAAACGGCTTTTGGTAGAGGTCTTGATGATAGCTGGCCAGAGCTTCACGGAGCTGCGGAATTCCTCGCTGGTAGGTGTAAAAGGTTTCTCCGCGGTCCAGAGACTGTTTCGCTGCTTCGCAAATGAAATCAGGCGTCGGCAAATCGCCCTCACCTGCCCATAGCGGAATAAGATCATCGCGGCCCCAACCGGCGTTGAACACTTCCACAATGCCGCTTTCCGGTGCATTGCGGGCTTCCCGGCTCAAACTGTCGAACAATCGTGACATCAGCACCCTCTACCCTTCTGGTCCCGGCGGACCATACAACCGTTCGCAGGAAATGTGTCATGAAAGCCTGTGAAGCCATCTTCACGGAGATTGATCTTTGCGGGTACTGGTGTCATTGCGTGCCTCCAAACCCCCTTCGCAAGGCGAATAGACAGATACGCCTTGCTATGGTCGGATCATCCAAACAGAACGGCGCGCACCCGTGGAATGGGGTTTTGGCCCCTACTCTCCGGCGAAGGTGTGACGGCGTCGGCGCTAATCGGGAGGTAAATCCGCCGGGTCATGTTGCACGGATGGATCGTGATATTGGTCGCGATGGCCTACATCCTTCTGCTGTTTGCAATCGCCAGTTATGGCGACCGCATTCCGCGGCGGGGCCTGCCGCGCAATAGCGGAAGGCCTTTCATCTATGCGCTTTCCCTATCCGTCTACTGCACATCCTGGACCTTCTTCGGATCTGTCGGCAATGCCAGCCGGACCGGCGCAGAGTTTCTGACGATCTATATCGGGCCGCTCCTCGTCTTTGCGTTCGGATACCCGCTCCTCAAGCGCATGATCCAGATTTCCAAGGCGGAGAGCATCACCTCGGTCGCCGATTTTATTGGTGCGCGTTACGGCAAAAGCCAGTCGGTCGCAGCCCTGGCAACGCTCATCGCCGTGATCGGCGTCATTCCTTACATTGCTCTCCAGCTCAAAGCCGTCTCTTTATCGATCACCACCATGGTCGGGCCAATGATCCTCTCCATCGCGCCCTTTACGGTGATATTTGACGACATCACGCTGATGATTGCCCTTGGCATGGCCATCTTCAGCTGGGCCTTCGGGACCCGCCATATTGATGCGACCGAACACCAGGAAGGCCTCATGCTGGCGATTGCAGCTGAAGCGGTGGTCAAGCTGGTCGCGTTCCTTGCGGTCGGCATTTGGGTCACATACGCCATGTTTGACGGGCCGTTCGACCTCATCCGGTCAATTACGGAGGCCCCAGAGGTCGCTGAAGTCTTTGAAGCCCCGCTCAACTACAGCAACTGGCTGGTCATGTCTGTGCTCTCGGCCTTTGCGGTCTTGCTGCTGCCACGCCAATTCCATGTGACAGTGACGGAAAACAATTCGGACACGGAACTGCGCCGCGCCGTTTGGCTGTTTCCCGTCTACCTCGTGCTGATCAACCTGTTTGTCATCCCCATCGCCGCGGCAGGGCTCTTGAGGTTTGGGGAGGATATCAATCCGGACACTTTCGTTCTGGCGCTGCCCATTGACGCCGGTCAGCACTGGCTGGCCCTTTTTGCCTTTATCGGCGGCCTGTCGGCCGCAACGGCAATGGTTATCGTCGCAACTGTTGCCCTTGCGATCATGATCTCCAACGACATTGTCGTCCCGTTGCTTCTGCGCCGCCACAAGGAAGAGGATCTTATCAACGCGGGCGGACGGGATATGAGCCGCCGCCTTCTGACAATCCGGCGCCTTGCCATCTTTGGCATTCTGCTGCTGGCCTATGCCTATTATCAGGCAGCCGGCGACACCGCCGCGCTTGTTTCTATCGGCTTGTTATCGTTTGCCGCGATTGCCCAATTCGGACCAGCCTTTATCGGTGCACTTTTCTGGCGGCGGGCAACGGCTGTTGGCGCCCTTGCCGGTTTGAGCAGCGGTTTTCTTGTTTGGGCCTACACACTGCTTTTGCCGACTTTCGCGCAGTCCGGCTTGTTTTCCGATGCCATCCTGACAACGGGACCTTTTGGCATCGAACTGCTGAACCCTCAGGCCCTGCTTGGCTTCCAGGGCGATCCTTTCATCCACGGCGTCCTATGGAGCCTTGGAACCAACATCGTCTTCTTTATCGGCGGATCATTTGTGCGCAAACCGCTTCCCGCTGAAACGCTGCAAGCGAATGTCTTCGTGCCTGCCGAACTGACACCGGCCCCCCATTTGCGTTTCTGGCGGACGACTGCCACCGCCGGTGATCTTCAGGCAACGGTCGCCCGCTATCTCGGCGAAGAACGCACGGACCGCTCGTTTCAACGCTATGCACGCGAGCGCGGGATTGTGCTTGAACCCGGCGTTCAGGCCGATGCCGGACTCTTGAGGTTTTCCGAACAGCTCCTGGCAAGCGCGATTGGCGCGGCTTCTTCGAGGCTCGTCCTTACCTTGATGCTGAAGCGCTATGATCCTTCGGCCAAGGCGGCGGTCAAGTTGCTGGATGACGCATCGGCGGCGATCCAGCACAACCGGGATCTGCTGCAGACCGCGCTTAACCAGGTCCGGCAAGGGATCGGCGTCTTTGACAGCGATCTCAGGCTGATCTGCTGGAACCGGCAATTCCGGGATCTGCTGGGCTTGCCGGCAGAGTATGGCCAGGTCGGCACGCAGCTGGACACGATCATACGGTTCAACGCAGAACGCGGCGAGCATGGTGCGGGTCCCGTCGAGGCGATAGTCGCCGACCGGATCGAGAAGCTCGTGATCCGCCAGGAGACTTTCCAGGAATACATGACCTCGAGCGGGCTTGTGCTGGAGGTCCGGATCAGTCCGATGCCAGGCGGCGGCATCGTAACGACCTATACCGATATCACGGAGCGTGTCGCAGCCGAGGCCGCACTGGCCAAGGCGAACGAAACCCTCGAACGGCGGGTGCGTGAGCGGACGGAAGAACTGACGCATGTCAATGAACGGCTGGTCGAGGCCACAAGGGCCGCAGAAGAGGCCAATATCGGCAAGACGCGGTTCCTGGCCGCTGCCGGCCACGACATTCTGCAACCGCTCAACGCTGCCCGGCTCTATGCGTCAGTGCTCGTGGACAAAGCCTGCGAAGGTGAGAATGCCACGCTGGCCAGCAACGTGGAATCAGCCCTTGAGTCGGTGGAAGACATCCTGGGCGCCGTTCTTGATATCTCGCGCCTCGACACCGGTGCCCTGAAGCCGGAGCAAACCGTCTTCCACCTCGATGAATTGCTGCGCGGCATAGAGCTCGAGTTTCGCCCCGTTGCGATGGAAAAGGGTCTCGACTTCCGCGTCGTGCCGACCTCTGCCTCCGTGCGCAGTGACCGCCGGCTGCTCCGCCGTCTGCTACAGAACCTTGTCTCCAACGCCATCAAATACACCGAACATGGCAAGGTTCTGCTCGGCTGCCGCCTTCAGGGGAACAAGGTACAGGTTGAAGTTCATGACACCGGCATGGGCATCGCCCCTGCCAAACAGAAGATCATTTTCGAGGAGTTCCATCGGCTGGATGATGGGATGCGGATGGCCAAGGGGCTTGGCTTGGGATTGTCCATTGTTGAACGCATCAGCCATGTTCTTGCGCACCCGGTAAAGCTGCGGTCAAGCCGCAACAAGGGCTCCTGCTTCTCCGTCGAACTGCCGCGTTCGGCGGCATTGCCCGACCGACTGCCCAAGACTAAGACACCCGCAATTGCCGGGCAGCTTGACGGGTTGTGCGTGGTGGCCATCGATAACGAACCGGATATCTTGTCCGGTATGCATCATCTTCTGACGAATTGGAATTGCAGGGTGGTGACCGCGTCAGACGCAATAGAAGCCGCTACGTTAGTGAACGAAACCGGTTTTTCGCCGGATGTCATCCTTGCCGATTATCATCTCGATCACAGCACTGGCATAGAGGCAATTGTTCATCTGCGCTGGAAATTCGGCGCGCATATTCCGGCCTTGCTGATTACCGCCGACCGCAGCCGTGCGGTGCGGACCGCAGCTGCGGAGAAGGACATCACCCTCTTCAACAAGCCCGTGAAACCGGCGTCCTTGCGCGCGCATTTGAGCCGGTGCCATTCCGGCCCGCAGGCAGCCGAGTAGCGCCGCAGCAATAGCCCGCCCCTCGCCCGCAAAAGTGACATACGGTTCAATGCACGGATGCCGGAGCAAGTAGTGCCATCTCCGGTGCTGCCGAAGCGCGATCAATGTCCTGAATTCAGGGATTTCTGCCGGTCAGATGAGCGGGCGGAACATCGGGATCGATTTGCCATCCGAAGCTGAACGATTGTGAAGTGGCCGAGCATCCTTGAGCGTTTAAAACAAAACGCCCGATGCTCTAGGAAACAGATCGCAGGTTCGGGTTCCGCGGGGCCGTACTCGGCGACCGTTCTTCCCAATCTTCCTTGCTGATGTTTGTGATCTGCATGGGATTGGGGTCGGGCCTACCGAAATAATAGCCCTGCATCATGTCGCAGCCCAGCGTGCGAAGGGCGTCAACCTGGAACTGGCGCTCAACGCCCTCGGCTGTTACTTCGAGCCCGAGGTTATGTGCCAGCGCGATGACAGCTGAGATAATGGCGAGACCGTCGCTGCGTTCACCGATTTCAGCCACGAATGACTTGTCGATCTTGATCTTGTCGAACCGGTGTTGGCGCAGATAGGACAGTGACGAATAGCCGGTTCCGAAATCGTCCAGGGAAATCTTAATACCGAGATCCCGCAGCTGCTGAAGCTTGTCAGTTGCCGACCCTACGTCCTTGAGAAAAACGGATTCGGTGATTTCAAGAACAAGCCGTTCCGCCGGAAACCCCGTCCTTTCCAAGATGCTTGCGATGTTGTCGACCAGATTTGGCTCCAGGAACTGAACCGGTGACAGGTTGACCGCAACACTGTTCAACTCCGGAACCGTTGCGGCAACGCTGCAGGCGCGCTCCAGCACCCAGTCTCCAAGCGGCAGGATCAGGCCGGCATGCTCGGCAATTGGAATGAAGACATCAGGCGGGATTTCGCCTCGTGTCGGGTGGTCCCAACGTACCAGAACCTCGCTGGAGGCGACCTTACCCGACCGTGCCTCGACAATCGGCTGAAACTCGATGGACAGCTTCTGGAATTCAAAAGCTTCTCGAAGGTCCGCCTCAAGTAGCCGGCGCTCGCGCACCTCCCGTTCCATCTGCTGTTCGAACGCGATTGCCCGACCGCGGCCGCTTTCCTTGGCCCGGTAGAGCGCAATGTCTGCTTTCCGCATCAGATCGTCGACAGAGTCGCTCGCATTTTGACGACGCGTGTATCCAACGGTTGCCCCGATGGCGAAATCGCGGCTACCAATCCGGAAAGGCCGCCGGGCCGTGGTCACCAGTTCGTCGGCAAAGTCCGCAGCGGCCTGGTCCGATGTGAAGCGTCCAAGAGCGGCGAACTCATCGCCTCCGAACCGCGCCAGCGAAACCTTACCTTCACTGATTTCCCGGAAACGCTCAGCGACTTGGCGCAACAACTCGTCACCGGCCGGATGGCCGCTGGTATCGTTTACAACCTTGAAGTTATCGAGATCGATCAGGAAAAGCGTCAGGCTCGTTTCCCCGGTGCGCTTCTGGTCATTTAAGCGGCGTTCCGCATGGTTCAGGAACCAGCTGCGGTTGCCGAGACCGGTCAGGGAATCGTGTTCTGCCATATGAGTGATCAGAGCGTTGGCGCGATGAGCATCGGTCACATCCGAGGCCACACCGCGATATCCGCTGAAAGATCCGTGGTTGTCGTAAACTGGCTGTGCTGCCAAAGACCACCACCTTTGTATCGTTGTTGACATTGAGCCCAATGACAATCTCCCGGAAAGGTTCACGGGCATTCACCGCGTCCTGCAGCTTGCGCAACGCCGCGCGCGCTTTGGTATCATCCAAGGAGTATCCAAGATCGACCATTCGCATCGCTTTGAGTTGCGTGAGCGTGCGTCCGCTGGCAGCGACGAACCGGTCTGAAATGTTCCGGAAGTTTCCCGAACTGTCTGTTTCCCAAATCCAGTCGCTGGTCTTTTCCTCATATTCGTTGAGCAGCAGGGCAATCAGATTTCCGCGCTGTTCGAGCTCGGATTCTGCGAGAAAATGGGAGGCGAAGAGCCAGGCTGCGGCCGTGATACTTCCGATCACCGCGCATGTGTAGCTAGTGAGCAGGAACATCAGGGTATACATGCCCGGGCCGGAATGAATCAGCAAGGAGGCGACGGCGGCGACGTAAAGCAAAACGACCCAGCGGATGGCAGCTTGCGGGACAGTCGACAGGGTAAACCCCCCGCCGCAGAGCATTCCGGTTGTCACACAGGCAGCCACAAGAACGCCGACCGGATCGCCGACATAAAAGGCTGACAGCGGAACGGCCGCCCATAGCGAACTCAGCATAGTCGCTCTTTGGACCGTTTTGGTGAGCGCTCTGCGTGAAGCGATTTCGATCTTGTTCTTGCGGGTCCGGTGCCGGCTGTAGGCCATCAGCCCGATCAGCGTGAGAACAGCGCCCGCCCACACCAGCACATAGACGGCCGGCAAAAAGGTGAGAAAGACAGGGACCACAACCAGCACATTGACAATGTTGGCTAGGATGTTGAACGCGGTGTTCCGTGCGATGCTCGCGACCTGCGCGGCGCGCACACGGCCCGACAGGTACTCGTCGACAACAGGGTACCCAAAGGCACGCAGCAGAGCGCGCTCGGGCGATGCCGTCTTGGTACCTACTTGTTTGCCCCATGCCTTGTAGGCCTTGGGCAAATGAGTATCTCCCGGAGACACAATCGCACGCAAAATTGTCTGAAAAATCAGCCCCCAATGGGCATTCAGCCGCATTATGCCTCCGCTTGACTACTGACTTACCTACATGCGGTGCACATCCGCTGGGGGAGGAAATTACCCCTATTCTCTGAAGGTACCGTAAAAGCGGGCGTGGGATTATGCAGGTGACAGGTAATCAACAGCGATGTCCACACTTAAGACTGGGAACGTCGTTAATGATGCGGATACACTGACGCTAGCGTCACGTTGCAACCATAGATTTACTTTTTGAGTATAGTCAAAACCGACAGGGGTTACAGTGAGGTATGCCCTGTTCCCTGCCGTTAGAGGACGTATCAAGCGCTGGCCGTCTCCGCCGTTTCCCCGCCGATTTGCCATTGACCGGCTTCGATCTTGGAGGCGGCAATCACTGCCTGGGTCCTGCTTTCAACCCCGAGTTTCTGAAGGATAGCGGACACATGAGCTTTGACGGTGGCTTCCGATACGGACAGCTCGTAGGCAATCTGCTTGTTCAGCAAGCCTTCAGACAGCATCATCAGAACACGCACCTGCTGCGGTGTCAGTGTTCCAAGCCTTTGAACCAGATCACCTGCCCCGTCATCCGCTCCGAGATCCACATCCGGCGGGGTCCGCATGTTGCCGTCCATGACCTCAGAGATTGCCTGACGGATGACGTCAATGCCGTGGGATTTGGGAATGAACCCGGCAGCGCCGAACTCGATTGCGCGCCGGATGGCTTGAGGCTCTTCATTGGCGGACACCACAACCACGGGAACGCTTGAATACTGCGCCCGAAGGTACATCAGTCCTGAAAAGCCGCGCATGCCCGGCATGGTCAAATCCAGCAGGACAAGGTCAACCTCACCATCATTTTCAAGCTTTGCGGTCACATCTTCCAGCGCGCCGGCTTCTTCGATCTTGGATTGAGGATATTGGGTCTCAAGTGTCTGGCGCAACGCGCCGCGGAAAAGGGGATGGTCGTCCGCAATGATGAATCGATACGAAGTCGCCGACACGTTGTTTTCCTCCCTAACGGCCAAGGCGTTTTTTCCGGCCCGACGGGATTGATGCCCGACGCTATGCCATCGGCCGTCCGGCCCGTTGTTCCCGGGCGTTGTTTTCGGCCTTGCTAAAGTATGTTTGCATCAAGGCCAGCGCGCAAGTCAAACCAACAGTGTCGAAAACTGTGTTGCCTTGACCAAAATCCGGGGCTTAGCCGCTGTCATGCCCTGTGAAACCGTCTCCGCAGGTGCGAGATATTACGCAGTTGCAGCATGAATTATGTTATCCCGTAAGCTGAATTTCCGCAATATTCTGTCGAACAAAAAGGTAGTTATGCAATTCGTCTTGCGCGGATACAAACTTTCGTGCCTATAAAGAATCTCCAATTCATATATTTTGCGGCGCTTAAGAAACTTATCAATCATGACAATTCAAAACACCTTGCATTCCTTTGTGAACCGGTGGGAATGCGACGAAAACGACCACCTTAACGTCCAATTCTATTTCAGCCGTTTTGAGGAAGCCGACCGGCAGTTCCGTCAGGTGTCCGGACTGAACGAAACCCTTGTGGGAACCCGGCGGGTGCGCCATGTGCGCTACCACAAGGAGCTGAGGACCGGCGATCTGGTGTCAGTCCAATCCAGCATCGCATTTGACGGCCCGCACATGTTTACCGTCTTGCACGAAATGCGGAACAAAGTCTCCGGCGTTTTGGCGGCAACAGCACTTGATGGTTACGAGCCGAGCCTGAACTCGGCGAAGGTGCTCCGCCAACGCTTCAACGACTTCCAATGCCCGATGATTTCAGAGGCAAATCCGCGTGGAATACCGGCTGCGCCCGCACATGGAAAAGTCTCCCGCGACGGGCTCCTGGCCAAGGGAGCGGAAGTCTGTTTCTTGGGAACCGTTCTGCCGCGGAACATTGGGCCAGATGGCAAGGCCGATGACCAGTTTGCCCTGGCATCATGCACCGATGGTGTTCCTCACGTTTGGCAGCGCACACCGATGACCCATTCCTATCTGACTGAGAACGGGCTTGGCCGGGTTGCTGTTGAAATGAAACTGACTTGGGCAACACCGCTCAAGACCGGTGACATGATCCAGGTTGTGAGCGGCTTCAGCGGTGTTCAGGAAAAGACCTTCAGTATGCGCCACCATATTTTTGAAAGCCGCACGAACCGGCTTGCTGCCGTTCTGGATGTGGTTGCCCTGACGATGGATCTCAGCTCACGCCGCGCTGTTTCACTACCGGACGACGCTCCCAAAGCAATTGCGGCCATGCTGATCTGAGCCGGGTCTTCCCGGCGTCAGTTGCCGGTCCCCTCCAGGTCGCGCTGCAATTCCCGAACCATGCCAAACAGGCGGCGCATCGCGCTTTCGGTAAAATCGAGAACCTTATCCAGTTCTTCTTCGTCATCTGCGGTGAGGCGGTTAGACTTCGTGTCATTTCCGTCCTCAGACCCGGATTGGGGATCGGAGCGGTCAAGGGCTGAGCCAGGCGGCAGCTGGCTGTCCGCCTTCTCAGCTTCCTCCTCCAGGCTTTCCAGTCTGGCGGTCAGCCGGTCGACCTCAGCAGCAAGATCGTTGATTTCAGCGATGTAAGCATCCTCGGCCAGAGGCACCGGATTGCACCGCCAGGCTTCATTCAGTTTCCGGCAAACAGAAACAGTTCCGGCCCGGCGGTCGACCCGCAAGACATCGCCGTCCAGCGCGACGAGCGAATAGCGTCCGGTCTCTCCCGCGCTCACCGCCTCTTCGTCTTCAGGAGAAAGCACTTCCTGAGACAGTGCAGCCGGTGCGCCGGCCAGCACCATCATAATGCCACTTGCCAGGCACAGATTGGACAAGGTCTTTACGAGATCCATGAATTTGCTCCGAAGTCTACGCCCTGATCTGGGTTGGTTGCCATGATTCCATGGCCAAAGCACGGCCAACTGTAAAAAACTGCCCGCTTTCCCTACAGTGTTTCAACCGGCCTTCTCAAGGCTCGGCAACATAGTCTCCAGGGTTTCAAGCCAATCCGCCTCGGCGGCCGGTTTATCCCACCTCAGCCTTGAAACACGCGGGAACCGCATCGCGACACCAGACTTATGCCGCGTCGACCTGTTGAGCCCCTCAAATGCAATCTCAAGAACCAGCCCGTGGTCCTTGCCGTGGGCGACCTCGCTCACAGGACCGAAACGGTTGATCGTGTTTTTGCGGACAAACCGGTCGATCTCCCGCAACTCTTCATCGGTAAAGCCGAAATAGGCCTTTCCAACCGGAACCAGTTCGTCTCCATCAGCGGCCGGCCGCCAAACGCCGAATGTGTAATCCGAATAAAAGGAGGACCGCTTGCCATGGCCGCGCTGGGCATACATCAGCACCGCATCGATCAGACGCGGTTCCCGTTTCCATTTGTACCAGAGCCCTTTCGGACGGCCAGTCACATAGGGGGCATCCCATCGCTTCAACATCAAGCCTTCCACGGCATCCGCATCATCTTGCGGCAACAAGGTGCCCGGCTCCGAGCGGGCTGCTGCGATGTCGTCCCATGAGGCCGCTTCCACCATGGGAGAAAGGTCTATGCCTGGATGGTCAAGCTCTTGAACGAAAACCTCAAGCTTCTGGCGGCGCTCACGAAATGGGCGGTCCCGCAGATCCTCACCCTCAAGGACCAGCAAATCATAGACACGGATCGCCGCAGGATACTCCTTGATGAGTTTCGGCCCGGCTGTTTTCCGGTTAAGGCGCTTCTGCAAATCGGAGAACGGCCGGACGACACCATCCTCGCCCCTGATCAGAAGTTCACCATCAATCGCGGCGTTGAAGTCCAGTATGTCCATGACGTCGGGAAATGCGCGGGAGATATCATCGCCCGTCCTGCTGAACAGCCGCTTCACCGGCCCGCTCTTTGCCAATCCCGAGGCCGCTTGCACCCGGATCCCGTCCCATTTCCATTCAACGGCAAAGGTCCCCGCATCCAGGCTTTGCAGGTCCTTCTCCGCATCCAGCGGATGTGCCAGCATGACGGGCCGGAACGGGGCCGGGTCCTCGGTCTCCGGCGGCCCCGCCCGGCCTTCAACCCACGCAAAAAGCGTTTCATAGGGTGGCTTCAACCCGTGCCAGACTTCCTCAACCTGATTGACGGAGAGATCCCCCTGCTTAGCGATTGACGTTTTTGCAAGGCGCGCAGACACACCGACCCGGAGACCGCCGGTGATCAGCTTCAAAAGGGCCCAGCGGCCGGTGTCATCAAGACTGTCCAGCCATCCCGCGACCTGGCCCGGCACTTCGGATTTCCCGCTGGTCGATAACCGCTCGACAATTTCGGACAAAGACGGCGCATCCGTCAGGCCCGCGTCCTCCGGCCTAGGCCACATCAACGCAATGGTCTCGGACATGTCACCGACAAAATCATAGGACAGGCCAAACAGCACCGGGTCGGTCCGCTCGCTGATCAAGGCCCGCAGCATGGCAGGTTTTGCATGTTTGAACGTGAGGCCACCGGTCAATGCCGCCAGCGCGTACCCGCGATCCGGGTCCGGTGTTTCGGAAAAGTAGCGCACAAGCAGCGCTTCCTTGGCAAGGCGCCTTGGCTCCAAGGAAAGCCGGTCCAAAAGCTGTGCAAAGGCCTGCATGAAATCAACCAGCCGGGAGAGTGCTTTAAAACGATCACTTCCCCGCTACATCGGTGTTTTCACTGCGGGATCAAGCCCCAGAATATCGGGCGTTTCCTCCGAAACGCCCAAAGACGCCCGGTCACTCGAAAATCAATCCCGAAATACCGTCCGCTGATCTGGTCAGGCAGCTTCTGCCGCCCGGCCAGCTTGAGAACGGTACTGAAGACCGACCAGATCATCGCGGACCCATTTGATCTCCATGGGGAAGGCGCCGCCAACGCCGTCCTCGTAGAGGACTTCCTGCCCCTGTTCAGCGCCCGCAAAGGCTGTCACTCCAAGACCGCCCTCGGAGCTGTTGATCAATCGGATCGAAATCCGTTTGCCGTCAGCAGTCACCAAACTAATCTTCTGACCCATTTCCTGTTTCCGGCTCGCATTCCGGCGTTCTTCGACATCACGGGCCATCTCATTGAGGAAGCCTTCGATCCCTTGAGACATTTCGTCAGCAACGTTTTTCACTGCAACAGCAATGTGATCCACTGTCTCGGCTTCACCTGCAGTTGCCTGGATCGCCTGATCCACAGTGTCCGCGCTGTTGACCGCATTCGTCGTCTCGCTTGCAGCCATGGTGATGCTTTGCGAGATTTCCTGTGTTGCAATACTTTGCTCGCCGACCGCTGCCGTGATGGCCCCTGTCACTTCACTGATCATCTCGATGGAACCGGAGATCTTGCGAATGGAGTCAACAGCTTCGCTGGTCAGTCCCTGGACCGACGAAATCTGACTTGAGATTTCTTCAGTTGCCTTGGCGGTCTGGGTCGAGAGTTCCTTGACCTCGGCGGCGACGACCGCAAAGCCCTTGCCTGCATCCCCTGCCCGGGCGGCCTCAATGGTCGCGTTCAACGCCAGGAGATTTGTCTGTTCGGCAATGGCGCGGATCATCTCAACGACAGTGCCGATTTTTTCAACCGCTTCCGCGAGGCTGGAAACATTGCCGTCCGTTTGCTGGGCCACGCCAGTGGCATCTTCAATGACGTTGCTGGCCCGGTCCGCCTGGCTCAGAATTTCCTGGATCGCAGCAGACATTTCTTCAGCCGCCGCCGCCACGGTTTGCACGTTGTCAGATGATGACGAGGAGGCATTCTTGGCCTCGGATGCAGCACTGGAAGCCCATTGCGAGATATCGCGGACGCGTGCGGCAATGTCAGTCATCTGACCGGTTTTTTCGTTCACGTCTCCAGTGACGCTGGCCATCAGATCGCGGAACTTCTCGATGAGATTTTCCATCTGGTTCTGGCGCATCCGTTCGCGGTTGCGCTCCTTGGCAGCTTCGGTCTCCAAAACGCTACGAACACGAGCATTTTCCTGGAACACCTCGCCTGCTCGGGCCAGATCGCCGACAACGTCTGTGCGATCACTGAACGGCATCTTCAGATCGACATTGCCGTCTGCAATATTCATCAGGCCGTGCGCCAGCTTTGCAAGAAGGTTGTTCACGTTGCGGACTTGCCAAATGCAAATGGAAAAGGTGAGCAAGACGACAATAACCGTCTCCCAGATCACCGCCATGAAATGACTATTCGCTGCATCTGCAAGTTCCTGGGCACGTTTTTCACCTGCATAGAGCATTTCCAGAGAAGCTTCGCGGATGAGGTTCAGGCGCTCCGTTGCCTTCCCGAACCAAACAGAGCCATCAATGCCTTGCCCGTCTTTCGTTTGCGGCAATGATCGTAATACTTTTCGCCACTCCACAACTTGATCAACTGCCGGACCGGCAACCTTCTGGTCAAACAAGGCAACATGTTTCGGAAAAGCAATCGCCCTAAAATCTTTCAAAAACGCGCCTTCTACCGACAGGCGATCATAGTAGGCGAGGAAGCGATCAATCGGCACATCACCGGTCTTGCCAACAATTGTGAAGAGCTGACCACCGATCGCCCGCTCCAGACCGCCGGCTTCTATCGCTTCCGTAAGCAGCAGGAACGGAGACATATCCTGAGCGTATTCGCTATCGGCGCTGGCCTGAACCCCTGTCCAAATGAGTGAAATCAACTGCCGGACGTTACCTGAGTAAAACTTTAGGTTTTCGGCTCCACTGATGGACTTGTTGTCTATACCACGCCGATGGGCGTCGATAGTTTCGAGGTTCCCAGACATACTGTGCACTTCTTCCATAACCACCGAGTTATAGACATCAAAACCTTCGACCGAGGTATTAAAATCCGCAATCGCTTTGTCGGTTGCATCACGTTGAGCGGCCAGAAGCTCTTTTGGCTTTTCAGCGTATCCGGACGCGATCATTACCGCAGTCCGGCCACGCTCTTTCTGCAACTCGTGTATAACCCCTTCCGACTTTTCCGCTATCAGGGCTTTTGGCAGAATGTCCGATGCTATTCGGCTCTCATATCGCGCTTCATATAAAGCGATAGAACTCTGGATCAGGAACGCCACCAACGGAACGATGGCGAGAAGTGCAATTTGAGCGCGAATTGATTTGAACATCCAAAACCCCAGCGAAATTCTGTCATGCAAATTTAACGCAGAGGCAGGTTAAAAATTTACATATACCCAAAGATGTAATTCCCTACATCTTTATACTATCGGTATTAATTAAATGGACGCGAAAGAAGCGATTTTGCCAATACGGCCAATACTTACAATATCGCTCAAAATATGAGCATTTCTTTCTGGTGGACGTCGCTGCGATAAGCCTGTATAAGCCGCGACCCACAAGGGCCTGCATGGTGATGGCCTCATCCGGTAGACTGCTGATTGGCACGCAGGTGATCCGGAGCAGTCGAAAGAATCCAATGACCGAATTGACGTCCCTTGCCCCGGCCCTGAAGGCCGCGCTGGCAAAAAAAGGCTATGAAAGCCTCACTCCCGTTCAAGAATCCATCCTCAGCGAAGCGCCGCCTGCAGCGGATCTGCTGGTCTCCGCACAGACCGGGTCCGGAAAGACCGTGGCCTTCGGCCTGGCATTGGCGCCAACCATACTGGGCGAGCAAGAGCATCTAGGACAGGCGGGTGCACCGGTCGCTCTTGCCATTGCGCCGACACGCGAACTGGCGCTTCAGGTCAAGGAAGAGCTGACCTGGCTCTATGGCGAAGCCGGTGCGGTGACCGCATCTTGCGTTGGCGGCATGGACCCGCGCGCTGAGCGGCGCGTTCTGGACCGGGGCGCCCATATTGTTGTCGGAACACCTGGCCGTTTGCGCGACCATATTGAACGCGGCGCGCTTGACCTTTCCGAAATCAAAGCCGTCGTGCTGGATGAAGCCGACGAGATGCTCGACATGGGATTCCGGGAAGACCTGGAGTTCATTCTGGACGCCGCGCCGGAAACCCGCCGGACTCTCATGTTCTCGGCAACGGTACCGAAACCGATTGCCGAACTTGCGAAACGCTTCCAGAAAGACGCTGTCCGTCTGTCGACAATTAATGCCCGCGAACAGCACGGCGACATCGACTATGTTGCCCATCCGGTCGCGCCAAATGAGCGTGAAAACGCGATCATCAACGTGCTGCGCCTGCATGAAGCTGAAAAGGCAATCGTCTTCTGTGCCACGCGTGAAGGCGTCAGCCGTTTGACCGCGCGCCTCGCAAACAGGGGGTTTGCGATCGTGTCGCTCTCCGGCGAACTCAGCCAGGAGCAGCGCACGGCCGCCTTGACCGCCATGAAAAACGGTACGGCCCGCGTTTGTGTCGCAACCGACGTTGCTGCGCGTGGCATCGATTTGCCGAACCTTGATCTCGTGATCCACGCAGACCTACCAACCGGCAAGGCTGCCCTTTTGCACCGTTCGGGCCGGACAGGCCGCGCCGGGCGCAAAGGTACTTGTGTGCTGATGGTTCCCTTCCCCCGCCGCCGTCAGGCAGAGCGCACGATGCAATTTGCCGGCATCAAGGCGACCTGGACGGGGGCACCGACCGCAGATGAGATCTGGGCAAAAGACAAGGAACGCCTACTGGCAGATCCTGTTTTGACCGCAGAGCTTGAAGACGAACAACGCGCCATTGCCACGGAGCTCCTGGCCCTGCACAGCCCGGAGCAACTGGCAGCCGCCTTCGTTAAGCTTCGCCAGTCCCGCCTGCCTGCGCCGGAAGATGTTTCGGCGTTGAATGAGAACGCGTTGCAAGGCCGCGATGCCGGCTCGCGCGGCGGCCGCAGCGCTGAAATCAAAAACAACTTCGAAGATGGCGTCTGGTTCTCGCTGTCGCTTGGCCACCGTCAGCGGGCAGAACCGCGCTGGATCCTGCCGCTGATCTGCCGGGCCGGTCATGTGACCAAAAAGGAAGTCGGCGCGATCAAGATCTTCCAAAACGAGCTCTATTTCGAGATTTCCGGCAAGCATGGCGAACGTTTTAACAGCACCGTCAAGCGTGAAGGCACGGGCGAGGAAAACGTTACCATCAAGCTGCTGGACGCGCGCGGTGGACAGATGCCGCAGCCGCCGAAGGAAGACAACCTCCGGGGCGGCGGCAATCGCGGCCGCGGTGATCGGGATCGCGGCGACAGAGGTGACCGGGGTGATCGGGGCGGCTCTCAAAACCGGCGCCCGCGCCGCGGCGATGCGCCCGACTACGAGGACATGGGCCGCGAGGACACCTTGAAACCAAAGCGCGGTCCTAAACGCGACTTTGATGCTCCACGCGGCAAGAAACGCCGCCGTGACGATGATGATGCCAAACCGCATCACCCGGCCTATGAGCCGCTGGATGTGAAAGCGCTTGACCGGGAAAGCCGCGCTGATGAACGGCCCAAGCAGCGCAAACCGCGCGGGGCAGACGCAGAGGCCGGTGATGAGGGCCGCCGCAAACCGCGTGCAGCCTCGGGCGGAAAACCGTCGACGCCCAAGAAAAAAGCGGCCAAGAAAAACAAGCCCTCGCGCGCCCAGCGCAAGGCTGCCAAAGCTGGAAATTAGAGCCTAAAAAAGCACTCATAGAGTTTATTTTCAGAAATAAACTAAATGGTTGCATTTCCCTTGAAGCGGTCATTAGATTAGACCGCGTTTCAAGAGGGCTTAATGCACAAGGACGATCTTCAAGCAATTGCACAAGCGAAAATCGACGATGCGGACTTTCTATTTTCGCATCGTCGATACTCCAATTCTTACTATCTTTTTGGTTTTGGCGTGGAGATCGCAATCAAAGCGCGCATTGCACGCGTGTTTTCAAGTGAAACGATACCAAACAAAAAATTTGTACAAGACATCTACACACATGATCTTGATAAGCTCATCAACCTTGCAGGTCTGAAACAGGACTTGAATTCCAAGACAAGCAAATCGGCGAGATTTGCCGCTTTTTGGTCAATTGCATCCGATTGGTCAGAACGTTCTCGATACGATATGATCGATGCCTTCAGCGCGACGGCCTTGCGAAATGCTATTCAAGATCCCGAAGAGGGTATTTTCAAATGGCTACGAACACATTGGTAGAGACGGACATTGAAGCAGGTATCGAGTTGGTACGTGCTCTGGACAGCGCCTTTTTCGGTGTCGTGGCAGCACTCTGGCTTTATCAATCAGATACGGACAAGTGGAAGTTCGTCATTGCCTGTACAGCCAAACCAAACCAAATCGAGAGCAAAATATTAGAAGCGGCTCAGATTGTTGCGAACCACCGTAACATGACAGATGCGCCGCACATACTCGACCTGTCTCGCGTTAGGATCGTCGGCAATACCGATCCTTTGATTAGCGGACTCAAGCCCGTCATACGTCTCGATGGGCTCGGGCGCGTGCAATTTTCAAATAATCTTATCAATGGCATCTATATTGAAGATGCGGTCATACATCGAATGGCTGCATAAGCGGCTACTGGAAACGGCCGGAGCGTTGCAGGACCTCGATCTTGTAGCCGTCCGGATCCTGCAGGAAGAAAAACCGGGCGAACGGTTTTCCCTCGAACTCGAAATCCTTCACGGCCCCAACCTCGATGCCAAGCGCGCCCAAGCGCTGATGCTCCGCCTCAATGTCCTCCACTGAGAAGGCCAAATGGCCGTAGGCATCACCATGCTCATAGGGCTCCGTGCGCGATGCATTGGTCGTGAGCTCCAGTTCAAAACCGGTTTCCTCGTTGGAAAGATAAATCAGCGTAAATCCGTCAAACGGGTAGCGGCCGGCGACTTTCAGCCCGAACGCGTTTTCATAAAACGCAACGGACCGGCTCTCATCGGAGACCCGGATCATCGAATGGATCATCTTCGCCATGATTGGCTCCATCTTCTTGTTTGCAATGCTTGTAAGGACTGATGCTCAATGAAAAACAGACAGACAAAACCTACTCATTGACCACCCCGGAAATGACCCAGTCCGGGCCGTCCTGGATGAGCTGGTAGTGACAGGTAAACTCAAGAATTGCCTCGCCGTCCGGCGATTCCTGCGTCCAGTCGAGGGTGACCAAAGCCGCAGATCCGCTGACATGGCTGGACACCACGCGGAACTCCGAATAGGTCACCCCTTCCTTTTCAAGCGCCTTTAGCAACGCTTCGATGTTCTCGATGAGTTCTTCGTCATCATTGAAGACATGACCCTTGTCATGCTGCCAGATGATGACCGGCAATGCGAAGCAATCGCAGATCCGGTCGATGTCAAAATCGTTGAAGCCCGTCTGGTAGTCATCAAAGAGCTGAGCAATCGCCTCTTCCGCATCCTGACCTTCAGGTCCCCCGGAGCCATTGGCCGATCCGTTGCCGCTTCTTTCGTTGTCTTGATTTTCAGCCATGACCGCCTCCTAGCGTTTCCGGAAAGACCCGTGTTGAGCATCCTTGTCAGGACGCTGCCGCCGCCACCAGGTCTTCATCTTCACCGTCATCATAGCCTATCATATTGAGAGGACGAGCCTTTCGTCCGTTCAATTCACACCAATGCACAAGAGCTTCTTCCGCCCCGTGCGTCACCCAGATGTGTTCAGCGCCTGTTTCCTCAATCGTCCGGCACAGGTCGGTCCAATCCGCGTGGTCAGACAGGATAAGCGGCAATTCCGCGCCGCGCTGGCGCGCCCGTGCCCTGACCCGCATCCAGCCGGACGCCATCGCAGTTACCGGATCTCCGAACCGGCGCGCCCACCGGTCGGACAACTGGCCGGGCGGGCACATCACGATCTCCCCGGCGAGCTCCTTACCCCGGCGGCCGACGGTCTCAAGCGGGCCAAGATCAACCCCTTGCGTTTTGTAATAATCGCAAAGCTTCACCAGAGCGCCGTGGAGATAGATGGTCTTGTCATAGCCCGCCGCCCGAAGCTCCGCGATCACCCGCTGCGCCTTTCCGAGCGCATACGCCCCGATCAGATGCGTTTGACTGGAAAAAAGTTCCAGAGACTTCAGCAGCTTACGCATTTCCTGTGATGCCGGGGGATGGCGGAAGACCGGCAGTCCAAACGTGGCCTCGGTGACAAAGGTATCGCAAGTCACCAGCTCAAACGGTGCGCAGGTCGGGTCCGCATGCCGCTTATAGTCCCCGGACACAACGGTGCGCTTGGCCGGTGTTGCCAGCAGGGCTTGGGCGGAGCCGAGAACATGCCCGGCCGGATGCAGGGACACATCCACGCTGCCAACCCTCAGGGTTTCACCATAAGAAAGTGGCTGCGCCTGCCCGCAAAAATTCGTGCCATACCGGATCGCCATGATGTCGAGCGTTTGCGGTGTGGCCAGAACCGCCCCGTGTCCGGCCCGTGCATGATCGGCGTGCCCATGGGTGATGATTGCCCTTTCGACCGGCCGCACCGGATCAATGTGGGCTTGCGCCTTTGGGCAGAACAGCCCTTCGGGAGTGAGGGTCAGGACATCGGACATATCCCGGAACTATAGGCTGCCTGATGCCAAAGACCAGCCTTTGGCTCTCGCCATCTTGCCCTTCCCATCCTAAAACAGAGGCCATGGACGCAGCGCTTCTTCCCAATCGTTTCCAGAGCTGGTTTGCACATCGCGGCTGGAGCCCCCGGCCGCATCAGTTGCAATTGATCGATCATCTCAGCGCGGGTCATTCGACCCTTCTGATTGCACCGACCGGAGCCGGGAAAACACTTGCGGGGTTCTTGCCCAGTCTTCTGGAGCTGGAAGCGCGCGGCAAGCGCAAGGCTGGAGCAGCGGGAAGCCAAGGGGTCCACACCCTTTACATTTCACCACTCAAGGCGCTTGCGGTCGACATTGCCCGTAATCTGGAAGCGCCCGTTTCAGAAATGGATCTGCCCATCCGTCTTGAAACCCGGACGGGCGATACGCCCTCTCATAAACGCCAGCGCCAGAAGACGAACCCGCCGGACATCCTGCTGACCACGCCGGAACAGATTGCGCTGCTCTTGTCGGACCCGGCCTCGGAGAGGCTGTTTGCCTCCTTGAAGACCGTGGTCCTCGATGAACTGCATGCGCTTGTGACCTCAAAGCGCGGGGACCTTATGGCGCTCGGTCTGGCGCGCTTGCGCAAACACGCGCCCGGCCTGCGCACCATTGGTCTGTCCGCAACTGTCGCCGAACCGTTGGATTTGCGTGCCTATCTGGTGGATCAGCCGGACCCTGGGACGCGCGCCCTTGCCCACGTTGTGGAAGTGTCCGGAGGTGCCAAACCGGATGTCTCGATCCTGAATTCAGAAGAACGCCTGCCCTGGTCCGGGCACTCCTCCCGCTATGCGATGGGCGACATCTACGAGCTGATCAAGGGCCATAACGTTTCGCTGTTGTTTGTGAACACACGGAGCCAGGCGGAAGCCGTGTTTCAGGAACTCTGGCGCATCAATGCCGACACGCTCCCGATTGCCCTTCATCACGGCTCGCTTGATGTGGGCCAGCGCCGCAAGGTTGAGGCGGCGATGGCCGCCGGTATGTTGCGGGCCGTTGTTGCAACATCATCTCTCGATATGGGGATCGACTGGGGCGACATTGACCTTGTCGTGAACATCGGAGCTCCGAAGGGGGCGAGCCGGCTGGCCCAGCGGATCGGCCGGGCCAATCACCGGATGGACGAGCCTTCAAAGGCCATCCTCATTCCGGCAAACCGCTTTGAGGTTCTTGAGTGCCAGGCGGCCTTGGCGGCGTCCAGACGGGGAGACCAGGATACACCGCCGCTGAGAAAAGGCGCCCTGGATGTTCTCGCACAGCATGTCCTTGGCATGGCATGTGCGGATCCGATTGATCCCGTTGCCCTTTTCGACGAAATCCGCTCCGCCGAGACCTACCGGGCACTGACCTGGGAGACCTTCGAGAAAGTCCTGAGTTTTGTCGCCACCGGCGGTTACGCCCTCAAGAGCTATGAGCAATACGCCAAGCTGAAGAAGGGTAAAGACGGACTGTGGCGGATCGCCCACCCGAAAATCGCCCAGCAATACCGGTTGAATGTCGGCACCATCGTCGAGGCCCCGATGCTGAAGGTGCGCCTTGTCAGATCGAAAGCCGATGGGCGGCGCGCGCCGATCGGCCGGGGCGGCCGGATGCTCGGCGAGATCGAGGAATATTTCGTGGAGCAAATGACACCGGGCGACACCTTCATCTTCGGCGGCGAAGTGCTCCGCCTGGAAGGGATCCGGGAAAACGAAGCCTTTGTCTCGCGCGCCAAGACCGACAATCCGATGATCCCGTCCTATATGGGCGGCAAGTTTCCGCTCTCCACCTATCTGGCCGAGAGTGTCCGCAGCATGCTGGCCACCCCCGGCAGCTGGCACGCGCTCCCGCCTCAGGTTCGCGAATGGCTGGAAATCCAGCAGGAAAAATCGGTCCTGCCGTCGAAAGACGGCTTGCTCGTGGAGACATTTCCGCGCGGCCACAAGAACTACATGGTCTGTTACCCTTTTGAGGGGCGTCTTGCCCATCAGACCCTCGGCATGCTGCTCACCAAAAGGCTGGAGCGTCTGGGCGCCCGGCCGATGGGGTTCGTGGCGAATGACTATGCGTTGTCGATCTGGGGTCTGGGCGATCTGTCATTGCTGTTTTCGTCCGGCAAAATCCCACTCGATACGCTGTTTGAGCAGGATATCCTCGGCGATGATCTGGATGCCTGGCTCGCCGAATCCAGCCTCATGAAACGTACGTTTCGTAATTGTGCCGTGATTGCCGGTCTGATCGAACGCCGCCACCCGGGGCAGGAGAAAACGGGCCGTCAGGTCACTGTCTCAACCGATCTGATCTACGATGTGCTGCGCAGCCATGAACCAGACCACATACTACTCCAGGCCACGTGGAACGACGCCGCGGAAGGACTTTTGGATATCTCGCGTCTCGGCGAACTTCTCAGCCGGATCCAGGGACGAATCACGCATACTGGTCTTCCGCGCGTCTCTCCCCTCGCCGTGCCAATTCTTCTAGAAATCGGCAAGGAACCGGTCTATGGCGAGGCCATGGATGCCCTTTTGGAGGATGCGGCGGAGGAGCTGGTTCTGGAGGCAATGGAATGAGTGCACTCACGTCACACCTGCGCAAATACGCTTCCGCGCCTGTGTGTCATGACATTCAAATTAATGGCCAGCTGGTCGGCCTTCACGACAGCGGTGTGCTGTGGTGGCCGGAAGAATCCACTCTGGTTGTTGCCGACCTGCATCTGGAAAAAGGCTCCAGCTATGCGCGGCGCGGCGTCATGCTGCCGCCCTATGACACCGGGGCAACCCTGGAGAAACTCGCCGGTGTGATGGATGCTTTCGATCCGGCGCGCGTCATTTGCCTTGGCGACAGTTTTCACGATGCGGGCGGCTCGGACCGCCTTCCAGCCCATTATCGCGCGATGCTGACAACCCTTCAGCTCGGCCGTGAGTGGATCTGGGTTACCGGCAACCATGATCCTGTGGCGCCCGTGCGGCTTTGCGGGGAAACGGTCGATCAAGTCGAGCTTGGCCCGCTCAAATTCCGCCATGAGCCGGTTGAAAAGATCGGATCAGAGGCCGCGGAAGGCGAAATCTGCGGCCACTTGCATCCGGCCGCGCGCGTGCGCCGGTTTGGCCGCTCCATCCGACGTCCGTGCTTTACAACCGACGGCACCCGGATGGTGCTCCCGGCATTCGGTGCGCTGACCGGTGGCCTCAACGTGACCGACGAAGCCTTTGGAATGATCTTCCGGCGGCGTCAATTCTCTGTCTTCATGCTCGGCAACGACCGCCTGTTCCCCTTCACGGCCTCCCGGCTGGTGGCTGATTAGATCGGCGTTGGTCGAGCATCTTTGGGCGTTTCTAAAAATACGTCAGACGTTCTACGCCGCCTCCCCTGCCTTCACCCAGGCGATCACAAGTTCATAGAAAACCGCCAGGATCACCGGCCCGAGAAAAAGGCCAAGCAGTCCATGTGCGAGCGTCCCGCCAAGAACACCAATCAGGATGACCAGCATGGGCACGTCCAGGCCACGTGACATCAGGATCGGACGGAGGACATTGTCTACCAGCATCACAGGCACCATCAGCACCGTGAAACTGAGGGCCGGCACAAACTCCCAGGAACTCCAAGCCCACAAAATGGTCGGCAGGATCACCAGCGCCGGTCCGATTTGAACAATGCACAGGAACAAGGCTGCAAATGTCAGAACTCCGGCAAACGGGACGGCGAACACCAGCAACAATATACCGGTCAGGAGCCCCTGGATCACAGCAACGCCAATCACGCCCCGCGACACGTTCCGGATTGTTGCCCCGGCAAGGTCCACGAATTCAGCGCCGCGCGGCGCAATGATCCGGTCGGCAAATCGTTTAGCACCCTTCGCCAAAGACGGTCCGGGAACAAACAGGCAGCCGGCAATTAAGATCGAGACCACGAAGAACAGCACACTTCCGGTGAGCCCGGCCAGGACGCCAAGGATCCGCCCTCCTGCGGGCACAAGCATTGGCCCGACTTTTTCAAAGAAAGTTTCAAGACTGCTTCCGGCCAGTTGCCAGCCTTCCGCAATCCTGTCGCCAATCACTGGCAGCGTTCCAATGCGTTCCGGCAGCGGTGGCATCTGATAGGCACCTGCGGACAGCACCTCATACCAGTCGCCCAAAGTGGCAACGAGGCTGGCGACCAGAACCGCAACCGGCCCCACCACAATACAGAGACAAAGGAGCGTAACAAGAACGGCGGATAAAACTTTGCGATCGCCAAGTCTTGCCGCAAGCCAGCTATAGCCAGGGTAAAGCGCGGCTGTCAGAACAACCGCCCACAACAGGAAAAGAAAAAAAGGTGCAATCAGCTGAAGCGAGAAATAGGCAAACAGCGCGAGAACGCCTAGCCTGATCGCGAGATCGATCACTGTTGCATCGAGCGTTTCCGGTTTTTGAACCAGGTCCGGATTATGAGAAGACTGATCGGTCATGCTGCCCCCGCCGTACATGATTGGAGTTTCCGTTTCGGCAGATTAACGGCAGGACCCATGAGTTACAGAAGAATCTGGTTACGCACCCGGAGCGCAGGGTTCAAAAGAGCCATTGCCTCGGCACTGTTTGCACTCGCAGCTGCATTTTTAGGTTCTCACGATATTGCAAGAGCCGATGAGGCAGCCTGGGAACATTTGAAAAATGGCGGCATCGTCCTTTTCCGGCATACTTTGGCTCCGGGCACAGGTGATCCGGACAACTTCACGCTTGGCGACTGTAGCACACAGCGGAACCTGAATGAAACGGGCAGACAGGACGCCAGGAAGATCGGACAGGCTTTCCGGGATCGCGGCATAGCCGTCGGCGATGTCTTGACGTCCCAGTGGTGCCGCTGTGTTGATACGGCCGAACTCGCCTTTCCAGGTCAGGTAACCGAACAGCCGGCCTTTAATTCGTTCTTTCAGAACCGGGCGAAAGGGCCGGAACAAACCGACGCCGCCCGGGACCTTCTGTCAAACTGGTCCGGTGAAGGCGCTCTGGTCGTCGTCACGCACCAGGTCAATATCACGGCCTTGACGAACATCTTTCCAACATCCGGCGAAGGCATCGTTATCAATATACACGATGGCGAAATCGGCGTGGTTGGCCGCATTCAGTTGTGATCGCGGGAACTGGTCACAAATCAGTCTTTACGGAAAATCACGCCGGCGAGCCACCCGGTGAAGATCGCAAGCGCAACAGCCATAATTCCATAAAGCAGCGAGTAGTCCTGCGCGAGATTGAAGGTAAACTGCTCAAAACCGGTTTTTGCGACCCGCAGGCTTTGTTGCGTTTTGGAAATGACCTCACCCTGGTTAAACAAATAGCTGCGCACCTTGTACTGCCCGACCGGAATATTGGCGGGCAAAGGGATGTTCGTGCGGAACATTGTTTCCGTCAAAAATTCAATCGATGTCTCCCGTTCCGAGTAAAGCCCCATTTCCTGGCGCAACCGGATAAAGGCCCGGCGGAAATCGTCCCGGTCCGACAGGGCGACATTGGAAGACCCGGTGATAGCAAGGTTGATGTGGTTCAGTCCGATACCGAGATCGTCGAGTATGGACCGGTGGGCCATGTCCCCAATATCATCGGTGCTGGCAACAGCGTAAAAGGAAGGGACCCGCCGGAAGGTCTCCGCCTCACGGTTGACCCAAACCCCAAAGAATCGGCCTTTGCGGCGTGTTGTAATGTCTTGGGAGGGTCCCTCCACGATGATTGCCAGCTCATAGCCGCCAGGCGCATTCGGCTGGTGCTCGATATGCTCGGCCTGACCGAAAATGACAATCTCGGTTCCAGTGAAATTGGATTGGATCGAGATCCGGTCTGACGACACCGCTGTCACGAGATGACCTGTCTGCGAACGGTCCTCTTCTTGCGCCAAGGACAAGCCGAACGGTGCACAGAACCAGAGGATCACGGAAAGGACAAACCGCATCATGAGCCGGCTCCTTTCCGAATTGCGATCGAATAAAGATCATCCGGAATAAGAAGCAGATCGACCGCGAACCGCAGACCGACACCCAGAACCAGCAACGCCAGCAGCAAGCGCAGCTGGTCGCCTCTGAGGTTTTGCCCCATGCGCGCACCGAATTGGGCCCCAATCACACCGCCCACCATCAGGGTCATGGCAAGAACGATATCGACCGTCTTGGTTCCCATTGCATGAAAAATTGTTGCCGCCGCCATTGTGAACAGGATCTGGAACAGCGACGTTCCGATAACGATGCTTGTTGGAACCCGCAACAGATAAATCAGCGCAGGCACCATCATGAAGCCGCCACCGATGCCAAGAACAGTGCCGAGAAAACCAATGATTGCCCCAAGCGTGATCACCGGAATCACGCTGACATAGAGCTTGGACCGCCGGAAGCGGACCTTGAGCGGCAGCCCATGGATCCAGTTGTGCTGCCCCGGTTTGCGCGCGCGCGGCGGGGCGCCGGCCTTGCGTCTGCGGATCGCGCGAACCGATTCCACCAGCATCAAACCGCCGATTGCGCCAAGGAAAGTGACGTAAGACAGCGAGATGACCAGATCCAGCTGGCCGACCTCCTGAAGGACGTCAAACAGAATAACCCCGAGGAATGAGCCGAAAATACCACCTGCGAGAAGGATTGAAGCGAGCTTGAGGTCAATCGCCTTCCGGCGCCAGTAAGTGATCACCGCCGAGGCTGACGATGCGACGACCTGCGTCGTCACGGTGGCGACCGAAACCGCCGGCGGAATGCCTGAAAAGATAAGCAGCGGCGTGAGAAGGAAGCCGCCGCCAATGCCAAACAAGCCCGACAAAAACCCCACAGCGCCGCCCATGCCAAAAATCACGAAGATATTGACCGGAATCTCGGCTATGGGCAGATATAATTGCACTTGATCACGCCGGAACTGCAGATAACACTGCGGGAACTTACAATTAAGTGGTTAAAAACCGGTGGCGCCCGGTGTGTCAACCGGACGCCTTGACGTTTCATCGGATCGCTGCAAAATTGATTAGATTGCCTGACTGTTCAGTTCTTCGATAAGCCGTCGGTCAACGGTTCCGGTTTCCGGAAGGCCCAGGCTGCGCTGGAATGCCCGGATTGCGCTGCGGGTGCGCGGTCCCATCTGACCATCCGGTGAGCCTGTGTCGAAACCCAGATAGTTGAGCTTTTCCTGAGCCTGGCGGATCATGTCGGTTGTTTCGGCTGACGGAGCCGAAGCCTGACTTGCAGCTGGTGTTGCCGGCGTCTCCGCCCAATCCGGCTGGGTTGTCACCTTGTTGGCAGCCGGGATCGGTGTTTTCAGAGCAAAGTTCTCAACCGCCAGCCGTGCACTCGCCAGAGTTTCCTCGTCCATCATGTTGGCAACATCGTCACGGCGTTTTGCCGCTTCCGGATCGCCCTGATCGGCGGCAATTGCGAACCACTTGTAGCTGGCGACCAAATCCTTGTCGACGCCGATGCCGCCCGCATAAAGAATGCCAAGGTTGAACAGGCTGTCCTTTACGCCGTAATTGGCGGCTTCCTCGAACCATTTGGCCGCAGCGGCATAATCCGGCTGGCCACCGCCGCCTTCTGCATGAATGACCGCAAGATTGTGCATGGCTTTGGCGTTCCCAGCTTCAGCAGCCTGTGTGTACCAGGCCTTTGCCTTCGGCACGTCCTTTTCAACGCCCCGCCCTTTTTCATAAAGGCTCGCCAACCGGTACTGAGCCGGCGCCAGTCCCTTGCCGGCCGCTTTCTGGTACCACACGGCCGCTTTTGACAAGTCTGCAGGAACGCCGTCGCCTTCGGTGTATTTGACGCCAACCATGAACTCAGCTGCCGGGTCACCGGATGCCGCCGCGCTCCGAAGGGCCATTGTCCCGATTTCTTCTGGCGGCAGGCTGGCAATCAGATTGGCGGGAGATACAGGGGCGCCTTCACCGGACGCGGTAAAGCCATTTGCCGGCGCAACCGGATCATTCGTAAAGCCATTGTCCACGCCCACAGGCGGTGCAAAGGCCACGGCATCTTCATCAGGCTGATTGGCCGAGGCCGTTTCCGGGTTCGCCGCGACCGCAGCACCCGCCTCTTCCGAGCCTGCAGGAGGGGCAGACCCGGCAGCGTCAGCCATTTCCGGATCCTGCCCAACCGGTGTTTCCGGCGAAAGCTGGTCATCTGCCGCGGAGACTGCCGGTGTGTCGGACAGGGCCGCTACCGCTGCAGGCTCTTCCGTGGTGACAGTGCCTTCCGGCGCGGAGGCAACCGGCTGTCCAGGCTCGCCGCCATCGGTTGCAAATCGATAGACCGTCAACGTGCCGAGCAGCAAAACGACTGCGGCAGCGGCATACATGATTGCTCTGCGGCGGCCGCCGGACCCGGCTTGGTCAGCGTCCGGCGCCGGTCTGTCGCCTGGCAGAACCGCGGCCTCATCCTCGGGATAGCGGGTGGCGCTGTCTTCCATCCCGCTCAGATCGAGCGCTTCTTCCGTTTCCGGTTCGGGCTGGGCGCTGTCAGGGGCTTCGGATTTATCGCGCTTCAAGACGTTGCGCAACCATCCAATGCGCGCCTTCCCGCGCTCTTCATTGGCGTCGTCTCCGGCCGGATCCGGCTTGCGGGACTTTTCCAAATGGGCCGCTTCCGCGGACGCTGCCTGAGCCGCACGCCGTGCGGCAGCAATAAAGTCGGCCTTCCGGTCACGGGCACGGTCTTGCGGGTCGGCCGGGGCAGCAGATGGCGCCGCCTCGGCAGCTGCTTCCTGTTCGGCAGGTTTGTCCTGCGCCGCTGGCTTCGGTGAATTCGAAAACAGCGGTGCCGGCTCCTGTACCTTGATCGGCGAGAAGGCGGACGCAGCTACCGGCTGAGCACGGCTTTCCGCCTCGGGCGGGCGTATGTCGGCTTTTTCAAGGTGATCAAGCCGCTGATTGATCGAGCCAAGAACGTTTTTCACGCTGTCAAACGTGTTGCGTGTGCGTTCATCACTGCCTTCGGCGGCGTCCAGAAGGCGCTTCAGGTCGCCCTGCAACGAGGAAATCGCGTCATCATATTGCGTGTTTTTCTGAGCAGGCGCCTTTGAGACCGCTTCAACCGCCGCCTTTTTCGCAATATCGGCAACGTCGTTGCGGGTCCGCTGCATTCCGGTTTCAATGCGCTCCAGGATCGGCGCGAACTGGTCGAAGCTCAAGGCCTTGGAAGACGTGCTTTGGATCTGGTCTGCCAGGGCCGCCACTTTTTGGCTCAGTTGGTCGAGCCGTCCGTCATCTGCATCATCGCCGCCTTTTGAGACGATCTGCGCCAGATCCGAAATCCGCTTTTCGAGCGCATCAGTGGAAGCAGGTTCGACGGACGCCCGCATTTGGCCGATTTCCGCACGCAATTTGTCCAGATCAGCGGTGGTGACACCGTCTTTCGGGCCATCGAGACGTGTTGTCAGATCATTAAGCCGTTCTTGCAATTGGCTCATGAACTGTGTGTCGGGACCGTTTCCGGCGCGCATGTTGGCCGCGTCAAGCACGGGAACCGGGCGGGCGCTGCGCTTTTCGATTGCGTCGATCTTGCCGGAAATCGTCTCAAGCCGTTTTTCCAGCGCCTCAAAGGCCTTGGAATCCCCGGCCGGCAACGGCTCTGCCTGTTCCATGCGCTCAAGGCGGTCGGCAATTTCGTTCAAACGGCGGTCAACTTGGCCAAGATGCTGGCTGTCGGCAGGTGATGCCCGGTCATCGGCCATCATGCCGACAATGTCCTCAAGGCGCCCCTGCAGCCTGCTGATGGTCTCCGGCTCCGGCATGCGTTCTTCCATTGCCGAAAGACGCGAATCCAGCCCGCGTTGCTCGCGCGCCAGAACCTCAAGATCATCGAGACGGCTTGAAACAAATTTCATGCGGTCGTCGATGCCTTCCACAAGGCCCTTGATGTCGATCTGCTCGACAAAGCTGCGCACGTCCTTCAGTTCGGCCCTCAGGGGCTCGATGTCTGCATGGTTCTTGTGCTGCAGAAGCTCTTCCATGCGCTCGGCAATGCTGATCACCCGGTCTTCCAGCACCACCATGTGCTCCGACCGGGGCAAGGCCGCGAACGCATCTTCGATTTCATTCAACCGCATGGTGACGCCGCGCAGCACCCGCGGATCGACCGAGGCGCGGGACAACTCGTCCAGGCGTTGAAGAATGTGAGCGTATCCATGCTCGAGGGTCTGCAAGGCCCCTTCCACATTGGTCCGGCCCACCATGGATTTCAGCTCGGTAACTTCCTTGCGGATTTCTTTTGCCAGCTGGTCGTTCTTTTTGTCCGACCGCAGCCGCTCAACCATATCGGCAAGGCGGCGCAATTCCGCGTTCTGACGGCCGACCGTGTCACTTGTTCCTTTGGCCAAGCCGCCAAGCGCATCCCGCAGCGATCCGAGCTCGGTGCGGACATGGGCAAGAGCCTGCTCCTGCGGCCCCCGCAATGCATCGATCCGGCGGCCCAGATCGCGATACATATGCATGGACGCATCCCGCTGCGGACCATTGCCGCGCCTTACATCCTTACCGGAACGGGCATGGGCGTAATGATCATCATCACGATCATCATAATAGTCGTCGTACTCATCTTCGTAAGAGTCTTCGGGCGGCAGATTGTCTATGGCATAGGTGCCCGCACGGCTGCCGCGCCGCTCCTCCGGATACTCATCTTCATAGTAGGCCGGTTCCGCGAGACCACGGACCTGTTCGTCCAGCCGGTCCAGCGCGCCCATCACATCATCAAGTCCACTGCTGCGCGCATCGGGCCGTTGCCGCGACGGCCGCTGCTTGCGGGCTGGCCTTGATTTGGATTGGGCGGAACGATCTCCGCGTTCGGAAAGCAGGCGGTCCAGCTCGTCAGCCACCGCGTTGAGGTCTTCATCGTGGGCTTCATGCGGGACGCCATAGGGATCAGAGGCCCCCAAAGCCGTTGCGGTCCGCGTCAAACGTTCAATGCGGGTGCGTGCCGGTTCCCGGCGCGGAGCATCTTGGTATTCTTGGGTTCCGTAGGCGTCGCGGCTGCGGCGTCCTGCCTCATTTTTTTTCCAAGCCGGCATATCTTGACCCTGGGGCTTTCGGTCTTCCGACCAGTCAATCGAGCGGGCTGTGCACCGGCGACCAGAATGCCGCAACTGTGCTCAGCGTTTAAAGCAACCTTGTCGGGTTAGGGTAAACAGGCCGTTAATTGGGCTTGCTAATTGCGAAAACGGTTGAATTTACCTCGGATAACTTTTCACAAAAGCAGACTTCCGGCCGAATCATTCAATCCGCTATTAACGATTTTTGACAGCACGGCCATCCCCCACTGGACCTTAACGCAAACGTAAGCTAATAAACGGGAAAGAAATCGGACCATTTTCCTGTGCTTGCGTCAGATGTTCAGGCTCACTGCCAAGGATAGAGCTCCTGGCGCAGGGTTGCGGGACGTTCAAATCAGAAACAGACGCCGGTCAACGGCGGAAAAAAAGACGAGACACTACGGCTATGAGTGAAGCGCTATCAATCCTCAACGGGGAAGACCTTGCTGAAGTTGTTTCAGCAGCGGATGACAGCACCAAAAAGACACAGTTTTCCATCGGCGACCTTGCCAAGGAATTCGGCTGCACCCTCCGGACCTTGCGGTTTTACGAAGACAAAGGCCTGATCAATCCGAAGCGGGACGGTCTGAACCGCGTCTACAACCGCCGCGACCGCGCGCGCTTGAAACTGGTGCTGATGGGTAAGCGCGTCGGCTTCTCTCTTTCCGAAATCCGCGACATGCTGGACCTCTACGACCTGCGAGATGGTCAGGTCACACAGTTGCGCGTTGCGTTGTCCAAATTCAACGAGCAGATCGCAGTGCTGGAAGACCAGCGCCAGAACATCGAGCAGGCCATCGAAGAGCTGAGCCGTACGGTTGAAATTGTCTCCGGCATGCTCAAGCACAAAGAAGCTGAGGAAGCACAATAAGCTCTTTGCAGCCATCGATCACCGTTTCGATGAACGCCGCCCGGCTCCACGCCCGGCGGCGTTTTCCGTTTTCAGGGGCGCGGATTCCATTTTCTAAAAGCTTCAAAAACCGGCCTTCAAAACACAGAACCTGAGGCCGCGGCACCGAAAAATGCACGAATAGACCTATTTGGGCCAAATTTTTTGAATAACTTTCCCTTACGACACCACTTGCCGGACATGAACAACACGCGTATATAAGACCTCAAGGTGACGTTTACGGAAACGTCATGCATAAGTCTTTTGTGGCGAATCTGGGAGGATTTCCATGCCGAGCTATTCAGCGCCTGTCGACGACTCTCTCTTTCTGTTGAAAGATGTATTCGGGTACGAAAAGTACTCCAATCTGCCGGGCTTTGCCGATGCCCCCCTCGATCTTGTTGAAGCGATCCTGAAGGAAGGCGCGAAGTTTTCGGAAGAAGTCCTGCAGCCGCTGAACCAGTCCGGTGACCACGAAGGATGTACGCGCCACGAGGACGGCACAGTGACCCCGCCCAAGGGCTTCAAGGAAGCCTATGAGGCATTTTGCGAGAACGGCTGGGGCACTTTGTCTGCCGATCCGGATTATGGCGGACAGGGCCTTCCGCACACGCTAGCGACGATCTTCAACGAGTATGCCTCGTCCGCAAACATGGCATTTTCCATGTATCCGGGCCTCACGGCTGGCGCCATCGCGGCCCTGACAATTCACGGGACGGACGAGCAGAAGCAGAAGTATCTGCCAAAAATGATCGACGGCAGCTGGACCGGGACAATGAATCTCACCGAGCCGCATTGCGGGACGGATTTGGGTCTCATCCGCTCGAAAGCCGTTCCACAGGCGGATGGCTCCTACAAGATTTCCGGCACGAAGATCTTCATCTCCGCCGGCGAACACGACATGTCGGAGAACATCATCCACCTCGTGCTTGCGCGCATTGAAGGGGCTCCGGAAGGCAACAAGGGCATTTCGCTGTTTGTGGTGCCGCGAAACCAGATTGCAGATGACGGGACCTGCGGCGACCGCAACGGCGTGTCCTGCGGCTCCATCGAACACAAGATGGGCATTCACGCCAATGCCACTTGCGTCATGAACTACGATGATGCGACCGGCTGGCTCGTGGGCGAAGAGAACAAGGGCCTGCGCGCCATGTTCGTGATGATGAACGAAGCCCGCCTTGGTGTGGCCGTTCAGGGATTGTCGCAGTCGGAAGTCGCTTATCAGAATGCTGTGACCTATGCCAAGGACCGGATCCAGGGCCGCTCTTTGACCGGACCGAAAAACCCGGACAAGGCCGCCGACCCGATCATCGTGCACCCGGATGTCCGCCGGACCCTGATGAAGATCCGGGCTTTCAACGAGGCCGCCCGGGCTCTGGTCATCTGGACAGCGCTCCACGGGGATGTCTCTCATCGCTCTGAGGACGACAAGACCAAACAGTTTTCCGACGACATGATGGGCTTGATGACGCCGGTGCTCAAAGGTGTTCTCACCGATACCGGTTTTGCAAACGCAGTCGATGCCCAGCAAATGTATGGCGGCCACGGCTATATCGGTGAATGGGGCATGGAGCAGTTCGTGCGCGATGCGCGGATTGCCATGATCTACGAAGGCGCCAACGGCATTCAGGCCCTCGATCTGGTCGGCCGGAAACTGCCTGCAAATGGCGGCCGTGCGGTGATGAGCTTCTTCAACGAGGTCAATTCTTTCCTTAAGGAAGAAAAAGACAACGAAAAGCTTGCGGCCTTCACGGGCCCGCTGAAGAAAGGCGCGGACGATCTTCAGGCCGCTACCATGTGGTTCATGAACAACGCCATGAAGAACCCGGACAATGCCGGTGCCGGATCGGTTGACTACATGCATCTGTTCGGCCTCGTGGCCATGGGCTACATGTGGACCAAGATCGCCAAGACCGCCACGGAGCACATCTCTGCTGGGGCGAATGGCAAGGAACAGTGGCTGTCCGACAAGCTGGCCTTCGGAACATTCTTCATGGAACGGGTCATGCCTGAAACCGGCGCTCACCTTGCACGGATTTCGGCCGGGGCCGACACCGTCATGGGCCTGTCCGCCGACGCGTTTTGATCCGGATTGGCCCGGCGTCCGCCGGGCCGTACTTCACCCGCGCATTTCTTCTACCTAAGGTGTAGGGTCACCTTACCTTCATGAAATGCCAGGGAGAAATTTATCAATGGCTGAGTACGTTCTTCATTGTATGGCCCAATCCGGGCACTCCTACAAAGTCGCTCTCATGCTGAACTTGTGCGGAGCGGATTGGGAAGCCCGGTGGGTCGACTTCTTCAACGGAGAGACCCGCACCGAGGACTTCCGCAAGAACCTCAATGAACTGGGCGAAGTCCCGGTTCTCGATCACAATGGCAAACTCTTCACACAGTCGGCCGTGATCATGGATTACCTCGGCGAAGTCTTTGGGAAATTCAGCTGGGACAATGATGCAGAACGCCGAGAGATCCTGCGCTGGACGGTTTTCGACAACCAGAAGGTTTCCGGGCAGCTCGGCTCCCTGCGGTTCATGCGCAGCCTTGCAAAGACCGGCGAGAACGACGTCACCGCCTTCCTGGATGGCCGGATCCGCAAAGCGCTGGACATTCTGGACAAACATTTCGCCGCTTCCGATTTCGCCATCGGCGCCAAAGCAACGTCGGCCGACTTCTCCTTGTGCAGCTACATGTACTACGAAGGCGAAGCCGGCATCGATCTCACTGAATACCCTAACCTGACAACCTGGCTGGAGCGGATCAAAACGCTGCCAGGCTGGGACCACCCTTATAACCTCATGCCCGGTCATCCATTGCCGGATGCAAAATGAGGTCATCCCGATCTAGAGGAGGATCTGATGCCTGAAGCCTATATTTATGACCACGTGCGGACACCGCGCGGTCGCGGCAAGAAAGACGGTTCCCTGCACGAGGTTCCAGCCGTCCGCCTGGCCGCAACCGCCCTTGAGGCCTTGCGTGACCGCAACGGCCTGGAAACGCAGAAGATCGACGACGTTGTGCTCGGCTGCGTCGATCCCGTTGGCGAGGCCGGCGGCGACATAGCGCGCGCAGCCGTCTTTGCGGCGGGCTACGACACCTCGGTTCCAGGCATGCAGATCAACCGCTTCTGTGCGTCCGGTCTCGACGCCGTCAACATGGCATCGGCTCAAGTGATGTCCGGCCAGCACAAGCTGGTGATTGCCGGCGGTGTTGAAAGCATGAGCCGCGTCGGTCTCGGCGCCTCCGGTGGCGCCTGGCCGATCGAGCCGCAGGTCGCCATCCCCTCTTACTTCATGCCGCAGGGCGTTTCCGCCGATCTGATCGCAACGAAATACGGTTTCACCCGCGATGACTGCGATGCCTATGCCGTTGAAAGCCAGAAACGCGCGGGCAAGTCCTGGGACGAAGGCCGGTTTTCCAAGTCCGTTGTTCCAGTCAAGGACATCAACGGCATCACGATCCTTGCCAAGGACGAGCACATGCGCCCGGAAACGGACATGCAGTCGCTCGCCTCACTGAACGCTTCTTTCGAGATGATGGGCAGCATGGGCGGGTTCGACGCGGTCGGCATCCAGGCCCATCCGGAAATCGAAAACGTCAAGCACGTTCATCATGCCGGCAACTCCTCGGGCATCGTTGATGGCTCGGCAGCAGTTCTGATCGGGTCTTCGACCGCAGGCCGGTCCATCGGCATGAAGCCGCGCGCGCGCATCAAGGCCTTTGCCAACATCGGCTCCGAGCCCGCCCTGATGCTGACCGGTCCGGTCGACGTTACGGAAAAGCTGTTGAAAAACGCCAAGATGGAGATGAAGGACATCGATCTCATCGAGATCAATGAAGCCTTTGCATCGGTCGTGTTGCGCTACCAGCAGGCTTTCGATCTTGACCCGCAAACCGTGAATGTGAACGGCGGCGCCATCGCCCTTGGGCATCCGCTTGGCGCCACCGGTGCCATGATACTCGGCACGGTTCTGGATGAGCTGGAGCGCCGTGATCTGAATACGGCACTGGTCACGCTGTGCATCGGGGCCGGCATGGGCACGGCAACCATCATCGAACGCGTCTGAGGCTGAACGGAGGAGAAAAGAACAATGGCTTACAAGAATTTCACCGTTGAAACGGATGCCGACGGCTTTGCGCTGATAACCTGGGACATGCCGGAAAAATCCATGAACGTCATCGACCTATCGGTCATGGACGAACTTGACGCGGTCATTGACCAGGTTGCTGGCGACGACGGCATCAAAGGCGCTGTCATCACATCCGGCAAGTCCGCCTTTTCCGGCGGCGCCGATCTGACCATGCTGGAAGGCCTTTTGAAGGACTTTCACGTCAAGCGCGGCGATGATCCGGAAGAAGCGGCCAAGATGCTCTTTGAGGGCTCCCGCAAACTGACGCTCGTTTACAGAAAGCTGGAAACCTGCGGCAAACCGTTTGTTGCAGCGGTCAACAGCACATGCATGGGCGGCGGCACCGAACTTGCCCTCGCCTGCCATGCACGCGTCGTCGATGAAGACCTGAAAATGGGCCTGCCGGAAGTCAAGGTCGGGCTCTTCCCGGGCGCGGGCGGCACGCAGCGCGTGATGCGGATGGCCGATGGCCAGCAGGGCATGCAGTTCCTGCTGCAGGGCCGCACGTTGCGCGCACCGAATGCGAAGCAAATGAAGCTGGTGAACGAAGTCACAACCACGAAAAAACTGGTCGCCAGCGCCAAGAAAATGCTGGCAGCCGGTCTGGATCCG
The DNA here is from genome assembly GCF_009711415.1 of Roseibium denhamense. GTDB lineage: Bacteria > Pseudomonadota > Alphaproteobacteria > Rhizobiales > Stappiaceae > Roseibium > Roseibium denhamense. The sequence continues at coordinate 185,414 of NZ_SMLZ01000113.1, forward strand.
GTCAAGGAGTGGGACAAGAAGGGCTACAAGCTGCCGAACGGCAAGGTCTATTCCCCGGCAGGTTTCCAGTTCTGGCCGGCGGCCAACGCGATCTACCGCCGCGAGACCTTCGACAACTACCCCGGCGCCCGCTACCTCCTGCACTCCGTTGTTGAGGGCCTCCAGCTGCCGATGGATCTCGCCTTGCAGGTTGAGAGCCGCTACTTCGCCAAAGTCCTGCAGACGCCAGAAGCAGCCAACATGATCCGCTCCCTGTTCGTCTCCATGCAGGAGTTGAACAAAGGCGCGCGCCGTCCTGAAGACCAGCGCCCGAACAAGATCAAGAAAATCGGCGTTCTGGGCGCAGGTTTCATGGGCGCGGGCATTGCATACGTCACCGCACAGGCCGGGATCGAAGTCGTTTTGATCGACCGGGACCAGGAAGCTGCGGACAAGGGCAAGGCCCATTCGGAAGAGCTGATGGGCAAGGCAATCAAGCGTGGCCGCGCAACGGAAGAGCAAAAGGAAAAGCTGCTTTCCAAGATCACGGCAACCGTTGACTATGACCAGCTGGCGGAATGCGATCTGGTGATTGAGGCTGTTTTCGAAGATCGCGAGATCAAGAAGACCGTGACCGAACAAGCGGAAGCTGCCATGAAGTCGCGGGCGATCTACGCGTCCAACACGTCCACACTTCCGATCACGTCCCTCGCCCAGGCCTCCAAACGGCCGAAAAACTTTATTGGCATCCACTTCTTCTCACCAGTGGACAAGATGATGCTCGTGGAAGTGATCATGGGCAAGAAGACCTCTGACCGGGCGCTTGCCATGGCGCTCGACTACATCAAGGCCATCAAGAAGACGCCGATTGTCGTGAATGACAGCCGAGGCTTCTACACGTCACGTGTGGTGATGACCTACATCCGCGAAGGCTTGATGATGCTGGCGGACGGCGTTCCCGCGGCCATGATCGAGAACGCGGGCAAGATGGCCGGTATGCCGGTCGGGCCACTCTCACTCGGCGACGAAGTCGCACTCGACCTTGCCTGGAAAATCGTCTCTGCCACCCGCAAGGACCTCGGCGTCAAATACGTGGAAGGCCCGCTCGACAACATTTTGGAAGAAATGGTGGTCAAGCAGGAACGTTTCGGACGTAAGAACGCCAAGGGCTTCTACGACTACAAGGGCAAGGACAAGAGCCTGTGGCCAGGTATTCCGGACGTTGTCGGCCAGCCGAAGCCCGCTGAAAGCTTCAACATCGAGGAACTCAAGCAACGTCTTCTGGTGATGCAGGCGCTGGAGACAGCCCGCATTTTCGAAGAAAAATGCCTGACCGATGTTCGCGAAGCAGATGTCGGCTCGATCCTGGGCTTCGGGTTTGCGCCTTATACCGGAGGAACCCTCAGCTATATCGACATGATGGGCACCACCGCCTTTGTGGACCTTTGCAAGAAGTTCACAAAGAAATGGGGACCGCGCTTCAAGCCGAACAAGCTGCTGCGGGACATGGCGAAGGAAAACGAGCGCTTCTACGGCAAGTTTGCGCCAAAGGCCGAAGCGGCTCAAAAAGACGCGGCCTGACCCATCAAGATACCGCCTTCTCCGGAGGGCGGTATCTGCCGTTCTGCGGTCACAAGATCGTATATTTTTGGCCAATTGCGCCAAAACTTGCGTAAGACTGTCCAGTGATGCAAAGTTGCAGCAGGGTGGACTGCACGGGCCAGCTGGAGTTTCGAATGCCAATTGAAGGCGAATGGGCGCGCGCAGACGTGTTCCGGGTCCTGCGGGATGTGTGTGCCAAAGACAATCTTGATTGGCCGCACATTGCGGAAACGTATAAATTCGACCTCGCTCTTTTAGATGACCCGCAAGGGATCGTTTCCATTCCAGCATGGCATGGCGTGTTTGAGTACGCCGCCGAGCGCCTTGGCAATGACGCCATCATGTTCGACCTCTTCAACAATGTCGAAATTGGCTGCTTCTCCATATTTGACTATCTGTTTGCATGCGCCCCGACCCTGCGCGAAGCCTGCCAGGCATGGGCCAAATTCATGCCGATCCGGACCAACGCCTACGAATTGACCTTCAAGGAAACGGAAACAGGGGCCTATGTTGAGTGGCCAATCCTGCACGGCCGGGGCGAGTGGCGGCAGAACATGTTCGCCCGTATCGGCTGGGCAACGCAGCAGATCGAGCTTGCCCTCGATATGGCCGTCCCGCCGATCCTGATTGAGATTGCAGCGGCCGAACCGGAAAGCCAGTCGAACTTCCAGCGCAAGTATCAGGGGCGTCTCAAGTTCGGAGCCGCCGCCAACCGCATTTCCTTCCCGAAGACGCTTCTGGGACAGCCGCTCCGGCGGAACGATCCCAATCTCTACGCCATCATCATGAATTCGGCGACCAGCGAGCTCAACCATTTCGGTCAATTCGAATCGCCGCTGTCCCGCATTGCCAATGAAGTCGCAGCCAGCTTGACCCAGGGCGCTACCACGCTGCCGGCCATTGCCAACAAACTGGGGATGTCCCAGCGCGCGGTGCAGCGCCTCTTGGAAAAGGAAGGCACCAGCTTCCGCAAACTCAACGAAGAAATCCGCAGATCTGCGGCGGAACGTTACCTCAAGAGCACCGATATGCCGATGAAGGAAATCGCATATCTGCTCGGTTTTTCCGAACTCAGCACCTTCTCACGGGCCGTAAAGAGCTGGTTTGGAGTCTCGCCACGCAAGGTGCGGGATATGAGCGGATTTCGGCAGTGGCAAAGACAATCCCTCTCGGCACCCCCGCCCGACGCCGACAACGGCCAGACGAACACCGTGCTTGAGCCTGATGTGCGCATGTCAGCTTTTGAGGAATGAAGCACGATGCGGGATCGGGCAATACCGCACCGTGCCAGGAGAACGTTTTCGCCTGCCGGACTGAGAAACTCCTGTTCCCATTCGGACCCTGACACCGGACATGCTGGCTGCGGATGCCGTTCCGATCCCAAGGGGCAAGCTACCCTGACTGCGTGTGAGTTACCCTCAGGCAAGCCGTATCATGGGGCCGGCCGCCTTGTGTCTTTCGCAGTACAAGCTGGAAGAAGGTCACGTGCACGAGTGTGGGATATTCGTTGATTACGTCTCACAACTTCCAGAGACGATACATATGATATTCTGAAACTTCTGTCTTTGCAGGTTACGAACGAGTATTTTGCCAATTGCGCCACCCCGTACAATTAATCCCGGCGTGTCCTGCCGTATTATGCGGTTAAGAACCGGTCATCCGCGTTGCAATTGCCCGTCCACCTTCCTAACTTTCAAAACAGCGGGACAATCGCAGGAGAAATACATGTCCGAGAACAGCTTGAACCGATTCCTCGGCGGCACGCCCGCGCAGGTTCTGCTGCGTCTTGTGTTCTTGTCTTTCGTTGTCGGCGTCATTCTGTCCGCGCTCGATATTGCCCCGCTAGACCTCATCGACATGGCGGTAAATTTCGTCGTCCGGCTGTGGAACCTGGGCTTTGACGCTCTGGGCCGGATCGGAAGCTACTTTGTGATCGGCGCTGTCGTCGTGATCCCGATCTGGCTTTTGACGCGTCTGTTTTCCATGGGAAAATCAGGCTCTTAAGCGGTTGCCACGACCGTTTTGAGCAAAACTAAGCGGCTGATCGGACCTGGTTCTGCTTGGCAGAATCCCCTTGCAAAACCCCAAAGGACTCGGCCGCTGGTCTCCGCATCAAGTCTTGTTGCCGGCAAGCAAGCCCGTGGAAGCTTCCAGTTGACGGCCTTTGGCGTCGCAACACACCGAAAGTGCGGCGCGGTGCAAGGTTGCATGCCGGTCCGCCAGCTCATCAATGTCGGTGGAGTATCCCCCGCCCAGAACCCCGGCAAGTGGTATCCCGGCCTCCCTGACGGAGCCGATGACCATGAGTTCGCGCCGCAGGAGGCCTTCCCGGCTGAGGGAAAGACGGCCCAGGCGGTCCCCGGCATAAGGATCGACCCCGGCATTGTAGAAAACGATATCCCAGGCGTCCCGGGCCAGCAGCCCCGGCAAAACCTGCGCCAATTTTTCCAGATAGGCCTCATCCCCAACGCCGTCGGGCAAACCGATGTCCTGATGAGAAGGCACTTTTCTCACCGGATAATTCTTCTGCGAATGCATGGAGAATGTGAAGACATCAGGATCACCGGAGAAGATGTCTGCCGTTCCATCGCCCTGGTGAACGTCGAGATCAATCACCAGTGCCTTGCGGATGGCACCGTCGGCTTGCATCACCTTGATTGCAACAGCAACATCATTGAACACACAGAAGCCGGCACCATGGGCCCGGCGGGCATGGTGGCTCCCTCCGGCTGTGTTGCAGGCAAGACCGTGTTCCAGTGCCAGATAACCTGTCAGAACACTTCCGCCCGTCGCGCATCTTGCACGAAGCGCGATGTCTTCGCGCATGGGAAACCCGATTTCACGGGCAATCCGGTCGGGCACCTGTGTGTTGAAGACCTGATCCACGTAAGACGGGTCATGAGCCAGCGCGACCCACTCAAAGGGCGCTGGCCGGGGCCGTACAAAATCTCCTCCGCCCAGCAAACCCTGTGTGCGAATGAGGTCCGCAAGCGCCCGGAATTTGTCCATCGGGAAACGGTGATTGGCAGGCAGATCGGCGCAATAGGCCGGGTGGTGAACGATCGGAAGGTTCATCGCCACACTATAGCGGGTTCTTGAATGCCAGCTAACCTTGCATGAGGACAAAACAGAAGCTTCTTTTTCGCTGGCGGCGCTGTTGCCACCGCCAGCTTGGACGTGTTCCCGGTGTTTACGCCGGAGCTGTTTCCGGATGGCCGCGGCGGCTCAACCGCAAAATTGAAAACACATGAGCCGCCAGGAAAATCGGTACGAAGAACAGCGGGAAAAGGGCCAGCGGGTACTGGTTTGCAATGTTGGGCTCGGAAAACGCCAAAACTTGAAGAGGCCCGGCAGACGTTGCTATTCCAGTCCCCACCGCGACAGCAAAATCGAGCAGCCCAATAATGTTGGCCCGCCAAACCAGCCGTTCCGCATTCGCAGAGCCTGCCTGAAGAGCATTGAAGGCCTGCAAGGCCGCAATCCCTGCCCAGACGTCGCCGACGCCGGCCGGCAGCGCAAACTGCCATGGAATATCCCCAGCCGCCCAACCGACCAAAAAAACAAAACCGATAACCCTCGGGATTTGAAACCCGATGAGGATCCGTTGATCAGCACCAGCTAAAATATTCCGCCCAAGTCGGGTTGCCCTGCCCATCAGCACCAGAAGAAGCGGTCCCGAAATGAGAAAAGCGGCAAGGTATCCGGCAGGCAAGATTGCGCCGCTTCCCCCTAAAAACCCAGGGCTTAGCAGATAGACCGTTAGCCCGTGCCAAACTCCGAAAAGAAGGCCCAGGACGATGAGTGCGGGAGCCGTCTCCCGCCAGGACAGGCTCATCCGGCTGGCGGCCAACGCGGCAGCCAAAACCGCGAAAACCGGCAACACCGTTGCCAGGCTACGAACATAAATATCCAGGAACAGCATGAACATCACATAACTCCGTTAGTTCCTAATTGATAGCAACTACAAATTTGATAGTGACTTCACAAATTACAAGCCCCTCACTAAATTGACCCTCATGAAAATTACATCACGCCAGAACTGTCCCATCCGCCGCGCGACCAGCGTTTTGAGCGATCAATGGTCTTTCCTCATCATCCGGGAGTTTTTCCTGGAAGGAAAACGCCGCCGTTTTCAGGACCTTCAAAGCGAGCTGGGGCTATCTCCAAACACACTGTCCAACAGGTTGAAGCGCCTCGAGCAGCAAGGTGTCATCGAACGGCAAATCTATTCCGACCATCCGCCCAGGGCAGAATACGTTTTAACTTCAAAAGGAAACGCGCTCGCTCCGATTATGAATGCGCTCTACGATTGGGGCACCGAGTATCCAGACACGAACGGTGAGGATCGTAATGGTTGACGTGGCAGGCACTGCACGCTCATAAGGGCTTACCTTTCAAAAGGCCCGCCATGTCACAGCCCCGTCACGACCCCTCCATCACCGCAGAGCCGTTTAGCGTCACCCACAGATCGGTTCTTGCGATCGCCATTCCGATGACGCTCGGCTATCTCTCCACGCCGCTGCTTGGCCTCGTGGACATGGCCGTCATCGGGCGCCTCGGGGACGCAGCGCTCATTGGCGGCATAGCCGTTGGTGGTGTGATTTTCGATCTGGTCTTCACAACCTTCAATTTCTTGAGGTCCGGTACCACCGGCCTCACCGCGCAGGCACTCGGCGCCCGCAATGACCAAGAAATCAAGGCCACATTGCTACGTGCCTTGTTGCTCGCGGGTGCCTTTGGCCTGGCCGTGATCGTTCTGAGCGCCCCGCTGCTCGCGCTCGGGCTTTGGTTCCTGGGAGGCAGTGACGAGGTCCAGGCGGCAACCGCCCGATACTTCGAAATCCGTATCCTGAGCGCGCCGTTCCTGCTGGCCAATTACGCTTTCCTCGGCTGGTTTATCGGCCTTGGCCGCGCCGGAACCGGTTTGGCTCTGCAGCTGTTCTTGAACGGCCTGAACATTGTCCTCAGCGTCTTTTTGGTTTTAGGGCTTGGCTGGGGCGTTGAAGGTGTTGCCTGGGCGACCGTTGTCAGTGAGATCGCGGCTGCAGGTCTTGGCGCCGGTCTCGTACTCGTCACCCAGAAACGCAAGACCTGGCCAACCGTAGCCGTGATTTTGGACCGGCGCTTGGTCCTGCGCATGATGGCACTCAACCGCGACATCATGATCCGCTCGTTTACGCTGTTGTTTGCATTCGCGTTTTTCATGGCACGGTCCGCCGATCAGGGCGATACAATTCTCGCTGCCAATGCGATCCTTGAAAAATTCATCATGGTGGCGGCCTTCTTTCTCGATGGCCTAGCCGCCGCAGCCGAACAACTCGCTGGCCGCGCCGTTGGCGCTAGACACCGCCCGGCATTTGACCGCACTTTGAAGCTGACCGCTCTGTGGAGCTTTGCGCTTGCAGGCATCCTGGCCGTGCTTTTCTGGCTGTTTGGCCCGATGCTGATCGCGTTCATGACAACGTCTCAGGAGGTGCGCGCGTTTGCCGAAACATTCCTGATCTGGGCTGTGTTCGCGCCGCTCTTCGGCGTGCTCGCGTTTCAGATGGACGGGGTGTTTATCGGGGCAACCTGGTCCACGACAATGCGCAATATGATGCTGATCTCGCTTGCGGTCTATCTTGCGGCCTACTACGCGCTCTTTCCAGCCTTCGGCAATCACGGCCTGTGGGCCGCATTCCTGTTGTTTTTCGGCATAAGGGGCGTCAGCCTTCTGCTCGCCTGCAAGGGGCGGGCAGACGCAACGTTTTCTTGAGGCGGCAGGCTGATCAGGTGTCCTTTTGGGCCCATGTATCAACGGCCGTATCCCGCGCAGCGCGGAGATCCGGAAGGCCTTGCTCATCCAACTTGCGGGACAAGCCAGACAGAATTTCAGTAACCAGCCCTGCCCCCTTGAAGACAAGCGCCGAATAGAGCTGAAGCAGATCCGCCCCTGCGGTGATCTTTGCCCAGGCCGTTTCAGCGCTGTCGATCCCGCCAACGCCGACAATTGGCAGGTCCGGCCCGGCCAGTTTGCGCGCGCGCGCAAGCATGACCGTTGATTTGTGGAACAGAGGCCGGCCTGACAATCCCCCCGCTTCTGAATGCGGTCCATGTCCGCTCAGGCCGTCACGTGAAATGGTCGTGTTGGAGACGATCAGGCCATCAACATTTTTGGCCACCACTTCTTCGACTATGTCCTGCAGATCACCATCGGCCACATCGGGGGCGATTTTCAACAGGACCGGAACCCGGCGGCCGAGCTTATGTGTGCACTCGTCCCGTGCGGAAATCACGCCTGTCAGAAGATCGGCCAGAGCAGACCGGGCCTGCAGGTCGCGCAGGCCGGGTGTATTGGGCGAGGAAATGTTGACCGTGAAATAGGAGGCGATATCCGCAAATGCATGAATGCCTGCGACATAGTCGGCATTGCGGTCATCCGCGTCCTTGTTTGCTCCCACATTCACGCCGACGATTCCGGTGGCCCGCTTGCGCGCATCCAGGCGGCGGCGGAGCGCCTCGTGCCCGTCATTATTGAACCCAAACCGGTTGATGACGCCTTCGTCTTCCGGCAGCCGGAAAACGCGGGGCTTGGGGTTACCCGGTTGCGGCAAAGGTGTGACAGAGCCGGCTTCCGTGAAGCCAAATCCCAGTTTCAAGAGCGCGTCCGGAACTTCGCCATTCTTGTCGAAGCCTGCGGCCATTCCGAGCGGATTTTCGAAACGAAGGTCCCAGAGCTTGACCGCAAGCCTGGCATCCGCCGGGGAACGCCGCGCCGGGAGAAGCCCTGTTTTCAAACCCTGAATTGTCACGCGGTGGGCCGTTTCCGCGTCCAGATAGCTGAGTCCCTTCAACAATGCGGCATCCAACCAGGACAGTGTCATGCGGACAACTCCGGAAAAACGTGGCTTCCATCTTCCGAGAGCGGCAGCTCCTTCACCCAAAGGGCCGATGCCGGGTCCAGATCCCTGTAGAGGTGCGGAAACAACGCGCCGCCGCGGGACGGCTCCCATTTGAGCGCATCTCCAAACGCCCCTGCATCAAAGGCAGCCAGCAACAGCCCACTCTGAGCGGCAAAATGCTTGGCAGCTGTTTCCCAGACCTGATCCGCCGTGGAGAAATGAATGAAACCATCAGCCAAATCGACCGGAGCCCCCTTGAAAACCGTTTCGGCGAGCGCCGTTTCCCAGAGCGATTTCGGAACGATTTTGAAAACCAGTGTCATAAGATCCCCTTGGCCATCCCTATCCAGTGCCGGAGTGCCGGAGCTTGCTGAACAGCTGCCCGGTTCCCGGCCGGACGGTAACGGCGACACTCGCCAACAGCAAGCAAGGCCATGGGCTTATCGCCTGCCGGTTTGCATTTTCCGCAGGAAAAAACCAGACTTCCTATTCACGGCAAAGGCATTTATTCCTGTCTGACACCTTCACGGGAGGCTGGCATCCATGCTGTCGCATGAAAAAGTCTGGGCGGCTATTGACGCACTGGCCTCTCAAAACGGTTTGACACCTTCCGGCCTCGCGCGCCGGGCCGGGCTTGATCCGACAACTTTTAACCGGTCCAAGCGGGTTGCTGCGGATGGACGCCCACGATGGCCATCAACGGAATCGCTAGCCAAGATCCTCGACGCAACTGGCGAAGGCTTGAAGAGCTTCGCAGCGCGGATTGAACGGTCTGGGGCCGCCGGCCCCGCGCAGACGGCTATGGAGCTTCCCGGCGTACCAATGGCCGGCTTCAAGGATGTTGGGGAACAGGCCTTTGACACCAGCGGACGGCCCACCGGCGCAAGCTGGACACGGCTGACAAGCTTTCTGGCCCCATCCAAATGCGAGTTCGCGCTCCAGGTTTCCGGCGATGAGATGCTGCCGCTCTACCGAAAAGGCGACATCATTATCGCAGATCCAAGCATTGCGACGCGCAAGGGCGACCGCGTGGTCGTGAAAACCAGCAAGTCCGATCTCTCGGTCTATACCTTATCGCAGCGCACGCCTCAGGGCATGGTTTTCAGAACAATCGGGGACAACCCCCAATCGCTTACGGTTGCCCACTCGGCAATTGAGTGGACTGCCCGTATTATTTGGGCCAGCCAATAGTCTCCAAGGGTCCGGTTTCATGTCGATCCGCTCTCTCATCGCACCTGTCCTTTTGGTCACAGCATTCAGCGGCGGTGTGGCTTGGCTGCTGCTGGCAGAGCCTCCCGAGGTCAAAAGCAACGCGGAGACAAACCCTGCTCCGGCGGAACAGCAGACGCTTTCAAGTGCCGTCAAAGCGAACTCCGCAGAACAGGCCCCTGACGATGAAACGGCGGCCGCCAGCCAGGCGCCGCTGCCGGATGCTATCCGCGATGTGTCTCCTGAAGGCGTGTCCGCACCGGAAGTGACCGGCAGCTTGACCCGGATCGAGCCTTCTGAGCGGTATCTGGAACTGAAGAACCCGCCGGTAGACCCCATACCGGACGGACCGTTGGAACTCGTCCGGGTTCAGGTTCCGGATGCGGGGCACATCCTCTCGGAGCGCCTCTTGATCCAACTGGCGCACATCACCCCGCTTGCCGCCGATGAAACTTGCGTCTCGCGGCTGGGCGGGTCCTGGCCTTGCGGGGTCCGGGCCAGAACCTTCCTGCGCGGCCTTGTCCGGCAGTTCAAGATTACCTGCGAAAAGATTGAAGACCTTGAGCCACAAAAAATCCTTGCCACATGCCAGCGCGGGTCCATTGACCTGAGCGCGCGCCTTGTGCGCTACGGCTGGGCGGATCCTACAGACGACGCCCCGCAAGAATACCAAATCCTGGCAGAGGAAGCCCGGGCCAAGAAGATTGGAAAGTGGCAGTCGGAATGGCTCGCGGAGCTCCCCGAACCTGCCTGGTCTACCCAGGATGTGCCAGATCTGCCTGATTTGTCAGACTTGGAGCCTGAGATCGTCGAATGGAGCTTGCGCACCACCCCGGAAACAGAGGCTGGGCCGGTAGATAGTATCCCGGGTCCAAGTGATCTGCAAAACCTCAACATAAGCCCGAATTGACGCGGTCTGGACCCGGTATAAGCGTCACGGTCGGCCACGGGGGCAAGTGCAGATTCTCCGGGATGTCATCGGCCGATTGCAAACCGCGGTCTCCGGCCACGCGTATGCTGATCGGAGAATGATGGAGATCAGCATGCGGATGATTGCAACACTTGGCATTGCCCTCACGGTTTCTGTGCCTGCCCTTGCGGACCTGAGCGTCCGGTTTGACGAAGGCGCGCCAAAGGACCGGTTCACGATTTCAGCATCAGGCGGCTGCGACATCAGCGGGCCGATGACCGTCACCATAGACCTCAAGCCGTCTCCCTATGGCCTGATCTTCGACACCACGTCCAGCGGAGCCGGCGTTCAGGTGTTTCAGCCGTTCGAGATCACCGACGGGCGTGGCAATCTGTCTGCCCTTCCTGAAGTCAAAGACGGTGACAACCGGATTGATCTGGATGTGAAAGGGCTCCGGACTTTTGAGAAAATCTCCTTCACCATCGATGTCGATGACACTGTGCAGAACCGGGAAATCACAGTATCGAATGGCGAGATAACAGGCGCGAAGGTCGTCGCCTTGCGCGATGGCATGCGATCCGAAGCGGCATTCGGTCCGGATGCTGTCGCAACGCTCAAGATGACGGACTGCGTGTCTTAGAGCACATTGCATTTTACCGGTGTCGTCTTCAACTTTCTGAATTCAATGATTTCAACGCAAGAGACGGCACGAGATGAATTCACATTAATGCGACACGTGCCAAACAAAAACGGCAGCCGTTTTCCGGCTGCCGGAGGCCTCTCAGGGAAGTAGCTTCGCCCAGAGCATCGGGCGTTTTTTTGCAACGCCCAAAGATGCTCGACCACCTCACAATCGATCAGCTTCGGGTATAAATCTATCCCGATTTGCCGCCCGCTGATCTAGTCAGCCAGCTCGCCCGCCAACGCCTTGCGGATCATCTCGCGGGTTTCCGCGATCCCGTATAGAGCGACGAACGAGCCGAAGCGCGGACCTTTTTCCTGTCCGAGCAACAGCTGATAAAGGGCTGAGAACCAAGTCACAGAGACGCCTGGGCCACCGTCAGGGCTTTTCTTGTTGTGGTCCTGATAGCGCTCGATTGAACGGGCAACCGACAAGACCTCGTCCTGAATGGCGGCTCCATCGGCACCTTCGGCAAGGGCTGCCAATTTGGCATCCAGCGCCTCAAGGGCGGCCCGCTCTACATCATCCGGCGCCTTGAACACTTTGGAAGGCTTGACGAAGTCGTCGAAGTACCGGATCGCAAAGCCGACCAGTGCGTCAAGATGCGGATGCGTTTCAGCCGTGACACCCGGTGCATAACGGGAAATGAAGGCCCAGAGCACGTCCTTGTTTTCCGCATTGGACGCCGACACAAGATTGAGCAGCATTGCGAAAGGCACCGGCATGTCGATTGCGGGAACCGCACCGGAATGGATGTGCCATGCCGGGTTCGCCAGCTTCTGCTCGACCGGCATCTGCGCGAATTTCTGCGCAAAGGTGTAGTACTCATCAACCGCTTTCGGGATGACGTCGAAATGCAGCTTCTTCGCGGTCCGTGGCTTCTGGAACATGTAAAGCGCTAGGCTTTCCGTCGGCGCGTAGGTCAGCCATTCATCGATGGTGAGACCATTGCCCTTGGACTTTGAGATTTTTTCGCCCTTGTCGTCGAGGAAAAGCTCGTAGACGTAGTGCTCCGGCGCAACACCGCCGAGAACCTTACAGATCTTGTCGTAGACCTGCATGTTCGGCCCGTGATCCTTGCCGAACATTTCAAAATCAACACCAAGCGCGGCCCAGCGGGCACCGAAATCGGGCTTCCACTGCAGTTTGACGTTCCCACCTGTCACGGACAGCGTGGTCTCTGTGCCATCCTCGTCGTCGAAGGTGATCGTGCCTTCCTTGGCATCGACGTTCTTCATCGGAACATAAAGAACCCGGCCCGATTTTGGCGAGATCGGCAAGAACGGCGAATAGGTCGCCTGACGCTCTTCCCCAAGTGTGGGGAGCATAACGTCCATGATTTTCTGATACCGCTCGACGGCGCGCAGAAGAATCTCGTCGAACTGACCGGACTTGTAATATTCGGTGGCGCTGATGAACTCGTAATCGAAGCCGAATGTGTTCAAGAACCGGCGCAGCATCGCGTTGTTGTGATGGCCGAAGCTTTCATATTCTCCGCCGAAAGGGTTCGGAACAACCGTCAAAGGCATCTGCAAATAGGGTTCGAGCGCTGCCCGGTCCGGTACATTTTCCGGTATCTTACGCATACCGTCCATGTCGTCGGAAAAGCAGATCAAGCGTGTCGGGATCTTGTCTCCAGTCAGCAGCCGGAAGGCGGTGCGCACCATGGTCGTGCGGGCAACCTCGCCGAAGGTCCCGATATGCGGCAGGCCCGATGGTCCGTAGCCGGTTTCAAACAGGACCGGCACCGACGAATCCCGCTTCTCGACGCGTTTGACGAGTTTTCGCGCTTCCTCGAACGGCCAGGCCTTTGAAGTCCGGGCCGCCTCGATAAACTCTTGCGAAAGGTCAAGCGGAGTCAGGGATTGGTCGGTCATGTTTCTAATCGTTTTCGGTTGTTTGGAATAAGCGGCAAACGGGTGCCAAAAGCGCAATATCACCGATTGCTGCGGCGCGACACTAGAAAAGCGGGCGAACGCCGTCAATTGCCGCTTCGGCGCAAAATCAGTCCGAATTTGCCGCTCCAGAGCCTTCAGCGTTCAGGTGCACGGCGACAAAAGCCTTTACCTACTCACCATCGTTCAGCTTTTGGCAGTTTTGGCGGCCGTCCTGAGAAGCCCCTCATCTCGCGTGACTTGAAGCTTCCTTGGTTACCGATTACACCGAAGCCAACAGAGTTATCTTGCGCGTGGAGATTAAGCGTGACCGGACAAGACCCGATCAGTATTGAAGAAGCCCTCATCTATGTCATGGTGATCGTGTCCGCCTCGGACAACGCGATGACCGACAGCGAACTTGCCTCGATCGGTGATATGATCAAGACGCTTCCCGTATTCGAAAACTACGACGAGCGGAACGTCATCCCAGCCGCCCAGCGCTGCGGAGATATTCTGCAAGAGGAAAATGGGCTCTCACTGGTGCTCGAACTGGTCGGCGATATTCTGCCGTCCAAGTTCTACGACACCGCTTACGCCCTCGGTGTCGAGGTCGCGGCCGCCGATCTGCACATTGAAGCTGAAGAACTCCGTGTTCTCCAGCTCCTGCGGGACCGCTTCGGTCTGGACAAACTTACAGTCGCCGCAATTGAACGGGGCGCCATCGCACGGCACCGCAGGCATTAGATCCACAGACATAAGCTCAGCTGGCGGTAAACCGGACCTGATGTAAGCTCAGACCCTGACGCCGATAGCTGATCAATGGTTGACTGGTTGAGCATCTTTGGGCGTTTCTTTCACAACGCCCGATGTTGTGATCTCCCCTATTTCCGCTTTCGGATTGGACCCGGCTGCTCTCAACCGCAGCCGGACCATCGCCGTTGGCTTTGACGGCGCGTCGACAGGATATTCATCAGCACGTTCGACCTTGCGAAACACCACGAGACACCCCACATCGCGTACGTTGAACTTATATAAATTTCGCCTCAGGGTTTTATGAAAATTTTCCGACGCGCTTTGCTCTGGCTCACTGGGGCCATCTCGCTGATCGTTTTGTTTGGTGCCGGTCTTCTGTTCCTCACAAATGTTTCGGACTTTGACCTCGCCGGTTTCAAGTCTGAAAACATATCCTTCCCGCATGGCGGCGCGACCATCAGCGGCACTCTTCATTTGCCCCATGAAGACAATCCGCCGCTTCTGGTCCTTGTACATGGCGACGGACCGCAGGACCGGTACGCGGGTGGCAGCCTGCTCCCACTCATGCGTGTGCTTCTGGAGAATGGCATCGCTGTCTATTCCTGGGACAAACCCGGCATCGGGGCCAGCTCCGGAAACTGGCTCGACTACTCGATGCAAGACCGGAGCGAATTGGCGGCCCAAGCGGTCACCAAACTGTCGAGCCATCCGGACAACCGTTTCGCCAGCATCGGCATTCTCGGCTTTTCACAAGCCGGCTGGGTCTTGCCCGGCCTTGCTCTTCGGGAAACAGCCGCGTCCCATTTCATTCTCGTCGGCGGCGCGGTGAACTGGCTGCGGCAAGGCAGTTATTTTACACGCATCCGCCTGGAACAAGAGGGCGTTTCAGACGGTGTAATCGAGCAGATCATCGCGGAAGAAACCCGGCGAAACCGGGATATTAAGGCGTCAGCACACAGTTATGAGGCATACCTGTCGTCGTTTGACGGCAAAGGGCAGCCCATGTCCGAAAACCGTTTCAACTTTGTCCGGAAGAACATGAATTCCGATGCGAGCGAAACGCTCCGGCAGGTCCGGAAACCCTTCCTAACGATCCATGGTTCACATGACCTGAATGTCGATCCGGAGTTTAATCCTCAAGAGTACCGGCGTCTTCTGGCAGCGGGCGGCGCAAGCACTGAAACTGTTGTCATTGCCAATGCGACACACGGGTTATTGAAGGCAGACCCCTTCAATTACCAACTGCCGGATGAAATGCCGATCTGGACCCAGGCTTGGTTTGTCCTGTCGGGGCGCAACGCCTACGCTCCCGGCGCTTTGGACCAAATCCTTTCATGGACACTTCAGGCGCCTGGCCACACGCCTACCATGACCGGCGGCTGACCCAGTTTCCGATACCGGTTCCATACAAACTGACTAAAAAACAGACTGTTCTTTATACCAATCTCTAAACCCGGCTGGCCTATGTCCGAAAGAGGGCTGTGCGCATGCGACTGGCTCAGGTGTTCATCACATCAATGCGGGGCACAGTTTGTACAGGCAAGGCACCTATAACCGGCATCTGCGCGACTATTCGGGACTGGAGCGTCCACTGCGGCGGCGGCGCCGCGACATAAAACTGAGGGCCTATCAGCCCCGGCAAATCCGGACCGCACGCAGTCAGGCATTCACGTCAAAAGCGAATTGGGGGGCCCGCATGATGATTGCGTTTGCCGGCTGGCTTTTCGGTGTTGCCGCAGATTCGCTGGTCATGTTCGCAACCGATCACTTTGCGCTCGCCAAGAACAGGGATCCCGATCTGTTCGCAATCGTGCTCGGCACCGGTTTTACAGGCCTTGCCCTTTATGTGGTCTTCGCTGCCCTGTTTGTGGCGCTCCTGACCGCATTCAACCGGCGCAAATGGATCCTCTGGATCAATCTCGGTTTTATCGCTGGACTGCTCAGTACTTAGAGCATCGGACATTTGTCAGAAACGCCCGAAATTTCTGAGCCATTCCACAATCTGTCAGCCATTAGCGGTCATTCGGTTCCAGTTTATAACCGGCTGATCTAACTCCGGGCGGACAGTGCCGCTCAGTTCAGGCTGTGAACCGCGTCCGGCAAATCCAGCGAAAATGCGGGGATTTTGACTTCAAAAGCCGACCCGTCAGCATGTTCCAGATAGTAGGCCCCGGCCATGATCCCGGAATCAGTCTGAAGCGGGCAGAGCGACGAATACTCATACGTCTCACCCGGCTCGATGACGGGCTGCTCGCCAACAACGCCTTCGCCACTGACTTCCTCGACACGGCCCAAAGCATCGGTGATCCGCCAATACCGCTTCATCAGCTGAACCGGTTGCGATTGCCCATTATGGATCTCGACCATGTAGGCCCAGACATAGGAGCCCTCATCCGGCTTCGATTCATCGTCCAGGTAATATGGCTCAACCGTAACAACGATATCTTCTGTGGTGGCGCGGTAACTGCCCGACACGATTATTCCTTCAAGTGTGTTGCTAAGCCTGCAGTGTTCGGCAAAGGCTTATAAGGCGATTGACACAAGCGTGAAAGAGAGTTGCTTGCCGGAACCGCCCGATTTGCGCAATACCGCGACATACCGTTAAACGAAGCAGCTGTCCATTTCATGTTTGATGCCCGATTACGCCCGCTTATCGACCCGCCTCTAAACCGTGCAGGCCAGCTTCTCGCCCGGCGCGGCGTGTCGGCAAATGCGATGACACTCGGCGGTTTTGCACTGGGAATAGCCGCTGCTGTGTCAGTCGCGGCCGGGCTGTTCTGGCTCGGTTTCCTGTTGATCGCTCTCAACCGCCTTGCCGATGGTCTGGATGGGGCAATTGCCCGGCACACGGATAAGACCGATAGCGGCGGCTATCTGGACATAACCCTGGACTTCGTTTTCTACGGCGCCATCCCTTTGGCCTTTGCCATCCATGACCCGGGGGCCAACGCACTGGCAGCAGCTGCGCTTCTGTTCAGTTTTTATGCCAACGGTTCAGCGTTTCTGGCCTTTGCCGTCATGGCGGAAAAGCGCGGATTATCGACCGATGCACAGGGACAAAAATCCCTGTTTTACATCAGTGGCCTGGCGGAAGGTGCCGAGACGATTGCCTTGTTCCTGCTGATGGCGCTGCTGCCCGGCTGGTTTCCGGTTCTTGCCTGGGGCTTTGCAGCGGTCTGCACGGTGTCTGCCGGTGCGAGGATCTTCAACGGTGTGAGTGCGCTGCGCGCATGATCTCTGGCGGCACGAAGCTCCGGTCGCAGACCGGAGCCATATGGTTTTTGATTGTCCCGCTCAGATAACAGACAACGCCTTTTCGATATCCTCAATCAGATCCTGCGGATCTTCCAATCCAACCGAGAACCGCAGAATTCCGTCGGAAATACCAAGTTCGGCACGGGCCTCTTCACCGATGGACTGGTGTGTGGTTGTTGCCGGATGGGTAATCAGGCTCTTCGCATCGCCAAGATTGTTTGAGATCTTGATCAGCTCCAGCGCATTGACGAACCGGAATGCTGCTTCCTTGCCGCCCTCAATTTCAAGTGCCAGCATGGTCGAGCCTGCGCGCATTTGGCGTTTGGCAACATCCGCTTGAGGGTGATCATCCCGGCCGGGATAAATCAGCCGGGCGACTTTTGGCTGGCCGACCAGAAAATCCGCGATCTTGCTTGCGCTGCTTGTCTGCTGGGCAACCCGGAGCGGAAGGGTTTCAAGCCCCTTGAGCAGGACCCAAGCACTGAAAGGGCTCATATGCGGGCCGGTATGTTTGACGAACGGCATCACTTCTTCGGTGATCCATTCCTCATCCGACAGGACCACACCACCAAGGCAACGGCCTTGTCCATCGATATGCTTCGTCGCCGAATAGACGACGACATCCGCACCCAGCTGCAAAGGGGACTGGTACATCGGCGTTGCAAAAACATTGTCGACAATCAGGCGGGCGCCGATTGATTTCGAGATCTCGGCAACCGCGGCAATGTCGATGATCTCAAGCGTCGGGTTTGTCGGGCTTTCGAGGAAAAGGGCTTTGGTGTTCGGCTTGACCGCCGCCTTCCACTGATCGATGTCGGTCCCATCAATCAGCGTGCTTTCCACACCAAACCGCGGCAGCAGCGTTTCGCAAATATAGCGGCAGGACCCGAACAGGGCTTTTGCTGCAATGATGTGGTCACCCGCCTTTACCGATGCCATGAGCGCCAGATTGACGGCCGCCATACCGCTTGCGGTCGCCCGCGCGGCTTCAGCGCCTTCCAGCATCTTGATGCGGTTCTCGAACATGGAGACCGTGGGATTTGCGTAGCGCGAATAGACATAGCCCGGATCTTCACCGTTGAACCGGGCTTCGGCAGCTTCGGCGCCGCTGTAGGTGAAGCCCTGTGTCAGGTAGATCGTCTCCGAGGTCTCACCGAAGGGCGATCGTGTTGTACCGCCGTGAACGAGGGCGGTTGCCGGACGCCAATTGTTTTCTCCGGTCTTGTTGTTGCCAGTCATGTTTCAGTTCGCTCCAAACGCAAAAAACCCCAGCCGTGAAGACCGGGGTTTGCACCTCCGGCCTATTTAGCGACTTGTTTAACGTGGCTGCAAGCCGGCCGGCCCAAATCACCACGAGTTCGCTCCTTCCTAAGCGAAAAGGATTTACAGGTCAATCTCTGGCGGACAAGCCCGGGACTTCGTAACAAATGCTGTTGGCCTCAGGCTTTCCATCGGCTAATGACGATAGTGAAACTTGACAGGATCTATTGATGACAGGATCGACATCGCACAAAGCTGGCAGCGCCCTGCTCACAGGTGAAGGAATTCTTCCTGAACGCATCATTCAGGAAATGTTCTTTGCCGGAGAGATCAAGGCAGCGCGGGCACCCGTCGACGGACAGATCCAGCCCGCCAGTCTTGACCTGCGCCTAGGCGAGGTAGCGTACCGCGTTCGCGCCAGTTTTCTGCCCGGCCCGGATATCAAGGTGGCCGACCGTCTTGACCGGCTGAAATTGCATACCATCGACCTTACAGCCGGGGCTGTCCTGGAGACCGGCTGTGTCTATATCGTGCCGCTTCAGGAAAGCCTCGCACTGCGGCCCGACATTTCGGCAACGGCCAATCCCAAAAGCTCTACCGGACGGCTGGATGTCTTCACGCGTGTTATTACGGACAATGGTATTGCCTTTGACACGATCCCGGCAGGCTATACCGGGCCGCTCTATGCCGAGATCTCGCCGCTGACCTTCCCAATTCTGGCCCGGACGGGCTCCAGACTGAGCCAGATCCGGTTCCGCCGGGGCCAGTCCCTGATCCCGGATGCGGACCTGGAAGACATTCACAGAACCCAAACCTTGATGAGTGGCGGCAATGAGCGCATCGGCGGAGGCGTTCAGCTGTCAATCGACCTTCAGGGCAACGGGCCTGGAAGCCTGATCGGCTACCGGGCGAAACATCACTCCGGCCTGATCGACGTTGACAAGGTCGGCGCACAGGATCCGCTGGACTTCTGGGAACCGATCACCCGTCGGCAAAATGCCGAACTGATCCTTGATCCCGATGCTTTTTACATCCTGGTCAGTCAAGAAGCGGTCCATGTTCCGCCGGACTATGCCGCAGAGATGGTGCCGTTCGATCCCCTGGTGGGCGAGTTCCGCGTCCACTATGCCGGTTTCTTTGATCCCGGCTTTGGCCATGCGAGTGCTGGTGGTATTGGCTCCAGGGCCGTGCTGGAGGTCCGCTCCCACGATGTGCCCTTCATCGTGGAGCACGGCCAAACCATCGGCCGACTGGTCTATGAGAACATGGCGGAACGTCCGGAGCGGCTTTACGGCGAAGGCATCGGCTCAAACTATCAGGGGCAGGCCCTTAAGCTGTCGAAGCATTTCACCCAGAAGTAGTTATTGACAAAGCTACACTCAAATTCCCTACTCACCTTATTGGCCAGACCGGGGGGTGGGGTACCATGCCGAGCATTGGAGAATGGGCGGCAGTCGCTGGAGCTGTTGCAACTTGGGTGCTGGCGTTGTTCGGCATCTGGCAGTTAAGGGCAATTCGTGTGCAAAGCCGCGCCGCTGCAGAGCAGACGCGACTGTTGGCTCAGCAAGCAATTGAACAGAATCGCCGCGATCAAAAATGGAAAACACTAGAAGCGTGCCGGCTTCTTGACACAGACCCCATACTGGATCAGTCAACGGCGCGGATTTGGGACGCCAGCGCCAACGGGACCGACTATTCGAATATGAAAGCGCACCAGCGCGACATCATCAATTTGCTCAACCATCTGGATGCAATCGCAATTGGGGTCCAACAAGGGCTCTACATAGAAGAGATCGCTCGAGATCATTTGGACGCATGGTTCAAAAAAGTCTGCAGTGAGTTCCTGCGAGAAGACCGGGCCGATCAAATCGGCATCACTCGATCTCACTTCACGCATCTTATTGATCTGAACAACAAGTGGTTAAAGGTTGAAACCCATTATAGAGACACTTAGTTTGTGGCTTATAAGGAGCATACAGTGACAAAAGGCCAACCAAAATTTTGAATTACACCGCTCTCAAAACTGCGGTTATGACAGCTCAAGATTACAGTTCGAATGCCCCGCATTCTCGAGACTGAACTCTATGCACCGGTCAAGGCGTTCCTGACCAAGCAGGGCTATGATGTAAAATCGGAAGTCGCGTCCGCTGACGTTGTTGCCTGCCGGGGCGATGACGATCCGGTGATCGTTGAGCTGAAAACCGGGTTTTCGCTGGACCTTTTTCATCAGGCAATCGCCCGCCAGACCATCACGGATGCTGTCTATGTCGCTGTAGCCCGCGGAAGCGGGGCCCGCTTTCAATCAGCGCTGAAGAACAATATGAAGCTTGCGCGACGGCTCGGCCTTGGCCTCTTGACAGTGCGGCTTGCCGACAGCTTCGTCGAAGTTCATATTGATCCCGCCCCCTATCAACCGCTCAAATCAAAACCCCGCAAAGAGCGCCTATTGCGCGAGTTTTCCAGACGCGTCGGAGACCCGAACACAGGCGGCTCGACCCGAACGACAATCATGACCGCTTACCGGCAAGACGCCCTGCGCTGCGCCGTCTATCTGAGCGAAAACGGAAACAGCCGCGGTGCGGAAATAGCTGCCGCCACCGGCGTGGGACGCGCAACCCGTATTATGGCTGACGATCATTATGGCTGGTTCGAACGCGTGGAACGCGGTGTCTACGCGCTGACACCCAAAGGCCGTGATGCCCTTCCAGCATCCAAGGAATTGGTGACTTAAGCCATGGCCTTGATGACAGTTCATGAGCCAAGTGAAGGCTATCTTGAAGACCGGAAATCCCGGTTTCTGGCACATCTCGTTCCAATCGATGCCTTTGACAGCTGCCTGGAAAGCTTGCGCAAGGATCACCGGAAAGCCAATCACATCGTGACCGCGCACCGGCGCCTGCTTGAAGACGGCCGGATCGACGAGGGCGGCAAGGATGACGGCGAACCGGCCGGGACGTCCGGCATGCCGACGCTGCGCGTTCTCCAGGGTGCTGAGCTGGTAAATTGTGCCGTGCTTATCGTCCGCTATTTTGGCGGCACCAAGCTGGGCGGCGGAGGATTGGCAAGGGCCTATTCAGGCGCGGCCCAGGATGCAATCGGAAAAGCGGCGCTCGTACCGTTCCAGAAACTCTCGCAGAAGACGGTCCATGTAAATTTCGCGCAAGGGTCGGACCTCGAACAGCAGATCTCAGCGCTGGATCTGACGGTGGTCACGCGCGATTTTTCCGAAACGGGCGTGCATGTCACCATTGAAGGCCCAGAAGAGCTGCTTGCAAAGATCAAATCCTAGGTCACGAGCTCATTTGATACCCTGCTTGCTACTTGTCCAGTTGCTGACGCAGGTCCCTGATCTCACTTCGCAGTGCCTGGACTTCCGTTAGGATGTGTTCGGCTTCGGTGTGGATCGCCCGGCGGTCGGCATCCGCTTCGGCCTCGTGCTCCTCCTGCATCGCCGAAACGATGATACCGATGAACAGGTTGAGCACCGTAAACGCGGTCGACAGAATGAAGGGGACGAAGAACAGCCAGGAGTAGGGATAAACCTCCATGACGGGCCGCACGATCCCCATGGACCAGCTTTCAAGGGTCATGATCTGGAACAACGTGTAGATGGACTTGCCAAGATCACCGAACCACTCCGGAAAGGCCGCTCCAAACAGCTTGGTCGCCATGACTGCAAACACATAAAAAACCAGCGCCATCAGAACAACAATCGACCCCATGCCAGGCAGAGCAGCCATCAAGCCGCCGATCACACGGCGCAGCGACGGCACCACCGAGATCAGGCGCAAGACGCGGAGGATCCGCAATGCCCGCATGACGGACAATGGTCCGCTCGCCGGCAAAAGCGAAATCGCGACAATAAGAAAATCAAAGACACTCCAGGGGTCCCGGAAAAACCTGAAACCATGTGCGATAAGGCGCAGTGCGATCTCAACAACAAACACCCCGAGGATGAAGCGGTCGAATGCGACCAGATAAACACCAATAGCGTCCATGACTTGGGTGCTTGTTTCCAGACCCAGCGTGATCGCGTTGATGACGATCAACCCAATGATGACACTTTCCCATTGGCGCGATGTGACCAGAGCCTTGATATTTTCCCGCATGCGTCGACCTGTCCTGAGTAGCTGCTCGCAATCTGCCTTGGCGCGCGCCGGAAGATGGCGATTTGTCTGGTCAAGCGCAAGCCTTGTGTTGCATTCCCCCAGACAAATGGTTGCGCCGCCCGCGGAAACAGGTCGACGTGCAGCAGGATGTGGGAGCAGATTGACCGCCCAAAGCTGATCGGATATGGAGTGTTCAAGCATCTTTGGGTTTTTTACAAAGCGCCCAATGCCCTAAGGACGGCCGATGCGGGTGTAGCTCAATGGTAGAGCAGAAGCTTCCCAAGCTTAAGACGAGGGTTCGATTCCCTTCACCCGCTCCACCTACCCTCCGAACAATCCTTTGCACGCTATCCTTCCGGCGGTGGCCGGGAAGCTACGCGCTGCCGTGTTTTGGACACGCCGTGTTCGGTCTTGTTCCAGTGGTGCGGGTTAAACATAAAACCCCAGAGGGCCCGGTAAAACGCGGCGCCTGAAAGCATCCAATAGACAAGAACGCCCAGAGGATCCGATATCCGGATGCCATAGCCGCGCCGCAAACCTCCCACGACGAGCGCAATCAGGGCCCCGAAATAGCCAATGCCTGCCATCCCGATCAGCGCCGTCAGCAAAACTGGATTCTGGTAAAAGGCAAACGGCCCGCTTTGAAGCCCTGCCACATAGGACACCAGCATCAGGAAAAACACCGGATGAAGGGCAATCAGCAAAAAGGTGCCGAGAAACAAACCTGCGAGAACCGAGCTGCGCATAATACCCAAGTCCCTGACAAGCCGGACTGGATGGCGGCCATGAACGGCGATGGTCTGCATCCAGCCCTTGTGCCAGCGCGCCCGTTGGGCCAGCCATGCCTTGACGGATATTGGCGCTTCCTCACGTGTATCGCTTGTGAGAATTCCAATCCGGAAGCCCATCCGTTCAAGGCGGACACCTAAATCTGCATCCTCCGTCACATTGTACTTGTCCCAGCCGCCAGCAGCATCCAGCGCACTTTTGCGGAAATGATTTGACGTTCCCCCAAGCGGGAACGGCCAACGGTTCCTGCCAAACCATGGCAGCAGCTGGTCAAAGAGGCAGGCATATTCGAGCGCGAACTGGCGGGAGACAAAGCTCTCATTGGCATTGTCGATCGCTATTCTTGCCTGGAGGCACGCCAGATCTTCGGACAGGGAAAAAAACAGCGCCGCTTTCTTCAGCTGGTCGGGATCGGGCCGGTCTTCTGCATCATATATCGTGATGAATTCGCCGGTGGCTTGCGCAAGACCGTAGCTGAGGGCGCGCGGTTTGGTCTGCGGATGGCCATGCGGCGCCACAATAACCCGGAAATGAGCCGGGAGCCGGTGTGAAAGAGCCTCGCGTGTTTCCCTGTCCCCTTCTTCGACCAGAAGCAGGATCTGCAACCGGTCCTTCGGGTAATTTAGCTGGGACAGCGCCTCTACAAGCTCAGGCACGATGCCCGCTTCCTTATAAAGCGGAACCAAGACAGAATAATTCGGCCAGGCGATGTGTCCGGTTCGAAGCGGCTCCGGCAACGTATAATGAAGCTGATCCTGCGATGACAGAAACACGCTTACGAGACGCGCGACACCTGAAAACGCGCAGGCAAAAGTCCCAAGACCCGTAATGCCGACAAGAAGCATGCCAAGGTCGATTTCAGTCAATGCTCTGGACACAATCACCGCACACAGGAGTAGAAGAATTGCAACGGGCCACCGGGTCCTGCCTGCGGAAAACTCCGGAAAACGGCTCTCCAGTTCACCGGAGGGCGAATTCAGGATGGATGTGGCATAGCGCACACCCTCTGGTGAGGCGATCCGGATCTGAAGGGCAAAGTCCGGATGTTTTCTAAGATGGTTCTGGACAGCCTCAAATTGCGAAATCTCCGGTGCAATTGCATAAACCGCCTTGGATTTGTAGAGCGAGACGACAGCAGGTCCGCAATCCCCATCGCTCATGGTCAACGGACGGTCATTCACGGTTTGGAAGCGGAAGCCCTTGTCTGGAAGATATGGAACGCCGCAGCACTCGGCAAAGGCGCTGTAAAGACTTTCGGTGCTGACAAGCGCATGACGGGCGAGATATTCTGCCGGTGACATTCCATCGCGTGCAGCGGCTAAACAGGCCGTCCGCAATACCGGCTCGGGAACACCTCGTGATAACAGGACTTCGAAAACTTCCGGCAAACCTTCCTGCATTCCGAAACTCCCCCAACGGAAAATGCAGTTATCGGAACCAGACCATTGCCAACGTCAAAACACTTGACCGGGCAATACTGCCCATTTGGCGCAAACGTCAGATAACGCAACTTTTTATTGCATTACTATTTATGATTCCTTTTATGGTTGCAACCATTAATCCGGCAACGGCACAATCAGCGCCGGTAACGGTCCCGAACTTCTGGGACCCGAAAGCCGTCCATGACCGCCCAGCATCCATTCCGGATAAAATTCAGTTCCTTGCAACGGATGGCTATCCGCCCTTCGTGTTCCGGGACCCGGAAGGCCGGTTGACCGGCTTCAACGTCGATCTGGCCCGCGCGCTGTGTGAAGAACTCGGCAGTTCATGCGCCCTCAAGATCAAAGACTTCGAGGTCCTGTTGCCGGCCCTTGATGAAGAAGAAGGCGATGCGATCATCGCCGGGCTATCGAGATCGTCTCCCGGCGCCGGGGAACTGAACTACACAGAAGACTATCTCAAGCTCCCCGCACGCTTTGTGGTTCAAACAGATGCTGCATCACGTTTTGACGAGCAGGATCTTGAAGGCGTCTCGATCTCAATCGAACGCGGCTCGCGATACGAGGCTTTTGCGAAAAAGTTCTGGCCGCAAGCCGAAATCATTCCCGCTGAAACAGCTCAGGAAGCCCGTGCCCTGGTGCGCTCAGGAGACGCCGACGCGCATTTTGGCGACGGTCTGAACCTGTCCTTCTGGCTTCGTAGTGAAGCTGCGAACGGATGCTGCAGTTTTGCTGGCGGGCCGTGGCTGGAACCGGGCCATTTCGATGAGGGTATGGCCATTGCAACCCGGCCCGATGATCCAGAGCGGGCCACTGCGCTCAACTATGCGCTCCGGCAGATCCACACCAAGGGCGTTTTCAAGGAGCTGTATCTCCGCTATTTCCCGATGAGCTTTTATTGACCGGTTCGCCATCCGGGGCCGGTCCGCTGTTCATGAAGGGGATCCAGAGACTGAAAGGCAGCTGATGCGCCTTTGCCGTCCATTCCGGCCCGAGGCCAATCTCCATTTTCTCATGCCCGTCCCTCGGCTGGGCGACGTAGGTGCCGAACACCCGGTCCCAGATGCTCAAATTGAACCCGTAATTGGAATCCGTTTCTTCAGGCCGCGCTGAATGATGAACACGGTGCATGTCGGGTGTCACGATCAACCAGCGCAATCCCCGGTCCAGCCAAGCCGGTAAAGCTGCATTGGCGTGATTGAAAACAGCGGCCCCGTTCAAGACGATTTCAAAGATCAAAACCGCTTCAACCGGTCCACCGAGCGCAACGATCACAGCCCCCTTCCACATGAAGGACAGCAAGATCTCGATAGGATGGAACCTGAGGGCGGTTGTTGCATCGACCTCACTGTCGGCGTGATGAACCCGGTGCATGCGCCAAAACAGCGGAACCTTATGAGACACCAGATGCTGAAACCAGACCGCAAGGTCCAAGACAATGAATGTTGCGATCGCGGCCACCCAACCGGACCAGCCGAAGACGCCAAAAAGACCCCAACCGTTTTCCTGCGCCAACAGAGCCAATCCGACACCGCCGATTGGGAAGATCAACCGCACAAGGATGGAATCCAGAAGGATAAATCCCCAGTTGGTTGGCCAGCGCTTTAGGCGTCCGGACTGGAGCTCCCGCTTCGGCAATCCGGCTTCGATCAACGCCATGACCAAGAAGATGCCGCCAAAACACGCCATCCGGATATGGTTGATGTCTATCTGTTCAAACATCCGCTCTCATCATCTTTACCGCGTTCAAGCTCTTGCCATGGCCCGATTCCAGCAGTAGGCCACGATGCAAACATAGTTCTTTATAAGTCGGAACGCCCGGGACGGATCAACGCAGCATGAGTCACTTTCTTTGGAGCAAACCGGAGGCGCCTGCCGCCGCCACCTTTCTGCTGGCGCATGGTGCCGGAGCACCGATGGATTCGGCTTTCATGGAAAAGCTGTCGAATGCTCTCAAAGCGGAAAACATCGCGGTCGCAAGGTTTGAGTTTCAATACATGGCCGGACGCCGCACTGGCGGCGCAAAACGGCCGCCTCCCAAAGCCGAGAAACTGATCTCTGAGTTCCAGACGGCTCTCCAGACGCTCATGCAGGAGACCGATGGCGCAATCCTGCTTGGCGGCAAATCCATGGGTGGACGTGTTGCAGCCATGCTGGCGGGCGGCGGGTCCCTACCCGGCCGTGTCACAGGCGTATGCTGCTTCGGTTATCCCTTTCATCCGACCGGCAAGCCCGACGCGGACTGGAGACTTGACCCGCTGCGCTTGGCGAAGCGCCCTGCCATGATCCTTCAGGGCGACCGTGACCCGTTCGGGACACGGGCAGAGCTTGAGACCGTAACCCTGCCGGATCATGTCCAAGTTACTTACCTCGAAGACGGAAATCACGATTTTGGCCCGCGCGGCAAGTCGCCCGCAACACTTGACGGGAACATAACAGCTGCCGCGCAAGCAGCGGCCCAGTTTGCGGCAGGTCTTTAGAGACAACCGCATACGGTCAGAAGACTGTGCGGCTTCCAGAGCGCGCCGCATCCATTCCACTTCAGTTCGCTTGGCCTTCTTGCATTGAAATCTAACGTGTCAGACAGCGAAAGCTGAATGGGATTTGCTCAGGCGAGCAACCGGTGTTCTGAACTCAGTGCCGTGCAACCTGCCGGTCAAGACCGGCAGGAAGTCTCCGTAACACGCCGTCTTCAGTCCGCAAACTCGTAGCGCGCATTGCAGAATTCACATGTCACGACGATCTTTCCATCGACCCGGACATGATCCCTTTCCTCGTCACTGAAATTGGCCAGAACGCCCTCGATCTTTTCACGCGAACAGCGGCACTTGTCGACCAGCGGCTGAGGGTCAAATAACCGCACGCCACGCTCGTGGAACAGGCGGAACAGCAGCATTTCCACGCTCACTTCAGGATCCGTGAGCTCAACATCCTTGATGGTATCGACCAGCGCCTTTGCCTCAATCCAGGCATCGTCTTCATCAACAACATGCGGAACCACGCCCTCAGGCGCATCGCCCGGATCAATATCCGCCTGGCGCATACGGTCGGGAGCTTCTGGAAGAAACTGGATGAGGACACCGCCAGCCGTCCAGGTGTGAGCTGCTTCCTCACCGTCCTGACGGGTGTAGAGTTCCCCGACGCCCAGGCGCACTTCGGTCGGGATCTGTTCCGACCTTTCAAAATACCGGCGTGCCACTTCTTCCAGGGAAATCCCGTCAAGCTCAACGAGGCCCTGGTAGCGCTGCATATGGCGCCCCTGATCAATGGTCATCGCAAGGTGCCCATGTCCCAGCAAAGCCTCGGGCGTTGCACCGCGCGCGGCTTCCAACTCGGCAACGCGGTCTTTATCGAAGGTCGCACACGCGCGGATCGCATCCGGAGACGAAAAATCGACAACAAGCATGGACACCGGGCCATCCGTCTGCGTCTGCATTGTGAAACGCCCGTCGAACTTCAAGGACGTGCCCAACAGGCAGGTCAGAACGATGGCCTCCGCCAGAAGCCTCGAGACGGGCTCCGGATAGGCATGCCGGTCCAGGATTTTCTCAAGCGCCGGGCCGAGCGCAACCGCGCGGCCACGAACATCCAGTTCTTCCACGGCAAAAGGCCGGACCGCATCCAGTCCGGCGGGCGTAATGCCCAAATCATCCAAATTGAGTGCCACTTGGCTAAGCCTTACGCTGCGCCGAAGCACCAGGCCAGAATGCCCTTTTGGGCATGCAGCCGGTTTTCGGCTTCATCAAATACAACAGAGTTGGGTCCGTCCATGACGTCCGATGTGACCTCTTCGCCGCGGTGGGCGGGAAGGCAGTGCATGAATAGGGCGCCGGAGTTGGCTTCCGACATCAGGCGTTCATTCACCTGATAGGCCGCCAGAAGATTGTGGCGCTGTTCGGCATCATCATCCCCCATGGAAACCCAACAGTCCGTCACGACGCAATCCGTTCCTCTGACGGCCTCATATGGGTCTTGTGTGACCAAAATGGAACCGCCTTTGGCTTTCGCCGTATCAATGAGCTCTTGCGGGGGCGCCAGCTCTGCGGGGGTTGCAATGCGGAGCTCGAAATCAAGACGCGGTGCCGCGTGAACCCAGGACGCCAGGACATTGTTGCTGTCCCCGGTCCAGGCAACGCTTTTGCCGGCAATATCGCCGCGATGCTCTTCAAATGTCATCAGGTCGGCCATGATCTGACACGGATGAGACTGTTTGGTCAGCCCGTTGATCACCGGAACGGTTGCGTTTTCAGCAAGTTCCTTCAAAGCATCATGATCAAGAATCCGGATCATGATCGCATCGACAAAGCGTGAGAGCACCTTCGCCGTATCGCCGATGGTCTCGCCGCGCCCAAGCTGCATTTCCGCGCCCGTCAGCATCAGCGTTTCACCGCCGAGCTCGCGCATGCCTATATCGAAGGAAATGCGGGTCCGGGTGGACGGCTGTTCGAAAATCATCGCAAGGACTTTGCCTGCAAGAGGCCCTTCGCCGCGGCGCACGCCCTGGCGTTCGGATTTGATCTTCCGGCCAATTTTCAAGATGTCACGAAGATCACCGCCTTCGAACTCGGTCAGGTCCAGAAAGTGCCGGAAGTTTTCATTGGCGGTCATTCGGCCGCTCCTTCCACCATGTTGGCTTCCATTGCAGCCGCCGCCTGCTCCAAGCGCTCCACGGCCATGGAAATTTCATCCTCGGAAATCGTCAATGGCGGCAGTATCCGCGCGACATTGTCTCCGGCTGGTACAGCGAGCAATCCGGCGTCACGCGCCAGAGCCACATAATCCCCCACCGGGACGGTGCAGCGGATGCCGAGCATCAGGCCGACGCCGCGCACTTCCGCAAATACCTTGGGATGACTGTCAACAAGCCCGGCAAGCTTCTGCTTGAAACTGAGCCCCTTGGCCTGCACCTCTTCCAGAAAGCCGTCTTCCAGCACGACGTCCAGCACGGCATTGCCGACGGCCATTGCCAGGGGATTGCCGCCGAATGTCGTACCGTGGGTTCCCGGTGCCAGGGCTTCCGCAGCTTCGGCTGTCGCAAGACACGCCCCCATTGGAAATCCGCCGCCAATCCCTTTTGCAACGGCCATCAGATCCGGCTCAACACCGATCAGCTGGTGCGCGAACAGCTTGCCTGTCCGTCCGACCCCGGTCTGAATTTCATCGAAGATCAGCAATATGCCATGCTCGTCGCACAGGCGCCGGACCCCACGCAGGAAATCGGCGTGCATCTCCTTAATGCCGCCCTCCCCCTGGATTGGCTCAATTGCAATCGCGGCCGTTTGCGGCCCGATCACCTGTTTCAGCGCCTCGAGATCACCGGGCGTGGTCTGGTCAAATCCAGGTGCCTTGGGGCCGAACCCCTCGAGATACTTGGCCTGGCCGCCGGCGGCGATGGTCGCGATTGTACGGCCGTGGAACGCGCCTTCGAACGTCACAATATGATAACGGTCAGGATTGCCATTGTTATACTGATAACGGCGCGCGCACTTGATCGCAGCTTCCATGGCCTCCGCACCGGAGTTCACGAACAACACCTTCTCCGCAAAAGTATTGTCCACCAAACGCTGCGCCAGCCGCTCACCGCCCGGGATCTTGTGCAAGTTTGAGGTATGCCACAGTTTAGCGGCCTGATCCTGCAGAGCGCTGACGAGGTGCGGATGGCAATGTCCAAGCGCATTCACGGCAATCCCGGAGCCGCAATCGAGAAATCGTCGGCCGTCTTTTCCAACCAGCCAAACGCCTTCCCCATGATCGACCTCAATGTTCGATCTCGCGTAGTTTCCGAAAAGTGCTGTCTCGGACATAGCCTGTCGTGTCTCCTTGAACTGCCCGCCGCATCCAGATCTGGCTTTGGATCCTTTGAACACAGCCAGCGATGAAAGAGGGAAAAAACGCAACATGCCGCCCCGATGAGGCGGCACGCAGCGGAACAGTTATACACTTTGTGGACCGCATGCTGTCAATGGCGTTGGCAGACGGCATGTTTCACAGCCGATTTCGTAAAATTCTCAATGAGATCATACAATTTGGGGAAAAGTCGGTTCATCCCCAGAACAGTGACGGCCGATGGTTGCCTGACAAATTAACGTTATTGTAACCTCTGGCTTATCAAACACGACACCTCGTGGGGCAAATCACTTAGAGGCACTATATCTGCCATTTTAGGCATGCACCAGTATGCTTAACACGAGGTTAATGGCCGAACGCGGCCACAAACTAAAGGTGCGGCGATGAGTTGGACGGACGAACGGGTTGAGCTTTTAAAGAAGCTTTGGGGTGACGGTTTAAGCGCCAGCCAGATTGCAGGTGAGCTCGGCGGCGTTACCCGCAATGCGGTCATCGGCAAGGTTCATCGTCTGGGGCTGTCCGGCCGGGCCAAGACGTCGGCTCCAAGCACCAAAGCGCGGCGGCCCCGTGTGAATGCCGCTCCGGCAGCAAAAAAACCAACGCAGCAGCCGCAAACCGTTGGCGCAACCGCGCTCAAGCAGGACTTCGTGCCCGCACCGGTGCAAGAAGCGAAGCCCGAAGTTGAGCCTGTCGCCGAACTGGTTCCGATGGGACAACGCGCCTCAATCCTGACCTTGACCGAGCGGACCTGCAAATGGCCGATTGGTGACCCTGCAACAGATGACTTTTATTTCTGCGGGCGCGTCAGTGAAGCTGGCGTCCCATACTGCACCTATCACTGCAAGATTGCCTATCAGCCGGTCGCCGACCGCCGCCGCGACCGCACCAAGGCAGTTGCACGGGCCTCTTAAAACGCCGCCCTTTGAATGCAAAAGCCCGCCAGTTTGGCGGGCTTTCTTTTTGAGCTGTGTAACTGGTGTCAATTGGCGTTAAACTGATCGTTGAAGGCATATCCGGCACTACGGACGGTGCGGATCGGATCCTTCGCCTTGCCCTTGTTGAGGGCCTTGCGCAATCGCCCGACATGAACATCCACTGTTCGCTCGTCGACATAAACATCATGACCCCAGACGCCGTCGAGAAGCTGCTCCCGTGAGAACACGCGGCCTGGCGATGTCATCAAAAAATCCAGCAGCCGGAACTCGGTCGGACCAAGGTGGATTTCCTTGCCGTTCCGGCGCACACGATGGGTTTCCCTGTCGAGCTCGATGTCCCCGGAGCGGAGCATGGTTGAGACGACTTCAGGGCTCACACGGCGCAAGATAGCGCGCACGCGGGCCATGAGTTCGGGCACTGAGAACGGTTTTACGACGTAATCGTCTGCTCCGGTCGACAGGCCACGAATGCGTTCGGCCTCCTCGCCCCGCGCCGTCAGCATGATCACCGGTAGACGTTCGGTATCTTCACGGGCCCGCAGGCGGCGGCACAGTTCGATGCCGGACAGCCCCGGCAACATCCAGTCGAGGAGAAGGAGATCCGGCTGGCTTTCACGAAGGCGGATTTCGGCTTCATCACCGCGGACGCAGGATTCGACCGCATATCCTTCCGCTTCCAGATTGTATCTCAAAAGAAGGCTGAGCGGTTCCTCGTCTTCAACGATGAGCACCTTCGGCATTTAATAGCCCCACTTCCATTGGCCGGCGCGGGAGCGCCGGCCTAACTAGCACCGCATCGCTTGCGGTTAACTTGCGCCCGTCTCATCAACCTTGGCGCGGTCTTCCGGCAAACGCTCGCCGGTGACCATGTAATAGACGTTTTCCGCAATGTTGGTGGCGTGGTCACCGATACGCTCGATGTTCTTTGCGCAAAACAGCAGGTGGACACACTGGGTGATGACCCGCGGGTCTTCCATCATGTAGGTCAACAGCTCGCGGAAGAGCGATGTGTAAATCGCATCCACCTCAGCGTCTGCCTCCTGCACCCGGCGGGCGGCTTCCGCATCCCGGCGGGTGTAAGCGTCCAGGACCTTTTTAAGCTGGGACAAAGCAAGCTCGGTCATGTGTTCGACACCAATGGCAAGCTTTTTCGGGTGCACATCGCTGTCGATTGCGATCACCCGCTTGGCGACGTTCTTGGCAAGATCGCCGACCCGCTCGAGATCATTCGCGATCCGGCTGGCCGCGGTGATTTCGCGCAAGTCCTGACCCATAGGCTGGCGCCGGGCAATCAACTCAATCAGCTTAACTTCCACATCCTGATGCAGCGCATCCAAACGCTCGTCATTACGGATGGTTTCCTTGGCAAGATTAAGGTCCTGCGACACCAGAGCCGAAACGGCATCGGAAAATGCCTTTTCCGCAAAGCCACCCATTTCGGCAACTTTCCCGGCCATGGCCGTCAGCTCTTCGTCATAAGCAGAGACTGTGTGTTCAGACATCCTGTGTCCCTTCCAATTGTCGGAATACGGCTTAGCCGAAACGGCCTGTGATGTAGTCCTGTGTCCGCTTGTCCTTGGGGTTGGTGAAGATATCCTGTGTCGGGCCTTCTTCAACCAAAATTCCAAGGTGGAAAAACGCAGTCCGCTGTGACACGCGAGCAGCCTGCTGCATGGAGTGTGTAACGATCACGATCGTGTAGTTTTCCCGCAGCTCATCGATCAACTCTTCAACCTTTGCAGTCGCAATGGGATCGAGCGCCGAACAAGGTTCATCCATTAGAATAACCTCAGGGCTCACGGCGATCGCGCGGGCAATGCAAAGACGCTGCTGCTGCCCACCAGACAGACCGGTTCCTGGCTCGTCAAGACGGTTTTTCGCTTCTTCCCAAAGACCTGCTTTTTGCAGACTGGAAGCAACGATGTCGTCAAGCTCTTGCTTGTTGCGGGCCAGACCGTGGATCCGCGGGCCGTATGCAATGTTGTCGTAGATCGACTTCGGGAACGGATTCGGTTTCTGGAACACCATGCCCACCTTCGCGCGCAGCTGCACCGGATCGACCTTCGGATCGTAGATATCCTCTTCATCGATTTTGATCGACCCTTCCACGCGGCAGATATCAATCGTGTCATTCATCCGATTGAGTGTGCGCAAGAAGGTTGATTTACCGCAGCCGGACGGCCCGATGAACGCAGTCACCGATTTGGGCTGGATTTCAATATCCACGTCTTTGATGGCGTGAGTGTCGCCATAGTAGACTTGAACTTTTTTGGCTGAAATTTTGCTCTCGGTCATATCGTTCGCCTGTTCAATGTTCGGCATTTCATTCATCGGTTTAATCCTTACCAGCGGCGCTCAAACCTGCGGCGCAGGATAATGGCGAGAATGTTCATGGACAGAAGGAAGATCAGGAGCACAATGATGCCACCCCAGGCTTTTTCGTAGAACGCAAAGTCAGATCGCGCTGCCCAGGTGTAAATCTGTGCCGGCATCGCCGAGTTCGGGTCAAGGAACCCGCCAGCAAAGCTGTCGGGATATCCGCGGGCAACAAAGCCGACCATACCGATCAGGAGAAGCGGAGCGGTTTCACCAAGCGCCTGTGCAAGGCCAATGATGGTCCCGGTCAGGATACCCGGCATGGCCAGTGGCAGCACGTGGTGGAATACGGCCTGCATTTTGGATGCCCCGACCCCCAGAGCCGCATCACGGATGCTCGGCGGCACCGCCTTAAGCGACGCACGGGTCGAAATGATAATCGTCGGCAATGTCATCAATGTCAGCACCAGACCACCGACCAGCGGTGCCGATTGCGGCAAGTGCATGAACTGGATGAACACTGCAAGACCCAGGATACCGAACACAATCGAAGGAACGGCCGCCAGGTTCGAGATGTTCACCTCGATCATGTCGGTGAACTTGTTCTGGGGCGCGAACTCTTCAAGGTAGATCGACGCCGCCACACCAATCGGCAAGGACAGGAACAAGACCACTAGCATCATGAAGAAGGAACCGACGACCGAGGCGCCAATGCCGGCACCGCCCGGGTTGTCCACGCCGGAGTCCGCCCCGGTGATGAACGGCCAGTTGAACACGTTCTGAATAACACCGGCTTCCACCAGAACGTCAACCAGATCCAGGTCGGACCTTTGCAAGAACCGGCTGTCGGTGATGTTGTCCCGGGTCAAACGGCCGTTCAAATAGCCGTCAACGCGGGAGGATGCCGCCAGCTCAAACTCAACCGGCTGGCCGAGCTGATCCCTGTTTGCCAGATAAAACTCGCGAATAGTGCTCCCGGGCTTGCCGACAATCCGTTCAATGGCTGTGATATCGAACGGGACGGTAATGCCTTTTTCCTGGAACTGATTGCTCATCGCCTCCGTGAACACGTTCTCGTAAGCACGGGTCTTGAAGAGCTGGCTCTCGGCATCATCGAACTGTTCCTGTGTCACCGTAAATTCAACGGTCAGGACAGTGCGCGTGAACGCCGGGATACCTTCGCTGATGATGGAATAGGCCATCACCACAAGGAAGAACAGACCAATCAAGATCGCAGTAATACCGTAAGCTTGGAACCGCTTCTCGGCAGCATTCCGCTTCTTGGTCAGCGCATCCTCTGTGTAGAGCGATGATTTCTTGGTCACAGCGCTACCCTGGTCATCCGTTTTTGCGGGAGAAGAAAGAGTTGTGTCGCTCATCAGTCATATTGCTCCCGGTATTTGCGCACGATGTAGAGTGCGACAATGTTCAACCCGAGTGTCACCACGAAGAGGGTCATACCCAGTGCAAAGGCAACAAGGGCCACGGGGGACGAGAAATCGGCATCGCCCGTCAGCTGGCTCACGATCTTTGCCGTAACTGTCGTCATGGCATCGAACGGGTTCAGGCTGAGGCGGGCAGCAGCACCTGCACCAAGCACCACGATCATCGTCTCACCGATTGCACGCGAAGCTGCCAGCAGGATCGCGCCAACGATGCCAGGAAGGGCGGCTGGCAGGATAACCTGCTTGACCGTTTCAGACTTGGTCGCACCCAGGCCGTAAGAACCGTCACGCATGGCTTGCGGAACCGCGTTGATAATGTCGTCCGACAAGGAGCTGACGAATGGGATCAGCATGATGCCCATGACCAGACCCGCCGTCATGACCGCCGTTCCGGCCTGCATGATCCCAACGCCGTCCGGGCCGAATATCGACACCAGAAGCGGACCGACCGTCAGGAGAGCGAACAGCCCGTAAACGATGGTCGGAATACCCGCGAGGATTTCAAGAAGCGGCTTGGCAACGGCCCGGACCTTAGGACCCGCGTACTCGGAAAGATATACCGCAGCGAACAGACCAATCGGCACGGCAACGGCCAATGCAACGAAGGAGATATAGAAGGTCCCCCACAAGAGCGGGATGATCCCGAGCTCAGAATTGCCTCCGCGTCCAGAGAAGGTTGGTGCCCATGTCAGCCCGAAAAAGAAGTCGGAGGCAGGATAGATCCGAAAGAACTCGAACGTGTTGAACACCAGTGAGAAGACAATTCCGGCGGTCGTCAGGATGGCAATCGAGGCTGCGGCGATCAGCAGCACCTTGACGCCCTGTTCCACGGTATTGCGGGCCCGGAAATGGGAATTGGTCTGCAAGACCCCCCATGCTGCGCCGGCCAGGGCCGCCAAAATGACGGCAACAGACATCAGCAAATTGCCGGTGGCATTCAGGATCCGGTATTCTTGTGCGGCCCGTAGCACCGGCTGCGTGATCTGAGATGTCACAATCTGACCGGCGTCTTTCAGGCGCTGCGTGACATCATTGAAATCCGCCCGCGCGTTGCGCGCAAACTCTTCCGTCATCAGACCGCCGGCAACCGCATTGTCCAAACCGCTTGCCGCGCGCCTGACTTCGGCGAGGACGAGGCTGCGGGATGACCCTTCAGCGATCTCGCTCTCCGGGATCATGCCGGAAACACTGTTGTTGACGATTAGTGGTTGGGCCAACAGCCAGACAACCAGGATGAGGAAGGCAGGAACAACCACCTTCATTGCGACGTTCGAGCCGTAATACGAAGGAAGCGAATGGAGCTTTATCGGCTCGCCTCCTGCGCTCGACAAAGCTCTACCACGTCCGAGTACGTACCCCACCACTGCAATGGCGAGTACGATCAAGATGAGCCAGATCACAGGCATCTGCTTCCCCGGATTTTATATTAAATTTCCAAAAAGGAGAAAGGGGCGGCGGAATATGCCGCCCCTTAGCATCAAACCTAAGGTTCGATTACTTCATTGTTTCTTCAGCTTCGATGGAAGCCTGAGTAGCCGCCAGCTCCGGATCGGAAACCAGGCCGTACTGAGCCAGCGGACCCTGCGGGCCAGCGATTTCGTCAGCAGTGAAGAACTGAGCGTACTCTTTCAGGCCCGGGATAACGCCGATGTGTGCCTTCTTGACGTAGAAGAACAGCGGACGGGAAACCGGGTACTCACCAGTGGAGATGGTCTCAGTGGAAGGTGCGATGTCGGACATGGTCGCAACCTTCAACTTGTCTGTGTTGTTCTCGTAGAACGCAAGACCGAAAACGCCAACACCGTTCGGGTTGGAGTCAATGCGAGCCAGGGTCTCGGTGTAGTCACCGTCGATGTCAACAGACTTGCCGTCGGTGCGAACTGCAAGACATGCGTCTTCAGCGTCGTCTTCGGACATGCCGCCGTCCATCATCGCCTTCATAGCGCCGGACTCTTCACAGCCAACGAGGAGAACTTTCTCTTCGAAGACTTCACGGGTGCCGTGCTTGGTGCCCGGGATGAATGCGGCGATTTCGACGTCCGGAAGGGAAGCGTCAACTTCGGACCACTTGGTGTACGGGTTGTCGACGATCGCGCCGTCTTTCAGAACCTTAGGAGCCAGAGCGTTGTGCCACTGAACTGGAGTAAACGCAGTGAACGCTGGGCCATCTTTTTGGGAAGCGAAAACGATCCCGTCATAGCCGATGCGAACTTCGATGATGTCTGTTACACCAGCTTCAGCGCACGCTTTGATTTCTTTTTCGCGGATTTTACGTGAAGCGTTTGCTACGTCGATGGTGTTTTCACCAACGCCTTCGCAGAAGCGCTTCAGGCCAGCAGAAGAACCGCCGGACTCAACAACGGGTGTCGGGAAGTCGGTGTTTTCACCGAAAACTTCAGCAACAATAGAGGCATAAGGAAGAACGGTTGAAGAACCGGCTACCTGCACCTGGTCGCGAGCCTGAGCGGCGCCAGCGAATGCAGTGGAAGCAACAGCAAGAGCAGTTGCGCTAACGAGGGTCGTAAATTTCACTTGACCACTCCCTTTGAATGTCAAGGTTTGCATATTCACGCTGGACGCGGTTTCGCCCAAGCGCTGATCGGAACCTAGGCCCCGCGGTTAAGAGTTCTATGACAGTTGGATATCAGTTTTGTGACATTCCAAATTATTGATAACATTTATATTTTTTGACTTCCGAGCGGCCAATGTGAATTCAAAGTGATGGACATGCGTCATGGTTTTAACGCGGCATAGAGCCGGTTATTCAGACCGGGAAGGACGACCAACTTTTCCGGAAAACGCGGCATGAAGCTGCATTTTTGAAGCGAAGTGTTTGCCGGGTCCGAGCCCGGCGCGTCCTAAAACTGCAAGGCCGTAAGCGACCGGGCTGCAGAGGCCTGCGCGGCACGGTCTGCCGGAGCAAGTGGTATCAACCCCTCTTCGGCCAGATAACCGCTGTCACCCCATGCTGCTTCTTCCAAAAAGGCCGACACATAGTCTTCCAGCCCGGGGATAACGCCAACATGCTCTTTTTTAATGTAAAAGTAGAGGGAACGGGACACCGGGTACTCGCCGGATACGATGTTTTCAAAGCTCGGCTCAACACCATTGACGGCAGCGCTTTGGATCCGGGCGGCATTTTGGATCAGGAATGAATATCCGAAGATACCCACTGCAACCGGATTGGCCTCCAGCGCGCCTACGATAAGATCATCGTTTTCGCCAGCTTCCACGAACAAACCATCGCGGCGGATGTCCGTGCACAATTTTCCATAGAGATCCTTGGAAGACGAACAGCCTACTTCCAGCACCAGCTCCTCAAACGCGTCCCGTGTTCCGGACGTTGGTGGCGGGCCCAGGACCTCAATCTTCTCTGAAGGAAGATCGGGATCGACATCCGACCAGGACAGATACGCGTTGCGGACCAGCCCGCCATCCACTTCGATGTTTTCGCTCAAGGCCTGGAAGATTTGCTCGATTGTCAGAGAGAATTTCGGCCCCTGTTTTGAATTCGCCAGTACAATACCATCATAGCCGATTTTCACTTCGACCGGCGTCACACCATTGGCTGTGCAGGTTTCCAATTCAGACGGCTTCATCCGCCTTGATGCATTGGAAATGTCAGGCGTGGACGGTCCAATGCCTTTGCAGAACAGCTCAAACCCGCCTCCGGTGCCGGTGGATTCGACAATCGGGTGTTTCATGCCCGCTTTGCCAAAGGTCTCCGCAACTGCCGTGGCAAATGGATAGACGGTGGAGGAGCCGACGATTAGCAAACGGTCGCGCGCATGAGCATGGCCGCCCGTCAACAGGATTGCCGAGCCGACGAACACACATAAGGACGTCAAGATATTCACGTTCCACTCCCGTCACGCATTGAAGGCCAAAGGCGTTCCAGCACAAATTTAAATCAACCTACGCACTTTTTCTTAACCCGCGCGGATTTCAGTCTTGCGACACTTCCAATCGTTTTCCGCCAAGTGCCGCACCAGCAGCCCGGGTGCCCCCTATTTTACCGGCTTCGAAAGCCTTGCCGCCTGTGTTTGGGAATTTGACCTTGAAGGTAGACCCTTGTCCAGGCGTGCTGTCGACTTCGAGGCGGGCCCGGTGCCGGTTCAAGATGTGCTTGACGATTGCAAGGCCGAGGCCTGTTCCTTTCATCGCCCGGCTGGATTCTATATCGGCGCGGTAAAATCGCTCTGTCAGCCTTGGCAGGTGTTCCGGAGCAATGCCGTCGCCGTAATCGCGGACCGCCAAATCCCAAGACTGGCGGTCCGGCTCAGTTGAATCCAACGATATGACTATATCCACGTGCTTGCCGTCGCTGCCGTATTTCAGGGCATTTTCGACCAGGTTTTCGGTCACCTGGATCAACTCATCACGATCCCCTGTAACCGTTGCAGGTTGGTCAGGAACGCTGCATTTGATTTCCATGTTCATGTCGCGGGCAAGCGGCGTCATGGCGTCCGCTGTGTGCATGACAACTTCCTTGAGATCCGCCGTCGCTTCCGGCCGGATATGCGCTTTCAATTCAATCCGCGACAGTGACAGGATGTCATCTATCAAACGGCGCATCCGGCTGGCCTGATCAAGCATGATCTCGAGAAACCGGGCCTGCGCATCCGGATCATTGCGTGCCGGGCCCTGAAGCGTTTCGATAAATCCGGTCAGCGATGCCAGCGGCGTGCGCAGTTCGTGGCTCGCATTGGCGACAAAATCCGACCGCATCCGCTCAACACGCCGGTTTTCCGTCAGGTCGTGGATCGCGACCAAAATGAAGTCCGGCCGTGACGGACCGTGCTCCTGTTTCCCGGTGCCCGGCAAATAGATCGGAGCTATATGGGCCTCGAACCAGCACTCGGTCGGAACCTTTTCAATCCAGGTGATCTTCTCCGTTCCGCCGGTTGCACACACACGGTCGAAGGCCTCCAGCAAGGACGGCGCGCGCAACGAAAACGACAATGGGTCGCCTGGCTTCACCCCTTCATAGGCCTGCATGGCCAGCGCGTTGGCATATCTGGTAATGCCGCGTCCATCCGCAACAAAGCAAGGTGATGGCAGCGCATCCACGGTGACCTTCATTCCCGTGCCCGGCCACATCCGGCGCCGTTCGCGTTGGGCGCTCAGTTTCAGCCGGCGTCTTGCGGAGCGGCGCGGAACAAACGCCGCGACAACAGCCAAGCTTGCCACGCCTAACGCGGCAATCCAGATTTCGGTCCCGTAGACAATGACGATTGCAGTCGCCAAAACGGTTGCTGCCATCAAGACCCAGCGCACTTCCCAAACACGCGCTGCGGGTGAGGCGGTTGCTGGCGGTGCCGGAGCGTCTTCGAATGGTGAGTGCGGTGCGGTCATCTCGAAAAAATAGTACGTTTTCTGAGTTTTGGCAGAGTTTCTACAAGCCACACCGTTCCACTGGGCTGTTTGCCACAGAACAATCGGCTCCGTTTCAGGAAGAGACCTTGCTTAACATACGGAACATGTCATCAACGCGACAATTTCCCGCCAGACTTTTACGAGAGCCTAGGGCGATTAACATGAAACGCCGAAAGATGCGCGACCAATGAATAATCGACCGGTTATGGGCGGCAGGTCGCTCTCGTCCGGTCAGCGACTAATTCAGCGCCGGCTGGAATTGGCCGCTTGCTTCAAATTGGCAATCATGCGCGGCCACCCGTTCCGGCCACGCATCTCGGAAAGATAATCTGCGCCGTCCTGCCCATGCCGTAAAAACTCGCTATGGATGATCTCAATCCGGGTCGCCTGACCGACGGCACGGAAACTGATCATGACACGGCTCGCAGTTGCCGGATCCGGGATCTGCTCTTTGCCGGCCGACACTTGCCATGCCAGCCGGATGTAGAGGGGTTTTTGCATTGAGAGCACCGTTCCCCAAATCCGGCGGCGCCCGGAACTCCCGATCTCATAGCAGACCCCGCCCGCAAAAGGTTCAATCCCTGCATCCATCGGGCCGGCTTCTTCGAAAGGAGACGTCCACCATGTCTCCAGATTGTCGACCACAAGCTCGAACGCCTCGTCGCGCGGCAAGTTCAAAAGATCTTCTGTTCTAATTTCCTGCTCTTGTCCCATATGCGCTGCCCTTTTGCCCCCGCGCCGGATAGCGCCGGTGTTAGACCACCTGCCATTGGCGATACCCTGCGGACCTTCAGATCTCGCCCGCATTAGGCGATTCCCACTTCAGACAGGTGACATTCCCTGCGCGTTTCGTGATATG
Source organism: Roseibium denhamense (assembly GCF_009711415.1). Lineage (GTDB taxonomy): Bacteria > Pseudomonadota > Alphaproteobacteria > Rhizobiales > Stappiaceae > Roseibium > Roseibium denhamense. The sequence goes on from NZ_SMLZ01000113.1 coordinate 226,937, forward strand.
GCACCACCTATATGATTGCGGCGCTCACCATACCTGCACATTCTACACAGTCGGCAACAAACCATGAAACATGACCGGGTGTTCGACCCCTGCTACGGCCAGGCCATTGAACTGAGCGACGGCATACGGCGTCTTACGGCCCGCAACCCCGGACCTTTCACGTTCCACGGTACGAACACATACATTCTCGGCCAGGACCGCCTCATCGTGGTCGATCCCGGGCCGGCGCAGGACGACCACATTGATGCTATCCTGAACGCCGCAGGCGATGTTCCGGTCGAGGCTATTCTGGTCACGCATACACATGCGGATCACTCACCCGGCGCAAGGCTCCTGAAAGCGAAGACCGGCGCCCCCGTGATCGGCTGTTCAGAACACAGGGCGGCGCGCCCCTTGTTTGAAGAGGAAATCAATCCGCTGGATGCAAGCGCCGACAGGGACCACAAACCTGACCGCCTTTTGAACCATGGCGATGTCATTTCGTTTGCAGGTTTGGGCATTGCGGCTGTGGCGACACCCGGACACACGGCCAACCACCTCAGTTTCGAGATCAAGGGCACGGATATTCTGCTGTCCGGGGATCATGTCATGGCCTGGTCGACCTCCATTGTCGCCCCGCCTGACGGCAGCATGCGCGACTACATGGCGTCTTTGAATAATCTGCAAGAGCTGGCGCCAAACGTTTATCTGCCAGGTCATGGCGGTGTGATCCGGGACGCAAAACCTTACGTCGCAGACCTCAAGGAGCATCGCCAGAGCCGTGAGCGCAATATCCTGGCGCAGATCGACAAGGGGGCCACTTCAATTCCGGAGATTGTTGCGGTGCTTTATGCGAATGTGGACCCATCCCTGCATCCCGCCGCTGCACTGTCTGTCCTGGCCCATCTTGAGGATCTTGCAGACCGCAACCGCGTGGTCGCCAATGGCATTCCCTCGCTCCGGGCCGAGTACAAAATCCCTTAAGCGCTCCAAAACAGAAAATCTGGCTAGAGGATCGGGCGGTTTGTTTGACTCGCCCAAAGCTGATCTACCCCTCGAGACTTTCCCAGCCTGAGGCTGTTTCCGGTCCCGTATCCTCTTCTTCAAAATACGGTTTGAATCCGGGCACGGGAAGAACGGGCTCGGCGGGCACAAGCGGCTCTTGAACCAAGGCCGGGTCGCTGTCCGCCGCCTCTTCAACGGCAAGGCGCGACAAGTCACCGTAAGTCTCAAGAAGCACCCTGTCGACTTCCGCCAGGAGGATGCGGATGCGATCCGCGTTGCCGGAAAGATCGTTCAGCGGTGTACGGGATCTGGACCGGACATCCATCAAGGTGCCCACCGGATCCGGCCGGAACCGGACTGCAATATCCTGTTTAAGCCCAAGGATATGGGTTCTGCTTTCCGCCTGGAGCCAGGTCGGTGCATCCAGGAGATCCGGCGGCAACTCATCCACGATCTGCCAGCCGAGTTCCTCTACGGCTTTTGTGCCTGCCACATGTAGCTGCGCGGGCGGGATCCGGTAGCGCCTTGGCACGATATCCGGATAGAGCTGTGTCTGCATCGAGACGCTGCTAGCGGCGTCTGCGTTCACATTATGGAAGACAGGCCAGATGCGGGACGACAACGTGCTGGAGAACCAGTCAACGACCGGCTGATCCGAACTGCGAAGGGCACTCGAGAGTTCCGGCGGGTCTTCCAGATTGGTTGCAACATCTTTCAGATCCGGCCGGCCGACCGCTGTCAGAATGATGAGGGCTGGCGGGATGATTGCGACACCGCCCAGCACCATACCACCGAGGGCGCGCCCAACACCTGATCCGCCAAACGTCCAAATCCGCTGCAAGGCCAGAATGCCAAGAACGACAGCTGTAATTGCGAATGCGGAGGCTGCCGCCAGAGACAAAAGCAGCGTATCGGCGCTCACAAAGCCGAACCGTTTCGCGACGACAGCCACCAATGCAAGTGCAAGGGCAATCGAGCCAACGGTGCGGCTGACCGGTGCCGCGACAGTCTTATAAACTGCGAAACGCTTCATGGCGGTATCGGACCATCCCTATCTCCAGCGGTATGAATACCATCTCCGTTGTTTGCAGCCTAGGACCAGATGAATGAACAACACCGAAACGGAATGATGTTTTCAACGGGATCTGTGCCCCGCTCAAGATAGCCGCACCGCAGCCCTCGTCATAAATGACGAGATTGGCCCAGCGCCGGCCATGGCAAGGCGACTCGAAACCTGATATTGCTTCCAGGGTCGAGGAGTGGGGCATGACTGACATACGCGCTCGCCATTCGCTGCATGCGCAACAAGAACCCGGGGAACGGCAACCTCGTTCGCGCCGGCAAAGCATAAGCCGGAAAGCGTTGTCCCCCGGCTTTGCGAATACTGCCCTTTGTTACCTATGCCTTTTGTCCTTTGCGCTCAGTCCGGTGGCTTTGCTGTTTTCCCTAGCCTATGCCCATACGGACCACGGCATCCATCGCCAGCACTATTATTACATCCGCACGACTATTGCTGTGCTGGTTATCGGCCTTTCGGCGGGCGCCCTTCTTGTTCTCATCGGAGCCAATACGTCTCCCGCCGTCATCCTGTCGGGCGTTGGAATCGTGGCTGCAGCGGCGTTGACTTCAATTGCAAGATGCCTCCACGGATTGGTGCGCTCCTTCAGGAAGGCACCGCTGCGGAACCACCGTACTTATCTGATCTGATCAGAAGCCCCTGGCGGCAGGGACAAGAGTTAAGCATTGCTTAACCAAGTAAATCAATTTCGCCTCTAATTCGTTACATCCTGCAACGGTATTTGACTGGCCGAAACAGGCGAATAACGGCACCATTGCCTGCAGAAAGACGGCAGATATCGAAAGACTTTCGACGTCGCCGTCATGCGAACGCCTCATTTGGACACAACATTGAAAAGCGTTGTGTTGATGAAGTCAGGCTCACTGTCGAGCTGACCCGTAAAGACCCAGAAACGGATCGAAAAAATGTCGAAAGAAGCCTCCCGCCCCGCGTCAAGAGCATCGGCCGGAGTAAAACTTGTCAACCACTACAAGCCGGTTGGCATAGCAGCCCTGAACGCCGCTGCCCTGTGCATGCGATCGGCATCGACAGCAAAATCCAGCAAATAGGTTCGTCACCTAATTCTAACGATCAGCTGATGTGCCGGCATGCTCTGACCGAACTTTAGGTTCACGAAGGTGCAGCGCCGGACCGGGGCTCATGTATCAGCCTCTCCAGCCGTATTGCACCGTTAAAACCGGCCTGGCGTGAAAAGGCCGGGCAAGCCGGTTGCAAATGGCATTTCCTTGCGTGCACTCTCCGGGGACTTGAGGTTCTCTCGCTTTCCGGAGACACGCATGATTGTCGCTTACTGCCCATCCGTGAATGGTTTGGAACGTGTCGAACTGGCGCCCGGCGCGCCACTTCCATCGACATCTGTTTGGATTGACCTGATTTCCCCCAACCGCGAGGAACAACAGGCAGCCGAAAAGCTCATGGGCGCCGAAATTCCGACTCGCAAGGAAATTGCGTCCATCGAAACATCCGAACGGCTCTATGTGGAACCGGGCGCTGTTGTCATGACCGCTCAAATGCCCATGGCGACAAGAGCTATTGATCCGGCCATATCATCTGTCACATTTGTTCTCAGCGCGAAACGCCTGGTGACCGTCAGATATGGCGAGCCCAAGTCCCTTGTTCTTCTTTCCAAGAAGGTTCAAGCCGACCCAACGATCGCTCACCTTGGCCCCGCGGTATTGCTTGCCCTGTTTGACATTATCGTGGACCGCTGCGCCGACGAAATGGAAGCTGCGTCATCCCGGTATGACGAGCTTGCGCTGAAGGTCTTCGGAGACGGCTTGAACATGCGCAAGACAGCAAGTTACCAGATCGCCATCAAGCAAATTGGCCAGGTGGGACTGCACATAGCGAAAATGCACGATGTTTGTGCCAGCCTCTCCCGCCTGCTTCTGTTCTTGTCGCCGCATGCTAAACGCCTCGGCCTCAGCGACGACCAGCTCGCCGACTGCAAGATGTACGGCAGAGACATTCATTCCATCAAGGAACACGGGGATGCACTCGACAACAAGCTCGGTTTTCTGCTGGATGCGACCGTTGGCCTGGTCACGTTGGAGCAAAACCAGATTTCCAAGATCTTCACCGTTCTCGGTGTGATTTTCCTGCCGCCAACGCTTATCGCCTCAATCTATGGCATGAATTTCGACAATATGCCGGAGCTTCGCTGGCAGCAGGGATTTGAGTTTTCTCTTGGAATGATGTTCGTGTCGGTTGTTCTTACATTCCTGTTTTTCCGGTGGAAGCGCCTTCTCTAGGGGTAAAGACGCAGCTTCGACCAAGGCGCATCAGGAGCAGACCGGGTGAACTGTATGCGGTCATGGAGCCGGAATGGACGGTCGGCCCAGAACTCAATGCTTGTGGGAACCAGGCGCATGCCCGACCAGTGGTCCGGACGCGGAATATCACCAATCCCGAATTTGGCCGTGAATTTGGCAACTTCCTTTTCCAGCGCAAACCGGCTTTCAAGCGGCCGGGATTGTTTCGACGCCCACGCGCCGATCCGGCTGCCGCGCGGCCTGGACTGGTAATAACTGTCCGCTTCCGCGGCAGGCACTTCGGAAACAGTGCCCCGGATCCTGACCTGCCGCCGCAGCGACTTCCAGTGGAAACACATGGCAGCCTTGCCGGCCGAAAGCAGCTCCTTGCCTTTTGCGCTTTCGAAGTTCGTGTAGAAAACGAACCCTGCCTCATCGAACCCCTTCAGTAAAACCATGCGGACATTCGGCAGGCCGGTTTCATCGACAGTTGCGAGGGACAGCGCGTTCGGATCGTTCGGTTCAGACCCCTTGGCGTCGTCAAGCCATTCACCGAAAAGCGCAAATGGTTCCTTGACCTCCGTAAAGTCACCTTTTGTTAACTCTTCGTGCGGATTCTGGATGTCGGTCATAGCTTACCTTTGGGAGAAGCCGTGGCTCAAAACCTGACCGGCACCCGCCGGGGCTGAGAGGGCTAACTTGGAATGTGTCTGGTGCGTTCATATACTGCTGTAAAGCACAAGATCAATCGCATCAGTTTGGCCGCGCTTGCAACTGGGATTCTGGTTGCCGGCTGCGGACAGGTCAGCGTGCAAGTCGGCAGCGATGACGTGGAAACCCCGAAGCTTCTAACCGGCTCGATCCCTTCAACGAGTGACATCGCATACACCGATGTCAGTCCCGATGACCGCCAGATCATCGCGCGGGTTCTGGATTCAGTCTCCGTTGACTTGTCCAACGGCTCATCGCTCGAAGACCTCACCCTTCCCTGGCTGAACGCAACCAGCGGCAATTCGGGCACCGTGTCACATATCGACCCGGCACTGTTTCCAAACACTGGTTGCCTGTCCTTCAAGACAACCGCCAACACGATTACCGGGATAAAGCTCTATGCAGGCACGGCCTGCAGGGACATCAGCGCAGCGTTTGCTGTGACCTCTCTCAGCGTCGCCGAAGCTTGAAACCCACCCGCCTTATGGGTATTTAGCCGGTCTGGATTTTTCTCCGGCCCGTACCGATATGTAGGAAACATTCGGACAAGCTACAAATGCGTTGCTGCACCGCTCTAGCATCTTGCTGGCGATGCTGTGGCAATTTCAGTGGTTTTCCGGAAATTTGAAGAAACCTGGTGCAACACATGCGTGACCCCTACAGCGTTCTCGGTGTGGCAAAAAATGCCAGTGAGAGCGACATCAAAAAGGCCTTCAGAACGTTGGCCAAAAAATATCACCCGGATCAGAACAAAGATGATGCCGGGGCACAGCAACGTTTTGCCGAGGTCAACCAGGCTTACGAAATCGTCGGTGACAAGGAAAAGCGCGGAAAATACGATCGCGGCGAAATTGATGCCGATGGGAAGCAGAAATTCTCGGCATCCGGCTTTGAGGGCTTCGAAGACTTTGCCGCTGGCGCGGGTGGTGCCCGTGGTTTCAAGTCATCTGCCGGCGGTTTCGATGATATCCTGAATGACATTCTTGGCGGGTTCGGCAATCGCTCGGCCCGAGGTCGGGCAAGCGGTCCCGGCGCTGGAGGTGCTTCGGGCTTTGCCGGTGGCACGGGCCGCACCCAAAGCCCGCCGCGGGAAAAAGGCAAGACGGTCGAGATCGTCGCAAGAGTGGCGCTTGAAGACATTGTGAATTCAGGCAAGGCGCAGGTCACACTGCCGAGCGGCAAGACCGTAAATGTCACCTTGCCCAAAGGTGTCACGGAGGGCGAAGTCATCCGCTTGAAGGGCCAGGGCGCTCCTGGCAGCAATGGCGGGCCTGCCGGCGATGCGTTGGTCGAAATCCGCTTCAAGCAGCACAAGCTGTTTGAAGTGCGCGGATCCGACCTTCACCTGGACTTGCCGATCACGCTTTACGAAGCAGTACTTGGCGCAAAGGTCCGGACCCCTACCTTGACCGGCGCAGTCAATTTGACCGTGCCGCCGAACGCCTCGAGCGGCAAGGCCATGCGGCTGAAGGGCAAGGGATTGCCAACCAAGACCGATGGTCACGGTGACCTTCTGATCAAATTGCAGATTGTGATGCCGCCACATGGCGATGACGAGCTGGATACCTTGATGAAAGCCTGGAAGGAGATCACCCCTTACCGGGCCAGAGGGCCGGAATTCGACTAGCACCCGCCGTAACAGTGCCGGGCCGGCCTTGTCCTTCTAAAAGCAAGGCTCTCAGGCTTCGTCGAAGCAGCACTATAAGCAGACACTGACACGCCGCTGCTTCCGGCGCTGTCAGACTGCTGACAGACTCTCAGGTCGTCATCACCTCATTGCTTTGACGGCCGTTAACCGCGAAAGGTGAGAGCCCACCACACCCTCCGCTGTCATCCCGCACTTGATGCGGGATCCATACCGTGAGCGTTCCATTCAATCAGCCCTGCGTGGGGCAACGGAACGGAATGGATCCTCGGGTCAAGCCCGAGGATGACTGAGCGAGGGGAGACGCCTTGCCAAACCTTGACAGACCGTTATCACGGACGGAGCGCAGGCGGAGATCCGGGATCGGTGGGCCTCGGAAGATCCGAACAATGCTCACAGCATTCATAGTTTTGTGGCTCTCCGATCCCGGCTCGCGCTGCGCTTGACCGGGATGACCGTGGTTGTTTGGAACTTTATCATCAAGCCCAGCAGCCGTTTCGGGCAGCTTTCTCCATGATCTTCAACGCATCAGGCCACCCGGGGTGTTTGCCGTTTCCTCGGCTTGCGTCAAGATTAATATCAAGTTATATACCTTGTTATAAATATGAGGTTCCCATGGAAGATGGATTGAAAACGCTCGGCTATGCCGCTCTTGGCAGCCGCTTGAAGCGATTGGGTGAAAAATTGCAGGCCCAAACGGCCGACCTTGGCGACGCGGCCTCTCAGGAGGGCCTCCCCGTTCCCTGCAATCCGCTTCTGGCGATCCTGGATAAAAGAGGGCCACTGTCTGTTGGGGACCTCGCCAGAACACTGCAGCAAGCACAGCCGGGGGTTACCCGGATGATCCATCATTTGAAATCGCAGAACCTTGTCGCAACCACTCCGGATCCGCAGGATCGCCGTATCAGCCGGATTGCCCTCACGGATGAGGGCAAGGCACGCGTTAAACGCCTGAAAGAGAGCCTTTGGCCAGCGGCCGACCAGGCGGTCCAAAGCATCTGTGAGGGCCTTTCGGGGTCCTTCCTGGACCAGGTCGCCCAATTGGAGACAAGGCTTTCGCAAAGCCCTTTGAAATCGCGCCTTGAAGGCATTGCGCTGGCGGATTGGGATCAGCTTCTGGAGCAGCGGAGCAAAACGCAGTGAGCCCTCTTCTTGACCGTGCCGTCTGGTCTGCTCTCACATCACGGCAAAAGCACCTTTCTGCAGGCACGCAATTGGCCCGCCGCTTCGATCCGTCGATCTCCCCTTTCGCCTCAACCTGTGACAACAGTATCGAAGCGCTAAATGACCTGGCCGGTCTCCTCCAAGATGGAGCTGACCGGGTTTTTCTGATGCAGGCTGCACCGGTCGAATTGCCAGAGGCTTTGGAAGCAGAAACGGCAGATCTCGGTGTCCTGATGGTCCAGCAGAAACCGGCAAAGCCACTACCGGCCCACGCGCAAATCGTGCCACTTTTACAATCCGACCATCAAGCAATGAGGAGTCTGGCGGACCTCACCAAGCCGGGCCCGTTCACCAGGCGGACGCCTGAGCTGGGTCCGTTTTGGGGAATAAAGAAGGATGACCGCCTGATTGCCATGGCAGGAACACGCCTGAATCTTGACGGCTTCACTGAAGTCAGCGGCGTTTGCACCCATCCCGAGTACCGCGGACACGGCCTTGCCTCGGCTCTTTCTGCCTATGTCGCAGACCAAATTCGCGAGCGCGGCGATCTGCCTATTCTTCATTCCTATGCGTCCAACACGGGTGCAATCGAACTCTACCGGTCACTCGGCTTTGAAGTTTTTCAGGACGTCAATGTTGCCGTCGTGCGGAAAAAGGCCGGCACGGTGTCCTAGCCCTGCGCTTTCCGGGTTTCAATCAACTCTCTTTCCGTTGCGTGTTGGCAGCCCGGAGTCGCTGGCGCAGATATTTGGTTGCCGAGCGGTAGTGGCTGGACCCCGCCGCTTCGGCCCACCGCCCTGTGGTCCACTTATTGTTGGAGCCCTTCATCGGCGCGCCATAGAGCTGCTGATCGGTCAGGCTTTCGATCAAGGCAAGCAATTCGACATGGTTGGTTTCCAGCAGTGCCCGCGCGGATGACCAGGACAGGCCCTTCTGGCGGGCGCGAAGGTCGGCATTGTAGCGCTTGGTTTCGTTCCATTTGTAGCCCCCAGCCGGGAAGAACACCTTCCGGCCTGCTTGACCGTCCCGGTACCACCCCAGAAACAATTCGATCCAATGGGCCCGGTGGCCGAGAATGTCTTTTGGCGCAATGCCAGCCTCGTCCTGCTCAAGCCGCAGCATTGCCGGCAGGTCGTCCATAATTGTCGTGAGTTTTTCGAACTCGGCCTCTGCCGCATTCAGCAATTCCTGTTTGGTCTGCGCCGGCATGATCCACCCTCGATCACTCTCCCCCCGTAGCAACCCTCGCGCATTTGCAGTGCATTGGCTCTAGCGGCAAAAAGCTAACTCAATTCTGACATCCGCGCATTAAACCTAAGCGCTTTATTGAACCTTACCGGTCCTGGTAGCCATACCACCAGTAGGCACCTTGCAGATAAAGCTTGCGCAAGGCCGGGACCGGGAACTTGGCCAAGGGCTCCTGAACCGCTTTTGGAAGCGCATCACGTCCTATGCGCTTAAGCATCAAACCGGCCAGCTTCTCACCGGAAATCGAGGCCATCGCAATACCACTGCCATGCCACCCCAGCGCGGCAAACACATTGTCCATGCCGGGAACCGGACCAACGAAAGGCGTTAAACGGCGCGATAGACACACATTGCCATGCCACTCGAAGTCGGTTGGGATGGCCGCCCATTCGGGAAACATTCTGTCAAAGTCCGCCCGCGCGCGCCGCTGCATTGCCGCCAGCGCCTTGCCATTTTCAAACAAGCCGCCCCGGGTGCCAAACAGAAATCTGCGGTCGGGCAAAAGTCTGAAATAATGCAGCAGGATCCTGGTGTCGGACGCCATCAAATCCGACGTCCAGCCCTGACGGGCAAGCTCATCATCTGTCAGCGGTCTTGTAACCTGCACCGACGACATGGCAGGCAAGGTCCGGCCATGGAGCCATTTGGGCGTGTCTTCCCGCGCATATCCATTTCCAGCAAGCACAACCTGCTTGGCCCGCACGGCCCCATGAGCCGTGTTCAAACGCCAGCGTTCCCCATCGCGGTACAAGCGGGTGACAGCCGACTTTCCAAAGATCCGGGTTCCGGCCTTGCGCGCTTCACGGGCGAGCGCCTGGACATAGACCATGGGATTGAGCGCAAAGCCATAAGGCACATGCAAGCCTCCGTGAAACTCTGGTCCAGACAACCCCTCTTCCGCGAGCCCCCCCTTCTCCAGCAAACGGGTCTTGATCCCGAAATTTTGCGTCAGGAAGGCTGCTTCATCCTTCAAGTCGACCAGATCGCTCGGCCGGTGCGCCAGATAGACTTCCCCCTTCGAGTGGCAGCCGGCATCGGCGTCCCAGTCCTTCAAACGCTGGGCAACCAGATTTATTCCGGCGACCTGAAAGGCCAGAAACTTTCGCGTCTCTTCAAGACCAAAGCGCTTGATCAGCTGCCGGTTGGAGAGCTTTGTGCCCCCCATGCAACAAAAGCCGCCGTTGCGGCCGGACGCCCCGAAGCCCACATGCTCGGCATCCAAAACACAAACGGAGACCCCGGCTTGTGCAAGTTTGAGGGCTGTGCTCAATCCGGCATAACCGGCACCAATGACGGCAACGTCAAACAGTGCGTTTCCGATCAGCTGACGCTCAAGCCGCGGTTTATCAACGCTCTGCTCCCAATAGCTTCCGACAAACGCGCGCTGGTCCGGACGGGGAAATGACATACTCAAATTCCCAGGCGGTCGCGAAGGGAGTACCAGGTCATGGCGAGCACCAGCAGCGGAAACCGGAACTTGTCACCGCCCGGGAAAGCGGGAATGTCCAGCCTTTCGAACACATCGAACCGGCCGGCCGTTCCGCTGACAGCGTCGGCAAGCAACTGACCGCCCAGCGTGGCCATGGCAACACCGTGGCCGGAATATCCGGATGCCGTCAGAATATTGGGCTCGATGCGCGCGAAATACGGCATGCGATGCAGCGTGATTGCCAGGGTTCCGCCCCAGCCGAATTCCAATGCGGCATCCTTCAATTGCGGAAAGATCTCCAGCATGGGCGCGCGGACGAAAGACCTGATGTCCTGCGGAAACTTGTAGCCATAGTTTTCGCCGCCGCCGAACAACAGCCGCCGGTCTGCTGACAAGCGGAAGTAGTTGATCACAAACTTGCTGTCGGCAACCGCGCAATTGTCCCTTATGAGCGCCTTCGCTTCCGTCTCGGAGAACGGTTCGGTTGCCAGAATAAAATTGTTGATCGGCATGACATGGGCGGCGGCTGTCGGCTCCAGAGCGCCCAGATAACCGTTGCAGGCAAGCAGCAGATACTTCGCCGTCACATTGCCCTTGTCTGTTTTCACCGTGACGCGATCCGTGCCGCGTCCCTCGATCTTTAAGACCTTGGTCGTTTCGAAGATCTTGGCACCGGCAGCATCAGCTGCTTTTGCAAGCCCCAGCGCGAAATTCAGCGGATGCAGGTGGCCTGCCCCCATGTCCAGGGAACCGCCATGATAGCGCGGACTGCCAACCAGATCGCCGATTTCATCCCCGTCGACAAAGCGGATCTGATCATATCCGTAAGTCAGCCGGAGATGCTCGACATAATCCCGGCTTTCTTCAACAAAGCTCTTGCGATGATCGGCGTGCAAGATTCCCGGCGTGTAGTCGCAAGCAATCCCGTGCTTGGTGATCAGGTCCTTGACCAGCGCTTTTGACTCTTCGGCAAGGTCCCACAGCAACTTCGCATGAGACGGCCCGTGGCGTTCTTCCAGCTCGGTCTGCTCGACCCGTTGCCCAGTGCCAACTTGTCCACCGTTGCGCCCCGATGCCCCCCATCCGACGCGGTTGGCCTCCAGCAGGATGACATCCATACCCTTTTCAGCCAGATGCAACGCCGCGGAAAGCCCGGTATACCCTCCCCCGACTATACAAACGTCTGCGCTGCGCGCGCCGTCGAGCTCGGCAAATTCTAGCAGCTGATTGGCGGTTGCAGCATAGTATGACGGCGGATGTTTGCCCGGTGTATCATTCGCAGTCAGGAGATCGAGACGGGATAACATGTCAGCTTGTCCGGGCACACATGGCGGGAAGTTGGATCTGCGGGTACATACGTGATTACATTCCAATGTCGCTGGTCATGTTGCAAGGCAAAACCATATAATAGAGCGCTGATATCGTTCGATTTTATTGACCGAAGCAGCTCTCGTAACGTCATGGCACAATCCCTGGCATCAGGAGGTGCCACATGAGAAAGGCAAAAGCGTGTTTGGTCCGGTAGAACATCCCTGGCTCGATCCTCTCTGGGCCCGCCTCTTGCTCGTCTCTGCCTGTGCCGGATGGACCTGCGTTGAGTATTTTTTTGGCTCCGTGACCTGGGTCTACATCATGGGGGCGATCACGCTTTACGCGGGCTGGGCGTATCTGATCAGCTACCAGGGCCCTGATGTGCCAGACCGGAAAACCCGTCCGCGCATGTCAGAGGATGATACATGAGGCGACTGCCGGAAAAGCACGCCCGCATCTGCGGCAGATATACGCTCCTTGCCGCTTCGCGGCGGCTTTTTCGTGCCGCGGTCCTGGTGCTGGCCGTCTCATTGATGCTCGGCACGAATGGCCGGGTTCAAGCTGAAGGCGTCGTTCAGGACACATTGAACAAGCGGTGTGTTGTTTGCCACGGTTGCTACGACGCTCCCTGCCAGTTGAAATTGTCCTCACCGGAGGGCTGGCTCCGCGGTGCCAGCAAACAGAAGGTATACGAGTCGTCCCGGCTGGAGGACGCCCCGCTGACACGGCTCGGCGTTGATGCAACGACTACCTCCGAATGGCGCCAAAAAGGCTTCTTTCCAGTCACCGGCAACGATCCTGGCGGATCTATACTCGCGCAGTTGATTGCTGCTGGCCGGACGCCGGAATTTGAACTCGGCGCCGCGCTGCCCGACAGCGTCGATCTTGATCTCAGCCGTGACCTCAGCTGTCCTGCCCCGGGTGAAACCGCGCAGTATCTCAAGGAACACCCGATGGGCGGCATGCCATATGCCATGGCACCGCTTCCAGAGGAGGATTATCAGCAGCTCATGGCGTGGGCCATGGCCGGCGCACCGGCCGGCGCCGGCGCCGCCAGAGAGCTCCCCTCCCGGATCTCACAGCATGTTTCAGACATCGAGGCATTTTTGAATGGGCCAGATACGCGGACCCGGCTGGTCGCCCGATACATCTATGAGCATCTTTTCCTGGCGCATCTGCATATTGAGGGCGACCGGTCGGATCGGTTCTTCCGGCTGATCCGCTCCAAAACACCGGCAGGCACGCCGCCGCAAGACGTTGCCACCCGCCGCCCATTTGATGATCCAGGAACCCCATTCACCTACCGTCTGGTTCCCATTTCCGGGACGATCCTTCACAAGGAGCATATCGTTTACGAAATCGGTCCAACGCGGCTTGCACGGTACAAGGAACTCTTTCTAGACCCTGACTGGACGCTCTCGCAGCTCCCACCCTATTCAACGGCCGCAGGTGGAAATCCCCTGTCGACGTTCCGCGCGATTCCAGCGCGAAGCCGGTATCAGTTTCTGCTCGACAATGCGGAGTATTTCGTGCGCTCCTTCATCCGCGGCCCGGTCTGCTACGGCCAGGTCGCGGTCAATGTGATCGAGGACCGGTTCTGGGTATCGTTTCTTGACCCAGACGAAGACCTCTCCGTCAGCGATCAAGCTTATCTGAACCAGATCGTCCCGATCCTCGAATTGCCGGTTGCTCTTTCCGATGGAGATCTGAACGACCGGATCACAAGCTTTTTGGAACGCGGTCCGGTCAAGTACCAGGAACTGCGCCAGCAGCGCTATGCCCGCGAAGCGGCGGAAAACGGCCCGCCAGCCTATGCACACATATGGGACGGTGACGGCACGAAACCGGATGCCCGGCTGACGGTTTACCGGAACTTTTCATCGGCATCCGTCGTTTCCGGGTTTGCGGGCCGGATCCCTGAGACCGCCTGGGTCATTGATTTTCCGCTGTTCGAACGGATTTACTACAATCTTGTCGCCGGGTTCGATGTGTTCGGCAATGTTGAACACCAATTGACGACCCGGATTTACATGGACAACCTGCGGCGCGAAGGCGAGCGCAATTTTTTGAGCTTTCTCCCTCCAGATCAGCGTCAGCCGCTTCACGACGGCTGGTACCGGGGCCCATTTGTCAGTTTGATGGACCGCTGGAAGGAAACTCCGCTCGACACGCACACGCCGACCGGGATTGCATTTGGAACACAAAATCCAAAACAGGAATTCCTGACCCGTCTGCTGGAAATCCAGCCGCAGCTCTGGGACATGAC
>NZ_SMLZ01000087.1 GCF_009711415.1 Roseibium denhamense
TCCGTTATTGTTCATAAACTTGCCCTTTCGGAGAATGCCAAGAGCCTGATAGGAAACGCCGACGATTGCCGATAAGGAACTCTGGGAATGCAAGTGCTCTACAAGGCCTATGTTTACCTGACCTGCGGCCCGGAGCTTCTCGTCTTCAGCGAGCCCGATTCGCCCGAAGTGGGTTTGCAGATACCGGGCGGGACGCTCGATCCCGGCGAAAGCTTTCTTCAGGGCGCCCGCCGGGAGTTTTTCGAAGAGACAGGACTTTCATTGGATATCGCAATCGAATCGTTCGCCGATCAGGATCACATCCCGGAAGATGGTTCCGTCTATCTCTCCGGTGTGCATCGGCGGCGGCATTTTCATGGAGTTTTGAAAGCCAAGCCCGCCGAGACGTGGGACCATTTCGAAATGACGCCCAGCGCTGGCGGACCCCCTATCCGGTTCCGCTTGTTCTGGATCGACGTGCTTTCCAGCAAGGCGCCGGAAGATGGACTGTTGTCACAGGGCTTCGGAGCACAGCTTGAAACACTACGGCCGCGCATGGAAAGGCAGATCAATGGGTGCCATTAACTCGATCGGCGTGATCGGCGGTGGTGCCTGGGGCACAGCCTTGGCCCTGACAGCCGCGCGGGCCGGGCGTACCGTGTGCCTGTGGGCCCGTGATCCGGCCACCGTGTCCGATATCAGGGCACGTCAGCAAAACCCGCGCTATCTGCCGGGAATAACATTTGACGAAGATCTGAATGCGACCGCGAAACTGGCCGAAGTCGCGGATGCAGATGCCATTTTGCTGGTCACTCCCGCACAAACTACCCGCACGATCCTGGCTAGTTTGAAAGCCACAGGCCTTGTCCGCGGCCCTGTGGTGCTGTGCGCGAAGGGGATCGAACAGTCGTCCGGCAAGATCTTGTCCAAAATCCTGTCTGAGGAATTGCCGGGGATCGAACCTGCGGTCCTGTCGGGCCCAAGCTTTGCCGATGACGTGGCGCGCGGATTGCCAACAGCCGTTACAATTGCGGCCAACTCCGCCAAAACCGCTCTCAGCCTGTGCGAGGCCCTGCAATCTCCGACCTTCCGCCCCTACGCGTCGATCGACCTTCTCGGCGCCCAGATTGGCGGCGCCCTCAAAAATGTTCTGGCGATTGCTTGTGGGGCTGTCGTTGGCCGGAAGCTGGGAGCCAGCGCACAGGCCGCCTTGACCGCAAGAGGGTTTGCCGAACTGAACAGGCTGGGGATCGCAATGGGCGCCCAAGGCGAAACACTGACCGGCCTGTCCGGCCTTGGCGACCTGGTGCTGACCTGTTCGTCGAGCCAATCGCGCAACTTCTCGTTCGGGCTCCGGCTTGGAGAGGGTTTTATGGCGTCGGAACTCATCTCTGCGGGTGGAAAGCTTGCTGAAGGCGCCTATTCGGCACGCGTTGCCGTGAAACTCGGCCGCAAGTACGAGGTGGACGTTCCGATTTGCGAAACCGTTGCGCAAATGATCGATGAGGATCTGAGCATAGACGATGCTTTGACCACGCTCATGGCTCGCCCGCTGAAGGCCGAGTCCGGCATGCTTTAACCGACCCAATTGCCATTGAGTTTAAAGGACCGCGGCCCTAGTGTGGCGGGGTTGAAATCCGTCCCCTACTTGAAGCGACTCCCGGGATGGATTTCAGCTCCCGAACCCACACTCGAAACAAAAACGTGCTCGTCACCTTCAAAAATTTGAAGTTCGTTCAGAGCAGACCGGGACATGAGCCGGGCTTCAGTTTCAGGTGACTGGGTTCAGCGCAGTCTGAATCGCGAGGATCCACATACATGCTCTACGCCTTGATTTGCACCGACAAAGCCGGTGCCCTGCAAACACGTCTCGACAACAGGCCAGCCCATCTCGAGTTCCTGAACGGCCTTGGTGATGCCCTGAAAGCTGGCGGCCCTTTCACCGATGACGAGGGCAACATGACCGGATCGATGCTTGTCATTGAGGCCTCAAACCGGGACGAGATTCTTGCGATTTCCCAGGAAGATCCTTACGCCAAAGCGGATCTGTTCGAATCAGTCGAAATCAGGCCATGGAAATGGGTGGTCAAGAATCCGGAGGCGAATTAAGTGCAATACTGGCTGATCAAGTCCGAACCGGACAAATGGTCCTGGGAACAGCAAAAGGCCAAGGGTGAGGCCGGCGAGGAATGGGACGGCATCCGCAATTACCAGGCCCGCAACAACATGCGCGCCATGGAGATTGGCGATAAGGCCTTTTTCTATCATTCCAATATCGGCAAGGAAGTGGTCGGTGTTGTTGAGGTCTGCAGCGAGATACACCCGGACAGCACAATCGATGATCCGCGCTGGGAGTGCGTGGACTTCAAAGCGGTTTGCGACATGCCGAAGCCTGTCACCCTTGCCGATGTCAAAGCAGAGCCGCGCCTGGCGAATATGTCACTCGTCACCTCCATGCGATTGTCCGTGCAACCGGTCACGGAAGAAGAATGGAAAATCGTCTGCGAAATGGGCGGCATGAAAGAACCGGCATAAAGCATTAAGGCCTGCCGGTGCAGTGGAGAGCGGATGGCAAAGATATTGGATCCTGTCCGCTTCATCCAGGAGCAGACCCGTGTAAAGCCTGTCCCGCACGCCGAAGAGATCAGGCTTCATGTCGCCGACGAGGCCATGGACCTCTGGCAAAAAACCGAGGACGAACTGGGGGAGCTTGGACTTCCCCCGCCCTTTTGGGCGTTTGCATGGGCCGGTGGCCAGGGCCTCGCAAGATACATTCTTGATCATCCGGATATGGTCCGGGAAAAGTCGGTTGTCGATTTTGCCTGCGGATCCGGGCTTGTCGGTATCGCGGCCATGCTGGCGGGAGCGCGGTCCTGCCACGCGGTCGACGTCGATTCATTTGCACTTGAAGCAACGCAGCTGAACGCGGCGTTGAACGGTGTCGAGCTCTCGGTCGAGGCGGCTGACATTACGGGTGCACGACCGCCCCTTGCCGACCTTCTGGTCTGCGGCGATGTTTTTTATGACAAGCAGATGGCCGGAAAGGTTTTGCCCTTCCTGCAAGCTGTTCTGGACAGCGGAACGATTGTTCTTATCGGCGACCCGGGACGGTCCTACCTGCCCACGGCCCGTCTGAAAGAACTGGCGGTTTACCGCGTCCCGGTGGTCGGAGCGCTGGAAGACAATGAGATCAAAACAACACGTGTTTTCCGGTTGTTGGAAGAATAATCCCGCAAGATTACCAATTCACGAGAAAAGCGCCCAGACACCTCAACTGGCGCAAGAATTTTATCCGGAGCCACTTTCCCTTTTAAGCAACTGAGGTAGTTTACCCGCTCAAGCGCCGATGCGCAGGTCGTTTCACGTTCAAGGAGCCCTTCATGCCAATTGTCAACCGCCTGGCCGATCTAGCTGATGAGATCACCGCGTGGCGCCGTGACTTTCACGAGAACCCGGAAATTCTATACGAAACCGTCAGAACTGCCGGGAAAGTCGCCGAGTTGTTGACAAGCTTTGGGGTCGATGAAGTTGCAACCGGCATTGGCAAGACGGGTGTTGTTGGCGTCATCAAGGGCAGAAATGGCGGCACCGGCAGAACCATTGGCCTGAGAGCCGACATGGATGCGCTGCCGATTGAGGAAATCACCGGAAAACCTTACGCGTCCAAGATCCCGGGCAAAATGCATGCCTGCGGACACGACGGGCATACCGCCATGTTGCTTGGCGCAGCGAAATACCTTGCAGAAACGCGCAACTTCGACGGAAGTGTGGTTGTCATCTTTCAGCCGGCCGAAGAAGGCGGTGCAGGTGCCAAGGCCATGATCGACGATGGCCTCATGACGCGCTGGCCGATCGAAGAAGTCTACGGGATGCATAATTTTCCCGGAATGCCTGTCGGTGAATTTGCGATCTGCAAAGGCCCGATCATGGCAGCAACGGACGAGTTCAAGATCACGGTTACAGGGCGCGGCGGCCATGCCGCCAAACCCCACGAAACCGTGGACCCGATTGTCGTCGGCTCAAACATCGTCAACGCGCTTCAGACGATTGCAAGCCGCAACGCCAACCCGCTCGATTCGGTCGTGGTCTCCGTAACCGTGTTCAAGGCAGGCAACGCATATAATGTGATCCCGCAAGAGGTCTTCATGCAGGGTACCGTTCGCACCCTCAGCCCGGACATGCGGGACCTTGCGGAGGACAGGATGCGCAAGATTGTTCAGTCAGTGGCGGATGCCTTTGATGCCAAGGCGAATCTTGAGTTCAACCGCGGCTATCCGGTCACCGCAAACCATGACGCGCAGACTGATTTTGCTGCTGAAGTCGCAGAAGGCATTGCGGGCAAAGGCAAGGTCATTCGTGATATTGACCCAATGATGGGGGGAGAAGACTTCTCCTACATGCTGGAAGAACGTCCCGGCGCCTTCATCTTTGCCGGGAACGGCGACAGTGCCGGCCTTCATCATCCGGCCTATGACTTTAACGACGATCTAATTCCCCTGGGCTCTTCCTACTGGGTCAAACTCGTCGAAACCGCCTTGCCCACGGCGGCCTGACCGAAATATGATAGGGAAACGCCGGGCCTTTTCCGGCGTTTTCTTTGGGCGTATCATCATGACTTTCCTGCCGTTCCGGCTTCCGTTTTTAGCAACCTACATTCTTGTCGGCGCTTTCGTCGGCGTCCTGATCATTCATCCGCTTACCTTGCTGGTTGCCTGGTGGGAGCTGTCCCGTTTTTCCGAAACAGCACCAGATTCCCTGGAATTCCTCTCTGCGCGGCTATGGCTCGGGCTTTTGCCAAGACACTGGGATCTTGGGCTCGCTTTTGCCATCATGGGCGCGATTGTCGGGCTCGCATTTGGAATTTTCACCCGGAATTATATGCAGACCAGCGCAGCCTACAGGAACTTGCGGGAAGAGCAGACCGCCCTCATCCCCGAACTCATGCGTCAGGGAGAGAGCGAGCGCACGGAATTCAAATCCTCCCTTCGCTGGGATCTTCAGGAAAACCGGACAAACCGAAACCTTGAGAAGGTCATTGCCAAGACCATTGCTGGTTTCTTGAATGCCAAAGGGGGGTATCTGCTTGTTGGCGTTGACGACAACGGTGCCCCGCTCGGGCTTGCCCCGGACATGGCAACCCTAAAGAGCCCGGACCATGACGCCTTTGAACGCACGGTTACCGAGGTTGTCTCAAAAAATCTCGGCGGCGACGTGTGTCCCTATATCCATACGGTTTTTGCGACGGTCAGCGGACTTGAGGTCGCAATGATCATCATCCGGCCCTCGCCCCGGGCGGTCTATATGGAAGAAAACAAGACATCGGTGTTTTACCTGCGCAGCGGCAACTCAACGCGCAAACTCGATGTGCGCGAGGCGGTCAACTACGCCAATACACGGTGGTCCTAAGGGGATGGAGCTGCTTTCCGACGGACTGCACTGGGGCGCTGCTCTCCTTCTGATTATCGCGAGCTTTGGAACATCGGCCATGACCGCAGCCGTTGGGCTGGGCGGCGGTGTGACGCTGATTGCAATCATGGCGGCGGTCATGCCCGCAGCTGCCCTTGTTCCTGTCCATGGGGTCATCCAGCTTGGGTCCAATGCCGGACGCGCGCTCGTCCAGCTCAAACACATTGACTGGTTGATCGCCCTTTGGTTTGCGCTCGGCGCAGCTGCAGGTGCGGGACTGGGGGGCGCGATTGCCGTCGAGCTTCCTGACGAGATCCTGAAGACCGGGATCGGCATTTTCATTCTTTGGATCGTCTGGGGACGGCCGCCGAAATTCCAGAAGGCGCGCAAGCGCGCCATGGCCGGGGCGGGCTTTGCTTCAACATTCCTGTCGATGTTCTTCGGGGCGGCCGGTCCCGTGGGCGGTGCCGTTCTGTCGACGCTGGGTCTGACGCGGCACCAGTTCGTTGCCAATCAAGCGGTCACGGCGCTGATCATGCATGTGTTCAAGATCGTTGTGTTCGGATTGCTCGGCTTCGCTTTTGCTCCTTGGGCTGAACTGATCGTCCTGATGATCGCAAGCGGTTTTCTCGGAACCCTTGTTGGCAGCAGCCTTCTTGGAAAGATGAATGAGGCTGCCTTCAAGACCGGCTTCAAATGGGTGATGACGGTGCTTGCCTTAAACCTTCTGGTCCAGGTGGGACGCAGCTGGCTCCCCTCTTGAGCGATCAACGGCCCAGCTGAATTCGTTTGACCTTTGCAGGCGCATTGCTTGAGTTCTTTGCAACACCGGAGAGCTTGAAAGACGGTGAGCGACGGGGTAACCCAACCCTTCAGTTTCATAAAATACGGGGATGGAATGTCTATGGCGTCTCAAAATCTGCTGCTTTTGCCCGGCGATGGCATTGGCCCGGAAATCATGGTTGAAGTGAAGAAGGTCATTGCCTGGTTCAATGAAAAAGGCGGCATGTCCTTTGAAACAGACGATGGTCTTGTTGGCGGGTCGGCCTATGACGCCCATGGCCAGTCCATTTCCGAAGAAGATATGGCAAAGGCCATGGCGGCAGACGCTGTCATCTTCGGCGCGGTCGGCGGTCCGAAATGGGATGATGTGCCCTATGAAGTCCGCCCGGAAGCAGGCCTCTTGCGGTTGCGCAAGGACATGGAGCTGTTTGCCAACCTGCGGCCTGCCATCTGTTATCCGGCGCTGGCCGACGCGTCCTCCCTCAAGAAGGACATCATCGAAGGCCTCGACATCCTGATCGTGCGGGAGCTGACCGGCGGTGTCTATTTCGGCGAACCGAAGGAAATCACGGATCTTGGCAACGGCCAGAAGCGCGGCGTCGACACCCAGGTCTATGACACTTACGAAATCGAGCGCATTTCCAAGGTGGCCTTCGAGCTGGCGCGGACCCGGAACAACAAGGTCTGCTCGATGGAAAAACGCAACGTCATGAAGTCCGGCGTTCTGTGGAACGAAGTCGTCACGCAGACCCACAAGGCTGGCTTCGAAGACGTGACGCTGGAGCATATGCTGGCCGATGCGGGCGGCATGCAGCTTGTGCGCTGGCCGAAGC
The DNA here is from genome assembly GCF_009711415.1 of Roseibium denhamense. GTDB lineage: Bacteria > Pseudomonadota > Alphaproteobacteria > Rhizobiales > Stappiaceae > Roseibium > Roseibium denhamense. Next base: position 7,002 of record NZ_SMLZ01000087.1, read on the forward strand.
AGTTCGACGTGATCGTCACCGACAACCTGTTCGGCGACATGCTGTCTGATGTTGCTGCCATGCTAACCGGCTCGCTCGGCATGCTGCCCTCCGCGTCGCTCGGGGCACCAGATGCCAAGACCGGCAAGCGCAAGGCGCTGTATGAGCCGGTCCACGGTTCTGCGCCGGACATTGCCGGGACAGGCGCCGCCAACCCGATAGCGATGATCGCAAGCTTTGGGATGGCCCTGCGGTATTCCTTTGAAGAAGTTGCCGCCGCAGACATGCTGGATAAGGCCATCGCAAATGCTCTGGACAAGGGTCTGCGCACCAAGGACATCGCAGCTGCCGGCGAAGCCACCGTTTCAACGACCGAAATGGGCGACGCGATTGTGGCTGAACTGGACGCCTTGAGCGCCTGAAACTGACCTGACGATTTGCATGAAACGCCGTCTGCGGGTATCCCGTGGACGGCTTTTTCCTTAAGAGACCCTTGGACGCAATGACCGAAGACAAACTCGCCCCCTTTCTGGGCACCTGGATCCTGGACGCAGACGAGAGCGAATTCGAGCAAGGAGATCCGCCCAAGAGCGCGACACTCCGGATCGAGGACAATTTCGGAATGGCCATCTTCACGATGAACCAGGTTGCAGCAGATGGTGAAGTCACCAATGATAGCTTTGAAGCCATGCCGGACGGGCCCGAAGTGAAACTTGGCAAAAGCGGACTGGTGGATGCCATGCGCCTCGTGTTCAACGGGGACCGGACCCTTGTTTCAGAAGCGCGGCGCGGCGGGTTGACCATCATGAAAGCTGAACGGGAGCTGTCGGAAGACGGCCGGACATTAACGGTGACGCAAACCGTTCATTTGGTCGATGTTGCCTCATTTGAGAACGTGTCCGTATACCGGCGCGCACAATAAACGGCAAGCAAGAACGCTTCTCTGACGCAGAGGCCCCCCAAAGATAAAAGCGTTGGTGTGCGGATATATTCGTTCATCCGGATTATTGCAAAATATCTTACTTGCGATTTTGAGGATGTTACTCGTCAGAAGAAACAGGGCTGCCTAAATACACATCAAAACAACCCTTGGTTTAAACGTGCATTAACCTCACTCATGAACCCTTGGATGAATATTTGGAGGGTTTCATGTGGGATCGCTTATCTATCCGTTTTAAAATTCCGGCTGCCATACTGGGCGTAGCGCTCGCGGTTGGGGCCGGCATCGGGCTGAGCAGCTACTTTTCCGCTGCACATGAAATTCAGACGCTTACCAAGAGCCGGCTCCAGGCGATTTCAACCAGCCGGGTGCTCGAGCTGTCCGACTATCTGAAGGAAATCGACACGGATCTGGCGCTGGTCAGTCAGCTCCCGTTTGTCCACGAGGCCGTCCGGGAGTTTGATGCCGCATGGGCACAAGTCGGCGGTGACAAGACCCTGGCACTGAAATCCGCTTACATCCGGGAAAACCCCAATCCGCTCGGCCAGAAGCACCTTTTCGACCAAGCGGCAACGGGAACACCCTATGACGCGGCGCATGCGAAGTATCACCCCTGGCTGCGCAAGCTGCTCCTGGATCGCGGCTACTACGACATCTTCCTGTTCAATATGAACGGCGACCTGATTTACACCGTGTTCAAGGAGGAGGACTTTGCCACCAATTTCCGGGCGGGCGGCCCCTGGTCCGACACGGACCTCGGGCGTGCGTTCCGCGCGGCTGCCGATGGAGCGCCCAGCGCTGTCCACTTCTTCGATTTTCAGCCCTACGGGCCCAGCCATGGCGCTGCGGCAAGCTTCATGTCACGGCCGATCCAAGCAAATGGACAAACGCTGGGCGTGCTGGTCTTCCAAATGCCGATTGACCGGATCAATGCCCTCATGAGCCGATCAGCTGGCCTGGGAGACACGGGAGAGACCGTGCTTGTCGGAGAAGACAGTCTGTTCCGGAACGACTCGCGGTTTACAGAGGAAAACGACATCCTGAAAACCGCGCTGACAACGAAAACAGCTGCTGCCGTGCTCAACGGCCAAACCAAGGTAATGATCGGCCCAAGCCATCGGGGCGAAGGCTTTATAAAGGCTGGAGCACCCTTGGAGTTTCTGGGCAACACCTGGGCCGTGCTGGCCATGCAGACCGAAGCCGAAGCCATGGCTCCATTGAACAGTCTCAAAAGCTGGATGATCGGGATCGGCATTGGCTTGTTCGTTCTTGCAGCACCAGCCGGGTATTTTCTGGCCCTCACGTTTACCCGTCCGCTTGGGCAATTGATCGGAAACATTCGTGACATCATCGATGGCCGGCTCGACACGCGGATCGACGGGACCGACCGTGCAGACGAGATCGGCGATATGAAACGGGCTATGGAAGTGTTCCGGGACAATGCAAGCGAGATTAAACAAAACGAAGAGGCCGCAGCGCTCAGGCGGTCAACCGAAACCGCAAGGCGCGCCGAGATGGACCGGCTGGTCGACACTTTCAAGACCCAGATCGCCGACGTGAAAAGACAACTGGCAGATCAAACATCGATCTTGAGCAATACGTCCGATCAACTGGCCGGGAATGCGACGTCTTCCCTGACAGCGACAAAAAGCGCGCTCGCAGCTTCAAGCAAGGCGGATGAAAGCGTTCAGGCATCGGCAACCGCTTCGGAAGAACTGCGCATCTCAATCGCCGAAATCACACAGCACACGACACGCGCCTTGCAAACGGCACAAACCGCGACCGATGCAGCGCGGTCCACGGACCGGGACGTGACCGCCCTTGCCGGATCGGCGGAAAAGATCGGGGCGGTCATCAATATGATCCGGGATATTGCCGAACAGACCAATCTCCTTGCCCTCAATGCCACCATTGAGGCCGCCAGAGCCGGAGAGGCGGGCAAAGGCTTCGCGGTCGTTGCTGCCGAAGTCAAGGAGCTCTCGACACAGACCGCGAAAGCGACAGACGAAATATCCGCCCAAGTCGCCGCCGTTCAAACCTCAACCACCCGCGCCGTTGAGGCGATCCGCGCCATCGCCGGGCAAATGGAAGACGTTCAAGAGGTCACGGCCGCAATAGCCTCCGCGGTGGAGGAACAAGGTGCAGCCACGGGCGAAATCAGCCACGCGATGGCCATGGCGGCCCGCTCCAGCAACGATGCGGCCCGCGACGTCTCCGACCTCCAGGCCAATATAGGTGAGACCAAGACAACTGCGGTCGAGGTCGAACGTTTGACGTCCGTCCTGGAAGATGTCAGCGACACGCTCAACACCGCTGTTGATGCGTTCCTCGCGTCTGATGTCTGGGTCTCATCCGAAGACATGATGGAGGCAAAATCAGCCTGACCGGTGCCCCGCATACCTCGAAGCATTTGCGGCCTGCCCGAGAAAAAAGCCCGGCAACACGCACGTTGCCGGGCTTTAGATTTATAGCTCCGAAGAGCCTTTTAGATCTTAGTTCAGGCGGGTCGCCGGACCGAGATCGATCAGCTGGGTCTCACCGGCCGCGTCATCAACGCCGTCATTGTCGGTGATCAGGATCAACCGGCCGTTAGCCGTGATGGTAAGGCCTTCCGGCTTGTCCAGGATCCAGCCCTTGCCTTGTGCCATGGCCGGAAGCACATCAACCGCAAACCGCTTTTCCAGAACCGGGAGGGTTTCGCCGTGGGCTGCAGGGGTTACGCCTTCCAGGGAGACAACCGTGATCTGCTTGATCGCAGCATCTTCGCCGCCCTTGTTGTCGCGCTCCAGAACGGCAAACTGGCCGTTGCCCATGGAAACGATTTCGGACAGTCCGACCCAGCCGCCAGCGGCACTTTTCGGTGCATCAAGCGGATAGTGAACGAAGCCCCAGGACTTGTCCGCCGGGTTGTAGATCGCCAGTTTGGTCAAGCCTTTCGGGTCGTCCTTCCACTCGCGCTGAACGGCGACAGCAACCATTGTCTGACCATTCATCTCAAACTCGGCAACGCCTTCGAAAGAGAACCGCTGTGCCTGGTCGATCAGCGACTGCGGCAGCAGGATTTCTTCCTGGACAGCACCTGCGTCATCAACCTTCAGGAGAAGGTGACGGCGATCATTTTCCGGATGGCCTTCAGATGCCAGCCAGAACCCGCCATCGGAAGCAACCGAGATGCCTTCCAGATCCAACTTGGACTGATTGAAACCCGTGACAGTCACATAGGACGTGATCTTGGCCGGGATTTCGGAGATGTCCATCGTGTAGATGCGGGCTTCGTCATAGAAGCTGTCGGAAACCGCATAAAGGGTGTTGGCATCTTCCGGATGCGCTGCCAGAGCGGACAATGCACCCCAGCCGATCGGCGCGCTCTTTTCAGGATCCATTTCAGAAACAACGGACGGATAAACCGGAACATCCGCACCGAACTGATAGACCGACAGATGCGACCGCACGCCATCTTCATCGACTTCGTTGGCAACCACAAAGAGGTCGCGTTGCGGAATTGCCAGCAAGCCTTCCGGACCCACATGGGTCGGCAGGAATTGCAGGAATTCCGGCTCTGCACCGGTGTCTTTATAAACGGCGACGAAGTTACCACGCTCGGAATTGACGAAGATCAGGGTCTCGCCCCCGAACTCTCCAACAGCAACACCTTCGGGCTCGGTGCCCTTCTTGGCGGCGCGCTTGGCCGGATAATGGCCGTGGGACATGCCCAGATGTTCCATCTGGTTACCGCTGTCGAACAGGACGTCGCCGTTCTTGCTCCAGATGGTGAACCCGCGTGAGCCGCCTTCATAGTCGCCCTCGTTCGCCGTGACGAAACGCTCGCTGTCGATCCAGGCGACCGCATCCGGTTCGCGGGCCACGTTTTCCGTGGTGCCGGAGGCGTCGCTCATACGCGCATCGATGACCGGAACATTTTCAGCCGTTGCCACGCCAGCGGAGAAATGGGAGACCACCTCACCAGTTGCCAGGTCAACCACGGCCAGGTGATTGTTTTCCTGCAAGGTGACGACTGCCTGGTTCTCAGCGTTGATGGAGACGAATTCTGGCTCCGGATCGGTCGGAGCCACGTCCGCCAAACCGGTCAGGTCGACAATGCGAACCGCATCACAGTTGGTGGGCAGGCCGTTCTCATCCAGATCAAAGACGGCCAAATGCCCTGCCGGCATTTGCGGGATAACGCCGTCGTTCAGATCTTCGTCGCGCTCGTTTTCGATCGCGATTGCCAGGAATTTGCCATCCGGCGAGATCGCGACGCTGTCCGGCTGGCCCTTAGCGTCGCATGTTGCCGTAATGCCCATTTCGGCAAGGGAAATCACAGCCATGTGGCCGGAGGCGTTGATGTAGTCCTCAGAGGTGTTCACACCGGCATAAGCGGCCATTTCACCCAAGGCAACGGAAGTTGGCTCACCGCCCAGGGCAACACGGCCCATCGGCTGGATGTTGAGCGGGTTCGCGGCATTGACGAACACAATGTCTTCACCCGGGCTGTCGGTGAAGGCGAGCGTGCGGCCGTCCTTGGAGGCATACACGATTTCAGCAACTGTTTCGGTGGACTTGTCCGCCCCTTCCGGCAAGGTCTTGTAGACTGGATAACTGTTGATCCGCTCGAAGAAATCAGCTTGAGCTGCCGGCACGGTTCCAAGACCGAACAGAACAGCGAGGCTGACGCCTTTCAAAAAACGTCCGCGAAGGTTCGCCATCACACGTGCTCCCATACTTTTTGTGGGTTGAGGTTGCGGCAAGCTAGAAGCGCTGCTTGCAAAGCCGGTGACGATTTCAAGAAGGTTTGATGACAGCCGAAACTGACGGGATCACGAAGGCCGAAAGTACCGGCGAACGGGCCGTTCATTCACGAAATTAAACTTGGGTGACCAGAGAAGCTGGTCCGCGAGCATGACCTGAAGCCGCCGCATCCGCGGCGGCCGGTCTCGTCCCTACACGAATAATCCCGCCGGAGGCAGGCGCCTGACATATCAGGCTGTTTCGGCAACCGCCTGGCCGATCTCGTCCAGCTTTTTCTGAAGCGAAAGCTTGTCCAAGGAATCCATGGGCAAATTCATAAAGATCGAAATCCGGTTGTTCAGCATCCGGAAAGCTTCGGTGTAAGCCAATTGATGTTCGACATCATTGCCCCCAGCACCGACCGGATCTGGAACACCCCAATGGGCGGACATGGGCTGACCCGGCCAAACCGGACAGCTTTCCTTGGCCGCGTTGTCACAGACCGTAAAGACAAAGTCCATGACCGGTGCATCCGGGCCAGCAAACTCGTCCCAGTTTTTGGACCGCAAGCCCTCTGTTACGAAATTCAGTTTCTGCAGCAGATGCAATGCTTCCGGACGGACTGCGCCCGCAGGCTGCGATCCCGCTGAATAGGCCTTGAAGCGTCTTTGGCCGTCCCGGTTCAAGATGGCCTCAGCCATGATCGAACGCGCTGAATTCCCAGTGCACAAGAAGAGCACGTTATAAACACCCTCTGACATGGTTATCTCCCTTTGTAAGCTATTGGGCCTCGACACATGCGATGCCATCGATCACTTGAGCGCAGAGTTCCGGATGACCGCCGCAACAATCTGCCACCAGGAAAGTCAGCAGTTCCTGGGTTCCGCTTAGATCGGCGTAGTACCGGATAGTTCGGCCTTCGCGGGTGTTGCGGACAAGGCCTGCCTGCAACAACACGGATAGATTGGCCGACATGGTGTTTTGCTTCACGCCAAGATCTTCGCCGATTTCTCCGGCGGTCATTCCGTTTGCACCTGATTTGATCAAGAGGCGGAAAACCTCCAGCCGGGTTTTTTGACTGAGCGCTGCAAAAGCGCCGAGAGCTGCATTTATATCCATAATTCATGATATATTGATATTTCAGCAAACACAAACGCAAAATGCTGCAGGCACCGCAATGGCGGACCATTTGTGACACGCACTGATTCGCGCAGATTGCCCTTGCCAGCAGGCCTTTGACCTGATGCTGTACGGCAAAGAAAAATGAGGACCGCATGCAGTTTCAGAACAATCCATGGAAAGGCACAGGCCTGCCAGATTTGACCGGTCTTGCCGATGGCAATGTTTCCCATGAGGTGGAGCAAGCGAAGACCCTCTTTGCCCCTTACAAAGGCCAGGACCCGACACCTCTCGTCGATGACCGGACCATGGCGGCCGAGCTCGGCCTTGGCGCTCTTTATATCAAGGATGAGAGCAGCCGGATGGGTCTCGGCAGCTTCAAGGCCCTGGGAGCCGGTTATGCGATTGCGAAGTCCGCCAGCAACGGCACGGCGGAAAGCGGAAACAAGGCCGATCTCGCGGACATCACCTTTATTTGCGCCAGCGCCGGCAACCACGGTCTGTCCATGGCATCCGGCGCCCGGAGGTTTGGTGCAAACGCCGTGGTTGTCATTTCCGAGACAGTTCCGGAGGCCTTTGCCCAGAGGCTGAGAGCCCTGGGCGCCGACGCCGTTCGTGCCGGCAAAATCTACGAAGAGAGCATGGCGGAGGCTGAACGGCTTGCCGCCGAAAATGGCTGGCACCTCCTCCCGGACAGCACCTGGCCCGGAATGACGACACCCGGCCATGATGTGATGGAAGGCTATCTCATCATGGGGGATGAAGTGGCAGCGCAGGTGCCCGAACCCCCAACTCATGTGTTTTTGCAGGCCGGTGTTGGTGGCATGGCTGCCGCATGTGCCGTGAGTGCCAGGATTGCCTGGGGCGGCGCCCCGCAGATCATTATTGTGGAACCGGACGCTGCGCCTGCTCTTTGGGCGAGTATCGAAGCCGGCCGGCTTGCCGTTGGCGCTGGCCCCGTTTCCAACATGGGCCGGCTCGACTGCAAGGAGCCCTCCCATCTGGCATTGAAATATCTGGCCCGTGAAGCAAACGGTTTCGCGCTGATTTCCGATGACGAGGCATCGCAGGCGGTCGATTGGCTCGCCGGACATGGCCTCAAGACCACTCCGTCCGGCGGCGCAGGCATCGCTGGCGTTCTTCATGCCAAGGCAAACAAGACCGCACTTGGTCTCGACAGCGCCTCCCGCGTTCTCTGCTATTTGTCCGAAGGTCCGGAAGATGGTTGATTTGGACTTTGCCACCAGCGAATTCGAGCAAAGAACAGAACGCGCGCAGACACTCATGAGCGAACAGTCGCTCGACGCCCTCCTGTTTATGACAGAGCCGGAAGTTCGCTATTTCACCGGGTTTCGAACGTTGTTTTGGCAAAGCCCGGCCCGGCCGTGGTTTGTAATCGTCCCAAAAACGGGAAAGCCAATCGCGGTCATCCCGCAAATCGGCACGCATTTGATGGCAAGCACCTGGATCGACGACATCCGGACCTTTGCGGCGCCCCACCCTGATGATGAAGGCATTACGGCACTTGCCAACGCCCTGACCGGCTCAGAAAAAATCGGCCTGCCCATGGGCCGCGAAAGCGTCTTGCGGATGCCGCTGAAGGACTTCCGTCTTCTGACATCAAAGCTGCGCCATGCCACGTTCGTTGATGCCTCCCCGCTGATCCATGCCCTGCGACAGATCAAGTCCGAAGCGGAAATCGCAATTCTGAAGACAATTTGCGCGATTGGCTCCAAGAGTTTCGGAAACGCGGGCAGCTTGTTTCATGAAGGTCAGACCTTGAAGGAGGCCTTTCGGGCCTTCAAAATCGACCTCATCAAAAATGGCGCAGATGATGTGCCCTATTTGGTCGGCGGCGCCGGGCAAGGCGGTTACGGCGATGTCATATCGCCCCCATCGGAGCAAAGGCTTCAGTCCGGCGATGTGTTGATGCTCGACACAGGCGCGACACTGAAGGGCTATTTCTGCGATTTTGACCGCAACTATGCCATCACCCATGCCAGCGAAACCGTTCAATCTGCCCACCGGACGCTTGTGCAGGCGGCTCATGCGGCGGCCTCGATTGCGCGCCCCGGAAAGACGTGCGCTGATCTGTTCAAGGCCATGATTGAGGTCATCGGCCAGAGTGACAGCGACGTCGGCCGGATGGGTCACGGGCTCGGCAGTCAGCTGACCGAAACGCCGTCATTAACCCATTTCGACAACACTGAGCTGGGCGAACGCATGGTTCTCACGCTGGAACCAAGCCTGTCGCTTGGCGGCGGCAAGATGATGGTCCACGAGGAAAATATCGTCATCCGCGACGGAGAGCCTGAGTTTCTCAGCACACCTGCGGAGCCGGATATTCCGGTGATCGGATAAGGGCGGTGAGATGGATCTGAACTTCGTTTGTGATGACGGACTTGCACAACGCGCCGCCTTCGGCCTGATTGTTCTGCAAGCCGACGAGACAATGGAAAACGAATTCCGGACGCTTTTTGATTTAAAAGGCGTCACACTCAACCATGCGCGCATCCCGAGCGCACCGGACGTCACACCGGATACGCTGATGCGCATGAAAGAGCAGCTAACCGGAACGGCGGCCCTGCTGCCGAGCGCACGCCCACTGGATGTCATTGGATATGGCTGCACGTCTGCATCAACCATCATTGGATCGGACACCGTCGCGGCGGCAGTGCAAAAAGCCCACCCGACTGCCAAAGTCACCAATCCGGCCGCCGCGGTCATAGCCGCGCTTCAGAAACTGAAGGTGAAAAAGATTGGCGTTGTTACGCCATATATCGCCGAGGTTTCCAAGGCCGTGGTGACCCTTTTGGAAAACAACGGCTTCACCGCAGACAAAGTTGGTTCCTTCGGCCAATCGGAAGAAGCCGTCGTGGCGCGGATCGCCGCAGACTCGGTGGAAGCAGCAATCTGTTCCGTCGGCGACGCTCCGGACATTGAGGCCGTTTTTGCGTCCTGCACCAACCTGCGCACTTTCCCGATCATCGAGGCCTGCGAAGCAAAACTGGGCAAACCAGTGATCAGTTCCAACTCCGCGCTCGCCTGGCACATGATGCAACTGGCCGGACTTGAGACCAAAGGACGTGGACCGGGCCGGCTTTTCGGATAAGAAGACGCAGCTTACGCCCGTTGCCGAAACAGCACGATATCAGGCAAAGGTCACCTTCCTGGCCGTAGGTGATCTTTGCAGGTTGACTTCCCAAGCGTTCCGGGCAAAAACACGCCGTCTTTTGTGAACCAACGTGCGAGTTTTCGATGAAACGGCTGAAAGCCGACATTCTGGATATGTTGTCCGAAGCTCTTGCCAGCGCAACTTTTTTGCGCGGCGAGACGAAGACGCATGCCGCGACCGCATATAAACGCACAACAAAGACCACCAAGACCACCGCTTAAGGTGCTGCTCATCCCGTGCTCCCCGGGGATGGGGAGCGCTGAAAGCCAAGGCTGTCCGGAAACAGGGCAGCCGGCGAAGCGGGGAGACGGATAAGGACCAGACCGAAAATGGGTTTCAAGATCGCAATCGCTGGCGCAACCGGAAACGTTGGCCGGGAGATGCTGGATATTCTCGCAGAGCGCGGCTTTCCGGCTGATGAAGTTGTCGCCCTGGCGTCCCGCCGCTCTCAGGGAACGGAAGTCTCCTTCGGGGATAAAACTCTGAAAGTCCAGGCGATGGAGAATTACGACTTCTCCGATACCGATATCTGCCTGATGTCCGCTGGCGGCACCATTTCCAAAGAATGGTCCCCAAGGATCGGCGCCAAGGGCTGCGTTGTCATCGACAACTCTTCCGCCTGGCGCTATGACGCGGACGTGCCGTTGATCGTTCCTGAAGTGAATGCCGATGCCATTACCGGCTTCACCAAAAAGAACATCATCGCCAACCCAAACTGCTCCACTGCACAGCTTGTGGTCGCTCTGAAGCCGCTTCATGATCACGCCAAGATCAAGCGCGTTGTCGTTTCCACGTACCAGTCGGTTTCCGGCGGCGGCAAGGACGCGATGGAAGAGCTGTTCAACCAGACCCGTGCGGTTTTCGTGAACGACCCGATCGAGCCGGAAAAATTCACCAAGCGGATCGCCTTCAACGTGATCCCGCATATCGACAGCTTCATGGAAGACGGCTACACCAAGGAAGAATGGAAGGTGCTGGCCGAAACCAAGAAGATGCTTGATCCGAAGATCAAGGTGACCTGCACCGCGGTGCGCGTGCCGGTTTTCATCGGCCACTCGGAAAGCGTCAACATCGAGTTTGAAAACGAGATTACAGCCGAGGAAGCCCGCAACATTCTGCGCGAAGCGCCCGGTTGCCTCGTCATCGACAAGCAGGAAGACGGCGGCTATATCACGCCTTACGAATCGGCCGGTGAAGATGCGACCTATATCAGCCGGATCCGTGAAGACGCGACCGTCGAGAACGGGCTGAACATGTGGGTGGTTTCCGACAACCTGCGCAAAGGTGCGGCGCTCAACACAGTCCAGATCGCCGAGGTTCTTGTGAACCGTGGCTTGATCTCCCCGAAAAAGGCAGCTGCCTAAATCTGATTAGACGGGCGCCTCGGGCGCCCGTTTTTAACTGCCCTGCCTTCTTGTTCGTCTTCATTCACAGAGTTTGATCTCATGACCGAGGCATTCGCCGGGTCCTTCCAGGATTTCCTGCTGGCTAACCCCAATGCCAGGTTCACGGATTGGCTCGCCGACCGCGCCGAACCGCACTGGAGCGCCGCCACCGGTCATGTGTTCACCAAGGCCATCGGCGACGGCACGATGCCGGAAGACGCCTACGCGCGCTATCTCATTGAAGACTATACTTTCATAACCGATCTTGCCGCGACACTCGGCTATCTGGTGGCAAAGGCCCCGTCGATGCGCTCCAAGGCGCGGCTCGCCGGATTTCTCGCGTTGTTGACGTCGGAGGAAAACGACTACTTCCTGCGCTCGTTCGAGGCGCTTGGGGTTTCTCCGGCCACTTATGAAACCGCCGCGCAGGGACCGGTCACACGTGCGTTTGCCAACCTGTTGATGTCTTCGGCTGGCCAGGGCACCTATGCTGAGGGCCTGGCGTGCTTGCTTTGCGCGGAATGGTGTTACCTGACCTGGGGGCTGCGGGAGGCCCGCAAGCCGCGCCCGGAACAATTTTATCTCGCCGAATGGATCGACCTTCACGCCGTTGAGGGTTTTGAAAGTTTCGTCAACTGGATCCGGGAGGAAATGGACCACACCGGCGCTGCGTTGCCTCCTTCAGAGCAGCAAAAAATCGCCGATCTGTTCCGGCAAATGTGCATTCTGGAAGTCGCCTTCTTTGACGCTGCTTGGACCGGAACACCCGGCGCCGCCGCCAGCAAGACCAGCGGGGTCTAGCAGCCTGTGTTCATTTATGAAGCCGCTGCCGTTGGCGCCGCCGCCTTGTGGGCCATTGGCGGCCTGATTTCAGCCGCACCATCCCAGCATCTTGGCGCCATCGCGTTCAACAAGATCCGCATGATCCTGGTGTTTGCGATGCTGGCCGGATATGTGGCGCTGACCACGGGCTGGACGTCGATCACCCCGGACCACTATCTGCCTCTGATCCTGTCCGGTTTCATTGGCATCTTTCTTGGCGACACCGCCCTTTTCCTGACCTTGAACCGCATGGGACCGCGCCGGACGGCCATGCTGTTCTCGCTGAATGCCCCCATGTCCGTCATCCTGGGCTGGATCTTTCTGTCGGAAGAGCTCACGCCGATACAGATTGCGGGAATTGCGCTTACGTTTGCGGGTGTTCTCCTGGCCATCCGCTTCGGAAAACGGCCATCGCAGCTGCATCAATGGGAAAGCATCAAGGGCCCCTTGTGGGCAGGTGTTCTGCTTGGTCTGGCAGCTGCGCTCTCACAGTCCATCGGATCTCTGATTGCGCGACCGGTCATGGAAACCGGCGCCGACCCTGTTGCCGCCTCCAGTATCCGCGTCGGTGTTGCAGCCCTTGGTCTGATTGTCCTCACGCAGCTGCCATTCACCTGGGTCAAGCCGGCCGGAAAGATGACCGTGCCGATCCTTGCAGTCGTCGCCTTGTCGGGCCTGATCGGGATGGGGATCGGCATGACGCTGATCCTGTTCGCCCTGACAGGCGGCGAAGTCGGCATTATCGCGACGCTCTCGGCCACCACCCCCGCGCTCATGCTGCCGATGCTGTGGTGGCGGACCAAAGAAATTCCGGCCCTTGGCGCCTGGGCCGGTGCCGGTCTGGTTGTTGTGGGCAGTGCATTGCTGTTTTTAAACTGACGCTTTCGGGCATCAATTTTTAAAAGACACCGCGCGTCACGATCTGTCAGAAGGCACCGTGATCACGATTGTGCCCAGTGCCAAACAGCATGCGGACAAAAGATCGTCGTCCGCCAAGCCCGCGCGCAGCCTCAGAACCCAGTCAAAGTCTGCAAAAAGTCTCCGGACCTTTCCAAACAATCCCTTTGGCGGCTCGGGATTGCGCGGCTCCCGCGAGATGTAACCGATGATCTCGCCGCCTTTCATCAGATGGTATGCATCCGGCCAGCCGTTCAAGGCATTGCGCAGGAGCTGATCTTTCAGCTTGGTTGCATCCAGCATCGCCAGCTCTGCCCCGGAGCGGATCTGCGCTTTCCAGCCCGTTGATGCAAGATTGGGAGCTTTCAAGTACCCGGCTTGGGCCTTATTATCCATGAAGACCCAGCTCATCCCGCCCAGACCGGTCTTGCCTTCAAGAGACCCGTTGGACCCGGAATGGCTTGTAACCTCAGTCCGGCCCATCATGCTCCGCTTCGAAAACAGGAACTCGAAGCAATGATCAGATTGATCGGCAACCACCGAGTAGCGCTCGACCGTGCCTTTGGGCAGATCGGCCGCGTTGGTCGTCCGCTGAATCCGATAGGAGATAGGAAAATCACTGATCCGGTGCATCTTGTGTTCCCAGGGTCAGGAGCCATTCTCAGTAAAAAGGAATTGCCGAAACGGCCATTACATCAAATCCGGCATGAACGGCAGATCGGTTACACCAATATCAATCCCGGCCTGGGTTAAAAGCGTCGAAATCTGGCCCCGATGATGCGTCTGGTGATTGAACATGTGGGTCACCAAGAGCCATTTCGGGCGGACCTTGGTGAGACCGCGCGTGTTCGTCCATTCCAGCTCCCCGGCCAGCCATTCCGGCGTCAGCGTTCCGGTGAAGGCAATAATGTCGCCGGCGATTGCCAGATGCGCCGATTTCAGGCCTCCAAAGTCGGCGTAAAGATCAACACCCATGCCCTTGATCTCATAAGGATGCCCTGTAAACCGGCTCATCCATGCGCGGTCCGCAAACAATAAATGGTTCAATGTCGAGTGGACGGACTTGAAGAAGGCGCCCCGGTCCCGCTTCCGCTCCTCGTCGGTCATCTGACCCGACGCAGCGTATAGTTTCTCGCTCATCCAGAGATTGTAGGCGGCCATACGCCTGTACAGGGCCGGATCGGCGCTCATGCCGGGCCCCTTATTCGGCCGCGGCAATGGGGATTGGAATTGCCTTCGGGCCGTTTGCCGTTTCAAACCGCTCTGTGGCCGGATCCATCACCCGGAGTTCCGCAGACCCGATGTCAAACCAGGCGCCGTGCAGCTGCAGCTCCCCGCGTTCTACAGCCTCTTTGATGAACGGAAAAGTCATCAGGTTCTTCAAGGACTGGCGGACACCGGCATATTCCATGGCCAGCTGCGGATCTTCAATCTTGTCGACCGGCATGCAAGCCATAGAGATGGCTGCCGGTTCCAGGAGCTTGATCCAGCGGCCGATGAACCCGCTCGGCGGGTGATCCTGATTGGCACTTTCCCGGAAGGCTTGAATGCCGCCGCACTTGCAATGCCCCATGACGACGATGTGCTTCACATGAAGACCCGTCACACCATACTCGATGGCTGCACTTGTACCGTGCTGGCCCTCGGTGGCCTCGAACGGTGGAACCAGATTGGCGACATTACGCACGACAAACAGCTCGCCCGGACCGGCCCCAAAGATACCTTCCGGCGTCACGCGGCTATCGCAGCAGGAAACCACCATGACGTCCGGGGTCTGACCGTAGATCGCCAGGTGTTCCTGGATTTCCTTGTGGCGCACAAAGCCCTTGTTCAGATAACGGCTGTATCCGCTCAGCAGTTCGGATGGGAAAGCCATCGCCGCGATCTCCTACCACTTGGCGCGCCAGAACCACCGGGTCTTGAGGAAAACACCCAATGATGCCTGGCTGCTTAGCAATCGGTCCGCGTTGGACGGCAAACCGTTTCCGGTTTGGTGTCCGCTGATCTGATTGCAGTCCAACAGTATTACGGGATCGTCTTTGCCCGCCCAATCAGGGGAAGTACTTACACGCCTTCAGCAATGCAGCTAAAGGACTGTCCAGATGCCTTTTAGAACCGTTCGGCGCGCAAGACCTGGCAGTCGGAAACGCAAACGACACCGATGTGACGCTCAACAACACCGAAAGCGGCTTCCAGGAGCTGATCCAGCCGCTCAGGCCGGATGATGCAAATAATGGTTACCATGCCGCCCGCGCGCGACACCTGGCCCTCCCGGCTCCAACGCCCGGACCGGCCACTTCCGCCCAGAACCGGCAAGATCGTGTAGCCGGTCACCCCGGCACGGTCCAGGGAATCGGTCAGACGGTTTTCCATCGGCGCTTCGATGGTGATCTCCACCCGCTTGGCCTGTTTCATTTCCATGCGTCTATCCTCCGAACGCCTGCGCCATGGTCAAGTAAAGCGGGATACCAACTGTCAGATTGAATGGGAAGGTGATCCCGAGAGACATGGTCAGATAGATGGCCGGGTTTGCATCTGGCAAGGCGACACGCATGGCCGCGGGGACAGCGATGTAAGAGGCGGAGGCAGACAGGGTCATGAGAAGAACCGTGCCGCCCGGCGACAAGCCGATCAACAGCGCTGCGGCAAGACCGGCCAGCGAGCCGAGAACCGGCATGAGGATACCGAACAGGATAAGCCCGGGGCGCAGCTGATGCGCACTCGCCCTCAGCCCCCTCCCGGCGACAAGGCCCATATCCAGCAGGAACAGGCACAACACGCCTTTGAACGGAGACACGATGAAGCTCTCGATATCGGCCAGGCCCTTCGGCCCGGAGATCAGACCGATTGCAAAGGAGCCGAGCAGCAGCACGATCGATCCGTTCAGGAGGATCTCACGGTAAAGACCCTTGGTATCTTGTGCTTGATCCGCTTGCTCTTTCGGACTGGAGTAGCGTGCCGCAATCCAGAGCGCCGACAAGATGGCCGGGGCCTCCATCGCAGCTGCGACAGCAACCATGTAACCTTCGCTGGCAATTCCCTGGCTCTGCAAAACGGATGTGGCAGCCACAAAGGTGACGATCGAAATCGAACCGTAGTGACCGGCAACCGCGGCGGCATCGATCGTGCCGAGCTGCGTCATGACCCGCAACAGACCAAAGGCTGCGAAGGGGATTGCAAAGGAAAGGACCGTGCCCGCGACCAACGAGAGTAGGAGCGTGGAGTCGACCCCATGCGAGGCCACACTGACGCCACCCTTGAAGCCGATGGCGAACAAAAGATAGATCGATAGGGCTTTGGCTGCCGCTTCGGGTACCGAAAGATCGGACCGCACCAGCGCAGCGCCAAGACCAAGTGCAAAGAACAGGATGATCGGCGACAGAAGATTCGTCGCCGCCAGCGTCAGAACCGTATCGGCCACAGTGGCGTTACCCCTTGGCTTGAGCCGCAAGACCGGCCTGAATGGACCCAGCGCCAGCCAAGTATACCTACGTAATCGAGGCCATATGAAACACTTTTACGGAAGATACAAGGGTGACGGGCAGATTAAGACGCTCCGCGAAGCAGATCATTCATGGGTCATCACCACAAGACTTGAGAGCCGGAAATTCAATTACCGGCTTTAGCGCGTGTCGCATTCTTTCGGATTCATCATGTGTCGTCTTTTGCGTTGAAATCATTGATTTTAGAAAGTGAAAGACGACACCGATCAAATGCGATTTGCTCTAGGTCGCAACATTCACCGTATGCTCATCCTCGTCTGCAGACGGATCTTCATAGGCATGCCGGATATTATCGGCCGATGTGTACCCGGCCGGTCCGCGCAGGGGCTGAACGGGACCATGGTCAATTCCAGGCTCGAGCACACTGAGGGCGGTCGCCCGGTATGCGGCAACCCCATCAAGAGCATGGTCGACATAATGATGGTCATCAACGAGGACCGCAGGCTCTTCGTTGGAAGACCCTGGTTCCTGATCCGGGCGCTGTGCGTCACGCTTTTTGTGCTGACCGGCACCATGACCGTCGCGATCAGCTGGATACTCTGTCGCATGCGCCACGGATTGCGGCCCCTTGGGCCTTTCAATCGTGTTCGCCATTTCGGCCTCCTGGCCTTCACAGAATAACCGCCTTCTGGCGGCCTTAACAGAGTATGTGAAAAATTCGTTAACGAATACTTACGTAGCGGAACCAAAATCCAATCGGTCACAGCAGACAATAAGACACGCTTCCGCTTCGTGATGCGTGCGACCGAGACCCGCCGGGAAGTATTTAAGCAGCGCGTTCACCGGCGTGTCCGGCAATCTTCACAACATCGGCCATGATGTCCGTCAACTGGAAATCCTTGGGCGTATAAACGGCCGCGACGCCTTGAGCCTTCATTTCCCGCGCATCCTCGTCGGGGATAATACCGCCGACCACAACCGGGATGTCATCCGCTCCAGCCGCACGGAGCCGGTCCAGCACATCCCGGACCAGCGCCAGATGCGACCCTGACAGGATCGACAAGCCGATCACATGGACGTCTTCTTCCACCGCAGCGTTCACGATTTGCGCTGGTGTGAGACGAATGCCTTCATAGACGACTTCCATGCCGCAATCCCTTGCGCGCACGGCAATCTGTTCCGCCCCGTTCGAATGTCCGTCGAGTCCCGGCTTCCCGACAAGAAACTTCAGCCGGCGTCCCAGTTTCGCGGAGACCGCCTCCACATCCCGCCGGACAGCATCCAGGTCGCCGGCCTCTTCGCGGGCAGCTTTACCGACGCCCGTCGGGGCGCGGTATTCGCCAAACACTTCGCGCAAGGTCCGGCCCCATTCGCCAGTCGTTACCCCAACCTTGGCAGCGGAAATGGAGGGCTCCATGATGTTCCGGTTTTCACTGGCGGCGGCTCTCAAGTCCTTGAGAGCGGCATCGACCGCAGCCTGATCCCGTGCCTCACGCCAGGCTTTCACTTTCTCAATTGCCTCGCCTTCAACATGTTCCGGAACGGTCAGAATTCCGCCGTCTTCCCCCGCCGCGAGCGGAGAAGGTTCGCTTTCAATATATTTGTTCACGCCAACGACAACCTGGTCGCCGGTTTCAATTCCGGACAGCCGTTCGGAGTTGGCGTCCACCAGTTGGCGCTTCATGTAACTTGATTCAACGGCGGCAACGGCCCCGCCCATGTCATCGATCCGCTTCAGCTCCGAACGGGCCTCATCCTTCAAGGCCTCGACCTTGCGGGTAATTTCTTCGGACCCATCGAAGATATCGGCATAGTCCAGCAGGTCGGTCTCATAGGCGACGATCTGCTGCATCCGCAAGGACCACTGCTGGTCAAACGGGCGCGGCAGGCCGAGCGCCTCGTTCCAGGCCGGCAATTGAACCGCTCTTGCACGGGCATTTTTGGACAACACCACCGCCAGCATTTCGATCAGGATGCGGTAGACGTTGTTTTCCGGCTGCTGTTCCGTCAGGCCAAGCGAGTTGACCTGAACGCCATAGCGGAAGCGGCGGTAACGCTCGTCCTCAACGCCATACCGTTCCCGGCAGATCTCATCCCAGAGCTCGGTAAACGCGCGCATCTTGCACATCTCGGTGATGAAGCGCATGCCCGCATTGACGAAAAACGAGATCCGGCCGACGGCTTTGGGAAAGTCCTCTTCCGGGATCGCCCCGCCGGCTTTCAGATTGTCGAGAATGGCAACCGCGGTCGCGAGCGCAAAAGACAGCTCCTGCACCGGCGTCGCACCTGCCTCCTGCAAGTGATAGGAACACACATTCATGGGGTTCCACTTGGGCATGTTGGAGTAGGTCCAGGCGATCACATCCGTTGTCAGGCGCAAGGAGGGGGCCGGCGGGAACACGTAGGTTCCGCGCGAGAGATACTCCTTGATGATGTCATTCTGCGTTGTGCCGGACAGCAAACTGCGGTCGGCGCCCTGCTCATCGGCCGCCGCGATATAAAGCGACAACAACCACGGAGCGGTCGCATTGATCGTCATGGACGTATTCATGCGCTCCAGCGGGATCTCGTGAAACAGCGTGCGCATGTCGCCCAAATGGGAAACCGGCACCCCAACCTTGCCCACTTCCCCCTTGGCCAGGAGATCATCCGGGTCGTAGCCGGTCTGTGTTGGAAGGTCGAACGCAACGGACAGGCCGGTCTGGCCTTTGGCGAGATTTCCCCGGTACAACTTATTCGATTCGGCAGCCGTCGAGTGTCCGGCATACGTGCGGAAGATCCAAGGACGATCCCGCTCCTGCTTGCCCTGGCCTGTTGCACTCATCTTGGCTCTCCTCCTAAGGCACTCAACTGCCTCGACTATTCTCACTGTCAGCGGCGCGTACGCGGTCCGTCTTTTCACAAGCCGCCCCGTGGCGGACCTTACGTGCGCGCAAGATTTCTCTCGCAATGCAAAATATGCTTGGCATCAAAACGCAAGTTAAGCAATAGTCGTATAGATGACGCTTCAATTTTGAACAATAGTTGCGCAAAAGCCGGTTTCCAGCCGGCAACTTTTTTGCGCTTGCGAAATTCTAAGGCCATTGAACACGCCCTGGGAGGGGAGAATGACAGCAACAGCCGAAGCCAACGACAATCGTACGCTTGGAGATGCTCCGGTGAAAGATCTTTACGAAATCGGTGAAATTCCGCCCCTCGGGCACGTGCCGAAAAACATGTATGCCTGGGCCATCCGGCGGGACCGGCACGGTGCCCCCGAAGACGCCATGAAAGTGGAAGTCGTCCCAACATGGGAGCTGGACAGCCACGAAGTTCTCGTGCTCGTGATGGCCGCCGGCGTCAACTACAATGGCATCTGGGCAGGCCTTGGCGAACCAATCAGCCCGTTCGACGGCCACGGCGCCCCCTTCCATGTTGCCGGGTCTGATGCGTCCGGAATCGTTTGGGCGGTCGGCGACAAGGTCAAACGCTGGAAGGTCGGCGATGAAGTCGTCATCCACTGCAATCAGGATGACGGGGACGACGAAGAGTGCAATGGCGGCGACCCGATGTTCTCGCCCACCCAGAGGATTTGGGGATATGAGACACCGGATGGCTCTTTCTCACAGTTTACCAGGGTCCAGGCGCAACAGCTTATGGCGCGCCCGAAACACCTGACCTGGGAAGAAAGCGCCTGCTACACCCTGACCCTGGCGACCGCCTACAGAATGCTGTTCGGCCACCATCCGCACGAACTCAAACCCGGCCAGAATGTTCTGGTCTGGGGCGCCTCGGGCGGGCTGGGCTCCTATGCCATTCAGCTGATCAACACGGCCGGTGCCAATGCGATTGGTGTGATTTCCGATGAGGACAAGCGCCAATTCGTGATGGATCTCGGTGCAAAAGGCGTGATCAACCGCAAGGACTTCAAATGCTGGGGTCAGTTGCCGAAAGTCGGTTCGCCCGAATACGGGGAATGGTTCAAGGAGGCCCGCCGTTTCGGCAAGGCCATCTGGGACATCACCGGAAAAGGCAACAATGTCGACATCGTCTTTGAGCACCCGGGGGAAGCCACATTCCCAGTGTCGACATTCGTCTGCAAAAAAGGCGGCATGGTCGTGATCTGCGCCGGAACATCCGGCTTCAACACAACATTTGATGTTCGCTACATGTGGATGCACCAAAAACGCCTGCAAGGGTCGCACTTCGCCCATCTTCAGCAAGCGTCAGCCGCAAACAAGCTGATGGTGGAACGCCGGATCGATCCATACATGTCGGAGGTCTTCCCGTGGGACCAGATCCCGCAGGCCCATACCAAGATGTGGAGGAACGAACACGCCCCGGGCAACATGTCGGTTCTGGTCTGCGCCCCGACGACCGGCTTGCGCACACTCGACGACGTGTTGGAGGCGTCAAAGCGCTAATCCGAAATCTCGAACTCCCCAGAAGGCTTCCATAAGCCTTATGCAGCCTGCCAGTCCGCTTATGCGGGCTGGCTTTTTCCTTGTTGATGAGAGGAAGCTTTTTAGGGACCGCCGCAATTCTGCTCAGGTGTTTCAGCAGGAGGAGCTAACATCTACGCGAATCGCAGCTGCTCAATGCTGCCGGGGAGTTTCTTTATCGTGCCGACCGCCCTTTCTTTCAAAACTCTTCTTCTGGCAGGGCTTATGTGCGGTGCCGGGGTAATCGTGAGCGGATGTACCGGCGACAGGATGCAAACGCCGCCCTTTTACACCGATCTGGCGAATACGAGTGACAAGGTGGATGCCGCGACAGCGGCACAAATGATCTCCCAATACCGTGTCAACAATGGCTTGCCGCCAGTCGTGCCAGATGCCCAGCTTTCCGCCATTGCGCAGACACAGGCAGATGCCATGGCCGCAGCAGGGTCGGTTCGCGCGTCTCTGGCCCCCAACCTTCAACTGGCAACGCGGATGACGTCCATTGGGGAGCCGAAGACCGCGGCCTCCGAAAATGTGAGCGCGGGCTATCGCACCTTTGCGGAAGCCTTTTCCGGCTGGCGCGAATCGCCAAAGCACAATGATGTTCTCTTAATGAAGGACGCAACGCGCCTCGGCATTGCAACGGCCTATTCGGCCACTGCAAAGCACAAGGTGTTTTGGTCGCTGGTCGTGGCCGGCAACAAACCGGCCGCCAATACGGGCGCCGGCCTATAGCGCCGGTTCGAAGTACCGCCGTGGGTACGGTGTGTAATCGCGGTAAGGATACGGATAAGGCCGGTAGGGCTGGTTTGCGATCGCCGGCCCACCATAGACCGGATAGTTCCGATGATAGCGTTGAACACCGACGCTTGCACCCGCGTTCGGGATCGGACGGCCGTAATAGATGCCGTCCCCGCCGTAACTCAGGTATTTGCCCGAAACCCAGCCCTTGGTGGTGGTAAATGCCGCGTCACACCAACGGTAATCCGCAGTACATCCGAAAATCGTGACACCCCCGCCGCGCGGAATCGTTGTCAGGACCGGATAGTTGGTTCCCGGCCCGGCGCGCATGTTCAAATTGGCCGTCGTATAGGCAATTGCAGGGCGGGACTGCGCCAGTGCAGGTACGGACATGATCAAGATGGCCAAAACGGCCAAGGGTATACGGGCAAGCGGCATGCTTTACTCCCAATCAAACAAGAATGCGCCCTGACCTCGTCTGGTGTGAGGGCATATCATGGCGAAAATATAACGCCAGCCCTGCCCCAAGCTGATCCACCTTCGGCTTGGCGCCAAAAAGACTTGCATACCGGACCGGCAAACGGCTTCAATCGGGTCGGCACGGATTTCAAGGGGCAGGCGATTATGGGGTTGGATATCTTCAGGTGGCGGCACATTGCAGCACTGTGCGTGTTTGCGGCGCTATCGGCCCCAGCAGCCGCGTTCGACAGCCATGCAGGCTATTACTATCCGGAACCGCAGACGTCTGAGGTCTATATATCCGAAACGGAAATTGCGTCAGACGCATCCGAGCGGTCCCGGGCGGCTTTTGTGGTGGGCCTTGCCGCTCAGAACGCCAAACGGGGATATGATCCCGGCTATCATCTCTTTGCCAAAGGTGGCGAACTGGAAAAACTGATCATCGTATCGACCACGGATGGCCACTATGACACGCTCTACCGGTTGCGGGGCCTGTTGGCATCTCTCACATCCATGGCCCGTGCGACAGAACTTTTTGCCCGGTCAAACGTCTCGCACGAGCTCAATTTCTTCGATTTCTGCAAGCTGATCGGCTTTACACAGGTCACCGTGACCAACGGCAAGGATGTCGCGCATCAGGTGAAGATCCGCTGACCGCGAACGCAATTGGATGAGCGTGGATCTAGCGCCGCAATTTTCCTCGCAGCCAGTCCCGGTATTGAGAACGGGTCCCGAAAAACACATTCCGGTCCACATCGCCTTGAATGCCCGGTATCCGGCCCTCGGCCGTATATTGCCAGAACACCCAGTCGTCGCGCTGGTCATAAATATTGTTCGGGAAAGCTGCGACGGACCGCAGCCAGAACTGTTCGCCTTTCAGCGCCCCCACCAGACGGTCACGGTGGAAGTCGACAGACGAGTAAATCACCGGCCGCTTGCCGTAGTGGCGTTCCATCTCGTCCAGGAAAATCTTCATATCTCGCAAAATCTGCGCGCGCGGCGGACGCTTGGTGCAGGTCTTGGAATGCGCATTCCACTCCATATCGAGCACAAGCGGGATCGCTTGCGGATCGAGCGGCACCACTTCCTTCACCCAGGAGATCTGCTCCTCCACCGGGCGGCAGAAGTAATAGAAGTGATAGGCTCCGCGCGGCACACCGGCCTTACGGGCAGCGATCCAGTTCTGCGCGAACAGCGGATCGGCATGATCGCCCCCTTCCGTCGCCTTGATCCAGGCAAACTGCACCCCGGACCGCTTCACCGCCTCCCAGTCGATATCCCCCTGCCACCGGGACACATCAATGCCATGAACGGCGTAGTCTTCGGGTGTGGGATCAGGAAAGTCATAGGCTGAACAGGCGCTGAGGACGGCAAAACCGACAAGCGAGCAAAACGTTTTGATCAGAGCAATCACAGCAACCTCGACAAGGTAAAAAAAGACTTTCCTTGGCCGCTAAAATGCGGATGAATTCCTAATGGACTATGGACGAATTTGCGAATTCTCCGCAAAAACACGTAGCCACTTGTGAAACAGCCCGATGCGGCGGGAATGGGGCGCTTTTTCGGGTCTCTTTCCAAGGATTTCTTTTATCCACGCCTTCCGGGAAGTCAGCCGCGCTTGATCAGGTCACAGCCTAGCCCGGCCATTACACCGGGACCATTTTCATTGCGAAACCGGACAGAATCCTTATGACTTGCCGGACCGCGTCCCGCCAGTGCAAGGATCCTCATGTCAGATCAGTTGAAACTCGTCACATGGAACATCAATTCCGTGCGTCTGCGCATGCCGATCGTCGAGCAGCTGATCGAGGACGTTGCGCCGGATGTCATCTGTCTTCAGGAAACGAAATGCCCGGACGCGAATTTCCCGGAAAAAGCGTTTCGCGCTGCCGGTTACGAGCACATGGCCATCCATGGCCAGAAGGGCTATCACGGTGTGGCAACGCTCTCCAAGCGCCCTTTGGAAAACATCGAAAAACGCGATTTCTGCAACGTCGGCGACAGCCGCCACGTGGCGGCAGATGTTCCGTTCAACGGAATGGCGCTCCGCGTACACAATTTTTATGTGCCCGCAGGCGGGGATGAACCAGACCGGGAAATCAACCCGAAATTTGCGCATAAACTTGATTTCATGGCTGAAATGAAGGCCTGGCTTCAGGGACCCGAAACGGGCAAACCAGCCGTTCTCGTCGGCGATCTCAATGTCGCCCCGTATGAGCATGATGTCTGGTCCCACAAACAGCTTTTGAAAGTCGTCTCGCATACACCGGTTGAGACGGAACTCTTCGAGGATGTCCGCAAGACCGGCGGCTGGCTGGATGTGATGCGCCAGTTCACACCGATGGAAGAAAAACTCTACACCTGGTGGAGCTACCGGGCCAAGGACTGGTCAAAGGCAGACAAGGGCCGCCGCCTCGATCATGTTTGGGTGTCGGCCCCTCTTGGGCCGCATATCAAGGGCACGGAAGTCCTGCGCGAAGCCCGTGGTTGGGAAAAACCGTCGGACCATGCGCCGGTGATTGCCGTGTTCGAGGCCTGATCCAGCGTTACGCGGGATAGGTAATCTCTGTCCGGTTTTCCGGCCGGCTGGCCCATTCGAAATACGCCCGATGGATCGCATTGGTTAATTCGCCTGGGGCCCCGTTCGAGAAAATCCGGTCATCGACCCGGGTGATCGACGCAACGCCGCCACCGGATGTGGTAACGAAGATCTCATCGCTTTGCATGAACTCGCCCAGTGGAAGCGGTCGGATCTCGGTCGCAATGTCATGCTCGCGGGCGATGTCGAGCACCGTCTGCCGGCTGATCCCTTCCAGAACGCCGGAGTCCGATGTGATGAGCCGGCCGTTTTTGACCGAGAACACATTGAAGCCGGGACCTTCCGTAACGTTGCCCGCGGCGTCGAGCAGGATCGCGGTTTCTGCGCCCGCGTCCTTGGCCTCGAACAGGCCGCGGGTAAAGTCCCCCCAATGATAGTTTTTCACACGGGGATCCACGCTATCTGACGGGATCCGGACAACGGTGCGGGCGATGTGGGCATGTGCTCCGGTCTGCGCAATCTCGGGTCTGATGACGTGGATGTAAGGCACGCACCAAGCGAAGAACCGGTTCTTGCAGTCGCGCGGGTCACGGGAGCCTGCCACCATGTTGACCCCGCGCGTCGTGACCATCGCGACATAGGCTTTGCGCAGCCCACTTGCCGCGACAAGCTCGTGCAAGGCGGCCTCGATCGCGGGCCGGTCCATATCCGGATCAAGGCGGAGGGCCTGCATCGATTTGAGGAAACGGTCGAGGTAGAGCGGGAGCCTGAAAAACGCTCCGTCCAGGACCGGGACGACGTCATACGTGATATCCGAGTGGATGAGGCCCCAGTCGTTGAGCGGAATTGATGCATCTGCAATCGGCATAATGCGTCCGTCCATCCAAGCAGCGCCCGTGGATAGGCGCGGCCCGGGCCGCTTGGGGGTGTCGTCTGTCTGCCGTGCGTCCATGGAGGCCTCCGCCGCGCCGCTGTTTGTTGGACCATCTCTACGGGGTAATAATCACCTTGCCCTTCACCTTCCGGGCTGCAAGTTCCTCCAGGGCGGGAGCGATGTCTTCGAGCGGATAAACAGCATGCACATGCGGTTTCAAACGGCCTTCGCGCACCCATTCCAGAACACGGGTCATGTTGGCCCGGTGGCCTTGCGGATCACGGTCGACAGCCTCCCCCCAGAACACACCGCGCACATCGCACCCTTTGAGCATGATGACATTGAGCGGCAGTTTCGGAATGGTTCCGGCGGCAAAGCCAATCACAAGGAAACGCCCCTCCCAACCGGTCGCCCGCAACGCCTGCTCTGAGTGGTCTCCTCCGACCGGGTCATATACAACATCAACACCCTTGCCGCCGGTGAGCTCCTTCAAGGTCTCTTTGAGTGGCACTCTTGAGTAATCGAGCGTCTCTTGCGCGCCAAGTTCGCGGGCAAATGCGAGCTTGTCTTCAGAAGACGCACACGCGATGACGCGCGCTCCCATCAGAAGGGCAATTTCGACCGCCGCCTGACCGACACCGCCAGATGCGCCCAGAACGGCAACGGTTTCCCCCGGTTTCAAACTGGCGCGATCCACAAAGGCGTGTAGCGTCGTCCCATAGGTCACGGTCAGACCGGCCGCCACTTCGAAAGAAATGTCATCCGGCACAGGCACCAAATCCTTGGGACGGGCAACAACCAGCTCACGCGCCGCACCCCATTTGACATATCCCATCACCCGGTCGCCGGGACCAAACCCTTCAACGCCCGCACCGATGGCCTCCACTTCCCCTGCAAATTCAGCACTCGGTGAAAATGGAAACTCCGGTTTGAACTGGTATTTGCCTTGAATGATCAAAGTGTCGAAGAAGTTCAGCGCGCAGGCGCGGACCCGCACCAGAACCTCCCCGGGCGCCGGGGCCGGATCCGGAATGTCTTCAATCACAAGACTGGACGGCGGGCCAAAGGTCTTACACAAACAGGCTTTCACGGCAGCTCCTGCATCACACCGCGCTTTTGAATGTGATGCATCCAAGAAGCCGGACATTGCCAAGGTTCTTTTAAAACCTAACAACAGCTCGCCAATTGGAGAATACGCCATCCGCATAAGGGCAAGGTTCAAACAGGCCTGCACTTGGGATATGAGAGCCGGGCCGCTCCCATAACAAAACGGATACAGGAATGCGCGGATACTTTGCAATCGGAGCCGAAGGGCTGTCCAAACGGATGAATCTTGGCACACTCATGCGCTCGGCGCATGCCTTTGGCGCGAGTTTTTTCTTCACGGTCGACGCGGATCAGAAGATCCGGAAAGCGCCGCCATCCGACACGTCAAAAAGTCTCGGGCACTTGCCAACCTTTACCTGGGACAGTGTCGACACGATGGATCTCCCGCGCGGGTGCCAGCTCGTCGGCATTGAGCTGACCGACGACTCCATCGATCTGCCGAGTTTCGGTCATCCGCTGCAGGCAGCTTACATCCTTGGCCCCGAGCGCGGCTCTCTCTCGCCGCAAATGCTGGAGCGGTGTGACCACGTCGTAAAAATTCCAACCAAGTTCTGCATCAATGTTGCCATGGCGGGCGCTATTGTCATGTATGACCGCCACCGGGCCCTCGGCCGGTATGCCGACAGAGCCGTGTCCTCAGGCGCGCCCACCGTTGACCGCCCGAAACACGTCAGTGGCGGCCCGATCAGCCGGACCGGCCGGAAAGTTCCCGGAAATTAGAGAATTGTGCGGGCGGGCTGCCGGTTCAGTGGCGGCTTCAGTCCACATCCACCGCTTCATCGGCCTCAATCAACCGGCGCAACCGGCCAAAAGCCAGCCTGATTCGGGACTTCACAGTTCCCAAAGGCAATTCGGTGCGGTCGGCAATTTCGCTGTGGGACAGGCCGAGGAAAAAGGCCATCTCGACCACTTGCTTCTGATCGTCCGGCAAAGTGGACAGGGCAACCCGGACACGCTTTTCCCGCAGCCGGGCGTCCATTTCAACCGCGACATCGGCGGGCGCCGCCGGCTGCAACGACGGTTCTTCCGGGTCCAGCTCTGCGGTTTTTTGACGCCTCAACCGGTCGATACGCCGGTTCCGCGCGACCCGGAACAGCCAGGTGCTGGCGGAGGATTTCTTGGGGTCGAACAAGTCCGCCTTGCGCCAAAGCGTGACCATTACATCCTGTGCGATTTCCTCGGCAACTGCATCATCCGCGCCTTGTTTCATCAGGTAACCCTTCAAACGAGGGGCGAAATGATCAAACAATTCGACAAATGCGGATTTGTCCCGGTCGACCGCAACCTTGACGATAAGGTCGGAAAAATACTGCGTCTGCGCCAACGGCTAATCTACTCCATATAGAACCATATCTTTAGCAGGTTCGGCGCATTTCGAAAGAGGCTTCAAAGACCTTTGCCACACTGTCGCCGCCTTTGGCCGCAACAGGCTAATAGCAACAACAAAGTGAGCTTGCGGAGAAATTTCGCCGATTTCAGGTCTTCAACCCTTTCGTAACCCGCTTTAAGTTATCATTAAAGCAAGGTTTATATGACAGTCGGCAATTGAATTAAATTCGACAAAATCACGAGTCCAAACGGTGTGGAGATGATGAAAGCAAAATCGCTGGTTCTGGCCCTTGCAGGTCTTGCCGTTTCGAGTGCAGCGGCTTTCGCCCAAACCCCGACCCTGATCAAACAGCATAATGACTGGGCGTCATATGCCTTGACCGGTGGCAGCGGAAAAGTGTGTTACGCGCTGACCAAGCCGACAACCATGCTGCCGGGCGACCGGAACCATGGTGATGTGTTTTTCTTTGTCACATCCCGGCCGGCTGAAGGTGTGAGTTCTGAACCGAGCCTTCTTGTTGGATACCCCTTCAAAGATAGCTCTTCGGTCAGCGTCGATGTCGACGGAAAGGGCTTCAACCTTTTCACGAACAATGACGGGGCTTGGGTCGAAAACGCGGCAACGGAAGCTCAATTGGTCGCCGCCATGAAGGCCGGCCGGGAAATGACCGTTAATGGCGAATCCAGCCGCGGTACGCGCACGACCTACAAGTTTTCGCTCTCAGGTGTGACCGCCGCCATCAACTCGATGGGGCAGGCCTGCCAGTAACGGCAAGCCGACCTGCAAGACAAGACTTTCTGTCCCGGTGGCCTGTCCGGCCAACCGGGACTTTTAATTCTTCCCAGCGTCAGCATGCACGATGGGACGCTGCGTCCGCATAGCTCCCTTGCACCCGGAAAAACTTGCTTTCCCGGCGTTTATGTGGTTTTGGAAGCGCTTGAATTTCCGCCTGCGGCAATGCGGGCACCCGGCCGCGCCCCATTTGTGAGCTTGCGTTGAACTGGCCGGATGAGACGACGGATCACATCATGGCGACAACGCTCGATATCGCGCGGGACAACCCCAACGCGCAAACAGTCATAGCTTCCGCTCCCGGAATGGGCGAGGAAAAACCGACTTTGATCGGCCTGTCCCGCGAGGAACTCGGGGAAGCGCTCGGCAGCATCGGCGTTCCACAAAAACAGTGGCGCATGCGGGCGTCCCAGCTCTGGCACTGGCTTTATGTGCGCGGCCTGTCCGACTTTTCGCAGATGACAAACATCGGCAAGGACTTGCGCCAGAAGCTGGACGATGCCTTCTCGATTTCCCGGCCCGAAATCGTATCCGAACAAATTTCCGTCGATGGCACCCGGAAATGGCTGTTCCGCTTTCCGCCGCGCGGAGCCGGACATCCAGTCGAAGTCGAAACCGTCTACATTCCGGAAGAAGGCCGTGGCACACTGTGCGTGTCTTCCCAGGTCGGATGCACCCTGACCTGCACCTTCTGCCATACCGGTACGCAGAAGCTGGTCCGCAATCTGACATCTGAGGAGATCCTCTCCCAGATCCTGATCGCGCGTGACCGCCTTGGCGATTTCCCGGACGCGGACACACCGCAGGGCGCAATTGTTCCCTCAGAAGGCCGGTTGGTAACGAACATCGTCATGATGGGGATGGGCGAGCCGCTCTACAATTTTGAGAACGTCAAGAAGGCGCTTCTGATTGCGTCTGACGGCGATGGCCTGTCCTTGTCAAAGCGCCGTATCACACTGTCCACGTCAGGGGTCGTGCCTGAGATCTACCGCACCGGCGACGAAATCGGCTGCATGCTTGCGATTTCGCTTCACGCCGTGCGCGATGATGACCGGGACATTCTGGTCCCGATCAACAAAAAGTGGAACATCGAGGCTCTGCTAGAAGCGTGCCGGAACTATCCGGGCCTGTCTAATGCCAAGCGCATCACGTTTGAATACGTCATGCTGAAAGATATCAATGACAGCAACGAAGATGCATTGGAGCTGGTGCGGCTCCTGAAGGGCATTCCGGCGAAGATCAATCTGATCCCGTTCAACCCCTGGCCCGGTTCGCAATATGCGTGCTCTGATTGGGAGCGCATCGAGGAGTTTGCCGACATCGTCAACCGCGCCGGCTATGCCTCTCCGATCCGTACCCCGCGCGGCCGCGACATTTTTGCAGCCTGCGGGCAGCTGAAATCAGCTTCTGAACGCATGCGCAAAAAGGACCGGGACGCTCTTACGGCTGGGAAGACAGCCGTTTATTGAGACCTCCGACGGCTTAGCTGGCCAGCAGGCGGTCCTCTTAAATTGGTTTCCTACCCAAAACTCTAAAAACGCGCCTCTTGCCGCAGCGCCAGCTGGATCAGGTTTGAAAACATCTTGATCCCCGGCTCCAGCAGGGTATCCGGGAAATCATAGTCCGGATTATGAAGATCCGGCTGGTGTTCGCCCGCCCCTAGACCGAACATGCCGCCTTCATAGCGCTGAGTGATTTCGCCGAAGTCCTCCCCCCACCGGAACGGCCGGTCAATCTCGATAAAATCGGCACCTGCCTCAGCCGCAGCCATGCGGATCATGTCAAAAGACACCTGACTGTTCGCATTGGCCGCAAATTCTTCCTTGGTTTCGGTTTCCAGTGCCAGACCATAAGCGTTTGCGCGCTTTTCCGCCTCGCCCAACAAATCCGTCCACATTCGCTCAACGGTGCGGCCTTCCGCCGCCCGCAAGGTGAAATGAACCTCCCCCTTGGCCGGGCATACGCCAGACGATTGAACGCCCATGCCGGTATAGACCGGCACAATCAGCGCGTAGGCATCGGGCCCATCATAGCGGGCCTGGATCTCACGGGCTGCCAGCGTCAACTCAGCCATGGCGAAGGACGGGCTGGCGCCGGTTTCCGGTTGCGCGCTGTGGGCTTCTTTTCCGGTAAATCTGAAGGCGGCATATTTGACGGCGGAGGCAAACGTCCCGGTCTTACAAACGACGGCGCCCTTCGGAAAACCAGGCAGATTATGGAGTGCGAAGGCAACATCCGGCCGGATTTTTTCGAAATCCGGATGTGTGCAGCAGCTCCACGCCCCGGTCCCGGTCTCTTCATCCGGCTGAAACAGCAACACAACACGCCCCTCAGCCGGGCGGTCCGCAAGCCCTTGGGCGACACCGGCGAGAATGGCCATATGACCGTCATGGCCGCATTTATGGCCCACGCCATCCTGGAGGGAACGATAGGGCAAGTCTTCGTTGATCTCGTGAATTGGCAAGGCATCAAGCTCAGCGCGAAGCATCACCGTTTTTCCTGCGGCCCGGCCTTCATAGACAGCGGCAAAACCGGCACCGGCCAATGAAACGATTTCATCCGGGGCAGCATGATCTGACAGGAAACGGCGCATGTACCTGCCGGTTTCGACTTCCTGCCTGGAGACTTCAGGATGGGCGTGCAACCAATGACGTAACTCAATCAAAATCTTAAAATCAATAATCAATTCTTAGCTCATCCAGGTTCTTTAGGCTCTTAGCATGCAAGAGCATACCGGAAAGACAGCCGCAGCCAAGAACCAACCGGTATAGTCTATCGGGCTAAGCCCGAGCGCATATCGGTCACACCTAGACTGTGCATTGGCGGCAATATTGGAAAAATACGGCCTAGCGAACGACTTGTGCTCGTTCCCGCCCCAAAGGGACCTATGCCACCGCATTTCCCTTAATGGTGTTGCCTGCTTAATCGCCATTTAAACCACCTACAGCCTTGCAGGGCAAAACACCGCCGGGCCCTAAAAACACAAAAGGCCGCCAAAATGGCGACCTCTCAAGTTCTATCTGAACCCGCCCTAGACCAGGTCTGCCTCGATCAGCGGCAGCGGGCGGCCCTTTCGTCTATTGGAGCGGGGGCTGCTAAACCCCCGCGGCAAGCACTCAGCCCTCGACAAAGGCCAACAAATCGGCATTCACCTCATCTGGATGGGTTGCAAAGAACCCGTGGGACAGACCGGCATAGGTTTTCTGAGTACCATTTTTCAAAAGCTTGATCGCCTTGTCCGCTGAATTGGCGATGGGGACCACTTGGTCGTCATCTCCGTGCAGCACCAGGACCGGGACATCAATTGCCATCAGATCCTCGGTCTGATCGGTTTCCGAGAACACGGCAATGCACTGATAATGCGCAGACGCGCTGCCCATCATGCCCTGACGCCACCAGTTCTGGATAAGGCCCTCGCTCACCTGCGCACTGTCCCGGTTGAAGCCATAGAATGGGCCGGAAGGCACATCCAGAAAGAACTGTGCACGGTTGCTCGCCAATGCAGCCCGCAGCCCATCGAACACCTCCAATGGAATGCCGTCCGGATTCGTTTCGGTTTTCAACATTAATGGCGTAATGGCGCCGAGGAGAGCAGCTTTGGCAACCCGGCCAGGTTCAGCCCGCGCAACATAACGTGCGACTTCACCGCCACCGGTGGAATGCCCGATATGAACAGCATTCTTCAGGTCCAGTTCCCGGACGAGCTCTGCAACATCCGCGGCGTAGGTGTCCATGTTGTGGCCTCGGTCTGTCTGCTCCGACCGGCCATGCCCGCGCCGGTCATGCGCAATCACTCGATAGCCCTTGGACAGGAAAAAGAGCATCTGGTTGTCCCAGTCATCGCCGCTCAATGGCCATCCATGGTGAAAGACGATCGGCTGAGCATCGGTCGATCCCCAGTCTTTGTAAAAGATTTCAGTTCCGTCCGAAGTTGTAAAAGTCGCCATTCTCAAGTCTCCTTGGTTTTTGGATGTTGCCGCGGCAAAGCCAGGCACAGCGGCAACCGCGAGCAGCGCTCCGCTGCCTTGTAACACCTGCCGCCGGTTAGGGATGGGCGTTTTAAGATCAGTCATTGGTCTTGGGTCTCTGTCGTTGTTTCGACATGGACACAGATAGACGTTTGGACGTACGTTCAGAATTGGCGCAAATGACTTTCATCGAGGCATAAGTGACAAATCGTCCAAATGGCTGTATCGCAGAAATTGCCCTGCTGATTTATCCGGACTGCCAACTTGCTGCCGTGCACGGGCTTACGGACCTTTTTCGCATTGCCAGCGAATGGTCCGAAGCAAGTTCAGACCGGTGGATCAGGGTCACACATTGGGCACCCCATGCAGGCAACAGCAGCCCTGAGCTTACCTGCACCTTCGACACACATCCCAGCGCCGATCATCAGCCAGATTATGTGATCGCTCCGCCGAGCATCGCCATGCCGGATAAGATGCAATCTGTTCCAGAGGCAGCCGAATGGCTTACTGATCAGCACCGACAGGGCAGCCGGATCTGTTCTGTTTGTGCAGGTGCCTTCGTTTTGGCGGAAAGTGGACTTATCGATGGCCGGCAGGTAACGACCCATTGGGCCTTCGCTCAAGAACTCTCCTCAAAGTACCCGGAGGTGACCGTTGCCGATCAACATATGGTTTTGGACGATGGCGACATCATTACCGCTGGCGGGATACTCGCCTGGACCGATCTTGGATTGACACTTGTGGACCGTCTCATGGGACCCAGCACGATGCTTTCGACTGCCCGCTTTCTGCTGATTGATCCCCCGCGCCAACTACAGCGGCCCTTCAGCCAATTCATTCCACGACTTGACCACGGCGACGATTCAATCCTATCCGCCCAGCATCACATTCACGCACACGTTGCCGACCCACATAATCTTGAAGAACTATCAAGTGTTGCCAACCTCGGTAGCCGCACATTCCTGCGCCGTTTTGCAAAGGCAACCGGCCTGAAACCAACGGAATATGTCCAAAGTGTCAGGATCAGCAAAGCACGCGAGCACTTGGAACTAACTGTAAAGACGGTTGATCAGATCACTTGGGACGTTGGTTATTCCGATCCGGCAGCTTTCAGGAAAGTCTTCCACCGCCTGACCGGCTTGAGCCCGAACGCATATCGGCAACGCTTCGGCATCGCCCGGCGGGGCGCGCCGTAAGACTAGCAAAAAGGCCGCCTCAACGGCGGCCTTTCTTTATTCCGTATTTGCTGGGGCTTTAGACCAAACCGGCTTTCGTGAAGGGCAGGCTTGTAATCCACTTGTCCTTTGCAGCGGCAATGGCGTTGGCAACAGCCGGACCAATCGGCGGTGTTCCAGGCTCCCCGATCCCGGTCGGAGAATCGGTCGAGGGAACAATATGAACTTCGATCTCCGGCATGTCAGACATGCGCAGTGACTCGTAAGTGTCGAAATTGGTTTCCTCGACATACCCGTCCGAGAGCGTCACCTGATTGCGCAGGATCGCACCAAGACCGTAGCCAATGCCGCCTTCAACCTGGGCGCGGATGTTGTCCGGGTTGACCGGTACACCGCAATCAACCGCAGCAACGACTTTTTCGACCTTGACCGTGTCATCCTCGCGGATTGAGATCTCGACGACCTCCGCCACATAGGACCCGAAGGACTTGTGGACGGCAACGCCGCGATGACGGCCTTCGGGCAACGGCGTGTCCCAGCCAGCCTTCTCAGCGGCCAGCTTCAACACATTGGTCTTGCGCGGATCGTCCTTTAGAAGCTCAAGGCGCAGCGCCACCGGGTCCTTGCCGGTTTCCTTGGCGATCCGGTCGATCATCGTTTCCATGACATAGGCCGTGTGGGTGTGCCCCACGGACCGCCACCACAGAACCGGCACGGGCGTTTCCTGGAATGCCTGGTCCATGTTCATCATCGGAAACGAATAGGTGGTGTCTGATGCACCTTCCGTCATGTTGTGGTCCACACCGTTGGGCATGAGCATCGGCTCAAAGGCCGTGCCCTTGATGATGGACTTGGCCGCGATGTTGTACTTCACCGCCGTAACGTTGCCATCACCGTCGAGACCCACCTTGATCTTGTGCGCAGACATCGGACGGTAGTAACCGCCGGCCATATCGTCTTCACGCGTCCAGACAATTTTGACCGGGCGCGGCTCCATGCCGGCCTCCCGCATGGCCTTCAACAGGAAGGAAATCTCCGAGACAGGATGCGCGTCACCCTGCGCCCGGCGCCCGAAGGATCCGCCAGCCCACAAGGTGTTGATGCTGACCTTCTCGAACGGAATGCCAAGGATGGTGGAGGCAACATTGTGATCGATGGTCGGGATTTGCGAGCCGAACCAGAACTGTGCCGTTTCACCATCGAATTCACCGACAATGTCCAGCGGCTCCATGGCTCCATGGGCCAGGAACGGGAAATCGTAGTCAATTTCCATGACCTTCGCCGACGCGTCCAGCGCCGCATCGACGTCGCCGTCCTCACGGACCTTGAGCCCCGATTTCGTGGTCATGTCCTTGAGTTCGGTCATCATCTCATCGGTGGAGCGGGTTTCTGCCGCACTGTCGTCCCACTCGATCTCCAGGAGATCGCGCGCCTTGATGGCCGGCCAAGTGCTTTCGGCAACCACGGCAACGCCATTCGGGATCTGGAAGATGTCGACGACACCTGCGACCTTCTTGGCCTCAGCCGCATTGAAGGACTTAACCGTACCGCCAAATCGCGGGGATCGCGCAACCGTTGCGGTCAGCATGCCCTCGCGGCTGAAGTCGATGGTGTAGGTGTTCGGCGCACCGACGGTCTTGTTCTTGACGTCCTTCCGCGGGAACGACTTGCCGATATAGACCCATTGGTCTGGCGTCTTGAGAGCCGGTTCAGCCGGAACATCCTCGTTCGCCGCCAATCCTGCAAGCTCACCGAGCGTTGCTGATTTGCCGGAGGCGTGAGAAACAACGCCATCGGAAATGGTGATTTCACCCGCCGGGACGCCCCATTCCTTGGCAGCTGCGGAGACAACCATTGCCTTTGCCGCCGCGCCGGCCTGACGATACTGCATGAAGGCATTCGGTATGGCGGTAGATCCGCCCGTGCCCTGAACACCGAACAGGCTGTTCGCATAAAGCTGCGGGTTGGACGGGGCAAGCGCCAGCACGATTTGCTCGTGAGATGCATCAAGTTCATCGGCAACCAGCGTTGCCAGACCATTTGCCGTGCCCTGCCCCTTGTCCAGATGCTTTGACAAGACAACGACCGTGTTGTCCGGCCGGATGTGTACAAAGGGCTGAACAAACTCATCCGCACCGGCAGCGGCCTTCGCAGCGTTTGGCATCTTGGCCGCGATGATCAGGCCGCCAACAGCACCTGCCGACATTTTCAGGAAGGTACGGCGGCTCGGCTTTTGAGCTTCAAGGGGTTTATGCAAGAGATGCAACATGGCTTAGGCCTCCATCTTGTCGGCTGCGGCATGGATCGCCTTGCGGATGCGGGCGTAGGTCGCGCAGCGGCAGACGTTTCCATCCATGGCAATGTCGATGTCTTCATCGGTCGGCTTCGACGTTTCGGCAAGAAGCGCGGTGGCTGCCATGATCTGACCGGATTGGCAGTAGCCGCATTGCGGCACGTCCAGCTCATTCCAGGCTTCCTGGACCGCCTTGGCCGCTTTGCCGTTCACGCCTTCGATCGTGGTGATTTCAGCGCCTTCAAGATCCCCCACCATGGTTTGGCAGGAGCGGATCGGCATTCCGTCCCAGTGAACCGTGCAGGCGCCGCAGGCTGCGATCCCGCATCCGAATTTGGTGCCGGTCATTCCGAGCTCGTCGCGCAAAGCCCACAGCAGAGGGCTGTCGGGATCGGCATCAAGCGTGCGGGATTCCCCGTTTATTTTGAGAGTAACAGACATGAGGAGGCGTCTCCCTTGGCTGGCCTAGACTGGCTGAAGGATGTAAACTACACTGTGCAGTGTAATCAGATGTTCTGCATCTGTAAACGCCATAGTTTACATAGGGCCTGATTTTTGGGATGAAAGGGTAACAGGGAACACTGGGACAACAATGTCGGTATCCGGCCAGAAAAAGAAACAGATCGTCGAAGCGGCAATCGCCGAGTTCCAGGAAAAAGGCTATGCGGGCGCCAGCATGGACCGCATTTCCGAACGGGCACAGGTTTCCAAACGCACAGTCTACAATCACTTTGAAAGCAAGGAGATGCTTTTCAAGGCGATCAACCAGTGCCTTGCCGACCAGGTCAACTCGGCGCTTGAAGTGCCGTATGATCGGGACAAACCGATCCGTGACGCCTTGATCGAACTTGGCTGGGCCGAGGGTGAACTGATGGTATCGGCCTGCTTCATGAATCTTGCCCGCATGGTCATGAGCGAAACAATCCGGGATCCGGAGCTTGCGGCGGACATGAACGCCCGCATGACTAAACTCAGCATCTTTGCGGAGTTCATGGAGCGGGCGACATCAGATGGGCGCTTGTCGGTTGATGATCCGGCTGTGGCAGCTGAGCAGTTCCTCGGCCTCATCAAGTCGCGCAGCTTCTTTCCGAACATCTACGCCAATCGGGTCGCCGAACGGGACGAGATGGACAAGATTATCAATGAAAGTGTTGATCTGTTCCTGGCGCAATATGCGGCCTCTGAAAGCAAGCCGGCAGAAAAAACAGCCTGATCAGCAATATATCTATTCCAATAGAGCGTCGGGCTTTTTGCCGGAAACGCCCAAAGCTGATCTAACGCGTGTCGCATTAATGCGAATTCATCATGTGTCGTCTTTTGCGTTGAAATCATTGATTTTAGAAAGTGAAAGACGACACCGATTAAAGGCGAGTTGCTCTACCCACCCACAGGTTTATCCAGAAGCTGTCCCCAATGTGTGCGGTCCGCCATTTGGGCGCGGGTCTTGTCGGATATAAGCCCGTCGACATTTTCCGGCGCCCAGCCACCGCCAAGCCCTTTGTAGATCGCGATCAGGTTGGTGAGCACATTCGCCTCTGCCGCGATCAGGCGTTCTTCCGCTGCAATCAGGCTTTTCTGGGCATCGACAACCCGGTTGTAGGACGCCGTCCCGTCCTCATATTGGGCATCGACTTCTTCAATGGAACTGCGTGCGGCCCTCAGGCTCCGGCGCAGATAAACCGCCTGCTGCTTTGCCGCCAGAAAACCGGTAATCGCGGTTTCAACTTCCGAATAGGCGGACAGGACCGTGTTTTCATATTTCAGAAGCGCTTCCTGGAACTTGGCATCCTGCACGCGGACATTGTTCCGGATCCGCCCGTAATTGAGGAAATTCCAGGAAAATCCAGGATTGATAAACCCGGCGGTCGTCCCGTTGTTGAACAGGTTCGAAAAATCATCGGCCCGCACGCCAATGGCTCCGGAGATCGTAAAGGCCGGAAGAAGATCTGCCTTGGCAACGCCGATTTGAGCCGATTGGGCAGCTGCCACATACTCGGCATAGCGGATGTCGGGCCGGCGGCGCAACATGTCCGCCGGAACGCCAATCGCAACTTCCGCAGGCACTTTCGGGAAGCGCTTCTTGGCGCCAAGCCGCTTTTCGATCCGGCCCGGCGGCTCACTCAACAGCACACTCATCGCGTTATAGGCCTGCGAAAGCTCAGCCCGGTAAGCCGGAATACTCGCGAGTGTGTTGTTGTAAACGACCGTTGCCTCATCGACATCCAGTTTCGTGGCCGCCCCATTGTCCAGGCGCAGCTGCGTCAAATCGAGCGACTTTTTCTGCAAGGACGCATTCCGGCGGGCGGCGGCGATCAGGTTCTGCAATTCGCGGATCGTGATGTAGGTGGCAGCGATATCGCCCGTCAACGTTACGAGCACATCGTCGTAGGACGCAAGGTTGGCTTTCAGATCTGCATTTGCAGATTGAACGTCGCGGCGGATCTTGCCCCAGACATCAATCTCCCAGGCCGCATCAAAGCCGGCAGAGACTTGGGTGATGTGATCGTTGATCAGGCCAAACCGCTCCAGGTCCCGGATGAACGGGTCTTTCGAACTGAAACGGATGCTGCGCGCGCCACCCTTTGCCTGCTGGACCTGCGGAAACAGCTCTCCGCGGGCGATCCCCAGTTGCGCCCGCGCCTGATAAACCCGCACACCGGCGGCCTGAAGGTTCACATTCTGCCGGTAAGCTTCGGCAATCAGGCTGTTTAATGTCGTATCGTTGAAAACATGCCACCAGGGAACGGAATGAGCACTCCGGCTGGTAAATCCGGTGCGTCCATCGACGGGCAGTCCAGCGCCCTGGCTCCAGCTGTCGAGCACCGGTGCCTCTGGCCGTTCAAAATCGGGCCCGACCATGCATCCGCTCACGAGCATTGTGGCCGTCAGAACAATCAGAGACCTAGCCCAGCGCATCTTTACGCCTCTCTCAGACATCGAACGGAACAATGAAGTTGATCCACGCATAAAGCCGCAGGTTTATCTTGCGCAGGGCCGTCACCCACGCGCCTCCGCCACTGGTATAGATCGCAACCGCACCATGGGCCCCGCCCGGAAACCGCTTCAGCGCCGGGTCCTGGTCCAGATCGATCTCAACGGCAAAGCGCCCCTGCGGATGCATAAAGAGGAAATTGGGGACCGTTCCGCTTGGTTTGATCTGGCCCTGACCGGTGCCTTCCCAGATCGCTTTCACTGTCCCGGCGAAAATCTGTCCCGGATAGATATCCAGCGCGACCTCCACAGGCTGTCCCGGCTCTACAAATTTGAGATGTTCCTGATAGAACGTCGCCAGAAAATAGGGATCGGCATCCGCCACAAAGGCTGCAATCGCAGCAATCCGGAACCCGCCGACCACCAGTCCCGGACGGGCCTGCTGGCTGATGATCTTGCCGTCCTCAGGCGCGTAGATTGTCGTCTGATCAACATAGTATTGGGCTTGATCCACCTGCGCCTGCGCCGCCGCAACCTGCGCATTGACACCGTCAATCTGTGCCTCGGCGGCAAGCTGGGCCTTTTTCACATTGGCCTGCGCCTCGGCGGTTTGGGCTTTGGCGGACGCAAGCTGCGCCGTCCATTGATCAAGCGTTTCCTGCCGCGCCCCACCCCTCGGCACAAGATCCGTGTACCGCTTGACCTGTTCTTCCGCGAAGGTCTCATTCGCCTGCGCTTCGAGAAGGGCATCTTGCGCCAGAACAATATTTTCTTGCAGGATCAGCGCGTTCTGTTCCGCTTCCACCAAATTCGCCTGCGCCTCGGCCAGTTGCGCCTCATAGAGCGTGGTGTCGAACTGATAAAGCTTCTCCCCCTTTTTGACGGGCTGGTTCTGACTGACAAACACCTCGGTCAGGAGCGTCGGGTGCGGCAGACGGGGCGCAATCTGGATGGTCTGCCGGATGACATGCCCATCAATTGTGTAAGGGGCATAGAACCGAAGGAAAACAACGAGCAAAAACAGGACATGAAATCCAATCCAGAACGAGACAATGCCCCAGGCGATATTGAATTTTAAAAGCTTGAACTTGTAGAAAATCAGCCAGACGAAAACGGCGTAAAACCCGAGAAGCAAAAGGGCAATGGTCATACCGACGCCCCGCCTTTGGCGTCCCTGGCCACTGTGCCCGCGCGCCCGGAGGCCGCCTCTGAAGTGTTCGCGCCGGCCGGCGCCTGATCCCCCGCCGCGATTACAATTTCCGCAGGCGCATCACCGGCCGGCTTGGCGTCACCGCTGCCGCCGGGCGTCTTGGGAAACTTCCGCACATCGATGGTCAGGCTGTCGTGATACGCCCAGATCAGAGCATGGATCCACGGAAAGACGGTGAACAGCCCGATCCAGCCGCCAAGCTTGACGGATTCCGCATGGGGGTGATTGCGTTTTTCAGCCAGTTTGCCCGGCAGACCGCCCAGTGTGACCATGACGTAGAAAAAGACGATCACGCATAAGAGCAAAAGCGCAAACGTTGCATAATCATAGCCATCGAGCTCGAAATCGATCAGGCTCATCGGTCACTCCCCGCACGGATAGCCCCCCGCTACCCTTGAGTTTCTTCGTTCCGCTAGCCTCAACCGGGCGCAGGCGAATTGCAAGCGGGAAGTGCCGGACCAGCACCGTGCATAAAACTGGCGGAATTAGGTCCTCTTGTGGTGCGGCAGGACTTGCACCGCGTGGATATCCGGCTAAATTGCCGCCGGATTTCAACTGCGCGGTTCACCCGCCCAAGACACGAACTGGACCTTCCGCATCATGGCGTATGGCGACATCAAAAAAGTGGTTCTGGCCTATTCCGGCGGCCTGGACACCTCCATCATCCTGAAATGGCTGCAGACGGAACTCGGCTGCGAGGTCGTGACCTTCACCGCCGATCTTGGTCAGGGCGAGGAGCTGGAGCCTGCACGCAAAAAAGCGGAAATGATGGGCATCAGGGAAATCTATGTTGATGACCTGCGCGAAGAATTCATCCGGGATTTCGTCTTCCCGATGTTCCGCGCAAATGCCGTCTATGAAGGGGTTTATCTGCTCGGCACGTCCATTGCCCGCCCACTCATCTCCAAGCGCCTTATTGAAATCGCCGAGGAAACCGGCGCTGATGCGGTCGCCCATGGCGCGACCGGCAAGGGCAACGATCAGGTGCGGTTCGAGCTGTCCGCCTATGCGCTTAACCCGGATATCAAGGTGATCGCGCCATGGCGTGACTGGACCTTCAAGTCGCGCACCGACCTGCTGGACTTCGCCGAAAAACATCAAATTCCAGTTCCTAAGGACAAGCGCGGCGAAGCCCCGTTCTCGGTTGACGCCAACATGTTGCACTCGTCTTCCGAAGGCAAAGTTTTGGAAGATCCGAACGAGGAAGCGCCGAACTACGTGTTCCAGCGCACCGTTGATCCGACCGAGGCGCCGGACGTCGTCACCGAAATCGAGATCGGCTTTGAAAAAGGCGATGCGGTAACGCTCAACGGCGAAAAAATGTCTCCGGCAACACTGTTTGCCAAGCTCAACGATTATGGCCGCGACAACGGCATCGGCCGCCTCGACATGGTCGAAAACCGTTTTGTCGGCATGAAAAGCCGCGGCATTTATGAAACGCCGGGCGGCACCATCCTTCTGACGGCGCACCGTGCCATGGAATCCATTACGCTTGACCGGGGCGCCGGTCACCTGAAGGATGAACTGATGCCGCGTTATGCAGAGCTCATCTATAACGGCTTCTGGTTCTCACCTGAACGCGAGATGCTGCAGGCCCTGATCGACAAAAGCCAGGAGCATGTCACCGGAACGGTCCGGCTCAAGCTCTACAAAGGCA
This sequence comes from Roseibium denhamense, assembly GCF_009711415.1. GTDB lineage: Bacteria > Pseudomonadota > Alphaproteobacteria > Rhizobiales > Stappiaceae > Roseibium > Roseibium denhamense. Next base: position 48,987 of record NZ_SMLZ01000087.1, read on the forward strand.
ACGTCATTCTGGTTGGCCGGTCTTCTCCGTATTCTCTTTATGCCGAGGAGCTGGTCACGTTCGAAGATGACCATGGCGCCTATGACCAAAAGGATGCGGCCGGCTTCATCAAGCTGAACGCCCTCCGGCTCAGAACACTCGCAAAGCGCAATCGCATCGGCTGAGAGACCTCCTCATGAATGAACCGGCGGCAGCACGATTGATCACGGACCTGACCGCTGCCGGTTTTTCGGTGATGGGGACTTTTTCGCCGTCCGAAGGAGACGGCCTCCCGCCCCTGCCGGACGGCCGCAAAGCCACTTCCGTCTGGTTGATCGGCAGCACCGGGCCAAGCCTTTGGCCGGTTTTCATCCAAAGCTCCGAATATACGGACGGCAATCCCGATCCGATGGACCGCTATACCAAGCGCGTTATCGGAACCTTGTCAAAGGCGCACGGGCTGGATTCGCTCTACCCTTTCGAGGGGCCGCCTTACTTTCCGTTTCAGCAATGGGCGATCCGATGCGGGGGCTTTTCCCAAAGCCCGCTAGGCGTGCTTGCACATGAGGACTTCGGCCCCTGGGCGGGGTTCCGGGCTGCGCTTCTCTCTGCAGCCCCACAGGACGAAGCCAATCAGCGGAAAAAAACTGGCCCCTGTCCAACCTGCACGGCTAAACCCTGCCTGACCATTTGCCCGGTTGGCGCAATCTCGCTAAGCGGCGGCTATGATGTCTTGGCGTGCAGGGATTATCTTGCGGCCCATCCGGCAGCGGACTGCTGGACAGGCTGCCTGGCCCGCAAGGCCTGCCCGCACGGCCCGGACCATGCGCCCGAAGCAGCCAATGCCCAGTTTCATATGCAAAGTTTTTTGTCTATTTAGGGCAAGTCGCGTTTAAACGGAATCAGGTTTCGCTGCCACTCGGCTGTGCCTCCTACGCAAAACCTGATGTTGCCTGAATTTAAATAAACGCGACACGCTATAGAAAGACCGGGCATTTGTATTGAATACCCGAAGATGTTCGGCTACTTCGTATTCCCGTCTGATGCCACACCGGTTGATTTAGTCGGCACTGCCCCGCAGCACATCAGGCAAAAACGCCGTGACGTCCTGACCGCCAGCTGCTTTAGGCTTCAGATGAAGCCATGCAACACGTCCCGGCTGAAACAACTTGCGCCCGCTGCGGGTAAACAACGGCGGATGGTGATCGCCGACGACGAGAACCTCTGTTTCTGCGATATCCGGATTAAGGGCGATATCACGCACGATGTGGGAAATGTTGAGCCATTGATCACTCATGCGGCAAAGCTCGACATCGCCAAACACGTTGCCGCCCTCCTCGCAGCCCAGCCGTGCAGGCACCTCCCCGACACGAATTGGCTTGTGGGAGTTAAGTGTTAACCAATAAACGAATTTTCGTGCCGCAGGATCTTGGAGAAGATACTGCTCCACCGCCGTTCCGGCATCCGTATCGCACAGGCCGCGGAAAGAGAGACCACACTCCTCAAGCTTGACATCTTCTTCAATGCCAAGGCGGTTCTCCATAAAAAAGAGAGCCTGAAAACCGATCTTCGGGAACCAGTCGAACCGCTCGAAGAATGCTCCGGTAAATGCGTGAAAAGCTGCGGTCTTGTAACCGGCTGCGGCGGCTTGCGCCGGCAGGCAGTCAGCGGTGTCCCGATCCCTGAAATCCCGGTAGTCCCCCTTTACATGACAAAGCTCCCGGACCTCGCCAGCGGTGGTCGAGCCAAAATAAACGGCGCTCCCGGTTTCGACGGCATAGCCGGAACGAACATCGCTCTCAAGAAGAGGCCCCCAGACAATGTTCTGCAACTCTTCTGACGTAAAGGCTCCAAGCCCCTCAACCATCACAATCAGGATGTTGCGCGGCTTTTGCTCCGCCATGTCCCCGCCCAGGCCAGTGTGAAGACTGGCGGCATCGCTGATTGGAGAAAACGGTTCGACAAACCTGTTGCGGACCGTTTCGACTGCATGCGGTTCCGAATTCAGCCACCAATCAATGCCCGCATAGGAAAACAGAACCCCAATGAACAGGAAGAGGTTGATTGCATTTCGGTTTTTCTTTGCCTCAGACACCACAATGAATGTCGCGATGAAGGACGCTGTGAGCAGTCCGAGAAGCGCTAGATAGGTGATGGAACTCGAAATACTGATGTTCCCGGCATACTGAAGGGAATCGAACAGCATCGGGATCGGCATTTGGAAAAACCCTGCCACCAAAAGCAGAGCGTCGAGCACCATCACGATCAGAAGCAGTATGAAAAACAAGAACCTCGGCAGGAACAATCCGGCAAGGCAAACGCCCGACAGGCCGAGGATCAGCGGCGTCCGCACCGGACAATACAGAAGGCTCAGGAGGATATAGACCGAGTTTGGTAGGAGGACCGCGAGGACACTGAAAAGCAGGCTCTCGCGGGTCGGCTTGAGACGGCTTCTTGCCTTCATGAACATGCTGGCTGTCGAACGCATGGCACCACCCTTGTTGCGGGCGCACCTTGGCCGAAAATTGTTAATTTCCCGTATGGACCGGATCCCGGATGGACGGGGTTTAATCAGAAACCCCGAGGCTCTAGGCTCAGGACTTAGGCCTCCAGCTTCACCACACCTTCAAGATCCGGACATGTCAGCAAAGCTTCAGATGCCGTGCGGCCATCGGCAAGCGGGGCGTCGGGCCAGATTTCGGACAGCGGAACGAGCACAAAGGCCCGCTCGCCCATGCGCGGATGGGGCAGCTCAAGATCCGGCTCATCGACCGTTTGCGCGCCATAGAGCAACACGTCGATGTCGATGACTCTCGGCCCCCAGCGGATATCGCGCACGCGGCCGATCTCTGCTTCGATGGCAAGGCAGCACTCCAGAAGCTTGCGCGGCGGCAAGGTCGTATCGACGAGAAGGCACATGTTGCGGAAGTCATCCTGCGAAACAGGGCCCCATGGCGGGGTCCGGTAATCGGAGGACCTGGCAACCACTGTAATTCCATCTGTTGCGCCAAGGCACTCCACGGCCTTGTCCAGATGAGCTCTTGTGTCGCCGATATTTGAGCCGAGACCCAGCGCACAGCGGGTCGGAGCGGCGTTTCCGGCGGACGTATCTGTCATTTAAGCGGGAACCTTTTCAAGCCGACATGCTTCCATCATACGCGCGCAATCCGCATGCGGACGTACATCATGCACACGCACGATGTCGGCTCCCATTTGGAGCGCCATCATGTGAACGGCAAGGGACCCAAACAACCTCTCATCGGTTTCGACATTCAGCACAGCCCCGATCATCCGTTTGCGCGATGCCCCGGCCAGAACCGGCAGACCGTGTTTCTTCAAGTGATCGAACCGGTTGAGAATGACGAAATTCTGGTCGATCGTTTTGCCAAAGCCAAACCCCGGATCCAGGATCTGCTTTGAGCGCGGAATGCCGGCTTTGTCCGCAAGGCTCATGGAGACCTCGAAGAACCGGTCCATGTCCGACAGGATGTCCAGGGCGGGATCTGCTTCAAGACGGTTGTGCATCATCACCACATGGACACCGGCCTCCGCGGCTGTTTCCGGCATCGCAGGATCTTTTTGAAGCCCCCAAACGTCATTGATGATCGCAGCCCCGGCCGCGCAGGCCCGGCGCGCAATTTCCGCCTTGTAGGTATCAATGGAGACCGGAATGCCGCGTGCCACAACACCGCCGATCACCGGTTCGATCCGGGACCATTCTTCTTCGAGGGAAACAGGGGTGGCGCCCGGCCGTGTGCTTTCACCGCCCAAATCCAGTATATCCGCACCTTCGCCGATCATCTTGCGCGCATGTGCCAGCGCTGCCTCGGCAGCATTATGTCGGCCGCCATCTGAAAAGGAGTCCGGTGTCAGGTTTAAAACACCCATGACATGGGGGCGGGTGTGCGGGAGCTGATAAGCCGGGCGCTGTGCCATTGAGCCTTACCTCTTGTCGTTTTGGGACAGATGCCCGGTTGAGGCGAACTGGTCAAGCCGTGCTTTGATGGCTGTCAGCGGCACGGTAAGGGATTATTCGGCGGCGGCCGGTTCCACAATCCGGCTTTTCAGCATCAGATACGCTGCAACTCCGATGGCGGGCATGGCCGACAGGATGAATGCCTTGCCAAGCGCAGGATCTCCGATGGCGGCAACCGCAAGGCTCGCAACGATCCCGCCGCCAAATTGCAAAAACCCCATCAGCGAGGACGCTGCGCCCGCGATATGCGGAAAGGCCGCCAGCCCCTCGGTGAAACTGGCGGGCAGAACGAAGGCAAGCGCGAAGACGAACAGCATGACCGGCCCCATGACCGACACAACGCTCGGGTCGATTGTCAGTGTCGTGATGCACATCAAGGCGGATGAGAGAAGCAGCATACCCATTCCAAATGGAACGAGGCGCTTGGCATTCATATGTTTCAGCAACCGTCCGGTGATGATTGTGCCGACGATGAACGACCCGGACTGCAGGATCATGACGATGCCGAATTCGGACGGTGACAGGCCGACATCGTAGATCAGAAGAAATGGCAGCACCGTCGTCAACGCGTAAAGGTTGCCCAGTCCGCACCCGACCAGCAATCCCGGCGCCATGAAACGGGGGTCGCGCAGTAAATTGACGTAATTTGCGGCAAGGAGACGCGGATTAAGGTGTTGCAGCCCCGGATTGGGGTTCGTTTCCGATTGGAAAACGGTGACGGCCACCATCAATACGGCACCGTAGATGATCATGCACCAGAAGACTTCCTGCCAGCCGAAAATCTCAAGCACGAAGCCGCCGATGGTCGGTGAAACCGCGGGCCCAAGCGCCAGCATCATCGCAATCGTGTTCATGATCCGGGCCGATGCCTGGCCGGTAAACTGATCGCGCACCATTGCACGGGACACGGCAATGCCGATGGCAGCACCAACACCCTGAAAGCCGCGGGCGGCAATCATGAACTCAATTGTCGGTGCGAACGTGGCGAAGATACTGGAGACAACATAAAGCCCCAGGAACATGAGGGTCATGGGCTTGCGCCCGAACGCATCGGCCAGCGGACCGCAGACAAGCTGCGCAAGGGCAAATCCGACGAAATAGGCCGTAAGCGTCAACTTGATGGCGACATCCGTCGTTCCGAAGGCTTCGACCAGGGCAGGCATGGCAGGAGTGTAGAGCGCCATCGACACGGGGCCGATTGCCACCAGCCCGGCCCCCAGCAGCGATGTCCGCCGTGCGGTCATAACCGAAGAAGTCACGGCTGTTTCCATTTGGCGGCGTCCAGAAGCAGGCTGTCTTTCATCGTCTGCAAAAGCGCCTCAAGAGTCGTCTTGTCCTGATCATCCAGCCCGGACAATGCCGTAGATCTCACATCTGTAAGGGCATTTCCAATCCGCTCAAGGAGCGGGTCGGCCAGCGGTGTCAGCTCCACCAGCTTGGCGCGCTTGTCCCTGGGATCGGCGCAGCGGTTGATCAGACCAGCCTTTTCCAGGGAATCCAGGTAGCCGACAAGGGTCATCGGCTCGACATACATGGCATCGGCCAAAGCGGCCTGACGCTGGCCCGGCAGACGCCAGACATAAAACAATGTGCGCGCTTCGCCCACCGTGAGCCCGGTCTCAACTTCCGCCAAGGCCGCTTCAAACCGCCGGCGCAGCATCCGCGCCAGGTCGACGACGAGCATGGTAACACCAACATTGGGTCCCGGACGCGTCATTGCCGCTCCACAATTAATAAGGTTACCTTACGAATTAGGGGAGCACCTGCTGCCTGTCAATGCGCACAAATGACATCGCATTGCACAATCGGGACGGCACGCGTATAAAGGCGCCAAATCCGGCACCAAGCGCCGGCACGTTACACTTTCTCGAGGCAGGCTGCGGGTCCCAAATGGGCCCGCGCTGTCTTTTGGAGCCCTCTCATGAACTTGCGTAATATTGCCATCATCGCCCACGTTGACCATGGCAAAACCACTCTTATCGACGTCCTCTTGAAGAAGTCCGGGGCTTTCCGTGACAATCAGCGCACCGAAGAGCGCATGATGGACTCCAACGACATCGAGCGGGAGCGTGGCATCACCATCCTGGCCAAGGTTACGTCGCTGGTGTGGAAAGACACCCGCATCAACATCGTCGACACACCGGGCCACGCCGATTTCGGTGGCGAGGTCGAGCGTATCTTGCACATGGTCGACGGTGTGATCCTTCTGGTGGATGCCGCCGAAGGCCCGATGCCGCAGACCAAGTTCGTTCTTGGCAAGGCATTGAAACTTGGCCTGAAGCCGATTGTTGCGATCAACAAGATCGACAAGCCCGAGCAGCGCGCGGACGAGGTTCTGGATGAAGTCTTTGACCTGTTCGCCTCCCTCGACGCCAATGAAGACCAGCTCGACTTCCCGGTTCTTTACGGGTCGGCGAAACAGGAATGGATGGCGCTTGACCCGGACGGACCGCAGGACGGCATGGAACCGCTGTTCGACATGGTTCTCGACAAGGTGTCCCCGCCGGAATCCGGCGATGGTGACTTCAAGCTGCTTGCCACCACCATTGAATCCGATCCGTTCCTGGGCCGGATCCTGACAGGCCGTATCGCCTCTGGAACCGCAACGCCGAACATGCCGATCAAGGCCCTGTCGCGCGACGGAAAACAGATCGAAACGGGCCGTGTCTCCAAAATCCTCGCTTTCCGGGGCCTGGAGCGCCAGCCGATCGAAAAGGGCGAAGCCGGCGACATCGTCGCCATTGCTGGCCTGACCAAGGCGACCGTTGCCGACACGCTCTGCGCCCAGTCGATTGCCGATCCGATCCAGGCCCAGCCGATTGATCCGCCGACACTGTCCATGACGTTTAGGGTCAATGACAGCCCGCTTGCGGGAACGGAAGGCTCAAAAGTGCAGTCGCGTGTCATCCGCGAACGCCTGATGAAGGAAGCCGAGGGCAATGTTGCCTTGAAAGTGGAAGAGACCGACGAGCCGGACGCCTTTATCGTTTCCGGCCGCGGGGAACTTCTGCTGGCCATCCTGATCGAGAACATGCGCCGGGAAGGCTTTGAGCTTGGTGTTGGCCGTCCGCGCGTCGTCTATCAGTATGACGACCAAAACAACCGCCTGGAGCCGATTGAGGAAGTCATCATCGATGTTGATGAAGAATTTTCCGGCGCCGTTGTCCAGAAACTCCAGGAGCGCAAGGCCGATCTTCTGGAAATGAAACCGTCCGGCGGCGGACGCACGCGGCTTGTGTTCCATGCCCCGACGCGCGGTCTCATCGGCTATCAGGCCGAACTGATGTCCGACACGCGCGGGTCTGCGATCTTCAACCGCCTGTTCCATGCCTATGAGCCCTACAAGGGCCCGATCCAGGGCCGCCACACCGGCGTGCTCCTGTCCAACGGCACGGGCGAAGCGGTTGCCTACGCCCTGTTCAACCTGGAAGACCGCGGCCCCATGATGATCGATCCGGGCACCAAGGTCTATCCGGGCATGATCATCGGCGAGCATACGCGCGGCAACGATCTGGAAGTCAACGTCCTGAAAGGCAAGCAGCTGACCAACATCCGCTCTGCCGGCAAGGACGATGCGGTGAAACTCACCACCCCGATCCGCCTGACGCTGGAAGCTGCGTTGTCCTACATTGCCGATGACGAGCTGGTGGAAGTCACCCCGGACTCAATCCGCCTGCGCAAGGCCGAGCTCGACCCGCACGAGCGCAAACGTGCCGAACGCGCGAGCAAAAAAGAAAGCGCGTAAGGTTTCTGAGTGTCTAGGTGGCATGAGATTGAAAAGCCCGGGTCGAAAGATCCGGGTTTTTTGTTTTTGCCTCCCGCCAGCAACGGCCCTCGATCATAGCACCGCCTCTGCCCCTATTCCGTCATCCTGTGGCCCGACCATGGGACCCGGTCCGGTTCCTCGCCATAAGCACTGCTGGTTGGGAGGAAACCTCTCGGTATGGATCCCCTCACAAGGCGGGGATGACGTCCGAGGGTGGGCGTGGGGTCATGCCTCTCCCGGCAACTCTGGGAACGAATGGTCCCGGATCACATCCGGGGTTGCTTTTGGGTGCGGGAAAGCCCTGGCAATTCCCCGGATGTCACCCCGGCCTCAGCGGAGCGGAGAGCCGGGGCCCACTCGCTGTCCCGCTTGGTGGAGCCATGGCAGATTGTGCAGCCCCTCCAAGACCGAACGGGACCTGTGGCAAGTTTGAGGCAGGCTCTTAAGCCGGGCAATAACGACGGCGCGGACGAAAAAGTCTTGAACGTGCTCCAGCCGTCATCCCCGCCTCGTGCGGGGATCTACTCCACCGCTTGGCATTGGCCAGAGAACAGTTTGAGCTCATGGCCGGGCCGCCGCGCAGAGGTCCTCTCAGCACCCTCGGGTACAAATGGATCCCCGCATGAAGCGGGGATGACGGCCAGAGGGTGTGGCGGGCCCGTGCCTTTCCCGGCGGCTCTGGAAATGAGTAGACCCCGGATCAAGTCCGGGGTGACAGACTGCATATTTCGCAACGCCATCCCCCCAGCTGTCACCCCGGCCGCAGCGGAGCGGAGAGCCGGGGCCCACTCGC
>NZ_SMLZ01000115.1:0-127250 GCF_009711415.1 Roseibium denhamense
ATCTCGCGGTCCCTAATGCGCAGACCGAAATAGTTTTCCGGCCGCACAATGCCCTTCACATAGGTTTCCGTATCAACGCCCCACACAACCTGCACAATGGCACGGATCATCAGGGCGATGCCGAGAGAGGCCATGACCGTCACGATTTTCGGGCGTTCGCGCAAATGCTCGTAAAACACCTTGTCGATGCCAACGGCAACGGCTGCCGTTCCGATAATGGCAATCGGCAGTGCGACCATCGGAGACACACCAAGGGCGGTGACAACAGCCAGGGCCATGAAAGCCCCGAGTGTTGCAAGATCGCCGTGGGCCAGATGCGCATATCGCAGGATCGCGAAGATCAGCGTGATGCCGACCGCGCCCAGCGCATAGATAGATCCAAGCACGATGCCTGGAATGACGTAGAAATTCAAAAGCTCGAAAAGATCCATACCGGTCAGCCCCCCAGAAACATTTCAGCGACTTCGCGGTCGGCCAGCAAATCGGCCCCCGTGCCCTCATGGCGGTTCTTGCCCGCGGCCAGAACATAGCCACGGTCACAAAAGGCCAATGCCTGCTTCGCGTGCTGTTCCACCAGGAGAATGGCAACACCCGTGTCGCGCACGTCCCGGCAGATCTGGAAGATCTGTTCCATGTATTTCGGAGACAGACCGGCTGTCGGCTCATCGAGCAACAAAAGCTTCGGGTCGAGCATAAGCGCGCGCCCCATGGCAACCATCTGGCGCTGGCCGCCCGAAAGCGCGCCCGCCATGGTCTTCCGCCGTTCCTTCAGATCGGGAAACAGGGTGTAGACGCGGTCATAAGCAGCGCTCAGGTCACCCTTTTTCAGGAACCCGCCCATTTCCAGATTCTCGTGGATCGACATCTCGCGGAAGATGTTGTCCACCTGCGGCACATAGCAGATGCCGCGCTGGACAATCCTGTTCGGCGTCCAGCGGGTAATATCGTCGCCATCAAACACCATCTTGCCGCCGCGAATGGTCAGCATGCCGAAGACGGATTTCATGGCTGTTGATTTGCCCGCACCATTCGGCCCGACAATCACAACGATTTCATCCTGGCTGACATGCAGCGAAACGTCCTGGAGGATATCGGCATCGCCATACCCGCCCGTAATGCTCTCCATCGACAAAAGCGCACTCATGCTGCGTCTCCGGTCGTTTCCCCAAGATAGGCTTCAAGCACCTGGGGATTTGAGCGGACGGTCTGAAAATCGCCTTGGATCAGAACCTTGCCTTCCGCCATGCAGACCACCGGGTCGCATAGTTTTTCAATCATTTCCATATCGTGTTCGATCAGGATAAAGGTGTAGCCGCGCTCCTTGTTCAGGAGTTCGATCTTAGATTCCAGCTTCCTCAGAAGCGTCCGGTTGACGCCGGCAGCTGGCTCATCAAGCAGCACCAGTTTGGCGGAGGTCATCATGGTCCGGCCAAGTTCAAGCAGCTTCTTCTGCCCGCCGGACAAATTGCCGGCCCGCTGATGTGCGATGTGCGTCAGCTCCAGAAACTCAAGGGTTTCATAGGCTTTCTTTTCGACATCAACCTCAGTGGACTTGACCCGCCCCCAGGAAAACCAGTTCGACAGGAGGCTTTCCCCCGGCTGAGCGGGCGGCACCATCATGAGGTTTTCTAAGGCTGTCAGCTTGTGGAATTCATGCGGGATCTGAAATGTCCGCACCAATCCCTTGTGAAAAAGCTGGTGACTCGCCAGCGGCGTGACATCCTCGCCCAGGAACCGGATCGTCCCGCTTGTGGGCTGCAAGGCCCCGGCAATCAGATTGAACAACGTGGTTTTTCCGGCCCCGTTCGGTCCAATCAACCCTGTTATACTGCCTTCTTCAACGCGGAATGTGCAGCCGTTGACGGCCTTAAACCCGCTAAAATCCATCACGAGCTGATCAAGCTCAAGCATCTATGCTCCTCGCCGCGCCCCTGAGCGGTCTTTCTTTTTTCGTCTTGGCCCGCACCAGCCCCTCCCAGAGCCTCTCACGCGGGTCGTTGGATGCCCGCCACGGTGCTGCGCCCCGTCCTTCTAGCTTCATTGGCCACGCAATCAACTCATAATCGGCGTGAAACAGCGCAGATAAGGCAAGATTTTCCAGAATCTGAACCACTTTGAAACGGCTGCCCTCAATGTGCTGCGTCCAAAGCCGGCGGGACCCGTCTCTTTTTGGAAAGAATACGAGGTGTCTTTTTCCATTCCGGACACTTGGGAGAGAGCCGGGTTTGCCAATGTGCACTTGTGGCGCGCAAATTGGATCCGAAGCCGAGTTTTGGAGCCCTGTCCAAACCAAAGGCGGCCCCTAGGTAAGACCGGAAATACACCTTCCACAGAGGGGCAGTCCAGCCTCGATCAAGCCAGGATGGTATTAGTCCACCAAGCAACCTTAACGATACAAGCGCAACGCTAAAAACAATGCAAAGACCTTTCTCAACCCTTCATTGTACGTTACTTATAAGCGGTACATTAAAAATATTCAGGGTAACCTGCTGTTCCGAACACAGACCAATTCGAGAATTTGACCAATGATTGCCGAGCCGGCACAGTCTTTACAACTCAGCGGAAGCCCGGACCATATTGTTGACTCCGATCTAAAACTGTTTGTCTTGGACCAGCTCGAGAGTGCTGTCTGGATTTTCGATTTCGAGCAGAAGCGTATCCTCTGGGCCAATCAGGCCGCGCTGAATGTTTACGATGCGCAGTCCCTTGATGACCTGCGCTCCCGTGATCTTGCGGCCGACATGTCTCATTCGGTCGAATTGCGGCTCAAGCAGTATCAGCAGGATTTCAGTCAATCCAACGTGCGGTTCTCTGAAATCTGGACGCTCTACCCCAAGGGAAAAGCCCGCGTCCTCCAAATGACCATGAGCGGGGTCAGATTAACTGACGGCCGTCTGGCACTTCTTTGCGAAGGCCGGGAACACCACGAACAACAGCCCGAAACTTTGCGCAGCGCAGAGGCCCTGCTGCATACCACGGTGATGATTTCGCTGTTCTCGCTGGACGGCAACCCGCTTTACCGGAACACCGCTTCGCGTTCGGCCTGTATCGGACTGGAAGCCTCTTTCGGCGACCAGTTCGTCAATCCGAAAGAGGCCAAGGAGCTGTGGGACAGCGTTGCCGAGGAACGCAGCACCCGCCGTGTCGCCCAGGTCCGCACCAATTCAGGGCACCGATGGCACGAACTGACGCTGCGCAGCTGCCATGACCCGGTTTCCGGCCAGCCGGCCTATCTGGTCAGCGAGATTGACGTTACCGAGCTTCATGAAACCAAGGAACGGGCCCAGTACCTTGCGAGCCACGACCCGCTGACCGGTCTGTCGAACCGCACGTTCCTCACCGACAAGCTCAACAGAATGCTGGAGACGGGTGAGGCCCAGGGCCGGACCGCATCGCTCTATCTGATCGATCTGGATGAATTCAAACTGGTCAACGACAATCTAGGACACTCGGCTGGCGACGAGCTTCTGCAGCTGGTTGCCAACAAGCTGCGGCGGCTTGTCGGACCCGATGACATCGCAGCGCGCCTTGGCGGCGACGAGTTTCTGATCTGCCACATGCTGTCCCCGAACAGCGCTGAATCGCCCGAATGGCTCGGACAGGCACTGCAAACCGCCTTTTCCAGTCAGCAGATCATCGATGGCAAACCGCGCCATGTTAGCTTGAGCATCGGTTTTGCCCATTACCCCGAAGACGGCGCGACCATTGGCGACCTGATGCGCAACGCAGACCTTGCGCTTTACCAGGCCAAGACCGAACCGAATACAAAATGCGTGCGGTTCCAGGAAGACATGCGCCGCGTCCGCGATGAACAGCAGGTCATCACCCAGGACCTGAAACGCGCCGTCCGGGAAGACGAGTTCGTGCTTTACTTCCAGCCGATCGCCTGTACGCGGACAGAGCGTATCGTCTCGGCCGAGGCACTCATCCGGTGGCAGCATCCGACCAAAGGTCTGATGATGCCCGATGAGTTCATTCCGGTGGCAGAGGATACGGGGCTGATCAAGGACATCGGCAACTGGGTCGGCCGCGAAGTCATCAACACCCATTGCGAATTGGCGGAGCTGTCGCTCGATCTTCCTCTGGCCATGAACGTATCGCCCCGGCAATTGTCCGATCCGATGTTTGTTGCCCACATGCAATCACTCGTCGATCAATGCCAGTGCGATGCCAGTTCCATTGCGCTGGAAATCACGGAAAACGTCCTGCTTGGTGAAATTCCCAATGCACTTGGCTCCCTCAGAGCGCTGAAGGCTGGCGGATATCGCGTGGTCATCGATGATTTCGGGACCGGATACTCCAATCTTGCCTATCTGCATAACTATCCCGTCGATGGGATCAAGATCGACCGGATGTTTATGGAAGATATCGGCTCGGGCGGAGAAATCGTGAAACTGATCCTGTCCCTTGCCAAGGCACTTGGTGCGAGCGTTGTTGCCGAGGGCGTTGAAACCGTCCAGCAGCGCAACTGGCTGTCGGCCCATGGTTGCCACTGGCACCAGGGGTATCTTTATTCCAAACCTGTTCCCAAGCAGACTTTTGTCGACATGCTGAAAAACCAGCCAGGAGCCCCGGCGCAAAAGCGCCATGTTCCGGACTGGTCAATCTAACAAAGCCGATGGCCCCATTTATGGGCTGCTGCTCTTGCGCTTAGGTGACTTTCGCACGGGTCTTGAATTCGGGTTTGTCCCACCGGCGCGTTGCCAGGATATCGGCTAGAATGGCCGCGGCATCCACAACGTCCTTGTGGCTGAGATAAAGCGGCGTAAAGCCGAAGCGCATGATATCCGGGGCCCGGAAATCACCAATCACCCCTTCCGCGATCAGCGCCTGGACAACCGCATAGCCGTCGTCGAAGCGGAAGGACACCTGGCTTCCGCGCGCCTGCGGATCACGCGGGCTTCCCAGCTCAAGCTGCGGACATTGCCGTTCCACTTCCTGAATGAACACTTCGCTGAGCGAAACGGACTTCTGACGGATATCGTTCATGTCGACATCTTCAAACACGTCCAGCGCGGCGTGGAGACTTGAGAGCGACAGGATCGCCGGCGTTCCGACCGTCATCCGGCTGACGCCTGTAACCGGCCGGTAGTCAAGATCAAAGGCAAATGGCGCCTCGTGGCCCATCCATCCCGCCAGCGGCGAAGCGACCTCTTCCTGAAGATGCGGCGCGACGTATAAAAACGCCGGCGCGCCCGGCCCGCCGTTCAGATACTTGTAACCGCACCCGACAGCAAAATCGGCTCCGGCTCCGGACAGGTTCACCGGAATGGCACCGGCAGAGTGCGCCAGATCCCAGATCGCCAAAGCGCCCTTGTCATGCGCCAGTTGCGTCAGGCCCGCCATGTCATGAACGCGTCCGCTGCGGTAGTCGACCTGGGTTAGCATCATCACCGCGACATCTTCGTTCAATGCAGCTTCCACGTCTTCGGGGGCGACGATCTTCAGCTCATGCCCCTTGTCCAGGAGCGCCTGCAGGCCCTGCGCCACATAAAGATCCGTCGGAAAGTTTCCGTTGTCGGACAGGATCACCTTGCGGTCCGGGCGCAGGGACAGGGCCGCTGCCAGAACCTTGAAGACGTTGACCGACGTGCTGTCGCAGGCCACGACGGAACCCTTATCTGCGCCAATGAGCCGGCCGATCCGATCCCCCACCCGTTGGGGCAGGTCGATCCAACTGTGGTCGTTCCACGATTTGATGAGGCTCGTGCCCCATTCCCGAGTAACTACCTCCTGCAGCCGGTCCGGGACATGCTTGGGCAGCACACCAAGCGAATTGCCGTCCAGATAAATGACCCCCTCCGGGATTTGAAAGGCAGCTTTCTTGGCCGCCAGAACATCATTTTGATCAAGAGGGTGAAGGGTCATTGCATGTTGCTTTCGAAAGGCTATTCGGCTTGAGCGGGCGCAGAAGCTAGCAAAGGCGGCTTCCGCAAACAACCGTCAGAACGGGACAGCCTTCCCTCATTTCCGGAGAATTGGGTGATATCTTCCAGCGATGTCGCAAACAGCACAAAAATGCGCGTTTGAAGGTCAACGCAAGCTGCGGTATCTGTTATCTCCAGATCAGCATTTTCCCTTATGTGACGACAAACGCGGCCAGACAGATGTTCATCAGCGTCTTTGATATCTTCAAAATCGGCATCGGACCCTCCAGCTCCCATACGGTCGGTCCAATGGTGGCTGTTCATCGCTATCTGGACCGCCTGCGGGCCTTGCCCGGCGCCGGCGGACGGGCGGCGCGGATCACCGTGACACTGCATGGATCCCTTGCGTTTACCGGAAAGGGACACGCCACCGACAAGGCGGTCTGCCTCGGCCTTCTGGGCGCACGGCCGGATACGATGGACCCGGATCAGGTCGACCCCATGCTGGACGCCCTGCAAGCCAGTCAAACGCTGACCATCGACGGATTCGCAAAACTTCAATTCAATCCGGAAAAGGACGTGATCTACGATTATGGCCCGGCGCTTCCGCTTCATGCGAACGGCATGACCTTTCAGCTCTTGGATGCAAATGGCTCTGTGGTCGACAGTTTCGTCTATTACTCCATCGGCGGCGGGTTCGTCGTGAGTGAAGCCGAACTGCGCAAGACAACGAATGAGCCGATCAGCGAACTCGCCAAGCAGGAAGTCCCGTTCCCCTTCGCCTCGGCAAAAGAGATGCTCGCCATGGGCAAGGAGGCCGAGCTTTCCATCGCCGAAATGAAGCTTCAAAACGAGTGCGCCGACAAACCGGAAGAAGAAGTCCTTCAGGGTATCGACAAGCTTTGGGGCGCCATGGATTCCTGCATCAACCGCGGCATTGCCCAAGGCGGGATCCTTCCCGGCGGCCTGAAAGTGAAGCGCCGGGCGGCCGATATCTACCAGAAGCTGATCAAGGAGGGCCGCACCAATCCTCCATTCGAACACAGCGTCGTGGATTGGCTTGGCGTCTATGCCATGGCAGTGAACGAAGAAAACGCGGCAGGTGGCCGGGTCGTCACGGCGCCGACCAACGGCGCGGCCGGGGTCATTCCCGCTGTCACACGGTATTATCTCGACCACTGTCAGGGCGCTGGTCAGGACGGCATCCGGACCTTCCTTCTGACCGCAGCTGCCATCGGCGGCATCATCAAGGCGAATGCCTCCATTTCCGGCGCCGAAGTCGGCTGCCAGGGGGAAGTCGGCTCGGCCTCCGCCATGGCGGCAGCCGGGTTATGCGCGGCCCTTGGCGGCACTAACGAACAGATTGAAAATGCTGCCGAGATCGCTCTTGAACATCATCTGGGCATGACATGCGATCCGATTGCTGGCCTTGTTCAAGTCCCCTGCATTGAACGGAACGCCCTTGGCGCGGTAAAAGCCGTGACCGCCGCTTCGCTCGCCCTGCGCGGTGACGGGACGCATTTCGTGCCGCTGGACGGCTGCATCGAAACGATGCGCCAGACCGGCATGGACATGATGGAGCAGTACAAAGAGACGTCCAAAGGCGGTCTTGCAGTGAACATTGTCGAGTGCTGATCCAGGTTTTTGCCGGGAACCCAGAACCGTATCTCCTCCATGTGCGTAATCGGCATTACCGGCACCTGAATTGCCGGCACGATGCCATAACACTCCGGAGTGATTTGAATGACGCTCGTCATCACGCCGTTTTATGCAAGCATACTGGCACTTCTTTACATCGCGCTCAGTATCCGCGTGATACGGGCCCGGTTTCAACGCCGCATCTCACTTGGTGACAACGGTGATCAGGCCATGCTCAAGCCGATGCGCGTGCATGCCAATTTTGCAGAATACACACCACTTGCCATCATTCTGATCGCATTTTTCGAACTTCAGGGCGGTACAGCATGGCTCATCCACGGCCTGGGCGCGCTCTTTCTGATCGGCCGGATCTCTCATGCCTACGGCGTATTGAGCGAACGGGCGATCAATCCCTTCAGATCTGGCGGGATGGCATGCACGTTCTTCGTTTTGGCGGTCGCAGCTCTCGCCAATCTAGTGCTTGTATTCGCGTCCGGATCTTTCTTCTAAAGACGGATCATCGCGCAAAAGACAAAAGGATTAAGTGCTCTGCACTTCAGATCTGCTGCAGCCGGGTCTTGTGCGCGTGAGCGATATGGCGGCGGGCGGCGGTTTCAGCGGCTTTGCTGTCGCCCTGCACGATCGCATCGATGATGGCGGCATGTTCTTCAACGGCTATTTCCCGCCGTTCCGGTGTGTCCAGCGTTGTCCCCGCCATGAGGATCAAGGACAGGCGAAGATGCTCGATCTGATCGACCAGATACCGGTTATGGGAGGCAAGACACAGACGCCGGTGAAACTCCCGGTTGGACCGCACCAGACTGTCCTTGTCCGAGACGCGCTTGCGGTCGGCTTCCACCAGATCCTGGAGGATTTCGATTTCCGGCTGGGAGGCATGCTTGGCGGCAAGTCCTGCGGCCGTTCCTTCCAGAACTTCGCGCATGAAGTAGACTTCATTGATCTGATTATGATCAAGGGTCGGGATAACCATGCCGCGATTGGGCTCGTGAACGGCAAGGCCCTGGGCTTCCAAGCGCTTGAGCCCCTCGCGGATCGGCGTTCTGGAAACACCGAATTCCTCCGCAAGATCCGCTTCCCGCAGGCGGTCGCCCGGTTTCAGCGTCCGCTCTTCGATAAGGCCGATAAGTCGTTGATAGATTTCAGAGCCGTTCATGCCAAATCTGATAGCCTGTGGAGGCCCTTATGCCAAGCAGGATAGTCCGCCCCCTGACGATTTGGCATGCCCCTGCATCCTTTCCCTGTCCTCAACGCAATGCTTTGACGGCTGCCGAACGCGGAAAGCAAAGCTGCCATGAGAGGTATGGCCGCCGCCACACCCTCCGCAGTCATCTACGCTTGATGCGGGGATCCACCACACGGTCTTCGCCTCACATGCGGCGCTCTGATAAGACCTGCAGTAACAGGCCTCCGGGAAAGCGGCGATAGCTGTGGCAAGAGGCACCGCGAGTGGACCCCGGATCACGTCCGGGGAGACACAGGGTGCCGAGGTTTGGCAAAGCTTTGCATCTTGCATCTTCCCCTCAAGTGGGGGAGAGGGGAACAAGTGAAGATTTCAGCAATCTTGAAAAGACAGCCGTGCCATCAGCTTCTCGATTGTTGCTTTCCGGTGCCTGTACGCGGGCAGTTCATGCGTCTGCGCCAAATCCACGTCCGCCAGTTGCTCGGCAACCGTCATCGTCTCTCCCGGCAGGGCAAACACGGACAGATAGCCTTCTGTCGGGCCTTTGGGCGGCCAGACAAGCCGGCCATGGGTGGCGCCTTCTTCGGCAATGGCGGTGCCATCGGGGAGGGCAATGGCAATGCATGTGACAAACCGGGCGGACCCTGTCTGCAGGTTTTTTTGACCTATTAGCGTTCCAATCCGCTCGATAGCCACATCATAATTGCCGTCGGGTCCAGCCCAGTCGAGCGCAGCTGCGCCCGGCAGGTCATCGAGTTCTGAAATGCAGAAGCCGCTGTCATCGCTGATTGCGGCCTGACCGCTTTGAGCGGCAACATCCCGTGCCTTGATAAGCGCATTTTCGAGAACAGTCGTTCCGTTTTCCTCCGGGCTTGTCAGCTTGAAATCCGCAGCGGTCAAGACAGGGACCGGGCAACCGGAAAGCGCTTCCTTGAAAGCGCGGATCTTGTTCTTGTTGTGCGAGGCGACCACCAGAGAACCGGCCACGGTCAAGGTATCGGCCAAAACGCCTTTTGAAGCTTGAGCAATCGAATTCATGAAAACCTCCGGTGAAAACAGGCGGGAGAATAACGTCCAAGAGATAATCAAATTCTTGATGGGGACGCGCTTCCGCAACAAGGGCAAAGCGCCTATAAGCGGCCCATGCGAGATCTGGATGTTCTGGTGCTGGGCGGTGGTGCCGCCGGGCTTATGTGTGCGATCGAGGCGGGCAAGCGCGGCCGCAAGGTTCTGGTCATTGACCACGCCAAAAGACCGGCTGACAAGATCCGCATTTCAGGCGGCGGCCGCTGCAACTTCACCAACCTCCATGCCGGCCCGTCTAACTTTCTGTCGCAAAATCCGCGTTTTTGTGTTTCGGCGCTGAAACGGTACACCCAGCATGATTTTCTGGATCTGGTGGAAAAACACCGGATTCCCTGGCACGAGAAGACCCTCGGACAGTTGTTTTGCGACCGGTCCGCGAAAGACATCATTCAAATGCTGCTGGACGAGCTGGAGGCAGCGGGCGGTCAGCTTGAATTGGAAACCGCGATCACTGCCGTCAGCAAGCCGGATGACCGCTATTCCGTTGCAACGTCGAAAGGGCCGCTCCGCGCCCGGTCGCTGGTTGTTGCAACCGGCGGGCCGTCGATCCCAAAAATGGGGGCAACGGGGTTCGGCTACGACCTGGCAAAACAGTTCGGTTTGAATGTTGTCACACCGCGGGCTGCCCTGGTTCCGCTGACGTTCTCCGATGCCAACAAGGATCTGTGCGGGCGTCTGTCCGGCGTCTCGCTTGATGCCATCGTCAGCTTTGGCAAGACGGCTTTTCAGGAAGGCCTGCTGTTCACCCACCGGGGTTTGTCGGGACCGTCCATTTTGCAGATCTCGTCTTATTGGCAGGAAGGCCAGCCGATTGCGGTCAATCTGCTGCCGGGCAGCGATGTGCTTTCGACACTGAAAAACGCCCGCCAGGAAACGCCGAAACAGGATCTCAAAACCGCACTTGGGCAGTTGCTGCCCAACCGCCTGGCCGAAGAGCTGGCGCGTGCCTTTCAGCTCACCGGGCGCCTCGCAGACCTCTCCGACAAAGCGTTGCAGCGGGCGGCGGATCAGCTCAGCAGATGGCAGTTGACGCCCGTCGGCACCGAAGGATACCGCACCGCGGAAGTCACCTTGGGCGGTGTCGATACCAAGGAGCTTTCCTCCAAAACGATGGAGGTAACAAACGTTCCGGGCCTCTACTTCATTGGTGAAGCCGTGGATGTGACGGGACATCTCGGCGGTTTCAATTTCCAATGGGCCTGGTCCTCCGGCCATGCAGCAGGTCAAGTGGTTTAAGTCTGCGCACCTCTTGAGCAAAGGCGGGAGAGATGGTTTCCGCGCTGCAGCATTTTTTGATGACCGTGCCTCATTCCGCGATATACTGCCGGAATCACAGGGGGCGGAATGAAGCGTGTGACAATTCATGATGTGGCCGAGGCCGCTGGTGTCAGCCTTGCAACGGTCGACCGGGTCCTCAATGGCCGTCCGGGCGTCCGCAAGGGGACGATCGAAAAAGTGCGGCAAGCGGTCGAAACCCTGAAGTACCAGCCGGACAGTTTTGCAGCGGGCCTTGCCAAGAAAAGCCGCTACCGGTTTCAGTTTCTGCTGCCTGACGGACCCAACGCCTTCATGGAGGACCTGACCCGCGAAGCCCTGGCGCATGCGCAAACCATGAGCGGCGACAGACTGCAGGTCCATGTGGAGCCGATTGATGCCTTTGACGGCCACCGCGTTGCCGGCACCCTTGCGATCCTCGACCGCACTGTCTGCGATGGCGTGGCTGTGGTTGCACCGGCCTTTCCGGAGGTCCGGGCCGCCATAGACCGTTTGCAGGCACGCGGTGTTCCGGTTGTCACATTGGTCTCGGACCACCCGGCCTCCACCCGCCAGCATTTTGTCGGCATCGACAATTATGCAGCTGGATGTACGGCGGGCCGGCTGCTCGGGCGGTTCTTGCCCGAAGCGCCAGGCAAAATCGGCTTCATTGCCGGATCGCTGGGCCTCCGGGACCACGCCGACCGCTATGCCGGCTGCCAGAAGGTTCTGGCCGAGGGGTTTCCGCATCTTGAGCTTTTGAAGGTGCGGGAGGGGCGTGATGACAATGACCGGAATGAAAAGCTTGTTGCAACGCTCATTGCAGAGCATCCGGATCTTGCCGGGCTTTATAACATCGGTGCTGGCAACAGAGGCGTCGCGGCTGCACTTGTCAACGCGCCACGCGCCAAGCAGATCGTCTTTGTCGGCCACGAGTTGACGCCCTATACGCACGATGCCCTGCAGTCCGGGATCATGGATGCGGTGATTGCCCAGGATCCAGGTCATGAGATCCGCAGCGCAATCCGGGTCCTGAAGGCGCTCTGTGATGGCCGTCCCATCATCGACGGTCAGGAACGCATCCGGATCGACGTCTTCCTTAAGGACAATCTTCCCAGATTGGACGGGTCATAAAAGTTCCCTCAAATACTCAAATTTTACCATTGACCTTTTCTAAACTGCACCGCATATCTATCACATGCGACTGACACAACAGACCAATTATGCGGTCCGCGCCCTCATGTATTGCGCGGTTAACCCGGACAAACCAAGCAAGGTTGCCGATATCGCGGCCAGTTTTGAAATGTCCGAAACGCATCTTTTCAAGATCATGAAAGTCCTGGTCGATTCAAACCTGATCAAGACAATCCGTGGCCGGAATGGCGGCGTGATGCTTGCGCGCCCGGCGGAGCAGATTTCCGTTGGCGAAGTGGTTCGCGCAGCGGAAGAGAGCTTCCTTCTTGCGGAGTGCTTTGATTCTGGACGCAAGGACTGCCCGCTGATCATGTCCTGCGGTTTTAACGGATTGCTGCATGAAGCGCTGGAAGCTTTCATGGAAGTGCTTGATGGCAAGTCCATCGCTGACCTGTCCGAGGACCGGTACGGGATGCGGGACTTGTTGAAGATCGGCATGAACGAGACGCCGATTGCGGCCAACGCCTGATCAACATGCCTTCACAAACGGAAGAAGCGCAGCCATCTGGTCTGCGCTTTTTTTGCATCCCGCATTTGGGTGGGAGCGGATTTGAATGGGGTCACTTTGGTATAATACCAAAGACAACTGGTTATGACCCATCTGACCGGGTTTGGAGGGCTTTCGGATAGGCGCATGGTGCCGGGCGATACGGTGTATCGGTCAAGACATGCAACGCAGCCGAAGGCCCTCCAAACCCGGCCTTAGGTGGCCTTTTCTCGCTCCCCGGACATCGTTTCATCGCTTGTCCGGTCAACCAGACCGCACGGCGCGATGCGCCTCGCCGGAAAACGAGAAGAGATCATCAGATGGGTTATAATCAATTGGCTTTGGTATAAGGCCGAGCTGGCTGACCGCTGAGGGAGAGGAGAGGGCGGTTGGCTTGCCTGGCATTTGGCACCCTGAAACCCTTTGAGGTTTCGGGGGACCCGTTTTCACGAGGGCCAGAGGACGCGATTTCCAGCCCCGTTTCCATCGGGTGATTATTGTTTAAAAAACTTGAGTGTTATCGTCAAGTATAAAGTTGAGTATCATACTCATATTTTGTATGGTGATGTCATCAAGCGGCCGGGGCACGTTGCTCCAGCTTTTGAAAATCCAACAAAATCATGGACTTTTGCGATGACACCGTTGACCAACACCCGCAAGACACGGCTCACCCTGGCATCCTCTCAGGTCCCTCCGGTTCAAGCGCCTAAGCCGCGGCGAGCCACCAAGCCGGAATTGAAAACCGACGAGCTGTTTGTTGGCACCCGCGAAATCCACATTCTCCACAATGAGGACACCTACCGGCTGAGCATCACCAAACAGGGCAAATTGATCCTCACGAAATAGGCTGGGGCGCGGAAGAACTTGGATGGGCATGTCCGGAGGCATAAATCGCAACCGGCTGTCCGACGCCGCGCAAGGCATGATCGCCCATGGCGCTCAGCTCGTCGTGAAACGTGCCCGGTAAGGCCGCACGCACCGGTTCGGTCAAAAGCAGTGTCTGGCCAAGCGGCTTACACAAAGCCTCGACCCGGCTGGTTTCATTGACAGCCCGCCCGATGACGGTGAAGTCCAGCCGGTCTTCACCGCCCACATTTCCGAAAAACACTTCCCCTTGGTGCAGCCCGATCCCGATCCGGATCGGGTGCCACAGGCTTTTGTCCGGCAATCCTTTGGGGGCCGTGTTCAGCTGGTCGATGGCGGAAAGCGCCGTGCGGGCTGCGGACAGGGCGGCCTCTGCTGCCTTGTCGGCGCCAAGTGCGTTTTGGTCAAAGACAGCCAGAATGCCGTCTCCCATGAATTTCAGAATGTCGCCGCCATTGTTGAGGACGGCGTCCGACACAAGATCGAAATAGGCGTTCAAGATCGCTGTCACATCGGGTCCGCTCAGCCGGTCCGCAAGCCCTGTAAAGCCGCGCATGTCGCACATGAACACGACCGCCTGAATGGATTCGCCATCTCCGCGCTTGATCTCCCCGTCAAGGACCCGCCGCCCGGCGATGGGCCCAAGATACGTGTCGGCCACATTCTGGGCGATGCGCACGAGGATATGCCGCTCGACGTGAAAGGCAAAAAGGTCAAGGATTTTACGGATCTCATCCTTTACCTCCTCCGGCCAGCCGCCTGGATGTTTGGTCGCTAAGGTCATGGCATTGCGCATCTGACCCGACCCATTGCTGAGTGGCATAGCGCCGTAAAATGTATATCCCTCTTCCGCCAATTCCAACATGATGGGCGCTGACTGGCGCCCTTCCTCGGTTGCAAGATCCACCTTGATGGTCTCACCTAGCGACATAACCTTGAACAAAGGGCTACGCCGGAAAGCTTCGGATTCCAGTGATCTCGCGTCGGCGGCGATTTCGTCGCAC
This sequence comes from Roseibium denhamense, assembly GCF_009711415.1. Lineage (GTDB taxonomy): Bacteria > Pseudomonadota > Alphaproteobacteria > Rhizobiales > Stappiaceae > Roseibium > Roseibium denhamense. The sequence continues at coordinate 14,596 of NZ_SMLZ01000115.1, forward strand.
AGGCCATCGGTTGCATTCCACATCCAGGAAAAACCGATGAACTGAGGATGCAGAGTACCCACATGCAAGGTCGACCGGTCTATAGCGAGCCCGGCTGCATGGCAGCGCCACATGAACTCCTCAAAGAGCAGCAACACATCATTGTTGCCGCTGGCCTCGTAAAGCAGCCACTTTCGAACATCATCAAGCGTTTGCTTTTCCGGGGCACAGGCAGGCCCGCGATCTGACCGGGCCCGCAGGTAGACCGTTGGCACATAGCTGCGCGGGGCGGGATCGATCAGATGGTTGGACATCAGGGCTCCAGGGCCGGATTATAGTCCCCTTAAAATGAGGCTTCCGACTGGAAGATCAATCCGTAATCGGCCAGGCGCCCGCTGGCTACCCGCACACACAGAACGTGCGGCGTGCGGGTGTATTTCGGGTGGGGCCGGTTAAAACGCAGCTTCCACGTCGCCCATTTCCACATAGACGCTTTTGATCTGGCTGTAATACTCGATCCCGGCGTGACCATTCTCACGGCCGATACCGGATTTCTTGTATCCGCCGAAGGGCATTTCGATCGGCGTCAGATTGTAGGTGTTGATCCAGCATGTGCCTGCTTGCAGCTGATCGATCACGCGGTGGGCGCGTTGGATGTCCTTGGTAAAGACACCGGCTGCCAGGCCGAATTCAGTGGCATTGGCACGGGCAACAACATCCGCTTCATCGTCAAAGTCGAGAACGCTCAAGACCGGGCCGAAGATTTCCTCCTGCGCGATCCGCATTGTGTCGGTGACATCGGCAAAGACGGTGGGCTGAACAAAATAGCCGTCCGGCAGGCTGTCAACGCTGGCAGAACCACCACCGCAAACAAGGCGGGCGCCCTCGTTCTGGCCGATTTTCATGTAGTCCAGCACTTTGTCCAGCTGCATGCGGGAGACGAGCGGCCCGATATTGGTGGCTTCATCGAGCGGATCTCCGAGGACGGCATCCGCGGTCCGCTCGGAAAGCCGTTTCAGGAAGGCTTCCTTGATGGCCGTATGGACAAACACCCGGGTGCCATTGGAACAGATCTGACCCGTGGAATAGAAATTCGCGTTGATCGCGGCAGAGACCGCGTTTTCTATATCCGCATCATCAAAGACGATCAGCGGCGACTTTCCGCCAAGTTCCAGCGTTGTCTTCTTCAGGTACTCGCCGGCCAATGCCGCGACCTTTGCCCCGGTGGGAACGGATCCGGTCAGCGAGACTTTCGCGATGTCGGGATGGGCAACCATTTTTGCGCCCACATCCCCAAAGCCTTGAATGACGTTGAAGACCCCGTCTGGCAGACCGGCTTCGCTCAAGGCTTCGGCCAGTTTGAGGGCGCTCAGCGGCGTGACTTCGGACGGCTTGAAGATCATCGCATTGCCGCAGACCAGCGCCGGTGCGGCCTTCCAGCAGGCGATCTGGATCGGATAGTTCCAGGCGCCGATACCAAAACAGATGCCCAGCGGTTCACGCTTGGTGTAGGCGAAGGATCCGCCGAGATCAATGTGTTCGCCCGTCAGCGTTGCGGCAAGGCCACCGTAATATTCCAGGCAGTCCGCACCGGACGCGGCATCCGCCACCAGAGTTTCCTGCAGAGGTTTGCCGGTGTCCAGCGTTTCCAGAACGGAGAGCTCATGGTTCTTCTCCCGCAGGATTTCGGCAGCCCGGCGCAGAACCCGGCCGCGTTCTGCTGGAGGCGTGGCGGCCCATACTTTTTGACCGGCCTTGGCAGCTTCGACCGCAGCGCTGATGACGGCATCATCAGCCGATTTGATTTGAGCGATGACCTCGCCGGTCGCCGGATAGAGCGAGTCGAACGGGGTTCCGGTCTGGCTTTCCAGATAGGCGCCGCCGACGTAGTGGGAGGCTTTGGGCTGGGCACGCATGAGTGGGCTCCTGAATGTGTCGCGGCGGTTCGATAGATCCTGCCGATAAAAAGAGTTAGCGCTGGGCATTTTCCCAGTCCGGGTGGATCCAGGGTTCCTGATTGGACGCGGGCAACGGGTCCCGGCCGAGGATGTGATCGGACGCCTTTTCCCCCACCATGATCGATGGCCCGTTCAGGTTGCCATTGGTGATTTGCGGGAATTTCGAACTGTCGGCAACCCGCAGGCCGTCCACACCGATTACCTTGCACTCAGGATCGACAACCGCCATCGGATCTGTTTTTGCGCCCATCTTGCAGGTCCCGCAAGGGTGATAGGCGCTTTCCACATGTTCGCGGATAAAGCCGTTGAGGGCGTCATCGCTCTGGATTACGTCACCTGGCTGAATTTCCTTGCCGCGGAACGGCGTAAAGGCGTCCTGGCCGAAAATTTCGCGGGTCAGGCGGATACAGGTGCGGAAATCCTGCCAGTCTTCTTCGTGGGACATGTAGTTGAACAGGATCGATGGGTTCGCCTTCGGATCCGAAGACGTGAGTTCGACCCGTCCCCGTGATTTGGAGCGCATCGGGCCCACATGGGCCTGGAAGCCATGACCCTCGGCGGCGGCCTGACCGTCATAACGCACTGCGAAGGGCAGGAAGTGGTATTGGATGTCGGGATACTTCACCCCGGCCTTTGACCGGATGAAGGCAGCGCTTTCAAACTGGTTGGAGGCGCCAAGACCCTGCTTCATGAAGAGCCACTGCGCACCGATCATGGCCTTTGAGAAAAGGTTCCAGTGTTTGTAAAGGGTGATCGGCTGAGTGCAGGCCTGCTGAATATAAAGTTCCAGGTGATCCTGCAGGTTCTGGCCGACCCCCGGCCGGTCAGCCACGACATTAACGCCCATGCTGGACAAGTGCGCGGCCGGACCGATCCCCGACAGCATCAGGATCTTCGGGCTGTTGATCGACGACGCGGCCAAAACCACTTCCCGGTTCGCATGGGCCGTGATGATTTCACCGCCGACTTCATAGTCGACACCGGTCGCGCGGCCATTTGCGATGTTGACCTTGTGAACCATCGCTCCCTTGATCAGCTGCAGGTTTCCGCGCTTGAGAGCTGGTTTCAAGTAAGCATTGGCGGCAGACCAGCGGCGGCCCTTATGGACCGTCATCTCCATGTCGGCAAAGCCTTCCTGGCGCTCACCGTTATAGTCTTCCGTAATGCCGTAGCCCGCCTGTTCACCGGCTTTCTGGAACGCTTCAAACAAGGGGTTCCATTTGGTGCCGCGCTGAACATGGAGCGGACCGGTCGTGCCGCGCCAGCCGTCCTGGCCGCCATGGCTTGTTTCCTGGCGCTTGTAGTATGGCAAGACGTGCCGGTAGCCCCATCCGCTGGCGCCCATGTCTTCCCAGGTGTCAAAGTCACAGGCATGCCCGCGCACATAAACCATGCCGTTGATGGAGGAGGATCCCCCGACAACTTTGCCGCGCGGGGTGGCCAGGCGCCGTCCGCCCAGATGCGGTTCCGGTTCGCTTTGAAAACCCCAGTCATAGAGCGGCATGTTCATGGGGTAGGACAGGGCCGCCGGCATCTGGATCAGCGGACCTGCATCCGTGCCGCCGAACTCCAGCACCAGCACCCTGTTCTTGGGGTCTTCGGAGAGGCGATAGGCAAGGGCACAGCCGGCGGACCCGGCACCTACAATGATAAAGTCGAAACGGTCACTCATTCAGTATCTCCAGCGCCGGTGGATGGACCGGGCTTGCCGGCGGTCTTTGCCGCAATTTGGGTTTCCACATAGTCTTCGACCATGGCGATGGCTGCGCTCCGGTCGGCCTTCGAGTCGCTCAGCGCTTGCCGGATCCACACGCCGTCGATCATGGAGGCGGTGCCTTCCGCGATCCGTTTCGCCTCCGCACGCGGCATGAAGGCGCGCAGATTGTGGGTGAGGTTGGAGGCAAGCCGGGCGGAATAGATCCTAAGGAGGCGGCTGTTGCTGGCTGTCGTGCGGGACTGCACGTAAAAGGCAAGCCAGGCAGCAATGACCGCGGGCCGGAACTGATCAACGGCGAAGTTGCCCGCGATAATGGCCGAGATGCGGGCCCTGGGTGTTTCAGCGCTCGCAAGGCCTTCCCGGATTTCGCGGCCCAATTCATTGAGGAGATGCCGCATCGTTGCGGCCAGAAGCTGGTCTTTTGAACCGAAGTAATGATGAACCAGCCCGCCGGAGACCCCAGCGCGCTTGGCGATCTGTGCCATTGTGATGTCGCTGTATCCACGCTCGTGGATCGCATCTATCGTCGCGTCGATGAGGCTGCGCCGGCGCTCGGCTTCCATCCCGATCTTGGGCATTGCGATCTCCTGTGCTCCTTGGTTCATATTTTTAATTGATCAATCAATCAATGAAAACTTGCAAATTTTTCATATGAGTGTTTCCATTGCGCACATAACGGCTTCCCGGAGGGGAAAACGCGGTCCTGCTATGTACGGGGCTGTAAAAATATCGGTGGGCCGAATACAAAGTCACTTTCCAACGGAGGTAGCAAAATGAAATTGACAGCAAAAATTGCAAGCGGACTGGCGCTGAGCTTTCTCTTGACCGGGACAGCTTTGGCGAGCGAGCCCGAAGCTTGCAAGACTGTCCGCTTTTCTGATGTCGGATGGACCGACATCACTGCAACAACTGCCGCGACAACGGTGGTTCTGGATGCGCTTGGCTATGAAACAGAGATCAAGATCCTGTCCGTGCCGGTGACCTATGCGTCCTTGAAAAACAAGGACATCGACATCTTCCTCGGCAACTGGATGCCAACCATGGAAGGCGACATCAAGGCGTATCGCGAGGACGGCTCCGTTGAGACCGTGCGCGCAAACCTTGAAGGCGCCAAGTACACCCTTGCCGTGCCGAAATACACCTATGACAAGGGCCTGAAGAGCTTTCAGGACATTGCCAAGTTCCAGGAAGAGCTGGACGGCAAGATTTACGGCATTGAGCCGGGCAACGACGGCAACCGTCTGATCATCGGCATGATCGACGAGAACCTGTTTGGGCTGGATGGCTTCGAAGTGGTCGAATCTTCCGAACAAGGCATGCTGGCGCAGGTCGCGCGGGCGGAACGGCGCGAAAACGATATTGTTTTCCTCGGCTGGGCCCCGCATCCGATGAACGCGAATTTCGAGATTGAGTACCTGTCCGGCGGGGACGACATCTTCGGCCCGAATTTCGGTGGTGCGACGGTCTACACAAACGTCCGCGCCGGGTACACCGACGAGTGCCAGAATGTCGGCAAGTTCCTGGAAAATCTCGAATTCTCGCTGCCTATGGAAAACGAGATCATGGGAGCGATCCTGAACGATGGGGCCGACCCGCAGCAAGCTGCAAAGGCGTGGCTGAAAGAGCATCCGGCAACGTTCGAGCGCTGGCTGGAAGGCGTCACGACCGTTGATGGCGGCGATAGCTTCGCAGCTGTCAAAGGCGCTCTCGGCCTTTAACACTTGACCATCCAGGCGCCGGTGCGGTTCTCCGCCCGGCGCCAATTCCTTTCAAGAACATAATAAACGGAGTGTCAGGGTGGACTGGCTGACAGACCATAAACTGCCGATCGGACCGTGGGCACGTACCTTCGTCGACTGGCTGACAGACAATGCATATTGGGTGTTCGACGGAATTTCGATTTTCCTGGAAACCCTGATTGACGGGATCCTCTGGCTTCTGCAAGCGCCGCATCCGCTGATCATCGTCGTGATCGCAACCGCGCTTGGCTATGCCGTCCACAGGACCTTCACCTTCGCGGCGTTTGTGGCCGTGGCGCTTCTCCTGATCATAAACCAGGGGTACTGGGAAGAAACCACGGAAACCCTGGCACTGGTGATGGCAGCGTCGGTCGTGTGTATGGCCGTTGGTGTTCCGATCGGCGTCCTTGGTGCGCACAATCCGCGCTTTTACGCCGGTTTGCGTCCGGTCCTGGACTTGATGCAGACGATCCCGACGTTCGTTTACCTGATCCCGGCCCTCATTCTCTTTGGGCTCGGCATGGTGCCCGGACTGATCGCAACGGTAATTTTTGCCATTCCCGCCCCGATCCGCCTGACGCAGCTTGGCGTGTCGTCCACGCCGACGGCCTTGCTGGAGGCGGGCAAAGCCTTTGGCGCGACGAAATCCCAGCTTTTGTGGAAAATCGAGCTGCCTTACGCCCTGCCACAGATCATGGCTGGCCTGACACAGACCATCATGCTGTCCCTGTCGATGGTCGTGATTGCGGCGCTTGTTGGTGCCGATGGTTTGGGTGTGCCGACACTGCGGGCACTGAATACGGTCAACATCGCCCAGGGCTTTGAAGTCGGCGTGTGCATTGTCTTGATCGCGATTGTCCTCGACCGGTTCTTCCGCAAAGAAGAAGGAGCCAAACGATGAGCACGTCCTCTCCAGTTGTTTCCTTCAAGGATGTCGACATTGTTTTCGGTGAAAATCCGCAATCGGCTCTGCCCCTGATCGATGCGGGTAAGTCGCGGCAGGATATTCAGGCCGAGACCGGACAAATCCTGGGGGTTGCCGGGGCCACATTTGATATCCATGAAGGTGAAGTCATCGTTCTGATGGGCTTGTCGGGCTCCGGAAAGTCGACACTCTTGCGCGCCGTCAATGGTCTCAATCCGGTCATCCGGGGCGAGGTTCAGGTGCATGACGGCACGCAGTATGTGAACCCGGAAACCTGCCCGCCCGCGGCCTTGCGTCAGCTCCGCCGCCGCAGAATCGGTATGGTGTTCCAGCAGTTCGGCCTGCTGCCATGGCGGACCGTCTCGGAGAATGTCGGCTTCGGTCTGGAACTGGCAGGCGTTTCGCAAAAGGATCGTGCGGCAAAGGTCGAGCAGCAGCTCAAACTCGTCGGTCTGGCCGGTTGGGGCGAAAAATACGTCCACGAACTGTCCGGCGGCATGCAACAGCGTGTCGGCCTGGCGCGGGCCTTTGCGACCGATGCACCACTTCTTTTGATGGATGAGCCGTTCTCCGCGCTTGATCCTCTGATCCGCGACAAGCTGCAGGACGAACTTCTGGACCTGCAAAAGGAACTCAACCGAACCATCATCTTCGTCAGTCACGACTTGGATGAAGCCGCCAAGATCGGGTCACGCATCGCGATCATGGAGGGCGGTCGTGTCATCCAGCTCGGCACACCGCAGGAGATCGTCCGCAAACCGGCGACAGACTATGTGGCCGATTTTGTCAGCCACATGAACCCGCTCAACGTTTTGCGCGCCCGCGATATCATGGCACCTCCCGGCAGCCTTTCCGGTTCGCTCGCGGGCGGCCTGACCTGCGATGCCGCCACACCGATCCGGGAAGTTGCAAGACTTAAGCAGTCCAGTAAGGATCCGGTCGTCGTTCAGCGCGATGGAGCCATTATCGGCGTCATCGGCGAGAACGAACTGCTTGAGTGCATGCTTTAATGCAGAGCGGCGGGCATTACGGCATTGGGCGTTTTTTGAGAAACACCTAAAGCTGTTCTAGACACAAAAAACGGGGCCGTTTGGCCCCGTTTTCCTGTTTGCACCCCCGCGCCACGCGCAGACGGCGGTCGCGGGAAGAATGCCTGACTAGACGATCTCGAGCTGAGCTGCCTGTTTACCGCGTCCGCGGCGGTCGTCTTCTGCAACAAACGAAACCTTTGCGCCTTCGACCGGCGTGCCGATGCCTGCTTGTTCAAAAGCGGTTACATGGACAAATACGTCTTTGCCACCGTTTTCCGGGGTGATGAAACCAAAGCCACGGTCGTGATTGAAAAACTTGATGGTACCGTTCTCACGCATGGAGAAGCCTTTCCGTAAAGTTTGCTGCGCCTCCCCGACCCCGGCAAAGCGCGGATGAACGAGAAGTCAGTCAGAAACGGAAAGCTTGGGATTTCAAAGCAGCACTCAAGCGAGTATCCACCGAAGTCAGTCTCACCGGGTCTCATGATTGTCCCGTACGGGGCAGTTTGCCCCGATGGGAAGAATGTAGGGTGCCTGGCTGTTCATGCCAAGTGAAAGAAGTGTGAGAAATTTTATCCGCGCTTTCCGGTCCATTTTTGCCAAAGTGACAGCGTGTGACCCTTATCACAGGCGGAAAGATATTGTGGACGTAGGGTGAGCCCATGAAGAGAGGCAAGACAAACCGCCTCGCAGTCGAAAGGGACACCGCAATGTTCAAGAAGTTCGCAACCACCTCCGTCGCGCTGGCTCTTGTTGCCGGTGCTTCCCTGGCGCTTCCGGCACAATCCGCAAAGGCAGCTGAAGGCTGGCAAGTCGGTGTCGGCATTGCCGGCGGCCTGGCAGCAGGCGCCATTCTCGGCTCCGCCCTGTCGCAGCCGCGCTACCATGCCGCCCCGCGCTACTACGCGCCGCCCCCGGTTTACCATCCGGCTCCTGTGGTTACCTACCGCCCGGCACCGTGGAGCCCGGCCTGGTATAACTACTGCAGCCGCAAATACCGGTCTTTCAATCCGCGCACAGGCTACTTCCTGGCTTATTCCGGCCAGTACAAGTTCTGCCGCTAAACCCCATTCCACTTCCAGCTGGTTGGGCGCAACTCACAATGCTGGTAAAGACCCTGCAGGAGCACCGCCCCTCCTCCTGCGGGGTTTTTCATGCCTTAGGCGCCGGACTGCCGGTCAGGATTTCGTCTCTGAGATGCGCTTGGCCGCACGCATGATGGTCTCAAGCTGATTGAGAAACCGGGAGCGGTCCTGCTTGGTGAAAGCCGGGCCGGATTCCCGGATTTCGCCGATTTCCCGCAAATGCGTGTTCAGATCCCGGATGGCAAGCCGCATGCCCATTGCGTCTTCCCGGAAGGGCTTCCCATTTGGGGAAATGACCAGCGCACCTTCCTTTACGCAGCGGGCGGCCAGCGGGACATCCGCAGTCACAACCACATCGCCGGCAGATGCCCGTTCCGCAATCCAGTCATCGGCAACGTCCGGCCCTTCGGGCACCACCACCCGTTCGATAAGGTCGCTGTCAGGCAGCCGCATCCAGCTGTTCGAGACAATCTTGATCGGCGTCTTGTGGCGTTCGCCGACGCGGATTGCCTCGTCCTTAACCGGACAGGCATCGGCATCGATAAAAAGCGTGGTCATGAGGCGTATGCTTTGTCTTTGGTTTGTTTCAAATAGTCTTCGATGCCTGCCGCCGCCCGGAACGCGGTCGCAAAACACGCCTGCAGCAGATAGCCGCCTGTTGGTGCTTCCCAATCCAGCATTTCTCCCGCGGCAAAAACGCCTGGCACCTTTTTCAGCATCAGCCGGTCATCCACTTCGTTCAGGGCAATACCGCCCGCTGACGAAATCGCACGGTCGATCGGGTAGGGTTTTTTGCAGGAGATTTTCAACGCCTTGATGCGCGCGGCCAGATCTTCCGGCGTTGCGGGCAGGGGCCCCGGTTCCCGAAGCAAGGCTTGCTCGACAGGCAGAAGTTTCAGGGTTTTTTTCAAGAAAGTCGCCATGGATTGCTTGCCGCGCGGTTTCGCCAGCTTTGCTGCAAGGCTGTCATGGGTCTGTTCCGGCCGGAGATCGAGCAGGATGTCCGTCTGCCCGTGCTCCTTGATGTGCTGGCGGATGCTTGCTGAAATCGCATACACCGCGCCGCCTTCCAGTCCGCGGTCTGAGACAATCGCCTCGCCGAAGACAGTGTCCTCGCCCAGGGACAGGCGGATCCGTTTCAATGGGAAACCGGAGAAACGGGATGTCAGATGATCGCTCCAGGCAACTTCAAAGCCGCAATTGGCGGGCTCGAACGGCGAGATGTGAATGCCGCATTCCTCAAGATGGGGCACCCAGCCTGCATTCGAGCCAAGTTTTGGCCAGCTGCCACCGCCAAGTGCCAACAAAACGGCGCGGGCGGGCACGGCCTCCGCCGGCTTGCCGTTTTCTGCAATCAGGGCCTTGCCTTTCTCATCGAGCCCGGCGAACTCGGCCCGCAATGTCATTGACACGCCCTGCGCCTCCAGCCGGCGAAGCCAGGCGCGCAGGAGCGGCGATGCCTTCATGGCTTTCGGGAAGACACGGCCACTGGTGCCGGTAAAGGTTTCCCCGCCATGGCCATCGCACCAGCGGCGCAGCTCATTGGGCGGAAAGGCCTCGATGAGCGGGGCCAGAAAACCGGTGGCCTCCCGGTAACGGCCCATAAAGGCAGACAGATCCTCGCTATGGGTCAGGTTGAGCCCGCCGCGCCCGGCCATCAGGAACTTGCGGGCCGGAGAGGCCATCTTATCGCAAATCCGGACGCAGAGGCCTTTGGCCGAAAGTTGTTCGGCGGCGAACAGGCCGGATGGTCCGGCCCCTATGATCAATACATCCAGCATGCGGCCTTATAGTCCGCGCCCTTGGCAGATGGCCACAACGGTTTTCGGCAAAGACGCGTGAGGGCCACGGAAAAGCAACGGAAAATCTCAAGCATTTGTTATAGGTCTTCTGCCACAATCTGCTTAGGCTCGAAAGATTTGCGCAGACCAACGCAGCACAGGCAGCGAGAGGAGGCTGCCGCAATGGAGCAGACCAAAAAGCAGGCTAAAGAACTGATTATAGTCGCGGATCCGGATCAGAAGGTTCAGGAGGGCTTCAAACGTTTGTTTTCAAGCCACTACCGGATCCAGTGTTTCTCTGAGTCGGATGCTGGTCTGCGGTTTATAAAGGATAATCCGTCCGCCGCCGTTATCTTTAGCTGTTACAATTTGCCGGGCCGGGGTGGGGTTGCCTTTCTTAGGGCCTCCGAAACGATCGTACCGCTGGCCACAAGGATCATGCTGACCCGGGAATCCTCTGTAGAGGCGGTCAAGAAGAGCCTCAATGAGGCACATGCCTTCATGTTTCTGGACAAGCCGGTCAAATCGACCGACTTGATTTCGGCGCTTGAGACCGCGCTGGCGCATCACACTTTCATGTCGAAAGAACGTGCGCTTCTGGAACGCACGCTCTCCGGTTCGATCAAGATGCTGATCGATATGCTGGCGGTTTTTCACCCGGATGCCTTCCGCCGGACGGCTCCGATGCGCAAGCAGGCGCTCATGCTTGCCAAGGCAACAAGCCTCCGCAAGACATGGGAGTTGGAGATCGCGGTTATGCTATCTCCGCTTGGCGAAGCCTTGCTACCGAAAGAAATTATTGCAAAGTATCGGGCGGCGCGCAGTCTGACCGAGCAGGAACGCGACGTTTTAAATAAGTCTCCGGACCAGACTCGGGAACTTCTCAAGAACATTCCCCAGCTGGAGAAGGTGTCGGAGTATCTGTACCTGTCCGGCCGCGGCTTTGACGGATCCGGTTTCCCAAAGGATGGTCCGGTTGGTGAGGATATCCCAGTTGCCGCCCGGATTATCAGGCTGCTGACTGATCTCTGGTATGCGAGCCCTGAAGATGGTCCAGATGCGGCCGCGTTCGAAGCACTTGCAATCAATCGCCAGAAATATGATCCAAACCTCCTACATCTTGCTCAGCATCATCTTCTTGGTGACATAGAAGAGCATCGGAAGAAGCACATTTCGCATTGCTACATCAATTCATTGCGCCCCGGCGATATTCTGGTGGATGATGTGTTGACCGAAGGACGGCATGAGCTAGTACTCTCGCGGGGGCACCCGCTAACTCTAACAACGATCCGTCGACTGGATCATTTCAACCGCACAGCCGGTGTGCGTCAGCCAGTGAGAGTGATTAGGCACGAAGTGCCTGCAGAAGCGCTTGCAGACACTGCCTAGTTAACCTTTTTCGGACCTTTTGGTCAGGTCGGCTTCATAGGCTTTGGCGACGCGCAAGAAACGCGCATGGGCGTAGTTCACCGACAAGATCAGCCCCCACCAGCCATACTTCACGTATTTGCGGACGAAATAGGCCTTCAAAAAACTCACCGGAAATTCGGTCAAGAGCCGGTAGCGGGGCAGGGTACGGCCGCGGGCGGCCATGTCCGCAACCTGCATGTCCGAATAACGATTGTACTTGCCGACCTGAAACTCCAGCGAGCGGATCGACCGGTGCGCCATGATCCCGTTCAGGTTTGAAATGTGGGCGCCTTCATTCGGGCGGACCGTGTCGTGAATGCTGGAGTGCGAGAACCGCCCCTTCCGGCGGTCATAAAGGCGGATCTGGTGATATCCGTAAGCCCAGGGCGCCGGGGCTATTTCATGAGCATAGATATCCCGGATCATGATGCGCCAACCGTCGGCATCCTGGTAGCTGCCGTTCGCGAACTTGGCCTTGATTTCCTCCGCCAACTCCGGAGTGACTTCCTCATCCGCATCCAGATTGAGAAGCCAATCGTTCCGGCATTGATCCTCGCCGAAGCGTTTTTGCGGGCCGTAGCCGGGCCAATCGTTGTGGATCACCCGTGCCCCCAAAGCTGCGGCAACTTCTGGGGTCGCATCGGTTGAGCCGCTGTCGATCACAATGACCTCTTCCACCCAGTCAATCACGCTGCGGATCGGTTTTTCGATCCGGTCGGCTTCATCCTTGGCGATGATGAAAACGGAAAGCGGCAAGCGGTGGGTCATGCGGGTCCGGGGCACAGGATTGACGGCGGCCGGGTCAGCCCGGCGCGTCTATTTAGCCGCGCCGGTCCCGTTTTTGAAGCCGGAATCAGCCTTTTGCCGTGGCGAAGACAGCATCCAGCGCTGGAACGGTGACCTTTGATCCGCTCACGCTGCCCTTGAACCCCGGTGCATCGAGATTGGACAAGCTCACGCCTGGAACCTGGAAAGTTTCCGAGGTTGCTCCAAGATTGAACACGCACAGGACCGTCTGCCCTTCAAAGCTCCGGGTGAAGGCCAGAACATTTTCCGGCGCGTCCACGAATGCCATATCGCCTTTTTGCAGCGCTGTGTGTGGCTTGCGCCAGGTGTAAAAGGCTCTGTTCCGGTTCAATATCGAATGTTCATCCGCGTCCTGCGCAAACGCGGCCATGGTCAGATGATCGGGCGCGACCGGCAGCCACGGCTCGACATCGGGCTCGGAAAACCCGCCATTGGCGTTGTCTTTTGTCCAGGGCATGGGCGTCCGGCACCCGTCGCGTCCCTTGTATTCCGGCCAGAAGCGGATGCCATAAGGGTCTTGCAGTTTCTCGTAAGGAACATCTGCCTGTTTCAAGCCAAGCTCTTCACCCTGATACAGGCAGGGTGTGCCGCGCAGGCTGGCACACAGCGCTGTTTCCAAAGGTGCGAACCGGGCCGGATCAAGATCTTCGCCCCAGCGGCTGGCAACCCTTTTCACGTCATGGTTCGACAAGGCCCAGCTCGCCCAGCCTGATCCAATGCCGTCATTCATCTCCGACACAATCCGGCGGATGTAGTGCGCGGAGTGTTGCGGGGTCAAAAGATCAAAGCTGTAGGCCATGTGAATACGCTTGCCAGCCTCGGTGTAAGAGGCGGTCAGTTCGACAGCCTGTCCATCCGCACCGATCTCGCCGACCGATGTGGTGCCCGGATACTCATCCAGAAGCGCCCGAAGCCTTTCCAGGAAGACCAGGTTCTCCGGTTGCGTCTTGTCGTAGAGATGATCCTGATAGCCGTAGGGATTGGTTTTTTCGACCGTCGACGGCGCCTGATCGAGGCTCAGGGGCGGGTTGTCGCGCAGCTTCTGGTCATGGAAGTAGAAGTTCACCGTATCAAGGCGGAACCCGTCCACACCGCGCTCGAGCCAAAACCGGGCCGCCGACAGAACCGCGTCTTGAACCTCCTTGTTATGGAAGTTCAAATCGGGCTGGCTGGTCAGGAAATTGTGCATGTAATACTGGCAGCGGCGGCTGTCCCATTCCCAGGCCGGGCCACCAAAGATGGACAGCCAGTTGGTGGGCGGCGTGCCGTCCGGCTTGGCATCGGCCCACACATACCAGTCGGCCTTTGGATTGTCCGCCGACGACCGGCTTTCCTTGAACCAGGGGTGCTGGTCTGAGGTGTGGGAAATCACGAGATCGATCATGACCTTCAGACCGCGCGCATGGGCGGCTTCCGTCATGCGGTCAAAGTCGGCCAGCGTCCCGAACATGGGGTCGACATCTTCGTAATCGGAGACGTCATATCCGAAATCGTCCATTGGCGACGTGAAGAAGGGCGAAAGCCAGATCGCATCGACACCAAGCGAGGCAATGTAGTCCATCCGCTCGGTGATGCCGTTAAGATCGCCGATGCCGTCTCCGTTCGTGTCGTTAAATGAGCGTGGGTAAATCTGGTAGATGACGGCGCCGCGCCACCAGTCGGGATCAGTCATGAGTGTGTCGGGCATACGGGCCTCCTGGCAAAGTGCGGCAGTTTCAAAAATGGGAAACTAAGTGTGCGGACCATCGCCTTGTTTAAAATCCAAAGCGCTTTGAGTGGCTATAGGCCAAGCGGCTTCCCGTCAAGCAAAAGGCGATTTGAAGGAAAGTCCGGCAGGGGAAATCTGGTGGAAACGCATGAATGAAAAAAGCTTTCCGGCATAAAAAAACCGGCCCTGCAAAGCAGGACCGGCGTCTTCTTGAAAAAGGACCTAAATACAAATTGTGATGAACAGGGTCTGGATAGCCGCCATTCGTGACAGGTGTATGAAGCAAACGTTAACGCAGCCCCCCTTTGTGTCCATCGATCCGATGTTTTTAGTTGTCTGGGGCTGTCCGAGGAGAGGGAAAAGAAGGATATTAAATAATTGAAATAAAAACCATAAATCAAACATAATGACGTAATGGTCAAAAATATGCTTGCATTCAAGCGGACGAACTGGAACTGTGCGCGCGGAATTCATATGCGCAGAAGCGCTGACCGGGCCCAGCCCGTGCGGAGCGCACGGCTCGGGCGTTGCAATCTAGGGAGAGCAAAATGACGGCAGCCATGGTGGGATGGGCGCATTTGCCCTTTGGAAAACACACGGATGAGACGGTCGAGAGCATGATCGTCAAGGCGGCAAGCGCGGCGATCGAGGACGCTGGCATTGCGGCAGAAGACGTGGATGAAATTCTGCTCGGTCACTTCAATGCTGGTTTCTCCGCGCAGGACTTTACCGCAGCCCTGGTGCTGCAGGCCGATCCGCAGCTGCGGTTCAAACCTGCCACCCGGGTTGAAAACGCCTGCGCGACCGGCTCGGCCGCTGTTCATCAGGGCGTGCGGGCCATTGCGTCCGGTGACGCGAAGATTGTTTTGGTGGTCGGTGTCGAGCAAATGACGTCCACACCGGGACCGGAGATCGGCAAGAACCTCTTGAAAGCTTCCTACCTTCCCGAGGATGGCGATATACCTGCCGGATTCGCCGGAGTTTTCGGCCAGATCGCCGACGGGTACTTCCAACGGCATGGCGACCAATCCGATGCCTTGGCGAAAATTGCCGCCAAGAACCACAAGAACGGGGTGTCAAATCCCTACGCTCAGATGCGCAAGGACCTTGGCTACGAATTCTGCCGCGCGGAATCTGAAAAGAATCCCTTTGTTGCCGGACCTTTGAAGCGCACGGATTGTTCGCTTGTGTCCGATGGCGCTGCGGCCATGGTCCTGACCGATCCGGCAACGGCACTCGGCATGAAGAAGGCGGTCGCCTTCCGCTCAATGGCGCATGTGCAGGACTTTCTGCCCATGTCGAAACGGGACATCCTGAAGTTCGAAGGCTGCTCGAAAGCCTGGGGATCCGCTCTGGGCGATGCTGGGCTGACGCTCGACGACCTGTCGTTTGTGGAGACCCACGACTGCTTCACGATTGCCGAGTTGATCGAATATGAGGCCATGGGGCTGACAGCCGAAGGCAAGGGCGCACAAGCCATCCTGGAGGGCTGGACCGAAATGGACGGCAAGTTGCCGGTCAATCCGTCCGGAGGTCTAAAGGCCAAAGGCCATCCGATCGGGGCAACCGGTGTCTCCATGCACGTCCTGACCGCCATGCAGCTGACCGGAACTGCGGACGATATTCAGGTGAAAGACGCCGAACTCGGCGGCATCTTCAATATGGGCGGGGCTGCGGTCGCCAATTATGTCTCCATCCTCCAGGCGATGAAGTAACGAAGACATAGCTTTGTAACGGTCCGGGCCGCAGCAGTTCCTTTGCGGTCCGGGTCTTTATCCTGGTCCCTGATTTTAATCCGCGGCGGCGGCTGCGGCGGCGTAGAAGTCCGGGTCGGTCAGTTCCGGTGGAGACACCGGGGCGCCGCCGCCTTCGCCGACATAGGTATCGGCGACTCCGTAGACATGAACCCCGCCCGCGCCGCGCTTCACGATTGCGACCCGCTCAATCAGCTGGAAATCCCCTGCCTCGCAATTGGCATAGCTTGAAAAGACGTCCTTGCCGCCTTCGGTCACGCGTTCGGTTCCGGAGGAGAAGCTGCCGTCACAATTCTCGGCAGAATCCGCGATGATCAGCGACATCAGCTTTTGTTCGCTCTCATAACTTCCCGATGCGAAGATATGCGCAACGAGCGTCCTGGCATCATCTGCAGCCACCGCATGAAGGCCGTTCAGATCCTCTTCACGCTGGCCATCTGGGATCAGCTTCAGGCCGGAGATGCCAGCACTTCCCATGAGGTTAAACAGAGCCTGGGTTGCCTCGATGGCCAGCTGCGGATCGGCCGCAGCCGCCGTGTTTTGAGCAGGTGCCGGATCCGCCTGGCCAAGCCCGCCGGACGGGGCGGCAGGTGCGGCGGCCGCAGTTCCCACGCCTGGCGCTGCGCCATAGCGGGCAACATTCCGTTCCACACATTTGGCAAGCCGCGCCATCAGCCGTGACGTGCCGGTCAGCCGGAATTCGTAGTTATAGGCGCCATCATAGACATACATGGTCCGGCCGCGCCGGAAGCGGGTAATGATGTAGCTGCCCTGGGGCATCTGCATCCGGGCCAGATCCTTGGAAGTCGCCTTGGCAACGCCTTGCTGCCATGCCCCCCGGTCGATGCGGTATTGCAAGGGGATGTCGGAGCCGACGTCCATGTTCCAGTGCGGCGCTGAAAAACCGATCGCCCAGCTGTAACTGGTGTCCACTTGAACATAGAGGGTAATGCCGCTCTGGTAGGTCGCCGCGGCAACGCATGTGCTGAGACGGCCGGTGGCATCATCGGTGTAGGCGCTGCCGTTCCAGCCGCCGGACCGGAATGATTCCACCACGGCTGCGGAAGCAGCTGAAACAAAGAGACATAACACACCGCTAGCAAGTGCCAGCTTCGTCCAAAACCGCATAGCTTCCCCCAAAGCGTTGCTGAAACAAATGCGCACACCTGCGCTTCGTCAAAAGCTATGCGAATTCCGTTAGGGCAGCAAGTTCGGCAGTTTTCCCAAAGCCCGGGTCTTCAGCCGCCACGTCCCGCAAACGCCCGGTTTATCCGTAACGGCATCCGAAAACCGCGTGAATGTGCCATTCGGGAAAAATCTTTTCTCCATATGCGCTCAGCTTTGAAAACCAGTGCCCGGCGTTCTCGCAGGCCGCCGCTTACATTGAGCCTAGCAAAATGGGATTGGAGACCCGACACGATGGCCCGCCGCCTTACCGAAAAAACCAAGACTTTGAAAAAGCCTGAAGACCGTCTCGACGTCTTTCCTGCTTTCATGAAGGTTGCCGGCAAGCGCGTTCTTGTTGTCGGACACGGCGGCGAGGCGGCTGCGAAGGTCCGTCTGCTCGGCGAAACCAATGCCCATATCGTTGTCATCGGAAAGGACATCGAACCCGATCTTCAGGAAGCCGTCACGCTCTTCAAGGCCGAGCACATCGACAGTGATTTCCTACCAAAGCACCTTACCAATGCCGCCATGGTGTTCTCGGCGCGGGAAGACTGGGATCTCGACAAGGCGGTTGTCGTTGCGGCCCGGATCATGGGGGTGCCTGTCAATGCCGTCGACAAACCTGAGCTCTGCGATTTTTATACGGGTGCGCTGGTAAACCGGGCACCGATTGCCGTTGCCATTACGTCCACCGGTGTCGGGCCGGTGCTGGCGCGTCACATCCGGGCCCGGATCGAGGGCATGCTGCCACGTGCAACCGGCGAACTGGCCCGCCTTGCCGAAAGCTTCCGTGATGCTGCGGCCAAGGTTATCACCGACGGCAACTTGCGCCGGAACTTCTGGGCGCGGTTCTTTTCCGGATCCGTTGCAAACAATCTTTATGCCGGCAAGGCCGATGCCGCCCGGGCCGAAGCCCAGCGGCTCTTGAACGGCATGGCGGACGAGCCGGGGTTTGCCTGGCTCGTTGGGGCCGGTCCCGGCGCTGAGGATCTTCTCACGCTTCGCGCGCAGCGCCTCCTGCAGGAAGCGGATGTGATTGTGCATGACGCTCTGGTGCCAGCCGATGTGGTGGCCATGGGCCGCCGCGACGCGGAGCGGATTTCCGTTGGCAAGCGCAAGGGCGCGCATTCTGTGCCGCAATCTGAAATTTCCGAGTTGCTGGTGAAGCTCGGCCGCGATGGTCTGAAGGTGGTGCGCCTCAAGGCGGGTGACCCGATGATCTTTGGCAGGGCGGCAGAAGAAATGGAGGCGCTCCGCGCGGGAGGGGTCGGTTTTGAAATCGTTCCCGGCGTCACAGCAGCCTTTGCCGCCGCAGCCTCGGCGCAGATTCCGCTGACCTTGCGCGGTGTCGCCTCCAACCTTGTCTTTGCCACCGGCCACAACGCGAAGTCCGAAACGCTTCCGGATTGGGCCGGGCTGGCGCTGAAAGGCGCAACCGTTGCCGTCTATATGGGCCGCACGGTGGCTGCGTCCGTTGCAGGGCGCATGGTCGGCGCGGGCTTGAAGCCGGATACGCCGGTTGCCGTGATCGAAAACGCCGCGCACCCGGATGAACGGCAATTTGCAGGAACCCTTTCCGAACTCGCGGTCCTGTCGAACCGCACTGAGATTGATGGGCCGGTCCTGATTGTGATTGGCGAGGCCGTCGGCCACGCCGCCCTGGAACATGCCGAGCCGCTGGCGCCGGTGAAAGCGCCGGTCAAAGTGGGGACGCTCAGCGCCCGCGTCGCCGCGGCTTGAGGAGAAAGAGATGAAAGTCATTACCGCCAACCGCCTTTTGAATGGCGATGTCGTCTGGCTGGGCGCAGGCAAAACCTGGGTCGAGCGCATCACCCTGGCCGAAGTGTTTGATGGCACGGACGCTGTTGCCGACGCCTTGGCTGTCGGGGCTGCTGCCGAGAAGAACCAGGAAGTCGTCGGCGTTTATGAAATGGACGTGGCCGTTGAAGACGGTGTGATCGTTCCGGTCCGCCTTCGCGAGCGCATCCGTGCGGCAGGCCCAACCACCCATCCCAATCTTGGCAAACAGGCCCAGGCTGTATCGGCCTGACCTCAATTTTGAACGTTATGGCAGCGCCGGCCGCCGGCAGCGCCTGAAGGAGACGCGAATATGTACCGCTACGACGAATTTGACGCGAGTTTCGTCAACCAGCGCACAGAGCAGTTCAAGGACCAGGTCCGCCGCCGTCTGGCCGGTGAGCTCTCCGAGGACGAGTTCAAGCCGCTCCGGCTGATGAACGGCCTCTACCTTCAGCTTCATGCCTACATGCTGCGGGTCGCCATTCCCTACGGCACGCTGAATGGCCGCCAGATGCGCAAGCTCGCGCATATCGCGCGGACCTATGACAAGGGCTACGGCCACTTCACGACCCGTCAGAACATCCAGTTCAACTGGCCGAAGCTTGAGGATACGCCGAAGATCCTCGAGGAGCTGGCGGAAGTGGAAATGCATGCCATTCAGACCTCCGGCAACTGCATCCGGAACGTGACAGCCGACCATTTTGCAGGGGCTGCCGCCGACGAGATCGCAGATCCGCGCCCCTATGCGGAGATCTTGCGCCAGTGGTCTTCGCTCCATCCCGAATTCTCGTTCCTGCCGCGCAAGTTCAAGATCGCGATCACCGGCGCACCGAATGACCGGGCAGCCGTTCAGGTCCATGACATCGGCCTGCAACTCACCCGCAATGAAGCGGGCGAGATCGGCTTTGAGGTCTTCGTTGGGGGTGGTCTTGGCCGTACGCCCATGATCGGCCGCAAGGTGCGTGACTTCCTGCCGGAAGAGGACCTGCTTGCTTATTCCGAAGCGATCCTGCGCGTTTACAACCGCTATGGACGCCGGGACAACAAGTACAAGGCGCGGATCAAGATTCTGGTTCACGAGACCGGTCTGGAAGAGCTGAAAGCCGATATTGAGGCCGAGTTCGAAAAGATCCGCTTTGGTGTCCTGCGCTTGCCGGATGAAGAAGTGCGCCGCATCGAGGCCTATTTTGCGCCGCCCCCCCTGGAAGTCCGGGCCGAAACGTCGGCGGCTGTTGATGCGCGCCGTGAGAGCGATGCCGCCTTTGCGCAGTTCGTGGCCCATAACCTCAACCCGCACCGGGTGCCGGGCTATACATCCGTGACCCTGTCCATGAAGCCGATCGGCGGCATTCCGGGCGATGCGTCCGATGCGCAGATGGATGTGATCGCGGATCTTGCCGAAAAGTTCGGCCATGACGAGATCCGCATCAGCCACGAGCAGAATGTGATCCTGCCGCATGTGAAACTGGAAGACCTGCCAGCGCTGTTCGACGAGCTGGTGGCGGCTGAAATCGCCGAAGGCAATGCCGGTCTAATCACCGACATCATCGCCTGCCCGGGCATGGATTTCTGCGCGCTTGCAACGGCACGGTCCATTCCAGTCGCGCAGCGGATTTCGGAACGGTTCGGCACGCCCGAGCGTCAGGCCGAAATCGGAGAGCTGAAGATCAAGATCTCCGGCTGCATCAACGCTTGCGGACACCATCATGTCGGTCACATCGGCATTCTGGGCCTGGAGAAGAAGGGCGAGGAGTTCTACCAGATCACGCTTGGCGGCTCGGCCAATGAGAACGCATCCATCGGCAAGATTGCCGGACGCGGCTTCTCTTCGGAAAAAGTCGTCGATGCCATTGAAACGCTTGTCGATACCTATCTCGGCCTGCGCGAGGCAAAGGAAGAAACCTTCCTGGAGGCGTACCGCCGGGTAGGCGAGGAACCGTTCAAGGAGGCCCTTTATGGGGTTGCATGAAGCCTTTAGCTTCGTCGTTGATCCGGAGCTGGGATTGCAGGCCGAAGTCGCGGCCTTGAATTCCCAGTTCGAAGAGGCAACGGCGCAGGAAATCCTGATGGCCTCGATCCGGCACCAATTCGCCGGCGAGATCGCCATGGTTTCCAGCTTTGGGGCCGATTCAGCTGTCCTTCTGCACATGGTTTCTCAGGTCGACCCGTCGACGCCGGTCCAGTTCATGGACACGGTGAAGCTGTTTCCGGCAACAATCTTGTACCGGGATCAGCTGGTCGAAAAGCTGGGTCTCACCGATGTGCGCACGCACAAGCCGGAACCGGAAGACCTGAAGGCAAAAGACCCGGCCGGCATGTTGTGGATGAGCGACACGGATGCGTGCTGCCACATCCGCAAGGTTGTTCCCCTTGAGACGGCGTTGACCGGCTTCGAGGCCTGGATTTCCGGCCGCAAGCGCCATCAAAGCTCGACCCGTGCCAATCTCGAGCATTTCGAGATCGATGCCGGACGCGTCAAGATCAACCCTCTGGCCGATTGGTCGGCAGCTGAAGTCCTGGACTATGCCAAGTCCCATGACCTGCCGCCGCATCCGCTGGTCGCGCAGGGCTATCCCTCCATCGGCTGCATGCCCTGCACCAGCAAGGTGGCCCCGGGGGAGGACGCGCGCGCCGGACGCTGGCGCGGCCAGGACAAGACCGAATGCGGCATTCACTGGCCGACCCACGGAAAAGAGATCGACGGCAGCGGGATATGATCTTGCGCCATTGGCCTGACGGCCTATTTCGCCTCTGGGGAGAGGCGGCGAACACAAAAGATGATTTGGCGGCGCGATGCCTGCCTGAGACCGGATAAAGAAGATTTAGGACGCGAACAGATGACAACGATCTTCAAGGATGGCGAATTCGCCGAGGAAGCCTGGACCCGGGTGGATGCTGAAACCGGCCAGGTAGACGGCAACGCCCTGGTGCCGCAAAAGCTGTTTCTGGCCGAGCCCGAGGCCTACCTGTCCGGGCCGGCGCAGACAGCCGTTGTGGTCGAACCTGGAGACGACGTTGAAGAGCTTGGCGCATATCTTGACCGGCTTGCCTATGTCGGCGTGGATTTCCCGAGCTTTGCGGATGGGCGCGGCTTTTCCGCCGCCCGCGTTTTGCGGGAACAGATGGGCTATAAAGGCGACATCCGGGCCATCGGCAAATACATCCTGGATCAGGTGCCGCTTGCCCGCCGGTGCGGTGTGTCAAGTTTCGAGATCTCCAAGCCGGAGGTCCTCAAGGCCCTGAAGGCTGGAGAGTGGCCGGAAGTCACCAAGTACCTGCAGCCGGTCGGAACGGTCGACGAGATCCCGGAAGGCACACGTCCCTGGGCCCGCCGCTCGATCCGCGACATTGCCGTGGCTGCCGAGTAAGGCCTCTGGTGTCCGGTCAAGGCTGGAAACGGTAACGCCCGCGCAAGTAAAGATGCGCGGCGCCGATGCTGGCTTAAGTGGTGTGTTAATACTGATTCAACTGAAGCTTGAAATAACCCCGTTGCGGCATGATATCTAATCTATCTGTTAACAGGGGAATGCGTTTGCGATGATCGAAACATTTAACAAGTTGATCGCAATTCCGCTTCAGGTCTGGATCGGCCTGACCGTTTTTGTCGTTGGGCTTATCGTTTTCATGAGAGCCACGAATCCGGCTAGGGCGAAGGGCGATTTTCGCGTCTCCAAACCGGAACGTCCCTTAAAGAATGGATCACCTTATCGAGGGTTGGGGCCTTCTGAAGACGCGGAACAAAATCTGATCAGCGGAAACGATAGGCTCTTTCGTAAATGAAATTTTTTTTGTGGTGGCGTCTTCTCCTCGAGTGGGACTCGATGGGGCACCTGCCCGGAATCCTGCAAATATTCAAGGTGCCCGGTTTGAACGGCCTTAACCCATCCTCGTGACGGGAAATGGGCGCGTATTTATGGCCTGGCAGGCGCGGCAAATGCGCTCAGCCGCGCGGGAAACAACCGGATTTGCGCCGGTTGGGTGATCATCCTCAGGGATGTCCACGTAAACTCTTCCAACAGTCAAGCTATCCGGCCCGTGCTCTAATCAGGCGCTGCGGGAGCCGGCGGCGCATGGATTATTGACCTTCGGGAGCAGAATGATGGCCAAAATACTCGTGATTGGTGCCAGCCGCGGGATCGGAAAAGCCGTAAGCGAGGAAGCCGCTGCGCGGGGGCATGAAGTCAGGGCGATGTCACGCAGCGGTGCGGTTACCCGGCGCCGCGATGACCGGATCGAAGGTTTTTCCGGCAATGCCTTGAAGGCTGCGGACATGGAGCGTGCCCTTGAGGGCATCGATACGGTTGTCCAGGCGCTTGGCGTGGAAGCCTCGTTGAAGATGATCACGGAGCCTGTCACTCTATTTTCCGAGGCAACCCGCGTGCTTTTGCCCGCTATGGAAAAGACGGGCGTCGGGCGCCTCGTCGCGGTTACCGGTTTTGGTGCCGGAGACTGCGCTTCCTCGGTGAACTTGCTGCAGCGTTTGCCGTTCCGCGCGCTGCTCGGACGGGCCTATGACGACAAGACCATCCAGGAGACGCTGATCGAGGGATCTGACCTTGACTGGTTGATCGTGCGCCCGGGCGTTTTGACCAATGGTCCCAAGTCCAACTGCTACCGGGTCTTGAGCGAGCCTGCCGAGTGGCGGAACGGTATTGTGTCCCGCGCGGATGTCGCGGATTTCATCGTGAGCCAGTTGGACAATGACCGCCTAGGCCGGAAAAAGCCGGTCATAATCCGCCTGCCTCTGTGAGCCCTGTCCGCGCTGGGCGGCCTAAAGCTGCTCGTGCACTCCATATGAGATCAGCTTTGGGCGGTAAATCGGGGCCGGTTAATCGCCCGCTGACCTAAGCCTTGCTGTCGATACTCGGCAGCGCGAGCCGTTCAAAAAGGCTTGGCTTGGAAACGCCCAGTGCCTCTCTGCGGGCAGTCACCGGCTCCATGACGTAGCGCAGCGAAAACCGGCAGCAATCAGTGATCAGCCAGATCGTCTGCGGGAAGTAGCTCGATACCAGGAAGTACAGGATCGAGTAGTCCTGACCGTAGGCCGATGCGCCGAACGCGGTGATAAACGCCGTTATGATCATCGAGGCGAAGTGAACCCACAAGAACGGCACATATTCGATCAGGCGGACCGGATACCGGCGTTTGAGTTCTTTGGTGAAAATGTAGGTAAAGGCAAGACCGACAACAAAAATCCAAAGCATTGCGTTCTCCTCAAATCCCCGAAACGCTACCGCCTTCTCTGGCCGGTGTAAATTCCTTAAGTTGGTTCATCTTAAACGCCGTCTCTTGGCGAGTATCCGTGCCGGGATAAAACAGACCCGGCGCGGGGAAGATTTTGATTTAAGAAAAGTTCTCCTACGGCAGTCCGGGTCAGTTTTAATGGGCAGAGAGGGACGTGCCGGGCAGGCGCGCCGGGCGCGCGCCGAACCGTTTCGCAAGTTCTTCGATATGCGATGGGCCAACTTCACAACATCCGCCGAGTATGGTTGCTCCGTACCCCACCCATCTGGCGGCGTGGTTCGCATAGGCGTCGGGAGAAAAATCGGTCCGGGCGGACAGCTTGGAGACACTGCTTCCCTTTTCCATAAATTCGGGCCTGATGGCCGTGAAGCCATTTGCATAGGCGCCGGTTCGCAGGTGTGACGTCCGCATGACCGCAAGGCCATCACCGATGGCCTCGGGTGTCGAGCAGTTCAGCAAAACGGCGTCGGGGGCCAGGGTCTCAATCTCCTGCAAGGCTTCGGACAAGGGTTCGCCTGAGCGAAGGTGCGTCCCGTTGAAGTCGTCGACCGTAAGACCGATCCAGACCGGCTTGCCAAACGGCAGTGCGGCCGTCAGGGACGCGCGTGCCTGAGAAATGGAAGCCATGGTTTCGATCAGGAACATGTCGACCCTGTCACGCTGAAGATCGCAAATTTCCCGGTAAAGAGCGACGGACTCATCTTCGGGCGGTGCGCCGTCATGGCTGTAGGACCAGCCGAGGGGCCCAATGCATCCCGCAACCGTTCCTGCGCCAAACGCATCCCTGGCCTCACATGCCAGATCGCATGCCAGCTTGTGCACCGCTTCGAACTCATCCCCAAGACCGGCGGGGTTTAAACGGTCCCGGTGCAGCGTGTAGCTGTTCACCGAGACGATATCAGCGCCTGCGGCAAGGAAGTCGTCATGCACGGCGCGGACGAGATCCGGGCGCTCCATCATCAATTCACAGGACCACAACCCGCTGGGAACACGGCCGCTCCGCCGCACCAGTTCCTGTCCCATCCCGCCATCGAGGATCGTGATCTCACTCATGTTTGCCCCTGTGTCCGGCACGGTGTGCCTCCCCGATCCTATCGCACGGTGTTGTTGTTTTGCCGCATCATTTTATGGTGACCCGGGTATTCAAAAGCCCGGAGAAACGCCCAAAGCCAACCGCTTACGCGAAAACGCCTCTGCTGGATTTGGAACGGTCCGTGATTGACCGGCAGGACCGCGGCAGGCGGGGAGTGCCGGCCTGGCGTGATGCCTGGCCAGCAAAAAGCAGTCCGTGTTCAGGGGTGCAGCCGCGCCGCGCGTTCCGCTTCATAGGCGTTGGCGGTTTCCAGATCGGCCAAAGGGGAAAACATGTCGAAACTGAATTCGCTCAGGGCGGTTTTCTCCTGGACCCGTTTGGGCCAGTCCGGTGAGGCGAGTGCGGATTTGCCAAGCGCAACGAGGTCGGCATTTTCATCCGCGAGCATTCTGGAGGCGTGCGCCGGATCTCCCAATCCGCCATTTGCGATCACCGGCAGCCCGGAGAGCAGCCGCGCCAGTCTCGCCAAGGGATAGCCGGAGGCGAAGGCCGGTGCGTCGGCCTGAAACTCAGTTGTGTGAATGTAGCTGGCCCCAGCCTTTGCAAGCTGCGGGAAAATGATTCTGGCATCGTCTTCTGCCGCCGCCCATTTGTGTTCGAAATCGTTGACTTTTCCCTGGGAAATTCGAACGCCGACTGCGAAGGCGGGGCCGGTGGCCTCGCGGACGCGTTCAATGGCTTCGCATGTTAGCCGGACACGATGCAGCGTGTTGCCGCCATAGGCGTCCTTGCGCTGATTGGTGTAGTCGGTCAGGAACTGATCAAGGAGATATCCGTTCGCACCATGCACCTCGACCCCGTCCGCACCGGCGTCTTGTGCCCGGCGGGCAGCGTCTGCAAATCCTTTCAGCACCGCGTCGATTTCTGACGGAACGAGTTCCTGCGGTGCGGGGTAGGCTCCTGTTCCGCGATAGAACGCCATCTGGCGGCCCTTTGGAACAACAGGCGAAGGGCCACGTGTGTCTGCTTTAAAGGGATTGTATTGCGACAAGGCCCCCGCATGCATGAGCTGTACGATGACGCGCGCGCCTGCCGCCTGCACTTGCCCGATTAGTTTCGACCAGCCCGCGGCCTGGACAATATCGGCGAGGCCCGGCTGATACCGGTATCCCTGGCTGAAGGCCTTGTCCGTATAGACACCTTCGGTGATGACGGCTCCAAAACCACCCTCGGCGAACGAGCGGTAGTAGGGGAACATCAAGTCACTGACACAGCCGTCGTCAGTCGCGCTGACGCGGGTCATGGGGGCGACGAGCACACGGTTCTTCAGCGGGATCGAGGCGAGACGAAAGGGATTAAACAAGGAGGAATGGGACATGATTGGCTTCCGGTTGACAACTGTCAGCCAATCTATTTTTTGATGATTGATGTGATAATATCACTAAATGAGCATTCATCTTATACGATTCATAAAATAATGAGCTCTGAAAATCTCACCGAGTATCTGCGCATCTTCCGCGCTGTGGTTGACCGGGAAAGCTTTTCCGCGGCCGCGAGGGAATTGAACATGACGCCCGCCTGGGTCGCCCGGCAAGTCACCCGCCTTGAAGAGCATGTGAACGCGACGCTGCTGATCCGCACCACACGGCACCTGCGGCTGACGGATGCCGGACAGGACTGTTACCGCACGGCCGGCCGGGTGGCTGAGGAATTGCAGGCGCTGCGCGACCATCTTCAAAAGGACACCACGTCCATCACCGGCACTGTCCGGCTGAATGTGCCGACCGTGTTTGCGCTCAGCCGCCTTGGCGGGCAGCTGGCCGCCTTCCAGAAGACCTACCCGAACCTGACGCTCGACGTTACGGTGAGCGATCGTTTTGTCGATCTGTTTAACGATGGGGCCGACATCTTTTTGCGGATCGCCCATACGCTGGAAGACAGCAATGCCGTCGTGCAGAAGGTCTGCGATGTGCCGAGGGTCCTGTGCGCTGCGCCCGGCTATCTTGCCCGTGGCGGCACCATAGCGCGGCTGTCTGATATCCAAGATCAC
Organism: Roseibium denhamense; assembly: GCF_009711415.1. Lineage (GTDB taxonomy): Bacteria > Pseudomonadota > Alphaproteobacteria > Rhizobiales > Stappiaceae > Roseibium > Roseibium denhamense. The sequence continues at coordinate 41,784 of NZ_SMLZ01000115.1, forward strand.
AAGGCACTGGTTTTCAGCGGTTTGCAAAGCCCGAACCAGTGGCACTTGTCGGATGGCAAGACTACCGCCTGGGTGGATCCCAATGCGGTTCTGCGTGCCAATAACAGCCTGCTTCTGAAAAAGACCGCCCTGTCCGGTGCCGGACTGGCCTTTTTGCCGAGGATGATCGTTGAGGAAGAGCTCCAGTCCGGCGGTCTAGTTCAGCTGGATCGGTTCGTGGATTGCTCGCCCTTTCAAATGTACTTGTTGCGGCCGCCGCTCAAACATCTTCCGGCGAGAACACGGATCGTCTGGGATTTTCTGTCAGCTGGGGCCAACGCTGCCTGATACGAGGTTTTGGCGGGTGGGGCTGCCAGGCCTCCTGGTCACCTGACACTGGCGTTCGGCTCCTGTCCCGGCATTCTAATCCGGCTTGCCGGGGACTGCCGTAGAAATAGAAATGGAAAAGGCCTTCAAGAGGGTGCGGCGGACATGACGGCAAGGGGCAATCGGGCAAATCCCATCAGGCATTTCGCCGTTGCTTGCCTCGCCGTCGTACTGGTTGCTGCAGGCGTTTGGCATCTGGAAGGCCAGCGTGCCGGTCTCGCGATTGAACACACCTCTATCGGCACGACCCCGGTGACCTTTTTCCTGAAACAGGGTGCCCAACCCGCGCCGCTTGTCGTCGTGGCGCATGGCTTTGCCGGGTCCCGCCAGCTGATGGAGGCCTACTCGCTGGCGCTTGCAAGGGCCGGATATGTCGTGGCCGCTTTCGATTTTGAGGGGCATGGCCGCAATCCGGTGCCGATGTCCGGTGATGTGGACGCCATTGAGGGAACGACACAGCTCCTCGTTGCCGAAACGCTGAAGGTGATGCAAGCCGGTCTCGACCGGCCGGAAACCGATGGCCGCGTTGCGATCCTGGGCCACTCCATGGCAAGCGACATCATTATCCGGGCGGCAGCCGAAGATCCGCGCATTGGCCCGGTCGTTGCCATATCGGCCTTTTCGCAAGCCGTCACCAAGGAGCACCCGGAAAATCTTCTCTTGATCAGCGGAGCGTGGGAAGGCGGCCTGCGGGCGTTCGCGCTCGGTGCCGTCAAAATGCTTGCGCCGGAGGCCGGTGAAGGAGAAACCGTGCGGTCGGCGGACGGAAGCGTGGTGCGCCGCGCATTCGTGGCGCCCAATGCCGAGCATGTCGGTGTGCTCTTCAGTCGGGCCGGCGTGGCGGAGGCGGTCAACTGGCTCAACACCGCCTTTGAAAAGACGGGCACCGCCGAAATACCGCAGCGCGGGGGATGGATCTTTGCCGTGCTGTTCGGACTTGTTCTCTTGGTTTGGCCGCTGAGCGCTCTCCTGCCGGATCGTGCGCCGCCGCATAAAGGCTTGAGCCCTAAGGTCTTCGCCGCAGCCCTTCTCGCGCCGATGCTCGCAGCACCCGCCCTTGCGATCTTCCTGCCAAGAGGGTTCCTGCCGGTTCTGGTGGCCGATTATCTGGCGGTTCACATGCTCCTATACGGAGGTATCCAGCTCGTGATCCTGCGCGGTCTCGGCCTCCAGGTCACCGTGTATTCGCTGAGTGTGGGCGCGCTTCTGGCAGCTTATGGCATCCTGGGTCTTGGCTTTGCCTTCGACCGGTATTTCATCAGTTTCGCCCCGCATGCGGACCGCCTTCCAATCATTGCCGTGCTTGCCGCCGGTGCGCTTGCCTTCATGCTTGCGGACAGCGCGATGGCCCATGCCTGTCCGAAGCTGTGGCAGCGCGCGCTGATCCGTCTTTCCTTTCTGGCGTCGCTGGCAATCGCGGTTGCTCTGGATTTTGAGCGGCTGTTTTTCCTGGTGCTCATCATCCCGATCATTCTGGCCTTCTTCCTGGTGTTCGGGCTCATGGGCCGCTGGGTTGAAGCCCGCGCCGGGCCATTCGCCTCCGGTTTCGGCCTGGCGCTTCTACTGGCCTGGTCGCTTGGCGTGACCTTTCCGATGTTTTCCTGAAGAACGGCGGGGCCGGTAATAACAGGCCCCGTCTCTCCAGCCATAAAGCCAAGCAGCGCTGCCTGGCCAGTGTTGTCACGGGCGCGCGAGGCCCGCGAGAGATATCGTTCTCGTTCGGTATAAGCTTAGGAGTTTAGCCGGGTAAATATGGGTGGTGGTTGCCCGCAGCTTGACTGGGCACGGCCTGTCTCAGGGCGCGTCTCAGGTCCCGTTACTTGTCCAGATAGGTGAAGACCGGGAAGATGTCTTCCAGCTTCGGGTCCATGCCGGTTTCCGCGTTGGAGGTGTAGAACTGCTTGTTCGCCTTCAAAATCGCGTAGCCGTGAATGAAGGTCCACAGCATGGTCTCCGTTGACAGCTGGCCTTGCGGATTTTCGCAGTTTTCAGGGGACAGGCCTTTGGAGACCTCGCGCAGGACTGCATAAGCCTCCCGGCTTGCCGGAAGCAGGTCCGGGTAGATATCGAGCCGCCGCTCCATGGAGAACATCAGCCGGAACAGGTCCTTGTTGTCCTCCACGAATGCGACGTAACCCCGCGCGCTTGCCATTACCTGCGATTTCGCATCTGCCGGGGCCCCGGCCATATGGGCCCGCATTGTCGACGCAAACCGCTTGAACCCCTCCGTGGCAAGAGCGCCTTGCAGCACGGCCAGATTGGCGAAATGGTTCTTCGGCGCCCCATGAGACACGCCGGCCCGGTTGGCGCAGGCCCTGAGCGACAATTTCTCCAAGCCCTCCTCACGCAGGATCTCCAGGCCGGCTTCGATTAGGGCCTGTTTCAGATTGCCGTGATGGTATTTCGTGTCGCTCAGACGTTCTCTCCATTAAAAAATAGACACTGTCAACATTTCCGGTTGACGGTGCATGCGGTTGTATATAGACACTGACAACATTGAAGTGCCTCAGTGTTTTTAAGGACATTCCTATGGCGACTAAGTGTTATGGTTGGGCCGCGGGGCTGGCAAGCCTTGGCCTCGTGGCTTCACAGGCTTTTGCGCAGGAAACAGTATCCCCGGACACCATGGACAAGGATTGGACCGTTCTGGTCGGGGCGGGAGCCTTTGTAGGACCGGAATATCTCGGCTCCAAGGACTATGCGTTCCAGCCCGCGCCCATCGGCACCATTCAAAAAGGACCCTTCTTCGTCAAATTGACCGGCACGACACTGACCGCAAATGTGCTGCCATTGGAGACCATTTATGCAGGACCCTTGATCGGTTATGGCGGCGGGCGCAAGGATGTAAAGGACAATGTCGTCAAGAAGCTGGACGAGGTCGATGCCGAACTCTGGCTCGGCGGCGTCGTCGGTGCAGGCTATGATGGTCTGATGTTGCAGCGCGACCGGATAGGCGCCCGGATCGAAATAGCGCATGACGTCATGGGTGACAGCGGCACAACGGCCACCTTCAGCGCAGGGTATGAAATCAACGCGACCGAACGGCTGGCCTTCGGGGTTGATCTGTCGACCACCTATGTCACGGCGGATTATGCCGATGCCTATTACTCGGTGTCCGCGTCCGGCTCTGCGGCCAGCGGCCTGTCCCGATACAAAGCAGATGCAGGCTTCCGGGACATATCCTTGAATGTGTCGTCCCGCTTTGCCGTGACCGAGAACTGGGGGGTCGGGGGAACGGCCGGAGCGTCCTATCTGCTCGGGGACATGGCGGACAGCCCGATTGTCGAAGAGCGGGGTGCCCGGACCAACGCCCAGGGCGGTCTGTTTCTTTACTACAATTTCTGACCGGCCGCGCTCCAGCCAAAAAAGATCCGGAAAACTTATCCCCGTGGCGCCAAGTGGCCGTATCATAAGTTCGTTCCCGCCGTCACGGGGCCGACAGCGGACCGTCCGTTCGTGGGTGGCGGGGACCGGAGATCAGAAGACGGGGCGGGGTAACGGCCCGGCCGGTCTTCTGCAGCGGTCAGCCGGATTTGATGGATCGCATGCGGGTTCCAGACGCATGCAGACCAGGGCCCGGAAGAGCGCTTGGACGTCCACCTTGCGGTTGTCCGCAGGTGCCGGCCAGGTGCGAAAAGACCGCTGTCCGGGAAAGATCTTCGGGCAGGCGTGCTCCTTGCCACTCTCTCCCAACCTAAAACCACGCCCGGCAAGTCCGGTGCGCCTGCCATCCCGTCCTTGGAGACGGCCTCATCAGCAAAAAACGCCGGAGGGAACCCTCGCGGCGCTTCATGTGCTGGCTGGGTCGGACCCCACGGCCAACGATGATCAGTCGAGCCAGCCGTCGCGTTTCAGGATCCGGTAGGTATCGTTCAGCGTCTTTTCGGCAGTTGCGATCAGGAAGTCGGCTTCCTCGTGGGTCAGGACCAGAGGCGGGGATATGATCATGCTGTCACGCACCGCGCGCATCACCATGCCATGCTCGAAGGAAATGTCCCGGCACAACAGCCCCGGTACGCCGACATCCTTGAACGGTTTGTGCGGGTTTTTCTTGTCCGGCACCAGTTCCAGTGCCCCCACAATTCCGCTCATGCGCGCTTCACCGACAAGTTCATGCTCACCGAGCTTCAGCCAGCGCTCCTGCAGATAAGGGCCGATATCGTTCTTCACCCGTCCGACCAGGCCTTCGCGCTCGATGATGTCGAGATTGGCAAGGGCCGCTGCCGCGCAGGCGGGATGGCCGGAATATGTATAACCGTGGTTGAAGTCGCCGCCGGCCAGCATCAGGCCTTCAGCCACCTTGTCCGACACCATGACACCGCCCATCGGCAGGTAGCCGGAGGTCAGGCCCTTGGCGATCGGCATGAGGTCCGGCTTGATCCCGTAATAGGTGGAGCCGAACCATTCACCGAGACGGCCGAACCCGCAGATGACCTCGTCCGCCACGAACAGGATTTCGCGTTCTTCCAGGATGCGCCGGACTTCCGGCCAATAGGTCTCCGGCGGGATGATGACACCGCCTGCGCCCTGGATCGGCTCGGCAATGAAGGCGGCAACCTTGTCTTCCCCGATCTCGTCAATTGCCTGTTCCAGCTTGCGGGCGACGTGAATGCCGAAGTCATCCGGGCTCATGTCGTGGCCTTCGCCAAACCAGTAGGGCTGGTCGATGTGGTGAACGCCGGCAACCGGAAGGTCGCCCTGCTCATGCATGCCCTTCATGCCGCCAAGGCTGGTGCCGGCGAGCGTCGAACCGTGATAGCCGTTCCAGCGGCCGATGATCACCTTCTTGTCCGGTTTGCCCTGCTTGTCCCAATAGGTGCGCACCATCCGGAACACGGTATCGTTGGCTTCCGAGCCGGACGAGCAGAAAAAGACCGTATTCAGATGGTCCGGCGCCAGCTTTGCCAGCCGCTCCGCCAGGGCGATGGCCGGTGGATGTGTCGTCTTGAAGAAGGTGTTGTAATAGGACAGTTCCACCATCTGCTTGTGGACCGCATCGGCAATTTCCTTGCGGCCGTGACCGACCTGGACGCACCACAACCCGGCCATGCCGTCGAGGATCTTCTTGCCTTCCGAATCTGTCAGCCAGACGCCATCGGCACTTGTGATGATCCGGCTGCCCTCATCGTTGAGCGACTTCATGTCGGAGAAGGGATGCCAGTGATGGGCGGCATCCAGCTCTTGCAGGGCCTTGGTCGGATAAATGTTCGATTGCGCCGTCATGGCATTGGCTCCAGTTGACTAAGACCGTTTGCCAGCATTGAAGCTGGGCTTCATTTGTTATCCCGGATCTCCGATGGGCCGGGCGGACACTTCCGGACCAGGTATCGGGCCGCCCTTACACATTGAGCAGGAGATACTCCCGCTCCCAGGGGCTGATGACCGACATGAAGGTCTCGAATTCCTCGTATTTGATCGCCCGGTAGGTGGCGACGAAGGTCTCGCCGAACACCTCGACCATTTCTTCAGAACGTTCGAATTTTGAAAGGGCTTCCGGCAGACCGCGAGGCAAAGACTTGGCGAGTTCGGTGCAATCATCCGCGCGTGGCGTATCCGGCTTCAAGCCCTTTGTAATCCCGAGATATCCGCAGGCAAGAGATGCGGCGATTGCCAAGTAGGGATTTGCATCAGATCCCGGGATGCGATTTTCGAGGCGCCGTGCGTCCGGGCTCGAATACGGCACCCTGAGGCCGACGGTTCGATTGTCATAACCCCAGTAGACATTGACGGGTGATGTCGAGGTTTTTGAAAAGCGCCGATAGGAATTTACGAAGGGTGCCATGATCGCCGTGACATGCGGCAGGAATTTCTGGTGGCCGGCAATGAAGGAGAGAAAGGCATCCGTCTCCGTGCCGGTATCGCTGGCAAAGATGTTCTGGCCTGTTGCCACATCCAAGACCGACTGGTGAATATGCATGGCCGATCCGGGCTGATTCGACATGGGCTTCGACATGAATGTGGCATACATTTCATGGCGGAGCGCTGCCTCGCGGATGGTGCGCTTGAACAGGAAGACCTGATCGGCAAGTGCCAGAGGGTCGCCGTGCCGCAGATTAATTTCCATCTGCGCAGCGCCTTCCTCGTGGATCATCGTATCGATCTCAAGGCCCTGTTTTTCGGACAGATCATAGATGTCATCGATCAGGTCATCGAACTCATTCAACGCGGAGATGGAATAGGACTGGCGGCCGACTTCGGGGCGTCCTGACCGTCCGGTGGGTGGCTCGAGTGGATAGTCGGGATCCGTATTCGGCCGCACCAGATAGAACTCGATCTCCGGCGCGATGACCGGGGCCCAGCCTTTGTCCTCATAGAGCTTCAGGATCCGTTTCAGGACGTTGCGGGGGGCTGTCTCCACCGGAACGCCGTCCCGGGTTTGTGCATCGTGGATCAATTGGGCGGTCGGATCGCTTTCCCAAGGTACGGTGGTCAGCGTCGAATAGTCGGCCTTGAAGTAAAGATCCCCGTCAATCGGATTGTGCTGAAAACGATCATCATCGTCGGGATAGTCGCCGGAAATGGTTTGCGCGAAGATCGAAGCCGGCATGGTCATGACCGGGCCGGAGAAGAACTTTTCGGTCGGCATCATCTTGCCGCGTGCAACCCCGGCAATATCCGGCACGATACACTCGATATCCTGGATGTTGCGGGCCTCCAGCCAGGCTTTGGCAGCCGCTTCATCCGGAACACCGCGAACGGTTTCAGGTAGGTGCTGTCTCTCCGTATCAGAGGTGGTGTCACTCACAGGTCGGCTCCGGGTGTTCGCATTCGCTTGGGTTCAGTGGTCTAGGGTGCGGCTCTTATCACAAAAACACTTTTGGAAATCCAAACTGCCCAGCGTGTCATTCCAAGACTGTCCAATACAAATATTGTGATCACAAAATGACACGGTGGATGAAATTGATCAAGCGGGGGGCTTCGATGAGAGAATCTCGCGTCCCAAAAGACCCATTCCATCCTGTATATCTGCGCGTATCGCTGCCCGGAGAGCCGAAGCGTTGCCATCCCTTATGGCAGCTATAGCCGCCTTGTGCTGGTCAACTAGATTGGCGGTTCCTACCCGCCCGTAAACTGTCCGCATAAAGGGAGAAAACTGTAGCCAAAGGCTGTCGATCAAAGGCAACAGGACCTCGCTTCCAGAGGCACGGTACATTGCAAAGTGAAAGGCATGATTGAGGCGCAGGTAGCTCTCCGCATCGCCATTGCTTAGCCGGACATCGATGTCATCATCAATTTCGGTCAGCGCATCCGCATCGGCTGCAGACAAGGAGGGGAGAGCCAGAACGGCAAGTTCCGGCTCCAGCAGCAGCCTAGCGGTCAGAACCTCGTCGAACCGGGCCGGGGTCATGGACGGCACCTGCACGCGGCCGTTCGATTTCACTTCCAGCACGTTTTCGGCGGACAGGCGCTGCAGCACTTCGCGCACCGGCATCGGGCTGACCCCGAGGTCGGCCGCCAGCCCGCGGATGGTCACGGACTTGCCCGGAATGAAGCGGCCGGTCAAAAGCCGCGTGCGCACAGCCTGGTCCACCTGAGCGCGCGTGGACGCGCGTTTGGAGGCGGTTGCCGGTGACCGCTTTTCCGGGCCTGAACTGAGAGCGGACCGCCGCATTGCCACCAGGTGTATCCTTTCCGTAATTCGAAGGCTGGGTGTGATCTTTCTTGACAGTCTTTCCAGAAAGTGATCACATTTTTGCCAAGGACGCAACATAGGTGACGAGCGGAGTGGCTTGAAGGGTCAAACGTTCCTCGCCGGACAAGGCATTCATGAACGAACTTCCCCACCAGATCCTGAACCACCCGGCGGCTCCAGGGTGGAAGACCGGCTTTGAAGCCTTTTTGAAAGAGCATCCGGATCTCGATACACTGGAAGTCATCCTGCCCGACACCAATGGCGTTCTGCGTGGCAAGTGGCTGCCGGGCAAGGCGCTTCCCAAGGTGTTCGAGCAGGGGGTTGCCTTTCCGTATTCGCTTTTCGGTCTGGATGTTTGGGGGCGCGAAGTCGAAGCGACCGGCATGCATCTGGAAACCGGTGACAAGGACGGTGTCTGCTGGCCGATCCCGGAAAGCCTGAAACTGGTTCCGTGGACGGACCGCAAGACCGCACAAGTGCTTCTGTCTGTCTATGACCGGGATGGCGAGCCCTTCATGGCCGATCCGCGCCATGTGCTGGAGCGCATTGTCAAGAAGCTCCAGGACGAACACGGCCTGACCGCGACCTGTGCTTTTGAGCTGGAATTCTATCTTTTCGAGGAAAGCGACGGCGATTGGACCGAACAGCCCAAACCGCTGTTTTCCACCCATCTGGGCCCGGCCCGCCAGAACATGTATGCCCTGTCGGATCTTGAGGCGCTTCTGCCGGTGGTGGACGATTTGCGACGGGCCTGCGAGGCCCAGGGCATTCCGGCCGATGCCGCGGTTTCAGAAGCGGCGCCCGGCCAGTTCGAACTCAATCTACATCACCGGAGCGACCCGCTTCTGGCCGCAGATGACGTGGTGCTGTTGCGCCGTCTGGTGGCCGGTGTCGCCCGCAAACATCAGCTCAAAGCCTCCTTCATGGCCAAGCCCTTCGTGGAATGGCCCGGAAACGGCATGCATGTTCACTGCTCGCTGGGTGATAAAACCGGCAATATCTTTGCTGATGAAAAGGAGGGAGCGGACCTTCTTGGCTATGCCATCAACGGCCTCATGAGAACGATGCCGGAAGCCTTGCTGCTGTTCATCTCCACCTTCAACGGCTTCCGGCGCATGCAGCCTGGCTCCTATGCACCAGCGTCGATCTGCTGGGGCTACGACAACAGATCCGTGGCTCTGCGGGTTCCCGCCTCTACGCCGGATGCGGCCCGTGTCGAGCACCGGATCGCAGGCGCGGACGCCAATCCGTATCTTGTGCTGACCGGGATTCTCGCCGGGATGATGGAAGGCCTGAAACTGAAGAAGGATCCGCCGGCCGCCGTGACGGGCAATGCCTATGAAAAGCGCAGAAAACGACTGACACCCTGGATGGATGAAGCGATTGATGCCTTTGAAGCGTCCAAGCTCATGAAACAGGCAGTTGGCAAGGAAATGCACAAGGTTCTGACCGAGATCAAGCGCGAGGAATTGAATGAATTCGGCCGCGAGATCTCGTCGCTTGAGCGCCAGACATATCTTTGAGGCACTCAGTGCTCAAAATCCGCTCTGGACAAAAATCCGGAGCATCGCCAATCTTCGGATTGGATCGTCAAGCAGACGGAAAACCGTTTGCGAACAGGGATAAGGCCGGGAAAGGGCCACCCCAGGACCTCTTGAGGGGAGTTTCGAAATGAAGATGACATCTTTTCTGACAAGCGTCGCTGCACTCAGCCTGATGACCGGGGCCGCTCTGGCCCAGGACCGGTCCGTGAACATCTACAACTGGTCCGACTACATTGATGAATCGATTCTGGAGGATTTCACGAAGGAAACCGGCATTGAAGTCGTGTATGACGTCTTCGACAGCAACGAGGTTCTGGAAACCAAGCTGCTGGCAGGCGGAACCGGCTATGACATCGTGGTGCCGACCGGAACCTTCCTGTCCCGTCAGATCCAGGCCGGGGTGTTTTCCGAACTCGATAAGTCAAAGCTGAGCAACCTGTCCAACATGTGGAAGGACATTGAGGCGCGCGTTGAGAAATACGATCCGGGCAACGCCTATTCCATCAACTACATGTGGGGCACCACCGGTCTTGGCTACAACGTTGAGAAAGTGAAGGAAATTCTCGGCGAAGACGCACCTGTCGACAGCTGGGACCTTCTGTTCAAGCCGGAAAATGCCGAAAAGCTGGCCGAGTGCGGCATCCATGTTCTGGATGCGCCGACCGAACTTTTCCCCGCTGCGCTGAACTATCTGGGGCTTGATCCAGACAGCAAGGACACGGGCGACATCGAAAAGGCGGGCGAACTTCTCAAGACTGTCCGTCCCCATGTCCAGAAGTTCCACTCGTCGGAATACATCAACGCGCTGGCCAATGGTGATATTTGCCTCGCGGTTGGCTGGTCCGGCGATGTGCTGCAAGCGCGTGACCGCGCTGCGGAAGCAGATAATGGTGTGACCGTTGAATACGCCATTCCGAAGGAAGGGGCGTTGATGTGGTTTGACCAGATGGCGATCCCGGCCGACGCGAAAAACACTGAAGAGGCGCATGAGTTCCTCAACTACATCATGCGTCCGGACGTCATGGCCAAGGCATCGAACTATGTCTACTACGCCAACGGCAACAAGGCCTCGCAAGAGCTTCTCAACGAAGACGTGATCGGGGATCCGGCGATCTACCCGCCAGCGGAAGCCGTTGAAAACCTCTACACGGTCACTTCCTATGCGCCGAAAGTGAACCGGATCGTCACCCGGACCTGGACCTCTGTGAAAAGCGGCCAGTAAGCCAAGATGGCGCCGGGCCGCTTCTGCGGCCCGGCATAGCCTTGGAAGAGCGAACAAGGGGTGGGGGCAGTTTTGGCGAAAAAGTCCATCGGGCCGGTGCGGCGGGAATTCGTGCCATGGGAAGATCCCGATCATCCGCCATTTATCGAATTCCGGAATGTTACCAAGAAGTTCGGGGATTTTACGGCGGTCAACAATCTCTCGCTGAAGATCTATGAGCGCGAATTTTTCGCCCTGCTCGGCGGTTCGGGCTGCGGTAAAACCACCTTGATGCGCATGCTAGCCGGATTCGAGACGCCGACCACAGGGCAGATCTTCCTGGATGGCCAGGACCTTGCCGGCATTCCGCCTTTCCGCCGCCCTTCCAACATGATGTTCCAGTCCTACGCCTTGTTCCCCCATATGAATGTGGAGAAGAACATCGCGTTCGGCCTCAAACAGGACAACATGCCGGCCGGTGAAATCGAGGCACGGGTGCAGGAGATGCTGCGCCTGACCAAGCTGGAACAGTTTGCCAAGCGCAAGCCGCACCAGCTGTCCGGCGGCCAGCGCCAGCGGGTGGCTCTTGCACGGTCCTTGGCAAAGCGCCCGAAGGTTCTGCTTCTGGACGAGCCTCTGGGAGCGCTTGACCGGAAACTGCGCGAAGAGACACAGTTCGAGCTGATGGCGCTTCAGGAAGACCTGAAAATGACCTTCCTGATTGTGACGCACGATCAGGAAGAAGCGATGACGGTGGCCGACCGGATTGCGGTCATGGACAAGGGCGAACTGGTTCAGGTCGCGACCCCTGGCGAAATCTACGAGACGCCGAATTCAAGGTTCGTGGCGGACTTCATTGGCGATGTGAACCTGATTGAAGCCAAGGTCATGGAGACCTCCGAAGCCGGAACGCGGCTGAAGGCCGGGATCGGCGGCTACGACATCGACACGGCACAGACAACCGATGCGTCTGCGGGCGACACGGTCTGGTATGCCATCCGCCCGGAAAAAGTGCGCATTCATCTTGGCGAACCGGGTGAGGGCACCGTCAATCAGGCGGGTGGGCTCGTCTGGGATATTGCCTATCTCGGCGACATGTCGGTGATCCATGCCAAGATCGGCGAGGGGGACCATGACGTTCTGAAGGCAACATTTGCCAACGTGTCCCGGATGGTCGAACAACCGATCACCTGGGATGACAAGGTCGTCCTGTCCTTTGACCGGGACGCCGGCGTGATCTTGAGGAGGTAACGGCGGCATGGATGAACCGGTGACCCCGCCTTCGAAAAAACGCAGCCTTGGCAGCTGGGCCCTGATTGCCGTGCCTTATTTCTGGCTCGCACTATTCTTTCTGGTTCCCTTCCTGATCGTTTTCAAGATCTCGCTGTCTCAGATTGCAGTTGCGATCCCGCCATATACGCCGGCCTTCGATCTGTCGGCAGGCTGGCAGGCCTTCCGGGAGAGCCTCAGTGAGCTGTCACTGGAAAATTATGTGTGGCTGACCGAGGACGATCTTTACTGGAAGTCGTATCTCTCATCGGTGATCATCGCCGCCGTTTCTACCTTCATCACGCTTCTGGTCGGTTATCCGATTGCCTACGGCATGGCGCGCAGTCCAGCCGCCTGGCGGCCAACATTGCTGATGCTGGTGATCCTGCCGTTCTGGACGAGCTTCCTGATCCGTGTCTATGCGTGGATCGGCATCTTGAAAAACGAGGGATTGCTTAATCAGCTGCTGATGAGCCTGGGCCTGATCAGTGAGCCGCTGACGATCCTGAACACCAACATCGCGGTTTATATCGGCATTGTTTATTCCTATCTGCCGTTTCTGGTTCTGCCGCTTTACGCCAGCTTAGAACGGCTCGACGGAAGTCTGCTGGAAGCGGCCGAGGATCTGGGCTGTCCGCCGTGGCAGGCCTTTTGGAAAATCACGTTGCCGCTGTCTTTGCCCGGTGTGATTGCAGGGTGTTTTCTGGTCTTCATTCCGGCGGTCGGCGAGTTCGTCATTCCGGATCTGCTTGGCGGCTCGAACACGCTCATGATCGGCAAGACCCTCTGGGTTGAGTTCTTCAACAACCGGGACTGGCCCGTGTCGTCTGCGGTTGCCGTGATCCTGCTTCTGATCCTGGTGGTCCCGATCATCCTGTTCCAGAACCAGCAGCAAAAGATGCAGGAGCGGGACGGATGACGCGCGGCCCTACCTGGTTCAATCTGACATCGCTCGTGCTCGGCTTTTCGTTCCTGTACCTGCCGATCGTGCTTCTGGTGATCTATTCCTTCAACGAAAGCCGTCTGGTGACGGTCTGGGGCGGCTTCTCCACCAAGTGGTATGCCGCGCTTTTGGAAAACGATCAGCTTCTGGACGCGGCCTGGGTGACGCTCCGCGTTGCCTTTGTCTCGGCAAGCGTTGCCACGGTTCTGGGCACCATGGCGGCGCTGGTGCTGGTCCGGTCCGGACGGTTCCGGGGACGGTCCCTGTTCTCGGGCATGATCTTCGCGCCGCTGGTCATGCCGGAAGTCATCCTTGGCCTGTCGCTGCTGCTCTTGTTCGTTGCCATGGATCAGGCCCGCGGGTTCTGGACGGTGATGATCGCGCATACCACCTTTGCCATGTGTTATGTGGCCGTGGTCGTGCAGTCGCGTCTGGTCGGCTTTGACAAGTCGGTGGAAGAGGCGGCGGAGGATCTCGGCTGCCCGCCGGTGAAGACCTTCTTCCTGATCACCTTGCCGATCATTCTGCCGGGCGTGATCGCGGGCTGGATGCTGGCTTTCACCCTCTCGCTCGATGATCTTGTAATCGCCAGCTTCACCACCGGGCCGGGGGCGACGACCTTGCCGATGAAGATCTACTCCCAGGTCCGCCTTGGGGTCACGCCTGAGATCAACGCTGTCTGTACGATCCTCGTTGCCTTTGTGACCGTTGGGGTGATTGCCGCCTCGATTGTCTCGAAACGTCAGCAGGTCCAGCGGGAGCGGGATGAACGCGCGGCTTTCGGCGCAGAGGGATAAGTTCTGGAGTGTCAAGCCCTCGGCGGATTGAACAGGTAGATCACGATCCAAACGGGCACGACGATGAAGGACCCCAGGATCATGTTCGGTACCGCCCAGTCCCAGAACTCCAGCAGGTAGATCCACAGCTCCAGCGGGCTGAGGCCGATTGAGCCGAGCACATCTTCTGCGGACACATTGATAAAGGACAGACCCGCGCCGACCAGCAGCGAAAAGGCGGCAATCTTGAAAAGGGTCCAGAAAAACGGATGCACGGGGCGTCAGGTCTCGCTGCGGGTTCAAGGGGTTTGGCCGGTTCGAACCGGGCACCAAACATTGAATTCTTATCATATCCGGACCGGTCTGAACCCGCGCTGGAGGCCGTTCCGGCCGGTTTTCCAGAGGCAATCGCGCGGGGGGGCTTGAGAATCCCTCGGGCTGCATCGGGAATGACTGTTCACTCATGTTTTTCGCTGCGATGCACCAAAGATCCCTTGACCGGGCGGGAGCAAGCAGCGAATGTGCCGGTCACGCATCCAGCGGTCTAAATGGGAGTGAAACATGAACAAAATTTATCCGGATGCGAAGGCGGCTTTGGACGGCCTGACCTTCGATGGCATGACTGTGATGGCAGGCGGCTTTGGCCTGTGCGGCATTCCGGAAAATCTGGTCGTGGCGCTCCGGGATTCCGGCGCCAAGGACATCACCGCAGTCTCGAACAATGCCGGTGTTGACGACTTTGGCCTGGGGCTTTTGCTGCAGACACGCCAGATCAAGAAGATGGTCTCGTCCTATGTCGGCGAGAACGCCACATTTGAAAAACAGTATCTTAATGGCGAGCTGGAGCTGGAATTCAACCCGCAAGGCACCTTGGCCGAGCGCATCCGCGCGGGCGGCGCCGGCATTCCGGGCTTTTACACCAAGACCGGTGTCGGCACCCTGATTGCCGAGGGCAAGGAACACAAGGATTTCAACGGCGAAACCTACATCATGGAAACCGGCCTGGTGGCCGACGTGTCGCTGGTCAAGGCCTGGAAGGCGGACAAGGAAGGCAACCTCGTCTACCGGAAAACCGCGCGCAACTTCAATCCGATGATGGCAACGGCCGGTAAGACCACCGTGGTCGAGGTCGAGGAGCTGGTGGAAATCGGGGATCTGGACCCGGACAACATCCACACCGCCGGTATCTTTGTCGACCGGATCATCGTCGGCGATCACGAAAAACGCATCGAAAAGCGCACAACGCGCGCAGCCTGAGGGAGGATACATCATGGCTTGGACACGTGATGACATGGCAAAACGCGCTGCGCAGGAACTGGAAGACGGTTTTTACGTCAACCTGGGCATCGGCATTCCGACACTTGTTTCCAACTACATTCCGGACGGTGTCCATGTGACGCTTCAGTCGGAAAACGGCATGCTCGGCATGGGCCCGTTCCCGACCGAGGACGAGGTGGATGCCGACCTGATCAACGCCGGCAAGCAGACCATCACCGAGCTGCCGCAAACCAGCTACTTCTCGTCCGCCGACAGCTTCGGCATGATCCGCGGCGGTCATATCGACCTGTCCATTCTGGGCGCGATGGAAGTGGCCGAAACAGGTGATCTCGCCAACTGGATGATCCCGGGCAAGATGGTCAAGGGCATGGGCGGCGCGATGGATCTCGTCGCTGGCGTGAAGCGCGTCGTGGTGATCATGGATCACACATCAAAGGCCGGTGATCCGAAGCTCCTGAAAGCCTGCAGCCTGCCGCTGACTGGGGTGAGCTGCGTGGACCGTGTCATCACCAATCTTGGAGTGTTCGATGTGGTCGAGGGCGGCATGAAGGTGGTCGAACTGGCCCCGGACATCACCATGGAGATGGTCAAGGACCAGACCGAAGCAACGCTCGTCGGTTAAGGGCCACCGCGTTTTTGTCCAAACACCCGGAGCCGGGTGACACCACACTGAAAGATCAGCGGGCGGGAGACGGTAGATAGAAGCCGCCCGCTGATTTCATTGGCCCCGCTTGGCCGCTAGCGGCAACTTGGCGGGGTCCACATTTTCTACTCCGTGAAAATCAGGGTATATACGCAGTAACCACAACTTGTTCTTGACGTAGCTGCATGCTGGGATTTGGCCATCGGGAGGTGGAAGTGATGGTCCGAGGTGGCAGTAAAACTGATCAAGCGTATCGATCGCCGCATGAGGATCTCTTGGTCAGATGTTTAATGCCCCGGGTCGCAAAAGAGCTGCAAAAGCGCTTTAAAGACAGACTGGACGACGCTCCGAAAGAAATTCAAGGCGCAGACCGGCAAACCATTGACACCGTGCCTCCGGTCAGGGTCTGCGTGCCCTATCCGGTGCTAGATCTCCTACCGGTCAACATCCCGGCCGCTTCTCCGTTAGCACCGCTCCGGCAGGCGTATCGCGCTTAAAATCTGGACCAGGGTCCGCCCCGGCCGGTTCCAGACACTTCTCCGGTTCGGCTCATGTTCCCGCTTTGAATTTCGTTCTGGTAGTTGCCTCACGTGTCAGAAGACATTCAACTCCCGCCCCATCAGGAACGGATGGCCGCATGAAGGAAGTCCGTCAGACCGGCAAGCTTAGACGCTACGGTTGTTTTGCTTAAAACGGCGCGGAACGCGGCCGCTTCCACAAGTTCAATGATCATCTGCGCTGACGCATCCGGATCAAGACTGGTCCGGAAATCGCCATTGCTCATTCCTTGCCGGAGAACCGAGGCAAGTGCGGCGGTCAAATCCCTACGGTTGGCAACGAACAATTCTCCGATGTCCGGTTTTCGAATGGCCTCGCTGGTGAGCTCAATTGTCAAAATGACATTTTCCGGCTTGCCCAGATAGGCAGCATAGGCAGCCACAAAATCATCGATTGTCTTTGCGGGTGCATCAGAACCCGCAAGCAGGTCGAGAAACGGGGTGAGTTCAGCCCGTTCCAGTGCCGCGATTTCCGCAAGAACGTCGTGCTTGCCCGGAAAGTGATTGTACAGATTGCCCAGGCTCACACCGGCGCGTTTCGCGATGTCCCGGACCCCGGTCTGATGGTAGCCGTTCTCGATAAAACACAGCATGGCGGCGTCGAGGATGGTCCGGCGGCGCTGGGCAACTGCCTTGTCACGTTTGGTTCCAGGGTCTGCCAGGTCTTTTGTCACGTTTCTCACTCTTTACTTGAACGAACGAACGTTCATAATATATGTCACGGCGTGGGAGGCGCGAATATGCGCTTCTCGAGTTTGCGATACTAGGGCCGGAATGAGCGACACATATATCCAAAAATCAGAGACGTCCGCGCGGCAATGGATCTGGATCATATTGTCAATTACCGTTTTGGGCGCAATCCTTTTGCTTGTTCTTGAGGCAGAAGACACAGCCAATGTAACAATTGAAGAGACGCCGCCGCCACGGCCTGTCGTCACAATTGTGGAAGTGGTGCCTGCCGACGCCGTTGCGAAGATATCTGCTTTTGCCGAACTCCGCCCCCGCTGGGATGCGGAAATCCGCGCCGCTGTGTCCGGACGGATTACAAAGGTCCATCCGGCCGCCCTGGCTGGCGAACGCGTCGCTGCGGGAACGCCCCTCTTTTCAATCGATAAGAACCAGTACGAAACGGACGTGGCAGCCGCCGAGCTCAGGCTGGAGGAAGCCAAGCTGTCCCGCTGGCGGGCGCAAAATGCCGTCGCACTTGCCCGGCGCGACTATGCGCGGGCAGGTACTGAGCCGCCAAATGAGCTGGCGTTGCGGTTGCCTGAATTGCGCATAGCAGAGCGGCTGGTGGCATCGGCCGAGGCAGGCCTCAGATCCTCGCAACACCAGCTGGCAGACACGGACGTTGTTGCTCCGTTCTCCGGCTTTGTAACCCGCCGTATGGCAAGCCTTGGCCAGACGGTGACGGCCGGTGAGGGCCTCATTCACCTGTCTGACGATCATCAGTATGAGCTGATGGTGGAACTCAGCCAGACTGATTGGGCCTTGCTCGATCATCCGGTTGCCGGACAAGAAGCCGATATCCTCCACCGGGACGGAACACAGCTTGGTCAGGCGCGTGTCCGGCAGGGCGGTGGGTTTTTGGACCCGCAAACGCGGCAGCAGAGACTATTTCTCGATGTGATTGGGCCAAATGCCGCCCTGCTTGCCGGAGATTTTGTGCAGGCCGTGTTTCTGGGCCGGACCATTCCGGCCACGTTGACGCTGCCTGAAACCGCGCTCACGCGGGAAGGGCATGTCTGGCTGGTGGACCCGGACGAACTGCTGGTGCGCACGACGCCGGAGATTTTGTTCCGCAGCGGTTCCAGCATCACGATTGCGGCAAACAGCACGGAGCCGAAGCGCATCGCGGTCACGCCGCTTGCGTCCTTTATGCCGGGCCAGCAGGTGTCCCCGCGGCCGGTGGAGGAGTAAGTGATGCACGCACTTACCGGCTGGTTCATTCGCAACCCGGTTGCCGCCAATCTCCTGATGCTGCTGATCCTGTTTCTGGGGCTGCAAACATTGTTCTCGATCCGGATCGAGGGGTTCCCGCGTGTGCCGCCGGAAACGGTGGACATCAGTGTCGAGTATCCGAACGCGACCGCCGAACAGGTCGACCAGCTGCTCACGCAGAAGATTGAACAGGGACTTGAGGGGCTGGAGGGCGTGCGCTCGATCACGTCGCAATCAACCAACGGCCTTGCCATCCTTTCTGTCCGCCGGGCAGGCGGCGAGGACCTGCAAGCGGTGCTGGACCGGGTGCGCTTGCGGATCGATGGCCTCACCGATCTGCCGGAACAGGCCCGCAGGCCGGTCATTGAGACGTCTGCCTTCGACTTCCCGGCTCTTTACGTGAACCTTTATGGCCAGGCGGACCCGGATACGTTGCGGACCTTGGCGCAAGGGCTGAAGGAAGAGCTGCTGGCGCGTGAAGAGCTGTCGCGGCTCAAGATTTGGGGGCTGTTGCCACGCAACTTGCGGATTGAAGTCGACCCGGACCGCCTACGGCAATTCGGGCTGACCGTCGCGGACGTAACCGATGCCATTCAGGCCAACTCGCTTGATTTCCAGGCGGGCCGTCTGCGGACGGAAGGAGGCACCATCTTCCTGAGGGCCGATGACCGGGCGCTCTATGCACCGGGTTATGCGGCTTTACCAATCATCGAGAGGCCGGACGGGTCGCGCGTGCTGCTGGCCGACCTCGCGGTGATCGATGACGGCTTCGAGGAAGGAGATTTTCTGTTCCGGTTCAAGGGGCAGCCAACGGTCGGCATGGAGGTGCTGGTCGGGCAAAAAGAGAACCTTCTGGACATAAGCCGTGTCGTGCGTACGGTGGCGGCCGATTTCGAACCGCAGCTGCCCCGCGGAATTCATGTGGCAATCTGGGCCGACAGCGCCGGATACATCGCAGACCGGCTTGCGCTTCTGCGCTCAAACGGTGTGCAGGGGCTGCTTCTGGTCCTGCTAATGCTGTCCGTCTTTTTGAATGTCCGTCTTGCCTTATGGGTTGCCATGGGCATTCCGGTTGCAATCGCAGGCGCTATTGCCGTTTCCGGATCGCGGTGGGCGGATTATTCGCTCAATGACGTCACCACCTTTGGTCTGATCATTGCGCTGGGCATTCTGGTCGATGATGCAGTCGTGGTCGGCGAAAGCGTTTTTGAAGAACGGAGCAGGACACCGGACCCCATCAAGGGCACTGAGGCCGGTGTGCAGCGTGTCGCCGTCGCCACCGTCTTTGGGGTGCTGACCACGATTGCAGCGTTTTACCCGATGCTTTTGATCGATAATCCCTTGGGCAAGGCGCTTGCCGGGTTCTCGGGCGTTGTCATTTTCGCGCTGATCTTCTCCCTGGTCGAAAGCAAGTTCATCCTCCCGGCCCATCTGGCCCAAACCCGCATCGACGCCGGACGGGCCCACCTGCCCGCGCGGTGGTGGGGGGCTGTTCAAGATATTGCGCAATCCGGACTGACATGGGTCCGGGACGCGGTCTACCAGCCTGTTCTCATCTGGTCGGTGCGCCACCGGTATGCGGTTCTCGTTCTGTTTGTGGCCGCAGCCGTTGGGGGACTTGGCCTGATGATAAAGGGCAAGGTTCAAACGGTCTTTTTTCCCGAAGTTCCGGGGCAGGTCATCACGGTAAGCCTGGAAATGGACGCGCGTGCGCCCTTTGCGCTGACCCGCAGAAACATTGAACGGATCGAACAAGCCGGCCGCGAGCTGAATGCGGATCTCAAGCAACAGGCGGGTCTGGACAGGGCGCCGATCAGGACGTTTTTCACCATCATTGAAAGCGCAGCTGGTGCGCAGATTTATGCCGAACTCGGCCCGGTTTCCGAGCGGGAAGAGGTTGCCGTGCTTGATGTTGTCCGCCAGTGGCGGGAGCGTGCCGGTGCTGTGGAAGGGGCGACAGAACTTGAATTCAGCGGATCGGAGGCACTTGCGGGCGGCTTCCAGCTGAGACTGGTGTCGCGGGACACCGGGCTCTTGCGTCTTGCCAGCAATGAAATCCGCGCGTTTCTGTCCACGATCAAAGGCGTGTCCAACATTCGGGACAGCCTTGCAGGCGGTCAGCCTGAATTGAGGCTCCGCCTGCGGCCCGAAGCCCGCAATCTGGGCTTTACCGCTGAAACACTGGCCAGCCAGATCGGATACGGATTTGGAGGTGCAGAGGTTACACGGGTGCGCCGCGATGGGGCCGAAGTGCGGGTGGTCGTGCAAAATGCACAAGCCGCGCGCGACACGATCGATGACCTGATGCAAAGCCGTTTGCGCAGCAAGACAGGCGCCTGGGTGCCACTGAAAACTGTCGCCAGTGTCGAGGGCGCCTACGCGTCCGGCGCCGTGGTGCGCCGTGACGGCAAGCGCATGAACATCGTGTCCGCGTCCATAGACCGGGGCACCGCCGCTCCGGAAGAGGTGGCGCAGGCCGTGTTTGAAGACTTGGTTCCGCAGCTCTCGGTCAAATATCCCAGCGTAGACGTGATTGCCGGCGGAGAGCTGGAGGAGATGTTTGAAATCCGCGGCGGCCTAGTCAAGGCCCTGATACTGTCAGCCGTGCTGATCTATGTCCTGATGGCCGTGCCTCTCAAGAGCTACTGGCAACCCCTGGTCATCCTCGTCATTGTGCCCTTCGGGTTTGTCGCGGCAGCTGCCGGGCACATGATCATCGGGGTGCCGCTGTCGCTCCTGTCCTTCTTTGGGATGCTCGCCCTCACCGGCGTCATCGTGAATGACAGCCTTGTCTTGATCACACGATACAATCAGGCACGGGCCGAAGGCGAATCCGTTCGCAAAGCCCTCCACACGGCGGGCACAAGGCGGTTCCGGGCCATTTTCCTGACCACCGCAACAACGGCGATCGGCTTGACACCACTTCTCTTGGAGACCTCCGAGCAGGCGCAATATCTGATCCCCGCCGCCGTATCGCTGACCTTCGGGGAGCTGTTCGGCACGGTGTTGATGCTGATCCTTGTGCCTGTGCTCATTGCCGTGGGCGAGGACATTCTTGCCGTGTTTGGCCGGTCAGCGGAGACGAAAACTGCAGAACGTGCTGTCCCATGACACGGCCAGCCAGATTGGCCGGGCAGATCCGGCATGACCCCGGTGACCAGTCCTGCGCGCCTAAGCCCGTTGGTCCGCCAGAGATCCTTAACCCCGTACATGCAGGCTGACATGCTTACAGACCGACCGCTTACCATCGGCACCCTGCTGCGTGTTTTTTCCAGGCGCATCGTCCTGACCTGGCTGATGACACTTGCCGAAACAACGCTCATGGCGCTGATCCCGCTGTTCATCGGCTTTGCCATTGACGACCTTGTGGAAGGGCGCATGGAGAACTTCTGGCAGCTTGCCGGCATCATGGCTGCCCTGATCGTGTTCGCTGTCATCCGCCGGATCTATGACACCCGCGCTTACGGCTCGGTCCGGGTGGCATTGGGCAAGGAGCAGGCGGTCCGGTCTTCCAGCCTCCCGGTTTCAGCCCTAAATGCCCGGTTGAGCATGGGGCGGGAGCTGGTCGATTTTCTGGAGCAAAACCTGCCCGATGCCATGACCGCAGCGGTTCAACTGACTGTTTCCGTTATCGTGCTTTATGCGTTTGCGCCAATGCTCGCCGTGGCTGCAGGTGCGGCGGCTGTTGCCATGGTGCTGATCTATGCTTTGTTCCATGGTCGCTTTTTCCGTCTGAACAGCGCGCTCAACCGGCAAAGCGAAAAACAGGTGAGTGTTTTTGAGCAACGCAAAAGCCGGCCCATTCATGTGCATCTCATGCGGCTGCGGCAGCATGAAATCCGGCTTTCGGATACCGAAGCTGTGCTTTACGGCCTGATCTTTGTCGTTCTGCTCGGCCTGATCCTGTTTAATCTCTGGTTTGCTGCTTCCAGGCTGGACATGACGGTCGGCACCATCTTTTCAATCATCAGCTATTCGTGGGAATTCGTGGAGAGCGCGCTGGCGTTGCCGGTCACCTTGCAAACCTGGTCGAGACTGTCTGAAATCATGCGCCGGCTGAACAGTGTCCAAGTGCAGGCTGGACCCGGATAAGCGGCTCTAACGCTCTCAATCAAGAGTGGTTTTTCCGCTCAAACAGAATCGGCGCGTTCCTGTTTGAGTGAGGTTTGCTTTGGCCACAGGGCAAAATCGCAACGGTCAAACGTTTCAAAATTTTCGGGAAATGTTTTAAGCATCGGTTTGGACGCTGTGCGTTAAACACAGGATCCCAACACGCCACAGACAACGGAAAGAAGAAAACGTGGGTCAGTTTGCAGACGAAGTCCATCAAATTCACAGTCTTCTGTCGAAGGTTCTGGATCCCACGCCGCTGCAGAAAAGCCAGTATCTTTCCGATCTTCATCAAGCGGACATCTGGTTGAAGCGCGAGGACCTGACACCGGTCCGCAGTTACAAGGTGCGCGGGGCCTTTGCCTTTATCCAGAAGGCACTGGATGCGGAACCGGACCGGTCCCTCTTCGTTTGTTCGTCCGCGGGCAATCATGCCCAGGGCTTTGCCTTTGCCTGCCGTCATTTCAGCAAGAACGGCGTTGTGTTCATGCCTTTGACAACGCCCCAGCAAAAAATCATGAAAACAAGGGCGTTCGGCGCGCCGCTGGTGGATATCAAATTGCTGGGGGATGGCTTTGATGCAGCCAATGCGGCTGCGATGCAGTATTGCGCTGAACAAAACGGGTTGATGGTGCCGCCCTTCGATCACCCGACCATCATCCGGGGACAGGCAACGGTCGGCAAGGAGATCCTGGAACAAAGCCCGGACGGTTTGACCTGGGACCGCTTGATCCTGCCGGTCGGCGGCGGCGGTCTTGCAGCCGGGATCACCCGTTATTTTGATGAAATGGGCATCGGAGCGGAGTTCAGCCTTGTGGAGCCGGACAAGGCGCCGAGCCTTTATGAAAGCCTGCGGGCGGGCGAACGGATCCGGCTGGAACGGGTGGACAACTTCGTCGATGGCGCTGCGGTGGCTCAGATTGGTGCGGAAAACTTCAAGCAGCTGGCCAAATTCTCGACCAATAACATGGTGCTGGCGCCAACCGACGGTGTGTGCGCCACCATGATCGACATGCTCAATGTTGAAGGCGTGGTTCTGGAGCCGGCCGGCGCGCTGGCCATTGACGCCTTGAAACGGCTCCCGGCCAATGAGGTGCGCGGCAAGAAAATCGTTTGTGTCATCTCCGGCGGAAACTTCGACTTTGAACGTTTGCCGGAAGTGAAAGAGCGGGCCCTTAAGTTTGACGGACTGAAAAAATACTACCTGATCCAGTTGCCGCAGCGACCGGGCGCGTTGAAGGATTTTCTTTCGTTGCTGGGACCGGATGACGACATTGCCCGGTTTGAGTATCTGAAGAAGTCAGCGCGGAACTTCGGCTCCGTGCTTTTGGGGATCGAGACCAAGAGCCCGGAGAACTTCAAGTCACTGCATGACAGTTTTGACCGCTCGGATGTCCGCTGGGAGGACATTACCTACAACGAGGCAATTGCGAATTTCGTAATTTGAGTGCGCGGCGCTTCGGGCCCGCTTGGCTTAAAGAACCTTTCCGAAAGCACGCATCAGGCTGATGTGGGTTTTTCAAAGACACTCAGAAGTTTATCGGTGACGTTGCCGGAAGCGTTTCAGACTGAGACAAATAGGTAGAATTGACAGTAATTTTAACGAAAGGGTTAACGCTTGCGTTCCGGAAAACCTTTGATAACATAGTATTAAAGTGGTTTTAACGGCGCGTTGCTGCGTGTTTTGGTTTTCCGGCTAACAAAAGGGCTATCGTTTACGAAAAGAGCCGATTTATTCTTTGGTGAGTGAACAGGACTTCAAGACTTGCTGTATATATTCAGCAAGTACTCCCCCGGAGGATTGAGACGTGCCTGGAACGCCTAGGGCTGTGGCAAAATTTTTGAGCGTTTTGTCATCCTGGCTGCCAAGCCTTAGGACTCGCTTTGTTTTACTTGTCGCTGGCTTGTTCGTGGCGCTTTCCGTCGTGATGATCGTGGTCGCCAGCTACCTTGACCTTCACGATGAAGAACAGCGGGCCGTTTCCGACGCACGTGCCATCGGCATTACGGTCAGCCGCCTGGCCGTTCCTCACCTGACCAACCACCACTATCTCATCTTGGAGCAGGAACTGGAGAGCATTGCCGCCGGCGGCCTCGTGGCTGTTGCGCAGGTCATGGATCCGGCGCGCGCGGTGACAATCGACAGTGATCCGGAGACAAGCTACTTCGATGACATCGAGACGCACCCGCTTATCCAGCTGGTCATGGAGACGGGCGAGGAACAAACACGCCAGACGCCCGACCTGATCGAGATCGCAATTCCGGTCCATGACATGGCAAAAGGGGACCTGCTCGGGGTGTCTCTTGTGAGCGTGGAGCGCAAGCAGACCGACGGAATGCTCTTTGCTATCTGGAGCCGCAATATGGTGATTGCCGGCGTGTTGCTGCTGTTCTGCATTCCGGTGACATTCCATTTTGCGGATAACTTCCTGCGGCCCATCAAGGCATTGACCCAGACGGCCCACAAGGTCAGCGAAGGCAGCTTTGATGCGCCATTTCCGGTTGAGCGGACGGACGAGATTGGCGTCCTGGCCCGGGCTTACCGCGATATGGTCGGGCGCATTCGCGACAACATGGCAAAAATCCATGAGCTTGCCTTTATCGATCCCGTCACCGGCCTGGCGAACCGGGAGCATTTCCGCCAGCATTTCACCAACAGCATCTTGAACGAGAACGGACAGCCCAACCGTCTGTCCGTCCTGTTTATCGATCTGGACCGGTTCAAGCGGGTCAATGACAGCTATGGCCATGACCATGGCGATGCGCTCTTGAAGGAAGTCGCCAAGCGGCTTGAGACGCTGATGGTATCCAAGGGCCTCTCATCGGACCGCTCGGGACAGGCAGTCGGACCAATGAACCAGGCGGCAAATCCGGAATTATCGTCGCTTGTCGCGCGGCTTGGCGGCGATGAATTTGCAATCATTGTTCCGGCGAGAAACCCTGTCACCAACATTTATGCGCTGACTGAAGATCTTGTGCAGTGCGTTGAACAGCCGCTTGAGATCAACGGCCTGACCATGACGGTCGGGGCAAGCATCGGGGTGTCGACCTACCCGGACGATGGCGAGGATTACACGGCGATCCTCAAGAATGCCGATATCGCCATGTACGCGGCCAAGCGGACAGGCGGCAACCGGGCCTCCTTCTACAATGAGATTGAGCGGAACTCCTGGTCCCGCGACCGGATCCGGCTGGAGGCGGAACTCAAGAACGCCCTGCTTCGCGACGAAATCGCCATTGTCTTCCAGCCGAAGGTCAATTGCGAAACAACCCAAGTCGTCGGGGCGGAGGTTCTGGCGAGATGGAACCATCCGGAGCGCGGCATGATCGCGCCGGGCGGCTTTATTGATGTCGCCGAAGAAAGCGGGTTGATCAACCGGCTCGGTGACCGCGTGCTGGAACTTGCCTGCCAGCAGGGGCGGATCTGGCTTGACGAAGGGATGCGCATGCCGCTCGCGGTCAATGTGTCCATCCGGCAGCTGGAAAAACCCGGTTTTGACCGGCGGGTACTGGATATCCTGGAACACACGGGCTTTCCGGCGGACCAGCTACAGCTGGAAGTCACCGAAACCGTGGCCATGGCGGATCCCGACCGGGTTGCCGCCGTCACAAAGCCGCTCCTGGACGCGGGCATTACCTTTGCGATTGACGACTTCGGGACCGGATATTCCAGTCTGGCGATCCTTCAGCGCCTTCCGTTCAACACCTTCAAGATCGACCGCAGCTTTGTCTGGGGAATTGGTGAGGATCAGCACAGTGATTCCATCGTGCAGACCATTCTCGCCATGGCCGAGAGCCTGAACTACGAAGTTGTTGCAGAAGGCGTGGAAACGGAAGAGCAACGCGATTTCCTGCGCAACAATGGCTGCTCAACCGCCCAGGGGTTCCTGTTTGCCCGGCCAATGCCGGCTGCTCATTTTGATGCCTGGCTGGAGCGGCACGCCAGTTGGCAGCCCGGCGGCGCGGCTTTCCAGAAGCCTTATTTTGCCGCCTAACTTTCGGCTACTCTGCGGCTGCTTCCCCTTGGCGCTCGGCCACGGGCCGGATCGCCGGGAAATCCTGATCGCTCAAGGTTTCCTTCGCCAGCAGAAGCGCCGCGCCGTCATCCAGATCCTTGCGCTGCGCCGTCAAAATGTCCTTTGCCTCTGCGTAGGCCTGTTCGACCCGGGTCTTGATGGCAAGGTCGATTTCCCGCTTTGTAGCCTCTGACGCGTCCGCACCATCGCCGGTCGGCTGGCCGAGAAAGGTCTGGAGCTGGGTTGCATAGGCGCGGTTTCCAAGCGCGGCCTCCATGCCGTAGCGCATCACCATGTCCCGCGCGACTTCGGTCACCTTCTGAAGATCGTCGGACGCGCCCGTGGAGATTTCGCCAAAGACGATCTCTTCCGCGGCCCGCCCGCCCATCAGGACCGCCATCCGGTTTTCCAGATCACGGGTGGACAGAAGAAACCGGTCCTCGGTTGGCCGCTGCATGGTGTAGCCGAGCGCGCCAACGCCGCGCGGAATAATCGAGATCTTGTGTACCGGATCGCAGCCTTCCAGATTGGCGGCAACCAGCGCATGGCCGATCTCGTGAAAGGCCACTGTTCTGCGCTCCTTTTCGGAAAGGATCCGGCTGCGTTTTTCAAGGCCGGCAATGACCCGTTCGACCGCCTCGTTGAAATCTGGAAGGGTCACGGCCTCCGCCTTGCGCCGTGTGGCGAGCAGGGCTGCCTCATTGACGAGCGTTGCGAGGTCTGCACCGGAAAAGCCAGCGGTCAGCTGGGCGACCTGGTCGAGATCCGCGTCCGGGTCCAGTTTGATCTTCCCGACATGAACATCCAGAATGGCCCGGCGTCCGGACTTGTCCGGACGGTCCACCAGCACCTGCCTGTCAAAGCGTCCTGCCCGCATCAGGGCGGGGTCCAGGATTTCCGGACGGTTTGTGGCTGCCAGCAGGATGATGCCGCTGGACGGATCGAACCCGTCCAGCTCCGTCAGAAGCTGGTTGAGGGTTTGTTCTTTTTCGTCGTTGCCACCGAATTGCCCGCTGGTGCGGGCCCGGCCAAGCGCGTCCAGTTCGTCAATAAAGATGATGGCGGGGGCCGCCTTGCGGGCCTGCTCGAACAGATCCCGGACCCGGGCCGCGCCGACCCCGACGAACATCTCCACGAACTCCGATCCCGAGATCGAAAAGAACGGGACGCCCGCTTCCCCGGCCACCGCACGGGCCAGAAGCGTTTTGCCCGTTCCCGGAGGCCCCACAAGAAGGATGCCTTTGGGAACATGCGCACCAAGACGGCCATAGGCTTTCGGGTCTTTTAGAAAATCGACAATCTCCTTCAGTTCCCGCTTGGCTTCCTCAACACCTGCCACCTTGTCAAAGCGCGCGTCGACCTGCGTTTCCACATAGACCTTCGCCTTGGACTTGCCGACGGTCATCATGCCGCCAATGCCCTGTTTCTCCGCAAAGCGGCGGATGAAGAAGGCCCACAGGCCAAACAGAAGCACCACAGGCAGGACCCAGGACAGGATGTCCCGAATGAAGGTGTTTTGAACAACCCCGGTGAATTTTACGTCGTATTTGGCCAGCTCCTCGGCCAGGGGCACGTCCACACGGGTGGTCACAAAATACTGTTTGCCGTCGTCGAGCGGAGCCTTGAACTTGCCCTCAATGGTGTTTTCTCGGATCGAGATCTCCTCGATCTTCTTGTCCTTTAGATAGGTCTCGAACTGGCTGTAGGGGATTTCTTCGATTGTCTTGTAGGCTGTCCACCAGCTCTGGAACATCAGCACCAGCATCATCGCGATGAAGGCGTACCAGAGATTGATTTGATGTTTCTTTTCCATGAATTGCCAACTTTCCAAGATCATCGGGAACGGCTGATATTGGCCCGGTTCCGCAAAGATCTGTCAAGGTGGGAGAAGCCTGGTTTGATGTCTGGCAGGACCGGAAAACGAGACGCTGGAACGCGGTTTGCTTGCCCGCGCAAAAAAAGGGTGCGTGTCAGGCTGCGGGGGACAGGTCCTTCAGCCATTGCAGCTGTTTGTCGCTTTCGATCGATTCAGCAAATTGCGCGCGAATGGCGGCAATAGCGGCTTCTGTGGTCAAACCTTGCCGGATCAACAGACTTGCGGCGATTGTACCCGAGCGGCCGGCGCCATAATGGCAGGAAAGGGCGACAGTCCCCCCGGCGGCGAAGACAGCGCGCAAGTCGGGCTCCACGGTAGCCCAGGCGTTTTGAAAGGTGCCGTCCGGGGCGTCGTAATCCGAGATTGGGAGATGAAACAAACGGATCCGGAGCTTTGAACATTCCTCTTTGAGTAATTGGAACGCATCAGCGGGTACTTCATGGCTTTCCACAAGCACAATCAAAATCTTGCAATTTGCCAAGGCGGGTGCGGACAGGGTCGCGGTCATGCGGAATGGATCCACATAGGCCGCTCCTGCAAAGTCAAACGCAAGGCCCGGAAACCCGAGCGTTGCAATGAAGCCGCCTTCGGGCAGGGGCAGGTATGCGCGGATGCTTGTCTCATCGTCCATCAGTTGGGCCCGCAGGTCAGATGGGTATTTTTCCATGGTTTTGGATCGCATGTTTATCTTTGAATTGAGCGGCCGTCATTAGGGCTGACGAAGGCCGGCAGGGAGCTCCGACTGAAGCGCCTTGAGAATGAGTTGCATCGCCAAACGGTTTTGAAGTTACAGACTTCAGCGTGTTTGGCGATGCTGGAATGCTGGAATGCTGGATGTTTCTCAAATCACCTGAGAATTAGCGGATCGGATAAGCATACATTTGGCCGCCATCAGCGGTCAGCGCGTTTGCGGTTTCGTTCAGCTCAAGGCCGAAGGCGGTTTCTTTGCCAAGATGCTTTTCGAAGACTTCAGAGTAGGCGCCAACCTGGGAGATCACCTGATAGGCCCAGTCTTGGGGCAAGCCGAGTTTCTCCGCCATTTCAGCCGTTGCGCTGTCTTCTGCAAACAGACGATTGACAGCTTTCGGATACGAGCCCAGGTCTGCGATGATCTGGTCGACATTGTCAGAGGTGATGCCGTAAACGTCGGCATTCAACATAACCTGGAAAGCCCAGAACACGGCAGCTTCCAGAGCCTGATCCGGCTGGGTCACGAGTGTCAGCGGCTCGGCAGAGATGACTTCCGGAAGAATTGTATAGGCTTCCGGGGTGTCCGATAGTAGGCGGTCGCTCAAAAGCGCAGTCACGTCAGAGGCATAGACGTCACACTTGCCATTGAAGAACGCTTCCAGGCGTGCGGTTTTGTCCGCTATGTTCTCCACCCGGTAAGAAATGGTCCGGTCGCTGAACCAGTCTGCAATGTTAAGGAGGGTGGTGGAGCCGTCTTCAGCACATACGGTTGCGCCCTCCAGCTGAGTGGCGCTGGTGACCCCGATTGATTTCGGGATCATGAAGCCCTGCCCGTCATAAAAGGTGGTGGCAACAAAGGCCATGCCCGCGTCCGCATCGCGTGTACCGGTTGCCGTGATGGAACGGGAGGCCATATGCGCGCCGTCGGCCACAAGGGTCTTCATGCTGTCTGAAAAGCCGATGCCGCGGATGTCCGCCTTGCCGGCATCGCCGAGAATGGCAGCCGCAGCCATGCGGCAGAAATCTGTGTTGAAGCCTTGGTAGACACCATTGCTGTCAGGTACGGAAAAGCCGGGGGAGTTCGGGTTAACCAAGCAGATCAGTTGATCTTTTTCCTTGATTTCGTCGAGAACCGGACCGGCCAGCGCCGGGCTGGCAGCAGCTGCGGTCATGGCCGCAACAAGAGAAGATAGGACGAGTTTCATCGCGTTAGTCCTTTTTGAACAGGAAGAAGCTGTGTTCGACGAATACTTGTATACAGGTATATTATTACAAATTCTTGACGGCGGCAAGCAGGTGGCGCGTTGGCGGCTGGAAGAGGCGCTTTGAAAGCCCGGCAAACCCGCCAAACCCTGCGGTCTGACCGCCGGACTTTCGAAGTCCTATCCTTTGGTTTGCTTGTGCAAGCTGCGTCCGACACTGGACAGGTAGGCGCAGGATAAAAAGAACCACACGCCAACAAGGCCATAGGCTTCCAGAGCATGGTCGCGCCAGCCTGGGTCGCCGAAGGATGCGCGGGCCGTTGCGGTCAGATCCAGGATCCCGACGACAATCACCAGAGACGTATCTTTGTAGGCACCTATCATGGAGTTGACCAAGGCGGGCAAGGCCCGCCGGATTGCTTGCGGAAGGCCGACAAAGAAGATCGATTGCCAATAGGAAAGGCCAAGCGAGCGGGCGGCTTCCGTTTGGCCTCTGGGAAGGGAGATCAAACCGCTGCGAATGTCCTCGGCAAAGTAAGATGCATGAAAAAAGATCAGGGCGACCAATGTCGCAGTGACCGGAGAAATCGACATGCCTTCGGGCAAGGTCAGCGGTAGAACGAAGATGCCGACAAAGATGACTGTCAGCATTGGCACAGCGCGGGTGGCCTCCACATAGCCGGCCGCGGCCCAGGACAGGCCCTTATGGGTTGTCTGTGTGCGGGCCAATGCCAGTGCCAGACCCAGCGGGAAGGCCAGGACAATGGCAATCACGGACAGCATCAAGAGAATTGGCATGCCGTTCCAGCGGACCGGGTCAACCGGTTCGAGCCCGAATACACCGCCGCCCATCAGAACAAAACACAGTGGAACGGTCACCAGCCAGGCGCAGATCAGCTGCACCGGAGACAGATGCGGCGGTTTGCCGGTCATCTGGCGGCACGTGATAACGGTCAGGGCGATCAGGAGCACTGACACAACCGCCGGGCGCATGTGCTGGCCGGCCGGATAAGTGCCGAACAGGATGAATCGGGCTTTTTCAACCAGGAACGGCCAGCAAATGCCTGTGTTGACCTGGCACGCCTCCGCCGCTTGCCAAGGCCACACGGCGTTTACAAACAGCCATCCGGCAGCGGACCAGGACACCGTTAAAACCAGCCCGGCCGCAAGAAAGGTCAGAAGGCTGGCGAGGGGCGTGCCAAATCCGCTCTTGAGAGCGGAGAGCAAAGGGGGCGGGACAAGCCTGGTCATGCTGTCACCGTGTTTCGCGGCCGATCAGCCGCGCCTGATACGTGTTGAGGGCCGTTGCGACAGACATGCAAAGCACGAGATAAAGCCCCATCGTGATCAGCATCATTTCGAGCGGCTTGAAGCTTTGGTTGATAACGGTCCCGGAGACCGACATCAGATCGGAATAACCCACTGCGATGGCAATCGATGTGTTCTTGATCAGATTGACATACTGGTTGTTCATTGGCGGGATAATGATGCGTATCACCTGCGGAAGGATAATGAGCCGGATGGTCTGCGATCGGGTCAGCCCAAGAGCCTGGGCGGCTTCGCTTTGGCCCTTGGGAACGCTCTGTAGCCCGCCGCGGACCACTTCGGCGATCTGGGCTCCGTGGTAGATGCCCAAGGTCACCGCGATAACGCAGAACTGCAGAGAAACGCGCGCACCGCCCTGAAAATCAAAGCCCTTCAGCTCCGGAACTGAAAATCCGGACGGAACTTGAAATAGAACGCTGGCCGCCAGGACACATACGATGGGACAGCCTATCAGCACGCTCAGCGGCATGGGCGTGCTGCGGCCCCAGTGCTTTTGAAGATGTGCTTCGATCAGTCTTGGTAAAATCAATCCGGCGGCGAGCGCCAGCAGCAGGATCCAGCCCTTTCCGTCCCACAAGGGGACCGGAAAGTTGAGCGATCTGTTGGAGAGATGAAACGGCCCGGCAGACATAGCTTCGCGCACATGCGGTAACCCGTTCACCGCTGCAACAAAGAGCACAAGGAGCACAAGCAATTTCGGCAAGTTGCGGAACAGTTCGACATAGGCCACGGCCAGCCAGCGGCCGGCCGGGCTTGGTCCAACGCTTACCAGCCCCATAAGAACGCCGATGACGGTCGCAAGTATGATGCAGACGCCGGCGAGGAAAACCGTATTTGCCAAGCCCGCGAGGATCACACGGATATAGGAGGACCCGGGAGAGTAGGGGATCAGCGTCTCACTGACATCAAATCCGGCCTCCTTTGTCAGGAAGCCGAAGCCGGGATGCACTCCGGCAGCTGCCATATTCGCCTGAATATTGGCCAGTGCGAAGGCCAGCAGCACGGCAATTCCGGAAAGAACAAAAACATCCGAAAGACGTATTCGCCGCTTGACGGGTGGAGGCGGGCTTGGTGGTATCATGACTGTCCGGTATACGTGCTGCACTGCAAACATGTATACAGGTATGTAAAATTTCCGTAAAGTGACACTTTCACGACAAACACCAGGACACCCACTGCGGTCCCATGAGCCAAGCTTCCCACTTTGATTCCAAATACACCCGAACCCTCGACAGCCTGCGCCGCAGCATTTGCCTGGCCGCGCCCGGTGCGGGTATGACCCTACACGAGACAGCCTTGACGGCGGAGTTTGGCATGTCCCGCACACCGATCCGTCAGGTCTTGCAGCGGCTGGCTTATGAGCGTCTGGTCGAGACGAAAAGCGGCGTCGGCACGGTCGTGACCGCCCTGAAAGCGGAGAACCGGGAGCGTGACCGTTTGGTCCATGCCGGAATGTTGCGGACCGCCGCGGAGCTCGACATTGCGGAGCTGACCATCGCGCAACATTCGGAGGTGCTTGCACTGGACGGCATGATGGCTCTGGCCACTGAAACCGACCGGGCCTTGCAATTTGATGTCTTCAGCAAGATCCACGGTCTGTTGTCAGAGCTTGTCCCCGACCTGATCCTGCAGGCGGCTGTGTCCGCAAGCTTCTGGCGCAATGTCCGCTGGCACATGGCCGATCAGGCTGAAAACGCGGGTGTGGCGCTCACCGCTTTGAAGCGCATGACAACTCTGCTCACCTCATATGAAGCGCGAAACGGCAAGGACCTGATCCTGCGGCTTGCCGATGGGCAAGGTGATAGGTGACGGTGTAATACCTCTCTGCTGGAAGCACTTGCTCTGCCCGTTGCGGCACCAAAATTGTGCCCCCGGATGGCGTGACGCCGTCAAAACGGAAAAACTTGATTGAAAAAGTCCGATTTTAGTTGACCTGTGCGCTGGTTCCTTTACCTGAGTGTGCAGGTCATGTTTATGACCGCAACAATTTACAACAGGGAGCCACCTATGCCCTCTTTTCGTTCGACCCTGTCCTGTTCGGGTCTCGCCGCTGCGCTGCTGCTCGCGTCATCTCCGCTTGCGCTCGCCGAAGGTGAGTTGAACCTTTATTCCTCCCGTCACTATGACACCGACGAACGCCTCTACTCTGATTTCGAAGAGCTGACCGGCATCAAGATCAACCGGATCGAAGGCAAGGCCGACGAGCTGATCGCCCGTATGGAAGCAGAAGGCGCGAACAGCCCGGCCGACATTCTGTTGACCGTCGACACGTCCCGCCTGGAGCGCGCGAAAGCCGCCGGCGTCCTGCAGTCTATCGATTCAGAGGTTTTGGAAACCCGTGTTCCGGCCTACCTTCAGGACGATGAAAACCAGTGGTTCGGCTTCTCACAGCGCGCCCGTATCCTGTTCTATGACAAGGAAACGGTCGATCAGCCGCCTTTGACCTACCAGGATCTGGCAGACCCGAAATACAAGGGCATGATCTGCATCCGCTCGTCGTCCAACGTTTACACGCAGACAATCACCGCAGCACTGATCGACCATCTCGGTGAAGAGGCCGTGAAGGACTGGGCAACAGCAGTTGTCGGCAACTTCGCCCGTGACCCGCAGGGCGGAGACACCGACCAGCTGCGCGGTATCGTTTCCGGCGAATGCCAGATCTCCATGTCCAACACCTATTACTTCGGCCGTGCGCTGCGCAAGCAGGTCGACGGCGTGACCGAGAGCAAGGACAAGATCGGCTGGGTGTTCCCGAACCAGGACACATTCGGTGCCCATATGAACCTGTCCGGTGGCGGCGTGGCAGCCCATGCTCCGAACAAGGACAATGCGATCCTGTTCCTGGAGTACCTGGCCTCTGACCAGGCGCAGCAGTACTTCTCGGCAGGCAACGACGAATACCCGGCAGTTCCGGGTGTCGGTATCAGCCCGTCCGTTGCAACGCTCGGCTTCTTCAAGCCGGACGACCTGGATGCGTCTGCGATTGCGGACAACATCTCTGCAGCTCAAAAAGTTCTGAACGAAGCTGGCTGGAAGTAAGCTTTAAAGCTTATAACCGTTGGCCAAGAAACCCTCCCGCCCCCACAGCGGGAGGGTTTTTTCGTTTGGGCTCCGGCAAACCGCGCTGGATCGGGTTCGTCTTTCGCTTCGTGAAATTGAGAATTTCAACGCAAGAGACGAAACACTTTGACTTCGATTGAAGGCGGCGCGCGTTAGAGCATCGGGCGTTTTCTCAGGAACGCCCAAAGCTAATCCAGGTCAGCCGCCCCTGAATGGGAAAGCGATCTATCAGTCCGTTAGGATGGCTGGCGGTGGCGTTTTTGGCGGGCAATCGACCGGCAGACCAGGATCACCGGAAGCAGGCCGGCCGCGACAATCACAAGCGAGGGAACGGCAGCGCCTGTAAGCCGCTCGTCGGACGCCAGCCGGTGCGCTTGAACAGCCAGCGTATCGAAATTGAACGGCCGCA
This sequence comes from Roseibium denhamense, assembly GCF_009711415.1. GTDB lineage: Bacteria > Pseudomonadota > Alphaproteobacteria > Rhizobiales > Stappiaceae > Roseibium > Roseibium denhamense. The sequence goes on from NZ_SMLZ01000115.1 coordinate 76,624, forward strand.
TGATCAAGGTCGCCGGAAGCTCTTTCATGACATCGACAAAGACGATCAGAAGCGCCGTGAAAACGGACGGGCGCAGGATCGGCATGTGAACGGACCAGACCATCCGCAGCGGTGACCTGCCAAGCGTGCGGGCGACTGCATCCGTGTTCGGATTGACGGTGCCCAGTCCGGCCTCGACCGTATTGAGCGCGGCCGCCATGAACCGCACCATGTAGGCCATCACGAGGACGGTAATGGTGCCGGTGAAAATCAGACCGGTTGAAATGCCGAACCACTCCCGCATGCGGGCATCGATGCTGTTGTCGAGAAAGGCGAACGGCACCAGCAGTCCAACCGCGATCACCCCGCCGGGCACAGCGTAACCGATCCGACTGATGTGACCCGCCATGAAGGACAGGCGCACCGGATGAAGCCGGGTGTTGAAGGCAATCAGCGCGGCAGCGGTGACGGTGACCACGGCGGCGGTGCCTGCAAGGATAACCGAGTTTTGAATGAAGCCGAGATAGCGCTGCGAGAAAAGATCCTGTTCAGACCGCAGGCCCATCTCGAACAGCAGAACCAGGGGAAGCACAAACCCGAACAGAACCGGCAGGCCGCAGGCGGCCCAGGCGCCGATGCGGCCCCATCCGGTCAAGATATGCGGGGGCATCAGTTCAAACCGCTTGCCCGCATGGTGATTGCGCGCGGCGCCGCGCTGCATCCTCTCCAGGATCGCAAGAAACAGGGCGAAAACCAGAAGGCAGAGCGCCAGCTGCGCGGCAGCGCCCCGGTCGGCCAGTGAAAACCAGCTCGAATAAATGCCGGTTGCAAAGGTCTGGATCCCGAAATAGCTCACCGTTCCGAAATCTGCGATCGTTTCCATCACCGCCAGAAGCACACCGCCTGCAATGGCCGGGCGGGCCATGGGCAGGGACACATGCCAAAAGGCCCCCCACGCGCCGCGTCCCATGGTGCGGGCCGCCAGATTGGCTGTCGCCGACTCGCGCAAGAAGGCGGCGCGGGCGAGCAGATACACGTAAGGATAAAGCACAAGGGTGAGCATGATGGCCGCCCCTTCGACACTGCGGACTTCGGGAAACCAGTAGTCCCTCGGCCCCCAGCCGAACACAGAGCGCAAGGTGGTCTGAACCGCGCCCGGATGATCGAGAAAATCCGTATAGGCATAGGCCATGACATAGGCCGGAAAGGCGAACGGCAGGGCGAGCGCGATTTCGAACACCCGGACGCCCGGAAAACGCGTCATGGTCACCAGCCAGGCCGTTCCGGTGCCGATCACCGCCGTAAATAGGGCAACCAGAACCACGAGCACGGCGGTCGTCCATGTGTAGCGCCACAAGACCGTGTCCGCGAGATGGCTCAGCGTCTCCAAGGAACCGGTCACCGCGGCAAGAAGCACAGCTGCCATCGGCAGCAGGCACGCTGCGGCGGCCAGAAGTGCACCGGCAGACAATGGCCAGCTCGGTGTTCCGGTGGGCATGCTTTTTTCGGCAACGTCTTCAACGGTACTCTGACCGATTACGTCTGTCAGCGGACGCCCCTTTCAAATCTCCAGCGCATGCGTTTTGGTTCAATGGCGGCGAAAAACTGCCGCGCGCCTTGATGCCCTAGGTGACAAACTGGAGCCCTAGCGTCAAGTTAAACGTCTTGGGGTGAGGCGTTGTGGTCCGGCTTTTTTACTCGGACAGCACCCGTTGTGTCGGGAAGGTAATTTCCACAAGTGTGCCCTGGTCCGGAGTGGAATCGATGTGAAAACTTGCCCGGTTGGCCTCAACAAGCGCCTTGGTCAGCGGCAGCCCGAGACCGGTGCCCCCGCTTCGGCTGGCGGTGTGAAGCTGGCGGAACGGTTCGAGCGCTGCGGCCAGCTGCTTGGCGGTCATGCCTGTGCCCGTATCGCGCACGCGCATGACAACCTCGCCGGAAGTCTCCAGCGTGGTCGAGAGGATCACCTGGCCGCCCGACTTGTTGTATTTGATCCCGTTCGACAGAAGGTTCAGGACGATCTGGCGGAGCGAGCGCGGATCAGCCACCACATTCGGCACGGATTCCGGCAGGCTTGCGCGGATGATCACCCGGTCCCGGTTCGCCTGCGGCTGCATCAGGGCAACGCACTCATTGATGATCTCGTTGGCAGAGACAGCGGCGAATTTCAGGTCGAGCTTGCCCGCCTCGATCTTGGACAGGTCCAGAAGGTCGTTGATCAGGCTCATGATGTGGGAGCCGGACGTCCGGATATCCTTCAGGTAATCCTTGTAGCGGTCATTGCCGATGGCGCCGAAGCGTTCTTCCATCATCACTTCGGAAAATCCGATAATCGCGTTCAGCGGGGTGCGGATCTCGTGGCTGATCTTGGCGAGGAAATCGGACTTTGCCGAGCTGGCGTTTTCCGCCTGCCGCTTGGCATGGGTCAGTTCTTCTTCAGCCGTCTTCCATTGAGTGATGTCGCGCAGCACGACGCAATATTTCGGATCTTCCTTGGTTGCGCTGATCCGGCCCATGGTCATGAACAGCGGGATCAGGCCACCAGCCGGGATCTTGCCGAGAACTTCCCGGCCATCGTTCAAGATGCTGGCAACGCCGTTGCGCGACAGCCCGTCAAGATAGTCGGCGGCGGCGCGGTGGCTTTCCGGAGCCAGGAAGTCGGTAAAGGGCGCCCCGATCATATCGGCCCGGCCTGCGCCGAACAGGGCTTCAGCGGACCCGTTAGCCTTCACGATGATGCTTTTGTCGTCGAGAACCAATACACCATCCGTTGCCGTTTCCAGGATCGTGTCCATCTCGGCGATCTGATTGCGCGCGCTTTCCAGCTCGCCGCGCACCTCAGCAAAGAAGTTGGGGGAGGCCGGGGCGGATGCTTCAAGGGATTGCGGCTTTGACGGCCGCTCCGTGATCGACACCATCAAGCCGCGCCCGCCGTTCCAGGGAACGGAATGCATATGCGCATCGACGGAGCGCACGCCGCCATCGGCAAGGCGCACTTTCATGGGTTCGTCGACCTCACCGTCCATCATGCCGTCGGCATCCGGCAGGTCTTCCGTCTCATCGATAAACAATGCTTCCAGGCCGCCCGCTTCCCGCAGGGCCGCTTGCGAGGTGTAGCCCAGCAGTTTCAAAAGGGCCTTGTTGCCGTAAAGCACTTCGCGCTCGTGAACGATGGCAATGCCAATCGGCAGCCGGTCCAGCAAGGACGGATCAATCGGCCCGGCTTCGGGCACTTCCGGCGGGAGTTCTGCGGCCAGATCGTCAACGGTCTTGGTTTCTTCCGGGTCCGGCGCATCCCAGTCTGCCAGGTCGCCTTCAAGACGCGCCCCAAGGGCTTCGGCGATTTTCCGGAAGGCCTGGCGTTCCGGCCGGGACAGGCTGGACGTATCGACCGGCACAACACGGGGCACTGCGGTTGCAAGCGGGATCACCTTGCCGGTGACCGGGCGGTCATCGTCTTCAGGGCGATCGTCCGCCGCTTGCTTGTCTGGAGCGGCGCTGTCTTCCTCTTGGGCCGTTTGCTCTTCACCTTCAAAGGCAGCCGTCTCTTCAAAGAACTCCCGCTCGTCCGCGTCAGCTGCGGCGTCATCGGTCTTCTGGGTGTCTTCAAACTCAGGATTGTCTTCCGGCGCCGCTGTGTCATCGGCGGAAGCGTCCTCAAGATCCGGTGCCTCGGCATCCGGTGCCGCCGCCAACAGATCATCGGCCGTGCCGTCAAAGTCCGGTTCATCCGCCGGGTCTTCGAAAAAGTCTCTCGGCGTAGGCTCCGGCTCGACAGATTGCGGCGTGTCACCGGACAAGAGCGAGGTGGGCGTTCGCGGCTCTTTCTTGTCCGTCCTGTAAGTCTTTGCGAGTGACTTCACCGCGCTTTCGATTTCGGCCGGGGCAAGCGGGGCAGGGCCGGAAATACCGGTTGGTTCCGTCTCCGTCTTGACCGTTTCCGCCGGTGCATCCTTCGGCTCTGCATCGGGCTCTGCGGCTGCAGTTACAGCGCTCTCGTCCGGCTGGACAGGATTTGTGTCAGGACGGGCAGCACTTGCATCATCCTGCGGTTCTGCCGGAAGGGCCGTTTGGTCCCCCTCAGCGGCTGCATCTTCGGAGGGTGCGGATACCGGAGCATCTTCAGCTGCGGGGGCGCTCACATCTCCACGGTCTCCCGCATCAGCTGCTGGCAAATCCGCATCGGCCATCTTCTGGTCCAGCATGGCGCCCGGTGCCTCAGAGCCCTGATCCTCCGCATCGGCGGGCTCTGGATCTGTGGATGAGTTTGCCTGTGCAGCATCGTCGTCCGGTTCGGCGGGCAGATCACTTGAAGCCGGGTCAGGCGTTTTCGTGCCGGTGGTTTCTGGGGCGCTGCCGGAGCTTTCTGGCGCCGCAGGTGTCTCTGCTTTTGGGGCGGGACGGCCGGTGAACTTTGCCAGGGAGCCGACAAGCGCGGCCGCGCTCGATCCGATGAAGGTCTTACCGGCGAAGGTCGCAGGCGGCGCCGGCTTCAGGTCATCAACGGACTCTTGTGCCTCTGCGGCCGCAGACGTGTCCTTGCCCTCGTCTGGTGAAGGTGAAGCTGGGCCTTCCGGGGCGGTGTCCGCTTCCGGAGCAGCGTCCTCAGCTTCCAGCGCTGCATCAAGCGACTGAGCCGCAGCCGCTGCCGCCTCATCCTCCACAATGTCTTTTTCGTTCAGGGCGAGCGCATCATCATCTTCGGGCGCGCTATCGCTGTCAGCGCTGTCCACCAATGGTGTTTCCGGCTCAGACGATGCGACAGGCTCTGCTGCTGTGGTGTCCTCTTCGACAGTCTCTTGCTTGTCCTCGTCCTCCGGATCTGCCTCCCGGCGGCTGGTCGCAAAATCCTCGTCAAACGCGGCAAGCGCCGGGCTTAGGGGGACCGCGCGCGTGTCCTGGACCGCATCCGCCGTACGGCACACACCAAACCCGCGATAGCCTTCAAACAGACGATCCCGGTCAAAGGCAGGCAATGCGGCCATGTCGACTGGGACGCGCAGATCCGCCCCGGTGACCGGCCAGTTTACGGTCTTGCCGCTCCAGGTGTCGCGACGGTCGAGCGCCCGGGCAATGGTGCCGCGCGGGTCGAGGTCAAAGCGCTCGGAAACTTCCGCCCAGGACTGACCGACAATATCTGTGGCCTCCGGTCCCAGCACGTCGGAAAACTCGTCCGAAAGGAAGGTGAACCGCTGGTCGATGTCCATTTTCCAGGCAAAGCGGACCGGCCGGCGGCGCGGCTGGAATACAAAACCGTCGCTGGTGTGGGTTTCGTCCTGCGCCTTGCTGTCAGTATCTTCAGTGGTGGCGTCCGCGCCAGGCTCTTCTGGTGTGTCCTCTGCCTGTGGATCGGCGGCGGCTGCCTCATCTGACGTATCAACCGGCGGTTCGGCTTCGGTGCCCTTGGTGCTGTCTGCGGCACGTCCGGCAGCAGTCTGATCTGCGATGGTCAAAGGGGTATTCAGATCGGCGGCCTCAGGACCCGGAGCCTGTTCATCTACAGTATCAGCACTTGTGTCCGCGGGTGCCGGATCATCGGACGCAGTGATTTCAATGCTTGGCGGCGCATCGTCTTCAACGGGAGCTGAGGACACCGGACTGGCCACCGCGTCTTCGTCCAAACTTTCGGTGTCTGGCACGTCGTGTCCGGTCTCAACGCCCGCCGGGTCAAGGTCGATGTGTTCAGATACAGGAACATCGGGGACAGAAACATCGGGAGCAGGGATTTCAGGTGCGAAGCCTTCAGGGGCAGCGGTGGCGCGCTCTCCGGCATCCTCGTCATCGGCGCGCACCCACATGGAAGCCCCGGCCTCATCCGCTGCGTCTTGAGCGCTTTCCAGGTCTTCTTCAAGCGGGTCATCAGACAGAACGATGATCCTGTGACCCGAGTCCGAACGCAGCAAAACGCCGTCGTGAAAAGTACCTTCAAGGTCCAGCGGGCCGAACAGGGCCGGCTGGTCTTCCAGGAGCTCGGGATTTTCCGGCACACCGGAAAGAGCGCCGGCCGTGCTGGCGACCTGGTCCTGGTCGAGCACAAAAACGGTTTGTCCGGTCCCGGCCAGCATGGCCGCGAAACTTGCGACCGGATCCTTGGTCAGGGCCAGGCCGTTATCGCCGCACACGATCAGGGCCGCGTCATCGCCATTGTCAAGCGTCAGCCGCTTGCACTGGCAGGTCAGCAGCATCACCCGCAGGCCTTTGTAAAAGCGCAGCCTGTCGATGCTGAAGCGGTCGGTTTGGCCGGAGGCGGCAATGCGCGCGATATGCGGGCGGGCCGGCGAGCGTTCCAATGTTTTCAGGGCCGCAAGGTCAGACGCCTTGTGCGCGGAGAAGAAAGCAGCCCCTGCGGCATTCGCCCAGAGGATCCTGGACCCGTCAGCGGACCACAACCATGCCGCACGTTTGTCATTGATGAGCGGTGCCAGATCACTAAGCGCAGTCATTTCCAAAAATGACAGGATCTGGTTGTCCATAGCTGTGCTCCAAACTTGTCTTTCGACACGTGTTGACGGGGGCGCGGCTGCCGGATCTGCCCGCAGTGTTAACACTCCGTTAATACAAGCAATCCCGGACGTCGTCCATGTAAACCATGGCCAGTAAAGGGCTTACATGAAGGCGTGGTTAATTGGGCCAAGGGTAATTTGCCGGATTGCCATCTGCGTGTTACGAATTTTTGGCAAGTAAAGATCCTGCATGATTTTTTCGAGCCTGCCACTGGAGGAGTGCCGATATGACTACGAACAAGCCCGGTTTCGAGATCCCCGACCAAATGCGCGATTTCGCCGACAAGAGCGTCGATCAGGCGCGCAAGGCGTTTGACGATTTCATGGGGGCAACCCACAAGGCAGTGACCAATGTGGAAGACAGTGCCAATGCCATGCAGGCCGGTGCTGCCGACGTGAACAAGAAGGCCCTGACCTTTGCCGAGGAACAGGTCAACTCGGCGTTCGAATTCGCCCAGGAGCTTGTGAAAGCGGGCACTGTGGAAGACATGATGAAGCTGCAGCAGGACTACATGCGCAAGCAGATGGAGACGCTTGGCGAGCAGGCGCGCGAAGTCTCCAATACAGCGACCAAGACGGTCCAGGACGCGGCCAAGGGCTTTTCGCAAACCTGAGTGAACCTTGCTCCCGGCGGGCGGCGCGCTGCTCGGTTGTGACGTGGTCGAGCAGCGGGTGTTTTGAACGAAACGCCCCGACGCTCGAGATCGGCGGGCGGTAATCCGGACCCGGTTTTCCGCCCAAAGCTGATTGGATAGGGAGTGATGCGTCTGGCCGCGCCACAGCCGGGTGAGTGCATAAAACACATCCGATGAAAGTTGAAAATTGATCGATATGCACTTAAAAAGTGCGTCATTGTGTTTTGTGGGTCTTTGGCAGGCGGTCTGTTCCGGGTCTCAATTCCGGTGGTGTACTGGTCATGGCTCCAAGGGTTGACGCAATCCTGTCAGCTGCTGTCCGCCGCCGGGCGGACAAAAAAAATCCGGAAACCCGACGTAAATCTCATTGTGCAGTGCAAAAAAATATTGCAATGCAACATAGGATGCCTTATGTAAGGGCCTGCGGATGACGACAGGGTCCGCCGGACAAGGGTTCGGCGGGAGTACCAAACACCAATGATCGCATCCGGACTCAAGGAGATGAGATCATGACCGACGCTACAACAACTGAAAAAGCCGCTCCGAAAACCCGTGCGACACGCGCAAAGGCAGCACCGGCTGCTCCTGCTGCGTTCCCGGATTTCGAAGCTTTCGCAATGCCGAAAATGGAAGTCCCGGCTATGTTCCGCGAAACCACTGAAAAAGGCATCGAGAACGCACGGGAAGCTTATTCCAAAATGAAGACTGCTGCTGAAGACGCAACAGACCTGATGGAAGATACATTCGAAACATCCCGTCAGGGCGTTGTCGAGTTCAACCACAAGGCCGTTGACGCAGCTAAGACCAATGCGGATGCCGCTTTCACCTTCATGAAGGACATCATGTCCGTGAAGACCCTGGCAGAAGCCATTGAGCTGCAGTCCACCTTTGCACGCCAGCAGTTCGACACGCTGAGCGCCCAGAGCAAGGAAATGCACGAACTGGCCACCAAACTCGGCACCGACGTTTCCGCTCCGGTCAAGGAAGCCATGGAAAAGTCTTTCAAGGACCTGAAGGTCAACTAAGGCCTTCACTGCCGAAAAGGCAGTCCTGACAGAATGCGCAATGCTCGGAGCACACCGCTCCGGGCATTTGCTTTTCAACAGCTGAAAATTTTACAAGATTCCGGCTTGCCGCGTTCAAAAAACGAGGGTAGAAGACGCGCTAGCCATTGGCGGGCCGGGCAGTTTGCTCCGCGCCAAAGACCATGCCTTTAAGCAGACGTAGCTCAGTTGGTTAGAGCGTCGGATTGTGGCTCCGAAGGTCGGTGGTTCGAATCCACTCGTCTGTACCATTCCTGAAAACGTCCCCCAAAAAACTCCAAGCTGGTTGCCGTGCGCATGCCGGACAGGGCCCGCGAAGCTTTTTAACCTTAAGCTGTTAGTCTCCCGCATCTGCTGCAGTCAAAGGGCATGGGAGATTGGACATGGCGAAGGAACGGTTGGGGCTTTGGGGACGGCTGATCCGCTTGCCCGGAAATTTGCTGCTGGCCCTGATCAACGCAACGGCGCTCCTGATCATCGCCGCCTGTGTGCTTGTTCTTCTGGTGCTTCACCGGGTCGATGAGGCTGGAACACGAGTGGCCGGTGCCGTGACCGGGGCGACCCTCGCCCGGCTGCAGGTCACGCCGGCCGAATTCAAGGAAAATCTGGAAGGTCTGGACGACCGGTTGAAAGAGATTTCGGACCGGCTGCAAAGCGCAAACCTGCAAGCCGATCCAGCGCTTTTGCGCCAGCTCACTCAACTGAACACCAATCTTGAGGGCTTGCGCCAGGCAGCCGACGGCATTCGCGCCGCCGGGCCGGACATCACGGCCGCCGCCTTTGAGCAGGCGGGCGAAGTCCTGACCAACAGTCTCTACACGCTACGCGGCTGCGGCGTTCCGACCAATGTGGTGATCCCCGAAGACGGAGAGCCGCCATCCGCCGCACAGGCAAGCTGATAAGCTGGACGGCAGGCCCCTATCCCTGAAAAACGTCCGCCCATTCCGGGTGTTTTTGCCGCTGCGCATTCACATAAGGGCAGAGCGGCACGATCTTGATCTTCTTTTCGCGGGCATCCGCCACAAGCCGCTCGACCAAGGCCTTGCCGATCCCCATTCCCCGCATTGCGTCTGGCACGCCAGTATGGTCCGCAATGATCAGATTTTCGTTCACAACGGAAAAGGTGAGCTCCGCCGGGTCGGCAATGCCGCTGACAACGGCAACATAGCGGCCTTTCGCACCTTCATGTTCAAGGGTGATGGTTGGTGTCGCAGTGTCGATCATTGAAATCTCCTGAAAACTATCCCCCTCTCCGAGGAGGAGAGGGGGAGGACAATTTGAGCCTGTTTCCGCTTTATGCGGCGAGATCAAACAATAGGAAATCGGCATTTTCCTGTGCTGTCAGGGAAATGGCGCCGGTGTCCCAAAGGCCAAGGCCGTCACCGGCGGTCAGCGTTTGTCCGTTCACCGACAAGGCGCCCTTGATCAGCTGGATCCAGACCTTGCGTCCGGCCTTGATGTCGTAGGCAAGGCTGCGGTCGGCCCCGAGAAGGGACGTGTAAAGGTCCACATCCTGGTGGATGGTAACGGACCCGTCGCGGCCATCCCGCGAGCCGATCAGGCGCAGGGCGTTTTCGCGGCCGTCAGCCGGAAAGGCCTTCTGCTCGTAGCTCGGTTCGATCCCATCCCGCTCCGGCACGATCCAGATCTGGAGGAAGTGGACCGGGTCCTTGTCCGATGCGTTGTATTCGCTGTGGCGGACACCGGTGCCCGCACTCATGCGCTGCAATTCGCCCGGACGGATCACCGACCCGGTGCCGAGGCTGTCCTTATGCTCCAGCCCGCCGGACACGACATAGGAGATGATCTCCATGTTCTGGTGCGGGTGGGCCGGGAACCCGGCGGACGGGGCAACCCGGTCCTCGTTGATGACGCGCAAGGCGCCGAAACCGATATAGTTCGGATCAAAGTAGGAGCCGAACGAGAAGGTATGCTTGCTTTTCAGCCAGCCGAAATCGGCATCGCCGCGGGCGTCAGAGGCGCGATAAATCTGGTTCATGAGAGTGATCCTTTCCAAGTCCTGGCGGGCATGTCCCGCGCTGTTGGGCATAAGATCGTCACAATCACCGTTCTGTACAATGACCCTGGCGTTTAACGATTAGTCGTCATTTTGTGAACAATCCGAGGGCGGGTGAACGCCTCACCGCTCTCTGCAAGGGCCCGGTTTTCCCTTGCGATGGCTTTCACGCGCGCAGCATCCGGTTTGATGGCCTGGCCATTTGGAGCAAAAGCCTTCTTGAATGAAAATGCCCGGACGCTTGGCCCATTGTCCATCAGGTCTTCAAACCGGTTGACCGCCTCGCTCCAGTCTGGCCGGTGCCCAGCCGGGATCCACCACAGGACAAATTCCGGAATGCCGGGTCTTGCGAGATGCCACATGTTGCCCTGCCGGTAGGCATGTCCATGGTGTCCGTGATAGGTCGCCGCCATCAGGACCTCCATCGTTTCCCAAACGGACAACGTGGACGGCGCCCAGCCGTCACCGTTCAGGTTCTCCCAGCATTTGGGAAACACTTGGGTTCCCCAACTTTCCGGACCGTCCTCGCCGTCATACCCGGAGCGGGCGATGAAGCCGTGGGCGCGGTCCATTTCGGCAAACGCGCCGGGCTCGGCATCACGAAACCCCTTGATGGCGTCCGATTGATAGGGCGCGATGAACTGGTTGAAAGTATAAACCGCAAGATGGGCGGGCATTCGGCCTCCTTTTGAACTCGCCCGGTCTTTTAAACGACCAGCCGCCGGACGAACATTCTCAGCGTGTGGTTTGCTCATTTTTCCGGAATGCGTGTCTTTCCTGCGTCACATTCAATTTGTTCCTGAAAGGAAAGAGTGATGCGCGCTGGCCTTTTCCGGCAGCATGGCTATTGTCTGGCCGTTTGGAATGGGCGGCAGGGGTGCGCTTTGGAAGATCTTAGCTTTTTGTCTCTTGGACTGCTGGCATTGGCGCTGCTGGCAACGGGTGTTGTGGCGGGTATCATTGCCGGTCTTCTGGGTGTTGGCGGCGGCATCGTCATTGTCCCGGTGCTCTACTATATGTTCACCGCCCTTGAGATCGACCCTGGCGTGCTCATGCATGTTGCCGTTGGAACGTCGCTTGCGACAATCCTGGCGACCGGTACATCTTCCGCGCGGGCGCATTACAAGCGCGGAAGTGTCGACATGGATCTCCTGAAGCGCTGGTGGTGGGCCATTGCGCTGGGCGTTGTGGCCGGGGCAACCCTGGCCGGAAACATTTCCGGCGGCGCGCTCACACTCATTTTCGGGATTGTGGCTTTGGCCGTGGCCGCCAACATGATGATCCGCAAGGACGGCTCCCACCTTGCCGACAAACTTCCCGGAACGCCAATTAAGGAAACACTCGGTTTCCTGATCGGCGGCATATCCGTCATGATGGGGATCGGCGGCGGTACGCTCGGAGTGCCAACCTTGACGCTGTTCAACTATCCGATCCGCAAGGCGGTCGGAACGGCAGCGGCCATCGGCTTGATCATTGCGGTTCCGGGCACGTTGATGTCGATCTTCTTCGGCTGGGGTGTGGAGGGCCGTCCGCCCTTCTCCTTGGGCTATGTCAACCTGATCGGCTTTTTCCTGATCATCCCGGCCTCGACCTATGCGGCCCCGCTCGGCGCGAAGATCGCCCATGCCATCGATCCGTCCAAACTGAAGCTGATATTTGCTCTGTTTCTGGGTTTCACCGGAGCGCGCATGATCTACGACGTGATGGTCTAGCTCATGGCATGGCCGGGCAATTTGGGCAAACGGCCCGGCAAAGCAGGCGTCCGCCAGACACAAACCTAAAGGGCCAGGCCGGTTTGGCCCTGCCCATGCGCGTGCGGCCGGGGGTGGTTTGGGGTCCGCCTGCGAATGGCCGCAACCACCCAAACCGCTCATGAGTAGATCAAATCAATTCATTGGAAAATCAGACGGTTCGGATGTAAAGGTTGCATGAAGCAACTTTTTTCAAGGTGGAACCGGCAACGATGGCCACGACACAGGTACATATTTCTCCGGCCGGCTGCCTGCGCGGTGCTGCGCTGTGTTTTCCCGCCTTTCCCGGCATCATTGCGCTGGGCATGGTCTTCGGGACGGTGGCCGCGCAAAAAGGCCTGACCTTTTTGGAAACACTCATGATCAACTCGCTGGTCTTTGCAGGCGCCAGCCAGTTCGTTGCCATGGAGATCTACAAGGATCCACTCACCTGGGGCGGCCTGATCGCGATGGTGGGCGTGACAGGTGCCGTTAACATGCGCATGCTCCTGATCGGGGCGAGCCTGCGCCCGTGGCTGGGTCAGGTGCCGGCGCGCAACACCTACCCGTCACTGTTCTTTCTGACAGATCTCAATTGGCTGATTGCCCTGTCCGAATATGACAAGGGCACCCGGGACTGGGGCATTTATCTGGGCAGCGGCCTGTTCACATGGTCGGTCTGGTCGGTCTCGGTCATTCCCGGATACTTTGCCGGAAGCCTGATTTCAGATCCGAAAGTGTTCGGTCTTGATGTTGTCCTGCCGGCATTCTTCGCAGCCCTGCTTGTACCTTTGTGGAAGGGAAAGCGGCAAACGGTCAGCTGGCTGGTCGCAGGTGCTGTCGCGTGTATCACCTGGGCGCTTGTTGGCGGGTACTGGAGCATTTTCACCGGCGCAATCGCTGGTGCTTTGGCGGGGGCTTATCTCGATGACTGACGGATTGTTTTCAGCAGATGCCATGTTTGTCATGGCCGTGCTCGGCATGACCGCCATCACTTATACGCTCCGCGCGGGCGGCTACTGGGTAATGGGGCGGCTTCCAATCACCGACCGTGTGCGGCGGGGTCTGGAAGCGCTGCCCGGCGCCATCATTGTCTCCACCATCCTGCCGATTGTCTTGAAAGGCGGACTGGCAGTGGGCCTGTGCCTGATCGTTGCCGCGGCCGCGCAAATCAAGCTTCGCAAGGAGTATATAGCCGTCTTCTGCGCCGCCGGAGCCGCCGCCGCCCTGAGAGCCGCAGGGATGTAGTGGTCATCAACTCAGCTTTAGGACGGACCGGGCGCGGTTCGCTGTTTCCTCCGGGCCGTTTCCGGCATCGATCCTGGCCCAGGTGAGCCGGCCGAGGTCGTAGGTCAGCTGGGTGTCCACCACATGCGCGGTTGCGTCCGAGGCATCGCCGCTCCGCGCCTCCACGCGGGTCCTCAGGGTGTCCGGCGGCGCTTCCAGCCAGAGGCCTGTGAAGGCAGCCTCGACGGCATGGGCCACGGCTTCGATTTTTTCCCGTTCGGCGGGATCGGCAAAGACCGCGTCGTAGATCGCGCTGTGACCGGCGGCCAGAACATTTTGAATGCCGCTGTCCAAAGCCTCGTAGACTTTCGCGGAGGCTTCCTTGGTGTAGGCGGCCTCGGGCGCTTTTTCGGTTTCCGTCAGTCCATAGAGGCGCTTGCGCATGACATCGGTGCGCAGAACCCGTGCCCCCGGTGCCCGGCCAAGATCAGGCGCCAGCGAATAGGCAAGTGTGGTTTTGCCCGTTCCGGACAGGCCGCCAATGGCCAGAAGGTCCGGCCGGGACGGTTCAAGAAACCGGCAGGCATAGCCGAAATAGGCCCGCGCCTGGTCCTCCTGGCGTTGCCGTTCGTCCGGATCGGTCTGGTTCGCGGCCGCGCTGGCCGCAATCTTGGCGCGGATAGCGGCGCGCATCATCAGATAAAAGGGCAGGGCCGCCAATCCGTCGGTGCCGTGTTCAAGGCGGCTTTGATCGAGATACCGGTTAAAGACCCGGTTGGCGGCGCGGGGCTGGCCGCGTTCCCAAAGATCCATCAGAAGGAAGGCCAGATCGTACAAGACGTCGCCGGTGGCAATCGCATCGGAAAACTCCACTGCGTCGAACAGGACCGGCTTTCCTTCCAGAAGCACGATGTTGCGCAGATGCGCATCCCCGTGGCAGCGCCGGACCAGGCCGGTTTCACCGCGCTTAAGGATCAGGGCCTTCAAGGAGGCCAGAACCGTGCGGGCGGTCTCGGTCAGGTGCCGCACGTCTTCAGAGGCAAACAATTCGGGAAACTCCCGGAAAGCGGCCTCGTTCTGCTCCACATAGCTTTCCAGTTCGGCGAAAAAGCCCGCCCCGTTCCTGAGCGGCGCGCCGTCATGGGCCGTTACCATCATCGCGGCAAGATCGTTAGACAAGGTGTCTGGAAAAAGGGCGTCCGCTGCCATCATGTCCAGCTCGTCCGTGCGGTGAAACCGGTTCATCTCCACGGTCCATTCGACCGGTGTTCCTTGCCCGTTCAAGGCAAGGCGGCCGTCTTCCTCCCGTGTGATGGGGATTGCGCGGCGGTAGATCTGGGGCGCGTTCGGCTGATTGACCGTGATCTCCGCTTCGCAGGCCGCTTTCCGCAAGGCCAGTGTTGAATAGTCCAGAAACGGGAACGTGACCGCGCGCTTGACCTTGTAGGCGAGCGCACCGGCGAGAAAAACGACATTCGCATGGGTGTCGATCCGCATCACGTCAGGGCGCGCCGGGTCCCGGGCCGGAAGGGCGTTCAGAAAGTTCAGGGCTTCAGTCTGGTCAGAAGCATGCGCCATACCGTATCCTTTTGCTGGCCTTCAGGAAATTCTGCCCCAAAGGCCATGCTTCGGGTTTGATACTGCTCAATGTGCTGTGCCCGTGCTGTGGCACATATAGGGTGATTTGTCAGTAAGGGAGGCTCATATGAGCGACTATCCGGCGTTGAAAAAGATCAGGCTGAACCTGGCCCGGACCAAGGAGTATCCGCAAGGCTCCGCCCGCCATGGTTATGAGTTCACAGCGCCTCTGGACGAAACCGGCCACATTGATGCAGCGCTCTGGAAAAAGGAGCGTGACCATTGCCGCGTGCGACGGTTCTGGGGCGATGAGGTTGAGGAAATCGGCCACCTGATCCACCGGCCAGGTGGGTCGTGGGCATTTCACTACGATATTGACGGCGAAGATGATGACGAGGCGGGCTACCGGTTCGGCACGCATGCGTTCGAGCCGGGTGAATATGTCTCCATCAAGGACGAAGATGGCGACCTGCATACGTTTCAGGTCGTCACGGTTCAGCCGGTTTAGGACCGGCGGCTGCCGAGTGCTGCCAATGTTGCGGGTCCGGACATGCGCTGTGCGTGTCCGGGCCGGCAATTTCCGACCAATCGGAATGACCTTATTGCCAAATAATCTGATTTTCCGGTCTGCCGGGGGCATGTTTCATACGCTATAGAATGACTGAGCCTTTACAACACTGGGATCAGCCAAAATGAAACATACGTCCGACGCCTTGAAGACCGGTGGCGAATTGCTGGTGGAGGCACTCGGCCTTCACGGGGCAAAACGCGTCTTCTGTGTTCCGGGCGAGAGTTATTTGGCCGTGCTGGACGCGCTCCATGATACTGAGATACCGGTGACCGTATGCCGCCAGGAAGGTGGCGCTGCGATGATGGCGGAAGCCCATGGCAAGCTGACCGGTGAACCCGGCATCTGCATGGTGACCCGCGGTCCGGGCGCGACCAATGCGTCCGCCGGTGTCCATGTGGCCGCTCAGGATTCCACGCCGATGATCCTGTTCATCGGCCAGATCGAGCGGGCCATGCGCGAGCGCGAGGCATTCCAGGAAGTTGACTACCGGCAGATGTTCGGCGGTATCGCCAAATGGGTGGCCGAAATCGACCATGCGGAGCGCATGCCGGAATTCATTTCCAGAGCCTATCATGTGGCAACCTCCGGCCGTCCGGGGCCCGTGGTTCTGGCCTTGCCCGAAGACATGCTGGTCGAAAAAGCCGTGGCCCCGCAGCCACCTGCCTGGAGCCAGGTAGAAACCTATCCGGGTCTGACCCAGATGGCGGATCTGCAAAAACGCCTTTGGGCGGCTGAAAGACCAATCGCCATCCTGGGCGGCAGCCGCTGGTCAAAAGACGCGGTCGCGGCCTTTACCCGGTTTGCCGAACGCTTCGACCTGCCGGTCGCCTGCTCTTTCCGCCGTCAGATGCTGTTCGACAATCTGCACCCGAACTATGCCGGTGACGTCGGGATTGGCGCCAACCCGAAGCTGATCGAGCGGGTCAAGAGCTCCGATCTGATCCTGCTGGTTGGCGGGCGTCTATCTGAAATGCCGAGCCAGTCCTACTCGCTGCTCGACATTCCGGCCCCCGCCCAGCAGCTGGTGCATGTCCATCCGGACGCTGAAGAGCTTGGCCGCGTCTACAGGGCGTCCGCCGCGATCCATGCAAGCCCAACGGCGTTTGCCAAGGCTGCTGAAGGTCTGCAGCCCCCGGCGGAACTCAAGGGCGCGGGCGCTGCCAAGGCCGCGCATGAAGACTATCTGACCTGGTCCGGTGCCCGGCCGCAAACACCCGGAAGCCTGCAAATGGCAGGCGTCATGGAGTGGCTGGAGGGCCATCTTCCAGAAGACGCGATCTGCACGAATGGCGCGGGCAACTACGCGACCTGGCTGCACCGGTTTCACCGGTTCCGCACCTACGGCACGCAGGCTGCGCCAACATCAGGCTCAATGGGGTACGGACTGCCCGCCGCCGTTGCGGCAAAGCTTGCCTTCCCGGACCGCGAGGTGATCTGCTTTGCAGGCGATGGCTGTCTGCAAATGACCATGCAGGAATTCGGCACGGCCTGCCAGGACGGCGCGAACATCATTGTTCTTGTGATCGACAATGGCATGTACGGCACGATCCGCATGCACCAGGAAAAACACTATCCGGGCCGCCCGTCTGCAACCCATCTGGTCAATCCGGATTTTGCAGCCCTTGCCAGGAGCTACGGAGCCTTCGGTGAGCGCGTTGAAACAACGGAGCAGTTCGGGGAGGCCTTTGAGCGCGCGCGCCAGGCAGGCACCCCGGCACTCCTGCATCTCAAGCTGGACCCGGAAGCCATCACCCCGGCAGCCTCCCTCAGCCAGATCCGGGCGGCAGCGGAAGGCAAGTAACGCGCAATGTCACCCGTCCTCGGGAAGTCCCGCGACGGGCAGGGTGACAACTGCAACGCCGGGATCATCCGGTGAGGTGCCCACGGTGAACCCGAGCGCCTGGCACATGGAGATCATCGAGGTGTTTTCCTTCAGGACTTCACCCTTGATGGTCTCAATCCCGTCTGCCTTGGCATAGCGGATAATCAGCTTCATCAAGGCCCAGCCGAGGCCGAGCCCTTTCAGGTCAGAGCGGACCATGACAGCGTATTCGCCGGTCTGATGGTCCGGATCCGCATGCAGCCGGACAACGCCGAGCAGGCTGCCGTCGCTGGTATCAATGGCGGTGAAAGCCATGGCCCTTGCGTAGTCCAGCTGGGTCAGCCGGGCGAGAAAACGGTGATTGAAATCGCGCACCGGGGCGAAAAATCTGAGCCGTAAATCCTCCGGGGTGACCCGCTCGAAAAAGGACTTGAAAAGATCTTCGTCTTCGGGACGGACCGGCCGGACAAAAATAGTCCGTCCGTCCTTCAAGGTGAACGTTTGCTCCCACTCCTTCGGGTAGGGCGTGATGGCAAGGCGGGATGCACCCGTGCGTCCCGGACGGCGTTCCGGGTTCGACAATGTCATGCGCGCATCCAGCGCAATGAGGCCGGAGGGCAGGGAGACGATCGGGTTGATATCGAGCTCCTGGATTTCGGGCAGGTCGATGGTGATTTGCGAGAGCTTTACCAGGGCCTGGGCCAGAGCATCCCGGTCGAGCGCGGGGCGGGATAGACCGCCATCCAGAAGCCGGGCAATCCGTGTCCGGTTGATCTGGGCAGCGGCCAGATGGAGATCAAGCGGGGGAAGCTCCAGGGCAATGTCCTCGCTTTCCTCGATTGAGGTGCCACCATGCCCGAAGACGATCACAGGACCGAATTCCGGCGTTTCGGCAACGCCCAAATAAAGTTCCAGCCCGTGCCGGTCTTCCAGCATCGGATGGATCGAGACACCGGTAATCCGCGCCTCTGGATAATCACTGCTGGTCTTGCCGATTAGTTCGGCCGTTGCCCTTTCGACCGCCGCCGGTGTTTCAAGGCCGAGCCGCACCCCGTCGATCTTCGATTTGAACGGAAGGTCGGGCGAAATCAGCTTGACCACACAATGCCGGTGCGTGGCAAAATATGTTTCGGATATCCGGGCGGCCTGTTCCGGTGTTCCGGCCATTTTGGTCGGCATGACCGGAAGTTCATAGGCGGTCAATACATCGCAGACCTCGGTCGGCGAGAGCCATGTCCTGCCTTCTTCGAGCGCATGGGTCACGATCTTGCGGGCTGTATCCGCGTCCGGTGAAAAGGTCGCCGGCAGGCTTGGCGGAGCCGCCATCAAAAACTCGCGGGCTTCAGCCTCATTCACCAGATGCATGAGGCTGCGGGCGGATTCCGCAGGACTGGTGAAATTCGGGATTTTCGCTTTGGTCAGGATCTCGCGGGTCTGTGCGTCCGCGCCGATAACGCCGGCGACAAGCGCCTTGCGCCGTCCTGTGCGCCGCCGGTCCTGTGCGCCTGCGTCCGCTATCGCGGCGGCGACTGCGCTGAGCGGTTGGAAGGCGCTTGCCGTTTGCAGCACAAGCGCGCCGTCGACGGCCGGATCCTTCAATACCGTTGTGATTGCCGTCGTCGTGTCCTCTGTACTGGCATGTTCGGCGAGGATAACCGAACCGTTCGCAGCCGGGGTCGCGGACAGGTCCGGCACATCCCGCACAATGCCTGATAGTGCTGCGCGCGTGTCATCGCTCAGATCCGCGAATTGTCCGCCCAGATCCATCAACCGGTCAACAGCCAGATTGGCAAGACTGCGGCCGTTTGCGATGACGGCAATCTTCTCGCACCTTGGCACTCTGAGGTGGGACAGGGTCTCAAGCGCTTCGAACATCTCATCCAGGTCGTACACCCGAAGCAATCCAGTCCGCCGGAAAACGGTCTCATAAACAAGGTCTGTGCTTGCCAGGCGGCCGGCATGGGTGCGCCCCGAGCCGCCTGTGTCCCGGCTTCTGCCCGAGCGGATGATGATGACCGGCTTGATGCGTGCCGCCGCCCGCGCAGCTGAGATGAACTTCCTGGGAACGGCGATACCTTCCATGTGAAGGACAATCGATCTTGTGCGGTAGTCTTGTGCGAAATAGTCGATGAGATCGCCGATATCGACGTCCATGCGCTCGCCCAGGGAGACCACGGCGGAAAATCCCGCATTGTGGGTTTGTGCCCAGGACAGCGTTGCATTCAAGATCGCGCCCGAGCGGGAGAAGAAAGCCATATCGCCTTTATTCGGTGCTTCCGCACTGAGCAAGGCGTTCAGTCCGCGCGCTGGAACCGCAAAGCCGAGGCTGCCGGGACCAAGCAGCCGCAGGTTTGTCGTTCGCGCCGCCTCCCGGCAGGCCTGGAGAAGGTCTTCCGGCCAGCTTTCATATCCGGGCGAGGGGATCAGGACCGCACGGGTTCCGCCCGCTCCGAGCTTGCCGATCACACCGGGCAGCTCCTCCGCCTTAGCCAGATATATGACCAGATCCGGCATTTCGTTCAGGTCATCGAGGGAGGCCGCTTTCACACCGTGGAAGGGAACATCCTGATCGATCCCGATCAGGGTAACGGTGTGTCCGGCCTCGATGTCCTGAAGACAGGCAATCAGTTTTACCGTCAGGACGCCAGGATGCCGGCAGGGCCCGATCACACCAATTGAACGCGGATCAAAAAAACCTTCCAGATTGCGAATGGTCACCGTGTCTGCCTTTTCCCGATGCCGTCAACTGGCGCAACCATAGCGGAGTTTGAAGACAGTTAAAAACCACGGACACCAGTTTTGGCATCCGTGGTTTTGCAGCGCAAACGTGAAAGGATCAGTGGGCCATCAGCACCGGAATGGTCATGGATTCCAGGATCTCGCGGGTTGCCCCGCCAAACAGGAATTCCCGCATCCGGCTATGCCCATATCCGCCCATGACGATGAGGTCGTTGCTGTTGTCGGACACATGGTTCAAAACCGTGTCGGCAATCCCTGTCTGGGGATTCGTGACAACATTTACGGTCACATTCATGTTGTGGCGGGCCAGGTAGTTGGCGACATCCGCGCCGGGCTGGCCACCGTCTTTCGAGGCTTTCTTTTCAATCACTAGAACGGTGATCTGATCCGCCTTTTCAAGGACCGGTAGGGCAGCATGGATGGCGCGGGTCGCCGTGGAGCTGCCATCCCAGCCAATCAGTACATTTTTCGGCTGGAAGGTTTTGCTGCCGATATATGGAACCAGCAGAACCGGAGCGCCGCTCTCGAACAGAATGGTCTCGATCAAGATCTCGCGCATGGGTTCAGGCTTGTCCGGATTGGCCTGGCCAATCACCACCAGATCGGTGGGACGGCAATGAACCAGAACCGATTCCAGAGGGCCGCCCGTGAGCACTTCCGCCAGCCGGCTTTCGGTCTTGGTACCTGCCAGACGGGCGAACTCGTCAAATTCCTTTTTGGCCTCGTTGGCAGCCGCAATCGCCTGATCGTGAGCCGCCTGCAGATAGTCAACGGGCATGGGTGCTGCGGCAAAGGCCGGAACCACAGGCTCAAACGACACGGCCAGTCCAGTGACATGGGCGTCGTAGGTGCGGCCGAATTCCAGCGCATACTTGGCAGCCGGCTGATCTCCCGCCAGATCCAAAACAGTCAAAATATCCTTGATCGGCATTTAGTCCTCCTTGGGCCGGAAACCGAAGAGCGGCCCTCGTCAAAAATCATAGGGCTTTGATATGCCAGCTCCTTGACCCGGATCAATTCAATAGCAGCGATTGCAGTGCTCCTCTGGCGAAGCGGAAAAAAATCCGCAATATAGCGCCATGGTATCCCGTTGGTTCCTTCTTCTCCTGCCGCCCGTGTTTTTGGTTGGCGCCGCTTTTGTTCTGGTACAGCTGTTCGAAGAGCTGGACCGGGACCGCGTCGACCGCAAGGCCGGTGAACGGCTGACCCTCTACCGGCAGACAATCCTCGGCGAGTACCAGAAGTTCCGCTACCTGCCTTACATGATTGCGCGAGATCCAAGGGCAACGGCCGCGCTGGGTCTGGGCCACCCTGTCGACAGTGCCAACCAGTTTCTGGAAGAAATGGCGGAGAACTCCGGGGCCGATCTTCTTTATGTGATGAACCGGGACGGAACGACGCTCGCGGCCTCCAACTGGCGCGAAGACTTGTCGCTCGTGGGCAATAACTACGGCTTCAGGCCCTATTTTACCGAGGCGATGGAAGGCCGGGAGGGGCAATTCTTCGCCATTGGCCTTACGACGGGCCGTCCGGGCCTGTTCCTGGCCAGACCCACGCCGGTCGACGGGGACCCGCTTGGTGTCGCGGTCGTGAAGGTGGACACAAGCCAGCTGGAACATGCCTGGGCGGATGGCGGCGAGCGCGTTTTCCTGAGCGATGCCAACGGTGTCATCTTCCTGTCGAGCCAGTCGGACTGGCGTTACCGGACCTTGTCCGCGCTGCCGCAAGATGTGCTGGCGCGCATCTTCGCCTCGCAAAAATATGCCAATGAGGATCTGCGTCCGGTCAGCGCCGATCCTGTTCCCGCCGATCACGTCCTGCGCATTGATGATGCGCTTTACCGCCACAATGTTGCACCTGTCGGGTTGCTCGGCTGGAACCTCCACTACCTTGTCCCGATTGAGGAGACCCGCGCCAGCGCGCTGCCGATCTGGACAACCGCTTTTGCGCTTTGCCTGTTTTACGCCGTTGTGGTTCTGTTTTTGCGCGGCCGGAGGCTGCGCAAGACCTCTGTGCGCCTGCGCCAGGAATCCGATGAACTGAAAGAGTTGAACACCCGCTTGATTGATGAAGTTCAGGAGCGGCGGCGGGTGGAACGCCAGCTTCTGGAAGCACAACGGGGCCTTGCCCGCTCAAACCGGCTGGCAGCGGTTGGTGAAATGTCGGCCGCCGTTGTGCATGAACTCAGCCAGCCCTTGGCCGCCTTGCGCATGTTCGTGGCCGGCACCCGCAAGTTTCTCGAAAAAGGCGACGTTGGAACGGCATCGGAAAACCTGGACGAGATCGATTCGCTGCAATTGCGTATGGCAAGCCTCACCCAGGAGCTGAAGCGCTTTTCACGGCCGGCCGAAAGCCAGATCAAGCAGGTGGATTTGCGGGACAGTATCCGGGCAGCTGAGAAGATTACCCGGCCAAGGTTCCAGGAAACCGGCACCCGTCTCCACCTGTCCTTGCCGGACGAGCCGATCCTTCTGGAGACCGCTCCGTTGCGCATTGAGCAGGTGCTGGTCAATTTGCTGCGCAACGGGGCCGAAGCAGCTGCCGGTGAGGCGGATGGCGAGGTCCGGCTGGAAACACGGACAGGGGACGAAAGCGCAATCGTGATCGTTGGCGACAACGGTCCGGGCATTCCCGACGGCCTGAAGGAGCGGATTTTCGATCCGTTCTTTTCCACCAAGGCTAATGCCGGGGGGATGGGGCTTGGCCTTGCCATTTCCATGCGCCTTGCAGAAGACCTGGGCGGCAGTCTTTCAGCAGAGCCCAACACCCCAAAGGGCGCTCGTTTCGTTCTGCGCCTGCCCGCTCCCGTCCCCGAGCCTCAGGCAGACCCTGCGCCCGTGATTGCAGAAACAGAAGCCGCAGAATGACAGAACCCGTCTCCGTTTCCTCCGTCGTAATCGTCGATGACGACCCTTCCATGCGCGCGGCCCTGCGCCAGTGGATCCGGCTGGCCGGTTTTGAGACCATAGAAGTGGGCGCGGCGACACCTGCATTGGCGCATCTGTCGCCCGAATTCCGCGGATGTGTCGTCTCGGATGTGAAACTGGGCGCCGATGACGGTCTCGATCTCATGCGGCGCATTGCGGAGATCGACGCCGATCTACCTGTGGTGCTGATAACCGGTCATGGCGATGTGCCGATGGCGGTCGAAGCCATGCGCACCGGGGCCTATGATTTTGTCGAAAAACCTTTCGATCCGGACCACATTGCCGAGGTGGTCAAGAGAGCCTGCGACCGGCGCGCGCTGGTTCTGGAAAACCGCAGCCTGAAAACGCGCATTTCCGACACGATGAACCTGGAAAGCCGACTGATCGGCACCAGTCCGGCGATGCAACTGTTGCGGCAGCAGATCCTCCATTTTGCCGGAACCGATGTGGCGGTCTTGATCACCGGGGAAACCGGCACCGGCAAGGAAGTGATTGCGCAGGCGCTTCACGATTATAGTCCGCGGAAAAACAGCCCGTTCATGGCGATCAATGCGGCCGCACTTCCCGAAGCGATGGTTGAGGCGGAATTGTTCGGTCATGAGGCCGGGGCCTTCACTGGCGCGGACCGGCAGCGCATCGGGCGGATCGAGGCGGCTTCTGGCGGGGTTCTCTTCCTGGATGAAATCGTCTCCATGCCGCTTGCCCTTCAGCCGAAACTGCTGCGGGTTCTGCAGGAGCGCCAGGTGGACCGCCTGGGCGGCACCAAGCCTGTGCCGGTTGATATCCGCTTGATCAGCGCTGCGAATGCCGAGCCACGGGCAGCGGTCGCAGATGGGCGTTTGCGGGAAGACTTGCTGTTCCGTCTGAACACTATTGAAATCGCCGTTCCTCCGCTTCGCGAGCGTGGCCGGGACAGCCTCCTGTTGTTCGACACCTTCTTGAACCGGTTTGCCGCTCAGTACGGCATGGCGGTTCCAGCCTGCTCTGCGCGGGACGAGGCGTTTCTGCAGACCTACCACTGGCCGGGAAACGTTCGTGAGCTGCGCAATGCGGCCGAACGTTTTGTCCTGACCGCAGGTGTCAGCCCGAAGCCGCTTGAGGCGCTGGTGACAGGCGAAAGCACGGGGCCGGTCGCAGGCGGCGGCAGCTTGAAAGATCTCATGGATGCCTATGAGCGGTCCCTGATTGAAAGCGCCCTGCGCCGCCACAACGGCCGCATCACCGATGTGATGGAAGACCTCAATCTGCCGCGCCGGACCTTGAACGAGAAGATGGCGCGTCTTGGCTTGAGCCGCGACTAGATCAGCGAGATCAGCGGGCGGTCAATCGGATTCGATTGCCGGCCCAAAGCTGATCGATTGTGAAGGATCGAGCATCTTGGGCCGTTTCTGACAAAACGCCCGTTGCTCGAGATCAGCGGGCGGTCAATCGGGTCCGGCTCATCGGCGGAATACCGCCGACCTCTCAAGCCCATCGGCAAGAATCCGCCTAGATGCGGTGCAGCATGTCCGGTCCACTTGCGTGTTCAGCCGCACAAACCTTGAGAAAAGGGATTGCCAAGCCGCTCTGGCACGGGTCATGCTTAAAGAAAAGAACTTGGGGCAGGCTGGAGCGCGGCACGCGTTCAGGGCCGGGTTACCAGGCCAACGAGCTTTATATCTGGGAGGATTGCATGCTCACGAAACTCAAATTCGCCACAGCTGTGTCTGCGGGCACGCTCGGACTGATCTTCGCCACCGAAACCTTCGCTGCTGATGTGACATGGAACGTGTCCTTGTGGGGCAAGCGCCGCGCTTTCACCGAGCACGTTGAAAAGCTGGCTGAGGAAGTCAAGGCACGCACCAACGGGGCTTTCGAAATCAAGCTTCACTACGGCGGTGCATTGTCCAAGTCCCGCGAGAACCTTGATGGCATTTCCTTCGGAGCCTTCGAGATGGCGCAGTTCTGTGCCTCCTACCACGCCGACAAGAACCCGACCCTGACGGTTCTGGAACTTCCGTTTCTCGGCGTGTCGGACCTTGAAACCGAAGTTAAGGTCTCAAAAGCGCTTTACGAACATCCGGCCGTTCAGCAGGACCTTGGCCGCTGGAACGCCAAGCTGCTGATGCCGTCCCCGATGCCGCAATATAACTTCGCCGGAAAAGGCGACGTACCGGCCTCCATCTCCGACTTTGAAGGCATGCGTGTGCGCGCTCTTGGCGGCCTCGGCAAACTGATGGAAGCAGCTGGCGCTGTGCCGACGTCTGTGACCGCATCTGAAACCTACCAGGCAATCGACTCCGGAACCGTTCAGGCGGCAGGCTTTGCACCGCATGCGCACCTGTCCTTCAAGGTTGTTGAAGTTGCCGATTGGTGGACGAAGAACCTGAACCCGGGCACCGTGCATTGCCCGGTCGTTGTGAACGTCGATGCGTACAATGCTTTGTCCGATGAGTTCAAGGCAGCGCTGGATGAGTCTGTCGACCCGGCCATCGCGCACTACCTCGACACCTATGCAGCGGTCTATGACAAGTGGTGGCCGGAGCTGGAAAACCGCGGCATCACCCAGATCGAGTTCTCCGATGATGAACTGGCTTCTTTCTCTGAGAAGGCCGGCCCGATCCATGCTGCCTGGGTTGAAGAACAGTCCGCAAACGGACTGCCTGCCCAGGAAATCCTCGACATGGTCAAGAAAACCATCGCCGAATAAACCCTCTATGGGGTGAAGTGACCCTCTCCGGCGCCTCCTGCGCCGGAGAGCCTTTATTCGGGGCAATAGAAAATGACAAATCCTGATCCCGGTGGACGTTCCGATCCGGAGCGCCCGGCTACCTATATTCGTTTTGACGGCATGCTCGGATATGTCGAAAACGGGTTCAATCTCATCGCAGCCTTCTCGATCCTTTCCCTGATGCTTTTGGCTGTGGCTCAGGTTCTTGGCCGCCTTGTTCTGAATGCGCCAATCCCTGGCTTTATCGACATCACCGAGCAGGCCATGGCGATTTTCGCATTTATGGGTGTGGCTTATTGCCAGCGCGTTGGCGGCCATATCCGCATGGAAATCGTGCTGGGCAAACTTCACGGGCGTACGCTTTATATCTGCGAAATGCTCGGGGTCATCCTGATCGCCTTTACGGTTGCTTTGTTGATCTGGGGCTCCTGGTTCCACTTCGACCGGTCCTGGAATTTCGGCGACAGCACCATGGATATCCGCCTTCCAACCTGGCCATCCAAGCTGGTGATCCCTGTGGCGCTGAGTGTTCTGTTCCTGAGACTGCTGCTGCAGATCTACGGCTATGCGCGTCTGGTGGCCAACCCGGACCGCGACCCGGTCGGTGTCCCTGTTATTCACGATGTGGAAGAAGTGGCCAAACACGAAATCGAGGAAGCGTTGGGCGATGACGCCGGCAAGGGAGGCGCCAAATGACGCCGTTTGACGTTGGCATGATGATGACCGGTGTTCTGCTGGTCCTTGTCATTCTGGGTGTGCGGGTTGCTTTTGCCGCTGCCTTTACGGGACTTGTCGGTCTCATCATCCACTTCTCGATGATGCAGGGCTTTGAGCGCGGTTTCATGACTGCCATCAAGATGGCGGGCACGATCCCCCATTCCAAGTCCGTGACCTATGCCCTGTCGGTTCTGCCGACATTTATTCTGATCGGCTTTCTGGCCTTTTACGCGGGGTTCACAAAGCAGCTGTTTGAGGCTGCCAAGCGCTGGCTCGGCTGGTTGCCAGGCGGTATGGCGGTCGGCACCGTGTTCTCCACCGCCGGCTTTGCGGCCGTTTCGGGCGCCTCCGTGGCCACCGCAGCCGTTTTCGCCCGCGTTGCCATTCCGGAAATGCTGGCAAATGGCTATTCCAAGCGCCTGTCCGCGGCCGTTGTCGCAGCCGGGGGCACGCTCGCCTCGCTGATCCCGCCCTCCGCCATTCTCGTGATCTATGCGATCCTGGTGGAACAGTCGGTCGGCAAGCTATTGATTGCCGGCTTCCTGCCGGGGGTCTTCTCTGCGCTTGTCTATGTGGCGATTATCGTCGGGGTATCGGCCTGGCGGGGCGATGCACCTGCCATCAAGGGCTTCACCTGGAAACAGCGGTTTGAGAGCATTCCCGGAACCTTGCCGATCATCGCCGTCATTGCGATTATCTTCTGCTCGTTCTTCTTCGGCCTTGCAACGCCGACAGAGGCGGGCTCGCTGGGGGCCTTTGTGGTCCTGATGGTGGCCTTTGCGAAAGGCATGAAGACCAAGCAACTGTTCCAGGCGCTTCATGAGACCGCCAAGCTGACCGTGATGATTTTCACGCTCATCTGGGGTGTTCTGGTCTATGTGCGGTTTCTGGGCTTTGCCGGACTGCCCGACGCCTTCCGGGACTTCATCGTCGCCCTGGAATTCTCGCCCTGGCTGATCATGATTTGCATCCTGCTCGCCTATGCGGTGCTGGGCATGTTCATGGATGCGATTGGAATGCTGATCCTGACGCTTCCGGTGGTCTACCCGGCCGTCATGGCGTTGAACGGCGGGGAGGGCGTTTCAGCCGCCGACAGTACGTTTGGCATGTCCGGTGAGGCCTGTGCGATCTGGTTTGGGATCCTGGTGGTGAAAATGGCGGAGCTCTGTTTGATCACCCCGCCGATTGGGCTGAACTGTTTCGTGGTGTCCGGTGTCCGGCCCGACATTCCGGTTCAGGAGGTCTTCCGTGGCTGCGTGCCGTTCTTTGCTGCGGACGTTCTGACCATTGCCGGCCTGCTTGCCTTCCCGTCGATCATCACGTTCCTGCCCGCCTTGATGGGATAGTATGAAGTTGTTATGGGCGCCGCCTGGCGCCCATAACTGTTATTTTTTTGATTTTCGATCTGGCGCTTGCGTTAAAGCAGAAGCCGCGACACTACGCTGTGCTTTGGTCGATTTTGGGTCTCGCAAAATCTTTGCAGCTTTTGAAGCGATAGCTTTTGAGGTTTTTTCGTTCTTAGCCATGGCTCAAATACGCTCGCTGGGTAGCACTTCAGCATAGCGAAGCCCATTTATGACCTCGGATACTCTGCCTTGATTTAAACCGCCTAGCTTGGCGGCTATCTGAGCCTGATTGAGTTCGGTGTGTTTCCACAACGCTTTTATTTCTGCAGCAAGTTCTGCTGTCAGCCTGGGGGATTTAAGCTTTTTTGGCGCCATCTTGTGTCCTTTCGGAATGGCGTTGAAAACTCCCCTGACCGTAGATACTATTCACGCGCGACTGTGTTGTCCTACGGCAGTGCTAACTTTCACGGTCAACACTAAAAGGGGTGTCCGGTTCATCCGGCACCCCTAAATTATTTATGATACATTAAAGACTGTCAAAAAACCTCATGCTCTTACAGCACGATCATTCGGTTTTTCAAATAGAATTATTCATTTTTTCAAGCCGTTATCCAAGTAAATTTTTCGTGATGTGGTGATGTGAAACTAACTAGGTAATTGAAATATATGAGAAAAAATCAAAAACTGAGCTGGCTGTTTATGGCAAGCGGATACAATTTATCGTTTTCAGAAGCGTCTAAATCAGTTGACCTGGCTGTTTCAGGTCCTACGGCGGGCCGAACCGGTTGGCGCCGGGTGTGCCTTTGAAGAAGCCGTTGACGACAAACAGGTAAGCTCCGTAGAGAGCTCCGAAAAACGGGATCAGATAAAGCAGCAACCACCATGCGGACACATCGCGGTCGTGGCACCGGCGTGCTTCCAAGGACCATGCGCAAACAGTCAAGATGCCAACCAGCGCCAGCATGGTCAGGCCTGCCGTTGATCCCACCATATAGGCGAAAACCTCGTCCTCAGACAGGGCCTGGATGTCCGTCATATTGTTGAAGGCATAGCCAAAGATGACCGCCATCATCAGGACAAAGCGGACGGTGCCGATCATCCAGTAGGGACCACGGCTGATGCGGCCGTTGAAGCTGAAGAAAAGACCGAGCCCGAAAGCTGCTGCCTTGCCGCCGGAGAAGTTTTCGTCCTCCAGCACCAGAGCATTTTGCGCCCGCGCGGGAGCGAAATCGGGTTCAGGCGTTCTAGAGGCAAAGGCAGTGGGCACCGGGGTCACCCCACGTTTGCCGAAAGTCTTGCGGGAAACCGTCATAACCGCGCACCTTGTCCAAACCGTTTGGACATCAGTGAAACGCAAGTCCCTTAAAGGACCGTTGTCCCGTCCGCATAAATCCGGGGCGATCTTGGTTGCAATCCGCAAAATTGCTCTGGGTGTTTGCTAAGCTGCAAACGGTCTAGAACAGGCTGCCTTGTCCGGCTTCCGGTTTTCCCTCAGCCGGTTTCTTGGGCTTTTGCTTCGCCTTTTTGGGCGCAGCGGAGCCTGAAACGGTAACGGCATCAACGGTACCGTCACCCAGCTCGATGGAAAGGGCCGCGCCGGACGCAACGCCGCCGGCGGACCGGAGCGGCTGTCCGGTGTCATCCCGGACCACGGCATAGCCACGGGCCAGGACGTCCTTGTAGGACAGCGACTTCAAGAGCTTTTGCAAGCCGTCGAGACGGGACTTGTCATGTGTCAGCCGTGCGGTGTAGGCCCGGTCGAGCCGCTCGGCCAGGCCGCTGAGCCGCTCCATGCCAAGGGTTGTCTGCTGCCGCAAGCGAGCCGGGGTTAACCGGCTTTCAATCGCCAGGAAACTCTGGCGCTTTTGGCCGACCGCCACACTGAGCGCCCGCTGCTGGCGTTCGCTGACCGTTTGCAGATCCTGCCGCGCTTTGCTGCTGAGCCGCTGCAAGAGATGTGGCGACAGGCGTCCGGCCAAATTTTGCCAATTGGTCCGGTGGGTCCGTGTGCTGTAGATCAGCGCCCGCTCCAGGCCATTGGCCGCCGTGTCGAATTTCTGCCGGGGCAAGGCCAGAAGATCCTGCGGGGCGGGCAGCGCGGCGCTTGCGGCCCGCAATTCGGTGCGGCGGGACGTGACAAAGCGGACAAGGCCGGAATTGAGCCGCCGGGACCGGTCATCGACCATGGACATCAGCTCGGCCTTGACCGGCACCGCGATTTCGGCGGCCCCTGTGGGGGTCGGTGCCCGCACATCGGCGGCAAGATCAATCAGCGTCCAGTCGGTCTCGTGGCCAACGGCGGAGATAAGCGGGATTTGACTTTCGGCAGCGGCCCGCACGACGGCTTCTTCGTTGAAACCCCAAAGATCCTCGATGCTGCCGCCGCCGCGGGCGAC
This sequence comes from Roseibium denhamense, assembly GCF_009711415.1. GTDB lineage: Bacteria > Pseudomonadota > Alphaproteobacteria > Rhizobiales > Stappiaceae > Roseibium > Roseibium denhamense. The sequence goes on from NZ_SMLZ01000115.1 coordinate 106,564, forward strand.
AATGAGAACATCCGGGCGCGGGACCGGGCCGTCCGGATCGAGCGCATTGAAGCCGCGAATGCCGTTTGCGACCTCCGCCCCCGATGTCTCGCCCTGCACGCGCACCGGCCAGACCACCACATGAAGCGGAAAGCGGTCTTCGATCCGGTGGAGAATGTCCCGGATGACCGCCCCGGTCGGTGAGGTGACCACACCGATGACACGGGGGAGCGGCGGAAGACGTTTTTTGCGGTCATCTGCAAAAAGGCCTTCTGCGGCAAGCTTCTTCTTGCGTTCTTCCAGAAGGGCCATAAGCGCGCCGGCCCCCGCCGGTTCCATCGCATCGATGACCATCTGGTATTTGGACTGGCCGGGGAAGGTGGTGATCTTGCCCGTGGCGATCACTTCCAGGCCTTGTTCCGGCTGGATTTTCAGCTTGGAGGCAACGCCTTTCCAGACAACGCCGGAGAGCACGGCCCGGTCGTCCTTGAGATCCAGGTAAATATGACCGGAGCCGGGTCTTGAAATCCGGCCGAGCTCACCGCGCACCCGCACATAGCCGAAGGCGTCCTCCATCGTCCGTTTGATGGAAAACGAGATCTCGGAGACGGAAAATTCGGCAATGTTGGATTGTGTTTCTGACACTGCAGTGATTCTCTTCACAGAGGGATGCGTAACGATCCCAAACTGTACAGTGTTACGTAAGCTGGATGCAAAAAATCGAAGTTTTAGGCTGTGGAGCTTTTAGATGTCGTTTCAAGAATTTGGGAGCATGGAACACCCCATAAGTTGGTCAGAATTCGAGACCTGTGTTGAGGAAGATCGGAAAGAGATCAAACAAAGAATTTCGGGCGATAGCATTTCATATTTTGACCATTGGATATACCGAGGGCAGTCGAATGCCAACTGGGGACTAAAGACCTCATTAGAGCGTTATCTGGCTCGAGTGTTTGATGTAGAGATCGATAATATAGACGCTATTGATTACTATAGAATAGTAGCTGGTGTCGTCCCTGCAGTAAACTCTCTTGCTAGTGCAAAATTTGAGAGTGTCGACATACATGTAGATATTAGGCCGTACTTTTCATTACCTTATCTTGAATTTCTGTACTATGCGCGACATCATGGGTTTCCAACTCCAATTCTAGATTGGAGTAAATCACACTATGTCGCTGCTTATTTTGCATTTCAGTTTGCTGTAAAGGATCAACCAGTCGCGATTTTCGCATTTAATGATAACGATGGAGATACACGTGGCGGCTGGGTTGGTGAGCCTGCGATACACAGCCTAGGCCCCTACGTGCAAACACATTTGCGCCACTATCGTCAGCAAAGCATTTACACCTACTGTGCAGGTAAAGTCTCGGATAGAACTGCTTTTATGCCTCATGATTCTGCTGTTCGTGCAAATCCAAGAAACAACAAAGTAAAAAAGTATATTATATCTGGCGAAATGCGCGAGGAAGTCATGGATAAATTGTTCCGGATGAACATAAATTCTTTTACGCTTTTTGAAAGTGAAGAAGGTCTTATGGAATATCTCGCTTATAAGGAAATAGAGGGCGCCAGAGTGCGGCATAAACGGCTGATAAATCTATCCGACGATACGCCCTTTTAGCCTCTCGTGTTCGAAAATCATGGCGAAATATGAGTTTAATATGCAACGGCTTTTTCTGCGTCACATTCTGGCCGATGGTGCCCGTATCGAGGCGGACCGCAGCCAATCCAACTATCTTTTGAATGTCCTGCGCCTGCGCGATGGCGATTATGTCCAGGTGTTCAACGGCAGTGATGGCGAGTGGCTAGCGAAAATTTCCGCCAGCGGGCGGCGCGATTGCGCGCTGCAGCTGATGGAGCGGACCCGCGATCAGACACAGCCCAACGACATTCTGTATCTGTTTGCACCGCTCAAACACGCGCGGCTGGATTACATGGTTCAAAAGGCTGTGGAGATGGGGGCCGGCCAACTCAAGCCGGTCATGACCCAGCACACCCAGGCAAGCCGCGTTAATGTCGAGCGCATGGAGGCAAACGTCATCGAGGCGGCCGAACAATGCGGCGTGCTGTCGGTGCCCGAGGTGCTCGAACCGCAGTCCCTGAAAGATGTCTTGGCGGCGTGGCCGGAAGCTCAACCGGGGCGGTGCCTGCTCTTTTGTGATGAAGGGGAAGCCAGTCAGAATCCGCTTTTGACACTTGCGCAGCTCAAGGAAAAAGGCCCGCAGCCGCTGGCGGTTTTGATCGGCCCGGAAGGCGGGTTCTCCGAAGATGAGCGCGCACAGCTGCGCGGTCTGGACTTTGTGACGCCCATCCCGTTGGGCCCCAGGATCCTGCGGGCGGATACAGCGGCCGTGGCGGCTCTTGCCGTTGTCCAGGCGACGATTGGCGACTGGATTTGATCTTGAAGCCCGTTGATTGCAGATCTTCCGGTTTTCTTAACGCAAAGGCCGTGGATCAACGGCATGTCGTTTCTGTGCTTGCAATCTATTTTCAGGAAACATAAATCACCGGAACTCAAAGCGGTTCCGGGACGCCCGGTTCGACGCGGTTCAGGCAGGGGGACCTCTCCCCTGACAGAAGGATCGCCAAGGTGAGAAGGACAAAGGGATGGCCCGCGATACCGTTGATTCCACGCCCGTTAAAACGGTTGCCGATCTAGCAGCCACGCTGGAGGCGGGGAACAAGCCGGAAGAGGCTTTCCGCATTGGCACGGAGCACGAAAAGTTCGGCTACTGTGTGAATGATCTGACACCGATCCCCTATGAGGGGGAGAAGGGGGTCAAGGCGGTGCTTGAGGGGATGGAAAAGATCCTCAAGTGGGAGCGGATCGAGGACGCAGGCAACATTATCGGGCTTGCCGACGATGCTGGCGGCGGCGCGATTTCCATTGAGCCCGGCGGCCAGTTCGAGTTGTCCGGCGCGCCGCTCGACAATCTTCATCAGACCTGCCGGGAGGCCAACCAGCACCTTGCCCATGTGCGCGAGGTCGCCGAGCCCCTGGGCGTCGGATTTTTAGGGATCGGCATGACGCCGACCTGGGCGCGGGCCGATATGCCGCGCATGCCCAAGTCCCGATATGACATCATGACCAACTACATGCCGAAGGTCGGCTCACTTGGTCTCGACATGATGTACCGCACCTCGACCATCCAGGTGAATCTGGATTTTTCTTCTGAAGCCGACATGGCCCGGAAGATGCGGGTCGGACTGGCGCTTCAACCGATTGCGACCGCGATCTTCGCCAATTCGCCATTTACGGAAGGCAAGCCCAACGGGTTCAAGTCCTTCCGCGCGCAGATCTGGACCGACACCGATGCGGACCGGACCGGCGACATGCCATTCGCATTTGAGGAGGGTTTCGGATTTGAGCGCTACGTGGAGTGGGCGCTCGATGTACCGATGTATTTCGTCAAGCGCGGTGCGACCTATTACGACGTGACTGACACCACGTTCCGCCAATTCATGAACGGTGCGCTTCACGGCCGTATCCCGGACGCGGAACCGAGCCTGGGCGATTGGAACAATCACCTATCAACGCTTTTCCCGGATGTGCGGCTGAAGAAGTACATTGAGATGCGCGGAGCAGATGGTGGCCCCTGGCGGCGGATCTGTGCGCTTCCCGCGCTCTGGGTCGGCTTGATGTACGACCAGGGCATTCTCGATCAGGCCTGGGACTTGGTAAAGGATTGGACGACCGAGGAGCGCGCTGCGCTGCGTGCCGGTGTTCCGAAAGATGCTTTGCAGACACCGTTCCGCTCCGGGACGGTTCTCGATATTGCCAAGGAAGCCGTGGCGTTGTCTCTGGAAGGCTTGAAACGGCGCAACCGTCTCAGCGACGGCGATCTTGACGAGCGGGTGCATCTTGCACCGGTCGAAGAGGGACTGGCTGCGGGCATGTCCCCCGCCGATATTCTTTTGAACCGCTACAACGGTTCCTGGGAGGGAGACCTCTCCCGGATTTTCAAGGAATACGCTTACTAGGATCAGGGCCCTAGGCCAATTGGGGTCAAAGTGGCGTCTAACCGGACGCGGTGTGCGGCCGGTCCGCTTGCCGTTCTCACATGGATGCATCCCGGCCTGGTCCGCCAAGGCCGCGGGTCTTGACCTTGTGCAATCAAGGCTGTGAGGCCGCCATCGCGATTTGCCCGAATTGACCTTCTGCCGCGAACCGGTCAAGCTAAGCAAAGAGAGGCTTATCTCTCAAGGCTTTGAGGCAATTGGAACGCGGAACAGCTATATGGGAATGACGGGCAGGGCAGAGCCGCCATTCGACATCTTTTCCTTAAGCAAGGATGTTCAGGACCGCTTCGGCTGGTCGAATGATGACCTGAACAAGGTCATGACCCAGCTCATGCCTGCCGCGCTAAACGGCTTCCAGTATTTCGGCTTTCCCTTTTCCGGCACGGGCGATCAGGCTCCGGCTACTTCTGGACTTGGCCAGAATCCCTTCGCCGGTTTTTTGCCGTTTGCGCAGCAACCGGACCAGACAGCGTTGATGCCGTTCTTTGGGCCAGAACCAGTGCAGCAGGCTCTTGCGGCCCAGATCTCCGGCATGACCGGGCTGCAACGCGATGCCATTCAGGAAATGATGCCGGTTGCCGCCACACTCGCCATGGGGCAGGTGGCGCGGCCTTTCGTGCATGGTGAGGCGCGCAATCTTTTGGATGCCTATTTGCGCGGGTTTGCGCGTGGCCGGCCAAAACCCCAGCCGACACCAGTGGATTATCTTCAAGGCTATACGGAAGCCGTACAGTCCTTTTGGGGGGCGTTCATGCAACCGGCAGCGGCCTTCATGCAGCCAGCTCCCGGGGACGCGCCGGAACCGGAGGCCGAGGAGGAGGAAGAGTTGGCCCCGGAAATCGAGGACACAGACGGGGCCGGAGACGATCCGTCAGAATTCGATGAGATGATGACCAGCTGGATGGCGGCCGGACGTGACTTTCAGTCGAGCCAGTTCAAGGCGTTCGACAGCTTTTTTGAACAAGCTGCACGGCGGCCGGATACGGAATAAAACGCGAATCGGCATTACCATCGGCAGGGGCAGCCGGCAGAAGGCGCTAAAAAAATGGCCCGCCGGGAGGCGGGCCAAGTTGCGTCAGCAAGGCTTTGCCGACAGGGGCTGCTAAAGGGGTTGGATCCGGGAACGGATCAGGCGGCCAGCTGCCCATCCTTGCAGGACGGAATTTTGACCACGGACAGCTGCGGCGGGACCGCCGGGGCATTGGCCGGCTTGACATTCAAGACGGCTTGGCTGGCCGGGCCCGTTCCTAGCGAGGATGTCGGATCCGCATAGAAGGGCTGGGAGGAGGCCCGTCGAACATCTGCCCGTGTCAGGCCGATGTCTCTCAACTGCGCATCGGACATGTCCTTGAGCTCAAGAAACTGGCGGCGGTTCTGGAACACACGCCATGTACGGGCAACCAGCTGCCCGGCGAGAGCGAGGATGGGGTGGTTTGCGATCTGTATCATGGCAATAGTCTCCTGTTAGCGGCCGGAGGGATTTCCGGCAGCTTGTTCCGCGCCAAACTCGGCGGATGCATTTTTTGGAACACACTCTAAATGAAGGTTTTAAAGCTATAATTCCAACGAATGTTTGTGATGAAATTGATCACGCTAGTTGATGGAATTTTGTCTGGGCGCTTGCGTTCGATCACGAATAAAAATATTTTCAATAATGATTGGTAATGTGACCAGTATGAGAAACGGTGATCGAATGGCGCCGGAAATCATCTGGCTTCAAGGCCTCGCCGCCCGGTACTTGAAGAGGGCGCGCAGCTCAAACGCCAAGAAGACACTGACACCCTTTTCTGGATTAGGGCCGCCCATGCTGGATCTTGACCAACTGCGAACCTTTGTTGCGATTGCCGAATGCGGCAGTTTTACCCGGGCAGCGGAAAATGTGCACAAGACCCAATCGGCGGTATCCATGCAGATGCGCCGCTTGGAGGAACGGATCGGAAAACCGTTGTTTGTCCGTGTGGGGCGCCAGTCCAAGCTGACCGAACATGGCGAACGGCTGTTGCATTATGCGCGCCGGTTGGTCCAGCTGAATGACGAAACGCTCGCAGCCTTTGATGATATGGAGCTTGCCGGCCTCGTGCGCCTAGGAACTCCGGATGACTATGCGGACCGGTTCCTGCCCGAGATCCTTGCCCGGTTCTCGCGCTCAAACCCGAAAGCAGAGGTCAGTGTGGTGTGTGCCCCCACGCCCAATCTGGCCGACATGATCTCGGAAGGTGAGCTGGACGTTGCCATTATCACGCACGTTCAAAAGAAGGGGCGCCGGAACGCGGAGATTGTCCGGCGGGAGCCTTTGCTCTGGGTCGCTTCAGCGCGCCATGCGGTTGAAAACGAATCTCCGCTGCCGCTCGCGCTGGGCCGGGCGACATGCGATTGGCGCAAAGCCGCGATCAGCGCGCTCGAAGATCAGCTCCGGGAGTACCGCTTGCTGTACTCCAGCTGGAATTCGACCGCGGTCGGGGCAGCAGTGCTGGCGGGTCTCTCCATATCCGTGCTGCCGGAATCCGCTTTGCGGTCGGGCATGCGCGTCCTGACGGAAGCCGACGGCTTTCCGCGCCTGCCGGAATGTGAAATCGCCATCATGCGGTCATGGCACAAGAGCTCCCGGGTAACCGATGCGCTGGTGGAGCACATTGTCTCCTCGCTCGATAACCTGTCCGTTCCGCAAGCCGCTGAGTGAGTGGCTGAGCCGGGCTCAGCACGCATTACAGTAACGATGTGAAGGTGCGGATTTTCAAATGAACGCTTGGGAGTGGAAGGAACTTTGTTCTCACGCGTTTTGATTGATGGTATCGATGTAAATGACAGGTCTCGTTGCAAGGGTCTAAGTTCGTTTGAATTGTAACCCTTGTTGATGTATTAAGGACAAACCAATCGCATTAAATAATGAAGATTGGTGACACATTTCCGGCTTGGAGATCTCCATGAGCCACGCACTCGACATTGATCAGCTCCGGACGTTTCTCGCCATCGCCGAACTTGGCAGTTTCACAAAGGCGGGCGAGGCGGTGCACAAAACCCAGTCCGCTGTGTCGATGCAAATGCGCCGTTTGGAGGAACGGGTCGGTCAGCCGATTTTCATCAAGGATGGCCGCCAATCCCGTCTGACCGAAGATGGCCTGCGCCTGATCGAATTCGCCCGCCGCATGATCCAGCTGAACGACGAAACCTTGTCCGCCTTTAACGGCAACAAGGAAGTCGGCTTGGTGAAATTCGGCGTTCCCGATGATTATGCCGACAGGTTGCTGCCTCAGGTTCTCGCAGCGTTTAACCGGCTAAATCCGTCCATCGAAGTGCGTGTTGAGTGCTTCAGCAGTTCCACCTTGACGGAGTCGATCCGGGAGGGGGCGCTTGATGTTGCTATCACCACCTCGAGCGACACCAGTGATCTGCGTGGAGAAATCATCCGCCGCGAACCGCTTTACTGGGTGACGTCCACGCAGCATTCAGCCCATACGCAGGAAACCGTGCGTCTGGCTCTTGGACCGGCCACATGCGGTTGGCGGCGCATGTCGATGGAGGCGCTCGACCGTGTCGGGCGGGCTTATAAAGTGTCCTACACCAGCGCCAGTGCGGCTGCCCTTGTGGGTGCGGTGCAGGCGGGCCTGGCCATCACCGTGTTCCCGGAAAGTGCGATCCGGGACGGCATGCGCATTTTGGACGAGAAGGACGGGTTCCCCCAGCTTCCCTTCTGTGACATTGCCTTGCTGCGGTCCCAGTCCGCCCGCGAGCCGATGCACGACACCTTGTGCAATCACCTGATTGCCGCAATCGGCAATGTTGGCAATGGAACGGGCCAGGTGGCTGCGGAATAGCAGCCCCCGGCGATCAAATCCCAATTTTGACAATGATCTTTTGACCCGCTGATCTAGAGCGTGACGCACTAAGTTGGTTGCGATTTGCTCTAGCGTGCGCGCAGCATCAACACGTTTCCGGCAAGAACACAGGCGAGCCCAGCAATGGACAGGTTGGTCCATTGATAGCCTTCGAAGACCGTGGACAGGGCCAGGGCGATAACCGGGAAGACAACGGTCGCATATCCGGCCCGCGCGGATCCGATCCGGCCAAGCAGTGTCAGATACGAGGCAAAGGCAATCACCGAGGCCACCACTGCGAGATAAACCAGGCTACCGAGATAGCTCACGGTGAGCTCAACGGCAAAGCTCTGGCCGCGGACGGCTGCGAACAGGCCGAGAAACACCATCCCATAAACCATGCCCCAGGCGGTTGCCGGCGTCACCGCAAAGGCCTTCCGCTGGGTGTCGGCCGACACCATGTTGCCGAAACAAAAGGACAGCGTGCCGAGAATGCAAAGCCCGAGACCGAGGGCCGCATCGGAATTGAAATCGGTCCCGGCAAGCTTTGGCCAGAACATCAGCGCAATTCCGGAAAACCCGATCAATCCGGCCAGCAAGGCTTGCGGGCTCGGACGCTGGCCGAACAGGATCAGGCCAAGGAACAAATTGAAGATCGACGCGGTCGAGAACACCACCGCCAGAAGGCCGGAGGGCAGGTGGGCCGCGCCGTAGTAAAACAGGGTGAAGTTGGTGGAGAACAAAAAGGCGCCCAGACCGGCGAAGCGCATATGTGCTTTCAGCGGAAAGGCCAGATTGTGTCCGCGGAAATGGGCCCAGGCCATCATGATGCTGGCCGCCAGAACGAAGCGCCAGAAGACCGAGACTTCAGGCGCCACATTCGCGATCTGCCCTTTCATGGCAATCCAGCTTACGCCCCATGCAATGACGGTGATGGCATAAAGGCCATAATCCTTCGGCTCAAAGGCAGGCCTTTGAAGCAGGGCAGCGGGTTGGGCAACTGACATGGGGTGTCCGATCTCAAACGGTAGGCCTGTAACTTCGGTCCGCAGATCAGTAAGTGCAAATGATAGTTATTGATTTAGTTATCACGGATGTGAATGATTGTTCGGTTCCCGATAGCCCAGCGTAAAGAGGCCGCCGCAGGGGTGCAGCGGCCAAAACGCATTATGCCGTCGGGCCGAAGAAGCTCTTACAGAACCAGGTTATGCCGTCCGGCCTTGTGAATATCCGTTTCGCCGCACAGCCCCATGGTCACGTCCAGTTCCTTGTGCATCATTTCAAGGACCTTGGTGACCCCTGCTTTGCCCATGGCGCCAAGGCCGTAGATGAACGCCCGGCCGATATAGGTGCTGCGCGCGCCCATGGCGACGGCCCGGAACACATCCTGACCGGACCGGATCCCGCCATCGAAATGAACTTCCACCTTGTCGCCAACCGCATCGACGATATCGCCGAGGACATCATAAGAGGCCAGGGCCCCATCCAGCTGCCGGCCGCCATGGTTTGACACGACAATGGCATCCGCGCCGAGCTCAGCAGCGGTCTTCGCATCATCGACATCATTGATGCCCTTGAGGATCAGCTTGCGGTCCCAATGCTTCTTGACCCACTCGACAGAGGACCAGTCCAGCGTCGGATCAAACTGGTTTGCGGTCCATTCGGCCAGGGAGGTCATGTCTTCCACGCCGGAAACATGGCCGTGAATATTGCCGAATTCCCGGCGCTTGGTCTGCAGCATATTCCAGCACCAGCGCGGTTTGAGGGCCAGATCCAGCAGAACATGCGGCTTTGGCTTCGGCGGCGTGCTGAGGCCGTTTTTGATATCCTGATGGCGTTGGCCCAGAACCTGAAGATCGAGGGTCAGGACCAGCGCGGAACAGCCTGCACTATGGGCGCGCTTCATGAGGCTTTCCGAAAAACCCCGGTCGCGCATAACATAAAGCTGAAACCAGAACGGGTCTTTGGTGTTTGCCGCCACATCCTCGATGGAACACACGCTCATGGTCGAAAGCGTGAAGGGAACACCGAACTCCTCTGCGGCTTGCGCGGCGAGGATCTCCCCATCCGCATGCTGCATCCCGGTCAGGCCAACCGGCGCAAGGGCAACGGGCATGCTCACATCCTGGCCGATCATGGTTGTCTTGACCGAGCGGTTATCGATGTTCCGGGCCACCCGCTGCCGCAGCTTCTGGCGCTGTAGGGCCGTTTCATTGTCGAAATAGGTACTTTGGGTCCACGAGCCGGTATCCGCATAGTCGTAGAACATCTTCGGCACCCGCCGCTTGGCCAGGGCTTTCAGATCGGCGACGTCAGTGACGACGGGCATGGCAATTCCTCCCAAACGTGGTGGTTATCGTGATTTTGCAACGGATGGCAAAAGGCGCCGCAGTCCGGCCAGCGCCTCGCGTTTGTCTTCTTCCTCGGCTTCCAGAAGCGCGGCGCGGACATAATCGATATGCTGTTCGGATGCCTGGCGGGCGGCGACCGGATCGCCCTCGCTAATGGCAGCAGCAATGGCTGCGTGCTGGTCCAGAACGTCGGCGCGGGCGGCGGGCACGCGGTAGAGCCGTTCCCGGTCGAAGTAGACACCGTTTTCCAGGATCCGGTAGCAGGATCGCAGAGTGTGCAGGAGAATGATGTTGTGCGCGGCCTCGCCAACCGCATGGTGAAACTGAAGATCCAGCGCCGCTTCGGCCGCGATGTCCTCACGCGCATGGGCCTCGCGCATTTGTTCTAGGATGCCGGTAAGACGGGATATGTCTGAGGGAGCCGCCCGGATCGCCGCCAGGCTCGCAGCTTGTGCTTCAATCCCGCGCCGGAAGTCGAAATGGTCGCTGATCGCGCAGGAATGCCGGCTGATGAGGTCGACAACCGCGTCGGAGAAGATCGGGCCGATCAGATCGCACACATATGTGCCGCCGCCGCGCCGCGCTTCGATCAGGTTCCGGTCTTCAAGGGTCTTGAGCGCATCCCGGAGGACCGGCCGGGAAACACCGAGCTGTTCGGCAAGGTCCCGTTCACTGGGCAGGCGGTCACCGGAATGCAGCAGGCCTTTGAGGATCAAAAGCTCGATCTGCCCGACAACGGCATCCGCGGTTCTGTGCTGGTCGATTTGCTGAAACATGGTTTTCCCGGGCGTTGATGGGGCGACCCTAGGTGAGTTTTTCAAATTGGTCAAATTAATTGTCCAATTTATGCGTGGCCAACGGGCGCTCGTTTGCCAAATCGTGTCGCGACCGCTTGGATCACGCTGCAAATGTGGCTTAAGCTCATCAGAGTTTTGGGGAGGTCTGGGCTTTCACGCGCTCCGGTCTAGATTGAATTTGAGTGTCTTGCGTGCGCGCAAGCAGATTGATCGCTTTTTGCTGTTCTGTCGGTCTTGATCGAATGGCCATTGTTTCAGGGGGAAGATTTGCCAGACGCAGCAGACAAGGGATCATCCTTTCCAAGTTTCAGAGCCTCGCCCCTGCGCGATAAGGTCATAGGCGAAGTTCATGCCCGGCCGTTCCGGTCGATGTCTTCGCCCCGGGTGGTTCTGCATTACGCGTTTCTGACCAACGCCAGCGAAGCTGCCGATGACAAGGCCTGGCTGATTGAGTTCTGCACGTCACGTGGTGAACCGGTGCCGACCGATGGGGCCAAGCATCACACCATCGCGTTTGGTGGCGGCATGCTGAATTGGGAGCAGCACGCCGAATTCACGACATATACCTGGGATGCGCCGGCAGCCGAAGGGAAGCTGTTTGGCGAGCTGATCCACAACCACCCTTTCGGGGCCATGTTCCGGGCTCCGGGCGACATGCTGGTCGCCGCCCGGTTTGAAGCGCACCCGAATCCGGGTGAAGATGTCTGGCGCCGCCATTTTGACTCCGGCAGCCTGACCGTGTCCCGGATCGAAGGGGGAGCAGCCGCAGTTGCAACCGACTTCCGCCAGGACGGCGACGGCCTAACCCGCTTTCTGGTCATCAATGATGAAATGGGCAATCACCAGATCGGTGCGGCCGTCAAACGGCTCTTGGAGATCGAGACCTATCGCACGCTTGCCATGCTTGGCCTGTTCGAAGCCGCCCGGCTGCAACCGGAAATCCGCCGGTTCGAAACCGAGCTGGCCGACCTAACGTCTCAAATGGTGGAAGATGCCGGGCTGGATACCAACCGGGACCTTTTGAACAAGTTCACCAAATTGGCAGCCGCGCTGGAAGCCGGTGCGACAGCCAGCACATTCCGCTTTGGTGCCAGCCGTGCCTATCATCAGATCGTACAGGCGCGGTTCAATACGCTTCAGGAAGAAGCAGCTCCTGGGGAATTGTCCATGGCGGGTTTCCTTGGAAGGCGGCTGTCTCCCGCGATGCAGACCTGCCAGTCGATTGAAGACCGCCAGGCAATGCTGTCCCGGAAGCTAGCGCGCGCAACAACCTTGCTCCGTACCCGCGTCGACGTGGATCTGGAACAGCAGAACCGGAGCCTGCTGCAATCCATGAACCGGAGAGCCCGGATGCAGCTGAGACTGCAGCAAACGGTCGAAGGACTGTCGATCGCGGCCGTCAGCTACTATGTCGTGGGCCTGTTGTCCTACCTGGCAAAAGGCGCTTCCGATGCTGGGTTGCCAATTCCGTCCGGCTCGATCACGACAGCAATCGCGGTCCCCATTGTCATTGCGGTCATGTGGGCGACCATGCACCGCATCCGTAAGGTTTATTCAAAAGAGACAAAAGCCGATTGAGTTGACCGCACTGGAAACGATGAAGGCCGGAAGCTCCGGCCTTTGTTCGTTTTGGATGAGCGTCAGCACGTCTTTTGCTATCACTTGAACACAAGGCGTGTCCGCGTGCCGGCTTTACTGAGTGCTGCCGTCGGGCGCAAATTGGGCCAGATAGGCGATCATGTCGGTGCGGTCCTTTTCTTTCCGGAGCCCCGCGAAAGCCATCTTGGTTTTCGGAACGACGTCCCGCGGTTTGGTTAAGAACGCATCCAGCGTTTCCGCATCCCAAACCCTGCCGGCTTCAGCGCCCTCAACAAGGCTGGCTGAATATTTGAAGCCCTCGACAGTGCCCCAATTGTTCCCAACGATGCCGTTCAGAACTGGACCAACCCGGTTTTTCGCGTCCGGCCCGACCATGTGGCAGGCTTGGCATTTCCGGAACACTTTTTCACCTGCGGCCGGATCGCCGTCAGCATGCGCATAGGCTCCCGTTGCCAGAAGCACTCCGGCAACAATCAGAAATCGTTGCATAATTTCTCCCTCAATGTGGGTGACAGACCCGCGGCGCACTCAATAGGACCGGGTCTTTCCACGCAAGCGGCGAACTGCCGCATGAGGGGGTTTCCACACGTACTGTGAGATCAAAAGCAACTCGGAAATGAGGCCGTTGAGCCCGCTGTCAACTCGCCTTGGCACGCTTGGGCAGACTCAACCAGTCTTCCAGGCCTGCGTCCCAATAGGGTGAGGATCCATAAAGGCCAGCAAGGAAATCGATAAAGACCCGGACCTTGGCTGGCAAGAATTGCCGGCTGGGGTAGACGGCGTAAAGGCCGACATCCTTCGACGCCCGGTACTCCGGCAGAAGGATTTGCAGTTTGCCGTCCCGAAGCTCCGGCCCGATATCCCAAGTAGACCGCAGGGCGATCCCCACACCGGCCAGAAGGCATTCGCGCACAACTTCGTTCGAGTTGGTCTTGACCGGAGATTGGGTCCGTACGGTCTCGATTCCCTCCGGACCGGCCAGCCGCCAGGGGTCCTGGTTCGTCGCTGCGAGGGTGACGTGAGTGTCTGTCAGGTCCTGGATGGTCTCAGGCGTGCCGTATTTCTCAAGATAGGCAGGGCTTGCGCACAAAATACGGTGAACGGGCGCAAGACGGCGGGCGACCAGGCTGGAATCGGACAATTCGGCGATGCGGATCGCCAGATCATAGCCGTCGCCGACGATGTCCACGAAGTCATCGGAGAGATCGAGGTTGACGGACAGATCAGGGTTGGCGGTCAGGAATGTTCCCAGATGCGGGGCAATATGCAGGCGGCCAAAAGACGTTGGTACCGCGACCTTCAGGTTGCCGCGGGCTTTTGCGGAACCGCGGGATACGAATGTTTCGGCTTCTTCCACGCTTGCAAGGATTGCGATCACCCGCTCATAAAACCCTTGGCCAGCTTCGGTCATGGCGATCTGGCGTGTCGTGCGTTGCAGCAACCGGGTGCCGAGTTTTTCCTCAAGGCGCCTGATCCGTTTTGACACCACTGCCGGCGAGAGGCTCATCTCCCGTCCAGCCGCAGACATGCTCCCCGCGCTTACCACCCGGGCGAAAATCTCCATGTCCGTCAGATTGCTCATTTTCAAACTCGCATAAAGACTATTATTGTCAGGTCGACTATTTTCCTCGGATCTGAAATTTGCCAGTCTTTTGGAAAGCCGTTGCTCTACCATTTTCTGTTACGCAGGAACAAACTACGTGGATCAACTTACGTAAATATAAGGGAGAGACTTGTGAGCGCCATATCCATGCCGGCCCCCGATCCGCAGGTTCTAGAGCGGCGGCGGGAGATTGTATCGGCTTTGCAGGCAATCGTTCCCGGTGAGGGCGTCATCCACGATGAGCGGGAAATGCGGGCATATGAGACCGACGCGCTGACCGCTTACCGCCAGATGCCTCTGATCGTTGTGCTGCCGGAAACGGTGGACCAGGTGTCCGCTGTGTTGAAATACTGCCACAAGCACGACATCAAAGTCGTTCCGCGCGGTGCGGGGACGTCCCTTTCCGGCGGAGCGCTTCCGCTTCAGGATGGCGTTCTGCTGTCGATGATGAAATTCAATCAGGTCCTCGACATCGATTTCGAAAACAGGGCGGTGGTGGTTCAGCCTGGGGTGACCAATCTCGGGATCACGCGGGCCGTGGAACATGAAGGTTTTTACTACGCGCCTGATCCGTCTTCCCAGATTGCCTGCTCCATCGGCGGAAATATTGCGGAAAATTCCGGCGGGGTGCATTGCCTGAAATACGGCCTGACCACGAACAACGTGCTCGGGATGGAAGTCGTCCTGATCAACGGCGAGGTTGTCCGGTTAGGCGGCAAGCACCTCGACAGTGAAGGCTACGATCTGATGGCGCTGATGACGGGCTCGGAAGGCCTGCTCGGCGTCGTCACTGAAGTCACGGTCCGCATCCTGCAAAAGCCCGAAACGGCACGGGCGTTGTTGATCGGCTTCCCGACAAGTGAGGACGGTGGACGCTGTGTTGCGGATGTGATCGGGGCCGGGATCATTCCAGGCGGCATGGAGATGATGGACAAACCGGCCATTCACGCGGCCGAAGACTTTGTGAATGCAGGCTATCCGCGCGATGTGGAAGCGCTGTTGATCGTTGAGCTCGACGGTCCTGAGGCGGAAGTGGATTATCTGATCGGGCGGGTGGAAGAAATCGCAAGGGCCAATAAGGCAAGCCATATCCGGATTTCGGAAAGCGAAGAAGAACGCCTGACCTTCTGGGCCGGGCGGAAAGCCGCTTTTCCAGCCGTTGGCCGGATTTCGCCGGACTATCTTTGCATGGACGGGACCATCCCGCGGCGCGAGCTGCCGAAAGTGCTGGCCCGCATGCGCGAGCTTGCCGACAAGCACAATCTGGGCGTGGCGAATGTCTTCCACGCTGGCGACGGCAACCTGCATCCGCTTATTCTCTACGATGCCAACAAGCCGGGCGAACTGGAGGCCGCCGAAGCCTTTGGAGCCGACATCCTGAGACTGTGCGTTGAGGTTGGCGGGGTGCTGACCGGTGAACACGGCGTCGGGATCGAAAAACGCGACCTGATGACCGACATGTTCACGGAAGCCGATCTCAAGCAGCAGCAGCGAGTCAAATGTGCGTTTGATGACAAGCATCTGCTGAATCCGGGAAAGGTTTTTCCGGTCCTGCACCGCTGTGCGGAACTCGGCAAGATGCACGTGCACAAGGGGCAGCTTCCCTTCCCTGACATTCCCAGATTTTAGGTCCGCACTGTGCGCCGTCCGGCACCGCCGGCGATTTTTAAGGATACGAGATGGATGCTCTTTTGAAGCCCCGGAATGCCGGGGAAGTTGAAGAGGCAGTGAGATGGGCGGCGGCTGAAGAGCAGCCGCTCGAAGTCATCGGCACCGGATCAAAACGCGGGCTCGGACACCCGGTGCAAACCGCCCATGTGCTTGATCTATCGGCTCTGGCGGGCGTTGAAACCTACGAACCTGCGGAACTCGTTCTGACGGTAAAAGCTGGAACGCCCATTGCCGAAATTGAAGCATTGGTCGAGGAGAACGGCCAGGAACTGTCATTTGAACCAATGGACTATGGTCCTCTTCTCGGCCGGCCTGCGGGCGGGGGCACCATTGGGGGAGTGCTTGCGGCCAATCTTGCCGGGCCGCGCCGGATCAAGTCCGGAGCCGCGCGCGATCATGTTCTGGGTATGGAGGCGGTTTCGGGCCGGGGGGAGCAATTCGTTTCCGGCGGCAAGGTGGTGAAAAATGTCACCGGATACGACTTGCCGCGCGCCTTGTGCGGGTCGTTCGGAACCCTTGCCGTGACCACATCGGCCACACTGAAGGTCAATCCGAAACCGGAGACCACGGCGACACTCGAGATTTCCGGTCTGTCGGATGAAGACGCTGTCACGGCCTTGTGCCGGGCCATGGGATCTTCCGCCGAAGTGTCCGGGGCAGCGCATTTGCCCGCCGGGTTATGGGGCGAAACCGCCAGGACCGTTTTGCGCCTTGAGGGGTTCCAGGCCTCTGTCGACTACCGGTTTCAATCCCTAAACTCCCTTTTGTCCGGCTTTGGTCCGGTTCGGCGTCTGGAGGACGGCGACAGCCGCCCGCTTTGGGCCGGGATTCGGGATGCTGCGCCGCATGTGGGTAAGGCTGGGACCGTCTGGCGGGTGTCCGTTGCGCCGACGGCCGGACCGGGTGTTGTCGCCCAACTGAAGGAAAAATTGCCACTCAGCGCCTTTTACGACTGGAGTGGCGGTCTCGTCTGGATATGCTTCGAAGACGGTGAGCTTCATGAGGCCGAGCTTCGTGCCGCCGTTGCGGCCTCCGGCGGGGGACATGCCACGCTGGTGCGGGCAACCGGGGCCGTGGCTGCATCCGTTCCCGTGTTCCAGCCGCAGCCGGAAGCCCTGGCTGCGCTGAGCCGCCGCTTGAAGGAACAGTTCGATCCGAATGGTATTTTGAACCCGGGACGGATGGTCACCGGTGTGTAGCGAATGGCGTTTAATGTAAAAACTGTTGTAAATGAAAGGGGCTTTAGATGAGTGAGCAATCTGATGTTGCCGGTTACATGGACCCAGGCGGCAAGAACGTCACCCTGATTTATATTCTGTACTTGTTGGGTTTTATAATTGGTCTGACACCGCTGATCGGTGTGATCTTCGCGTATATCAACCGTGGCAAGGCGGGCGGCTGGCCCGACAGCCATTACACTTACCAGATCCGGACATTCTGGATTTCGCTCTTGGGCAGCCTGATCGGATTTGTGCTGGCATTTATCCTGATCGGCTTCCTTGTTCTGCTGGCACTGGCCGTCTGGGTTATTATTCGGTGCATCAAGGGGCTCCAGCATGCCTCGCGCAACGAGGAAATTCCCGATCCTCAAACCTGGCTGTTTTAAACGAGCTGGCAGCAAGCGGGACTTGGAGCATCGGACGTTGCGCATGAAGCGCCTAAAGTTGCTTGACCCGTTAATAATCGATCAGCTGTGGGCGGCAAATCGATCCCGATTTACCGCCCGCTGCTCAAACCGCCCGCCCGCGGGCGGTCAAAATGCCGGGGCTTAAACGCCCTTCCGGCACTTCACACGCACTTCATACCCATAGCCATCGCGCTGGTCCGTGGTGTTCTTGATGTTCCACTTGTTGTTCTTCGCCTTGCCTTTCTTGGCGGCAACAGCATCCAGCTCGAAATACGCCTTTGCGGTCACGGTCCAGGTTTTTGACAGAACCTGTGCCTTTGTCATGCCGGACTTGATCTTCTTGTCCATGTTCAGTGCACAAGCCTGGCGCGGGTCCCAACCCTGCCACCGGACCTTGTTCAGCGGCAAAACCGGCTTATAGGTGATCGCGACACTGCGTTTCGTGCCGGACCCGACATCGCGGTTCTTGAAGGACTTGCTCCAGAGTGAGCCGTCGGCCTCGAAGTACCGGACCCCCTTGAAAGAACCGACCTTCATGGCAACGATGCGTTCGCCGCTGGTGGCTTTGCCGTAAAGGCGCAGCAGGAACCGGTGCGAGTTCGAGGCGATGCCGGTATAGGCATTGGAGTTTGCCGAAACCTCGACCGGGATAACGTCGATCCCGTCTTTCTTGACTTCAACCTTTTCGATCCAATCCTTGGCAACAGCGCCGGTGGTCAGGCTGGCAAGCGTTGCAGCGATCAATGCGCCTTTAATAATCGTTTTCATAATTTCACATCCTCAATCAACTTTGCGCCCTCTGACACACACCCTAGCTTTGGGGCTCTGAACCGGATGTGAGGTTGCCGTTCAGCCAGCGTTCATGAATTCGGACGCCGTTCGGGACAAAGCGCGGTGATCGGTCGCTGAGGGCAAAACGGTTTTGATGGAATGGAGCCTTGTGCGCACCTTGTGACGCTTCTACCATCCTGCAAATGGCCGGTGAACGGTGGGCCGGACGGACATTCAGGGAGAGCCGCGCGCGATGCAGACCAATTTCACTGCGGAGCAATTGAAAGACAGCCACGTTGCTGAATCGGAAAAAATTCTCCGCAAATGCGTCCATTGCGGCTTTTGCACCGCGACTTGTCCCACATTTACCCTTCTGGGAGACGAATTGGACAGCCCGCGCGGCCGGATATATCTGATCAAGGACATGCTGGAGAATGACCGGCCAGCCGATGAAAAGGTGGTCAAACACATTGACCGGTGCCTGTCCTGCCTTGCGTGCATGACCACCTGTCCGTCCGGTGTTCACTACATGCATCTGGTGGACCATGCGCGTATCCATATTGAAAAGACCTACAAGCGGCCGTTGACCGACCGGATCATGCGCGGCATCTTGGCGTTTGTGCTGCCCTATCCGCAGCGGTTCCGGCTCGCCCTGATCGGTGCGTATTTCGGCCGACCCTTTGCCGGGCTCCTGAAACGGTTCGGCGGACCTTTCGCCAAGATGGGGGCAATGCTGGAACTGGCGCCGGCCAAAGCGCCCCTGCGCGGGCAGCTGGAAGGCCCGGGAACCTTCCGCACGGACCAGCCTGAGCGCAAGGGCCGGGTCGCGCTCCTGTCCGGATGCGCCCAGCCGGTGCTTAATCCGGGCATCAACGACGCAACCATCCGACTGTTGAAGCGGTCTGGTTATGAGATCGTGCTTCCCAAAGGCGAAGTGTGCTGCGGGGCGCTTGTCCACCATATGGGCAAGGAAGAGGCGTCCCTGGAAAATGCCCGCCGGAATGTGGATGTCTGGATGCGGGAGGTCGAAGAAGGCGGCCTTGATGCGATCCTGATCACGGCATCCGGCTGCGGCACCACGATCAAGGATTACGGCTTCATGCTGAAGGACGACCCGGCCTACGCGGAAAAGGCGGCCAAGGTGTCTGCGCTTGCAAAAGACATTACAGAGTTCCTTGTCACGGTCGACCTCGGTGAGCCGAAAGTGCAGCCCAACCTTACAATTGCCTACCACTCTGCCTGTTCCATGCAGCACGGACAAAAGATCACCCGTCAGCCGAAAGACCTCCTGAAAACGGCCGGGTTTAACGTAAAGGATGTCCCCGAGGGGCATTTGTGCTGCGGGTCTGCCGGCACCTACAACATCCTTCAGCCGGAAATCGCCAAACGTCTGCGGGACCGCAAGGTGGCCAATATCGAGAAAACCAAGCCGGACCTGATCGCAACCGGAAACATTGGGTGTATGACACAAATTGGTCTGGGCACGGATGTCCCGATTGTTCATACTGCAGAGCTTCTGGACTGGGTCTATGGCGGGCCGTGTCCGGACAATCTGGAACCGGAGCGGGTTCAGTGAGAGGTCGGAACCTGAATGTCGATCGGCGATAGCCAGACAGCCATCATCAGCCTTGGAATCTCCTGCCAGAGCGCGCGGCAGATCCGTGATTGCCGGCAGTCCGTCAGCGGTTTGCTAGGCGCTGACCTTCAGCCGGAACGGCATTTCTTTGATGGTCTGATTTCGCCTCTTGGCGGTTTGGCCCAGCTGTTTGCCGACGGTTTTCCCATGTTTGAGCGGGACAGTCTGACCGCTGGCCCCGGCCATCCCACCTGGAACCCTTACGGTTTTCGTTTTCTGCACCACTTTCGCGATGCCTTCGGGCGCATCGACCTTGAGGGAAGTTACCGCCATGAGCATGGCCGCTTTTCTCATCTGAAAACAAAGTTTGATGCGCTGCGCAGCCGCGCCCGTATCGTGTTCGTGATCTCCAACAGTCAGAACAACCTGGACGAGGTCGGTGTTGAAACCGGGGTTGCGGGCTTCGACTTCCGCTCCGGCGGGATTGACCACCTTCAAAGGGCCGTCGACGCCTATCTCGGGCGTTCCTGCGAATTTCTTATTGTGAGTTATCCGGAGCGCTGCGGCGATCTGCGGCACCCGAACCTTTATCTTCTGACGCGGGACCAAACGGAGTGGGTCGGCGACAAGGCGCAATGGCGCGCCGTCTTCAGCGCGTTTTTGGGCCAGGGGGCGGGGGCTCTTCGCTCCGCCGGGTGAGGCACGCCGGATACCGCATCGGGCGGTTTAATGCCGAACGCCCGCTCAACTATAGCGCGCCGCGTTTATTTACACTCAGATAGCATCAGGTTTTGCGTACGAGGCACAGCCGAGTGGCCGCGAAACCTGATTCCGCTTAAACGCGACTTGCACTAGGCTCAGGACCTATTAATTTGACAGTA
>NZ_SMLZ01000115.1:127542-264924 GCF_009711415.1 Roseibium denhamense
CCGGGTTCCAAGTTGCACAGGAGTCTTGTCCGGCTCACTGTCTGGAGCCTGACCGGATAAGCGCAGGGTCCTTTCCAGAAGTTGTTCGTAGATGGGGCGCCCGCCCAGATGATGAGCCGTGAGGGAGGCCGTTGAACAGGTCACCAGAACCGGCATGATCAGGGCGTAGGCGCCCGTCAGTTCCATCACCAAAACCACGCCAACGAGCGGGGCCCGGACGGAGGCCGCAAAAAAACCGCCCATGGCAGCTACTGCACAGGCCGCGCGGAATTCATCTTCCAGAGGCAGCATGCTCACCGATGCAACGCCAAAGGCAAGTCCGGCACAGGTTGCGATGGACAGCATCGGCGCAAAGATCCCGCCGGGAACGCCGGAGGCATAGGAAAACAAAACTCCGCCAAATCGCAGGACAGTCAACAGGATCAGCGCCCAGATACCGTAACTATCGGTCACAAGGCCCTGCACTAGATCCTCACCGCCGCCCGTTGCTGCTGGAAACACATTCAGGAGAACACCGGTGACGCCGCCGATCACAAGCGCAGGTATCCAGCGCAGTCCTTTCGGGATCCGGGCAAACAGGTCCATCACACTGATCAGGGCCCAGTTAAAGAACACCCCGAGCGCCCCCAGCCCAACGCCCATGAGTGCCAGGAGCAAAAAGCTCCAGACTGGAATATATTTCACGTCGATCAGCAGGACCGGCCCGATATGGGTCAGTTGTTCCGTGACGGCTGCGCTCAGGATCGAGGCAACAATGACGGCCATGTAAGTCCGGTAACTGAACGGGAACTGGCGCCGCGTTTCCTCCACGATGAACAAGATCGCGGCCAAGGGTGCGTTGAAGGCCGCCGCCAATCCGGCGGCCGCACCGGCTGCAAGCAGGCCTTTGTGATCAGCACCCTGAACGGCGCTGGAGCGTGAAATGGCCTCTGCCGCCATCGCCCCCATGTGAATGGTCGGGCCCTCCCGCCCAAGGACAAGGCCGGAGCCGAGCGCAAGCAATCCGCCGAAAAACTTGGCCACAAGCACACGCGCCCAATTGAGCGGGCGCTTGTCTTCCATGGCGCCTTCGATTTCCTGAATGCCACTGCCGGCAGCTTCCGGGGCTACCCGTTGAACAAGAAGAAATGCGGCTGTCACAGCGGCAGCGGACAGGCAGGCTGAAACCGCAATTGCAAGCCCGCCATCCAGCGAAGATCTGAGGGAGGCATAAGACGAGAACAGAAATTCCAGCCCGGAGTGAAAACCGGTTGCCAGGCCGCCAACCAGAATGCCGACAACTGCAGCCTTGAGGAAATAGGCCGCATCTGAGCCGGAGAAGGTGGCTTCACGTAAAGACATTCAGACCTCAGTCTGTGATGAAATGGCCGGAGATTCGAACCCGCTCATTTATACCGTGCAGAGACGGGCCGGGAACGCAAGGAAACTCGTCTTAAAACAAAATGCGCGGAAGACTCCGCGCATCTGTCGAGCGATCACGAGCAATGGCCGTTATGGCCAATCGCAAATCAGATCACATGAACCGTGGTGCCGACGCCCACGCGCTCGTAAAGATCAATGACATCTTCATTGCGCATCCGGATACAGCCGGACGACACGGCATGGCCAATGGTCCAGGGCTGGTTGGACCCATGGATCCGGTACAAGGTGGACCCGAGGTAAAGGGCACGTGCCCCGAGTGGATTGTCGGGACCGCCCGCCATGAATACCGGCAGGTCAGGGCGGCGCTTGCGCATGGCAGCCGGCGGGCGCCAGTCCGGCCATTCGGCCTTGCGGGTGACTTTATGGCTCCCGGCCCATTCAAAACCCGGTTTGCCGACACCAACGCCATAGCGCCGCGCGGTGCCGTCACTCTGCACGAGGTAGAGATACCGCGCGTTCGTGTCGATCACGATGGTGCCCGGCTTGTGTTTGCCGTCATAGGTGACGATCGTTGGCAGGAACTGCGGCGCGACCTGGCGTGTGCGTGTTTGCGGTGCCGGCCGCTGCTGGACGGGCTGGCGCTGGCGCGACCACCAATTGACCGGTTGAGCCCGCTGAGGCTGTACCCGCTGGCGCTGGACACGCTGTGTGTTGCGCGTTGCCGCACGGGGTTGAAGCTGCAGAACCCACGGCTCTGTCAGATTGGGGCTCAAGACCAGTGGCGGCGGAGCAACCTGGCCGGCGGTTGCCGGCTGGACCATCATGGGAACAGCGGCGGTGGCGGCGACCATCAGGGCGGTCAAAGCCATTTTGGGCATGGGGAACATGGTGGTCCTCTCAGGCACGATATCAGACGTCAGTGTCGACCGCGTTCAGGGGAAGTTTCTGAAACCCGGTTAACCGATTGGCAATCATGATAGGAGGCGGGGCTGTGCCAAAGATGAATCGGCAGCGCGGAAATAGATCAAATTTTCCATATGGTTAGCGCTTGGTTGAAAAAGAGCCTGAATCAACCGTTAAGCCGTCTTCCGCTGCGGCAGACCACCGGAAATCACTGTTGTAAAGAAAGCGGTTTTCGAAAAAGCTTGGTTAACGCACCCGGTGCCGGGCATCGCGCACCACCAGCGGCAAGATGCTCTCCGTCTGCTTTCTGGACATGCCCGGTTTGATGCGCGGGTCGTAAAGCATGTTCAAAAGGATCTGATCGAAGACGGTAAAGCGGCTGTGCCGGGAGGAATCGTTAAACACCGAATGGGTCAGTTTCTCATTGTCGTTCATGGGGCCGAGCCCTTGCAGGATTTCTTCCACCAGGCAGCGCTGGAACAGAAATTCTCCTTCATCTGAAACAATCACGGCCGATGATCGTTTAATCCCGTTCCGGCCGGAGACAACGCGAACAAGGCAGCGCCCCGGGACCTTGGCGCGGGGGTTCTTGTAGATGTCCCGGCGCACGACTGTTTCATATTGGCCCCGGTCCACGACGTAGACATCGAAATTTGCCGCAGCAGGTAAGGACACAATTTCGGTTTGAAGGCCGGACACGCGCCGTCCGATGTCCCGGATGAAAGACCGGACGACCTTGCTGCGGTCGCGGCGGGACATGTTGTAGACGTAGAACCGCACGGGCTTGGTAAATTTTTTCACCAGATAGGGCCGCCAGCTCCAGCTGCGGTATTCCAGGCCGAACACCGTCTTTTCAAACCCGTCCAGCAGCTCTTCGGTCGAGAACGTATTGCTTGCCCCTTTCGCCGGGGCGGCCATGAGAATGCTGGCGAGGAAAAGCGTGTAACAAACGAAGCGCATGGACTGCATATAGGCCGATTTTTAATAGGCGCCCAGATCTAATCCAACCGCACGGTAGGCGTGACCGTCGCGACTTGGGCCAAGGTTTCCAACTTGCCTATTGAAGTAGGCATGTTTTTACCAATCGCACAAGAACCAAGGGACAGGCTGGCCGAAAGATGCGAAACCGTTACCAAAGACCGAACGGGTTGCTGCAGCCCTTCAAGTCTTGAAAAAACAATTCCTTAAACTTCGCTTGTTATAACCCCCGCCAACAGGTTCGAATGACGCCTGCAGGGGCAAGGGACGGGAGTAGGCATGGCCGCCGTAAAAAGATCCTTTCGAGCGGAAAGCTTGATACGCATGAATTCTGGGGTCAATGAAGACCCGGCATTTGCCGAAATGCGCCGCCACCAGGAAGTCATGGCCGAAATTTCCAGTTTGAAGAGCCTGATCCAAAGTGGAGCAGCGGTGCAGCAGACTGCGCTGGATCCGGATGAGATGAGCCAGAAGTTCCTGGCAGAATTCCGGAAGGAGATGTCTGAGGCCGCCAAGCTTAAAGTCGAGCTGGACGCGATCTACGAGGCGATTGCCCAGACAAAGAAAGAGATCGCCACGCTGCACCAGAAAACGGGCTCTGAAAGCGAGGACATGCATCGCGTGACCAACGAGCTTGATGCGGTCGTCAGCGGCACGGAAGGGGCAACAGAGTCTATCCTGAGCGCGGCCGAGTTCATTGACGAGACCGCCAACACCTTGTCTGCGCGCTTGAACGGTCAGGATGCCGATCTGGCCGGGGACATTCAGGAAAAAGTGGTCGAGATATTCGAGGCCTGTAACTTCCAGGATTTGACCGGCCAGCGGATCACCAAGGTGGTCGGCACCCTTCGGTTTGTGGAAGACCGTATCATGCAGATGATGGATATCTGGGGCGGGATCGAGAGCTTCAAGGACATCGAAGTCGATGCGCCGGAAGTCAAGGAAGGCGATGCTGCGCTTCTCAACGGTCCATCTTTGGAAAGCGATGTCGATGTGGCTTCCCAGGACGATATCGACGCCCTGTTTGCTTAATTGCGTTAAATCATCTTTCGAAGAACCCGGCACCGGCCAGGTTGCAGACTGCTGACAAACTCTCGTTTCGTCATCCCGGACGCGGCATCGCTGCGATCCGGGATCGGCGGGCCCCTGAGGATCAGAATAAGCTCACAGAATTTAGAGTTTTATGGCTCTCCGATCCCGGTTCGCGCTGCGCTTGACCGGGATGACCGTGGTTGTTTGGAGCTTTGTCATTGAGCTTGTTTTTGTTTCAGATCCATCATCCCCGGTATGGGCCGCGCTATTGGGCTGATATTTAATCGTCCAGCGGGCCTGATCGCCGCAAACCTCGACAGCAATCGGTTCTGAGGGCTTGCCTGGACCGGTTGCCTTTTGTACATAGAGGTACAAAACAGGAACATTTGAGGGTGCCATGACCGCCAAGACCAACCAGACGGCTGAAAAGCCTGTCCGTGATCCGGTAACGGGGCTGCTGGCGGGAGCGGACGGCAAACTCCGCTGCTGGTGGCCGGGCGGTCTTGCCGATTATGAACGCTATCATGATACCGAATGGGGCTGGCCGGTGGATGATGACCGGCGCCTTTTTGAAAAGATCTGCCTCGAAGGGTTCCAGTCCGGATTGTCCTGGCTGACGATCCTGCGCAAGCGCGATGCCTTCCGGGCAGCCTTTGCCAATTTCGAATGTGAAAAAGTGGCAGAGTTCACGGACGCGGACGTGGAACGGTGTCTGCAGGACGCCGGGATCGTGCGCCACCGCAAGAAGATCGAATCGACCATCAACAATGCACGGCGCGCCTTGGAGCTGAAGGCCGAGTTTGGCTCATTGGCGGCCTATTTCTGGTCTCACGAGCCAAAGCCTGAAAACCGTCCCAAGACAATCGATTTCGAAACGGCCAAGACGCTCGGAAAGACGGCGGAAAGCACAGCGCTGTCGAAGGATCTGAAAAAACGCGGCTGGAGTTTTGTGGGTCCGACCACCGTTTATGCCTTCATGCAATCCATGGGCATGGTCAACGATCATCTGGAAGGCTGCTGCTGCCGGGAGCCGGTGGAGGAGGCGCGCCAAAAATTTTACAGGCCCTGCTAATCCAGGATCAGCACACCGGCGTAATCACCCGGTATTCGGCTCCAGAATGCATGATCCGCTTTCTCTCAACGGGCCGCTTGCGGCCCGACTTTTTTTGGAATGTGAAGGTCCTGCTGCGCTTTGAGCGCCGTATCCGTTATCCGGCAACCTTGGCCTTCAGCGGCGCAAACAGGCGGTTTTCTTTTGAAAAGACATAGTCCAGGGCTTCGACCGTTACGGTATCAGCGCCTTCCGAAATCAGGATTTGCGCGCAATCGGCGATCGCATCCTTCGGGCACAGGACATTCACCCGCCGCTTGTCGTCGCTTTCCGAAAACCGTTGGACCGCACCGAGACGGCTGACGGCCCGCAAGGCCTGTGTCCGGTCGTCCACGATGGCCTTGACCAGCTTGACGTCTCTAGCCGTTTCCTCGGCAGCCACCCGGTCGAGGATAGAGCGGGCCCCTGAAAGCGCCGTTTCCGACCAGTCGGCATTCAGCGAGGCAACCAGATGGGCCTGGCTTTTCAGCATCACGCCGTCGCTCAAGATTTTCAGGTTGTTGGCCTGAAGGGTGGAGCCGGTGGTGGTGATATCGACGATCAGTTCGGCGGACCCGGCGGCAGGGGCCCCTTCCGTTGCCCCGGCGCTTTCGACAATGCGGTAGTCCGCGATCCCGTAACGGGCGAAGAAGGCGCGGGTCAGGTTGACATATTTGGTGGCAACCCGCAGGCGGCGGCCGTGACGCCCCCGGAAATCGGAGGCGACATCCGACAGGTCCGCCATGGTCTCCACGTCGATCCAGGCTTTCGGAACAGCCACCACAACATCGGCGGGGCCAAAGCCGAGCGGGGTCACGATATGGACCGTGTTCTCCGGGTCGGTGATGTTTTCATGGACCAGATCGAGACCGGTAATGCCGAAATGCACTTCTCCGTTTGACAGTGCCCGGGCAATTTCGGAGGCCGACAGGAAGGCGATTTCCACCGTCTCCAGCCCCTTGATCGCGCCCCGGTAGTTGCGCGCACCACCGGGTTGCAGAACTTTCAGCCCGGCCTGGCCGAAAAACTCGTGCGTGTTGTCCTGCAAACGGCCCTTGGACGGAATGGCAATGATCAGTTTGCTCATGGATCAGTCCTTTTGCGCGCCGGCAATGCGGTCGAGCCACATGGAAAAGCCAATGGCCGGAACGTCCTCGCTCGAGCCCAGCAAGGTGACGAGCTTGTCGTAGCGCCCGCCGCCCACCAGCGGCCCTGCAGCATCTGCGGCCTTGCTGTGGATCTCAAAGACAAAGCCGGAGTAATAGTCGAGGCGGCGCCCGAAATCGGCGGAGAACCGGATCTTGGACGGGTCGATCCCTTTTTGGGTCAGTGCCTCGAGCCGCCGTTCAAACGCGCTCAAGGGCGCGTCCAGCCCAAGACCGTAATCCTTGGCGAATGTCTTCAGGGCCGCCGCGGCACCGCTGCCGTCGGCGCTGAGCGCCAGATAGGTGCTCAAGGTTTCCGCCGCCCGTGTGTGCCCCGAGGCGCCGTTTGCAAGGGCAGCCTGTTCCAGGAAGCGTTCGGCAATCTCGCTGGGGGTGCGGCCGCCGACAGCTGAAATGCCTGCAATGGACAAAAGATCTTCCACCACCGCGTGAGCGGCTTCCGGGTCGGCACCTTCCAGGGCAGACAGGAACCCCAGGCGGACATCGCGGTTGTCATCTTCCGAGCCATTGCCGCCGGACATGCGCTCCAGCGCCTTGGTCAGCTTGTCGGTTTCGCCAAAAAGATCCCGCAGCCGCCGCCGCCAGACATTGGGCAGGTCGAGCCCCGCCAGAACGGCGGCAAACAGCGTCTCATCACCGATCCGGATCGAGATATCGCTCAAGCCAAACGCGTCCAGAGCGTTGACAGACAGGGCAAGCAGATCGGCGTCCGCTTCGGGAATATCGGTCCGGCCAAGGCTTTCCGCGCCGATTTGCGGGATCTCGCCAAGCCCGTCCGCCCGCTGGCGGAACACCGGGCCATGGTAGCTGTAGGCGGCGGGCAGGCTTGCTGCCGGGTCGGCCAAATGGTGGCGGCACACCGGAATGGTGAAATCTGGGCGCAGGCACAAATCGATACCATCCGTTCCGTTTGTCAGGAACAAACGGCGGCGGATATCCTCGCCGGTCAGATCCAGGAATACGTCGGCCGGCTGCAGGATCGCAGGCGTGACCGGATGGTGCCCGGCGGCCTGAAACAGGGCCAGAACCGCATCGATTTTTGCAGGATCAAGTCCGCCTTGCTGTGCGCCGGTCATTGTCATTGGCCCTCTTGCGCCCGTTGCCGGTCTTCGGCTTGCGCGTCCAGAATGCCGCGCACGGTGTCAACCAGATCCGCTTCCTTGATCGTGATTTGGGCCGGACGGCTCTCCCGCCAGGTGACGTTGTCGACATCTGTTGATTCAGAGGCCAGCCAGGTGCCTTCGATCAGGTCCTTGATTTGCAGTTCGCCCGCTTCGCGCTCATCCGAACCCTGGATAATGGCGATAGGGCAACCGCGCCGGTCAGCATATTTCAGCTGGTTGCCGAATTTCTTCCAGTTGCCCTGATACATCTCGGCCCGGATCCCGGCAGTGCGCAGGTCCTGAACCATCTTCTGGTAGCGGCCAAGGGCTTCGGTGTCGCCATCCATGACAGTCACAAGAACAGGGGCAACAACATCTGAGGCCGACAGCTTGCCAAGGTTTTTAAGCGCGGTCATCAGGCGGGAAACGCCGATGGAGAAGCCGGTCGCCGGCACATCGCGGCCGGTGAAGCGCTTCACCAGCCCGTCATAACGGCCACCACCGCCAACGGAGCCGAATTGCACGACCTCGCCTTTTTCATTGGTGACGTCGAAGAGCAGCTCAGCCTCGTAGACCATACCGGTGTAATATTCGAGGCCGCGTACAACGGAAGTATCGACCTTTATCTGGTCAGACCCATAACCGCAGGCCGCGAAAATCTCCGCCATGGTTTTGAGTTCATCAATGCCTGCATTCTCCAGCTGCCCAGAGCCGCTTACAAAGGCAATGATTGTGTCGATTGCATCTGAAGCCAGTTCAGCGCCCTTCGTGAAGTCGCCGCTCTCGTCTTTCCGGCCCTCGCCGAGAAGAAGACGCACGCCCTCAATGCCGAACTTGTCCAGCTTGTCGATGGCCCTGAGAACCGTGAGGCGGCGGTCTGCATTTTCGTCGCCGCTAAGGCCAATGGCTTCAAGAACCCCGTCAAGAACCTTGCGGTTGTTGACGCGGATGACGTATTGGCCGCGCGGAATGCCGAGGGCCTCCATCGTGTCGGCCATCATCATGCACATTTCAGCGTCCGCCTGAACGCCCGGCGCGCCAACGGTGTCGGCATCGAACTGCATGAACTGGCGGAACCGGCCCGGCCCGGGCTTTTCGTTCCGGAACACCCAGCCATTGCGGTAGGTCCGATAGGGCAGCTGGATCTCGTTGATGTTTTCAGACACATGACGGGCAAGGGGCGCGGTTAGGTCATACCGCAAGCTCATCCACTGTTCGTCATCGTCCTGAACGGAAAAGACACCTGCATTTGGCCGGTCCGTGTCGGGCAGGAACTTGCCCAGGCAGTCGGTGTATTCGAAGGCGGGCGTTTCGACGGGATCGAAGCCGTAGCGCTCATACACCTGACGGATCTTGGAGACCATCTCGTCGGTGGCGCGGATATCGTCAGCCGAGCGGTCCGCAAAGCCACGCGGCAGGCGGGCCTTCAGTTTGTTTGGTTTTTTGGCCATGAAGTCGTTTAAATCCTGGCGAGGGTCCTGGCCGGGAGCGGGTATCGGAACCCTTGATCCGGCGCGGGTGATATTGCCGGTTGTCCTAGACGAAACCGCCTTTCAGGGCAAGGGAGTGCGGGCCGAACCGGGACGTCCGCTGCGGGAAGCGGGCCGCAATTCCGCTTTTTGCGCCAAATGCCTTGTTTGGATCACAGTTCCGGCTAAAAGGGCGGCAACGGGCGAACCCATGGCGGGCCGGAACGCGGATAGCCATGAAGAGGCTCATGTTTCTTGTAATAAATCGCTAGCAGGCTATTGTCCGCCCCGGAAACGGCACACAACGCTCGGCGCAACCGGGCGGCCTAGGTAAACCGGCTAGGGCGGACCGGCTAGGGCAGGGTGCCAGTGCAGGGTAGAAAATGGACAGTGCGGTGAACATGGCAGACGAAGACGCTGCGACAACGGCGCCGGGTGCCGGGCTGCACCGCCACAGCGCCGAGCTCAGCATTGTCCTGCCCAGCTTCAATGAAGCCGAGAACATCCCGATCCTGATCGGCCTGCTCGACAAGACGTTGACCGGCATTGCCTGGGAAGCGATCGTGGTGGATGACAATTCGCCGGACGGCACGGCAGGTGTGGCGCGTGACATCGCGCTGAAGGATGCCCGTGTCCGCGTCATTCGCCGTATTGGCCGCCGGGGCCTGTCGGGGGCTTGCACCGAGGGGGTTTTGTCGTCTTCCGCACCTTTTGTGGCTGTCATGGATGCCGATCTGCAGCATGATGAAACCATGCTGCCGAAAATGCTTGCCGAGCTGAAATCGGGGGCATTCGATCTGGTTGTCGCAAGCCGCAAGGTCGAGGGCGGTGACATGGGCTCCGGCCTGTCCTCCATCCGCACCTTTGGGTCAAACATTGCCAACGGGCTGGCGCAGCGCCTGCTTAATGTGACCCTTCAGGACCCCATGAGCGGGTTCTTCATGGTACGCCGGGACCGGGCTGAAGAACTTGCGCCGAAGCTGTCGCCGCAAGGGTTCAAGATCCTTCTGGATCTGGTGTCGAGTGCTGCCGGAAGTCTCCGCATCAAGGAACTGCCCTTTACCTTCCGCAAACGCCAGCACGGGGAAAGCAAACTCGATACGCTCGTCACTCTCGACTATTTCGGGTTGCTGCTGGCGAAATATTTCGGCGATGTGGTCTCCGTCCGCTTCCTCATGTTCGGTCTTGTGGGCGCGAGCGGTTTGTTGGTGCATCTGGTGGCGCTTCGGGCATTTTTGCTAAGCGATGTTTCCTTCAATGGAGCTCAAACAGCCGCATCCTTTGTCGCGATGACCTCCAACTTCTTCCTGAACAACCAGCTGACCTATCGCGACCGGCGGCTGACGGGCTTGGGTGCGCTTGTTGGTCTGCTCACATTCTATGCGGTCTGTTCGGTGGGCGTTCTGGCCAATGTGGGTGTTGCCAATCTGATCTATGCCGATCCTGCCTACTGGTGGGTGGCCGGGACCGCCGGTGCCGTGATGGGCGCGGTCTGGAACTATGCCGCAAGTTCCGCTCTGACCTGGCGCAAATCCTAACGGGATATCTAGTCAGTGGCACACGAACCTACATCTCAAAGGCCAATTGCGGACGAACTGCCGTTTTTCTTGCGCCCTGCCGGCTTGGTGCTGCTGGTGGGCGCACTGACGGCCCTCAAGGTCTTTGCCGCGCTGAATGCGCATTTTGTCGAGGACGAGGCCTATTACCGGATCTGGGGCCTTTATCCGGCACTCAGCTATTATGATCATCCGCCCATGGTCGGCTGGTGGATCGCTGCGGGCCAGGCGCTTTTCGGCGATACGATCTTCGCGGCAAGAGCAATGGTGATCGCATCCGGGGTGATCGGATCGCTGGCGCTCTGGCGCACGGCGGCAATTTTGTTCGACAAGCGCGTTGCCGGTTGGGCGGTGTTGTTTATGAACACCAGCCTGCTTGTCGGCATCGGCGGCATTCTGGCGACACCTGACGCGCCATCGGTTCTGTTCTGGGGGCTCAGCTTGTGGGCGCTTGCGGAAGTGTCGGTTTCCAAAAACGCAAACTGGTGGCTGGCGGTCGGTGTGTTTGCAGGCTGCGGCCTCTTGTCAAAATACTCCGTCCTGTTCCTTGGCGCGGGGATAGTTCTCTGGCTGTTATGGGTGCCCGAGGCACGCCGCTGGTTAAGCGCCTGGCAGCTTTGGGCAGGCGGGTTCCTTGCAATCGCGCTGTTTTCGCCGGTGCTCTACTGGAACCACCTTCACGAATGGGCGAGCTTTTACAAACAGTTCGGCCGCGCCGGGGCAACAGACTACACAGCCAAGTATATCTTCGAGTTTATCGGCGCCCTGCTGGGCCTTCTCAATCCGATCACTGCTGTCTTGGCGGCTTTGGGAGCTGCCGTGCTCTTCAAGGGTCTGCGGCAAGGCAACAGCGCTGCGAGCCTTTTGATCCTCACCTGCGTGCCGTTTCTGGCCTATCTGCTTTATCACTCGCTTCATTCGCGCGTTCAGGGCAACTGGCCGGCGCCGCTCTTTCCGGCCTTTGCCATCATGGCAGCTGTCTTTGCCGCTGACGCCGCCCTCCGGACAAAACTCTGGAAGCGTTTTGCGGTTGCTGCGGTTGTGCTTGGGGTTGGGGTGTCCATCCTTGTGCAGGTCCACGCCGTGTCTCCAATCACCGGGGCTTTTGCGCGCAAGGATCCGACGTTCCAGCTGCGTGGCTGGCCGGAAATCGGCGGCGCTCTCTCTGCTCTTGCCGAAGAAGAAGGCGCCGGGTTCATCGCAACCACCAGCTACGGCCTGAACGGTCAGATCGATTATCTGATGAAGGACAGGCTGCCGGTCGTGCAGCTCAATGAGCGGATCCGCTATCTGATGGTGCCTGATCCGGATGTAGCGCTATTTGACGAGACCGGCCTTTATGTCGCGATCAAGCGCCGGGACCGTTCGGACCGTTTGGCGCAGACATTTGAAACGGTCACACCGGTCGCGACGCTCACCCGGTCCGTCAAGGGTGTTCCCCTTGAGGAAATGCGGGTTTACAGGATCAGCGGAAAGAAACGCGCCGTCCTGGAAGACATCAGCTTCCGGTAAGCGTGTCCGGATAGGTCAGTTGCAAGGCCAAGCTGCTTGCAAAGACGGGTTAAATGCCGCAGGGATAGGGCATTCTTTATCTCTTGACCTTTTTATTGGACCGGAATGAAGCGTATTACTCTGGGAGCACTGGATTATGGTGTCGCCTTTGGCGTAGACCGCGCGCTTCGGGAACTTGTCGAAAACGGCCGGTTGAGCGCTGTCGGGGCCATTGTTGCGACCGATCTTTGGCCGCGCGAATTCCGCCCGCTTCAGGAAACCGTTGAACGCGTTGGCAGCCGGGCAATGTTCGGCCTTACCCTTGCCTTTAGCGGAGACCGGGTGTCTCCGGTCAGTGCGCGCTTGCAAGATGTTCGGGGCGACCGGTTGTTTACCCGCGAGGAGCTTCAAAGGCGGGCCTTCATGAGGATGCTGCCGAAGGATCTGCTGCTGGAAGAGGCCGGTGCCCAAATGGCCCGCTATGCGGTACTCATGAAGCGGCAGCCGGATTTCGTGGCCGTGCGGGAAGGAATTCTGGCCCGCACCGCGCTGGCGAAAATCGTGTTTCAAGCCATCGAACAGGCGGATTTCGAACGCCCGCCGCTGATCATTTCACCGGTGCGCTCTGGCCTGAAGACACTGCGCTTGTCCCGCATGGCGGCAGCGCACGGTCTCAAGATGCTCCCAAAGGCGGACCCGTTGCCGGAGACCGACAAGCCCGAGGAGCTGCACCGGCTCTTGCACAACCATTTCGACGGCATGAGCGACATGGCATTCGTTGCCGCGATCCCCGGCCGCGCGGATGACCGGCTCCGGCGGGATGAAAGCCGTGCGAAGATCGCCGTCAGGGAGTGTCAGTATGAAGTGCTGTCCAGTGATCGCTTCTTTCATACTCTTGATAAGAAGTACGTTTTCCTGAATTGATGGATGAACGAAAAAACGGCCCTGCGGGGAACAGAGCCGTTTTTCGTGGAGGTCACGGAAGAGGGGGAGGGGCGGCCCCGCTTCCATGTTTTTAGATATAGGGTTAGTTTGACAAAGTGCACGTGATGGGCATCACAAGTTTTCTCTTCATGGGAAAACGTTGAATGTGCACCAGCAAGTATCGTGGAACCGGTCAGAACGGGCCTCTCGACCCTCTCGGGTTGATTAATGTCTGATCCGGTGGCGGCAGGGGGAACCAGTGGCGGAAATCAAGGATTTTTTGAAGAACAGCTTTTCTCTGGAAGGGCTGGACCCGGATCTGGCCGTCGGGCTGTCCAGACTGGCGCGCCCCATGAAGATCAATGCCGGCAGTATCCTGTTCGAGAACGGAGATCCGGGAAACGGATGTTACGCTGTCCTTGAGGGCTCGCTGAAGGTCTCCCTCCTGTCAGTGGAGGGAGATGAGCAGTTGCTGGCCGTTTTGGGGCCGGGGGATCTGGTGGGCGAACTGGCGCTTCTGGATGGCCGTCCGCGGTCGGCGACCGTCAGTGCTTTGAAAGAGGCGCAGCTGGCCTTTATCGACAAGGCGGCCTTCCAGCGCTATGCCGATGAAAACCCGGCGGTCTACCGTCACATGCTTTGCATCGTCGGAAAGCGGCTGCGTCACGCCAATGATGTTCTGGCGGCCCGCTCGTTTCTTCCGCTTCCCGGCCGGGTCGCACAAACCCTGCTGCAGCTGTCGGAAACCTTCGGCAAACAGCTGGATGATGGGCGGATGCTCATCCACTACAAGCTCAGCCAGGCCGACATTGCAAACATGGCGGGGGCTGCCCGCGAGAATGTCAGCCGGGTTTTGAATGACTGGAAACGCTCCGGCACGATCAGCCGTATTTCAGGCTATTATTGCCTGGAGCAGATCGAGTTTCTGGAGCAAGCCTCAACGCTTTAATCAGCTCCCGGTTCCGGCAATGGCGGAAGCACCTGTGTTTCCGCCAGGATGTCTTCAAGGGTTTGGCTGTTCAGGCTTTCTAGGAAGCTTTCGGCCGCTCTCGCCATGGCGCCCTTGAGGGCGCATCGGGGCAGAAACGCGCAACCCGCCGGTTCTGCCTTCAGGCAGGCCACGACCCCAAGGTCCGGCTCGATCAGCCGGACAACCTCGCCAAGCGCAATCTTGTCAGGTGCGGTTGCAAGCCTGATACCGCCGCCGCGGCCCCGGGTTGTTTCCAGGTAGCCGCCCTTGGCGAGCTCCGCCACGATTTTCATAACATGTGATTTGGCCAGACCGAGCTGCTTCGTCAACTTGTCGACGGTTTGCGGAGCGCGTGCCTGGCCTGTGGCCATCAAGATTCTCAAGGCAAAATCGCTGGCCTGACTGATGCGCATGGCAGGGCCTCAAAAAACATTCATCTCAGATGTTGATTTTAGAGGAGCTTTGTGCGAATTAAAAGATGCATATGAAATGAATGTTATGGAGGGGCTCATGGACGCCCGGCAATCAAGACAGGAAGCGCGCACTGGACTGCAGGAGCAGCTTTCAGCTTACTCAGACAGGCTGACCCGGTTCGAAGAGATCACACCGGAAGCGGTCCATGTTCTGGTGCATACATTTTACGGCTGTGTCCGGCAGCATCCGCGACTCGGCGAGATTTTTGAACGGCGTCTTGAGGGGCAATGGCCCGCGCACCTGGCGAAAATGGAAAGCTTTTGGCAGTCGGTTCTTTTGAAAAACGGTGCCTATAAAGGCCGGCCTGTGCCCGTGCACTTGAAACAGAAGGAACTGGTCAGCGCAGACTACGGCGAATGGCTGGATGTTTTCCGCCCTATTGCCAATGCGCTTTTCGTTCCGGAGAAAGCCGAAGAAATCATCTCAGTGGCGGAACGTATCGCTCAGAGCCTTTGGTACGCCTGTTTCGGGACAGCCGGGGCCGCTGCGCCCGCCAGCCTATCATCCAGATCCTGAGAGGAAAAAAGACATGTTGCCCGCAATCGTTTTGATCGCCGAGGGGCTGGTTGTCCTTTGGTTCGCCGGATTCATGACGATGATCATGTCCATGTACCTGGAGTCCCGGTCCATGCCGGTGCCGCGCCTCGATCTCGCCGCCCGCACCCTGATCGGCAGCGCGAAGCTCGCGTTTGTGACGGGGATGCTTGCCCTTTTTGTGCTGACTTTTTTGGAACTGCCAGGTATTGCAGGCTAAGGAGCTGCTGATGTCTAAACACACACTGATCAATCGCGGCCTGCCGATCTTCCTGATCTGGGTCGCTGCCCCCATGCCCCTGTGGATCATGGGAGGCCTGATCCGGATCTATGGCTGATGCCGCTTTGTAATTTCGCCGCCTGCCGATAGTCTTGCCCGATTGAAGCGGGAGGATCTTAATGAGCGACGAGCTGCCTCAAGGCGA
Organism: Roseibium denhamense; assembly: GCF_009711415.1. Classification (GTDB taxonomy): domain Bacteria; phylum Pseudomonadota; class Alphaproteobacteria; order Rhizobiales; family Stappiaceae; genus Roseibium; species Roseibium denhamense. The sequence continues at coordinate 143,020 of NZ_SMLZ01000115.1, forward strand.
CCTGACACTCAGGACTATGGCCATGCCGGCCGACACCAATGCGTCCGGCGACATTTTCGGGGGGTGGGTGCTCAGCCAAATGGATTTGGCGGGCGGAATTTCCGCGGGCCAGCGGGCCGAAGGCCGTGTCGTCACCATTGCTGTCGACAAGATGAAGTTCATCCAGCCGGTGCATGTCGGGGACGTCCTTTGCATATACACAGAAATTGGCCGGATTGGCACGTCGTCCATGGAGATCAAACTGGAGGCCTGGGCCCTCCGGCACCGGTTTGGCCACCGCGAGAAGGTGACCGAGGCGATCTTCACGATGGTTGCGGTCGATGAAAACGGCAAACCGCGTCCCGTGCCAAAGGCGCACTAACCTTCTGAAAATAGGACATGGTTTGGCAGAGCTGTGCGCGGCGGGACTTTGGAAGTCATCGCCCGGTCATGGTTCTGCTTCGTCCGGTGCGCGCAGGATTGCGCGCACGCACCGATCTAAACAGTGGGACATCAGGTCCGATCCAAGAGCGTGTCGCATTAAACTGGTTGCGAAGTGCTTTGGCTTTCGCGTTGAAATCATTGATTTCAGGCAGCGAAAGACAAATGCGATTTGCTCTAGATGCAACACGCCCACAGGTGCCGGATTGAACCGGCCATGCCTCGAAAACCTGGCGTGATGCAGCGTGGTCAAGACACAATAGCCCACCCGTCGCGCTGAAACTCCGGATTTCAAGCGGCGCCAACAGTCTTTGGAATACTAAACGAGCTTTAGGTGGCAGGGGCCGTTGATGAATTCATCTTGCGACGATTCAAGATATCGGCGAACAGATCTTCATCGACGGCGCACGTGCAGCCATCTGACCAGAGCTGAAGCAACATATGCAGCCGGTCGATCCGTTCATCTTTTGAAAGCGGGGCCTTGTGCCGTGGCAGCCCGCCGATCAAGCGCAGGGATTTCATCCGCGCCAGAACACAGTCTTCCGCTGCTTGTTGCCAAACAACCGGATTCGCGATTTCGGGCCGCGATACCCCAAGCACACTGATCAATTTAGCTGCCTCTCCAGCAAGGGTTGTACAGTACAAAAAATCCTCCATCGGTCTCCCGAGGAGGACTGGCGCATTGGATGAAACCGCTTAGTTGCCGGTCGCCCATTCGGGTTCTCCAGCCACATCCCTGATGCGGAAACCACCTTGCCCGGTTCGGCAGGTTGGCGAGGGCGCCAGCCCTTCTCTTGATGATGAGGGGTGTATGCCATGACTTTCGCCCCTTGGCAAGAACGTCCGCGCATGTCAGATCTGCGCCCGGCGAATAAAACGCGCTGTGTGAAAACGAAGGTGGTGAATGGCTGGACTACATCGGAGCTTGAGCTCCCTTCTGCACCATGAACGTCTGTATGCCCCGGTTTTTCTTGCCTTTTGTGCCTGTTTTGTTGACGTCATATGCCTTATTGGACTGTTCCAGACCTTTAGCGCTTTCATCACCGGCACGCTGGTCATTTTGTTTGTCGAGGTTTTTCACCGGGCCGAACACGTTTTGCTGAAGGTGTTCGTGCTGTGTGTTTTCTTCCTGTCGACCTTCTGCATGTACCGGGTCATGACGGTGCTTTTGCGCAAGGGCCACATGCCTGTTGGATATTTGTTTGCGCTGGAGTCTTTTCTGCTGGCGGTGTTCATGGTTGTTGCAGGCTTGCTGGACCCGCGGGGGCTTGGCCCGTCCCATCCGGTGACTTTTGTTGCGATCGGGTTCGCCACAGCAGCCATGGCGGTCCAGAACATGATCATGCTGACCATGCTGAAGCGGCATGTTCCGACCACATTCATGACCGGCAATACCCTGCGGTTGGTTATCGGAATTGCAGACTATTTTGATCATCCGGAGGCCCGCGAGGAAGCCCGGCACCGGATCAGCCATCAGGTACAGGTGATTTCGGCATTCGCGGCCGGCGGATTGCTCGCCAGTTTCCTCATGGCCGTGATTGGGTTTTGGTCACTGATTGTGCCGGTCACCGTCCTGATCGTGCTGGCGCTTAGCCAGGACCGGCCTGCAACTCCTGCCACAGCCTGAAGACAGTATTATCCTTGGCCGGTCACGTCCCGTTTCTCAATAATGGGGCGGTTTGTCCACCTGGTGGCCCGGCAGGCTCTCCATTAGCTCTTCCACCTGATCGGTCATGCTGGCAATCAGCCGTTTCAAGCGTTCGATTTCCCGGCCCTGGTCGATCACCACGGTGTTCAGCTCATCAATCGTGTGATTGGCATGGGACAGATCGATTTCAAGTTTTTCGAGGCGGTCGTCGAGGTTGCTGGGCATCAATCTGGTCCTGAACTGAGTGCGAAACATGCGCAAACACTAGAATTTTCAGCGGTATAGGCCGCCAGTTGCCGGAGCACAATGAACTAATCGTTATTCGCCGATGAATTGATTGGTTCAACACTCCATATGATGGTGGACCCTCGGAACTTCCATATCCAGTTTCCTTGAAAGAGAGTTTGACATGCCATCCCTTTCCGATTTCGAAATCACCCGCAAGTGGCCCGCTCAGCATCCGGACCGTATCCAGCTCTACTCTTTCCCGACGCCGAACGGGATCAAGGTGTCTGCCATGCTTGAGGAGACGGGGCTGGCCTATGAGCCGCATCTTGTAAAATTCCGGGAAAACGAGCAGATGACGCCCGAGTTCCTGTCTCTTAATCCGAACAATAAGATCCCGGCGATCATTGATCCGGATGGACCGGGCGGGGCACCGCTGGCGCTTTGGGAATCGGGTGCGATCCTGATTTATCTCGGCGAAAAATCCGGCAAGCTCCTCAGCGCAGATCCGGCCGAAAAGCATGAAACGATCCAGTGGCTGATGTGGCAGATGGGCGGGTTTGGTCCCATGTCCGGCCAACTCGGCTTCTTTCACAAGTTTGCCGGTAAGGAATACGAGGACCGCCGCCCCTTCGAGCGTTACCGGGATGAGGTGAAACGCTTGCTTGGCGTTCTGGACAAGCGCCTGGACGGGCGTGACTTCATCATGGGCGAGGCGTACACGGTCGCGGACATTGCGTCCTGGCCTTGGGCACGGGCCCTGACCGGCTTCTACGACGCCTCGGACGTGCTGGCCGTCAATGATTATCAGAACGTGCTGCGGTGGCTTGACGTGTGCGCGAACAGACCGGCCAGCTTGAAAGCGGTCAGCATTCCCGATCCGTCCTAAAGCGGGCCGCGTTTAACCAATTACATAGTGTTTCGTCTTTTGCGTTGAAATCCTCAAGGTCAGGACGCAAAAGACGGAACCGGCAAAACGCTCGATGCACGAACGGCATTTGGGCAGGGAAACCTTTGCCCCCGCCTTTGCTTCACATACTCGTGGCGCCGCGCGTCCCCTCCTTGACGGCCGATAAATGTCACGGAGCAAAGCGGTGCCTGTACAAACCGATCCAACCTTGCAATTGATCAATCCCAACAATGCCGGTTTTGGAACCGTCCGGTTGCTGGATGCGGCCTATACCAGCGATTTCAGATACAATCTGGGTCTCAAACCCTTGCAGATGCCGAGTGTTTACTATGCGGAAAACAGCGGGCTGAGCGACATGTCGAGCCGGTTCAGGCCGCTGCATGAACATGGCTTCCTCTCTGTGATCGGAAATTTCAGGCTGTATTTTGCTGTTGCCGGATTGCAGATGGAGAACCCGCGCAACGCGCTGACCACCAATCTCGAACAGGTCGGTGGCGATGTCTACAAGAGCAAATACTATGTGTTCGTGAAGCTCGGCATCAACTACACCGATTTTCAGGCCGCGCTGACCTCAATGCGCAACCAGGCAGCCAATATGTCCACGGCGCAGCTGATCGCCGCCAATGCCGGAAAGAACGTCACCGGTCCCACGGGTATCGTCTATATCAATGCCGGGGCCCTGCAGGGAACCTTTTGGGCGCACAAGAATTCAGGGTGGGAGTTCTCGATCTTCTCATCCGATGTCAACAAGCTGTACAGACCGATGTCCCTGATGGATTTCCCGATTGCGCCCGGTGATGCAGCCACGGCGAGGTTATCGAGCGGCCGTTACGGCGAAAGCTTGCAGCTGATTCCAACTTCACGGCGGCAAGTGCATCACGGGCACTCGATTATCGACCCTGCAAACCTTGCCGCTTACTATGCCGCGCAGGCCTATCCGGACGGAGCAGGGGGCGGGGCGACAATTGCCGGGGCGACGGTTTGGAACAACTTCCAGCGGCTGGGGAATTACCGCCAATATATTGCGTTGGCGTCCAACAACGCTCTCAGCGCGCAGCGCACGGAAATTGTTCCCGGAAATGAGTATTATGAGCGGGACATGTTCAAACGTTCCTATCCCTACCGCCAGCGCCTGACGTCCGATGCTGCAACCGCCCTGCAGACGTCCGCAGTCGCCAATATGGTGTCCGGTTTTGTGAACGTTTAAGCCCGGTGAGGGCGAGAGCATCGGCCGTTTTTTGAAACGCCCAAAGGTGCTTGGCCTCTATGCATTCGATCAGCTTTGGGCGGTGTAAAACAGGTTCGATTGACCGCACGCTGATCTGGCGTCAGCTCTGCCCGCCCTGTGGCCTTTGTTCAGGGAATGCGGACGTGTCGCTATCCCCGCTGGTGTCTTCACTGTCCTCCGGATTGTCCGCCGGAGCCTGATCGGGCGCATCGGCGTCGGCATCCGCGCTCGCATCTGCCTCCTCTTGTTCCAGATCCGGTAGATCCTGTCCGCCTTGACCCGAAATTGCCGCCTCCAAGGCGTCCGTATCCAGCATGGAGGCGAGTTCCGCCTGGGCAGCCTGCGCTTCCTTGATTTCCTTATCGAGCTTTGCAATCGCCTGGTTCAAGACGTCTTCACCAACATATTCGGCCAGCGTCATGCCGATCAGCATGGAACTGATGCTTGGCGATGGCAGCTTGGCATTCAGGATCGTCGCAATACGCGCGTTGAGAACCTTTTCTTCATCGGCGGAAAAGTTCTGCATGGCGCCAACGCAATATTCGGCAAGCGATTCTGCTGCAAAGGCGACCGGGATCGGGCGCATCAGGTCCGGTATGCTCTTGGTCCGGTGCAAGGCCCGTTGCCGGTCGATTGCCCGGTCGGTCGCGCTCAGGAAGGTGTCGATCACGAAGGACGGACCCACCCCGATTTCAGTGCCCGAGACTTTCGTGCGCGCGATGGACGATCTGAAGAATGCCGCGCCGCCCAGGCCGGCAATCAGAACATTATAGATGGCGATTTGGGCGGCGTCCGGCCCGGATCCGTTGGTGCCGGCCGTGACGACAGGAAAGACCTGAAGCAGATAAAGCGCGGCCACTCCGATAAGGGCATTGAAAAAAATATAGAGGTAGCTGGCGGGCATCTTCAGGAGCGCTTGCGGCTCATCCCGGTAGCGCGATGTGAGTTCCGCGCTGCCCAGCAACATTCCAAGTAATGCGACGATCAGATACTGCCAGAACATGCGTGGCCCCCGCGAACGAAGGGCCCGATGTTAGCTGTTTTCAGCCACCTTCCGGCCCAAAGACGTCAACGTCAAACCGGTCTTGTCGACACGCACAAGCCCGTCGAGTGCGGCGTCGCGAACCGTTTGTGCGAGACCTTTAGATGAAATTTTGCCCGGCATGCTGTTTTGCAGTCCATTGAGCTGGAGGCTGCCTTTGTTCTGTACAAGCGTGTTGATCAACAGCGATCTTGCCAGATCCGGGCGGATTGTCTTCTCATCCAGCTCAGGAATCGGCGTCCAGGATTTCGTCTTCATCATCCAGTCACTTCCTTCGCACAAGCGCCAAGGTAATCCATGATCGAGTGTATTTCAACAGTCTTACACCCTGTGGGCGTGGTCCGGTGCGGACCGCGCTGTCTAAAGTTTCTATAGCATGATTTGGGTAAAGATTGGATTTTTTGCAATCCCCTTGGCATCTCTGGCGGCCTCCGTCTGAAAAAGTTCCCGGCAAACACAAAAAGGGCGGCCCGAGAGCCGGCCTGAGCTTGATGACAAAGCTCCAAACAACGACGGTCATCCCGGCCAAGCGCAGCGCGAGCCGGGATCGGAGAGCTACCAAACAATGAATGCTGTCAGCATTATTCCAATCCTCCGAGGTCCACCGATCCCGGATCGCAGCGATGCTGCGTCCGGGATGACGAATTGAGAGTTTGTGGGCAGTCTGAGGGCGGCCAGCAGACCGCCCTCTTCATTAAGGTCATGAGCTTGGGCTTCTTAAGAGTACCTGACGTCCCCTTTGCCGCGCCGCGGCACAAATCCACAATGATGGGCGGCGACAAACGCAAAAAGGGCGGCCCGAGAGCCGCCCTTTCAAATTCTCACAGCGGATGCTGCGGCTGATTACATCATGCCGCCCATGCCGCCCATGCCGCCCATGTCAGGCATTGCAGGTGCTGCGTCTTTCTTCGGCAGCTCGGCAACCATGGCTTCGGTGGTGATCAGGAGACCGGCAACAGAAGCTGCGTCCTGCAGAGCAGTGCGGACAACTTTGGTCGGGTCAATGATACCAGCTTCGATCATGTTGACGAATTCTTCGGTCTGAGCGTTGAAGCCGAAGGTCTGGTCGTCGTTTTCCTGGATCTTGCCGACGACGATGGAGCCTTCGACACCAGCGTTTTCAGCGATCTGACGGATCGGAGCTTCCAGAGCGCGCAGAACAATCTTGATGCCGGCTGCAATGTCAGCGTTGTCGTTCGACAGAGCTTCAACAGCTTTCTTCGCACGCAGCAGAGCTGTACCACCACCAGCGACGATGCCTTCTTCAACCGCAGCGCGGGTTGCGTTCAGCGCATCATCAACGCGGTCTTTTTTCTCTTTTACTTCGATTTCGGTCGCACCGCCAACGCGGATCACGGCAACACCGCCAGCGAGTTTCGCCAGACGCTCTTGCAGTTTTTCACGGTCGTAGTCGGAAGTGGTTTCTTCGATCTGAGCTTTGATCTGGGAAACACGGCCCTGGATGTCTTCCGTGGAGCCAGCACCATCGACGATGGTGGTGTTTTCCTTGGTGATCGACACTTTGTCGGCAGTGCCGAGCATGTCGAGGGTCACGTTTTCCAGTTTGATGCCGAGATCTTCGGAGATCACGGTGCCGCCGGTCAGGATCGCGATGTCTTCCAGCATGGCCTTGCGGCGGTCGCCGAAGCCAGGTGCCTTGACGGCTGCAATCTTCAGGCCGCCGCGCAACTTGTTGACAACGAGAGTTGCAAGCGCTTCGCCTTCAACGTCTTCTGCGATGATGAGCAGCGGACGGGAAGACTGAACAACAGCTTCTAGGATCGGCAGCATGGCCTGCAGGTTGGAGAGTTTTTTCTCGTGCAGCAGGATGTACGGCTTTTCCAGGTCAGCCAGCATCTTGTCAGCGTTGGTGACGAAGTACGGAGACAGGTAGCCGCGGTCGAACTGCATGCCTTCAACGACTTCCAGCTCGGTTTCCAGAGACTTGGCTTCTTCGACGGTGATAACACCTTCGTTGCCGACTTTCTGCATGGCTTCGGCAATGTCTTTACCGACCTGCTCGTCACCGTTTGCGGAAATGGTGCCGACCTGAGCAACTTCTTCAGACGTCGTGATCGGCTTGGAAGCAGCTTCCAGAGCTTTGACAGCTTCCGCAGCAGCAAGATCAACACCGCGCTTCAGGTCCATCGGGTTCATGCCGGCAGCAACAGCTTTTGCGCCTTCCTTGACGATGGCCTGGGCCAGAACGGTTGCAGTGGTCGTGCCGTCACCAGCGATATCGTTGGTTTTGGAAGCCACTTCGCGCACCATCTGGGCGCCCATGTTTTCGAACTTGTCTTCCAGTTCGATTTCCTTGGCAACGGAAACACCGTCTTTGGTGATGCGCGGTGCGCCAAAGGCTTTGTCGAGAACGACGTTACGGCCTTTCGGGCCGAGGGTTACCTTAACGGCGTTTGCGAGAGTGTCGACGCCACGGAGCATTTTCTCACGTGCGTCAGACGAGAATTTTACTTCTTTAGCAGACATGTAGTCGTCTCACTTATTCTGGAATTTTCGATTGATATCAAAAAGCGGTTCGCTGGATTAAGCGATCACGCCCATGATGTCGGATTCCTTCATGATCAGGAGGTCTTCACCGTCGATTTTGACTTCGGTGCCGGACCACTTGCCGAACAGAACGCGATCGCCAGCTTTGACGTCGAGCGCAACAACGTTACCGCTGTCGTCGCGTGCGCCGTTACCAACTGCAACGATTTCGCCTTCTTGCGGCTTTTCCTTAGCGGTGTCCGGGATGATGATGCCACCAGCGGTCTTCTCTTCGGAGTCGACGCGGCGTACTACGACACGGTCGTGAAGTGGACGAAATGCCATAAGACTGTTTCCTCTCATGAGCGCGCCCCACGCAATAGGCAGCGCGCGAGACATGATTTTCAGGTTGATTTCCACGGAAGGCATTGCACCTCCCGCCACTAGTTAGCACTCCTCAAAGGCGAGTGCTAACAGCGCCCCACGATTTATGTATCATGGCCCTTGTTGTCAATGGTGTAGGGGAGGGATCGGCACCGAAAAATTGCTCTGTCTGAGCGTTGCGCACCGGAGAGCCTGCCGCAACGGGAATAGGGCCGCGTTCGCAAGATACGCGGCCGGGCCGTCGAGGCTTAGTTGGTGCCTGTCACGGTGAACGGCAAGGTGAAGGATGCCGATTGTTGTCCTACCGTGTCGGTGAACATGGTCTCAAGCTGGTATTCCCCGCCGGGAAGGCCGCTGAACTCGAAGCTGAGGCCGGCAGAGAGCTGAAGCTGGAGAGATCGGCCGGAACCCGAAAACTCGGCAAAATTCTGTTGTTCGGCAAGCACCTGACCAGACCCGTTCAACAGCTTGTAGCTGGCCGTCAGCTGATAGGACTGACCGGTTCCGGTCTGTGCGAACGCGTAGCCCACTGGCTCAGCATAAACATACAGCGGGTCACCGGCGGCAAAGTCTGCATCCGCGCGCGGCGAGTACTGACCAAAACCATTGCTTTTTGTTTCGGTCAGAAGGGCCTTGGCAAAAGCAAGTCCGGAAGACTCCCAGGCCTCCACATAAGCTGACCGTGCGCTCGAAAAAGCTGCTGCGGGCTCGGCAACTGAAGCTGTTTGTGCCTGAGCCGCCGCCGTACCGGCCGCGATGAAAGTTGAGATCAGGACGGAATTAAGCATCCGCCCGTAAGAAAATTTGCCAGTCCGGTTGGTCATTTATCCCCACACGCCCGATCATCTTGTCTTTTTTAAGCGTTTGCGCCGATATAGACCGGCTTGTTTGATTTCACAAGAAAATGTGTGCGATGCAGTAAACATAACGTCCGGATGCAACGGGCGGGAGCCGCAAAATGCGCCCGGCGCTGACGGCCTCCAACAAGGGCCCCAGACTTGGACGCTTCTGCCAAGACGCCCAAAGATCCTCGATAACTTTATATTCGATCAGCTTTGGGCGGTCAGTCGGGTACGGATACTCTAGAGGCTGCGGGCGGTCCAGGATTGGCGTTTCCGGTAGATGGTGGACGGACTGATCTCAAGCGCGGCCGCTGCCATGGCAATATTGCCGTCAAAGGCGTCTAGCGCATCCTCGATGATCCGGCGCTCCTGGGCCCAAAGGGGCTCGATGGACCCGAAAGGCCGGCTGGGGGCAACATTTGCGCGCAGACGTTCACGCGACAGGTCGATGACCGCGGGTGAGCGGGCCGACTGGTCGCGGATGATCATCGGCAGCATGTCGAACGTCACCGCCGCGCCGTCATTCATGACGACAATCTGGCGGATCGTGTTTTCCAGCTGACGAACATTGCCGGGCCAGGCATAGGTCATGATGACAGCTTCCGCGTCCGCATCGAATCCATGGAAGTTCCGCCGTTCTTCGGCGGTGAAGCGGGTCAGAAACTTCTGTGCCAACGGAAGAATGTCCTCCCGGCGCTCACGCAATGGCGGCAAATGGATCGGGAGCACATGAAGCCGGTAGTAAAGATCTTCCCGGAACCGGCCGGCGGTAATGTCTGCCAGCGGGTCGCGGTTGGTCGCGCAGATGATGCGCGCATCCACTTTCCTCGACTGGGTGTCACCAAGCCGCTGGAACGTGCCCGTCTGCAGGAATCTCAGCAATTTGGACTGGAGCATCAGGTCCATTTCGCCGATCTCGTCCAAGAACAAGGTTCCGCCATCCGCCTGTTCGGCAGCACCGGCACGGTTGTCCGCAGCGCCTGTAAAGGCCCCGCGCACATATCCGAATATCTCGCTTTCGATCAGGTCACGCGGTATTGCGGCACAGTTCAGCGTCACGAACCGGTTCGGCTGCCGGGCTGACAGGTCATGGATCGCATTCGCGCAAAGTTCCTTGCCCGTTCCAGATTCGCCCGTAATGAAGACGGGTGCCTGGCTGGGCGCCATGCGCATGATCTGGTCGTGAATGTCCCGCATCTGCCGGGAACTGCCGATCATCCGCTCAAGGCCAAGCGCTGTTGACGGCTCAGACGCAGCATCGATCACCGTGACAACCGGTTGGGGAACCGGCGGCCGGACAGGCTCCGGGGCTGGTTCCGCAACCGGCTGGGACGGTTTGCGCTGATCAAGCTGAAACGAAATCTTGGCGGCAAGGGCATCGAGCGAGAACGGTTTGGTCAGGAAATCGTGAGCGCCGGCGCGCATCGCATTGACCGCCCTGGAGACGGACCCCATCGCCGACACGGCAATGATGACCGCCTTCGGGCACCGCACCGCATACGCTTCCAGACCATCTTCGCCGCCAATCGTTTCCAGGTCGATGATCAGGATATGGGTTGATTTGTCGGCCAGATCCTGAAGGCAGGAAGCGGGATCGGTGTAGAGAATTGGATCGCTGCAAGCGGAGGACACTTTTGCGCAAACGGCTGAGGTTCGCGCGGCTTCAGACGCCGAGGCGTCAAGTACTCTTACTATCACGGGCAAGGCTTGGCCCTCATTCGTCCCCATTGCAGGGCAACTCCCATCGTTTCGGTCTGGGTCACTCGGAAATCAAAAGATTCGTCAACCCGATAATTCTCCGAACACGGTAAACAAAGAGTTGTCACAGACTGCAATTTGCATTTTTTGCAAGGATAATCCCGCTCAGATCAAAGCAGCAAGGTAACCGGCCAGGAAGCAGGTCACCCCGATGAAGGCCGCGGGAACCAAGGGAATACGCTGGCCAAGATCATCGGGACCAGCATCTGAAGCCGGCAAGGCGGATGTCTCTTCACGATGTGACCGGGCGGTTGCATCGGCCGCCGTTTCCAGAATTGCCGGACCGGAGCGCGATGTTTCAAAGGCGCTGCTGCCTTGGGAGTCTTGCTGCGGGGATTGTTCCGGCTCTGGGTCACTGACCGGTAGACGCAACGGTTTTGCAGGACGGCTGCGCGCGAGGTCTTTTTCACAGGCCCAGTTGAACACCGGCGCATAACTGCCCTTTGGAATGTAGATCCGGACCTGATCATTCACGCCCGTACCGGCGTAGTACCGGTCAAGCCGGCGTCTCAGGCGTGCAGCTTCTACCCGGACGATTGGGTCGGTGACCGGGTTGAAGTCAGGGCTTCGCCCAAGCGCTTCGACGGCAATTGTGTAACCCTTGATCTGTTCCATGCGTTTGTCGAGGGCGGCATGAACAACAAAGGAGAGAAATGCCTGCAGCTGCGGGGCAGATTGGAATTCGTTGCTCTTGAGAGTCTTGACGAGAGCTTTCAAAACAAGCCCCGGGTCAGGGGGAGATGGAGGATCAGGCGCGTCCGCGTGCGAAGGGCTTGCATGTCTACGGGCAGAGCTGCGGTCCGAAGCTGGCTGCTCAACCGTCGAAACAATTCTTACGGGGCGATCATCCTTCCGCCCAGCTGCACGCATTGTTTTCCCTCCCCCTGTACCGCTGCACCACCTTTTATTTTTCATTCATGATGACGTAAGGGTATCTTAGTTTCATTTTGGTGCAACCAGCAAGTTTGGGCATGCACCGGATTGTGATGAAACCAGGAAAACCACCGCAAGACGTGCCAAAAGGTGATTTGACGCATGATGCAGGTTGTCCAAACCCTCTTGCGAGATTGACGTATAGTCGGGGACAAGTCACGGATTCCACGTTGGAAAGTATATTGCGGATTCGGACGATGGCCTCTCTTAAGGCATGATTAACCGGACATTATTGATTCGGATCGGACTTCACACACACCATGGGCCGCACAGGGACCATATTCGTCGCAATCTGCATGGCCGTGATCGCGCTCTCTTCCGCGATCGTGCTGATTTTTCAGTTTGGCCGTCCTTTTGGCGAGGCAGTTTCGCTCTCGTTGGCGCTGATGTGCACGATGATTCTGATCCATCTTTTGATCGGCCGTGCACGTGACCGCAGTGCGGTTGGGGAAGCCGTCGACAGGCTTGAAGAGCGCATGGCGGATCTTGATGAGGATGTCGGTAATCTGGAAGGCCGGTTGACCGGTATGGAGCATTCCATGCCCCGCCGGACGCGTGCCGAAATAGATCCCCTGTTTGCGGAAGTGGAAGTCCTAGGCACGCTGGTCAAGCAGATGGCCGAAGCCATGTCCGACCTGGAGACCAAGGTTGAAGATCAGCAGGCCCTAGCCCCGCCGCCGCAGCGGCAAGGGTTGCCGCATTACGGGCAAGGCCATCCGCCCGCACCGCAGCCTCTGCAAGATCCGTATCACGCACCGCACGGATATGATCAGCAACACCACCCTGCTGCGGAGCAGCCGCACCGGTACGGCGAGGGAATTGCGCCCACCCATAGAGATATGGAAGAACTTGACCGCCGTTATGGTGTTCACACCCAGCGCCCGCCAGCTCCGGCTGAACAGCCGTCAAATACCGTCCCTTTGCGCAGCGAGCAACCTTCTTATGACGATGGGCGCTTGAGCGCGGGTGATGCCCGTTCAGATCGCCGCCCTGCTCAGGCGCCTTCAACCCCGCAGCCAAATATGGCGATGCAGGAGCTGATCGGGTCCGCGCTCAACGCCAACCGGGTTGAACTGCATTTGCAGCCGATCGTTACCCTGCCGCAGCGCCAGGTGAAGTATTATGAAGCGTTCACGAAGCTGCGCGGCTCAAATGGCGAGACCGTGAGTGCGTCGGCTTTTTTGCCGGAGGCAATCCGCTCGGGACAAATCGCCCGGATCGATAACCTGCTTCTGTTCCGGTCAGTCCAGGTCATCAAGCGTCTGACATCCCGCAATCGTAATGCGGTGCTTTTCTGCAATATCGCATCTCTGTCCCTGGTCGACGACACGTTCTTTCCCGGCTTCCTGGAATTCGTGAAAGCCAATCAGAACTACGCTGATGTGCTGGTGTTCGAATTCACTCAGGCTGACGTTGCCGAGATGGGGGCGATGGAGTTCGAGAGCCTGAGTGCTCTTTATGAGCTCGGCTTCCGCTTCTCGGTTGACCAGATCGAAGACATGAAAATGGACTTCAAGGCACTCGCGGGGCGTGGCTTCAAATATGCGAAGCTCCACGCCGACTACCTCATCGGGCGGCGTGAGGCCGATCATGGCCACATTCATCCGTCGGACTTTGGCGATCTGTTGCACCGCTACGGGATGGAGCTGATCCCCGACCACGTGGAGACGGAATCACAGGTGCTTGAGCTCCTCGACTATGACGTCAAGCTGGCCCAAGGAAACCTGTTCTCTCCGCCGCGCCCGGTGCGCGCCGAGGTGCTTCAGGGCACGCCAGCTCCCGGCGCCCGTAAATCCGCCGCGTGTTAACAAACCCGCTTATCGTGATCAGAAGAACCAGCCTGGCGGCCTCAAAAGGGCGGCAGGTTTATCCCTGGACCGGTCCGACACGGATCACGGTCGGCTCGACATCCTGCAGGAGCCTGCGGGCCACCCTTTGAACATCTTCCAGTGTGACCGCCTCGATTTCGGCATTGCGGCGGTCAAAATAGTCGATCCCAAGTCCGGTCGTTTGAAGCGCGACAAGCTGGCGGGCAATCTTGCCGGAGCTGTCGAACCGCAGCGGGTAGGAACCGGTCAGAAACTGCTTGGCCGCTTGCAGCTCGTCTTCGCTCGGACCGTCGGTTGCCATCCGCGTCAGCTGTTCAAGCATCACGGTGACCGTTTCGTCTGCACGGTCGGCACGGGTTGCCGCGGAACCGATCAACAATCCTGTATGCTGATAGGGCGAGAGATATGTGCTTGCCCCGTAGGACAGCCCGCGTTTTTCGCGCACCTCCCGAAACATCCAGGAGGTAAAGGTCCCGCCACCTAGGATATGGTTCATCACGAAGGCGGCCTGGTAGTCGGGATCATCCCGTTTCAGACCCGGCAGCCCGACCAGAACGGTTGTCTGGGGGATATCGAGCTCCTTTGAAATGCTCGCACCGGTGCTCGGGACAAAGTCCTCAACGGGCTGGAGGTCCGACGTCTCGGGGAGAGGAGAGAACACCTCATCAAGCATCGCCGACAACTGATCGGCCGTGATTGCGCCAACCACTCCGATGGTCACACTGGACCGTGATATGATCTTCGCGTGCTGGGCGCGCAAGTCTTCGGCGCTAAGGTCCGCAAGGCTCTCAGGCGTTCCGCCTGTGGGACGGTTATAGACATGGCCGGCAAACATGGCATCAGACAGCGCCCGCCCGGCAATGCCGTTCGGATCTGTTTCATTGCGTTTGGCGCTTGTGATCAGGCTGGTTTTCATGCGCTCGACCGGCGCCGCGTCAAACCGCGGATCGGTGAGGGCAAGCGCCAGCAGCCCGCTCGCTTCGTCAAGCGTTGGGGTCAATGTTCTCATGCTGCCGAAGAAACGGTCCTTATTGGTGTTGAAGGAGATGCTGACGGCGAGGTCTTCCAGACGGCTTTGGAAAGCTTCGGAATCGAGATCTCCTGCGCCTTCGTCCATCGTCGCCGCAAGCAAACGGGTCAGCCCGGCCTTGCCTTCAGGATCCTGTGCCGCCCCGCCTTCAAATGCAAAATTGACGGCAATGATTGGCACGGTGTGGTCTTCCACAAGCCAGGCCTCGATCCCGTCCGGACTGATCACCCGCTGGACTTCAACGGCATGTGCCGGACTGATTGCGGCATGAGACACAACTGCGGCAATTGCAGCAGCACAGATGGATTTAATGAACTTGTTCGAACGCAGCATGATCAGGACTTGTCTTGTGGCGTGGCTTGGGTGTTGGCGGCAGCTTCAGGTTCTTCAGCAGCGGGCATGCGCAGTGTGCCAACCACTGGATCTGCCGTCAGGTAGGCGCGCGCCGCCTCCAGAACATCCTGACGGGTGACAGCATCGATCTGGGCCGGCCAGGTCTGGACGTCTTCGACAGTCTGTCCGGTCGTCAAGGCGGACCCGAACAGCCGGGCCAATCCCGTTTGGCTATCCTGCGCGTAAATGGCGCTTGCGATCATGCTGTATTTTGCGCGCTGCACTTCCTCATCGCTGACACCTTCGTCGAGCAGTTTTTCCAGCTCGGCGGCAATGAGGGTTTCCATATCATCGAGCGTGAAGCCGGGGCGCGGCGATGCGTAAACGCCGAACCGGCCGTCATCAAGTGCTCCGCTTTGATAATAGGCGCCGGCGCTGATGGCGGCCTCTGCATCAAGGACCAAAGCCTTGCGCAGGCGGCTGTTCGGACCGTTCCCGAGAATGTAGGACAAGACATCCAGCGCTTCAGGTTCCCGGCCCGTGCCAGTGGTCTGGCTCGGGACAATCCATGTCTGAGAAACCGATTCCTGCCGGACAAGTGGATCAATGACGCTCACCCTGCGTTCCCCGGACAACGGTGGCTCAGCCGATCTAACGCGCTCTCCCGGTTCGGCCCGCCGTTGCACTTTCCCGTAGGTTGCCTCGGCAAGCGCTCGGACATCTGCAACGTCAACATCGCCCGCAACAACCAGAACAGCGTTGTTTGGGGTGTAGAACCGGTCGTAAAAGGCAATGGCAGCCTCTTTGTCCAGTGCCTCGATTTCGTGCTGCCAGCCGATAATCGGTGATCCGTAGGGGTGATTGACGAAAGTCACGGCATTGACGGCTTCGCGCAGCCGCGAGCCGGGTTCGCTGTCGACCCGGAGCCTGCGCTCTTCAAGAACCACATCGCGTTCCGGCGTCACAACCTCGTCGCTCAGAACAAGGTTTTCCATGCGGTCGGCCTCAAGCTCCATCATTAAGGGGAGATGTTCCTTGGCGACCCGTTGGAAATAGGCTGTGTAATCGAAACTGGTGAAGGCATTCTCGCGCCCGCCGCGCTCTGCGATCATATGTGAAAAGGCGCCGTCCGGGTGAGATGCCGTTCCCTTGAACATCAGGTGTTCAAGAAAATGCGCGACGCCGGACTGGCCTTCCGGTTCGTCCGCTGATCCGGCCTTGTACCAGATCATGTGGGTCACGACGGGGGCCCGCCGATCGGGGATCACAACAACTTCCAGACCATTGTCCAAGGTAAAGTGATTGAGATTTTGCGCAATGATCAGGTCATCTTGCAGTGGTTCAGAGGCGTTTGCGGTGCCCGTTAGACCTGTGGAGGCTGCAATGGCGAGTGTTACGGGAAGTGCAAGCATTATGCGCCGCAACCGGCGCAATGTGCTTATAGAACCCGAAAACGGCAACGGACGCGGTGCACGTGATGTCTTGATCAAAACCGGCTCCTGAAAAGAAAAACTCCGGACACTTGGTCCCATATAGGGAGCAGGTGCCCGGAGGTCTCATTACAAATTAGTTATCTTTATGACGCTCACATTCGGTCGTGAGGATTAATAGCAGAACTGGTCATCGCCTTGTCTGCACCGTTCGTCGACGGGGCGCCCGTTCACGAGCCCGGTTTTGTTTGCTCTGCTCTTCACAGCAGAAACATCACCTATATCCGGCATCGGCGCCTTGTCTGAAGGTGTGCTATACGCTGTCGGCGGCTCGGTCAGATACTTTCTCGTCAGCTGATTGGTTTCGGCCAGCTCGGCCTGCTGGTCTTGAAGTTCTTTGAGCCGGTTGGATCCCACCTGCAACTCTTCGCGTGTCAGCGGAGACCCTTCGTTGATCTCTTCAGCGCGTTTTTCTGCGACCGGGTCACGCTTGGTTTGACCAGTGACACCAGTAATTCTGAACCCACGAACCTGATCTGGTGTCAGAGCCATGGTAGCTGCCCGGTCCGATGCCGGGTTTACGCCCCTTGGCTGTTCGGCATAGATCGCTTGAAGCTGGCGGAACTCTGAATTGTCGTTCTGCTCAGGCCAGTCTTCCGAATTCGCTCCAGCAACGTTGGTTTCCGGCTCGGGCAGGTTCGACTTTTCGGCCGGCATCGCAAGAGGCGCCCGCGGCTTGTATTCGATCGGCTTCGCGTTCGGGTCGACAGCTCCAAGGCCGGACATCAGATTGTTCACCAGGGCGGTGTCTGGTGCGACATAAGTTCCGTCAGCCGCTTGGCAGGACGCGAGAGCCGCGATTCCGGCGATTGCAAGTGCTCGTGTTGCCCATTTTCTGATTGGCTGCGCCACTGCAATGTCCTTAAGTTCTTGACGCCGGTTACGCTGGTTTCCGGCAGAATTTCTGACTTTGGCCTATTAACAGCTACTTTGCGGCTGAATTAGGACCTTCCGTGAAGCTGTCATACAGGAGACCAATCACTCCTGCAACGATCCACACATCCGCCAAGTTGAAGACGTACCAGGAAAACGTTCCCACGTGGAAATGGACAAAATCAACCACCGCGCCGTAGACAATCCGATCGATCCCGTTGCCGATTGCCCCCCCGATCACCAGCGCCAGCGCCAGGGCGAGAATGCGGGAAGTTGCGCGGGTCGACCAGATCCAGAGCGCGATTGTGGCGGCCACTGTGAAGCCCGCTAGCAACCAGCGGCCAAGATCGCTGTCTTGCTGGAACAGCCCATAGGAAATCCCGTAGTTCCACACGAGAACTAAGTCGAGCACCGGCAGGAGTTCGACAGGGCCGTTGAGCCGCAAATCGAATACATGAACAAGCCAGACTTTGGCCGCCTGATCGAGCACCACCCCGATCAAGGCGATAATCAGTACAAAACGGCTGAAGCGGCCCCATAAGAAGGGCCGCTTGAACAATTGTTGGGACGTTTCTGTTTCGTGCATCGATCAGGCGGCGCGGGCCGCATCCCATTCACGCAACGCCTCGGCATCGCGCAGGCTCACATCCGGATAATCCGGATCGGTTCCGACTTCCGGCAGGATTTTCCAGGATCTTGCACATTTTGTGCCTTCCGCAAGCGCGGGAACCACTGCGACGCCCTTGGTGTCGTCCAGGGTGAAGGCACCTTCCGGGGCAGGGTCTGACGTCAGGGTCAGCTGGCTCGTGATCGCAATATCGGCCATGTCCCGGCCTTCCAGGGCTGCCATCAGATCCGGATCGGTCACGTGGACAACCGGATGAGCCTCCAGCGAGGAGCCGATCCGTTTTTCGCGGCGCTCGATCTCCAGCGCGCCAGTCACGACACGGCGGACCGTCTTGATCTTTGTCCATTTGGCCGAAAGCTGGTCATCACGCCATTCGGACGGAACTTCCGGGAATTGCTGAAGATGCACCGACCCGTCTTCGCCGTACCGCGCTGTCCAGGTTTCGTCCATCGTGAACGGCAGCATTGGGGCCAGCCACGTGGTCAGGCAGTCGAATATCTTGCCGATCACGAAAAGCGAGGCTTTCCGGCGAGTGGAAGAAGGGGCATCGCAGTAGAGCGCATCCTTACGGATGTCGAAGTAGAACGCAGACAGCTCGACCGTCATGAAGGTGAAGAGCTGATGGAAGATCTTCTTGTAGTCGAATTCCCAATAGCCCTTGCGGACCATCTCATCCAGTTCGGCAAGCCGGTGCAGCATCAGACGTTCCAGTTCCGGCATGTCGGCAAAGGCGACCTCCTCGCCTTTGGCATGCGCGAGCGATCCGAGCATCCAGCGCAGGGTGTTGCGCAGTTTGCGGTAGCTGTCGACCGACGTCTTGATGATTTCATTGCCGAGCCGCTGGTCTTCCCAATAATCGCAGGAAGCCACCCACAGCCGCAGGATATCCGCTCCGTATTGCTTGATGATGTCCTGTGGGAACATCTGGTTGCCGAGGGACTTGGACATTTTGCGTCCGTCCTCGGCCATGGTGAAGCCGTGGGTCAGGACCGCATCATAAGGGGCATGGCCCCGCGTGCCGCAGCTTTCCAGAAGCGAGGAGTGGAACCAGCCGCGATGCTGGTCCGAACCTTCAAGATAAAGAACATAGTCCTTGCCGCCATCCGCCTTGCGCTTCGGGGAAAGGTCAGCACGTTCGTCCAAAACGAATGCGTGGGTCGAGCCGGAATCGAACCAGACATCAAGGATGTCCATCACCATGTGCCAATCGCCGGCGTCGTAGTCGTTGCCAAGGAACCGTTCTTTGGCACCTTCGGCGAACCAGGCATCGGCGCCTTCGGCAACAAACGCCTCATAGATGCGCGCGTTGACCGTCTCGTCCTTCAGAACCGCGGACGTGTCCTTGTGAATGAACACCGTGATCGGCACGCCCCAGGCCCGCTGGCGCGACAGAACCCAATCCGGGCGGTTTTCGATCATGGAGCGCAGACGGTTTTGCCCGGCTCCCGGCACAAAGCGGGTCTCGTCGATGGCGTTGAGCGCGCGGGTCCGCAGGGTATCGCCTTCCCCGCCGATATTCCGGTCCATATAGACGAACCACTGCGGCGTGTTGCGGAAGATGATCGGCTTTTTCGACCGCCAGGAGTGCGGATACTGGTGTTTCATCCGACCCAGGCCGATCAGCGCGCCAGCTTCCTTGAGATATTCGATGTTTGCCTTGTTCGCCTTGCCCTTTTCACCCTTATGGGTGATGACCTGGTTGCCCTCAAGGCCCGGCGCGTCCTTGGTATAGTATCCGTCATCTGCCACGGTGAACGGGATGGCAGTGTCGATACCGCGCTGTTCCAGATCCTTGGCGCTCGCCATCCAGATCTCAAAGTCATCGGCACCGTGCCCGGGCGCGGTATGAACAAAACCCGTGCCGGCGTCGTCGGTCACGTGATCACCGTCCAGAAGCGGAACGTCGAACTGGTAACCGCCCAGATCCATGTCCCGGTAGGGGTGCGCCAAGGTGATGGCGCCGAGTTCATCGGCAGAAACAGCGCGGACCAGCCTGAAGTCCTCGATGCGGGCATTCTTGAAAACATCGCCTGCAAGAGCCTCGGCGAGGATCAGAAGGTCACCCTTTTGAACCCAGTTGTCATCCGGTAGGCCTTCCTGAGTCACCTCGTAAAGGCCATAGGAGATCCGTGACGAGAAGCAAACAGCCCGGTTGCCCGGGATTGTCCAGGGGGTCGTGGTCCAAATGACGACAGACGCGTCCAGAAGCTGTTCTGCGGCAGCCTCATCGGTGCTTCCGGCCTCAACAACAGGGAACCGGACCCAGATCTGGTCGGACTGATAGTCGTGATATTCGATTTCCGCTTCCGCAAGGGCTGTCTTTTCGACAACAGACCACATGACGGGTTTGGAGCCGCGGTAAAGCTGGCCGCTCATTGCAAACTTCATGAGTTCCTTGGCAATGATCGCCTCGCTCTCAAAGCGCATGGTCAGGTAAGGATTGTCCCAATCGCCCTCAATGCCGAGGCGTTTGAATTCCTTGCGCTGAACATCGATCCAGTGCTCAGCGAAATCCCGGCATTCCTTCCGGAATTCGTTGACCGGAACTTCGTCCTTGTTCTTGCCCTTGGCCCGGTACTGTTCCTCGATCTTCCATTCGATCGGCAGGCCGTGACAATCCCAGCCCGGAACGTAGTTGCTGTCGAACCCTGACATCTGCATGGAGCGTGTCACGATGTCCTTCAGCGTCTTGTTGAGCGCGTGGCCGATATGGATGTTGCCATTGGCGTAAGGGGGGCCGTCGTGAAGGGTGAATTTGTCCCGCCCCACGCTCTGCGCACGAAGCTTTTTGTAGATATCGAGCTTTTCCCAGCGTGCCAGGATTTCCGGCTCTTTCTTTGGGAGCCCGGCGCGCATTGGAAAATCTGTTTGCGGCAGGTTGAGCGTTTCGGAATAGTCGCGTTTGGTTGTCTCGGTCATCGTTCTGGTCGATCCGGTCGTGCGGGCGGTCCCGCTGTCAAATTGTCAGAAAAGGCCGCTGCCCGGTTTTCAGGCGGCGGTAAAAACGAGTGATATCCCGGTCCCTGGCGCCGCACATTTTGCGTCAGCCGAGGGCCGGGCAACTAATTCGCGTCACAGCAATGACTGCCGGGCGGATGGATATTGAGATCCAGTTTCGCATGGCAGGGACATAGCAGCACTTTTCGCGTGAATAAAGCACTTCCCTTGAATTCTCCCGAATTGCCGGGTCTGGCCGCCTAAAAGAGCGGGAACTTGCGGTTGGGTAACCAAATAGTGACGACTAACGGGCAAGGGTTCATGCAAAGCGGACGGGGGATTGCTTGAACACCGACATTCAGGAAACGGGACAAATTGAGCCATCGCACGGCCGTTCCGGTCTGTGGGACCGTGCCGTTCGCAGGGCCGAATGGCTGACCTGGGACCGGATCCGCATTGCTTGCGTCTTCTCGGCCATCGGCATGGTGCTTGGCCTTGCTTATCTGCTGCTGTTGCCGAACGCACAAACGTCGCCGACCGGCCTCCTGATCATGGATTACCTGGCTTACTGGCTGGCGGGCCAGCAAGCCCTGAACGGCACTCCGGGCGTTGTCTACGACACTTTCGTGTTTCTGGAGATGCAACGGACAATGTCCGGGACTGAGGATTTCCTGACCTTCTTTTATCCGCCGCCCTTCCAGATGATGCTGATGCCGTTTGCGCTGTTGCCTTACAAGGCCGCCTTCGTGGTATTTGCTGCAACGACAACCGTTTTTCTGGCCTTTGTGTGCCGCCTGATAACCGGAAACTGGGTTTGGGCCATTTGCCTCATCCTTATTCCGGCAAGCTTCAACAATGTGTTTCATGGCCAGAATGCAGCCCTAACGGCAGCGCTGTTCGGGCTTTTTGCCCTTGGAATTGATCGAGGCAAATACTGGTGGGCGGGGATCGCGCTTGGGCTTTTGACGATCAAGCCGCAACTCGGAATTCTGGCGCCCTTTGCACTGATCGCATGCTGGAACTGGCGGGCATTTGCAGGCGCTTCGGCGACCGCGCTCGTGCTGGCCGGGCTGAGTGTACTGGTGCTGGGCAGCAATGTCTGGGTCTTGTTCTGGACCCAGGCGCCGCTGGCAACGGATATCATGAATGCTGGCAATATAGACTGGGCCAAGATGGTTTCGGTTTATAGCAGTGTCCGGCAACTCGGTGTCGGCCATTCCGCCGCCATGGGGGTGCAGGCCTTAACGGGCATTGCGATGCTTGTCTGCGTCTGGCTCGTCTGGTCCAGGTCCGCCGACACCTTCGCGCGGACCGCCGTCTTGGCAGCGGGCACATTGCTCTCCACGCCTTATGCCCATTCTTACGACGTCCTGGTTCTGGTTGTCCCTTGCGCCTTTCTGATCGTGACCGGAACGGCCAAAGGGTTCTTGGACTATGAAAAGGCCGGATTGGCCATCGTCATCGGACTTGCCGCATCCACCGCCTCGATCGCGATCCTGTCGGGCGTTCCTATTGCTCCGCTTCTGCCGGCGCTGATGGTCTGGATGGGCATGCGCCGCGGTTTGGGCGGTGCATCCGTCAAATCTCCTGCCTACGCAGGCGTTCCCGGTGGGTGATGTAAAGTCCGCTACCGATGATAAGCGCGATTCCGAGCCAGGTCATCGCATCCGGAAAGTCGGCAAACACCAGATACCCAAACAGCGTGGCGCTCACGATTTCAAGATATTGAAGCGGAGCCAGTAGACTTGCACTGCCGCGCTGGAATGCGGCCACCACCAGGCCGTGCGCCAGGAACGAAATTGCACCGATGATCAAAAGCAATCCGGTTTGAGAAAGCGTCGGCATGACGAACGCTGCTTCGCCAAATCCGGCAAGAGTGCCGATCAAAAGCCCCGTACCCAGATAGACAGTGCCGGCAAGACCCGCGCTGAACTGGATCGTCAGCAGATCGTCCTGGGCCGGCACGATCCGGTTGATGATCAGGTAGCAGGCGAAGACAAAGGCCGTGAACACGGGCAACAGGCTGACAAGGCCCAGCTCGGCAAGGTTCGGACGCAGGATGATCAATGCCCCTGCCAGCCCGACAACAATCGCGCTGATCCGGCGCACTCCTACCGGTTCCTTCAGGATCACCGCGGCCATGATCGTCAGGATCATCGGTTCGACAAAAAAGATGGAAATCGCCGTCGCGACCGACATGTATTTGACCGCAATGAAAAAGCTGAGCGACGCGGTGGCCAAAAGCAGGCCGCGCGCGTAATTGAGCAGTGGCTGATGTCCGCGCATCTTCAGGAGGCGCCCGGTTCCAACTGCTAGGACCAGGCAGATCAGAAATTGGAAGAAAAACCGGCCGAATGTGATTTGAGGCGGCGGCAAATACGCTGACAGATATTTTGCGATGATATCCATCACTGGCACGATCAGCATCGCGCTGCTCATCAAGGCTATGGCCAGCATGGGTTCCTCGGCGGCAAACTCCTTGCGCGGAGCGCTGCTCACCGGTCCAGTTCCAAAAGCTTCAGATCAAGTCCGGACAGGGGAGTGATGGATGCGATCGCGGCTTTCGCTTCCGCGCTGTCCAGATCCATCTGCGCCACGAGGGCCTCGGCACTTTCGAATTTTGCTTCGCCCCTGAGATAGGAAATCAGGTGCACCCGCAACGTCTGACCGTAAAGGTCGCCGGAATAATCGAAGAGGTGCACTTCAAACAGAACAGCCCCGTTGTCAAACGTCGGGCGGCGTCCATAGCTTGCAACACCGTCATGCCAGCCGTCCTCAGTCTTCACCTTGACCGCATATATCCCGTGAAGCAGCGGGCTGTCCGGGGCCATGGGAAGGTTGGCTGTCGGGTATCCGAGATCCCGGCCTCTCTTGTCACCATGCTGGACCTTGGCATCAAAAAACCAACGGTAGCCCAAAAGCGCATTCGCCTGCGCAATATCACCTGCGCCGAGGCTGTCCCGGATACGGGTGGAGGAAATGACCTCCGCGCCTTCGTCTTCCGCGCGCTGGACGATGGTCACCCCGAAACCGTTGCTGGCACCGGCCGCCCGCAAATAATCCGGGGTGCCTTGCCGGGCGCGGCCAAAATGAAAATCATATCCGGTGACTGCATGGGAAATGCCGAGCGTCCCGATGAGAATGTCTTGCACGAAAGCGTCCGCTTCCATGCCGGCGAAATCCTTGTTGAACGGCAGCACCAGCGCGCCGTCCAGCCCGCACGCTTTCAGCATGTCAGTCTTTTGAACCGGCGGCGTCAGACGGAACACCGGGCGGGATGGATTAAAAACAGTGCGCGGATGCGGCTCAAACGTCATGGCAAAAACCGGGTGATGCGTTCCGTGGCCCAGCCCCAAGGCAGCATCCAGAACGGCGCGATGGCCGCGATGGACACCATCGAAATTGCCGATGGCAACAACACCGCCTTTGAGGGAACTTGGAAATGTTTCGAGTGTTTCTGCGATCAGAAAATCAGTCGAATCAGCCGGGAGCATATAATGGAACCTTTGCGCAAGACGCCGGGCGGGAATGATCACCCGGCAGCAGGACACACAAAAAAGGGGGCGGACCACACGGGGGGGCCGTCCAATTGGCGTGGACCCTGCCGTCATGCGCTGAAAAGGTCAAGGATGCGTTTGTGCCGCACCGTGCCCGGCTTCAACAGGGCCGGTTCACTCAAAGCCGTTCGGTGGGCGGCCCATCAGCCCGGCCCGGGACCTTGACCAGGGCTTCACCGTCCAGAACGATTGTGCCGTCCACTTCGCAGGCACAGGACAGACGGGCGCGTTTCCCGCGTTCCATGAGTTCCTCCACGGTAACCCTTACGATGACATCATCGCCAATCTTGACCGGTGCCTTGAAATTCAGCGTCTGCGAGAGATAAATCGCGCCAGGGCCGGGAAGGCGGGTCCCCAGGACTGCCGAAATGAGGCTGGCCGTGTAGAGGCCGTGGGCGATTCGCGTCTTGAACGGCGTGCGGGCTGCGAAGTGTTCGGACAAGTGGATCGGATTGCGATCTCCGGAGACTTCCGCAAAACCTACGACATCCGAAGAGCTGACATGTTTCGTCAAGACTTCGCTCATCCCGACTTTAAGATCTTCGAAATAAAGTGTCTGTAACTCAAGCATTGAAATTTCTACCCCGTCCGGTGCTGCAAAAGCAGCGCAGACGCTAGGCGGCCCGCGCTCTTCAGGCAATTGGGCTTTGGACCAAGAAAAAAGCGTCTGAAATTAACGGTCTTTTCAGGGCCTGACGGTAAAGTGGTTTGAGTGTGGGGAGGTGAGGACACAAGTTATGTGTCGCTCTCCTTCAAAGTCATAACGCGTTCCAACGGCCCACGGCCAGGGGCCGCGCAAATTGACAGTATGGAGTAGACAATGGCCCTTGATCTTCAGATGCCGGTCCTCGTGGTCGATGACTACAAGACGATGATTCGCATCATTCGCAATCTGCTGAAACAGCTCGGTTTCGAAGATATTGACGATGCTGCGGACGGCACCGAAGCTTTGGAAAAAATGAAGCAGCGCCGCTACGGCCTTGTGATTTCCGACTGGAACATGGAACCGATGACCGGCTACGAGCTGCTGAAGCAGGTTCGTGCGGACGGCTCCCTGAGCAAGACACCATTCATCATGGTGACGGCAGAATCCAAGACTGAAAACGTGATCGCGGCCAAGAAGGCCGGGGTGAACAACTACATCGTGAAGCCGTTCAACGCCCAGACGTTGAAAGGCAAGATCGAAGCCGTCTTCTCCGATTAAGAACGCGTACCAGGCGGGGGCACATTTTGAGCGCTTCCGCCGGCACCGGTAGGACGAACCGAAGCGTTTTTGGCGGGCAAGGCAGGCAGCCGGGCGCGCGCGGGGCTGTCCGGAGAGTTTTAGCGGAATGCTTGTGGTGTTCCGCCCTTCGGAGGATGCGGAACGCATGGAAAGGCTAGATCTGATGGCCCATATGAAACAAGAAAATGTCGCTCGGGTCATCGATTTTCTCGAAGAGAACAAAAGCAAGGATGGCGAAGTCTCCCTGACCGACGTCATGCATCTCGCTGAGGTCATGTCGGGGTCGATGTTCGACTTCCTGTCCACGGTTCAGCCGGCTGTGACGGAAGAACTGACCATGATTGCGCGGGAAATCACGCGCATGAAAGATGAGATTTCCAATCTCCGCGCCAACGACATGACGGGGCACAAGATTCCGGATGCCGGCCGGGAGCTCGATGCAATCGTCGAGGCAACGGAAGATGCCACCAACACGATCATGGAAGCGGCCGAGGAGATCATGGGCGCTGACACAAGCGACCCGGAAGCCTATCAGGAGCTGGTCTCCAACAAGATGATCGGCATTTTTGAGGCCTGCACGTTCCAGGACATTACCGGCCAGCGGATTTCAAAGGTTGTTGAGACCTTGCGCTTCATTGATGAGCGTGTGGCGTCTTTCATCGAACGGTTGCGCATTCCCGAAGATCTGGACGCTGTCCTGGAGGAGAGCGAGAAGGAAAAGCGGGCCCGCGAACTGATCCTGCATGGACCGCAAATGGCCGGCGAAGGTGTATCGCAAGATGATATCGATGCGATGATGGGTGGCGGACAGGCCGACATCGACAAGTTATTCGACTAACCATCCGAACAATTTGGCAACAAAAATGGCTGCCTTGTCAGGCGGCCATTTCTGTTTTGGCTTGGTGACCCGGCTTCGCCGCCGCGCCGCCTATTGATCAATCAGACCGGCGGCATAGGCAATGGCGCGCTGATAGTTGCCGCTGTCATTCCAGGACGACAAGACCCGGAAATTGGCGGACCCGTCCGCGAAGGGCCGTCCGCCGCGCCAGCCATTCTGGCGCAGCATGTTGGCAGCCGTTGCCAGCGCGTCGGCTGCATTATTGGGATCCGCGCGGCCATCGCCATTGCCATCCTGGGCAAACCGGACCCAGTTGCCCGCAAGAAACTGCATGTGTCCCAGTTCGCCGGAGGGGCCGCCCCGGCTGTTGCTGGTGATCAGGCCCCGGTCGACAAGCTGCAGCGCTGCAATCGCGTCATCTTCAAAGCGCGGATGGCGGCGGCAGTAGGACGCAAGGGTCACGGCGCCGTTCACGATCGGGGTATCGCCTGTATAGCCGCCCCAGCTCGTCTCATAGCCCCAGATCGCTACCAGAAGGGAGCCCGGCACGCCATAGCGCTGTTCGATTGCTTGGAACAGCCTGGCGTTTTGCTGAAGCCGGCGTTTAGCGCTGGAGACAAAGGAATTGACACTCGAAAACCGGCTCTTCAAGAACTGTTCGGGACTGCGGTAGCGCATGCTGGACTGGGAGGCCGGGTTGGATTCAAACCGCCAGGTAATGCCGGAGAGCCGCGCTTGCTGCAGCGCCTGCATGCCGCGCTGCCCCACGCCATAGGAGGCCGCCTGCTGCGCCAGCTGCTGTTTATAGGCGTTGAACTGCCCCTTGCTGGTGATGCATGTCGCGGCCACGGCCGGTGTTGCCATGAATACGGCAGCCACCGCCGCCACGACGCGCCATGCGGCCCGCTTTGATGTCATATTCATCTCCCGATTCAGGTCATCCAAGATCTTACTGACAAATACACCTGCGTCACTTTCACGACTTTCACTGATAGCATACTTGGATTTGCAGCCTTGCAAACCGGTTGTTTGTGAAAGAAACCGCCAAGGCCTTTCACTTTGCACTCAAATCGGGATCGGCATGTGAACGAAAGATGTCTTTCAACAAAAACCGTCGAAAGGCTCATGTTTCTGTGTCATGCGGTGCTTAGACGGCCCGTGAACGCCTGAGAGGCCCGCCAGCGTAACCGGTTTCCTGACCGTGTGTTGTGAGATGCGCCCGCGACCAAGAATTTGCCTAGTCTTTCGAGACGCTGCTGAGTGATTCCCGAATATCGCTTCGAAGGTTGTTTGCCCGTAGGATGAGTATATCCATTTGCTGGACAGTCTCGCGCGCACCGACTTCGCCGTACCAGAAAAAATGGTTCCCGGGGACCCGTGCGTTTAGGGCTCCTGACGTGGCATAAGATATGCGATCCATAAGGCTTTGCCATGCTGCGGGACTAATGTCTTCGGATTTGGAAAGCACAGGTAAAACCAGGTTTCGATAAAGATGTTGAACCTGATAGAGCCCCCAGTTGCCGCGGTCGGTCAAAGCATGATCGTTGTCCAGCACCTTGTTGCCGGAAATCGTGACTACAAATGGGAAATCCGTGACCTTCAAACCGCCCGTATCGGCCAATGACCAATTAAGGTCTTCGACAAACTCACCGTTCTCATAGCGCGAGGCGATCATGATTGCGTTGAGTGCCACTGGAATATCGCCCAAAACATCCGCTTCGAACGTTGGCCAGGGCATGATTTCATGACCGTTCAATTGATCCTGCGCGACCACATATTTCTTAAACAAGTCATAGAATTGCGGCGCTCTCGACAATCCGTTTGAGGCCTTCGAAATCGCACCTGGCGCCGCCAGGAGAAGAGGGATTGGCGGCGTGGAGGCAATCGAGACATAAAGGCTCATATCAAGACCTGCGGCTTGCGACGCCTCGTAGACCGATTGCGCAATCTGGCCACCGGCACTCCAGCCCAGAACAATTACCTTTCCTGATAACTTATGCTGGTCGATATAGTGTTTGGCAACCGCCGCAACCTGTTTGCCCCAATCCCGGATAGAAAAGGCAGGATAGGCCTTTGAATAGACCTTGTTGCCTGTTGGATAGGAAGATCCGAGGAAGGAATATCCTCGCTCGCCAAGCCAGTGAGCCAAAAAGTCCCGCTCGTTCCCACCCGGATATCCGTACGCAACTCTCGCCAGGTGAAAACCGCCTGGTACGAAGATAACCAGGGGTTTTTCCGGATCTCCAGCCTTGAAATAATTCAAGGTCTCGATCCCATTGGTTAGAAGCATCTCCTCGCCCGGATAAAGGCCCGCTTGATCCGGGACGCTCTTGACAGTCCATGGTTCGCTAGCGTGAACGGCGCTAAAAAAGAACAGGAACACAAGTCCTGATGCAAACTTCAGTATTGCAGTCATGAAGGCCCCGCGTTTTTTGAGGTACCCTGAACTAATTATGTGGACGGTTCCATCCTGCTTGACGAGCTCCAACGACGTCAACCCAAGTGGGCATCACGTCTATGGCGCTCATTCTCAGCGGAATCAATTTCGTCAAAGAGCGGTCAGCCAAAGCAATCACGCACAGGATACCCACGGCACCTTTTTTGAAAACAAAAAGTGCTTCCTTCACAAACCGGTTTCGGCTTTGATTACTTCAATGTGCGGGTGTTTTGCCGGTGAAGGACGACTTCCGCCTGCTTAACACAGCGTCGATTAAAAGCTGAAGGCTGCCGGTCAGGTTTGGCCAATTGTATGCCGCAGCTCATTCAATTAAGAGAGCTACCACCAAAGCCGGGGCAGGGCGGCGCGGGCGCGCAGGCCCTCTTCGACCAGGCGCTTGCGGATGAGCTGTTCTTCCGGCGCTTCCGACGGGCCGAAATCGGAGGCATGAATGCCCGCGGTGATGAAAAGAACATCGATATCCTGGGAAACCGCCCCCCGGATATCGGTTGGTAGCCCGTCGCCGATTGCCAGGACATCCTGCTTGGCAATGGCGTGGCCGGCATGTTCGCCAAGACGGGCAAGGGCCGCTTCATAAATTGGCGCGTGCGGCTTGCCCAAAATGGCGACTTCGCCGCCCAGATCCTCATAAAGCCGGGCCAGCGCCCCGGCACACCAGACCAGCTTGTCGCCCCGTTCCACCACGATATCCGGATTGGCGCAGATCATGGGAAGGCCGCGTTTGGCGAGCTTTTCCAGGCGCTCTCGGTAGTCATCGGGGGTTTCTGTCTCATCATCAGCAAGCCCCGTGCAGCTGATCGCGACCGCCTCGTCATCCTTGTCGGTGAAGGTTGCCTCAAGGCCGTGATAAAGCGGCTGGTCCCGGTTGGGGCCGATATGAAGCAGCGTGTTGCTGCCTTGGGCGACCAGAAGCCCCCGCGTGACATCGCCTGATGAGATGATGCTGTCATAGGCTGCGCGCGGCACGCCCAGCCCGGTCAGCATGTCTTCAACAGCGCTGGCCGGACGCGGGGCGTTTGTGATCAGAACCACCGGACCACCGGTCTCCTCGCGATAGGTCTGCAGGGCCTGGTGAGCTGCTTCAAAGGCGGCGACACCATTGTGCAAGACGCCCCACACGTCGCTGAGGATCCCCTTGTAGGACGGGGCCAGGGCCTTGAGCCCGTCAACAAGAAGCGGTGCAGAAACTGTCATGGTGGATCACTCGGGCCGGTTGAGATCTGATAGGATTAGAAAAGAATCGAGGCAAACTCGGCGCGGACAATATAGGAACCGGGCACAGTGTGAAACCGGCCAAAGGGACTTTCATGGCAGTCAGACAGCTCGGCGAGCGCGTGATCAACCAGATCGCCGCCGGAGAAGTGATCGAACGCCCGGCCAGCGTGATCAAGGAGCTGGTCGAAAACGCCGTTGATGCGGGAGCACGCCAGGTGGATATCGTCACCGCGGCGGGCGGCAAGACACTCATGCGGGTCACCGACGATGGTGCGGGCATGACACGGGACGATTTGCAGCTCGCCGTCCGGCGGCATTGCACATCCAAGATTTCCGAGGACGATCTCTTCGATATCCGCACTTTGGGCTTCCGCGGCGAGGCGCTGCCGTCCATCGGGTCGGTGACGCGCCTAGCCATTCAGACCCGACACGCGCAAGAAGACCACGCCTGGGCTATTGCCGTTGAAGGCGGTAAGGAAAGCGCGCCTGTTCCTGCGGCCCGCGCCAAGGGCACGCAGGTTGAGGTCCGGGACCTGTTCTTTGCAACGCCGGCGCGGTTGAAGTTTCTGAAATCCGACCGGGCCGAGGCGGCCGCCATCACCGAGATCGTCAAACGCATTGCGCTTGCCTATCCGGAAACGGGATTTTCGCTCTCCGGCACGGACCGGCAGGCCCAGACCTGGCCGGCAGCAAGAGGTGAAACGCCGCATATTGCCCGGATCGCGCAGATCCTTGGGGCGGACTTTGTTGTAAATGCCATGGAACTCGATGCGGAACGGGAAGGGGTCCGGCTGACAGGATTTGCCGGGTTGCCAACCCATCACAGGGGCAATGCGCAGCACCAGTTCTTTTTCGTCAATGGCCGCCCGGTGAAGGACAAGCTGCTTTTGTCCGGTCTGCGCGGTGCCTATGCGGATGTGCTCGCCCGCGACCGTCACCCGGTAGTCGTGCTGTTCATCGATCTGGATCCGGCGCTGGTGGACGTCAATGTTCATCCCGCCAAGGCCGATGTGCGGTTTCGCGATGCGCAGTTGGTGCGCGGGCTTCTCGTCGGTGCCATCAAGCACGCCCTGGTTCAGTCCGGCCACCGGGCTTCCACCTCGAATGCGGCTGTGGCGCTGGATGCCTTGCGGGCGAATGGCACAGGTTATGGATCGGCGGGCGCAGCGGTGCATGATGCCGGTCATCCGGCCAATGGCGCCGCTGCCTCCGGCCAAACCGCTCCGGTCTATGGCCAAGGGCCGGCATCACCGTCTGAGCGCTGGGCAGCGGACGCGTTCCGTCCTTTGGAACCCGCAGGCGGCAGAGCGGGATCCGCGCCGGGCTTTGCCGAAGGCGCACAGGCGGGTTTTGCCGGGCAGTCGGGGCTCAGCGGCCTCGCCATTCCCTCCGCCGATGCAAGGGCGCACGATGTTGCGGTCGAGCCAGAAAAGACCGGTTTGCCGCTCGGCGCGGCCCGGGCGCAGGTGCATGAAACATACATTATCGCGCAGACCGAAGATGGCGTCGTCATCGTGGACCAGCATGCCGCCCATGAACGATTGGTCTACGAGCGGCTCAAGGAAGCGCTGGCCAAAAAGGACGTTGCCCGCCAGATCCTGCTGATCCCGGAAGTTGTTGATCTTCCCGAAGAAGATGCAGCCCGCCTCGCTGAACGGGCGGAGGACCTGGAGAAGGTCGGTTTGGCGCTTGAAGCCTTTGGGCCGGGTGCGATTGCCGTGCGCGAAACCCCGGCCATTTTGGGGGACATGGACATTCAGGGCATGGTGAGGACCCTCGCCGATGAACTTGCTGAGTGGGATACGGCCGACAGCTTGAAGGAGAAGCTGGACCATGTCGCCGCCACGATGGCTTGTCATGGCTCCGTGCGGGCCGGACGGCGTATGCGGCCGGAAGAAATGGACGCCCTTTTGCGCGACATGGAGGCAACGCCGTTGTCCGGCCAATGCAATCATGGCCGCCCGACCTGGGTGGAGCTCAAGCTCGGCGATATCGAGAAACTGTTTGGCCGGAAATAGCAGAGCCTCTTGGGACGGGCAGCGTCCCGTTGCCTAGCTTGGCACATCAGGCTTGATCGGCCCCGGCCTTTGCGCCGTAATCTCTTGCAACGGCACGGAGACGCTGAATGACGAAACATGAAACCGGGCAAGCACGCGGATCATCCCTTGAGGACACGGCGCCAAAAGCCAGTTTGGGCGCCCGTTCGCTGCGCGTTCTGCGGAAAATCCTGTTTGCAGGTCTGATCGCCTACGCGATTGTTGCAGGGTACATGTATGTCGCGCAGCGGAGCATGGTGTTTCCCGGGTCCGGCGTTCTGGAAACGCCCGAGGCCAAGGGCCTGTCGGGCGTTGCAGTTGACCGGATTGCGATGGCGGATGGGACAAACGTTACGGTTTGGTCCGCTCCTCCGGCCAGCCCCGGTCTGCCGACACTTTTGTATTTTCAGGGCAATGCCCAACCAGTGTCCACCCGTTGGAAACGCTTCAAGATGATCCTCGACAGCGGGTATGGGCTTTATGTTCCAACCTATCGCGGCTATCCGGGAAGCGAGGGCAGCCCATCGGAAGAGGCCCTAATTGCCGATGCGCTGGCCCATTACGACCGTTTGAAGGACCTGCAGGACGGGCCGGTGATCCTCCATGGTGAAAGCCTTGGCACTGGCCTTGCGACTGCGGTTGCGGCAGTGCGCCCGGATGTTGATCTTCTGGTTCTAGAAGCGCCCTACACGGCGCTGGTGGATATCGCCACCGAACAATATCCGTGGCTGCCGGTGCGCCTCTTGATGAAGGACCCGATGCCGACACGCGACCGGATCAAGGATGTTACAGCGCCGGTCCTGATTTTCCATGGCACGGAGGACCGGATCATTCCGGTGGCGCATGGCCAGCGCTTGTTTGATGCAGCTCCCGACCCGAAGGAGATCGTCATCTTTGACGGCGGGCAACATGGTGATCTTTGGACGCTTGGCCTTTGGGAGAAGGTCAGCGAGACCTATGCCGGGCTTGAAACCGCCCGTTAGGATCAGCTTTGGGCGTTTTCAGTATGCGCGCACAAGGCTGCAGCAGGTGGCCGGGTGGTCAGAAGGACCTTTGAAATCTCAAGGTTCCAAACACTTCGTAAGTGTCATCCAGTCCGGCTGCATTCTTATAGTTAAGATCGCGGTACTGCAGTTCCGGCCCCATTTTCAGGCCCTTGACCGGCTCCCAGAGAAGATTAGCGGTTGTGCTCCACTGCGTGAAATCAAAATCATCCGTGCCCGCATCGACCTTGTGATACCCCGCTTCCAGCGCCAGCGTGAAATCGTCGAATTTGTGCCAGAGACCGCTGGTGAGGTTCAGGGTCTTGGTTGCTTTTGTCCGGCGCCCGTCCCAAACCGCATCGGTTATCAAATCGGTCCAGTCGGTGGACCCATAGCCGCTGGCCCCGTGTGTATAGACCACTTGCAGGGCGGCGAGTGTCTTGCCACCAAAGGCGGTGAAGTCAAGTTTTACGCCGGCCCCGGCAGCCCAGCCCAGAAGCGTGTCATTGGAACCGGTTGCCGACGTGTAGTCGGTTCCCGGATAAACCTGATGGAGCGCCCCCATGATTTGGGCCTTGCCCCAATCCTGGGTCGAGCGCAACCGCACCACGGCATCCGGCACCCGGGTGCCGCCAAAACTTTCCGTGCCGCCATCCAGACCGAGACTGGTTTCCCGCTCCGTCCGTTGCTCCGCTGCCAGTGTCGCGCTCAAGCCCTCCGCAAAGCTTGCGGTATAGGACAGCATGTTGGTTGTCAGGTCCGAAACGCTGGAGATCTGGGCATCCGAGGCATAGCCTCTGAAAAAATCAAACCGGGAACGGTGATATCCCGCCAGCAGGCCGCCCCAATGGATGTAGTTCTTTTCGATCGAAGTGGATTCGTCGCCGTTTGCGATCTTTTGAGACAGTTCCACATAGGTCCGCAAAGTCCCGAATTCCGTTTCAGTCCGGGCATCGAAATGAAGATAGGCACTTGTCCGCCACTCCGCGCCATCGGAGTCGCGGTCGCCCCAGGCGTTTTCGTTCTGGCCGAAATTGTAAAACCGGACCTCAGAGCGCGCTTTAGCGTGGACGCGCAGGCATGTTGTTGTGCCTGGAAGGTAGAAAAACCTGGATCCGTAGGCATCGCACACGCGAACATAATCAACCGGTTCAGGCGATTGCCGAATGTCTGCGGCAATTGATGCCGTAGAACCAGCGATCGCAAGGGCAAGTCCACCAGCTAATCCACTTGGCCGCATTGAAGGCACCAGAAACTCTTCCGCAAATGTTGATCAAACTCTGTACCGGCATCCGGCCCAAGCGTTTTTACCGGTCTAGTTGTTGCCGACGTAAACCCTGTTAGCAGAACCAGGTAAACAAACCGGCGGCAAGACCGGTAGGCAGAGCCGCAGCAATTTGCGTTCATGTGCCCTTGAACCCGGATGGGTGCAAACAAAAAAGCGCGCCGGCAAAGGCGCGCCCGGAAATGAGGGTCTATTTGGGTGCCGAGACGGCGATTCAATACGGAAAACCGCGGTCAGAAGGAGCGCTGGATCCGGAATGTGCCGTAGACCTCATAGGTATCGTCCAGGCCGGACGCTGTGTTGTAGTCAATGTCCCGGTATTGAACCTCTGGTCCCATTTCAAAGCCGTCAACCGGCTCCCACATGGCGTTACCTGTGATACTCCACTGTGTGAAGTCGAACGCGTCAGTGCCAGCATCTACATCGTGATACCCGCCTTCCACCGCCAGCGTGAAATCGTTGATGGTCTGACTGACGCCACCGAAGATGTTGAACGTTTTTGTGGTTTCCGTGCTGTTGCCGTCCCAAACCGCGTCGGTGATCTGACCTACCCAGCCTGTTGAACCGTACCCGCTGGCACCATCCGTGTAGACAACCTGAACAGCCACGCTGGTGCCGCCGCCCAGCGCATCGAAATCAAACTCCGCACCGGCGCCGACGGCCCAGCCGAGTTTGTCTTCATCGGAGCCTGTCGAGGCATTGAATTGCGCGTTCGGGTAGACTTGATGGAGGGCGCCCATGATTTGAGCCTGACCCCAACTCTGATTGATTCCCAGGGCGGCAACAACATCAGGGGCGCGTGTGCCCCCATAGGCCAGAGTTGCGCCGTTAAGACCGATATTGGTTTCGCGGCTACTGCGGTCTTCAAGCGCAACGGTCGCACTAAGCCCATGTCCGAAGGTGAGCGTGTAGGCAAGCTGGTTGATTGTCTGGTCGGAATAGCTCTCGATCTGCGCATCCATGGCGTAGCCGGTGAAGAAGTCGAAGTTGGAGCTGTTGTAGCCGGCCAGCAAACCACCCCATTGGATGTAGGCTTTTTCGAGGCTGTCGCTTTCGGTTCCGTTGTTCGCTTGCTGGTAGAGCTCAGTGTAGGCACGAAGCGTGCCGAATTCGGTTTCGGTGCGCGCATCCAGATAAATGTAACCGCGGGTCCGCCACTGGTAGCCGTCCGTATCACGGTCGCCCCAGGCGTTTTCCGCCTCTCCAAAATTGCGAATCCGAATTTCCGTGCGGACCCGTCCGCGAATACGCAGGCATGTCTCGGTTCCGGGGATATAGAAAAAGCGTTTCCCGTAGGCGTCGCACACGCGGACGTAATCGACCGGTTCTGGTGCGATAGGAAGATCGGCCGCGTTTGCGGGAAGGGCGGCCGTTGCAACGCATGTGGCAGCGCAGAGTGCGGATAGGTGTTTCATGGCATTGCTCCGAGAAAACAGAAACATACAGACTATGTGGCGCTCCAATCGTGACACCTTCACGAAGAAAGCAGCTGATCTTACCTAGCGAGAGTTTTTGGGGCGAGCTGTGGTTTTTGTGCAACGCAGCGCTGTTTAGCGCTTCTGGCTGAAGAAGGTTCTCAGAATCGTGCTTGCCCGGTGTTCGCCAATACCGGAATAAACGTCCGGGCTGTGATGGCAGGTGGGCGCGCAAAAAAAACGCGTTCCGTGTTCCACTGCGCCGCCTTTTTCATCGCCAGCGCCAAAGTAAAGCCGCCGGATACGGGCGAAGGAAATCGCACCGGCACACATGGCACAGGGCTCAAGGGTCACGTAAAGGTCGCAGCCCGGCAAACGTTGCGACTTCAAGAGATCACAGGCCTGCCGGATGACAAGCACTTCGGCATGAGCGGTCGGGTCATTGAGCTCCAATGTGCGGTTGCCGTCCCTTGCCAGAACCACACCGTCCTGCACCAGCACCGCCCCGACCGGGACTTCGCCGCGTCGCGCCGCCTTCTCGGCCTCTTCAAGGGCAAGGTCCATGAAGCTTTGGGGTGCCGGGCCAAAAGAGGGGGATTGGTCATCGCTCATTCTCCGCATGTACCGCGAATTGCGCGCGCCGTCAGCCATTTTGGCTCTTCGTCAGCCTCTCCATTGGCAGCTATGCGCAATCCGCGCAGCCACCGTGCGCTGAATGATGAAAACAACCGATTCCCGAAAGCCGTCCGCTCTGCTATGACGCATCCATGACAACAAGAAAATTCTCCCAGAACCGTCCCGGCCCGTCGGGTGGCCGCGGGCGCGGCGGGTCTGCCTCTTCCGGTGCCCGGTCCAAACCGCAAAACCGGAAGCCGGACCGCGTGAAAAAGACAAACGAAGCGCCAGCGCCCGCACGCCTTGCGGACGAGGCTGCGGATCGCGGTGAGCGCATTGCCAAGGTGATGGCGCGCGCGGGCCTGTGTTCGCGCCGCGAAGCGGAGACCTGGATCGAAAACGGCCGGGTGGAGCTGAACGGCAAGGCGCTGACAACGCCAGCCGTAACGGTGTCCAGCAAGGACACAGTGCTAGTCGATGGCAAACCGTTGCCGCTGCGGGAGCGGACCCGGCTCTGGCTCTATCATAAGCCAAAGGGCCTTGTGACGACCAACAAGGATCCGGAAGGCCGTCCGACCGTCTTCGACCGGCTGCCGGACGATCTGCCGCGCGTTCTGACCGTGGGGCGTCTGGATATCAATACGGAAGGCTTGTTGCTGTTGACCAACGATGGCGGTCTGGCCCGTGTTCTGGAGCTGCCTGCAACCGGCTGGTTGCGGCGCTACCGCGTTCGGGCCTTTGGCAAGGTGACGCAAGCGGATCTGGATGGCCTGAAGGATGGCGTTGCCATTGATGGCGTTCTTTATGGTGCGATCGAGGCGGTTCTGGACAAGGAACAGGGCGGAAACGTCTGGATTACCGTTGGCCTGCGCGAGGGCAAAAACCGCGAAGTCAAACGGGTTCTGGAGCATCTGGGGCTGGCCGTGAACCGGTTGATCCGTATTTCCTATGGTCCGTTCCAGCTGATGGATCTTCCAGATGGCGTCGTCCGGGAAATCCGCGGCAAAGTCTTGCGGGACCAGCTTGGTGAAAAGCTGGCAGAGGAGGCGGGCGCCGATTTCGATGCGCCGATCTTCCATCAGCCCAAACAAGAAAACGAGCGCAAAAGCGCCCCCAAACGCAGCGGTGGGCGCAGCGGCCCGGACCGGGGCGGCAACCGGCAGGAGCCGCAGTCTGAGGGCAAGTGGCTGACCGCGCGCGAAGGCAAGAGCGAGACGGACCGGCGCAAGGCGGCCAAGGCCGACCGGAGCCAGCAAAAGCAGACCAAACGCAAGAACGCAGGGCCGCGCCAGGAAACCGTCTCCCCCAGGTCGCGTTTCCGCATGACATCGGAGCCGAAACCGCGCCGTGACCGCGAGCAGCGCGAATTCACGCCGCCGCAGAGACGGATCTGGAGCGATGACGGCCTGGTGGAGGATAAACAGCAGGAACGGCGCACCAGCCGTGACAAGCGTGATGACCGGGGTGACCGCAGCGGTGGCCGCGGGCCTCAGCGCGGAGATCGCGGGCCGCGCGGCGGAGGGCGGTCTTGAGGATTGTCGCCGGGCGGTTCAAGGGCCAGGCCCTGGCAGCTCCAAAATCCCAGGCGACCCGGCCCACTAGCGACCGGCTTCGGGAAACAGTCTTCAACATCCTGGCCCATGGTCTAGATGTGGATCTGGAAGGGCTGCGGGTGCTGGACCTGTTTGCTGGAACCGGCGCGCTTGGTTTTGAGGCCATGAGCCGGGGCGCCAGGCATGCCACCTTCATCGAAGAGGGCACGGAAGCGCGCGGCATTATCCGTCGCAACATGGAAGCCTTTGGCCTGAACGGGGTGTCGAAGATTTTCCGCCGCGATGCGACAAGGCTGGGGTCGGCCGGAAACATTGAGCCGTTTGATCTGGTGTTCGCCGACCCGCCTTATGACAAGGCGCTGGGCGAGAAGGCATTGGCCTCAGCCGCACAGGGCGGTTGGCTGAAGCCTGACGCGGTCTGTGTCCTGGAAGAACGGGCCACGGCGCGCATTGATT
Source organism: Roseibium denhamense (assembly GCF_009711415.1). Taxonomy (GTDB): domain Bacteria; phylum Pseudomonadota; class Alphaproteobacteria; order Rhizobiales; family Stappiaceae; genus Roseibium; species Roseibium denhamense. Next base: position 181,653 of record NZ_SMLZ01000115.1, read on the forward strand.
TGCCGGAAGGATTTGCGGAACTGGACCGGCGGCAGGCCGGCGACAGTCAGGTTCTTTTCGCCAGATACCAGCCCGGCACCTGACTTAACCGTCAAGGCCCGCCTGGCAGCATGACATAAACGGTTGTCTGGGTGGGCAGCGTGGACCGGCTGATAAGCCGTTGCGGACCTTCAGCGCGTGTCACGACATATCCGGCCTCGCTGGCGCGGCTGACAAACGCCTGCAACGCCCCGGCAAAGTGAAAATGCATCGGGATGATCAAGGCTGGCCCGATGCTGTCCAGAACATGCATCAGGCTGTCCAGGCGCAGTGTCGACGAATTGTCGATGGCGGCGAACACAACATCGATTTGGCCAAGCCGGGTCAGGTCGTCCTGCGTCAACCGGTGATGCAAGTGCCCGAGATGGGCGATGCAAAGATCTGCAACCTCAAAAATGAAGATCGAATTGCCCAGCCGCCGGGTTTCACCGTCCCAGCCCCGGATGTTGGTCTGGATGTTGCGGACCCTGACATCTTCCACTGTGATATCGTGGTCCATCGGCCCGCCTTGCGGGTTCCAGCCATACAGAAGATGCTCGATGTTGGGGTCGGGATTGAACGTGTAGTGCGTGCTGTGCGCGCCGTTCATGGTCGCGATCGTGGGCGTCTGCATCGGCCGGTATGTGTCGTTGTAGTCGGTCGCGATCCGCACACCCTGCGGCGTCTGTAATTCAAATGTGGAATGTCCGATGTAGCGGACCTGAACTTCATCTGGCTGAAGCGATGCCTGCCAGACACGCGCTTCGCCGGGCATAACCGGTGCGAAAGGCGCTTCGGCGACCAATTGGCAGATGGCCAGAGCCGGTTGAGCCACCAAGAGACCTGCCGCAAATGCTGCGTTCAGGATCCACAAACGTTTTCTCTGAAAGCAGGTGACCGCTTTCCTTATCCATCCAGCAGAATTTCCCATATCGCTTCCCCGGTCGAACTTCGCCTTTTCTGAAGGGTAGGCGGCACTGCGCCAAGGGCAAGGTTTAAAGACCGGTTGCCTGCTATCTATGCGCTGGGGGAGACTAGGGAACAGGCTAAAGAACTGGGGAACAGGCCAAAGAAAAGGCAACCGGCATATGCAGCGTACTGCTATGGCGGTTGCCAGGTGGGGGCAGGTGGGAGGAAGGACCAGCCCCGGGAATGACTTTTCAAACGACGTGCAGACTGACCGGCGGGCGTGTGCCCCGTGGCCGCTGCTTCATATCCTGCTCGTTCGTCGCGCCTTGACGCGATAGCTGATAGATTTGTTCGCCGGCATATCCGGCTTCATCGACAAGAAGGCTCCGGCTGCAATCGGCCGCGATCGACAATCCGATGGTGCGCCAGTGCGCCCTGCGGAAACAGTAGACCGCGAGGGCCGCCCGCTGCCGTTCAGGCAATTGGTCTCCAATCTCTCTGACGGCGGCAGCGCCAGCGTCCACCAGCCGTTTCAAGAACATGTCCGGCACAGGACATATTTCCAAATCAGCAGATCCCGACCGCTTTTGCATGATCCAACTCCAAAAGGTTTGATTAAAATTATTTCGGAGTTAGATGAATCAATTGTTAACTGGATGAATAGGCCGAATAATAATTGGGCGTCTGGTAAATAAAACGTAGTTTAAAAGGACAGTGTCATTGTCTTTTCTGTCAATGCTAACAGCTTTTCTTTTGTCTCTTTACGCAAGATTTCAGAAGCTGCCAGAATTTTATCCGCTTTCATGAAATCAAGAACACGGGTCGTGTCATGGGGCGGCCGGATAAGGATATCTGGTTGAACTCGTTTGAGTTTTTCCGCCGTGACGGTCTGCATCAGGATCTGCGCCGAGCCGAAAAGCGAATCGAGCATGCTGATATCGTCCTTGTCCGCACGCGGGACCGGGGCGCCGACGACATCAACTGCGATCACGATATCGCACGTGTCCTGCAGCCCGTCGAAAGGCAGCGGGTTGACCGCGCCGCCATCCACCAGAAGACGGCCGTCATGGCGCACGGGTTTAAAAACCGCCGGAATCGCTACGGAGGCCGCGACCGCCGGAAGCAGGGGACCCGCTTCGAAGTCGACCTCTTGGCAGCCATAAAAGTCGGTGGCCAGCACACGAAGGGCAATATCCAGATCTTCAAACCGGTCTGGAAGATGTGCTCCGACGAATACTTCAAGAACACGCTCCGGGTCGAATTGGACCGGACCGGGTTTGAACACGTCGGCGAATTTCCGCGGCCGCAACTGCCATAGTCTGGAGAGCACGCTGTTGCGGTCGGCAAATGTCTCCAGGGCGATGTCGCGAATGGCTTCCCCGCTCAGGCCACTGGCATAGGCCGCGCCCAGGATCGCACCGATCGAAGTGCCCGCGATCTTCACGGGCTTGATGCCGAGATCGTCGAGCGCTTCAAGGACGGGGATATGAGCCAAGCCGCGGGCGCCGCCGCCGCCAAGTGCCAATCCGATCCTTGGTGCGTTGCTTGTCACTGTCATCACCGCCTTGTCCTTGCGCTCGCTGATCGAATATCGAGTGATCGTGCGACTTTGCGTGTTTCTGGCAAAGCGCCCGATGCTCCGTATCGGCCCGGCAAATGTGGGGTAGGCTGATGCGCCTGCCAAGTCAATTGGCGGTGGCAGAGTGACGTGCCGACGGTCAGATCGGGTCTTATTTATTGAGGTTGGTACTAGACGACGAAATGGACATCCTGCGTGGTTGAGCAGAACCAGTCGTTCATTTGCTCGAACGGCATTGGCCGGGCAATGAGATAGCCCTGGATGGAGAAATCGCCCATCATGCGCAGGCGCTGGTACTGCGCATCGGTTTCCACGCCCTCACACACGATTTTGATGTCCAGCGAGCGGGCCAAATGCACAAGATGGTTCACCACGGCCTCTTTCTTCGGATCGGCCAGCATCTGCTTTGTGAACGAGCGGTCGATCTTCAAGCCGTTGATCTTGAGGCTGGTGACATGAGACAGCGACGCATAGCCGGTTCCGAAATCATCCAGCTCGATATGGACGCCAAGCCGGTAAAGCGCATCGAGCGTTGACAGGTGGCTGGCCCCTTCCTCGTCCAGGAATACGGATTCCAGCACTTCTGCGGTGATGTAGTCAGCCCCGATATTATGCTTGTTCATGGCAAGCGTAAAATGATCCAGAAGGGACCCGGATGCCAAATGGGATGGCGAGACATTGATGGATATGCGGCCGAAATCAACGCCCGCGTCCAGCCAGCTGCGGGCAGCGGCCAGGGCTTTGTCGATAACGATGTTGCCAAGCACCGGGGCAAGATTTGTCTTTTCAACAATGGGCAGGAATTGCGCCGGGGACAGGATGCCGCGATCCGGATGCCGCCAGCGGACAAGCGCCTCCACACCGGTCACGTTCTGGCCGCGCAGCGAAACCTGCGGCTGGTAAACCAGGAAGAACTGATCCTGCTCAATGGCGCGGAGCAGCTCACGCTCGACCATGGCCTCGTCGTCACTCACAGTTTTCATGTCGCGGGTGAAGAACGTGAAGCGGTCCTTGCCCTTTTCTTTCGACTGATAAAGGGCAAGGTCGGCATGGGTCAGCAGCGTGTCGAAATCGGTGCCGTCATCCGGGCAAAGGGCAATGCCCATACTGACGGTCGGCCAGAATCTGTTGCCGTTGAATTCCATCGGCATGCGCATCAGACGGCGGGCCCGCTCGCACAGCTCGTTCGGATCGGCATCGAAGCGATTGGCCAGGATCACGAACTCATCGCCGCCCCACCGGTAGGGCGTTCCAAGGCCGCGGCAAACCTCCCGCAGGCGCCGCCCGGTTTCCTCCAGGCAATAATCACCCGCAAGGTGGCCCAGCGTGTCGTTGACCTTCTTGAAGTTATCCATGTCCACATGAACGAGGAACGAGGGCTTGTTCGAACCGGCAAACCACTCCTTGGCGTCGCGCTGACAGCCGGCGCGGTTGAAAAGCTTGGTCAGGGAATCAAAATAGGCCAGCCGTTCGGCGCGGTTCTTCGCCTCACGCGTCTCGTTTTCACGCTGAACCCGTTCGGTCACGTCATTGGCCATGACGACGAACAGGTCCTTGTCATGGTCCCGGAAAAGCTGCACCTGCAAGTCAACCGGATAAATCGTGCCATCCTTGCGCCGGTGGCTGCTTTCCACCGTCAGGTTGGCGACTCTGCCGTCCAGCAAAGGCATGACATGCCGTTCGACGGTTTCCTTCTGATAAACTTGGTTGATGTCCCAGATACACTGGCTTTTCAGTTCATTTAGACGGTAGCCGAGATTTTCCAGCGCACTGGAGTTGGCATATTCGATGCCGAAAGTCTTGGCGTCGAGGATGTAGATCTCGTTGAGTGACGATTCCAGGATTTCCGCCAAAAGGTCTTTTTTGCGTTCTGCCTGCCGCCGGTCGGTAATGTCATGGACCGTGCCCACTTCAATGGATGGCCCGCCAGCCGGATCTTCGACCATGTGTCCGCGGAAATGCAAATAGCGGATGGAACCGTCTTCGCGGATGATGGATTGTTCAAAATCGAAACCGCCGGTTTTTTGAACGGACGCCCGGGCTGCATCCAAGGCGGCTTGGCGTTGGGCTTCCGGAATGAGAGCAAGCATCCGGCCGCGGATTTTGGTGGGCGGGGTATCGTCCGGCAGGCCAAGAATCCGGTAGAACTCGTCCGAAGCGACAATTTCCTTGGTGCCGAGGTTTCGTTCCCAGCTGCCGATACTGGCGACATGTTGCGCTTCAATGAGCCGCCTTGCCGTGTTCTCCAGCTTCACCGTGCTTTTGTGAACGGCATTTTCCAACTGACTGTGCGTGGTCAGGATGGACGCCTGAAGCATATCGACCAGCCTTCTGAACAAAAGCCAGAAAACGCCCGCCAGTGCGACGCCTGCCAGGAGCGACAAGATGCTGCTGCGGATGAAAGATCCGATCGTCCCGGTGATATCCTGCAGCAGGACCAGCTTTGATGTGGCGGCGCTCGAAAGGATGGAGACGTCAAGATCCTGCGCGAGGAAGATTTTGCCGTCAGTCCGGAAAATGCGCCCGTCTTGCGCCTCGAGCAAAGAGGATGCGGCGGCAGCGTCAAAATCCGCGCCCGAAAACCCCGCGTCAGAGGCCGCCCCGGCTCCCATCGGGCGGATTTGGGCGTGAATTGCACCTTCGTCATCGGCGGAGGCCGGGCCATCTGCTTTGGCTGTGGTCACCGCGACCACTTCCGCATCGAGGGCCTCGCTGACAAGACGCAAGGCAGGTTCGATGTTGATGGAGAGTTTCAGGTATCCGAGCAACCGGCCGCTGGCCGTCCAGGGTTCCAGCAAACTGACCACGACCTCGTTATTCTCACCCAGTGCGATGCTGTCTGGGGTTTGATAGAGCGAGGCGGCCAGATCCGATTGGAACGAAACCCTCGGATCTTCTATGTGGCTGGGGGCATGTGCATGATAGGCAAAGCTCCGGTCGGCGGAGTAGATCGTAAGCTGCGAAATGCCGAGCCCCTTGGCCCGCTGCGCAAAGATCGCATCTGCGATCAGGCGGACCTTTTCGTGATTGCCGATCCTTACGGCGTCTTGAAGCTCCAGGTCGGCGGCGATTGCGGAGGTGGCATCTGCAAGAGCGGCCCGTCCGAGCGCCTTTTGCTGTGCCAGCAAACTCGTAATCGTGCGTTCGATCTGCTTGGGCGGCTGATGAATGTGCCGGTATTGGGTGACAATGTTGTAACCGGTCAGAAGAACGATGGTCAGGGTCAAAAAACTGAGAAACGCGATCCGGAGCGGCCGCTCAATCAAAGAGCCCCCATCGGTCAGAGCCATGAGGTTATTCGACAACGGCTTTTTCATCCGGCCAAACAGTGGTTTGGCCAGCTTTCCCCTTCTGGGATTATCCCCGTTCCGTTCGCCCACACTCAGCACCCATACCCCCAACTCCAGTGGTGCACACTCACTGTTATCTGATGGCTGTTAATGCGCCGGCGCTTCGCGCTCTTCTTTCAGCAATAACCACTGCGAAAAATCACAATAGTTGCAATTGGTTAAATTGCGTTGAATCCGTTCGTTAAGAAAATTAACAACAACTGCAGAGATGTTGTGGATTTGCAGAATGCATAGAAGGTTCAAGCAACTGAAAAAAATATTAAAAAAAGCGGAGATTTAGAGATAATTTGGATGGGGTTTCAGCTTGTCTTGAAAAAGATGGTGAAATACTTCCCGGTTTCCAGAGGGGCCTCTTCCGGTACAAAGTGCCCGCAATCGATTGCATGGCCACCGGCCTGATCACACCAGCCCTTCCAGACCTTGAGCGGATCGCGAACCCGGGCGGCAATACCTTTCGTGCCCCACAGCACCATTACAGGCGGTTTGATTTTCCGCCGCGCATTCATGTCGTCCTCGTCATGCTTGTAGTCGATTGTCGCACCGGCCCGGTAATCCTCGCAGGTTGCTGAAATTCTGTCCGGGTCGCAGAACCAGGCCCGGGTATGGGCCAAAGCTTCTGGCGCAAAACAATCAAGGGATTTCTGTGCGGTCCAGCTTGCCAATGTGTGTTCCAGGAACCGGATTGGCGATGCTGCAATCAGGTCTTCGGGAAAGGGGGCGGGTTGGGCAAGAAACATCCAATGATAGATGTTCAAGCCGAAAACCCGGTTCATTCGGTTCCAGTAGTCATAGGTCGGCAGAATGTCGAGAACCGCGAGGCGCTCGACAATTTCCGGATGATCCAAGGCCATCCGGTACGCAACACGTCCCCCACGGTCATGGCCTGCGACGGCGAACCGGTCGTACGATAAGATGCGCATGAGTTCCACCATCGTGGCGGCCATGGTGCGTTTGGAGTAAGCGCCATGGTCGGGACTAATCGGCGGAACGTCCGACGCACCATATCCGGGAAGATCCGGCATAACGAGGCGGAAATGCTCTGCTAGGCTTGGGGCAATCTTGTGCCAGATGACATGCGACTGCGGGTAGCCATGCAGCAGCAAAAGGGGAGGGCCGGACCCTCCCGTCCGGCAGTGAATCCAGCCGGATGCCGTCTCAACAGTGATCGTGTCAAACCCCGGAAACAGATCCGGTTTGCCGTGCCCCATCACAGTCTCCCATCCAATCGCACCGGAGACTAAACGGGTTCGTGGGCGGCCGCCAAGTCAGAAAGCGGAGCGGATGCGCTGAATGCGGTTAGCCTTTCGTCTCACGTGCAATGGCACGCCAGCCGATATCGCTCCGGCAGAACCCATCCGGCCAATCGATGGAGTCAATCGCCGCATAGGCTTTCTGCTGTGCGTCGGCCACGGACGATCCGACAGCGGTCACGTTCAATACACGGCCGCCATTTGCCAAGATGGCGCCGTTTGCGGACTTCGTTCCGGCATGAAAGACCTCAACATCCACATCGGAAGCCGTGTCGAGGCCGCGGATTTCGGTGCCCTTTTGATAGCTGCCGGGATAACCCTTGGCCGCCATCACGACTGTCAGGGCAGGCCTCTCGTCCCAGTCCGCGCTAACAGTGTTCAAGGTGCCATCGACAGCTGCTTCGATCAGGTCAAGCAAATCTGTCTTCAGCCGCATCATCAGGACTTGGCATTCCGGGTCTCCGAAACGGGTATTATACTCAATGAGTTGCGGGCCATTCTCGGTGATCATAAGACCAGCGTAGAGGACGCCTTTGAACGGGGTGCCCCGGTCGGCCAGTGTTTTGATCGTCGGATTTATGATCCGGTCCATGACGGTTGCGATGATGTCATCCGTCAGCACCGGTGCCGGGGAATAGGCGCCCATTCCGCCCGTATTGGGGCCGGTATCACCATCATGAGCGCGTTTGTGATCCTGTGCCGTTGCCAGCGGCAGGGCATGCGTCCCGTCGGACAAGACGAAGAAGCTGGCTTCTTCTCCCTGAAGAAATGCTTCAATGACAACTTCGGCTCCGGCATCACCAAAGGAGCCGTCGAAACAGGCTTCAACCGCCGCGACCGCTTCGTCCAGCGTCATCGCGACAACGACACCTTTTCCAGCTGCAAGGCCGTCAGCCTTGACCACGATTGGCGCCCCCTGTTCCCGGACATAGGCCAGTGCTGCTGCTTTGGTGTCGAAGCGCCCATAGGCAGCTGTTGGAATGCCCGCTTCATCGCACACACCCTTGGTGAAGGCTTTCGAGCCCTCCAGCTGGGCAGCCGCCTGGCTGGGGCCGAAAACTTTGATCCCAACCTTTTCAAGGTCATCCACCAGTCCGGCAACCAGCGGGGCCTCGGGGCCAACCACGACAAGATCAATGGCATTTTCCCGGCAAAACCCGATCACGTCTTCATGGTTCGAAACGTCCAGGCTGGTGCTGGCCGCAAGCTGGTCGATCCCCGCATTGCCCGGAGCGGCATACAGCTTTGTCAGTCTGGGTGATTTGGAAAGGGCCCATGCAAGCGCATGTTCGCGGCCGCCGGAGCCGATCAGGAGAATTCTCATGAAACGTCAATCTCGCAGGAATGATGCCAAGGAGTGCAGATCGTCCGGCTTGGCCGGGGACGATGCGCAATTTGGGCGCGGTCTAGCACGGCCTGCCTTGGCCTGCAAAGCAGCGCTGGCGGAGAAAACCGGACTTGGCGGAAAACCGGACCGGGCGCGCCGCCGCATATGAGCCGCACTCTGCAAATCATCCTGGGAACACCGGCCAACCGGAAAGCAGTTCTGGCTGTCATGCAGGACTGCTTTGCCGGCCGGGGTGAGATTTTTACAAAAGCCCATGAAACCGCAGTCAGCCAGCTGCTTGTGGACCCGTCTGCCGGCCGGATCTACTTGGTCGAGATCCGGGGGCAGCTTGCAGGTCTTGTCAGTGTTGCCTTTCAGCAGTCCGTGCTTCTTGCCAACAAGCTGGCGGTTCTGGAACTGATTTTCCTGAAAGAGGATTTTCGCAACCGGGGCCTCGCACAGCGGATCCTGCGCAGTGTTGCGGGGGACCTTGAGGCTTTCGGGCAGCCGGTCGTGGCCGCTTACCTCGATCCGTCGGACCCGTTCTGCCGGCTGTTCGAGCTGGAGGGTTTTTCCGAAAAAGCGACGATTTGCTTCATGGACTGTCCGCCTCCAGACATGGATCCTGATGACACTCCCTTCTGACCAAGGGGTGGATGAATACGTCATCCACGTCTGGTCCGCCGAAGGCCATGGCATTTTGGTTCCATTTCTGGGGCCGGACCCTAGCCATGGCGGGGGCAAACTGACTAAAAGCGGCGTATCGACAAGAACAGAACAGGCGCGACAGTGTTTTCAACCAATGATACCGGCCCCGTTGCGGATGCGATCAAGCAGCACTGGGTGGACACGCGGCTTCCGGCCGGACTAAGGCCCTATGCGCGGCTTGCCCGCTGGGAAAGACCGATCGGCTGGTGGCTTTTGTTGTGGCCATGCTGGTGGTCAGCGGCACTGGCAGCTGTTGCTGCGGGCAACGGCTGGCCAAATCCGTGGCACCTTCTTTTGTTTTTCATCGGGGCGGTCGCCATGCGGGGGGCGGGTTGTACCTACAACGACATTGTCGACGTCGATATCGATGCGCAGGTCGAGCGGACCCGGTCGCGGCCTATCCCCGCCGGCCAGGTTACCAAGACCCAGGCCAAGATCTTTCTGGTTCTTCAAAGCCTAGTTGGTCTTGCCGTTCTGCTGCAATTCAACACTTTCTCAATTGGGCTTGGCATCATTTCGCTGGTGCCGGTCGCCATTTACCCCTTCATGAAACGCTTCACCAACTGGCCCCAGCTGTTTTTGGGCCTGGCGTTTTCATGGGGCGCGCTCATGGGCTGGGCCGCGGTTTTCGGCTCTTTGTCCTGGGCGCCGGTGTGCCTGTATCTTGGCGGGATCGCCTGGACCATTGGCTATGACACCATTTATGCGCATCAGGACAAGGAAGATGATGCACTTGTCGGCGTGAAATCGACCGCGCGGCTGTTTGGGGAGTGGACCAAACTCGCCTTGGTCGTTCTGTATCTAGTGGCATCGATCTTGTTCGCGCTTGCTGCAGCCTTTGCTGATGCCGGTCCGGCGGCCTTTACGGGAATTGCCATCGGTCTGATCCATCTTGGGTGGCAGGTCACTGTGCTCGACATTGACGATGCCGATCAGTGCCTGAAACTGTTCAGGTCCAACTCGAAATATGGATGGATCATCTTCGCGGGCTTCTCGGCCGATGCGCTGATCGGCTGGATGGTCTGAACCCAACCGGGCACGGTTTCGGCCCGCGTTTGCTGAGAGGGTCTTGCCCGCTTAAGTGCGGGCAATGATTTCCCGTTCATTCGCGTGGGAAACAGGCATTCCGGATGAATGGCCAACCATGCGGCGGTTCAAGAAACGCGGGCGGCGGCCCGTCAGCAGCCGCATTTTCCTGCGGGGTGCGGGCGCAGTGGCTGATGTCGCGGAAAAGGCTTCTATTGGCTTCACGTCTCCGCCGAGGTCACAGACCAGCATCGGCAGCGACAGCGTCTGGGCCCACATGCTCCACAGCGTTGCCAGATTGTCGGGCGCGCTGGTCTCCGCCAGTGTGATGGACAATGCGGTGTCGGGATGTTTCAGGATCAGGGAAGCCGTGATCTCACCCGGACGCCCGCCGGGAACAATGCGTACCATGACGCCATCGAAAGCGGACATGGCAACCGAAATGGTGATCGGCACACCGGCAATGCGGCGCTTGATGATTGCCTGATCGCGATCAAGGTGAATATCGGACGGCAGGGACGGGGTCCCGGGCCGCGATTCCAGTCTTTGCTGGAATTGGGCCGGAAGGCAACCGGGATGCGGCAATGCGAAATTGCTTGTCCCGGTTGCCAGAGTGCCCTGTATTTCTGTTTGACGTCTCAAATCAACTCTCCGCCGGACCTTTTGGTCTCTTGATGGCTTGAGAGTAACGCGGGGCCGTCGAAAACAACTTAAGATATACGGTTAAAAAACTCTGATTTTAAAGAGGGTTACTACATTGTAAGCGGCCCGGTAACGGACTGTTTACAACCGGAAGCGGAAGCCGGTCTTTTGCATCTTCTATATTGATGGAACGGTCCGCGATCCCATCTTTGTTGCCAACACCACACCAGCTGTTGCGATGCCATTTTCCAGCGCGTAAACAACGCTCATCAGATAAAGGCGGGATACATGTCCGAAAGTATTGATCAAGGCGAATTGCAGAACCGTGCGGGGCGGCTGGTGGATGCGGCACGAAAAGCAGGAGCCGATGCTTGCGACGCCATTGCGGTTTCCGGCGTGTCGCTGTCGGTCGATGTGCGGGAAGGCAAGGTCGAGGAAACCGAGCGTGCCGAGGGCGACACGGTGACCTTGCGGGTTTTCGTCGGCAAGAAGACGGCAGCCGTGTCCGCCAACCGCGCGGATGACCCGGCGGACCTGGCCGCTCGTGCCGTGGCGATGGCCAAGGTCGCTCCTGAAGATCCCTATGCAGGGCTGGCCGACCAGGACCGGCTTTTGAAGACGCTTCCGGAACTGGAACTGCTGGACACGACCGAAATGACGGCCGATCAGCTTGCAAACATCGCGCTGGAAGCTGAAGCGGTGGGTCTTGCTGTCTCCGGCGTCAGCAAGTCGGGCGGGGCTGGGGCCTCCTGGCGCCTGGCCGGCGTTGTTCTCGCGACAAGCCACGGGTTTGAAGGGGCTTACCTGTCCTCACGCTATGGTATGTCCATGACGGCGGTTGCTGGCGACGGCACGGGCATGGAGCGGGATTACGATTTCGACAGCCGGACCTTCTTTGAGGATCTGGACGCACCGTCCGAGATCGGCAAGCGCGCCGGTGAGCGGGCCGTCCGCCGTTTGAACCCGCAAAAGATCACGACGCGGACCGCGAATGTAATTTACGAGTCCCGGGCCGCCCGCAGTTTGCTGGGGCACCTGTCCGGTGCCGTCAACGGCGCATCGATTGCCCGCAAGACCAGTTTCTTGAGAGACAAGATGGAAACCGCCATCTTCGCGCCGGGCATTGAGATCGTGGATGATCCGTTCAAGCGCCGCGGGGCCGCAACTCGGCCGTTTGACGGCGAGGGGACTGCGGCCGGTGTCTTGAAGGTAATTGAGGACGGGGTTCTCAAGCACTGGTTCCTGGACGGCGCGACCGGCCGCGAATTGGGACTGGAGCCAAATGGCCGGGCCAATCGCAGTGGCAGCGGAACATCGCCCGGTCCGACCAACATTACCCTTATGCCCGGGCAAAAATCTCCGGAAGAGCTAATGCGTGAGGCCGGAAGCGGCCTTCTGGTCACCGATCTGATCGGTCATGGGGTAAACGGTCTTACTGGGGACTATTCGCGCGGGGCCGCCGGGTTCTGGTTTGAGAACGGCGAGATCGTAGAGCCGGTCAGCGAGATCACCATTGCAGGCAGCCTCAACGATATGTTCAAGCGCATGGTGCCCGCAAGCGATCTCGACAACCGTTATTCGGCGGCAACACCCTCCGTCATGATCGAAGGTTTGGCTCTTGCCGGAAACTGACACGCACCAGGACGAGGCAGATCTGACCCTTCTGGAGACGGCAGCCCGTGAAGCAGGGGCGCTTGCGCTTACTTACTTCGGGCGGGATCCGAGAACCTGGTTGAAGGGGAACAAGTCGCCCGTATCCGAGGCCGATCTGGCCGTCGACACCTTGCTTGCAAGCCGTCTGCGGGAAAGCCGCCCTGAGTATGGCTGGTTGTCCGAGGAAACGGTGGATGACAAGCGCCGCCTCGATCAGGACCGCGTGTTCATCGTCGATCCGATCGACGGCACCCGTGCCTTTCTCGCAGGTGGCGAGGAGTGGACCGTATCGGTCGCCGTGGTCGACAGGGGCCGCCCTGTAGCTGGGGCCGTGTTCTGTCCGAGGCGGGACGAGATGTTTCTGGCCCGCGCCAAGGGCGGATGCCGGCTGAATGGCGAAACGATCCTGGTCTCCAAACGCGCGGATGTGCAAGGGTCCCGCCTCACCGGGCCGCATTCCATCGTGTCGGCCGAGGCCGTCAGGGCTTCGGGTTTTGAGCCGCAGGAAATCCTCCGCTCCCTTGCGTACCGGATCGCAAATGTCGCATGCGGCCGTGTTGAAGTTGCCGCAGCGCGCGGCGGGCCAAGTGATTGGGATCTTGCAGCGGCGGACCTTTTGGTGCAGGAAGCGGGCGGAAAACTCTCCGGCCTGGATGGCCAGTCCATGATTTACAACCGGGAAAAGACTCGGCATCCGGCTTTGATTGCCGCGCCCGCTGCGCTCCTGGAAGCTGCAACGGCGGTCCTTGGAGATGTGATCCGCTAGATCAGCGGGCGATAAATCTGTCTGATTTAGCGCCCAAAGCTGATCGATTATGGAGTGCTTGAGCATCTTTGGGCGTTTTGCCAAAGCGCCCGATGCTCAAGATCAGCTAAGGGCGTTAAATAAGAAACGATTTAGCGCCCAATGATGCTATAGGCCGCACGGCAGACGATACGAAAGCGAGGAAGTCCATGAGTGAGACCGAAGCCCCGAAACAGCTTTTGCATCTGGTGTTTGGCGGCGAACTGGAATCGCCGGAAGGTCTGACGTTCCGGGATCTTGATGAGCTCGATATTGTCGGGATTTATCCAAACTACGCTGAAGCCTATACGGCCTGGAAGGCCAAGGCGCAGCAGACCGTCGACAACGCGCATATGCGCTATTTTATTGTTCACATGCACCGCTTGCTGGATCCGGATACGGCCAGCTGAGCGGTTTGCCTGCATTAGGCGATAACAAAAATGATCAAACGCCTCAGCCGCCACCCCCTTGTATTATCGGGTGTGGGGACGTTGCTCGCCGGGTATTTGAAACTGGTCTATCACACGAACCGGTTTCGGATTGCTCCGGAAGGTGTGCACGCGACGACCGAAGAACATTTGCCGGTGATCGTGGCCATGTGGCACGGTCAGCATTTCATGGTGCCTTTTGCGAAACCGGCCCATTGGCCGGCGAAGGTCATGATTTCACGCTCCGCCGACGGCGAGGTCAACGCAATCGCGGCCCAGAAATTCGGTCTTGGTCTCATCCGCGCATCCGGCGGGCGCAATGCCCGGCAGATCAAGAAACGGGGCGGCATGAAAGGGTTTATCGAGGCCCTGAGGTCGTTGAAGGAAGGCTATAGCATTGCCATGACCGCCGATGTGCCCAAGGGCCCGTCGCGGCAATCGGGTGTTGGCATTGTTCAACTGGCGAAGCATTCCGGCCGTCCGATCCTGCCGGTCGCCGTGGCCACCAGCCGCAGCAAGGAGCTGGACACATGGGACAGGGCAAGCATCAATCTGCCATTCGGCCGTGGTGGGATTGCGGTCGGTGACTTGATCTGGGTGCCAGAGGATGCCAGTGACGATACGCTGGAGACCTACCGGGTGCAGGTGGAAGAGGGGCTGAATGAGGCGACCCGCCAGGCCTATGAACTCGTCGGCAGGACCGATGGCTAAGCGGCCGGTACCGGTACGTGTCTACCGGGCCCTGACATGGCTGTTGACGCCGTTTTTCCATCTGTTGTTCTGGCTGCGCAGCCGGACCGGCAAGGAGCTCCCCGGGCGCAAACCGGAACGGTTTGGATACGCCAAGACGCCCCGCCCGGAAGGCACGCTTGTCTGGGTGCATGCGGCCAGCGTGGGCGAGACCAGTTCCGTCCTGCCGCTAATTGAGGCGCTGGTGGCGCGGAACTGCACGGTTCTGCTGACAACCGTCACGGTTACCGCTGCCGAACTCGCCTCGGCCCGCCTGCCTCAAGGGGCAATCCATCAATTTGCGCCCTATGACAGTCCAGGTCCGGTCGCCCGGTTCCTGGACCACTGGCGGCCGGACCTCGTGCTGGTTGTGGAATCCGAAATCTGGCCGTGCCTGTTCGAGGCGGTCGCGAGGCGCGCCACGCCCTTTGCCCTCCTGAACGGCCGGATATCGGACGGCTCGTTCCGCAACTGGTCCCGCCTGAAGCGTGCTGCGCGCTACATCTTCCAGTGCCCGGATGCGGTTCTGGCGCAAAGTCCGGCGGACGCGGAACGGTTTCGAAAACTCGGGGCGCGGCGGGTCGAAACGCCGGGGAACTTGAAATTCGACTCCGATGAACTGTCTGCGGACATGCAAGTTGCCGGTGCCCTTAAGAGCCAGATCGCGGGGCGGCCGGTCGTTCTGGCGGCTCTCACCCATCCCGGTGAAGATGATATCGCGCTGACCGCGTTCCTAAAGGTTCGCAAAGAACACGCCGGCGCCTTGCTGATCCTTGTGCCCCGGCATCCGGCACGTGCCAGCGAGGTTGCGGATCGGGTCCAGGAGGTGGGTCTGACCCTTGTCTCGCGCTCGAGCGGAGAGGCTGTCACGCACCAAACAGATGTCTTTCTCGGGGACACGCTGGGGGAAATGGGGCTTTTTTACCGGTTGGCGCCGGTCACATTTCTCGGCGGCTCGTTCGCCCTGGTTGGCGGGCATAATCCGGTGGAAGCGGCCCTGCTTGGATCAGCTCTGGTCACCGGACCGAATGTGTCCAACGCCCGCGCCATCTACAAGGAATTCTGGCACCGCGGTGCTGCGGTGAAAGTTATGGCTCCTGAAGACCTAGGGGCGGCCCTTATCATCCTGTTAAGCGGGCCCGGACAAGCACAGGCGCAGGCAGAAAGAGCGCAGGCCCTTGTGCAAGAGGGTCGCGGCGCGCTTCAAAACACCCTCGGGCTTTTGGACAAGATGCTTGAACCGGCTAGAGCGCATCAGGAGGCTGGGCATGACAAAAGCGCCTGAATTCTGGTGGCAGCCAAACCTGTCGGCCAAAGCCGCCTTGCTGATGCCTGCGGGCTGGATCTACGGCGCTGTTGCCGCCCGGCGGATGCGGTCGCGCCCCAAGGCCAAAAGCAGATTGCCCGTTATCTGTATCGGCAATTTCGTGGCGGGCGGAACCGGCAAGACACCGTTTGCGATCCGGCTGGCCGAGCGGCTGAGCGAAGAAGGGCACGCACCCGGATTTTTGCTGCGCGGATATGGGGGCAAGCATAAAGGGCCGCTGCCCATAGACCCAGACCGCCATGACGCGGCTATTGTCGGCGACGAGGCACTCATGCTGGCTTCTGTTGGGCCAACGATCGTCTCCGCCGACCGGGCCGCTGGCGCTGCCCTTGCCGAGAGCCTTGAGATCGACATCCTGCTCATGGATGACGGATTTCAGAACCCGGCGCTGGCCAAGGATCTGACAATCGTGCTGGTGGATGCAGCGGTTGGGTTCGGCAATGGCCAGTGTATTCCTGCCGGACCTTTGCGGGCCCCGGTCCGGGCTCAGATCCTCAAGGCGGACTGCCTGATTGTGGTCGGCAAGGGGGAGGCGGCAGAGCCAGCCATTCATCTGGCCGCGCGCAAGGGATTGCCGATCCTGCACGCCCATGTGGAGCCAAGCCGCAACGACGCGCTTATCGGGCGCAAGCTGTTTGCCTATGCCGGGATCGGGCGGCCCGAAAAGTTCTTTCAAACCCTGAAGGATCAGGGGCTGGATGTGAAGCAGACCCGCGCGTTCGCCGACCATCACCTGTTCACGGAACAGGATGCGCGGGCGCTTATAACCCAAGCTGAGGAAAACGGACTGCAACTGGTCACGACGGCCAAAGACATGGCGCGCCTGGAGACCGGTTCAGGCGAATTGATGCATTGGCTCGCCTCGCGCTCCGAGGTGCTCGATGTGGATATGGTGATCGAAGAAGAAGACCGGCTGATCGCGCTCATCAATGAGCGCTTGCGCCGCCGTCAGTTCCAAACGGGCTAGGCTCAGGACCTACTAATTTGACAGAAATGGTAGGGATGGGTTTGTTCGGATACAAGGCGCAAAACTGCAGCAAACCGTCCGGTTTGCAAAGGTTTGCAACAACGTTGCCGGGCAAACACGCCCTATCCCAAAGGGACGCAAAAACGGCGTCGATCTGCTGCGTCAAACCGCTCAACCGGGCAGGAAGCCCGCTTGTCACGCTTTTCCTTGCAGCTCATTGCCGTTTGCTGCGCCATTTCGATCAAATTAATAGGTCCTGAGCCTAGAGATCCGTCGCCTATTTCTGGGTTTGCTGGTAGCGCTTCATGGATGCATGAGCATCGACATAGGCTTCCTGAAGTTCCACCGACCAGTATTTCAATTCATCCAGCGGGATCGCCGTGCCGGTGACAGCGCAGCGCACGAAGGTTCCCGGCGTTTCCACCTGGTAATCCCCATCCAGGTAGCGCACGCGCGCTTCGGAAGGGATGCGGGGATTCTCGTATCGGTTCATCATCGTGCCGTGTCTGGTGCCTGTTGTCCCAAGGATTTAGGCTCTTTATGCCATATCGCAAGGCACAGGCAAGCAGGAAGCGGAGATGCGGGCTGGTGAGCGGCTGATCATGCGATCCGGTTCCCGGTGCGTATAATGCGGGCATGACCTTTCTTTTTGGGATGAATTGTCCGCCGAAAAACCTATGTTGTCGGCTAACAAGCGAATGATGGGCCCAGCCCGTGCAGAACAGGATGCCGCAATGACCCTTTCGACCAGCGACTTGATCGAAACCTCCGGCCTTGGCCTTGAGACCGCGAAGCGGATCACGGCAGAGGCGCTGTCCGGTGCCGATGATGGCGAATTGTTTGTCGAATACAGTCAGCTTGAAGGTCTTGTCTTTGACAATGGCCGCTTGAAATCGGCCAATTACGACACGTCTCAGGGGTTCGGCCTCAGGGCTGTTGTGGGTGAGGCGGCTGGGTATGCACATGCCGGTGACATTTCCGAAGGTGCTTTGAAGCGGGCGGCGGACGCTGTCAGCGCGGTCAAGAAGGGCTATTCGGGCTCTTACGCGGCAGCGCCGTCGCGCACGAACCAGACGCTCTACACCGACCGGAACCCTTTGGCGGGACCAAGCTTCGAGGACAAGGTCAAGCTGCTCCAGGAAATCGACGCTTATGCAAGGGCGAAAGACCCGCGTGTCCGTCAGGTGTCTGCCTCTCTGGTGGGGGCTTGGCAGGTGGTGGAGATCCTGCGGGCGGACGGTCATCTTGTGCGTGATGTGCGCCCGATGGTGCGGCTCAGCGTGTCTGTTGTGGCCGGTGAGGGCGACCGGCAGGAAAGCGGCTCCTTTGGATGCGGCGGGCGCGAGGCGTTCGACCGGTTCATCACCACGGAAAACTGGCAGGGCGGCGTCGATGAAGCGCTGCGCCAGGCGCTCGTCAATCTGGAGGCGGTCCCGGCACCGGCCGGAACATTTGATGTTGTGCTTGGTCCTGGCTGGCCCGGCATTCTTCTCCATGAAGCGGTCGGCCACGGTCTTGAGGGCGACTTCAACCGCAAGAAAACCTCTGCTTTTGCCGGTTTGATGGGCGAGCGTGTTGCCTCACCGGGGGTCACCATTGTCGATGACGGCACGATTGCCGACCGGCGTGGCTCGCTGACGGTCGATGATGAAGGCACGCCCGCCAGCCGCACCGTTCTCATCGAAGACGGGATCCTGAAGGGCTACATGCAGGACCGGCAGAACGCCCGGCTGATGGGTATGGAGCCGACCGGCAACGGCCGCCGCCAGTCCTATGCCCACATTCCGATGCCGCGCATGACCAACACCGTCATGATGAACGGCGACAAGGATCCGCAGGAAATCCTGGAATCGGTCAAGGATGGTATTTACGCCGTTTCCTTTGGCGGCGGCCAGGTGGACATCACGTCCGGCAAGTTCGTCTTTTCCTGCACCGAGGCCTACCGGGTGGAAAACGGCAAGGTCGGTGCCCCCGTAAAAGGGGCGATGCTCATCGGAAACGGACCGGACGCACTCACCCGTGTGACCATGATCGGCAACGACATGAAGCTGGATCCGGGCATGGGCACCTGCGGCAAGCAGGGCCAGGGCGTGCCGGTTGGGGTCGGCCAGCCATCCATGCGCATCAACGCCATGACAATCGGGGGCACGGCGGTTTAATCCTGCGGGCGGATGAACCGCCCAGACGCAAACGTCTTGAAGCTGGTTCTGGCGGGTGATTTGTCCTATGACAAACGCCCGCCTTTTCGTTGGCGGCTCCGGCCGCCCTTACACTTGGAACACTTCCCGATGACCAGCCAAATCAAGATCTGGGGACGGATCAATTCGTCCAACGTGCGCAAGGTGCTGTGGTGCGCCGAAGAGCTTGGCCTTGACTATGAGCAGATCGATGCAGGCGGCGCTTTTGGTGTCGTGCAGTCGCCCGACTATCTTGCGCTCAACCCGAACGGCCGGATTCCCTGCCTGCAGGACGGGGATTTTGTCCTGTGGGAATCCAACGCCATATGCCGCTATTTGGCGCGCAAATACGGCGCAGCGCCCTTTGCGCCGGACGATCTGGAGAGCTGGTCGCGCGCGGACCAGTGGATGGACTGGGTGATCAATTTCGGTCTTCCGTTCCGAAATCTGTTCTGGGAAATGGTCCGGACCAAGCCTGAAGACCGCGATCCCGCGGTGATTGAAACCGGCATTGCCCATTGCACCGGCCTTCTGGAAGTGGCCGACGCGGTTCTGGCCAAACAACCCTATCTTTCGGGCGATGAACTCGGCGTTGGCGACATTCCCTTTGGGAGCCTGGCCTATGCATGGTTTAATATGGAAATTGAGCGGCCAGACCTGCCGCATCTGGCAGCCTGGTATCAGCGCCTTGCGGACCGCTCCGCCTACCAGAAAGGCGTCATGAGCCCGCTGACCTGATCTGCCGCGCCATGTGCAGAAAGCAAAGTCCCATTCCGGACATCCGGTTTGTCATCTTCGACATGGACAAGGTGCTCTATGACTATGAGCATCCGGTCCGGCTCGCGCTTCTGGAGGAGTTGACTGGACGGCCGGCGGCGGACATTGACCGGGATGTCTGGGGCGGGCCCCATGAAAACGCGGCGGAAGCGGGAGAACCGGAGACGGCGGAGGCCTATCTGGCGCAGTTTGCCCGGCTTTTGAAACACCCGATTGATTTTGACACCTTCGCGGATGTCAGGCGCCGGATGATGCGCCCGCGGCAGGACGTGCTGGCCACGGTCCGCAGATTGAAGCCACGGGCAGATCTCGCCCTGTTGACGAATAACGGCATGTTGCTCAAAGCCGCTTTGCCTGTCTGTGCACCCGAAGTTATCGAAATCTTCGGTGAAAAGGCGCATGTGTCCGCTGAATTCAAGGCCCGCAAGCCGGACCGGGACGTCTATCTGAAAATCTGCGGGCGTTACGGCTATTCACCCGATGCCGCGCTCTTTGTCGACGACCGCCTCGAAAACACCGATGGGGCAGCGGCTGCCGGATTGCATGTGCATCACTATCAAAACCATGATGGTCTATTGCGATGTCTCAAGGAGCATGGCTTCAACGTCTGATAATGGGTTCGCAGTACATTGAGTTTTCTGTCTTATAAGCTGAATGAGCCCGTGTTTCGCAAACCGGGTCTGGAGTAAGGATGGCCGCTGAAAGCGCACCCCCGTTTTTTGCAGAATCGATCGTGTTTCTGGCGGCCACGGTGGTTGCGGTCCCGATCGCCAAACGGCTCGGGCTCGGCTCGGTGGTTGGCTATCTGGCGGCAGGCGCGGCGATTGGCCCGCACGGTCTGCAATTGCTCGGCTCGGGAGAAGACGTTCTCCATGTGGCCGAACTGGGTGTGGTTCTGCTTCTGTTTGTGATCGGCCTTGAACTGGATCCCAGCAAATTGTGGCGCATGCGGCGCGATATTTTCGGCCTCGGCACCGCCCAGGTGGTGTTTACCGGGATCACGCTTTTTACAGTCGCGCGCTTTGCCGGGTTTTCGCACGCCACCGCCCTCGTGGCCGGTTTCGGGCTTGCATTGTCATCCACGGCATTCGCACTGCAGATCCTGCAAGAACGCGGGCAGTTGTCATCGCCTTACGGTCAGCGCGCCTTTGGTATCTTGCTGTTGCAAGACATTGCCATTGTGCCGCTTCTGGCCATGGTTGCGATCCTGGCCCCAGGGGAAGGTCCATCCACCATGGCCGACATCGCCCAGGAGGTTGGGCTGGTTCTTGCGGCGGTGGGCGCGGTGATCTTTGCCGGACGCTATCTGATCTCCCCGGTGTTTTTGCTGCTGGCTGCGAGCCGGGCGCGAGAGGTCATGCTGTCGGCGGCCTTGCTGGTAGCCCTTGGCAGTGCGGGGATCATGCATTCGGTTGGCCTGTCCATGGCGCTGGGCGCGTTTCTGGCCGGTGTGCTTCTGGCGGAAAGCAGCTTCCGCCATACGCTGGAGGCCGATATTGAGCCGTTCCGCTCGCTGCTGATGGGGCTGTTTTTCGTTGCGGTGGGCATGTCGCTGGACATCTACCTTGTCATGGCCAACTGGCAGTATGTCATGGCAGGTGTGGCGCTTGTCATGGGACTGAAGGGCCTTTTCCTGTGGGCGCTGGCGCGGGGCACGGGCTCGCCGAATTCCGATGCGCTAAGGATTGCGGTCACGCTGCCGCAAGGCGGGGAATTCGCCTTCGTGCTGTTTACCGCGGCGGTGGTCAACAACCTTCTGGATTATCAGACCGCCAACCTGCTCAATGCCGTGGTGATCCTGACAATGCTGCTGACGCCCGTTGCCGGGCTCGGCCTTGACAGCTTTGCCGCCCGGCTGAAGGCAAAGGGCGTTGAAAACCCGTCGGTCGAAACCTTCGAGGAAGCAACGCCAACAGTGTTGGTGGTCGGGTTCGGCCGATTCGGCATGGTGGTCGCGCAGATCCTGACCTCGGAAGGGCTTGAGATCACCGCCATCGACAACCGGCCGGACCGGATCGATTACGCCCGCAAGCAGGGCTACAAGGTCTATTACGGGGATGCCACACGCGCCGATGTCCTGGCTGCTGCGGGCGCGGGAAAGGCAGCCCTCGTTGCCATGTGCATCGAAAATGACAAGATCATGGCTCAGTCGATTGAACTGATCCGGGAGGGGTTCCCGGAGGCTCTGATCTTCTGCCGGGCAACTGACCGGGCGCACGCACTGGATCTGACCAAGCGCGGGGTTGATTTCCAGATACGGGAAACCTTCGAATCAAGCGTTGTGTTCGGCCGGGCCGCGCTGGAGGCTCTGGGCACTCCGCTCGACCGGATTGACCAGATCGAGGAAGACGTCAGGCTGCGCGACGAGGAGCGCCTTGCCGAACAATTGAGCCAGGGCATGTATGCCGGTTCGGAAAAACTGCACCGGGTCACCCCAAGGACAGCGCCCAAGGACAATCAGGACGCCACGCCCGCGCAATAGGGGCAGTGGCCGGTCTGATGTGAAAAAGGCGCCAACCGGCGCCTATTTTTTATCAATTCTGGTGTGGTTCGGCTTTTACGGCAGAGCGTCAAAGCCCGCTGAAAACCCGGTGAGCGAGATCGGAATGCCGATTCCTTCTTCAGGCGTCTGGAAAATGATGAAGGTTGCCTGGCCGCCGCCGCGCAGTTTTCCAAGAAGATCATCTTCCAGAATAACCTCGGCGATGCAGCCGCTGGGCATGCAGCGCACAAATCCGGCGCGGCCAATGTCGGCATTGTCGACCCGGAGGCCAAGCCCGGAGGGCAGGAGAACTCCGAGCGGCGCCAGAACCCGCAAGATCCGGGCCTGTTGATCGGCGGTCTTGAGGACGATCACCGAAAGCCCGACATTTTCGCGGTCAGCCGCGGTTACATTCTGGATCAGCGCGCATTGTTCACCGGACGAGCCCGGCGGCGTGTCACAGCGCATCTGCCAGTCACCGTGAGATGCCCGGACTTCACCCTGGGCCATGGCAGGCAGAACGCCCTGAAACAGACCGGACAGTACGAGTCCGGCGGCCATTATGCTTTTGGCCGTCTTCGATAGAAGGGAACGGCCGGCACGGGCATTTGGCGGTTGGGTCGACAAGAAGTCCTCCAGTCAGTCATTTTCGATTGCGGCTTCGGCTATCAGTTGAAAGTGCCCATTTTCCGCGAATCATTCCGTTTTTCAGGCCAGACCTTGCCGCAGGATGGCTGCGGTTTCCAGTGTGGCGCGCTTTGGAATAGGGCCTTATCCGGCTTTTTTGTCGAAAATCAGCCTGTCGTTGATACTGATCAATCAGCTTAGCCCTAAGCATGACGGAGAAAACACCCGAATTCCGTTGCAGAGCAAGGCGTCTTATGGTTTTTGTGCGGCACAATGTTGTCAGTGGCGTGATGCGGCAGATCGACGCTTTGCCCCTCAAAGACCATCGCTCTTTATGCCTGCCTATGATTATAGTTTGGACAGCCGAACGTAATCTTTAGGTGGTGCGGTAGGTCAAATAGGGCTTGCGTATCAGCCGCAGCCCCGCTACTGCCGCATCAAAGCTTGGACACATGCGCCAAGTCTGTACTGAATGCGCCGCATCATGCGGTTGAGGGAAGGGAGCGCGGACGTGAAGGTACTCTTCAAGCGTCTCATGACTACGGCCACTGCGGTGGCTGCTTTTGCCGGTATGTCCACAGCGGCGCTGGCAGCGGAATCAGGTATCGAAAACTGGCAGCTTGGATTTCAGGCATCCGTTTCGGAAGTCATGGACGATATCACTTGGTTCAATAATTTCACCCTGGTCATCATCACGGTCATCACACTGTTTGTGCTTGGGCTTTTGATCTACTGTGCGGTGAAGTTTAGTTCCAAGAACAACCCGGTCCCGTCGCGGACCTCGCACAACACCATGATCGAAGTGGTTTGGACGGTCGTGCCGATCCTGATCCTGGTCGTGATCGCGATTCCATCCTTCCGGCTTCTCTACAAGCAGCTCGACATCCCCGAGTATGAAATGACCGTCAAGGCCGTCGGATACCAGTGGTACTGGGGCTATGAGTACACCGACGAAAACATGAACGAGTTGTATTTCGACTCCTACATGGTCGGTGATGCCTACGACGCTGACGCCGATCTGGCAGCCCGGACCGAGTTCGCGGAAGCGCGCGGTGTTTCCGTCAATGAAGTCCCGCGGCTTCTGGCGGTCGATTACGAGATGGTTGTTCCTGTCGACACCACCGTCCGCCTGCAAGTCACTGCAGCCGACGTGATCCACGCATTCGCCATGCCGTCCATGGGTTTGAAGATTGATGCGATCCCGGGCCGCTTGAACGAAACATGGTTCCGCGCGCGTGAGGAAGGCATCTATTATGGCCAGTGCTCGGAGCTGTGCGGCACGCTGCACGCCTTTATGCCCCTGGCAATCCGTGTTGTCTCCAAGGAGCAATACGAACAGTGGGCCGTTGCGGCACAGGATAATGTCGACGATGCCAATGCCCAGCTGATGGCATCCATTGCAGCGGCCAAACAAGTAGCTGCTTCTGAGACTGACGACGAGGTTTCGGTCGCCGCCAACTGAGCGGCGCCGAAAGGCTTTACAAGGCGCGCGACCTTTAGAGCGCTGCGCTTTTAAACGGATCTAACGAGGGAGCCCAAAATGGCTGCGACCGACGCACATGCGGCACATGACCATCCTTACGGATGGCGCCGCTGGGTCTATTCGACCAACCACAAAGACATCGGCCTGATGTATCTTTATTTCGCGATCTTTGCAGGGATCGTGGGCGGCGCGCTCAGCGTCGGTATTCGTTTGGAACTGCAAGAGCCGGGCATGCAATTCTTTGCCAATGCCCACTACTTCAATGTGTTCACCACATCGCACGGCCTGATCATGATCTTCTTCATGGTTATGCCTGCCATGATCGGCGGGTTCGCCAACTACTTCGTGCCGATCATGATCGGTGCGCCGGACATGGCGTTTCCGCGGATGAACAACATTTCGTTCTGGCTTTTGCCGCCGGCGTTCATCCTCCTGATCCTGTCACTCTTTGTTGAAGGGCCTCCGGGCGCCAACGGTGTCGGTGGCGGCTGGACGATCTATCCGCCGCTGTCCACATCCGGCCAGCCTGGTCCGGCAATGGATCTGGCGATCCTGTCCCTGCACATTGCAGGCGCTTCGTCGATCCTGGGTGCGATCAACTTCATCACGACCATTTTCAACATGCGTGCGCCGGGCATGACCCTGCACAAGATGCCACTGTTCGCCTGGTCCGTTTTGATCACCGCATTCCTGCTGCTTCTGTCCCTGCCGGTTCTTGCTGGTGCCATCACCATGCTTCTGACCGACCGGAACTTCGGCACGACCTTCTTCGACGCCTCAGGCGGCGGTGACCCGGTCCTGTTCCAGCACCTGTTCTGGTTCTTCGGCCACCCGGAAGTGTACATCCTGATTTTGCCGGGCTTCGGCATCATCAGCCACATCATTTCCACCTTCTCCCGTAAACCGATCTTCGGTTACCTCGGCATGGCCTACGCCATGGTCGCGATCGGTGTTGTCGGCTTCATCGTGTGGGCGCACCACATGTACACGGTCGGCATGTCCGCTGAGACCCAGGCTTACTTCGTGGCCGCCACGATGGTGATCGCGGTTCCGACCGGCGTAAAGATCTTCTCCTGGATCGCAACCATGTGGGGCGGGTCCATCGAGTTTAAGACCCCGATGGTCTGGGCAATCGGCTTCATCTTCCTGTTCACCGTTGGTGGTGTGACCGGGGTGCAGCTGGCCAACGCCGGTCTCGACCGTGCGTTCCACGACACCTACTACGTTGTGGCTCACTTCCACTACGTTCTGTCGCTCGGTGCCGTATTCGCGATCTTCGCGGCTTGGTACTACTGGTTCCCGAAAATGTTCGGCTACATGTACAATGAGACGATCGGCAAGGCACACTTCTGGATCACCTTCATTGGCGTGAACCTGATCTTCTTCCCGCAGCACTTCCTGGGTATGAACGGTATGCCGCGCCGCTATGCCGACTATCCGGACGCACTGGCTGGCTGGAACTTTGTATCCTCCATCGGATCCTACATTTCGGCTTTCGCGGTTCTGGTGTTCATCTACGGCATCGTTGAGGCTTTCTCCAAGAAGCGTGTTGCTGGCAACAGCCCGTGGGGTGAAGGGGCAACGACCCTGGAGTGGACCCTGTCTTCTCCGCCGCCGTTCCACCAGTTCGAAACATTGCCGCGCATCAAGTAAGCGGTCTGCGGAAGGCCTGGCCTTTCGTTGGGAAAAAACACCGCGCCGGTATCCGGCGCGGTGCGGTTTTAAAAGGACAAGTGCAAGGGCGTTGGAACGCCTGTTGCCCCGGCCAGAGATCCGGCCGGATCAGAACGACAAGAGGATGCGCCCATGTCGCTCGCTGAGCGCCACGATATGATGGAAAACGCTGCCTGGACGGGCGGTGACGGCTCTGTTGGTGACTACATCGCCCTCATGAAACCCCGTGTCATGTCACTGGTGATCTTCACGGCCTTTGTCGGCCTCATGCTGGCGCCCGGCAGCGTTCATCCTGTGATCGGCGCGGTCGCGATCCTGTGTATTGCCATCGGGGCAGGCGCATCTGGCGCGTTGAACATGTGGTATGATGCGGACATTGACGAAGTCATGTCGCGCACCCGCAAACGCCCGATCCCGTCCGGCAAGATCACGCCGGAAGAAGCGCTTGCCTTCGGTATGACGCTTTCGATTGGGTCCGTGGTAACGCTCGGTCTGCTGGTCAATTGGTTTGCCGGCGCGTTCCTCGCATTCACCATCTTTTTCTATGCCGTCATCTACACGATGTGGCTGAAGCGCTCGACCCCGCAGAACATTGTGATCGGGGGTGCTGCCGGCGCATTTCCGCCCATGATCGGCTGGGCCTCGGTGACCGGAACGGTCAGCCTGGAAAGCTTTGTGCTGTTTCTGATCATCTTCATGTGGACCCCGCCGCACTTCTGGGCGCTGGCGCTGTTCAAAAAAGGCGATTACGAAACCGCTGGCGTGCCCATGCTCCCGAATGTGGCGGGCGAAATGAACACCCGCCATCAGATTCTCGCCTACTCGATCATCCTGGCGCCGGTTGGCGTTGCGCCATACATCATGGGCTATGCGGGCCTTGCATATGGCATTGCGTCCGCACTCCTTGGCCTCGTCTTCCTGGTGCTTGCGCTGGACGTTTGGCGCAAGCGGGAAGGCACCCCGGCACAAAAAGCGTGCTTGAAGCTGTTCAAGTTTTCGATCTTCTATCTGTTTGCGCTGTTTGCGCTGCTGTTGGGCGAAAACCTCGTGACCGGAGTTATGGCATAATGGCTGAGAACGAACAGGGCATCAAACTGACTGCCGAGCAGGAAAAGAAGCGCCGGTCGCGCTCGCTGGCGATTGCCGGTGTCTTGATTGGTCTGGTCGTGCTGTTTTACATCGTGACCATCGTCAAGCTTGGCCCTGACATCATGAACCGTCCGCTCTAGGGAGGTAACGTGAGCGAACCGCAGACAAACAACGATATGTCCCGCAGCAACCGCAAAGTCGCTTTTGCCTGCGTTGGAATGTTTGCAACCATGGTCGGCGCGGCCTATGCCGCAGTGCCGCTGTATGACCTGTTTTGCCGTGTGACCGGTTTCGGCGGTACGACACAGGTCGCCGAGACGGACGCTGACTATGTGATCGACCGTAAAATCACCATCCGCTTCGATGGCAACGTCAATCAGAACCTGCCTTGGGAGTTCCGTCCCGAGCAGCGTTCCGTGACCCTGCGCATGGGCGAGACGGGCCAGCTGGCGTATATCGCAACGAATGACAGTGCTGCACCGACTGTCGGAACGTCGACTTACAATGTCTGGCCGCCGGCTGCAGGCATCTACTTTAATAAGCTTGATTGTTTCTGTTTCACCGAGCAGGTTCTTGAGCCCGGTGAATCGGTCAACATGCCGGTCGTCTTTTTTGTCGATCCGGAATTGGACAAGGATCCCGAGCTGGAACACGTCCGGGAAATCACTTTGTCCTACACCTTCTTCCCGGTAGACCAACCGGAACAACCTGTTGCAGCGCGGGCGGATGCTCCGGCGGCTGAAACGAATATGTAAGCAATTGGTGCGGATGTCCGCGCCTGGAATGATTGTGTTTGGGGAGCTTGCCGATGGCTGAGGCACATACCAAGAACCACGACTACCACCTTGTGGAACCGAGTCCGTGGCCGTTTATCGCGTCGGTCGGCGCTTTCGTCATGGCGCTTGGCGCGATTGGCTTTATGCGCGCCGCGCAGGATGACAGCTTCGTCCTTTTCGGCATCGACCTGACCGGTTGGGGTCTCTTTGCAATTGGCCTGCTCATAATCCTTTATGTGATGTACGGCTGGTGGCGCGACACTGTGAAGGAATCCCTCGAGGGGCATCACACCCGTGTCGTATCCCTCCATCTTCGATACGGCATGATCCTGTTTATCGCCTCCGAGGTCATGTTCTTTGTGGCCTGGTTCTGGGCTTATTTCGATGCGGCCCTGTTTGCGGGTGAAGCCATCAACTATGCCCGCGCAGAGGCGACAGGCGGCGTTTGGCCTCCGGAAGGTATTCTGACCTTCGATCCCTGGCACTTGCCGCTTCTCAACACCCTGATCCTGCTCTGCTCCGGCACGACCGTCACCTGGGCGCACCACGCGCTTCTGCATGATGACCGTGAAGGCCTGAAGTGGGGCCTGACCCTGACCGTTCTGCTCGGCGTGCTCTTCACGATCTGCCAAATCTACGAGTACACCCACGCAGCCTTCGGCTTTAGTGGCAACATCTACGGGGCGACCTTCTACATGGCGACCGGCTTCCACGGCTTCCACGTGTTCGTTGGAACCGTCTTCCTGGCCGTCTGCCTGTTCCGTGCGCTTGCTGGCCAGTTCACAGTCAAGAAGCACTTCGGTTTCGAAGCGGCAGCCTGGTACTGGCACTTTGTTGACGTAGTCTGGCTGTTCCTCTTCGTTGCCATCTACATCTGGGGCGCAGGCACACCGGCGCCTCACTAAGGGCCGTGGCAAGATAATTTGAAAAACGCCCGATCCGGATCCCGGCTCGGGCGTTTTGCTATAGGCGGGTAACCCGAATGCACGACGACAAGGCCCATTACGCTCCTGTCAATCCGGTTCCGGCCGGACTGTCGGGACGGTGTCCGCGCTGCGGCGAAGGCAAACTCTTCGACGGTTTCCTGGCCCTGAAACCGTCCTGCACCAATTGCGGTCTGAATTATGATTTTGCTGACAGCGGCGATGGCCCGGCCGTCTTTGTGATCATGATCGTCGGCTTCATCATCGTGGGGCTTGTGCTCTTTGTTGAACTGTCGTTTCAGCCCCCTATCTGGGTGCATCTGATCCTGTGGCTGCCGCTGACTGTGGTCCTTGCCGGCGGCACCTTACGGCCGCTCAAGGGATTGATGATCGCCCTGCAATACCGGCATCAGGCAGCCGAAGGCCGTTTGGACAAACCGGACGAGACTTGAATTGAGAAAGACCCTATGGGCCGTATCCGTAAACTGATTATCCCCGCAATCGCTGCCGCAATTGCCCTGGCGATCCTCCTCAATCTTGGTTTCTGGCAACTGAACCGGCTGGACTGGAAAAACCGGCTGATCGCGGCGGTGCAAGAGAGCGTGACGAAGGCGCCCGTTCCCGCACCGGGACCTCAAGGTTGGGATGCGCTCAGGAGCGAAGATATTCCCGACTACAAGCATGTAGAGCTGCAGGGCCGGTTTCTGCCGGGGGCAGTCTACTATTACATCGCGCTTACCGATGCGAAGGGCCTTTATGGCGGGCCCGGATACTTCGTCTACAGCCCTTTTGAAACGGATGCTGGCTGGCAGCTGATGATAAATCGCGGATTTGTGCCCGATTTTCTTGTGGAGGAGCAGCGGGACGTCATTGAGACACCCCCCGCCGGACGCCAGACGCTAACCGGCCTGATCCGAATGGGCGAAAAACCCAACTGGACGACACCGGACCCGGATCTTGATAAGCGGATCTGGTTCGCCCGCGACACGGATGATATGGCGTCCGCTCTCAACGCGGCGGGTGAGATTGCGCCCTACAGTGTTGATCTTGATGCGGATCATACCCCCGAAGCCGGTGTGCCCCAGGCGGGCGAAACGATCATTTCCTTCAAGAATGATCATCTCGGTTACGCGCTGACATGGTTTGGCCTTGCGGCCACGCTGATCGGCGTGTTCCTGACTTACGCCGCGACGATCCTTTGGCCGCGGAAAGAAGGCACGAATGGCGACGCCGCAGAAAGCAATGGGCGGTAAACCGCATCCGATTTACCGCCCATCACTGATTGATTGCGGCTTGGCCGCGTATTCTTGCGCGTTTCTAACAAACGCCGGCTAGACTAGGCGAGAGCGTCCAGGACGGCAGCTGCACCGGTTTTTGTGGCTTCGCCCGGGTTTTCTTCAACAGACAGGAAGGTGATTTCGCCGTCCTTGGCAATCAGGGCAAAGCGCTGCGAGCGCAGATGGCCGAAAATCGGGGCTGGGCCAAGGCCAAGACCGGCGGCCTCTACGAACTCGGCGCCCGTGTCCGCAAGGAAGGTGATGTTGCCGCCCGTGCTGGAGGCCTTGTTCCAGGCATCCATGACGAAAACGTCGTTGACGGAAACAACTGCAATCTCATCAACACCTTTCGACTTCAATGTGTCGGCATGCTCAACAAAACCCGGAAGGTGGTTCATGTGGCAAGTCGGAGTGAATGCGCCCGGAACACCAAACAGAACAACTGTTTTGCCTGAAGTCAGGTCGCCAACGGACATCTCGCCCGGGCCATCCGCTGTCATGGTCTTGAAAGTGGCCTCAGGCAACCGGTCCCCAACCTTGAGTGTCATTGCAATCTCCCTTGAATAAACAGCTGGGTAGAACACCGCAGCCCGACGCACAGATAGGGCGTCTTGGTGCCAAGGTCGAGACGGTAACACCAAACAGATTTGATTATGACGGTCAATTGCGCGGAAAAGCTGTAGCCGCCAAGCTGTCTGGAAGGACAGGGCTGCAAACCCGTTATCAGGGTTGCAGCCAATCTCCCGGTATCTCGGCGACGTGTTCAACCGCGCCGTCCTGGCTGGTCATGACAACATTCAGCACGGACCCGGATCCGGTTTTCGCAAGACCCTTTGTGCCCATGGACCACAAGCTGTCGGCGCCGTCCTGGCGGAGCGGCTTCGGCATGCCGATATAGGAGCCCTCGGGCCCGGCTGCAAAAACATCGATCTTATCGAGATTGGAATTGCGCACCCGTATCAAAAGGGTTTGCGGCTGCCCGGCCAGAGGACCAACGTCGATCTGGCCTTCGGTGGCTGCCTGCGGCACTGCGGACAGGTCCCGGCCGATCAGCGTTGCCGCCAAGCTGTCGGAGCGCATTTGCGGGGCAAGCGCAAGGGTCAGATCCGCGTCGCCGGGCACGCAGATTTCATTGCAGATACCGAAAAACACATTCATGGACAACGTGACCGGCTTGCCAGCCGTGGCGGGTGTGACCCTGATCGGCAGCACAATTCCGTTGTGATAGACGATCGATTGGGAAAACCCGTCATCATACCGCTCCGGCGCCGGATAAAGGATTTCCGCAGACCCCAGATTGACGCTTCCGTCAAACGACACTTGCGGCGGGATGCCGGCTTCACCGGGATGCTTCCAATAGGTGTGCCAGCCCTGATCGAGCAGGAACTCCAACCCGGCCTCATAGGTCCCGTCCGAGGCCGGACCGGACGCAACCAGACGCACGGCGCCGCCCTGGACTTCAGTCCAGTCGGTCATGGCGGCCCGGGCGGGCGCCAATAGAAGACCGAGAGCGAAAAAGAGAAAGGCAAAAATCTTCATGACAGGGTTAGTGCTACACGGGTTTCGCGCGAGCGTCATCGCACAAGTTGCCGGACATGGTCATATCGTCGTGACGCAGTTGTGAGCGCTTGCACAGCGCCTGCTGGAAACTATCATTAACAAGACCGGGCAAACCGGGTATGCTTTTAAACTCAGCTGTTGAACACAGAAGGTGAGGTGTAAATGACCGGAGCTTTGACACCAGACACCCTGGAAGGTCAGTTCCTGATTGCGATGCCAAGCATGGCAGACAGCCGCTTCGAGCACTCCGTCATTTACGTGTGTTCCCATTCCGATCAAGGCGCAATGGGCCTAGTCATAAACCAGGTTGCACGCCACCTGTCATTGGAAGAGCTTCTTATTCAACTGGATATCGTGAAAGACGACGGTGCCATACGCCTCCCGCCGGAAGTGCGCGGCATGAATGTGCACAAGGGCGGTCCGGTTGAGGTGGAGCGCGGATTTGTCCTTCACACGGACGATTTCATGCTCAACCAGTCGACACTCTCCATCGGAAACGGGATCTGTCTGACAGCGACCCTGGAAATCCTGCGGGCCATGGCCGATGGTGCGGGCCCCGAGCATGCCATGCTGGCACTTGGTTATGCCGGATGGTCGCCGGGCCAGCTTGAAAGCGAAATTCAGTCCAATGGCTGGCTGACGGCACCGGCGGATCCGGCGATCATCTTCGATGGCGACTTTGAGACCAAATGGCGCCGGGCGCTCGGCTCACTCGGGATTGATCCGAGCATGCTGTATTCGGAACCCGGTCACGCATGACACAGCGGTGTGCCGCTGCGTCAAATTCGGGCAAATCGTCTCTCCTGGACACAATTTGAAACAGATGCGACTTGCGCTTGAATGTTGTGGCGCGTAAGTCGCATATTTGGCAAGTTTGTTCCAAATCCGGCTGTTTTAAAGTAGGCTGGTGGTCTGGCGAAACGCTGGTGTTGATCTGGTTGTGCCGTGGGACCGAAAAGACGTGGTCAGAAAAAGAGGAAAGTGGCGCAGTGAAATACTGTAGTACGCGTGGCGAAGCACCGGTTTTGGATTTTTCCGATGTCCTTCTGCAGGGGCTTGCACGTGACGGTGGTCTTTACCTTCCCGAAACCTGGCCGCAGTTTACACCTGAAAAGATCGCCGGGTTCGC
The DNA here is from genome assembly GCF_009711415.1 of Roseibium denhamense. GTDB lineage: Bacteria > Pseudomonadota > Alphaproteobacteria > Rhizobiales > Stappiaceae > Roseibium > Roseibium denhamense. The sequence continues at coordinate 214,324 of NZ_SMLZ01000115.1, forward strand.
CGGTCAGCCTTATGAAGCCGTCGCCTATGAGGTGATCGCACCGTTTGTTGGCGATGAAATTCCGGAAGCCGACCTCAAGGCGATGATTGCAGAATCCTATGCCGGGTTCCGTCACCCGGCTGTGACACCGCTTGTCCAGACCGGGGCGAACACCTTCATTCTGGAACTCTTCCACGGACCGACACTCGCCTTCAAGGATGTCGCCATGCAGCTTCTGGGCCGCATGATGGATTATGTCCTGACCCGCCGCGGATTGCGCGCGACGATTGTCGGCGCAACCTCCGGGGATACGGGCGGCGCGGCCATCGAGGCGTTCCGTGGCCGTGAGCGCACGGATATCTTCATTCTCTTCCCCGACGGGCGCGTCTCCAATGTGCAGCGGCGCCAGATGACAACGCCGAGCGAAAGCAATGTGCACGCCTTGGCGCTTGCCGGCGACTTTGATGACTGCCAGGCAATCGTCAAAGGCATGTTCAATCATTTCTCCTTCCGTGACCGGGTTGCGCTGTCAGGTGTGAACTCCATCAACTGGGCGCGGATCCTTGCCCAGATCGTCTATTACTTTGTTGCCGGGGCAGCGCTTGGCGCGCCGCATCGCAAGGTGTCCTTCACGGTGCCGACCGGAAACTTCGGTGACATTTTCGCCGGCTATGCCGCCATGAAAATGGGCCTTCCGGTCGAAAAGCTCGTTGTTGCAACGAACATGAATGATATTCTGGCACGTACGCTCGAAACGGGCCGCTATGAAAAGCGCGGTGTGACTGCAACCATTTCCCCGTCCATGGACATTCAGGTGTCGTCCAATTTCGAGCGCCTCCTGGCTGAAGTTACCGGCCGGGACGGTGCGATTGTGCGGCAGATGATGAACCAGCTGGCACAGTCCGGCAGCTTCGGGATTGCCGGCGGGCCGCTGGCCGAGATGCGTCAAACCTTCGGCGCTGGCCGGTGCGGCGAAGTGGAAACCAGCGCCACGATCAAATCCACTTTGGACGAGGCGGGCTATCTTCTCGATCCGCATACCGCAATCGGCGTTCATGTGGCCAAGGCGCATGACGATGGAAAAACCCCAATGGTCGTGTTGGGAACTGCGCATCCGGCGAAATTCCCGGATGCTGTCGAACAGGCGTCCGGTATCCGTCCGGAGCTGCCTGAAAATCTGAAAGACATGATGACTGCGGAGGAGCGTCAGCAAATTCTGGCGGCACAGCAGGATGTGGTCGAAACCTACATCGAAGACCACGCGCGCGCCATTGGGGCTGGGGTATGACTGTATGGATGTAAAAACAACCAAACTTGAAAATGGCCTGACCGTCGTCACCGACCGGATGCCGCATCTCAAATCAGCGGCCCTCGGGGTGTGGATCCGCACCGGGTCCAGGGTTGAAACGCCGGACCAGAACGGCATCACCCACCTTCTGGAACATATGGCCTTCAAGGGCACCAAGACCCGCACCGCACGTGGCATTGCCGAGGAAATCGAAGCTGTTGGCGGCGAGTTGAATGCGTCAACAAGCATTGAGCATACCAACTACTATGCGCGGATCCTGGCGGAAGACATGCCGCTGGCGGTCGATCTTCTTGCCGACATTCTTCAAAATTCGACATTCGACCCGCAAGAGCTGCTGCGCGAACAGCATGTGATCCTGCAGGAAATCGGCGCGGCCAACGATACACCTGAAGATCAGGTGTTCGATCTCTTCCAGGAGGCAGCCTGGCCGGACCAGGCCATTGGGCGCCCGATCCTGGGAACACCGGAGACGGTGCAGAAATTTGATCGCGATATGCTGAACAACTATCTGCGTGCCCGCTACCGCGGTCCGGACATGGTACTGTCCGCTGCCGGGGCCATCGATCATGACGCGCTGGTTGCTCTTGCGCGGGAAAAGTTCAGCGGCTTCGACAGCGCGCCGGTTGAACGGGAATCTCCGGCCAAGTATGCCGGCGGCGAGACCTTGCGGACAAAGGATCTGATGGAAGCCCAGGTCCTGATCGGCTTTGAAGGCAAGCCGTACAAGGCGGACGATTATTATGCGATCCAGATCCTGGCATCCGTGCTGGGCGGCGGCATGTCTTCGCGCCTGTTCCAGGAGATCCGGGAAAAGCACGGCCTTTGCTATGCCATCTACAGTTTCCACTGGGCGTTTTCCGACACCGGGCTCTTTGGTCTTCATGCGGCAACCAGCCATGATGATCTTGCGGCCCTGATGCCGATGATCGCCGATGAGCTGATGGCGGCGACACAGACGATTTCCGAAGAGGAAGTTGCCCGCTCCAGAGCCCAGATCCGCGCAGGACTTTTGATGGCGCTGGAAAGCCCGGCGGCGCGTGCGGGTCAAATTGCCCGCCAGATACTCGTCCATGGCCGCGTTCTCGATCCGGATGAGATTTCCGCGAAGATCGAGGCGGTGACAGCGGCCGATATCCGCCGCGTCGCAGCCGACACGTTCCTGGGCTCCGTGCCCACAATGACGGCAATCGGTCCGGTTGACGGCATCATGACGGCGGAAGAGCTGGCGGCCCGGCTGCAGCAACCGCCGGTCTTGCGCGCAGCGTCCATGTAGGCGAGCCAGGGCGGGGGAACGCGGATGTCACTGCTCAGGTCCGGCCCGCTGCCCGATGCCGAGTTGCTGATTGAGGCGGGGGAGCACTATTTGCGTCCGCCTGTCATGGGCGACTACAAGACCTGGGCCTCCTTGCGCCAGGACAGCCGGTCCTTCCTGACCCCCTGGGAACCACTTTGGCCGTCCGACGATCTCACCAAGGCCGGCTTCCGGCGCCGGTTGCGCCGGTATTCGCGCGACCGCAAGGAAGGCCGCAGTCTGACGTTCCTGCTGTTCCGGTCGAAGACAGATGAAGTTCTCGGCGGCCTGACCTTGAGCAATATCCGCCGGGGTGTCAGCCAATCCACAACACTTGGGTACTGGATGGGCGAGCGGTTCGCCGGGCGCGGGCACATGTCCGCGGCGGTCGCCATGATATTGCCGTTTTGTTTCGACGTTTTGCGCCTTCACCGTATCGAGGCGGCGTGTTTGCCGAACAACATGCCGTCGATCCGTCTGCTGGAGAATGCTGGCTTCAAACGCGAAGGCTATGCGCGAAACTATCTGTTAATTAATGGGACTTGGCAGGACCATCTGCTGTTTGCCTGTTTGGCGGAAGACAACGCATTACGCCCTCAACGCATTGAACCGAACGTCGAAGGTATCTTGAAAGAATTCTTGTGACATGCGCCACAACCCGGTAGTTCTCCGTCCCATGTCAATATTGTATCCGGGTCGTCTTAAGAGCGTGATTAAGCTCTTTGTTGCTGTAGTGCTTGTAAGCTTGTCTGTGCTTGCCGGTCTTGTGCCTGCCAAGGCGCTGGAACCGATCCCGGTTCCGATTGACGTCGAGGCGCTCGACATCAGCAATGCGATCGACTTTCACCGGGAGGCGGGAACCCGTCTGCAGGTCTCCACGGCCCCTGGCGCGGACGGGATCGTGCGCCGGATCGAGGTTCCCTCCCGGGATGGCAGTAACACCAACTGGGCGGTGTTCGCTCTTGCCAATACCAGCGATGAGCAGATCGACCGCTTGATCGTTGCGCCGAATTACAAGCTTGTCGGTTCCGATCTGTTCTGGCCGGATCTGGGCTTGTCGCGGATTGCTGCGATCACGCCCAGCCAGGGCATCGCCCCTGTCCGCCAGAAAAGCCAGGAGGCAGACGTCTTCCTGGTGACGCTCGATCCGGGCTCTGTCGTCACATTCGTCTCGGAACTCACCACGCCGAACCTGCCGGAAGTGCGCTTGTGGGAACCGGATGTCTATAAGGAAACCATCAACGCCTATTCGCTCTACCGGGGTATTATCCTTGGGATTTCCGGTTTGCTGGCGTTGTTTTTGACAATCCTGTTTGTGGTCAAGGGAACGGTGATGTTCCCGGCGACGGCCGCGCTGGCCTGGTCTGTCCTTGCCTATCTGTGTATCGACTTTGGCTTCTGGGGGATGGTCTTCAACCTGGAAGGCGGCGGCAGCCAGCTCGCAAGGGCCTCGGCAGAGGTCATGCTTGCAGCCAGTTTGATCATCTTTCTCTATGCCTATTTGAACCTCAACCGCTGGAATATTCATTATTCGCATCTGGCGCTGACGACGCTTATCCTTCTGCTTGGTCTTTTGGGCGTTGCCGTCTGGGATCCGTCGATTGCAGCCGGTATTGCCCGCATGGCCCTTGCCATTATCGGTGTGCTTGGATTTGTGACGATTGGCGTTCTGGCTTTCCAGCATTACGACCGGGCTATTCTTCTGATCCCGACCTGGTGCCTCCTGATCGCGTGGCTGGTCGGCGCAGCCATGACAATCACCGGCTCTCTGTCGAACGACATTGTTCAGCCCGCTCTTGGCGGCGGACTGGTCTTGATCGTTCTTCTGATCGGCTTCACGGTGATGCAGCACGCCTTTGCCGGCGGTGCGATTGCGCAGGGCCTTATTTCCGACGTGGAACGCCGGGCCCTGGCCCTGACCGGGGCAGGCGACATCATCTGGGACTGGGATATTGACCGCGACCGGATCCATACGGGCAACGAGGTCGATGACCTTTTGAACCTGAAGCCGGGAACGCTTGAAGGCCCCGCCCGCGATTGGCTGGATGTCCTGCACCCGCAGGACCGGGATCAGTTCCGTGCGACGCTGGATGCCGTGATTGACCAGCGGCGCGGCAAAATCCGCCAGACATTCCGCTTGCGCTCCGAAGACGGGCATTTCCGCTGGTTCCGCCTGCGGGCCCGGCCAATTATCGGCGCCGATGGCGAGGTGATCCGCTGTGTCGGCACCTTGCTCGACGTGACCGAGGAACGCACGGCCGAAGAGCGCCTTCTCCATGATGCGGTCCATGACAACCTGACCGGATTGCCGAACAGGGAGCTTTTTGTCGACCGCCTGAAAACCAGCCTTGTGCGCGCCAAGGCCGAAGAGACCAGCAAGCCAACGATCCTTGTCCTGAATCTTGACCGGTTCAAGCAGGTCAATGACAGCATCGGCCTGAGCGCTGGCGACAGCATTCTTCTGACAGTGGCCCGGCGCCTCGGCCGGATCATTGGCCAGCAGGATACGCTTGGTCGTCTCTCCGGTGACCAATACGGCCTGGTGCTGTTGTCCGAGCAGGAGCCCGACCGGATCGTCGCTCTGGCCGATTCGCTGCGCAAGGCCGTCCGGTCACCAATCACCTTTGGCGACCGCGAGATTTTCCTGACCTGTTCGGTTGGCATCGCGTTTTTCGAAGGCGGCAAACAGAGCATCGAAGACATGCTCACAAATGCGGAAATCGCCCTGAACCACGCAAGGCGCCTGGGCGGGGACCGTCAGGAGGTCTTCCGGCCGATCCTGCGGCCTTTGGACAAGAATGTGGTGGATCTGGAATCGGATCTGCGCGATGCGATCAAGAAGGAAACCCTTGGCGTTTTCTTCCAGCCGATCATCCGCCTGGAGGATCAGTCGGTCGCCGGGTTTGAAGTTCTTGCAAGATGGAGCCACCCCAAGCGGGGCAAGATTGCGCCGAGCGAGTTTATCCCTGTTGCCGAGCAATCCGGGCTGATCAACGAGCTGGGCATGTACATGCTCGATAAGGGCGCGCAGCAGCTGGCCTTCTGGCAGAAGGAATTTCCGATGCCGCGCCCGTTATTCGCATCGGTAAACCTGTCGTCCCGGCAACTGCTCAAGCAGGATCTCATCAACGATGTGAAGGCGGTTCTCTCCAGAACGTCACTTGCTCCTGGAACCTTGAAGCTGGAACTGACCGAATCCCTGGTCATGTCCAACCCTGAATATTCCGCAAAGGTTCTGGAACGCTTGAAGAGCCTCGGCGCCGGATTGTCTTTGGATGATTTCGGGACCGGACACTCGTCCCTGTCCTATCTGCAGCGCTTCCCGTTCGACACAATCAAGATCGACCAATCCTTCGTCAAACCCAACGGTTCGTCCGCCCGGCCGGTCCTTCTTCGGACCATTGTTGCCATGGGCAATGATCTTGGCATGTCGGTTGTCGCGGAAGGGGCGGAAAACGAGACTGATGCGCTGGAGCTCTATCAGCTAGGCTGCCAGTTCGCTCAAGGCTTTTACTTCGGTGAAGCTGTCTCTGCCAATGAGGCGACCAAGATCTTGCGCAAGATGCCAACGGAAGCACTGGCTGCAGAAAGTGCCTGAGGCCGGACGGCCAATACACTACGTCATCAACTCACTTATGAGTTCGTGACCTAACTTGCCGGAACCAGGATCGGGATTGCGGTATCAGCAGCGGTGATGGTCAACGGTGTTGCCCCGAATGGGTCGCCATCGACCTGGGCGGCAGCTGGCCGCAACGAGGTGATCGTTGCCTGCTGAAAGGGAATGACCCGTGCGCCGCGTGCGCGCTCTATCCGTCCGCTCAACAAAGCTAAGCCATACAAAAAAGCAGAAAACGGGTCGTCTTTTTCCAGGATCACCATGTGGAGCCCGGCCTCAGTGGCTCCGCCCGGGCAGATCACGAATGGACCGCCATAGTGCCGGGCATTGCTCGCCACGGCCATTTTTGCATGGTGCACTTTCCCGTCGATCGCAACGTCCAGATCGGTCGTGTCCCGTTTGAAAGCCAGCCGGACCGCGGTGATCACATAAGCCAGTTTTTTGAGCTTGCGTTTCAAGGCCAATGGGACGCCATGGACCACCTCGGCATCGAAGCCGGACGAGACCATCAGCACGAAAGGCCGGCCATTGGCGAGGCCGAAATGAAGCGGCCGGGTTACTTCCCCCACGATCATGTCCGCAATCTTTTGCGCATTGCGCGGAAGGCCAAGTTCCAGCGCCAGAACATTGGCTGTGCCGAAGGGAATAACGGCGAGCCTTGGAGGCTCCGGATGGTCCTGAAGACCGGTCAAGGCCTCGTTGATCGAACCGTCGCCACCTGCGATCACGAGCGTTTTGACCCGGAACTCCGGATCCGAGCAAAGCTCGCCAATCTCGCCTGCATGGCGGGTCAACCTGATTTCCGCCGTGCAGCCGGCAGCGCCCAGGCGTGTGCGCACATCTTCCAGAAAGCGCGCCGAAAATCCACCCGACGTCGGGTTGGCCATGATCAGCACAGAGCCTTCAACAGCCCTGGCGGATTCCAGGACCGGTTCTTCTGGAACGGACCACAAGGACACTTTCACTCTGGATCCTTTGCGTTTCGGGGCAGGCCTTGACCCGCCCGTCGAGAGCATTGGCCGCACCTTTGGAAACGCCCATAGATGTCCGGCCACTCAGTCATCGATCGGTCCCGGGCGGAACATCTGCTCCGATTTCACGCCCGCTGCTTCAATTTCCGCCCTTATAGGGTGCCATTCCGCCGCGCGCCAGCTCATCCGCGCGTTCATTTTCAGGATGTCCCGCATGGCCCTTCACCCAATGCCAGGAGACATCGTGACGTTCCCGAGCGGCATCAAGTGCTTGCCAAAGTTCCGCATTTTTCACAGGTTTGTTGTCGGCCGTGCGCCAGTTCCGGCGTTTCCAGCCATGCATCCACTGGCTGATCCCGTTTTTGACATAGGTGCTGTCGGTATAGAGATCGACGGCGCAGGGACGGGTCAACGCATTCAGGGCCTCAATCGCGGCGGTCAGCTCCATCCGGTTGTTGGTGGTCTCCGCTTCCCCGCCGTTCAGCTCCTTCTCATGGCCGCCGAACCGGAGGATGGCTCCCCAGCCTCCGGGGCCCGGATTGCCGGAGCAAGCACCATCAGTGTAGATCGTGACCCGTTTGTCCGCGCTCATGCCACCAGTCCGTAGGCTTCGCTGTTTTTAACGGTCTGATGAAAACGCAGTTTCTTCAAATATTCGAGCGGGTCTTTTGGTGTCACCATGGCGCCTTCCGGCACACTCAGCCAGTCATAAAGCCGGGTCAGGAGAAACCGGAGGGCTGCCCCGCGGCTCAGGATCGGCAGAGCCTTGGACTCGTCTGCCGTCAGGGGCCGCACCGACGCATAGCCCTTCAGCAACGCCTTGGCCTTGGTGACATTAAAGGCGCCATCCACCTCGAAACACCAGGCGTTGAGGCAAATGGCGATGTCATAGGCAAAGGCGTCGTTGCAGGCAAAATAGAAGTCGATCAGGCCCGACAGCTCCTGTCCGAGAAAGAAGACATTGTCCGGAAACAGGTCGGCATGAATGACGCCAGAGGGAAGGTCCGACGGCCAGCTTGCCTCCAGATGGCTCAGCTCGGCCGCGATTTCATCCGCGAGCCCTTCGTGGACTTCGTTGCTGCGGGCGCTGCATTGGTCGAACAGCGGCCGCCAGCCATGAACGTCGAGCGCATTCTTCCGGAACCCCGCATAGTCCTGTCCTGCCAGGTGCAGCCGTGCCATTGCCTTGCCAAGTTCACCGCAGTGCACCGTTTTCGGACGCTTGACCCACATCCCTTCCAGAAAGGTGACGAGCGCTGCCGGGCGTCCGGCAAGTTCCCCCAAAAGGGCCCCGCCGCTGGCCGCAACCGGCTGCGGGCAGGACAGGCCCTTGTCTGCAAGGTGCTGCAGGAGGTTTAGAAAATACGGGAGGTCGTTCGGGTTCACCCGTTTCTCGTAAAGCGTCAGGATGAAGGAGGCCGCATCGGTGTGGACGAGGAAGTTGCTGTTTTCGACCCCTTCCGCAATTCCCTTGAACGACAGCAGCCGTCCAACATCGTAGCCTTCGATGAAAGCGCCAAGCTCTTCATCGCTCACATCGGTATAGACTGCCATGATGCTTATCCGCCGGCCGTCTGGGTGGGTCCGGTCATGTCGCGCAGTTCCCTTGGTAGGTTGAAGGAGATGGTCTCTTCCGCGGTGCGGACCGTTTCCACGGCGACGTCAAACCGGTCCGCGAACGCGTCGATGATTTCCTCTACCAAGGTTTCCGGCGCCGATGCACCTGCTGTCAGCCCGAGAGAGCCGATCCCGTCGAAATCCGGCCAGTTGATGTCGCTCGCACGCTGGATCAGGACGGACACCCGGCAACCGGCCCGTTCTGCCACCTCCCGGAGCCGCTGCGAGTTGGACGAATTCGGCGCGCCGACGACGACCATTGCCTCTACGGTCGGGGCAACCTCCTTGACCGCTTCCTGGCGGTTGGTGGTCGCGTAACAAATGTCTTCCTTATGCGGCGCGACAATATCCGGGAACCGGTCTTTCAGCACCGAGACTATGCCTGCGGTATCGTCCACGGACAGTGTTGTCTGGGTAATATAGGCAAGCGGCTGATCGGTCTGGCGCTGAAAGGCGCGCGCATCGTCTTCAGTCTCGATGAGGGTTACCGTGTCATCAGGCAGCTGGCCCATGGTGCCGATCACTTCCGGGTGGCCGGCATGGCCGATCAAGAGAATTTCGCGGCCGCGGCGGAAGTGAATTTCAGCCTCCTTGTGAACCTTGGAGACAAGCGGGCAGGTCGCATCAAGATAGAACATTTGGCGTTCCTGCGCATCGGCCGGAACCGATTTGGGCACGCCATGGGCTGAAAAGATCACCGGACGGTCGCGGTCGGAGGGTGGGATTTCGTCCAGCTCCTCGACAAAGACGGCGCCTTTGTCCCGCAATCCATCGACGACATATTTGTTGTGCACGATCTCGTGGCGCACATAAACCGGGCGGCCGTATTTCTCCAGCGCAAGATCGACAATCTGGATGGCCCGGTCGACACCGGCGCAAAATCCGCGCGGCGCGCAGAGCCGGATCGCAAGTGGCGTCTTGGAAGATTGGGTCTCAGTCATGGGCTGCCTTTATAACCGTCTTTGCCGCAATAAGGGATGACGGGTCCGCTCTGTCAAGACAAGGAGGCGTTTAACGCCCGAATTCGGCCATGTCAGGGTGCTTGGTCAGGGGGCTTTTAGAATTGCTAAGGGCGATACTCGCCAACCCGTATCGGAGCTGCTATGTAGCTCCGCCAAGATCCTTCGGTTCAAAGTGGATAATCAATGTTGGGTGTTTTTCAGGTCTTGTCCAAGCCGGATATGAAAGTAGCTGTGACGGTCGGTCTACTGGCCGCTGGTTTGGCAGGATGCGGCAGTGCCGAATCGGTCGCGGGAAAAGTCATCAGCGGTGGCCGGGAGCCCATCGAAGTGTCGCCTGAGACCTTCGCACCTCCTGTTCCATGCCCGCCGATGGAGCTGAAAACAAACACCTACCTGATCCGGAAGTTTGAGCGCGGCAAGGAAGACCAGCAGGACGGGCTGCTCTATCAGGCCACCATTGAAGACTGGGCCAACACCTGTTCGCGCGAAGGCGTCAGTGACCGCCGGATCAAGCTTGGACTGTCCGGCGACGTGACGCCCGGCCCGGCCTGGAAAGGCGGAGAAGTGGTGCTGCCGATCCGGGTTGCCATCATGGAAGGCGGCCGCGACGGGACGCCATCTGTCACCGAACTGTTGCAGGTGCCGGTCACGATCGGGGCGGGATCACCCAGCGAGACCTGGACCCTGGTGGAAAACAAGTTTGTCATCCCGCAGGCGCAGAGCTCCAAGATCATCTTCGGATTTGACGAGGGCCGCAGGCGCTAGGTTTGGTGGCCGCAAGGCGGGTTACGCCGCGCTTTGAGACGGTTAGACGGCTCATCTGCATGTTTTTTCAGCATGCCCATGTCGTATATTGACAAGACCGTGTCCGCCCACCACAATCGCCGCGAAATTCAGGGTCGTTCCCTGAAAGGCGTTGTCAAAGACGCCAAGTGAATGCGGGAGAGGCCGGGTGAGAGGATCCCGGCGCCGAAGGAGCAACCGCCCCGGAAACTCTCAGGCAAAAGGACCGCATTTGCTCAACGCTCTGGAAAGCAGTGCTCCGTGGCACAGACCATGGACTGCTCACCGAAGGAGTAACCGGGCACCGCTTTTGTCTGGCTGAGGCCATTCGAAGGCTCCGGGAAATCTCTCAGGTACTCGGACAGAGGGGGTGCAGACGGATCCATCGTCATCAGGCGGAGGACCCGGGACTGCGTAACCCCGATTGCCCGAGGAGCTTTCATGGCGGAAGCCGTTGCAGATGCTGATCTGAAACAAACGCCTCTTTTCGATCTTCATGTCGAGCTCGGTGCCCGAATGGTGCCGTTTGCCGGCTATTCGATGCCCGTCCAGTACAAGGCCGGGATCATGGCCGAGCACCTACAGACCCGCTCCAAAGCCGGTCTGTTCGACGTCTCGCACATGGGACAGGCGTTTCTGGTCGGTCCCGATCATGAAACGACGGCCCGCGCGCTCGAAGCGCTGACCCCTTCGAACTTCGTTGAGTTGAAGCCTGGAAAGCAGCGCTACACGGTGCTTTTGAACGACCAGGGCGGTGTGATCGACGATCTTATGGTGACCCGGTCCATCTCCGAAGACGATGACGGCCGCCTCATGCTGGTGGTGAATGCCGCCCGCAAGGAAATTGACTACGCCCATTTCCGCAGCCGTCTGCCTGATAATGTGAAGCTTGAGGCCGTGGACGACCGGGCCCTGATTGCCGTGCAAGGCCCGGAAGCCGTTGCGGCTGTAGCCGCGCATGCGCCAAAGGCCGCAGAACTTGGCTTCATGGAGGCCGCGTCCATGGAATTCGACGGTATCGACTGCCATATCGCCCGGGCCGGTTATACGGGCGAGGACGGTGTCGAGATGTCGGTCCCGGCAGGCGCTGCCGAGGCGATTGCCCGCGCCCTTCTTGCGGACGACCGGGTCGAGGCTATCGGGCTTGGCGCGCGCGACAGCCTGCGCCTGGAAGCCGGGCTTTGCCTCTACGGGCACGACATTGACGAAACAACGTCGCCGGTGGAAGGCGCGATTACCTTCTGCATGCAAAAACGCCGCCGCGAAGAAGGCGGATTTCCCGGGGATGGCCGCATCTTGGCGGAGCTGAAGGACGGTGCGGGGCGCGTGCGCGTAGGCCTGCGCCTTGAGGGCAAGGCCCCGGCCCGCGAAGGCGCGGAAATTGCGCTTCCCGAAGACGGCCCGGTCATCGGCACCGTGACCTCTGGCGGCTTTGCGCCAACAGTCGGCGCGCCGATTGCCATGGGCTATGTCCCTGCCGGCAAGGCCGCACCCGGCACCGCGCTCGACCTGATTGTCCGGGGCCGCCGCCTGCCGGCCACCGTGACTGCAATGCCTTTCGTTCCGAACCGTTATTTCCGCAAATCCGGATCCTGATTAGACCTGCAAGAATGGACGCAAACAAATGACGACCTATTATTCCAAAGACCATGAATGGATTGACGTCGAAGGTGACATCGCCACCGTCGGCATCACGTCCTATGCGCAAGAGCAGCTGGGCGATGTCGTGTACGTGGAGCTGCCCGAAACCGGCAAGAGCCTGTCGCAGGGTGATGAAGCGGCTGTGGTGGAATCGGTGAAAGCTGCCAGTGAAGTTTATGCGCCGATTGATGGCGAGGTTGTCGAGGCCAATGAGGTTCTGGCCGAAGAACCGGCCAAGGTGAATGAAGATCCGGAAGGCGCTGCCTGGTTCTTGAAGATGAAGGTTGGCAATGAAGGCCAGCTGGCGGACCTGATGGACGAGGCGGCCTACAAGGCTTACGTGGAGACGCTTTAAATCATGGCGGGGCACCATTATTCGGCATGGGTGGAGTGGGCGTGCGACGGCGACTATGCCGCCAATCAGTATTCCCGCGGACACATCTGGCGGTTTGACGGCGGGCTTGAAATCCCAGCCAGCGCCTCGCCGACGGTCGTGCCCCTGCCGCACTCCATTGAGGCAGCTGTCGATCCCGAAGAAGCGTTCGTTGCCGCCATTTCCTCCTGCCACATGTTGTGGTTCCTGGATCTGGCCCGGCGCGCGAACTTCAACATTGCCAGCTACCGCGATCATGCCTACGGCGAAATGAACCGTGTGGCGCGGGGCAAGATGGCCATCACCAAGGTCGTTCTGAGGCCGGAGGTTTCCCTGATTGCCAGCGAGCAGCCGGACCCGACCTGGTTCACCGACCTGCACGAAAAGGCCCACGACATGTGCTTCATCGCCAACTCGGTCAATTCTGAGATCGTGATTGAGCCGGAGCCGTTGAAGCTGATCGCGCCGTGACCGGTTGAAAATCAGATAGCGTCATCCCGGACTTGATCCGGGGCCTACTTGCGGCAAAGGCGACGCATAGACGTGATGCCAGAAGAGAAGCGGAACCGGAACGATGAACGGGATCCGCTCTGGAAACGAGTGGTTCCCGGATCTCCGCTCCGCTGCGTCCGGGATGACAATAAGTGAGTAATCTCAGCCGCTTGCCGTAAGGCAGCTCTGATGAATTTGGAACCAAAAAGGAAGCCGCACCCATGCGCTACTTGCCTTTGAATGATACCGACCGGAGCGACATGCTCGCGCGGATCGGCGTGAACTCCATCGATGACCTTTTCGCCGACATTCCGGAAGCGGTGCGCCAGAAGGATCTGCTCGATCTGCCCAAACGCGCCAGCGAGATGACCGTTGAGCGCAGGCTCTCGGCCATGGCGGCGAAGAACACATCGGCCGGGTCCGTACCGTTTTTCGTCGGCGCAGGCGCCTACAAGCACCACGTTCCGGCAACCGTCGATCACCTGATCCAGCGCTCGGAGTTTCTGACCTCCTACACACCGTATCAGCCGGAAATCACGCAGGGCACGCTGCAATACCTGTTCGAGTTCCAGACCCAGGTCGCGCAGCTGACGGCAATGGATGTGGCCAATGCGTCCATGTATGACGGCTCGACCGGCACCGGCGAAGCGGTTCTGATGGCACACCGGGTGACCAAGAAGAACAAGGCGGTTCTGTCCGGCGGCCTGCATCCGCAGTACCGGGAAGTGGTCGAAGGCCTGTCCAACATGGCGGGCGATCAGGTGGTTTCCCTGCCGGCCGACCCGGCGGGCACCGAAGACATTCTCTCCCAGATCGATGACGATACCTCCTGCGTGGTGGTGCAGTCGCCGTCTTTCTACGGCCAGCTGATCGACCTGAAGCCGATTGCCGAAAAAGCCCATCAGCACAAGGCGCTTTTGATTGCCGTCTTTACCGAAGTGGTGTCCCTTGGCCTGATCGAGCCTCCCGGAACCCAGGGCGCCGATATCGTCGTTGGCGAAGGCCAGTCCATCGGCAACGGCCTGAATTACGGCGGGCCTTATGTGGGTCTGTTCGCAACCCGTCAGAAATATGTCCGTCAGATGCCCGGACGCCTGTGCGGGGAAACGGTGGATGCGGAAGGCAAGCGCGGCTTTGTGCTGACGCTCTCGACCCGCGAGCAGCATATCCGCCGCGACAAGGCAACGTCCAACATCTGCACCAACTCCGGCCTGTGCTGTCTTGCGTTCACGATCCACATGTCGCTGCTCGGCGAAGCCGGGCTAACGAAACTGGCCCGCATCAACCATGGCAACGCGGTCAAGCTGAAAAAGCTTCTGAGCGGTGTGCCAGGCGTTGAAGTGCTGAACAGCGCTTATTTTAACGAGTTCACGCTTCGCCTGCCTAAGGCGGCCAATGGCGTTGTTGAAGCGCTCGCCGCAAAAGGCATTCTGGCCGGTCTGCCGGTTGCGCGCCTTGAGCCGGGCAACAAAGATCTTGAAAACCTGCTTGTCGTGGCAAGCACGGAAGTGAACACCGATGACGACCGCGCTGCTTTCGCAGCTGCGCTGAAGGAGGTGCTGGCATGAGCATGAACACCCAGGGCCGTCCGACTTCGGCCGGCGATACAACAGAGACTTTCCGCCCCAAGACCTTCACCGGCAACCGCGCGCTCGACATGGAAGAGCCGCTGATTTTCGAATTCGGCAGCGTTGAAACCTGCGGTGTCGATCTGGATGAGGCCGACACGCCTGAGTTTGAGCTTGGCGGGCATGAACGTCAGGCGGAAATCGGCTTGCCCGGCCTCGCCGAACCGGAAGCCATGCGCCATTATGTGCGCATGTCACGCAACAATTATGCAATTGATTCAGGGCTTTATCCGCTGGGTTCCTGCACCATGAAGCATAACCCGCGGCTGAATGAGAAAATGGCGCGCCTGCCGGGCTTTGCCGACATTCACCCGCTGCAACCGGCCTCCACCGTGCCGGGCGCGCTGGAGCTGATCGACGAGCTGGCCCATTGGCTGATGGTGTCCACCGGAATGGAAGCCGTTGCCATGAGCCCGAAAGCCGGTGCCCATGGCGAGCTTTGCGGCATGATGGCGATCAAGGCAGCGCACACGGCGGCAAACCGGTCACCGGAAATCGTTCTAGTGCCTGAAAGCGCCCACGGCACCAATCCGGCAACGGCAGCGCTGCTCGGTTACAAGGTGGTTTCCATCGATGCCAAGGACGATGGCACGGTTGATCTGGACAAGCTGAAAGAGACCATTGCCAAGCATGACGGCAACATTGCCGGGATCATGCTGACCAACCCGAACACCTGCGGGCTGTTCGAACGCGACATCCGCACCATCGCGGATCTGATCCACGCAGCCGGTGGTTTCTTCTACTGCGATGGCGCAAATTTCAACGCCATTGTCGGCAAGGCCCGTCCGGGGGATCTCGGCGTGGATGCCATGCACATCAACCTCCACAAGACCTTCTCCACGCCCCATGGCGGCGGGGGGCCGGGTTCCGGTCCGGTGGTGCTGTCGGACAAGCTGGCCGCGTTCGCGCCTCTGCCGTTCATCCGCAAGACGGATAGCGGACTGGAGCTGGTCGAGACCAATGAAGCGACGACAGACGGCGAGCAGCCCTTCGGCCGCATGACGGCGTTCCAGGGCCAGATGGGCATGTATGTGCGCGCGCTCTCCTACATGATGAGCCACGGCTCGGACGGACTGCGGCAGGCCTCGGAAGATGCGGTTCTCAATGCCAACTACATCCGCGTTGGCCTTCAGGATCTTATGAGCCTTCCTTACGGCGTGCGCCCCTGCATGCACGAGGTCCTGTTTGACGACAGCTTCCTGAAGGACACCGGCGTCACCACGCTCGATTTCGCCAAAGCGATGATCGACGAGGGCTATCACCCGATGACCATGTACTTCCCGCTGGTGGTGCATGGCGCGATGCTGATCGAACCGACGGAATCGGAAAGCCGGGCGTCGCTCGACCTCTTCATCGCGACCATGCGCGATCTGGTGATGAGCGCAAAGCGCGGCGAGACGGAGCGCTTCTCAGGAGCTCCGTATTTGGCACCGCGCCGCCGTCTTGACGAGACGTCTGCTGCCCGCAAGCCGGTCCTGAAATGGACCGCGCCGGAGCCGGTGGAAATCTCGCCAAGCGAAGCCGCCGAATAAGCTGAAGGCTTCAACACGAAAAAATCCCCGGCCCTGTGCCGGGGATTTTTTTTTGTTCAAGTGGTTGCGGCTAATGAGTTGGTTAGCAGCTCCTGCAGGACCGGATGCGGGAAACTGCGTTCCACGGTGACGGCGTAAAACGTCTCGAAGATCTGAAGGTCGAATGGGGCAGAGTGCAGCCGTCCGGAGGCAATTTCGTCTGCCAGAACAACGGAGGGCGCAATGGCAACGCCGATGCCGGACCGTGCCAGGAGACGGACCATCGCCATATCGTCCACATCCGCGATGATGTGGGGCCGCACACCAAGACGCGAAACGAGACTGTCGAACCCGGTGCGGATCGAGCTTTCGGTGGGCACGATCAGCGGTTCACTGGCAATCAGCTCGGCGAGCGTGTCATAGGCAAGCCGGTTTTCGGCGCCATGGAGCCCGACCGTTTGTTCGGCGAGCCGGTGGGCTGTAAAATCCCCGGCAACTTCGCTGCCTGGCGGATCGGTGGTCAAGACGACATCAAGGGCAAGAGACTTCAGGGCGGTCAAAAGTACAGCCGCGCTGCCGGATTTCAGGATCAGGTCAAGCCCGTCGGTCTCCAGAACCGGCTTCAGGAACCGCAGCTGGAAGTTCCGTGACAGCGTTGACTGGGCCCCGACCCTGAGGGGCGGTGCCGATTGATGGGAGCGTTTGAGGGTCGCGACCAGGTCTTCACCGGTGCCGAAGATGCGGTCGGCATAATCCAGCACGATCCGGCCAACTTCCGTCAAATGGAGCTGGCGCCCGGAGCGTTCGAACAGCGCATGGCCGAGGCGCGTTTCCAACTGCTTGATCTGGGTTGGAGAGCGCCGATTGGGACAGGTTCACCTTTTCCGCCGTGCGGGTCAGATTGCCCTCCCGGGCGACTTCCCGGAAATAGCGCAAATGATGGTAGTTTAGATTGTCCATCGGACGACTTCCCGCCTGATCAATGGGAAATTGGTTCTATAAAATAGAACAAAAGAACATAATAGTTATATTTTTTAAAATTCGAGAAGTCGGGCATACCCCCGCAGAGAAAAAACAGACGCAAATATCTGTGGGGTAAGATGGACGTTATTGCCGATATCGCCGCGACGCTGATCGCGCAGTTTCAAAAGCCGACGCTTGCGTTCCTGATGGGGGGAATGTTGCTGGCCGCGCTGGGCAGCAAGCTGGAAGTTCCAGCGCCGATCTACAAGTTCATTGTTCTTTTGCTGCTTTTGAAAGTGGGGCTGGGCGCGGGCATTTCCGTACGATCGGCCGATGCCGTCTCGCTGGCCATTCCGGCCCTGTGCGCGGTGGCTGTTGGCGTGTTGATCGTGGTTTTCGGCGGCAAGATCCTGTCCATGTGGCAGGGCATTTCCCGCTCCGACGCCATGGCAACTGCCGGCCTTTTCGGGGCGGTCTCCGCATCGACCCTGGCGGCCGGTATGGCGATGCTGGATGCCGAGGGCATCTATTATGAAGGCTTTATCGGGGCGCTTTACCCGTTCATGGATGTGGCCGCGCTCGTCACCGCCATTTTCCTGGCGCGCATGAGTGAAGCGCGGGCAGATGCCGTCAACATCCAGGGCGGTACGGCAACCCTGTCTTCCGGGGACGGGTTTTCTGGCGGCGGCTTTTCCGGCGGCAGCGGGTTTGATTTCGGCATGGCCAAGGGGATCATCACCGACACCATGAAAAGCCCGGCCATTTCGGCCCTTCTTCTCGGCATTGGTATTGGCCTTCTGGCCCGGCCCGAGGCGATCTACGAGAGCTTTTACGAGCCGCTGTTCCGCGGGCTCTTGTCGATCCTGATGCTGATCATGGGCATGGAAGCCTGGTCGCGCCTGTCGGAACTGAAGAAGGTGGCCCATGCCTATCTGATCTACGCTCTGGCGGCCCCAATCCTGCACGGCCTGCTAGGCTTCGGCTTTGGCATGATCGCCCATCATCTGACCGGGTTTTCCGCAGGCGGGGTGGTTCTCCTGGCCCTGATGGCGGCCTCCAGCTCGGATATCTCGGGGCCCCCCACCATGCGGGCGGCGCTGCCGGAGGCCAACCCGTCGGCCTATATCGGCGCATCGACGGGCCTTGGAACGCCCGTTGCGATCCTGAGCATCCCGATGTTCATCGCGCTCGCGGACTGGCTGATTGGGTTTTGATCCCGCAGCTCAAAGGACCTGCACACATGAAAAACGCGCGCCCGCAAAGGCGCGCGTTTTTTGATTTGTTGGGGCGGGCCGGGTACCGCGTGGACATTGCCGACCCGACCCTTCTCACCGCGGCACCCCAAAGATGGCCAGCAATCAAGTCAGATCTCCAGTCAGATCTCCAGTCAGAGGGGGCGGTCTTCAGTTAGGCCGATAAACCTTGCGTTGTCTTTGTCATGTGGCAAGCTTACGCTACGTCCGTGGGCTTGAGTGACGGAGTGAACATGTTTCGATCATGCATTTTAGGCACTGTGTGTGCAGCCTTTTTGGGAACACCTCTTTTGGCGGCGGACCGGGCCGCCATCGTGTTTGACGGATCCGGCTCCATGTGGGGGCAAATTGACGGGCGCACCAAGATCGAGATCGCCCGCGACGCGATGTCCGAGGTGCTGACCACGCTACCGGATGATCTGGAGCTAGGGCTTCTGGCTTACGGGCACCGTGAAAAGGGCAAATGCAGCGATATCGAGTTGATTGTTCCGCCCGGTCCCGGCACGGCCGGGGACATTTTGTCTGCTGCGACGAAGATCAATCCGAAGGGCAAGACACCCTTGTCGGCCGCTGTGCGCCAGGCAGCCGATACGCTCAAATTCACCGAGGACAAGGCAACCGTCGTGCTGGTCACGGACGGGATTGAAACCTGTAATGCAGATCCTTGCGCACTCGGACAGGAGCTCGCCGCGCTGGGCGTCAACTTCACGGCCCATGTGATCGGCTTCGGGTTAAGTGACGAAGAGGGCCGCCAGGTCGCCTGCCTCGCGGAAAACACCGGCGGGCTTTACATCCAGGCAAGCAACGCTTCGGAACTGAGCAGCGCTCTGACAGCAACGGTTGAGACGACCGCCAGCCTGGCGCCCGATACCCCCACAGAAGCCCCCGCGCCTTTGCCGGAAGCCTCGCTCGATGCGCCTGCCGAGGCGCCTATCGGAGCACAGATCGACATCAGCTGGGAAGGGCCGGGCGAGCGCTATGACCTGATCCAGCTATTTGACCCGCAAGCGCTTGGCGGAGAAGGAAAACGGCTCAGATCAAAGTCTGTCCTGAGCGGAGATCCGGGCGATAACCAGGTGAGCATGGCGCTTGTGTCGGAGCCCGGTGACTACGAGCTGCGCTACTACAGCGGGACGGCGCGGGACGTTCTGACCTCCGTGCCCATAACGGTCACGCCCGCCGATGTTGCGCTATTTGCACCGGACCAGATCGCGATGGCGCGCCCGGTCACCGTGGAATGGGTCGGGCCCGGCGGACGCTATGACACCGTCCAGCTGATTGAACCGGGCGGCACCAAACCGCTACACGAAAAGCGCCTGCAGAATGACGATTTTGACAACCGCAAGGCAACCTTGCCGACCCCCGCAAAAACCGGCAGCTATGAGCTGCGCTATTATGCCGGGGAAGACCGCACCGTTCTGGCAACACGGCCCCTGGAAATCATCGACGCTCCGATCTCGCTGACTGCGGCAGAAGCGGCTGAGGCCGGGCGTCCGATCACGATTGACTGGACAGGTCCCGGAGCGCGCTATGACACGGTTCAGCTTGTGGATCCGGGCTCGGGCGAAGTTCTTCATGAAAAACGGCTGCGCAACGACGACTTTGAAAACCAAAGGGCAACAGTGCCCGGCCCGGTCGATGCTGGGACTTATGAACTGCGGTACTACAACGGCGACAACCGGGCCGTTCTGGCCAGCGTGCCGATTGAGGTCACCGCACTTCAGGTCGGCCTGGACGCACCGTCTGAAATCGGTCAGGGCAAGCGGTTGACGGTTGTCTGGCAGGGACCTGGGGCCCGCTATGACAGCGTCCAGATATTCGATCCGGCAGCGCGCGGCGGCCAGGGCCGGGTCATTCATGAAAAACGCCTGCAAAATGATGACTTCGACAACAACACGGCGTCCATGGCAACGCCGGTGAAGCCAGGGACCTATGAACTGCGGTACTACAATGGCGACAACCGTCAGGTCCTGATGACGCAGCCCTTGACCATCATTCCAATCGACATCGGCTTCGATGCGCCCGGCAATGTCGAAAGGCAGACGCGGTTTCAAATCACATGGACCGGTCCCGGAGCCCGTTATGACAGCGTGCAGCTGTTTGACCCGCAAGCCCGTGGCGGTGAGGGACGTGTCGTCTTTGAGCGGCGGCTGTCGGGGGGCGATCTTGATGCACAGACCCTCGAAGTGGTTGCGCCGAACGATCCGGGAAGCTTTGAACTACGCTATTACAACGGCGAGAACCGGGCGGTCCTTCACAGCCAGCCGATTTCCGTTCAGTGACCAGCTGCGGATTTTTCAGCTTGACAATAGTCAGGGGCTCGCGCATCTAGAATGTCATGACCAAGACAACCGCATCCTTCGTGTATTTTTATTACGTCACCGACATACCGGCGGCTGCGTAGGATCTTGCTCTGACAAATCAAACCTAAAAAGCCGCCGCGTCAGGCGGCTTTTTGGTTTCTAGACAACCGGCTTCCTGGCGGGACAGCTCCCAAGCCCCGACGAAGACCCAGGAAGCCGACAATGACCAAACACATGATCGAAGCCGGAAAGCCGGCAACCAAACTCCGATCCGAAGCCGTGGAAGTGCTTTTGGAGCGTGGACTTATTCACCAGTGCACCGATATCGAGGCGCTGGATGCCCGTCTTGCCGAAGGTCCTCTCACGGCCTATGCCGGATTTGATGCAACGGCGGCGAGCCTCCATGTGGGCCACCTGATGCCGCTCATGACAATGCGCTGGCTGCAGAAACTCGGTCACCGCCCGATCGTCGTTTTGGGCGGGGGCACCAGCCAGATCGGCGATCCGAGTTTCCGTAAAGATGCGCGTCCGCTCCTGGAAGAGCGCCAGATCGCCGCGAATATTGCCACCATCCGCCGCTCAGTGGAGCGCCTGGTGGATATGGAAGGCGCGGACGGGGCGCTGCTGGTCGACAACGCGGAGTGGCTGACCGAGTTCAAGTTCCTGGAGTTCCTGCGCGACTACGGGTCCCAGTTCACGGTCAACCGGATGATGACGTTCGACAGCGTGAAGTCCCGCCTTGATGCCCAGATGCCGCTGACCGTGCTCGAATTCTGCTACATGATGCTGCAAGCGGTCGATTTTCTGGAGCTGGCGAAACGCCATGACTGCGCGCTTCAGGTCGGCGGCTCGGACCAATGGGGCAATATCGTCAATGGTGTCGAGCTTGGCCGCCGGGACGGGCGCAAGCTGCACGGGCTCACGGTGCCGCTCCTGACAACGGCCAGCGGGTCCAAGATGGGCAAGACGGCGGCCGGTGCGGTCTGGCTGCATCCCGAACACCTGTCGCCTTTCGGATTCTGGCAATTCTGGCGGAACACGGCGGATGCCGATGTCGCAAGGTTCCTGCGGCTTTTCACAGAACTTCCGATCCGCGAAGTCGAGCGGCTTGCCGCGCTCAAAGGGGCAGAGCTGAACGAAGCCAAGAAGATCCTCGCTACCCAAGTCACCACCATCGTTCATGGGCCGGAGGATGCGCGGATGGCGCTGGAGCAGGGCGATGCCCTGTTTTCCGGGGAGGGGGAGCTCAGCGAGCCGACCCACCAGATGCCGCTCAAGGCGCTGGCGGACGGGCTTGGCCTTCTCGAGGTGGTCGTTCACACGGGCTTCGCAGCCTCCAATGGCGAAGCGCGGCGTCTTGTTGAAGGCGGCGGCGTGCGGATTAACAACCAGATCGTGGACGATCCGCGCCGCCGGATCGCAACGGGTGACCTGGCAGCCAACGACCGGCTGGCCCTGGCGGTCGGCAAACGGCGCAAGGCCTTGATTGGCTTTGTCTGACGAATGCGGCCCCGGATCGGATCCGGGGCCACGGCTCGTGCAGGAGATGGGAGCAAATGCGCGGACCTTGCGAGCCAGACTAGGATTTGCTGGCAGCCGCCCGGAAGCCCGCGACCGGCAGCCCGCCTATACCCCAGTTTTCGAGCGCAACCTCCTCAATCACCACAAAGGTCGTTGATGGCGACTTTCCAAGGACATCCACCAGAAGGTCCGTGGTGCCCTTGATCAGCGCGGCTTTCTGATCGCTCGTAACACCCTCGCGGGTGACCTGAATATTCACGTAAGGCATGGCTTACGCAGCTCCTTCGCTTCTCGGGATGATCTGAAAGACTTTCGACATGATTTGCCAGCGGCCGCCATCGCGCACGAAGGTCAGAAAATCGACGAAGTCGGATTGGCCGATCGAGCAGCGGACCCGGGCAAAGCCGGTATTGGCGCCTGCAAGCTGGATGCCGTCTATAACGTCGCGCCTCGGCTCTCCGCGCGAAGCCGGTGATTGGCGGGCGGCCACCACCGGCACATATTCGGCCATGGTCCGGTGGAGGAGGGGTGTTTCGTCGGCGGTGGCATAGACCGCTTTTTTATGAAACACCTTTTGAAGCAGCTCCGTGTCGCAATGATAAAGCGCATCGAAATAGTCCGATATCACCGCCTGGATCTCGGCAAGGGCCTGAGTCATGCTGCCAATCCCTCGGTTTCAAGGGCCATCTGCACGGATCTGCGGGCCCGTATCCGGTCCACATAGGCTTGCGTGTGCGGCCAGTCCGCCAAGGAAACGCCAATAAACGTTGTCCAGTTCAAAATGACGAAGGCGTAGGCATCCGCCACGGAAAACCGGTTGCCGAGAAGATATTCGTTTTCCTGGCTCAGGAGGCGCTCAAACTGCGTGAGTTTGCTCCGGAGTTTTGCCGCGTTTTCGGCCTGCCGGTCTTGTGAAAACGTTGCGCCTGAAAAATAGGGGCTGAACGCCTTGTGCAATTCGGACGACAGGAAACTCAGGATTTCCAGAAGCCGGTAGTGACTGTCTCCTTCACTGTCATTTGCAGCAAGCGCCGGGAACCGGCCGGCGAGAAAAGCCAGGATCGCGGTGTTTTCCGTCAGAACCGACCCGTCCGCCTGCTCAAGAGCGGGCACATATCCCCGCGGATTGATCAAGGAAAAGTCGGCGCCGCTTTCCGTTAACCCTTGTGCGGTGTCGACTTTTTCCAAGGCATAATCCGCGCCCGCCTCATTTAAAAGAATGTGAGCTGCCATCGAGCAAGCGCCTGATTTATAATAGAGTTTCATGTTTCGTCTCTCGTGTTGCTGGTGATGGCAAGAACGTGGTACATAAGGTTTCTTGTGGCAAGTTAGTTTCCATTAGAAACCGGAATAACGGGTTACCCGCAGGAAACCCGATAACTTTCAAATGATGATCAGGCGGTGTCTATGTCCTTGAAAATGCGGAAGAACAGAAGCCCCAAGCCGCCCGAGCCGTGCTTGCTGACGGAGTGCATGCAGGTGATCGCCGGGGCCTGGGCACCCAATGTCATCTGGTGCCTGCGGGCCGGACCGCGCCGGTTCAACGAACTCAAGGCCGATATTCCGCCGGTCTCCGCCAAGATCCTGTCGGCGCGGCTTTCAGAATTGGAGCGACGCGGGGTCCTCACGCGGACGGCTAAACCGACTTCGCCGCCTTCGGTGGAATACGAACTTACGGATTTGGGGTGCGAACTGATCCCGGCGCTGGAAGCCATTGTCGAAGTCGGGCACAAGCTGAAGGCCCTGCGTGGCGATCATTCAGATCAGCGGGCGACAAATCAGACCCGATTTACCGCTCAAAGCGGATCGATTGTGGAGTGATAGAGCATCTTTGGGCGGTTGGAGCGAAACGCACGATGCTTTCGCTTGCGAGGCCGCGGAACAGTCATTTCCCGTTTGGCCGTTGGTGCAGGCCGGGTCCCATTGGGGGCGAGGCTCCTGACATTTGAAAAACTTATCCCCGCTGTTTCGAGCTGGTGTATCGTTTGTCCCGTTCCTGCCGGCACGGGGCCGACAACGGACCGTCCGTTCGTGGGTGGCAGGGGCAGAAGATCAGGATTTTGTCCAAGAATAACGGACTTGGGCGGATCCGGTGGGTTTCAGCCGGTATTGGCCCCGCCAGCGGGTTCCAGGCGCTGCGGGAAAGAGCCGGAAGAAGGCGATGCCGTCTTGAGAGGTTGCCCTCTTTAGATCCGGTAGTCCCCGGAAAGAGACCCTTTGGGAAAGATCTTCAGGCAGGCAGACCGCCTTGCTTCTCCCACACTCCTTTTCTCACCACCCGGCAAGTCCGGTGTGCCTGCCATCCCGTTGCTCGGCAACGGTCTGATCGCCAGAACGCCGGAGGGGTCCCTCGCGGCGCTGCTTGTGCTGTCGAAAGACATGTTTCTACACGCGTACCGGTGATCCGCAGCACAGGGGGCGGCGGCGGGGTTCCCTTACATCTCCTGACGAGGTTGCCGGGCTCAAGTCCACTTGCCCGGGAGTTGTTGTGTTTTGCAATGTAATAACATTACATATGCCGTTTCGACCCACACTGGAGATATACATGTCATTGCTAGAAGCGCAGCCAGATGATGGCTTTGCGGCCCGGGAAACCGAAAGGACAGGCCTCAAGCCGCGCCCGAAACGGGAGGATGTGGAAGCGGCCGTCCGCTTGATGATCGAGTGGGCGGGGGATGACCCGGACCGCGAAGGGCTGGTCGACACACCTGCCCGTGTGGTGCGGGCTTATGAAGATTTCTTCGAAGGCTACAAGACAGACCCGGCCGAGATGCTGGCCCGCACGTTTGAAGAAGCAGATGGCTATGATGACATCGTGGCTCTCCGCAATCTGCGGTTTGAATCCCACTGCGAGCACCATATCGTGCCGATTATCGGCAAGGTTCACATAGCCTATCTTCCTGCCGGACGGGTGGTCGGGATCAGCAAGCTGGCCCGGGTCGTGGAGGTGTTTGCAAAGCGTTTGCAGATCCAGGAAACGCTGACGGCTCAGATTGCGGAAACGATCGACACCGTTTTGAAGCCGCGCGGGGTCGCCGTTGTCATGGAGGCCGCGCATATGTGCATGACGACGCGCGGGGTCAAAAAACCAGGTGTTTCCATGATGACGCGGCGCATGCTCGGAGAGTTTGCAACGGACCGTGATTTGCGGCGCGAGTTTCTCGCCTCCCTTAACGCGCCGCAGGAACGTTTCGGTTAGCATCAAGCACTTCGCGGCTGTTCTTTACCGTCTGTTTACCATAATCGTGCTCGTCTTGACGTTAAGGAATGACAGTGCGTCTGCCGCAAATGTGATGCGGCTGCGCGGTGGGTTTATGGTTGGATAGGATCTGGAAGATCTGTCCCGCCTTCCGCGCAGCTGCTCCGACGGACCAAGGACACGACGATGGCATTGAAGTTGAGCCGCCGCTGGCTGATTGCGGCCTCTCCGTTTTTGCTCGCGGCTTGCCAGAGCAAGACCCAGCAGTCGGTTGTCGAGGCCGGCCTCGTGCCGCTTGCCGATGGCACGCCGGATTATGCGCTGGCCTATGCGCCGGTCCGAGATGGCGGCTTTTCTCTGCCGGCCATCGATTATCTGAGCGTCGATCCGAAGTTTCTGCGGCAGCAGGTCTGGTATCCGACCAATCAGGAACCGGGGACAATCGTCGTCGATCCGGCGAACAAGTTTCTCTATTTCATCCAGCCCGGCAGCCGCGCGATCCGCTACGGCATTGGGGTCGGCCGCGCCGGATTTGCCTGGAACGGGGAGGCGGTCATCCGCTTCAAACGGATTTGGCCAAAATGGTTCCCGCCGGATGAGATGATCGAACGCGATCCGAGTCTTGAAAAATATCGTGATGGCCAAGAGGGCGGGCCATCCAATCCCATTGGCGCGCGCGGCCTTTATCTGTGGCAGGGCAATGTGGATACGCTTTACCGGATCCACGGCACCAACCAGCCCCAGAGCATTGGAACCAATGCCTCGTCCGGCTGTATCCGCATGTGGCACCAGGACATTATCGATCTTTACGAGCGCGTTCAGATCGGCGCCAAGGTTGTCGTTTTGGGATAACCAGTCTCAGTCCTTGGTAAATTCAACCAGGTCCCAGAGGTTTCCATAAAGGTCCTTGAAGACGGCAACCGTGCCATAGTCTGCCGTCTTCGGATCTCGGGTAAACTCAACGCCCCGGTTCTTGTAAGCCTCAAAATCCCGCCAGAAATCATCCGTTTGCAAGAACAGGAATACCCGGTCGCCCGCCTGGTCTCCGATATAGGCCGCCTGATGGTCATTGGAGGCGCGGGCCAGAAGGACGGAGGCATCTCCGTCCCCTTGCGGTTTGACCACCACCCAGCGTTTGTCCTGTTCCGGCTGATAAGTGTCCTCAACCAGCTCAAAGCCGAGCTTCTCGGTGTAAAAGGCAATGGCTTCGTCATAGTCGCGAACCACAACGGCGACGTGGGCAAGGGACTGTTTCATGACAGGGTCCGGTCAGGTTGGGCTTACTTCGTGAGGCTGGTATCAGAGCAAATCGCATTTTTTTGGTGTCGTCTTTCACTCTCTAAAATCAATGATTTCAACGCAAAAGACGACACATGATGAATACGAATGAATGCGATACGCGCTAGTTCTGCCGGTGGTAAATGTCTTTGACCGCACTGGAATCCTGATTGGCGTCAATCCATCGCTCGATGTTTTGGCGCAGCAGCGCGTCCGCAGTGCCGTCGGCCAGATATTCCAGGTATTTCCGGCTGACCTGAGGCAAGAGATGCCGGCAATTGGACCCAAGTGTGAAGGCGCTATGCACATAACCCTCCATAATGTTCTTGTCCAACGGCACAATCTCAAGTTTGCCAGCCATCGACCGGCTTAAGGCGCCAAACTGAGCAAGCCCTACATAGCGCCCGTGTATGATGTAATCGACCCTCCCCAGCACAAGCCGGTTCACGTTGTCGGAAAGTGTGAAATCGTCCGAAAGAGCCAGTATCTGCAAGACAAAGCTGTCGAGCGGTTCGCCGTAGCGGTCACCGGCATTCTTGCTGCCGCGTTTGGCCGAAAGATCGCTCCAGGTCTCAAATGGGAAAGTCCGGTTTTCCAGCGTGAAGATGGCGAAGGGATTTTCGAAGGCCGGTGTTGTTGTAAATTCAAGATAGGTTTCGCGTTCCGATGTCCGCTTTAGTGACATCACGAAATCTATCTCGTTATATTCAGCACTTTTTAGAACGCGTTTCCATGGACCTGCGAAGACTGCTGTAAACTGAACTCCGAGTTCCTCAAATATCATCTCATTTAGGTCGACACTGGCCCCAACGATCTTGTCCCCTTCCTGCCAGTGATAGGGAGGGTAATCCGGATGCGCGGATGCAATTACCTTAGAACACGTGTTCTGGCTAACTGCTTTCGCCACAGAACTTAGAAAGACAATCGCTACCACAACCGTTAGTAATCGCATCGCCAGCTCCAGAAGGCGTTTCCCAGGTAGATTCAATGCCGAATGACAAAAAGACTTTATCCGACGCTGTTGCGCAATTGTCAAAATCTGCGATCAATTAGTGAAAGATGAAATAGTGTTTTCAAAAGTATAAAGTGAAAACCTAAGGTAGGCAAAAGCATTATTAATCGCATTGCTATTGTTGCGGTGCGAAATTGAAACTGTTCAAGTTTAATTATTTAAAGTCATTCCGGCCGGAGGAGGGTGTGAATACGTTGGATTGCAACATACATAATCAGGCTTGCGGTCCAGAATTTGGATGTTCGGACAAAGCGCATTGGTCGGATTTGTTTAAACATCATCCGGCGAGTGCCTGTGCGATCAACTTCCTTGCAAACACGGATTGACGCGCGCGCTCCTCGGCCCAAGCGCCTTCCAGTTCGGCTTTTGTCAGGCCCTTGTCCTTCATTGCCCGGAAGAAACGTACGCGCTGGAGTGTCTTCTTGGATTCAAATTCACCTGCATTTTGCCGCCGTTCATATTCGCCCTGCCAGTAAGCGGCAAAATCTTCGAAGGACGGGCAGATACCCTCATGCCATTTCGCCTTGATCCAGTCCATGCCGTAGGTGGTATAGGCAAAATGACTACCAATCAAACCGCGCAATATCATCCGATGGGCCTGGTTGTTGGTAAAGACCCCCGGTACGATTTGCGTTTTGGCATCATAGTTTGACGCGGATTTTCGGAGCGCCTTTTCCGCCTCAGACATTTTGGCCGTAGCACCTGCCTTTAGGTCACCTCTCACGGCAGCGAGAAGCGCAGTCACCATCTCCTGTTTCGAGCCGAGCGGCGGAAAGCCAGCTTCGGCCAGCAGTTCTTTCAGTTCAGGTACCTTGAGAAAGTAGATGGCCTTTTCAAGCGTTTCCAAATCGTGGTTTTGCATTCCTGTCTTCTCGTCAGGTTTCGCGGGGCAAGCTTCGCCGGTAACTGTGCCTTACACATGGCGCAGTGTGTTCAATCGGGTAGAGGCGGGCCTCGCCGGATCTTTGACTAAGCGGGGCCGTGCGGCCAAAAAAATGCCCGCCTCCTTTTCTGGGAGACGGGCGAAGGTTGATTGATCTCGCGGGGTCGCGAAGGTCACGTCTTCTTGGCTTTAGGCCGTTGGGGCAGCTGATTGGACAAGCTGCTCCAAGGTGTTTCAGGCTTGAAGCCTGGATCTTATTTCCTTGCGCAAGTCGTCAATCGGCGCCTTCCTGGCACCGTCTTCGATATGCCAGAAGGTCCAGCCGTTGCAGGCCTCCTGTCCCTGGACAAGAGCGCCGACCTTGTGGATCGAGCCGGTGTGGGCGCCCGATTTCAAGGAACCGTCCGCGCGGACAACTGCCAGGTGCTTGCCATTGGCGGAGGTCAGTTTCGCGCCCGGTGTCAGGAGGCCGGCCTCCAGCAGCGTGCCGAACGGAATGCGTTTTTGCGCCCGTTTGCCCTGATGCATTTCCAGAGCTTCGGCATCGCCTGAAACGATGGCCTCTATGCGCGCTTCTGCAGCCTCGATATAGGCTTGTTCCCGTTCAACTCCGACGAAGTTCCGGCCGAGTTTCTTGGCAACCGCGCCCGTCGTACCGGTCCCGAAGAAAGGATCGAGCACGATGTCGCCCGGCTTTGAGGAGGCGGTCAGCACGCGGTAGAGAAGGCTTTCCGGCTTTTGGGTCGGATGGACCTTTTGGCCCTTGCCGTCCTTCAGCCGCTCGGCGCCGGTGCACAGGGGCAGGTGCCAGTCGGAGCGCATTTGAAGGTCTTCGTTGAAGACTTTCAAAGCGTCGTAATTGAAGGTCGGTTTGGCGTCCTTGGATTTGACCGCCCAGATCATGGTTTCATGGGCGTTGGTAAACCGTTTGCCGCGGAAATTCGGCATCGGGTTGGACTTCAGCCAGACGATATCGTTCATGATCCAGAAGCCGAGATCCTGAAGGATCGCGCCGACGCGGAAGATGTTGTGATAAGACCCGATGACATAGAGCGACCCGTCCGGTTTCATGACCCGGCGGACAGCCAGTAGCCAGGCGCGCGTGAACGCGTCATAGGCCTCGAAGCTTTCGAACTGGTCCCAGTGATCGTCACAGGCATCGACCTTGGATTGGTCGGGCCGGTGGAGATCGCCCCCAAGTTGAAGATTGTAGGGCGGATCCGCGAAAACCAAGTCGACCGATCTCGACGGCAGCTTCTCAAGGGCGGACACGCAGTCGCCCTTCAGGATCTTATTTAGCCAGGGCGCCGGGGCTTCCTGGAAAGGGGAGTCAAGGGGTGCCGCAAAGGACACCCCAGTACGCAGTACACTCATTGCGACGCAATACCTCACGCAATTTCGAGTGTCATGGTTACCTCGTTTGGTAAATCAGTTATTAAGCGGCTGGAAGAAAAATATCCTTTGAATCAATGGTTTGTTTACAATCGTAAAAGTTAAATGAGAAGTTAACGGGCTGTCCCGGCCGAAAACGCCAGAATTCTGCTGATTTCTGTCAATGGACGACCGGAAGTTGTCTTCCATTCGTTAAACGCGGCTTGGATCGCGTTCAGATTTTTTTTCGACAAGGAGGCGGTTTCAATCACCTGTTCACGCAGAAGTGCGTTAACCACGTCAACGGTCAGGATGAAACTCTCCTTGCCCATGAAGCGGAGAGCGATTTGTCCCGTCGTACCACCAAGCCGGCTGCCGCGCTTCTTCATAAGCTCCATCAGCCCCACCTGGTCCTCCACCGGATAGCGGGCAAAGAAGCGGGCTGCGCTCCCGTGCTCTGCCGCGAGCTCTTTCAGGAAAACGGCATTTGCCTGGACCGATTTGATCTTCTGGCCGTTGCGCACGATCCGTGTGTCGCTGAGAAGGTCTTCAAAGGCTTCATCGGGCAAAAACGCCAGCCGGGCCACGTCAAAGCCTTCAAAAGCGGTTTCAAACCCCGGCCATTTCTGTTCAATCACCTTCCAGGAAAAGCCTGCCTGAAAGATGCACTTTGTGAACATGGCTAGCCAGCGGTCATCGCCAAGCAGCTCAAGCTCTTCGATTGGCTTGGGTGGATTGTGTTCGGCCAGAAGCGCGGTGAGCTGATCCGCGCCGCCCTTGTTTTCAGCTGCCAGCGCCTCGATCGTGCCAAAGTCATTCATGATTAAATGTCCTCCCCGCATAAGCTGGCGGTTAGCGGGTCTCAAAAGTCCTCGAGCGCTCAAACCGCCGCAGCACCAGGGACAAGGTTACCGTCATCATGAGGTAGATCAGCGAGACGACATTATATGTCTCCAGATACTGGAACGAGCCGGCGGCATAGACCTTTCCCAATTGGGTGATGTCGGTAACACCCAGTACGGATACAAGGGAGCTGTCCTTGATCATGGCGACAAAGTCATTGCCGAGCGGCGGCAGAATGGTCTTCAGCGCCTGGGGGAAGATGATCAGCCGGAACCTCAGCCAGCGGGACAGGCCAAGGGCCTTGGCGGCTTCAATCTGGCCCTTGTCGACGGCCTGGATCCCGGCGCGGAACACCTCGGCGATGAAGGCGGAATAACCGATCATAAGGGCAGTAATCGCCCGCCACAAAAGCGGGAAATCGCGGGTGCGCAGGGCGTCAAACCCCAGAGGCTCCAGAACGGCGTTCAGCCCCATGATGATCAGGGGTGTTGCCACAAACGCGATGTAGAGCAACAGCACGATAATCGGCAGACCACGGACGATTTCAATGTAGAAGCGCGCAAGCTGCCGCAGGACAATCGAGTTCGACAAGGAGGCAAGGGCAAGAAGAAGGCCGAGGACGGAGGCCAGAAAGAAGGCCACAAGGGTAACAAAAACGGTGATCCAGATCCCCCTGGACACGGTTGCCATCACCTTGGAATAAACATCGTTGGTCGCGATCAGTCCAAGCAAGACAATCGCGATCCCGCAAGCGGCCACAAGCCAGTAAGGAAAGTCTTCCCCTGGTGCTTGGGCCGTGGGCTTTTTGGAGAACATTTCAGCCCCTGTGATTGGCGTTTTGAGGACGGGAACTCAAGAGAGACACGTGGGTCTTGAGTTTCGCGTATGCAAATTAGCTCTAAACTTTGCCGGACCACCTTCTGCTGGCAGCAAAATCACTGGGCTGCGTTGTATTCGTAAAACCACTTTGTGTTCAGGGCGTCCAATGTGCCGTCGGCGCGCATGCTTGCAATGGCCGCATTGAAGGGCTCAACCAGGTCTGAGCCTTTGGGAAAGATAAAGCCGAAGTCTTCCGAACCCATGGGATCGCCAATCAGTTTGAACGTGTCCGGGTTCGCATTCACATAGCCCTTGCCGCCGGTGCTGTCGGTCAGCACAAGGTCAACGTCCCCGGCGCGCAGGGCCTGGGCCGCCGTTGCGAAGGTTTCGAACAACTTGATGCGCGGATTGGCTTCATCGCCATCCAGAACGTCATAGACGGTGACATAAAACGGCGTCGTTCCGGGCTGCGCACCGGCAAGAAAATCAGGATTGGCGGCAAAGCTCTCCGGATCTGAGAACCGGTCTTCATCGGCACGCACCAGCATGTACATTTCCGAGCGCATATAGGGCGCTGAGAAATCCACCTGTTCCGCCCGTTCCGGTTTGATGGTGATCCCGTTCATGGCCAGGTCATATTCCCCGGCCGCGACAGCCGGGATCATGGCATCCCAGCTCAGGTTCTCATAGACAACGGCCGCATTCAGCCTCTTGGCGATCTCGGCGACCGCATCATACTCCCAGCCCGCCGCATCGCCTGTCGCCGGATCAATGAATTGCAGCGGCGGATAGGTGTTTTCAGAAGCGATCACGATTTCCCGCCCCGCCAGATCCGGCAAGTCAGTGGCGCCAGCCGGGACGGTCATTGCAAAAATCGAGAGGAGCGCGGCAAAGGCGGCGGGGCGTGTGCGTGTCATTGTCAGTTTCTCCAAGTCAAACCTGTGCGCCACACTATCGGGTTCGCGGTGACGGGAAAAGGCACCGGGCACTGGTGAAAGGTACGGTTGCGCAAAACTTTTCCGGCGGCGAAAAATAATTCAAATTCCGCTGCTAGATCTATTGACGTTGCCGGATCTTGGCCGGAGGGTGGGAGCCATAAAAACAAAAAGGAGACACATATGCCGAATTCTAATCTGGTCCAACTCAACTCTTCCGGCCGCCAGACGCGGCTTGCACCTGCTTTCCCGATGGAAGTCTTTTCCGATGCCAAGCTGGCCGTTGCCCGCCTGATTGAGATCTTCGAGGCCAATACGGCCTTCCTGAGGACCAATTTCCAGGCGCTCCTGGACGGCAAGGAATTTGATTACCGGGTCCGGGCCTACTACCCCCAAGTCCAGATTGTAACCGACAGTCATATTCGTCTCGACAGCCGTCTGTCTTATGGGTTTGTCTCCGGTCCCGGCCGGCATGCCTCAACAATTACCCGGCCCGACTTGTTTCAGCATTACCTGGAAAACCAACTGTCGCTTCTCATGAAGAACCATGATGTGCCCATCGTGGTCGGCGACAGTGATATGCCGATCCCTCTGCATTTTGCCTTCTACGACGGCACGCATGTGGAGGGCGGGGCGGCGGCTGCCAAACTGGACCGGCCGCTGGCGGATGTCTTCGACCTGCCGGACCTGACGGTGATGGACGATTCCATCGCCAACGGCACCTATGATCCGGCGGACGGCATCATGCCGCTGGCCTCCTTTACCGCGCCTAGAGTGGATTACTCGCTGCACCGCCTGCAGCACTATACCGCAACCGCTGCCGAGCACTTCCAGAACTACGTGCTCTTTACGAACTACCAGTTCTATATCGACGAATTCTGCCGCATGTCGAAAGCGTTTCTGGACGATCCGGACAGCGGTTACTCCGCCTTTGTCGGACCGGGTAACCTTCTGACCAAGGCTGGGGACAATGATCCCTGCAGCGGGTCAGAGCCTGCAAAACCTCCACAAATGCCCGCCTATCACCTGAAGCGCCCGGACGGGAACGGCATCACCATGGTGAATATCGGCGTTGGACCGTCCAATGCGAAAACCATCACCGACCATGTCGCGGTTCTGAGGCCGCATGCCTGGCTGATGGTTGGTCACTGCGCGGGCCTGCGCAACAGCCAGACCCTGGGCGACTATGTCCTGGCCCATGGATATGTGCGCGAGGACAACGTTCTCGACAAGGACTTGCCCACCTGGGTGCCGATCCCGCCTCTGGCGGAAGTGCAAGTGGCCCTGGAAGATGCCGTTGCCGAAATCACCGGCTATGACGGCTATGAGCTGAAAAGCGTCATGCGCACCGGAACAGTTGTCTCGCTGGACAACCGGAACTGGGAACTCTGGAACCAGCCGGAATTGGTCAAGCGCTTCTCCCAGTCCCGTGCAATCGCACTGGACATGGAGTCAGCCACCATCGCGGCCAACGGCTTCCGCTTCCGTGTGCCTTATGGAACGCTTTTGTGCATTTCCGACAAGCCGCTGCATGGTGAGCTGAAACTTCCAGGCATGGCGACGGATTTTTACAAGCGGCAGGTTGCGCAGCATCTTGAAATCGGCATAAGAGCCATGGAAAAGATGAGGGCGATGCCGGCCGACCGCCTGCATTCCCGCAAACTCCGCAGCTTCGCCGAAACGGCGTTTCAATAGATCCAGCGTTGATTTGAGCGCCGATGAACGAAACCAAGATTATTCTTCATGCTGGCGCTCAAAAAACCGGATCCACGAGCCTTCAGCGCTGGTTTTACGCCAACGAGCCCTTGTTGAACGGCTATGGGATCACCTGTCCGAAACGGTTGATTTCTGAAGGGCAGGTCGATCCCGTCCACACGCTCCTGTCGCGGTCCAACATGAAGGCGGCGGACTCGCGGCTCGCAGGTGAATTCCGGCAGCGGATTGCCGCCCTCCAAAAGGAAAGCGGACACGCAACGATCCTGCTCTCGCACGAAACGGCTTTCGGCATGCCCTTCGAGCTCGGAACAACCCGGTTTTACGAGCGTGCACCCAAACGCATGGAAGCGGTTCGGGCCTGGATGCCGCCGGATATCGCCGAGTGCCGGGTTGTCTTCTTCGTGCGCAATTACGCGGAGTTTCTGAGGTCGTCTTATGTTCAATGGATAAGACAAGGGCAAACGGACACATTCGAGGACTTTGCGAGCGCCAGTTTTACCGACACGATGGACTGGCGGCCGCTCGTCTCCAAACTGACTTCAGTCTTCGGAGAGAAGAACGTTCAGATCGTCGATTACGGCGCTTTTTTTGAAGACCCTTCCAGATCTTTGAGTGATGTTTTCTTTCGCGGTGCCATTCCAGCCGGGGAGTGCCTCGGGATCGCTAAAATTGCGGTCAACCGGTCTCCGCCGATGGGCGCGGTGTCGCTTGCTCGGCGTTGCAATGCCGCCTTGGCGCGCAGATCGCAGATGAACAAGCGGGACATTGGCAGATTGACATCGGCTTATGTCATGCGGCCGTTTGAAAAACTGCTGCGTGTCGGTTTCGGCGCATCGGGTCACGGGCGCATCCTGGAGGCCCTTGATCAAAGGTATCAGGATCACAAACCGCAGATCCTGAATGCGTGTGACAGTCCGGTCAAAAGAACCGGAGATCCAGCCGTCCCGGCAGACGCCCGTTAGATCAGTCCAAAGCTGGTCGATTGTGGACTGATTGAACCTCATTGGGTGCTTCTAACAATGCGCCCGATGCTCTGGGCCTCTGGCATGATACCTCAAATCGAAAAGACGCACGGCAGCCTTGGTGCCGTGCGTTTTAGGGTCACAAAGCGCAGTCTGATCAGTAGGCTTCAGGGCTGCTTCTGACCACGTTGAGGTGACGTTGGTGCGAGCCCCTCTTGGAGCTCAATTCCGGTTGTAGCGTTTGAGTGCTGGGCCGGTGACAATCATCGTGGTCGGCTCTTCGTCCTGGACCGATTGCGGCAGGGGCGAGCTTTGGACGCACTGGGTACAGCCGCAGGCCGAATAGGCAGGCCAGGCGGGCGGCGCTTCGTTGGTCCAGGAGCCCACCCAGCCGCCGGCGTTCTGGCAGAGCGGGGTACAGATGGACGGCGCTTCAGAATTGCTGCCCGGAAACGAGGTGCTTTCCAGATCACAATGCCCGGAAAACGCTCCCAGGACGGCCGTTTGCACCGAGCCGCCAAAGCTGTGAAAGGCTGTCCGGTCGGTCGTCGGCATGCTCACAAGAAGTGTGGTCTTGTCATTGAGAATTTCCGACATTTGCGCATAAAGCGGATCTTGACCCGCCAGTGTGTTCAAGACGCTGGTTCTGGCGGGAAACAGATAGGATAACTCCTGCCCGGCTGGTGCAATCGCGTTTTGCAACGTGGCCTGCTCGGTCATGATATTGGCCAGCACGAACGGCAGCGTGCCGGAATTGGCAAGATAGGGGGATTGGCTGTTCACGCCGGCAACATCTGCGTAAAACATGTTGGGAGAAGACGTGTCATCCGTCCAGGGAAAGGCCCGCAGACGCAGGTTCTGGCGTGTGGCATCCGACATTTGCGACATGCTTTCGGAAAAGCCGATGGAAGTGCGGCCATAGCCTTCACTGAAGTATCCGGCCCGCACATATTGATCCTCCACCCCGGCGAGCGGCGGGACGGCTCCGGTGAGCGCATTGTAATAGCTTGCGGTTTCCGCAATTCCGGCAAGAGACTGAATGATCGATGGATCAAGCTGCGACATGGACGGCCAGTTGCCGGTATCAAGATAGCCTTTCACCATATAGTTGACGCCGATTGTGGTTTTCCCCGCCATGTTCATCATGGCGCCGGACATGCCCCAGGGAACCGGGCTGATATAGATGCCCGCGGAATTGACGCTCTCAAACGCGGAGAGGGTTGTCACAGCTTCCATGCCAGCATCACCGGCCCGGTAGAACATGATGTTCGTGCAGCCCAGCATGGGGAGGGCGTACATGTCGTTGTTCTGCAACTTCAATGCCGTTTGCGCATAGGGAACGAAGTCGGCCTGATCCGTAATCTGGCTGGCGGGGATCTCGACCGTTTTTGTCTTCCAGTATTCCAGATACATGGCGTCATAAACGAACACATCGATTGGCGTCTGCGTTCCGCTGCCATTTGTGTAGACGGGATTTGAATCGTATCCGCCGTCCCAAACATTTTCATCCGCAATCAGATAAAGCTTTTCGGTTTGGCCCGATGCTTCCCAGGCCGAGCATATGGCAGACGTAAAGGTGCTCATGTCCGGAACGTAGGGATAGACCGCTGCAGAGAGGCACGTCTCGCCATCCGTGCAGATCGTATCGCACGATTGTGCCGATGCCGGCGCTGTCATGGCCGCGCCCAGCAACAAGACAGCTTTCGATAAGAAGAGTTCTTTCCATAGCACTTTCATGGCTTGCCCCCTGGCCATTGCGTTTTGGTGGCTCGTGAAAATAACGCAAGGTCAAGCAGTATGTGCCGGATGAAAGTGGATATGCAACTATAAAGGTAATATATTTATTATTACACGATTTTAGTGTGTTGCGTGGCTTGGGCCGGAGCGGTCACCGTGCTGGAGGCATGGCTTGTCACTTGATGCAAAAAACCGCGGCGCAATGCACCGCGGCTTCCAAAAAGTCCCTGGCTGAGGCCTGAGCCGTTTTATTCCGCTTCGTCGGCGGAAGCTGCGTTCAGGAGGCCGTAGCGTTCTTCGCCAATGCGTTCCAGAAGCTCGAGCTGGGTTTCCAGAAAGTCGATATGACCTTCCTCGTCCTTCAGCAGTTCCTCGAAAATCGCCATCGAGACGTAATCGCCTTCCTCACGGCAGATCTCACGGGATTTGGAATAGGAGGTCCGGGCATCATATTCGCCGGCCAAATCGCACTCGAGCACTTCCTTCACATTCTGGCCGATCCGGAGCGGGGCGACCTTCTGCATATTCGGGTGGCCTTCGAGGAAAATGATCCGGTCGGTAATCTTGTCGGCGTGATGCATCTCTTCGATGGATTCTTCACGCTCCTTCTTGGCAAGTTTCGCAAAGCCCCAATCAGCGAGCAAACGGTAGTGCAGCCAATATTGGTTGATCGCGCCCAGTTCCAGAAACAGGGCTTCGTTCAAACGCTCAATAACTTTTTCATTGCCCTTCATGGCATCAGCTCCTCAAAAACGGATCTTAATTGTTTAGAATAATTCTAGGGTAGGTGTCTAGGGTGTGGGATCGAAAATCGTCTCAATCGTGACGCAACCGCAAATCCTTGCACGTCACCTTTATGCTGTTTGATATGTGACTGCATCTGATTGCCGGACGCAAGGTCCATTGGCAATCCAGCAAAAAAACGCGGCCCGATATGGGCCGCGCTCTTGGTCAGCGGATTGCTGAGGCCATCAAGGACCGGTTATTCTGCCGGCGGCAGGATCACGGCATCGATGACGTGGATCACGCCGTTAGAGGCTTTGATGTCGGCGGTGACCACATTCGCTGAATTGATCTTCACGCCGTCTGTTGCGTTCACGTTGATGGTGTTGCCTTCAACCGTTTCCACATCCAGGGTTTTGCCTGCAATGTCAGTGGACATGACGGCGCCCGGAATGACGTGGTAGGTGAGGATCGCCACCAGCTGATCTTTGTTTTCCGGCTTCAGGAGGTTGTCCACGGTGCCGGCCGGCAGGGCTGCGAAGGCCTCATCGGTCGGGGCGAAAACAGTAAACGGCCCGTCGCCTTTCAGGGTGTCTACGAGATCAGCGGCCTGTACGGCTGCGACAAGCGTTGTGAAGGAACCGGCGCCGACGGCCGTGTCGACGATGTCCTTCTCACCGGCCTTGGCGGCTGTGAGCGGTACAATCAGGGCGAATGCAAGGATGATCTTTTGGATGAACTTCATGGAGACACTCCCATAGTTGGTGCACAGGCAAGGGCGAGGGTTTTCGGAAAACGCGTTTTCCGAACGAAATCAAATCGTTGAGTGCCTGTACTGGGAAAGCTTACGGGGACGTTTGGAAACTGGATCGGGAAAAAGTGCCGCTGTATCTTAACGCAGCGCCCGGTGATCCAATCAAGGTTCCGCCACAATCGAGCTTCGGGTTTTTCTGACAATAAACCCGCTGATTTAGTCGAGCGCGGCTGCCAGCACCTTGCGCATCACGGTTGGCAAGGCTTCTGAATTGAGGTCGTCAACAGGGCACCACCAGCCGTCATTGGCCTCAATACCGGCAGCGGAAATGTCCGCCCGGTAAACGGTCAGCCGCAAATGGAAATGAGTGAATGTGTGTTTGACGACCGTCATGCGCTTGGTCCAAGGGCCCGCAAAGGGCGCTTGTCCTGACGGGTCATCCGTTTGCCCCGTCTCTCGCCAATCGGTTCCGGGCACTTCGGTCATGCCGCCCAGCAGGCCCTTGGGCGGACGGCGGCGCAGGTAAATCGACCCGGTCTTTGCATCCCGGGCTACAAAGGCTGCACCAAACCTGACGGGTTTTTCTTTTTTGGGCGCCTTGCGCGGCAAGGTTTCGGCAAGGCCCTCATTGCGCGCCCGGCACTCTTGCGTCCACGGACAAATGGCGCAGGCAGGCCGCTTCGGCGTGCAAATCGTGGCCCCCAAATCCATCACGGCCTGGGCAAAATCTCCGGGCCGGTCCGATGGTGTGAGCGTGCCCATCAGCGCCTTGATTTCCGGCTTCGCATCGGGCAGAGGGGTTTCGATCAGGCCAAGGCGCGACAGCACCCGTTCCACGTTTCCATCAACGACGGCGGCGTGGCGGTCGAAGGCAATGGCGGCAATGGCCGCGGCCGTATAGGGACCGATCCCTGGCAGCTTCAAAAGCGCGTCTTCGGTGTCCGGGAAATGGCCGCCATGGTCCCGCGCAACGGTATCGGCGCATTTCTTCAGGTTCCGTGCCCTCGAATAGTATCCAAGACCTGCCCAGGCCTTCATCACGTCTTCTTGCCGAGCTGCCGCCAAATCCATGACCGTCGGCCAGGTGCCGGTGAACTTGATGAAATAGTCTTTCACGGCCGCAACGGTTGTTTGTTGCAGCATCACTTCGGACAGCCAGATCCGGTAAGGGTCCGGGATTTCACCAAGGCGCCGGTCTTCGGGGCTGACGCGCCAGGGCAGGGCCCGCGCATGACGGTCATACCAGTCGAGCAGCGATTTGGTTGTCAGCGAATTGGTCTCGGTCACGGAAAGCCACGTTTAGAATTCAGTGTGGTGGAATTGAAATTCGTCTCACAGTTGAGGCGGCGCCCAGAACGAATTTCAATTCCTTAAACCACACTAGGGCCGTAAATTTGCTCGTCACCTTTTTGGATCTGAAGTTCGTTCGTAGCGTGCCCGGACATGATCCGAACTTCAGATCCGGGTGACGAGAACAAGCCGCTGGATAGGCTGGGGACAACTTGGGAACAAGGGATGACGTCAAAGGGCGGCTGCAAGTATTCGTCTTCGTTTCGTCGTAATCTACTGGAACAACATTAGCGCAGACTTCAGGTTTGTGCTGTCCCGTCAGTCAACACTACGTTTTGTCAGGAGGTACGCCATCCGCGCGGCAAAGGCAAATTCCGGGACGCCTCCCAAGGGGGTGAAACCGCTTGGCGATCTTGTCGGCAAGGCCATGACACCTGCCTGCCGGAAACGTGGATTTGCGTCTGTCGATATCATTGCGTCATGGGCCGATATTGTCGGTGAGCGCTATGGCAGCCGGGTGCAGCCCGACCGTCTTGTCTGGCCGCGCCGCCCGGACCGGACCGACCCGGATATGCCGCCGGATCCGGCGACCCTTGTGGTTCACACAGATGGGGCAACAGCCTTGATGCTCTCCCATGACAGCCAGCAAGTGATTGAGCGCATCAACACATTTTATGGCTGGGCGGCCATTGGCCGGATCAAGATCCAGCAAAAACCCGTCCAAAAGCGGCCACCATCCACCCGCAAAAGCCTGAGAGCGCTGACCGATAGTGAAGAAGAGCGGCTTGATGGCCAATTGGCCGGACTTGAAAACAGCCGCCTGCGGGACGCCTTGAAGAAACTCGGTGCCCAGGTGATTGCCAAGAATGCGGGCAAGGACGCGGCCTGACGCGCGCTGTTGGCCCGTATCTTAGCCCGGTTTTTTCGCCGGTCACATGTATGTGAAATCTTGCTCTTTTCTGTCCTCGCTGCTGCCATATTTGCCAAGTTGTGTTGACGGCGGGTGTGCGAAGTTGCACATCACAGTCGAAACAGGCCCGGAGAAGGGCCACGCAGTGAAGATGGTATTAGGACGATCCACGTGACCCAGACCCGCAGACAGTTTTTGAAAACAACCGCCCTTGTCACAGCTTTTGCCAGCGTGTCATCGGTTCTGCCTGCTCATGCGCAAGACGTCGATTTGGACGATCTCCTGAAACCGGGTCCGCTCGGCGACAAGGTTCTTGGAGATGAGAATGCTCCGGTCACGATCGTGGAATATGCGTCCATGACCTGTGGGCACTGTGCAAATTTCCACATACGCACATGGCCGACAATCAAGAAGGACTACATTGAAACCGGCAAGGTTCGCTTCATCTTCCGCGAGTTCCCGCTGGATCCGGTTGCCGCTG
Source organism: Roseibium denhamense (assembly GCF_009711415.1). Taxonomy (GTDB): domain Bacteria; phylum Pseudomonadota; class Alphaproteobacteria; order Rhizobiales; family Stappiaceae; genus Roseibium; species Roseibium denhamense. The sequence continues at coordinate 255,450 of NZ_SMLZ01000115.1, forward strand.
CCGCCTTCATGCTGGCGCGCTGCGCACCTCAGGACAAATACTTTGAGGTTGTGGACATCATGTTCGAAGAGCAGCGGTCCTGGGCCTTCACGGACAATCCGTACCAATCGCTGCTCGACTTTTCCAAACAGATCGGATTTACACAGGAGTCCTTCGAGGAATGCTTGACGGATCAGGGTTTGCTTGATGCTGTAAACGCGGTGAAGGACCGTGGGGCGAACGAGTTCGGGGTGAGCTCGACACCGACATTCTTCATCAACGGCGAAAGGCACCCGGGGGCGCTGTCGATTGAGCAAATGGGCGAGATCATCGAGAAAAATCTCTGATCCTGCGGCAAAGCTGCGGGCCGCTGGCCCCTGCTCATCTGAGAACATGACACAACCGGCGCCCGGCCCAGGAAGGCTTGGGCGCCTATGAAGTTTTCCAAACTCCGCATTGCCGGCTTCAAGTCCTTCGTCGAACCGATGGAATTCATCATCGGCGACGGCCTGACGGGCGTCGTCGGCCCCAATGGGTGCGGCAAGTCCAATCTTGTCGAAGCCCTGCGCTGGGTGATGGGAGAAAATTCCTACAAAAACATGCGTGCGTCCGGAATGGACGACGTGATTTTCTCCGGAAGTCTCAACCGGCCCGCCCGCAACACGGCGGAGGTCATGCTTTTCCTGGAAAACAATGACCACACGGCCCCGGCCGCCTTCAACGATGCCGAAACGCTCGAGGTCAGCCGGCGGATCGAGCGGGAACAGGGCTCCAACTACAAGATCAATGCCAAGGATGTCCGGGCCCGCGACGTACAGCTTCTCTTTGCCGATGCCTCCACGGGCGCGCGCTCGCCTGCCATGGTGCGGCAGGGGCAGATCGGGGAGCTGATCGCGGCCAAACCCACCTCCCGCCGCCAGATCCTTGAAGAAGCGGCCGGCATTTCCGGGCTTCATTCGCGCCGACATGAGGCCGAGATCAGACTGCGCGCGGCGGAACAGAATCTGGAACGGCTGGAAGACGTGCTCGTTCAGATCGATGGCCAGCTCGACAATCTGAAGCGCCAGTCGCGCCAGGCGACCCGCTACCGCAATCTCTCTTCGGAGATCAGGTCGGCGGAGGCCGCGATCCTTTACATCCGCTGGACGGAAGCAAAAGAGGCGCTGGGCGCAGCCGAAACCCAGTTCGCCGAGGCTCAAAGACAAGTCAACGAGGCCACCGGCCTGCAGGCAGAAACCGCCCGCATTCAGGCAATAGCGGCCCACAAACTGCCCGAACTGCGGAATGAGGCCGTTGAGGCGGCGGCAGCCCTCCAGCGGCTTGTCATTGCCCGCAATGAGCTCGACGCCGAAGAGCGCCGCGTGAAAGAGCGGTTGCAGGATCTGGAGCGCAGGCTGGTGCAGCTTGCCGAAGACATTCGCCGTGAACAGGCCATGGTGTCCGAAAATGACGAGTTGCTGGAGCGTCTTGCCGGGGAGCGGTCCGAGCTTCTGGAAGAAAACGAGATGGTCCTGGAACGGACCGGGGCAGCGCGGGAAACCGTGGCCCAGGCTGCTGAAGCCGTCGAAAATCTTGAGTGGGACTTGTCCGATCTGACAGCGGTTCAGGCCCGCGCGCAGGCAGAGCGCCAGCAATTGGAGCGCGCGGTTACCGACAGCCGCCAGCGGGCGGACAGGTTGACCCAGCAGGCGCGGGAGGCCCTGACCGCTCTTTCAAACATCTCCGCGGAGATGGACGCTCAAGACGGCATATCCGATAACCGCGACGCTTTGGAAATCGCGCAGGAAGCGCTGGCTGAAATGGAGGCCGCCGTCGAGGAGGCGGAAGCTGCCACGCAGGCTGCGCGCGAGCGGGAACAGGCAGCCAGAAGCCCTTTGAGCCAAGCGCAAGGAACGCTTCAGGGGCTTGAGACCGAGGCACGCACGCTGCAGCAAGTCCTGAACGTGCATTCCGATGACGATCACACACCCGTGGTCGAGCAGGTCAAGGTCCAGTCCGGCTTTGAAACCGCCCTTGGCGTTGCCCTTGGTGAAGACCTTGAGGCGTCGTTGGAAGAGACCGCGGCCGTGCGGTGGGGAACGCGATTGAACCGGGACGGCGATGCCGGGCTCCCGTCCGGCGCAAGACCTCTGAAGGAAGTCGTGGACGCCCCGGAGGAGCTGGCGCGCCGGCTCGCCCAGATTGGCATTGTCACGCAGGCAGCTGGTCCGTCCTTGCGCGGGCAGCTCAAGCCCGGCCAATGCCTTGTTTCCGTAGAGGGGGATCTCTGGCGCTGGGACGGTCTTGTCATTGCCGCCAATGCGCCGACACCGGCCGCGCAGCGCCTGGCCCAGAAAAACCGGCTCGCCGAGCTTGATGACGAGATTGAGACCGCGCGGCAAATGCTGGCCGATAAGGCAAAGGATCTTGAAGAGGCCGCCGCCGCCGTCCGCCGGTCGAGTGAATTTGAGCAGACAACGCGCGCCAAAGTGCGCGAAGCCCAAAGAGAGGTTGCGGCCGCGCGCGAAAAGCTTGCGGCCAGCGAACGGGCCGTATCCCAGCTGGCAGCGCGCAAGGAAGCAGCGGTGGAGCGCTCGCAGCGTCTGGAGGAAGACGCGCAAATAGCCCGCGAAGCCCTGGTCGAAGCTCTTGAAATGCTGGAGGCAGCCCCTGAAAGCATCACCTATCAGGATCAAATCTCAGACCTTCAGGCCAAGGTGGCCGGAGCCCGCGCGGCGCTCGCCGAGGCCAAGGCCGTGGCTGAAGGGCTGAACCGCGAACAGCAGATGCGCGACCGGCGTCTCGAAGCAATCGCGCGCGAATATGACAGCTGGAAAACCCGTGCCGCCAATGCGGGCCAGCAAATTGCGGTCTTGAGCGAACGGCGGGAAGAGGCGGAGGACGAACGGGCCGAACTCATTGAAGCGCCGGAAGACATTGAGCTGAAACGCCGGGACCTTTTCTCCGCCATTTCCAAGGCGGAGGAAGACAAGAAAGCCAAGGACGACCGCCTGGCCCAGGCCGAACGCGATCAGGCCGAGGTCGACCGGGCCGCCAGAGCGTCCATGGAGGCGATGGCTGGGGCCCGCGAAGAAAAAATCCGTGCCGAGGAACGCCTGGAAGCGGCGAGAAGCCGCAGGCAGGACCTTGAGCGGCGCATCGCCGAGGATCTGGATGTGGCCGTGACAGCGCTTCCCGAAATGGCCGGGCTGAAAGAGGGAGCACCCCTGCCGGATCCAGCGGCCATGGAAAAGAAGCTTGACCGTCTCAAGGCCGAGCGCGAACGGCTTGGGGGCGTTAACCTGCGCGCCGAAGAAGAACTGCGTGAAATCGATGAACAAAAGACGACGCTGACATCGGAACGCGATGATCTGATCGAGGCGATTCGCCGCCTGCGTGGCGGGATCTCCAATTTGAACCGGGAAGCACGCGAACGTCTTCTGACCTCTTTTGAAATCGTCAACGGCCACTTCCAGCGGCTGTTCACCCACCTGTTTGGCGGTGGCACAGCCGAATTGCAGCTGGTTGATTCCGATGATCCGCTGGATGCCGGCCTGGAGATCATCGCAAGACCTCCTGGCAAAAAGCCGCAGACCATGACGCTTTTGTCCGGCGGCGAGCAGGCCCTGACCGCCATGTCACTGATCTTTGCGGTGTTCTTGACGAATCCCGCGCCGATCTGCGTTCTCGACGAGGTCGATGCGCCGCTGGATGATGCCAATGTGGAGCGGTACTGCGATCTTTTGGACGAAATGTGCCGGAACACCGACACCCGTTTCGTCGTCATCACGCACAATCCGATCACCATGGCCCGCATGAACCGGCTTTTCGGTGTGACGATGGCCGAGCGCGGCGTTTCACAGCTGGTTTCGGTGGATCTGGAGACCGCGGAAAGATTCCGCGAAGCCGGTTAAGCGGCCCCAGAATAATCGACAGTGCGGTTTTTCCCGTAGGACTATGGTGGGTGAAAATCGGTTATAGCTCTAAATACTTATATTTTTCATGCATTTAAGCCTTTCCCGAGTGTTCTTGACAGGCTAGGGGCCCCCGACTATGGTGCGCGCGGCTTCAGGGGGTGTCCAAGGGCTGGGTTTGGAATGTTGCACTGCGGGGGACTGAGATGATTGGCTCTTCGCAAAATGGCGGCATACCGGATCCGGATCGGGACCTTTCGGAGGCGGAACTGTCGGAACGGCGGAACCGGCTGAACCAACGGCTTGAGGGGCAGCGCGCGGCGGAAGAGGCCGAGCGGAAATCCCAGAAAAGCGATACATCGGGCTATGCCCAGGCGATGAAACTCTCCTCCGAGTTCATTTCCGGGATTGTGGTTGGGTGCGGGATCGGCTGGCTCATCGACCAATGGCTGGGGACAATGCCTTTCGGGTTGATTGTCTTTTTGCTAATTGGCTTTGCGGCGGGCGTGTTGAACGTGCTAAGGGCTTCGGGCGAAATCGCCCACCCGGAAACGCGGATGAAACGCGGCAAGCCGGAAGACGACGGCGACAACAAGTAAATCGCGTGGTTCACGCGTCCAAGATTGATTTGAGCGAAGAAGGCTGACCGGTGGCGAACGATCCGATCTCGCAGTTCAAGATCCAGACCCTGTTTCCGATTGAAGTCGGTGGAATGGATTTCTCTTTCACCAACTCTTCGTTGTTCATGGTTGCGACCGTAGCAGCAGCATCCGCTTTCCTGATCTTCTCCACATCCGGACGCGGCCTTGTGCCGGGCCGTGTGCAGTCGGTTTCGGAACTGGCCTATGAGTTTGTCGCGGGCATGCTGCGAAGTTCGGCGGGAACTGAAGGCATGCGGTTCTTCCCGCTTGTGTTCTCGCTCTTCATGTTCGTTCTGGTCGCCAACCTGTTTGGCATGTTCCCATATTTCTTTACGGTAACCAGCCATATCATCGTGACCTTCTGTCTCGCGATGCTCGTCTTCCTGACGGTTACCATCTACGGCTTGATGCGCCATGGTACGAAGTTCTTCCACCTGTTCGCGCCTGCCGGGGTTCCGCCCGTCCTTCTGTTGATCGTTGCACCGATCGAGGTTGTTTCCTTCCTCTCGCGTCCGATCAGCCTGTCCGTCCGTCTCTTTGCAAACATGCTGGCGGGCCACATCACACTTAAAGTTTTCGCCGGATTTATCGTGACGATGGGTGCCGCTGGCGGCATCGGCGTTGCCGGCGCAATTCTTCCGCTCGGCATGACGGTGGCGATCACCGCGCTGGAGTTCCTCGTTGCCTTCCTGCAGGCCTATGTCTTCACGGTCCTGACCTGCATGTATCTCAACGACGCCCTTCACCCGTCACACTAAGCGACCCCTTTCATGCGGCGGCCACATGGCCGCTGCCTGATGAAATCTGAAATCTGCAAAACACTACTTAGGAGCACGTGTCATGGAAGCAGAAGCAGCAAAATACATCGGCGCTGGTATCGCATGCCTCGGCATGGGTGGTGCAGCGATCGCACTCGGCACCATCTTCGGTAACTACCTGAACGGCGCTCTGCGCAACCCGACAGCAGCTGACGGTCAGTTCGGCCGCCTGGTCTTCGGCTTCGCCGTGACCGAGGCTCTGGGCATCTTCTCCCTGCTGATCGCTCTTCTTCTGCTCTTCGCTGTCTAATCCTCTAAGACCCTTTAGAGAATTCTAGACACGTTCCGGGGGCGGCGGGTTCGCCGCCCAACCGGATTTTGGAGAGTGGACATGGCAGGCAACGCCGAACACAACACCGAACTCGGAATTCCCGCCGAAGAACACGGCGCCGGTTTCCCGCCGTTCGATGCAACGACCTATTCTTCACAGATCCTGTGGCTGGCGATCACGTTCGGCTTTTTCTATTGGATTATGAAGAATGTGGCCGTGCCGCGGATTGCCGGTATCCTGGAAGACCGGAAGGACCGCATTGCCGGTGACTTGTCCGAGGCGAACCGCCTCAAGGACGAGACCGATGCGGCAATTGCGGCTTATGAGCAGGCATTGGCCGAAGCCCGTAACAAGGCCCACGGCATTGCCAGCGAAACCCGTGCCAAGCTGAAAGCCGATCAGGAAGCGCGCCGCGAAAAAGCGGAAGCGGACATTGCTGACAAGCTGAAGGCAGCCGAGGCGCATATTTCCGGGATCAAGACAGAAGCCCTGTCCCAGATTGGCGACATTGCCGGAGACACAACATCGGCGCTCGTTGAGCAGCTGATGGGTAAAGCTCCGACAAAGACCGATCTGACCAAGGCGCTCAAGTCGGCGATGGACTGAGGAGACCATTATGGATGCTAGTTTTTGGGCCCTGGTCGGTCTCATTCTGTTCTTTGCCCTGATTGCCTACCTCAAGGTTCCGGGCATGATCACCGGCGCTCTCGACAAGCGTGCGGACGACATCAAGAAGGAACTGGAAGAAGCGCGCAAAATGCGTGAGGAAGCCCAGGAACTTCTGTCTGGATATCAGCGCAAGCGTCATGAAGCTGAAAGCGAAGCCGAAGCCATCGTGGCCGAAGCAAATGCGGAAGCCGAACGTTTGACCGTTGAAACCAATGAGGCCCTTGAAGAGATGATCGCGCGCCGGTCGAAGGCTGCGGAAGACAAGATTGCCCAGGCCGAAAGCCAGGCAATCGCGGAAGTCCGCGCGAAAGCCGCCGACATTGCCGCGACCGCCGCGGAGCATATCCTGACGGCGAAGGTCAAGGACAAGGTTGCTGACGATATTCTGGCAAAGAGCATCGATCAGGTAAAAGCCAAACTCAACTGAGCCGGCTCTTACAATTTATCCCTTTAAAGCGGCCTTTGCGGGCCGCTTTTTTGTTTTTCCATCACGACAAGCGGTGTCCGGCCGTTCTCCATGCTTTCCCCGGTGATCTTATAGCCAAGACTTTCGTAAAGCCGGATGTTGGCTGTGCTGAGCTTGCCGGTAACAAGCCGGAAGGATCCCGCAGAGCCCCCTTCGGCTTCCGCAGCCTGAAAAAGCTTTCGGCCAATCCCGCGCCCCTGATACTCGGGTGCCACGAAAAGCCGGCCGATATGGCAGACGCCGTCCTGAACCCGCAGCCGGACCGCCCCGACAATGGCATCCTTGTCCCGGGCGATCAGAGCCGTGTGGGAACCAAAAGCGGCTTCCAGGTCCGGAAGCGTTTCGACCATCGGCGCGATCTGTAGATCTCCATTCCGTTCCGCTTCCTTTCGGAAAGCCCGTTTTTGCAAGCGAAGAAGCTGATCTGCTTCCCCCACACCCGCCAAATCGATCTCTATCGTCAAAGCGCTAATCCATTGAATTTTTATCCAGTTAACCGGGTTGAGATTTACCGCGCAACCTGTCCCGGGATTAGGGCTTCGCTCTCCCGATTGTGACCTCAAAAATTGCTGAACCGTCGTGATTCGCAGCCAGCCGCCTCCCAAGACATCATGCGATCAAGGCGGCGGCTTAGCGATGGAAGTGCATTTCCCGGCCTGCCGCTTTTCGAACCGGGCCCGGCGAACAGTCCGGCCCCTTGCATCCGCGCAAACCGGCGAGGCGCTCCGATGACATCTGCTTTCCGCTTTTCCCCCTGGCTGGCACCCGCGGTGCTCCTGACGGGGCTGCTCCCGGTCTGGATCGCAGGCGCCCAGGCAAGCGGACCCGGGCCGCTGCCGGATTATGTCCTTGAGGAGTTTGGCGCACCGCCAGCCATCCCGGACGGGCCGCTCTCTGAGGATCTGGAACGTGCCGTGAAAATGGCATTGATCGATCCGGTGACCCAATCGGCCTGGGGCCGGGACCAGAGCATTGCACTCGCCGAAGTGGCAGGTTCAGAAGACCCGCGCCTTGTCTGGATCATCAGTGACTTGATGCGCTTTGCCACCGGCCCGCAGCTGAACGCTGCCTTGAGCGATGCGGCAGGCCAGCTTCTTGGAAAGAAAATACCGTCTCAAAACAGTTGGGGCATTGTCACCGACCATCTTATGGCTTGGGACATTCCCGCACCCCCCGGATATCTGGCGTCAAAGCGGGCGATCTTTACCAGCATCGTTCCCGGCTGGGACCGGATCTTCGTGGAAGGGGAGATTGACTGGCGCATGGTGTCCTGGGGCGGCGTTCTGATTGATGACCGTCCCTATGACCGCACGGATGATGCGTGCAATTGCATCCCGGCCGCGGACAATCCCGAGGTTTCGCGCGCGGAAGATGCCGATTGGCTGAAAGACAGCGACATTGTTTTCGGGATCGGCGTCAATGGTGAGTATAGGGCCTATCCAAGGCGCATCATGGAAGTGCGCGAAATGGTGAATGACACCCTTGGCGGACGGTCGCTCGGCATCCCCTACTGCACCTTGTGCGGGGCGGCGCAGGCCTACCTGACCGATGAGCTGCCTGAAGGAATTGAGCGGCCTGTTCTCAGGACGTCGGGCCTGCTGATCCGCTCCAACAAGGTGATGTATGACGTTAACACCTATTCCGTCTTCGACACCTTCCTGGGCAAGGCCGTGACCGGCCCGCTGGCGGAAAAGGGGCTGCAATTGCAGCAGGTAAGCGTGGTTACGACCGATTGGGGAACATGGAAAAAAGCGCATCCTGAGACGACGGTCCTTGTGGAAGCGCTGGCGCTTGGCCGCGATTTCGATTTCCGGAACGGGCGGGACGCCAACGGGCCGATTTTCCCCATCGGGGATGTCGACCCAAGGCTTGCCGTCCAGGAGGACATCATCGGCGTTGTGACATCTTCGGGCACTCCGGTTGCCTTCCAGCGCAGCAAAGCGCTTGCCGCACTCCTCAAGGGGGAGGACATTCAATTCGAAAATGTCCGCCTGATGCTTGACGGTGGCGGCATCAGAGCCGTTGGACCAGATGGCGCGGACCTTGGCAGCCATCAGGCCTTCTGGTTTGCCTGGTCCCAATTCTATCCGGGAACAGAACTCTGGCAGGGTTGAAGGCAGGGCCCGATTACGGAGCCTGCGCCGCCAGGCGGACGGGCTTGAAGCTCATCCGGTGGTGCGGTGTTGGGCCCAGCTTGCTCAGCGCGGCCTGATGGGCCGGTACTCCATAGCCCTTGTGCCGGGCAAAGCCGTAGCCCGGACAAGTCTCCTCCAGGGCCACCATCATCCGGTCCCGCAGGACCTTGGCGACAATGGACGCGGCCGCCACGCACAAACACCGTCCATCGCCCTTGATCAGCGCCTGACCCGGTTGCTTCAGGCCGGGCGGAACGTCCCGCCCGTCAACCAGAACGTACTCTGGTACCTTCGGCAGGCCCTTCACCGCCCGGACCATGGCCGACAATGTTGCGGAGCGGATGTTCATCCGGTCGATGGTGGCGGGAGATGCGCTTGCCGCGCACACGTGGTGATCCTTCACGATCTGCGCAAAAAGCGCGTCACGGCGGCTCTCCGTCAGCTTTTTGGAATCGTTCAGACCATTCGGGACCTTTGAATAATCAAGCATGACCGCGGCAGTAACAACAGGTCCCGCCCACGGCCCGCGCCCGGCCTCATCAACCCCGCAGATCAATCCGCCAAAGCCCTTGGCGTGTGTCCGTTCGACCTTTAGGTCCGGCG
>NZ_SMLZ01000115.1:265143-277092 GCF_009711415.1 Roseibium denhamense
TGAACGAAAACAAGCCCTTCCAAAAGCGGTACACAAGCTTCGGCATCCTGGCCAGCTCACGGCACGGGCCGGGATGCTGTCTTCAGCGCAAGCGGATCTCAATTTGCCCGCTAAAACAAACTCAACTGGACACCGCCCTTTTGCGGCTGGACGAAGTGGTCCGTCGACAGCTTTTTCTTGCGCAGGTTCAGGCCAAGCCGTTTTGCCGTCAGTGAAAACCGCTTTGAGATCTGGTCGGCATAAGGCCCGCGCCCGCGCATGCGCTCGCCCCATTTGGCATCGTAATCCTTGCCCCCGCGCATGGAGCGGATCAGGTTCATGACATGGCGGTAGCGGTCGGGCCGGTTCCGGAGCAGCCAGTCGCGGAAAAGTTCGGAGACTTCCAGCGGCAGGCGCAGCAAGATGAACGAAGCCTCCTGCGCGCCATGCTCGAAAGCGGCCTCAAGAACCGCCTCGATCTCGCTGTCCGTCAGGGCGGGTATGATGGGGGCCATCATGACGGCGGTCGGAATGCCGGCATCGTTCAAGGTCCTGACAGCCTCCAGGCGCTTGTGCGGGGCAGACGCGCGGGGCTCCATGGTGCGGCACAGCTTCCGATCCAGCGTCGTGATGGACAGCGCCACTTTGACAAGGTTGCGTTCCGCCATCCGCGCCAGGATATCCGCATCGCGCACGACCAGGGCCGATTTGGTCACTATCGCGACCGGGTGCCCGCACGTCTCCAGAACCTCCAGGATGCCGCGCATCAGGCCGTGGCGCCGCTCAATCGGCTGGTATGGATCGGTGTTTGTCCCGATTGCGATCACGCGGGGGATATAGCCGGGCCTGGAGAGCTCCCGCTCCAGAAGTTCGGCCGCGTTGGGCTTGGCAAAAAGCTTGGTCTCGAAATCGAGCCCGGCGGACAAGCCCATATAGGCGTGGCTCGGGCGGGCGAAGCAATAGATGCAGCCGTGTTCGCAGCCCCGGTAAGGGTTGATCGACCGGTCGAACGAGATGTCCGGCGACTCGTTCCGGGTTATGATCGTGCGGGCGCGCTCTGTTTGGACATCCGTCTTCAGCGGCGGCAAGTCGTCCTGGCTGTCCCAGCCGTCGTCAAAGCTCTCGAGCGAGCGGGCCTCAAACCGTCCGGAAATGTTGCTGGCAGCGCCCCGTCCGCGCCGCCGGTCCTCCGCAATGCGTTTGTCCGGGGCCGTCAGGGCGGTTTGGGTCAGGCTGTCAGGGGCGGGGAGGACACCAGCGTTCATTTTGGGCCGACTCTTGAATGGAACATAAAGTGAACATTAGCCGAAAACCGGACTTTCACAACCCCTTTGCTCGCAATTTGAAAATCTTCATGTAAAACTCCCAATCATGATTAGTGTCATTATTCCGACAAAAAATTCCGAGTTCGACCTTGTCCATGCGCTGGCCGCGCTGGTGCCGGCCGCGGCGGAAGGTGTCATCCGTGAGGTGATTGTCGTTGACGGCGGATCGACCGACAACACGGAGCGGGTTGCCGAGGCGGCGGGGTGCGACTGGCATGTGGTGAACGGATCGCGCAGCGAGTGCCTTGCCTATGGTGCGGCGCGCGCAAAACGGGGCGATTGGCTGTTGTTCCTGCGCCCTGAAACGCTTCTGGAAACCGGCTGGCACCATGAAGCCCAGGCCTTTGTCGAGCGCAGCGCCAGGGCGCCGGACGGGCGGCGCAAGGCGGCCAGCTTCCGGTTGCGGCATGAAGCTTTTGGCCTCGGGGCCCGGATCAGCGAAACGCTGGCTGCGTTCCGCTCTCAGCTCCTCGGCATGCCTTATGGCGATCAGGGCCTTTTGATCTCCCGCCAGTTTTATCAAAAGCTCGGCGGGCACCGTCCCTTGCCGGAAATGGAAGACCTTGATATCGCCAAACGGATCGGCCGGGGCCGGATGGTGTTCCTGCGTGCTGCGGCCATCACACCGGGCGGTGCGGTCCGCGAGGGGATGATCGCAGGCCTTCGGCAGGGCCTTGCCCGGTTTTGTGTCGGCGCGCTCCGCATTCCCGCCAGCCTTGCCGTGCGCCTGCACGGCTGACCCCCGGTCGGGCGGTTCTGAGGCCGCCTACACTACCGTCCACTGATCTAGGCGGTCAGGTGCTTGAGATCGCTGACGGTCAGGGCGCTGTCCGCATCGCCCGTGTTAAGCGTTGTCTTGGGCTCGAACATGACAACGACCGGCTCCTTGGTGAGAGACCTTGGCCGGTGTTCCACGGTCTTCGGCACCACCATGAAATCGCCTTCGCCCAGCTCCACCGTGCCATCGCGGAAGTCGATCGCGATCTGGCCCTTCAGAACAAAAAACGCTTCGTCCTCCTGTTCATGGGCATGCCAGTCGAACACTTCGCCGAACTTGGCAACCTTGACCTGCGCCTCATTCACGTCTCCGACAACATGCGGATCGAAAGTGGCCGTGATCTGCCGTTCGGCGCTTTGCAAAATGTTCAGTTTGACCGGGGGCACTTTGAAACTCCGTTGGAAGGTGGACTCAGCTCTTTTGACCAGTCTTAGCAAATCCAAGCCCGCCCTCGAAGGGGAGATTAAGCGCGCGGCTAAAGACCTTTCACCATCCTGATGGCGGGGAAGGGAACATCGCCGGGCAGGGGGATGGTAACAGGCTCCATGCGCTTGAAGCCGCAGGCAGCATAAAAGGCCTCGCCATTCAGTGTCGAATAGCAATTCAACTCTGTGAGCCCGGAGGCTGCGGCAGTCTGAAGACACCGGCTAATAAGGGCCGATCCGATCCCCTGGCGGGCATGTTCCGGATGGGTTGCGAAATGTCTGATGTTGCCGTTGTTGGCCGTCTCGTCCCGGCCCGTTGGCGAGTGTTTCGTCCATCCGCCAGCGCCGGCGATCTGACCGGCCGGTGTTTCCGCGACATAATATGTGCCCGATGTCAGAAGGTCCGGCCGTGCCTTTGTGACAAGGGGCAGAACCTGCATCAGCGTTTCGGGTGGATAGGCCGGGGCCAGAAGCACTTGGTAGCTGCGCATCAGCAGCTCACCGATGGCCATTTCGTCATGAGGCTGTGCGATCCTGAGGCGAACCGTCACGGGTCATGCTTCCCGGAGCTTGCCGCGTTTCAGGTGTTCATCCAGCCGGGGCATGATTTCCACGAAATTGCAGGGCATATGGCGGTAGTCGAGCTGCCATTTTAAAATGCCGTCCCAGGCATCCTTGCAGGCGCCAGTCGAGCCGGGCAGGACAAAGATGTAGGTCGCCCCGGCAACACCGCCCGTGGCGCGGGACTGGATCGTTGAGGTTCCGATCTTGTCATAGGAGATCCGGTGGAAGACCTCCGAAAAGCCGTCCATGCGCTTTTCAAACAGCGGTTCCAGGGCTTCCGGCGTGACATCGCGCCCGGTAAAGCCGGTGCCGCCGGTCGAGATGACGACGTCGACGCCGGTGTCTTCGATCCACCCGCGTGCGATCTCCCGAATGGCCGGAACGTCATCCGTGACGATCTTGCGGTCCGCCAGCCGGTGCCCTGCCTCCAGCAGCCGCTTTTGCAGCGTATCGCCCGATCTGTCGTCGTTGAGATCCCGCGTGTCGGACACGGTCAGGACGGCAATGTTCAACGGAATGAAAGGACGGCTGTCGTCGAGGCGGGACATCTGGTTCTCCTGGTTGCTCCGAAGACATAGGCAATCGGACCCGGGGAATCCAGCACTGCGATGCTTGCCCGAAAGGTACCGCGCCTTGCCTGCTGAGGTGCGTGCGAAATAAAATTTCAAAAAATAACAAGATTGCGACACTTGTCATTCAGATAGGTCAGTATTATTGACTTAAATAACCGCACGGAACAACTCGTGAGCAAATCATGTCGACCTGGGATGCCCTTTACGCCAATCGCGCCGCCCGCATGCGGGCTTCGGAAATCCGCGAGCTTTTGAAGCTCCTGGACAAGCCGGATGTGATTTCCTTTGCGGGCGGTATTCCGGACCCCAGGCTTTTCCCGGCTGAGATGTTTCAGGAAGCCTATCGGGACGTGCTGACGGGGCCGGAAGCGGAACGGGCGCTGCAATATGGTGTCAGCGAGGGATCGCACCGCCTGCGCAGCTGGATCGTCGCCCACATGAAGACCCTTGGTGTCGATTGTGCGCCGGAGAATATCCTCATCACGTCCGGCTCCCAGCAGGGGCTCGATTATCTGGGCAAGTTGCTCCTGTCCCCCGGCGACACGGTTCTGGCGCAGGCGCCGACCTATCTCGGGGCGCTTCAGGCCTTCAATGCTTATGAGCCCAATTATGACCGGATCGATCCGGGCACGAACCGGACTGCGGACGACTTCAAGGCCCAGGCGGACCTGAAGGGCAGCAAGGTCAAGTTTGCGTATCTGTCACCTGATTTTGCCAATCCGACCGGCAAGACGCTCACCTGGGAAGAACGCAGATCCGTTCTGGACCAGGCAGGCCGTCTTGGATGCGGGATCTTAGAGGATTCGCCTTATCTGAGCCTCAGATATGATGGCGAGCCCATCGCGCCGATCCTCGCCATGGATTGCGAAAGATCGGGCGGCATTGATCAAACGCGCAGCGTGTTTCTGGGCTCCTTTTCAAAGACCCTGTCACCGGGTTTGCGTCTTGGCTGGATCGTTGCCTCCAGGGATCTGATCGCCCGTCTGGTCCTGATCAAGCAGGCCAGTGACCTCAATACCCCCGTGATCAATCAGGAAGTCATGGCCCGCGTCGCCGAGGCGGTGTTCGAAACACACACGGCCACCATCCGGGCGGCCTACAAGCTGCGCCGTGATGTCATGCTGGGCGCGCTGGAACGGCACATGCCGGAGGGCGTGAGCTGGACCCGGCCGGAGGGTGGCATGTTTGTCTGGGTGACCTTGCCAGCGCATGTTGACGCAGCCGATCTGCTTGAAAAAGCGGTCGGTAATGCAAAGGTCGCCTTCGTCCCCGGCAAGGCGTTTCACTCCGATGGCAGTGGCGCGAACACACTGAGACTGAGTTTTTCCTGCGCGGCGCCTGAAAAAATCGAAGAGGGACTCTCCCGCCTTGGAAAACTGATTGCGGAAACTGTCATACCTGCGCTGTAATCCCATGATGTTTGGGACAAAACAGGTGCGGGGGCGAGATGGCACTTAACGACCATCTGGACAATTATTGCGAGCGGCTTGGCCCGGAATTCTGGTCCGAGCCGATCAACGCTGTCACCAATGCGGCCTTCCTGGTGGCTGCGTTTGCCGCCTTTATGTTGTGGCGGCGCAAGGTCGCAAATGACACACCGGCGCTTGTGTTGACAGTGATCGTTGCCTTGATCGGCATCGGATCGTTTTTGTTCCACACATTTGCAACACGGTGGGCGGCGATTGCAGACGTCGTGCCGATCATGGTGTTCATTTTGGTCTATCTGGCCTTCGCGCTCCGGCGATTCCTGGAGCTCCACTGGGTCGTGACGATTGCCATCGTCATCGGGTTTTTCGTGCTGGCGCCGATGCTGGGAGAAGTGTGGGCTCCGATCCTCGGCTCGTCCGCTGCCTATCTTCCAGCCCTGCTTGCGATTTTCGTGGTCGGTAGCTTCTTCGTCCAAAAGAACCGCGCTTACGGGTTATCGATTTTGGTCACGGGCGTGATCTTCACGGTTTCGATCGGCTTCCGGATGGCGGATGAGCCCGTCTGCCACGGGCTTGCGATTGGAACGCATTTCATGTGGCATATCCTCAACGCGGTTGTGCTTTACCGGCTATTACGGGTTCTCATTTTGCACAGGGCCGGGTAAACCACGGGGCGAATTCAAGAATTTTAACGGGCGAAGGCGGGGCGGCCGCATCTGGCAACGGGCCTCCCGCATATGACCTTAGGGAATGGAACGGCTGAGGAACGGATAATGAGCGATCAAAAGAACAGCGGAAGTGACCTGACCGAAGCAGCTCTGTTTTTCCATGAGCATCCGCGCCCGGGCAAACTGGAGATCCAGGCAACCAAGCCGCTCGGCAACCAGCGCGACCTGGCGCTGGCCTATTCCCCCGGTGTGGCCGCGCCCTGCCTGGAAATCGCCGACGATCCGTCAAAGGCGGCCAACTACACCGCGCGCGGAAATCTGGTCGCCGTCATTTCCAACGGCACCGCCGTTCTCGGTCTTGGCAATATAGGCCCTTTGGCCTCCAAACCGGTGATGGAGGGCAAGGCGGTCCTCTTCAAGAAATTCGCCGGGATCGATGTGTTTGATATCGAGGTCGCCCAGACGGACGTGGACAAGTTCGTTGACGCGGTCTCCGTTCTGGAGCCCACATTCGGCGGTATCAACCTGGAAGACATCAAGGCGCCGGAATGCTTCATGATCGAGGCGGCTCTGCGCGACAAGATGAACATTCCGGTCTTTCATGATGATCAGCACGGAACCGCCATCATCGTAGGCGCGGCGGTGCGCAACGGCCTGGACCTTGCGGGCAAGAACATCAGCGAAGCCAAGATCGTGGCCTCGGGGGCAGGCGCGGCCGCGCTTGCCTGCCTCAACATGCTGGTCTCGCTCGGCGCCAAGCGCGAGAACATCTGGGTGACCGATATCGACGGCGTGGTCTATGAGGGCCGCGAGGCGTCCATGGACCAATGGAAAGCCGTGTTCGCACAGCCGACGGAGTTGCGCACGCTCGATGAGGTCATCGAAGGGGCGGACGTGTTCCTGGGTTTGTCTGCCGGCGGTGTTCTCAAGCCGAAAATGGTCGAAAAGATGGGCAAGGGCCCGCTCATCATGGCCCTGGCAAACCCGAACCCGGAAATCATGCCGGAAGAGGCCAAGGCCGTGCGCGACGATGTGGTCATGTGTACGGGCCGGTCCGATTATCCGAACCAGGTCAACAATGTCCTTTGCTTCCCCTACATCTTCCGCGGCGCGCTGGACGTTGGCGCAACGACCATCAACGAAGACATGAAACGGGCAGCTGTCGAGGCGATTGCCGGTCTTGCCAAGGAAGAGCCGTCCGACGTGGCGGCCAGGGCTTACAGCGGCAAAACCGAAACCTTTGGCCCGAACTATCTGATCCCGTCCCCGTTTGATCAGCGCCTGATCCTGCGGATTGCACCTGCCGTTGCAAAGGCCGCAATGGACAGCGGTGTCGCCACCCGTCCGATCGAGGATTTCGATGCCTATATGGACCGGCTGAACCGGTTTGTGTTCCGGTCCGGCCTGATCATGAAGCCGATCATCCAGAATGCCGCGAAAGACCCGAAACGGATCATCTTCGCGGAAGGCGAGGACGAGCGCGTGCTGCGGGCCGCTCAGGTGCTTCTGGAGGACAAGATCGCCAAGCCGGTTCTGGTTGGCCGTCCCGATGTTCTGGCGCAGCGCTGTGAGCGTTTCGGCCTGAAAATCCGGCCGGATGTCGATTTCGAGTTTGTGAACCCGCAAGATGATCCGCGTTACCGGGACTATGTGGACGAGTATTTCGAATGTGTCGGACGCAAGGGCGTTCCGCCAACAGCGGCCCGGACCATGGTGCGGACCAACACCACGGTTATCTCAGCGCTGGCCGTCCGGCGGGGCGAGGCGGATGCTCTGATTTGCGGACTTGAGGGACGTTTCACAAAGCACTTGCGCGATATCCGTCAGATTATCGGTGTGTGCGAGACGGCACGTGACTTGTCGGCCATGTCGCTCCTGATCAGCAGTCAGGGCGCGATGTTCTTGTCGGACACGTTTGTGACCGAAGATCCGACAGCAGAGGAACTGAGTGAGATGGCGGTGCTTGCGGCCGAGGAAATCCGCCGGTTCGGCATCGAGCCAAAGATCGCGCTGTTGTCCATGTCCAACTTCGGCTCCCGTGACACTGCCTCCTCCCGGAAGATGCGGGAGGCCGTGGAGTTGATTTGGGAGCGCCATCCCGAGTTGGAGGTGGATGGCGAAATGCACGGCGACAGTGCCCTGTCGACGGCTTTGCGCGAGCGGGTGATGCCGGACAGCCGGCTCAAGAGCGAGGCGAACCTTCTTCTGTTCCCGAACCTTGACTCCGCCAACATTGCTCACAATCTCTTGAAGGTCGCCACCCAGGCGCTGCATGTCGGGCCTATCTTGCTAGGCACCGCCAAGCCGGCTCACATTTTGACACCTTCGGTGACGTCGCGCGGGGTCGTGAACATGTCGGCACTGGCCAGCGTTGAGGCGCAGACCCGCGCATCCGGTTAAGGCGCGCGGTCTCGCCGTTTAAACTGCTGCAGAGGCCCCGTCCGGTTCGGGGCGCTGCGCATCATTATCATCCAGGATACGAAGTGTTCATGTCACACCTGAAACTGCCTGCCGACTGCACCACCAAGGCCGACATCCGGACCGCGATTGACACGATTGACGAAGAATTGATCCAGATATTCGCAAAGCGTCAGGGCTATGTCCGGCGGATGGCAGAGCTGAAACAGCATCCGGATGAGGCATTCGACGGTGAACGCATAGAGACCATGGTTGCCGCGATCAAAAAACGGGCCGAGGATCTCGGCCTTGAAGGCGATCAGGCCGAAAACGTCTGGCGGGTCCTCATCGATTGGAATGTGGCCTATGAGCAGCGCACGATTGCGGCGCGGCTGGCAGCAAGCGATGTGAAGGCTCCCGGACCGGCCGGTTGAGCTCCAGATCTCCGGGTCTGGCCATGTTCGGAAAAATCCCTAGCTAAAGGGAAAGCCCCGCACGGGGCATCCGAATTAATGGAGCTTCCCATATGGTCTTTCGTCAGTTTTTCGCCCCACTCTGCGTTGCTGCCGCGCTTTCAACCGCCCCCGCCCTTGCGCAGTCGGCCGTCGATCTGGACCGCGTGACGGACGGCCTTGAATTCCCATGGGCTGTCGCTTTTCTGCCCGATGGCGGTTACCTGGTCACGGAACGCGATGGCCGGGTTATCCATGTGGCAGGCAATGGCGACAAGCGTCCGGTGTCCGGCGGACCGGACGTTTATGCAAGCGGACAGGGCGGTCTCCTCGACGTGGTTCTCAGCCCTGATTTCGAAACGGACCGGACCGTCTTCATGACCTTTTCCGACCGGTCTTCCGGCGGCGTCGGCACCAGTGTGTACCGTGGGCAGCTGATGGGCGAGAGCGGGTCCTATGAGCTGCAAAACGGGGAAACGATCTTCCAGGCGAACAATCTTGGCGGTGGAGGGCGGCACTTCGGGTCCAGGCTGGCGTTTGCCCCTGACGGCAATCTGTTCATGACCCTGGGCGACCGGGGGGACCGGCCGTCCGCGCAGGATACAGACAACCATGCCGGATCGGTTCTGCGGTTGACCCCGGACGGCGATCCGGCCCCTGGAAACCCGTTCCTGAATGTGGAGGGCGTCCAGCCTGAGATCTGGTCGATCGGCCACCGCAACCCGCAAAGCGCGGCCATCAACCCTGCAAGCGGCGTGCTGTGGACCGTTGAGCACGGCGCACGCGGCGGCGATGAGATCAACATACCCGAAGCGGGCAAGAATTACGGCTGGCCGGTGATTTCCTACGGAAGGCATTATTCCGGTTTCAGGATCGGTGAGGGCACATCGAAATCCGGCATGGAACAGCCCATCTACTATTGGGACCCCTCCATCGCGCCATCCGGCATGGCCTTCGTGACCAGTGACAAATACCCGGACTGGCAGGGGGATCTGCTTGTTGGCGCGCTGCGCGGAACCCATCTGGCGAAGCTTGAGTTGAACGGGCCCGAAGTCACGTCCGAAGAGAAACTGCTGGATGATTTGGGCGAGCGCATCCGCGATGTCCGCCAGGGCCCGGACGGATTCATCTATGTGCTCACCGACAGTGATGACGGCCAGTTGATCCGGCTGACGCCGAGGTGAACCGTCGCAGCCGAAACAGAGGCTCAATCGGGTTTTGCTTGACAGGACAGCAGTTTCCGACGATACAGCGCGCTGGTTCTGCTGCCGCGTGAGCAGACAGCCATCGCATTCGCCCGAGACGTTTTTTCCGGGCAGACGCCGCTGTTTCAGATACCGACCTTGGCCCAATGACGGGCCATCCAGTTCCCAAGTCACGCCAGGGTCTGGCGGCAAAGAGCCTTCCGAAGGATGGGCTGCCGCGCACCAAAACCTCAGCCGTAGGCCATCGGGCCTGACGGCCTTCCGGGCGTGCAGAGCCGCGCCCGAGCCAAGGACTTTATGTTGACTGATTTTAAAAGCCTCGGACTTTCAGACGATCTTCTGAAGGCGATTGCCGACAATGGCTATTCTGCCCCGACCCCGATTCAGCAGAAATCCATTCCCTTGATCCTGGACGGCCGGGATCTGATGGGCCTGGCCCAAACCGGAACGGGCAAGACAGCCGCATTCGGGTTGCCGCTGATTGAGACGCTTCTCGCGGACCCGAAAAAGCCGCAGCCGAAGGGCACACATGCACTGATTCTCGCGCCAACCCGCGAGCTCGTAAACCAGATCGCCAAGAACCTGATCGGTTTCTTGAAAACCACGCCGCTGCGCGTGACCTCTGTTGTGGGTGGTGTGTCCATCAACGGCCAGATCAAGCGCCTGTCCAAGGGCACGGACATCCTGGTTGCAACGCCCGGACGTCTTTTGGACCTTGTCGACCGTAGAGCAGTCGATCTTGGAACGGCGTCCTATCTGGTCCTCGACGAAGCGGACCAGATGCTCGACCTCGGCTTCATCCATGCCTTGCGGCGGATCGCCGGTTTGGTGGCTGACGACAGGCAGACGCTGCTGTTTTCCGCGACCATGCCGAAACAGATCAACGAACTGGCCCAGTCCTACCTCCGCAATCCGGCACGGGTCGAGGTCTCACCTGCGGGCAAAACCGCGGACAAGATCTCCCAGTCGGTGCACTTCCTTGACCAGAAGGCGAAGACGGATTTCCTGCTGACACAGCTCAAGAACCAGCCGGACGACATGTCGCTGGTTTTCTGCCGGACCAAGCATGGTGCCGAACGCCTCATGCGGAAACTGGCACAGTCGGGCATCGCCGCCGGATCTATTCACGGGAATAAAAGCCAGAACCAGCGTGACCGAGCGATCAAGGGATTGCGGGAAGGCGATATCAACGTCCTAGTGGCAACCGATGTGGCCGCACGCGGTATCGACATTCCGGGCGTCAGCCACGTCTACAACTTCGAATTGCCGGAAGTGGCGGAAGCCTATGTGCACCGGATCGGACGGACAGCGCGCGCGGGCGCGGAGGGCGAAGCGGTTGCCCTGTGCGCTCCGGAAGAGATCGCCCTGCTCCGTCAGATCGAGAAGCTCATCGGCATCGATATTCCGGTGGCCAGTGGAGACGTTCCGCCGATGTCGGCCGCAGAAGGGCGCGCAAAACGCAAAGGCGGGCAGCGCGGCAAGCCGCAAGGTGCACGCAAACCGTCCGGCGGCATGCGCTCGCACGGTTCGACCGCTGGAGGCGCCAACGACAATTCCAAGCAGGCAAGACGCCCGCGCCGCCGCAAGCCGCAGGGCCGGCAAAGCGCTGCATAATCCTAGAGCATTTGGCGTTTTGTTTGAAACGCCCAAAGATGCGCGACCACTGCACAATCGATCAGCTCCGAGTGGGAAAACGGCCATTGATTAAGCAAAAAAAGCACCGGGAAGTGGCCTTCCCGGTGCAACACCTTGTGGTCGATGGGTTTCAGGTCCGCATCCGCATCGCTGAAGAATTTTGGGGAAGTTACAACCTCAAGATCAACACCGCCGCATGCCGGTCGAGAACTTGGAACTTCCGCCCACAAGGTACCAAATCACCCCCGGTGATCTGATAGATATTTCATAGTCGGGAAACCCGTAGACTGCCCCGCGAAGACCTGTCCGGACGTGCTGTTTTCTTGCAACTTTCCTTCAAAGTCTCCCTTTGAAAGTAAAATTAGATTAACTATCTTGTTGCTGCAATCACAACCGAATTGGCATCCTTGCACGTGTGGATAACGGAAAAAAATATATAAAACAGGCGCTTATGAATAATTCATGGGATTCGGCGCTGTGAGAGAGACAAGCATAAATTGAAACAAGGTTGTGATTGAAAAA
>NZ_SMLZ01000001.1 GCF_009711415.1 Roseibium denhamense
CGCGGCCCTTACGGGACGAGGCTGTTTTTGTATTTGGTTTTTGGTTCAGGATTTGATTGTTTTCTGCCCCGTTGCGTCGGACGTTGTCCTCCTTGCGGGGCGCCCGTCAGGTCAAAATCAGCGACCCCTTCCAACAAAAAAGCCGCCCGGTGTGGGCGGCTTTTTTGTTGGTTGCGGGAGCGGGATTTTGTGTTCTCGTTGCTCT
>NZ_SMLZ01000006.1 GCF_009711415.1 Roseibium denhamense
TCACCAAGCTGACGCGGGATGACATCATAAGCTTCAAAAAGATATTGAATGCGACGGACCACGGCGAGAACCCTGGAGACAGAGGTTTGGCGGCGCCGACCATCGTGCAGACCTGCAACGATCTGAAGGCATTCCTCAAATGGCTTGCGAAGCAATCTGGCTACCGGTCCCTTCAACGGGACCTGGCCGACTATTGCACGCCGCCTCGTCGCTTGACCGCCATAGCTCACACA
>NZ_SMLZ01000058.1 GCF_009711415.1 Roseibium denhamense
CCGGTATAGCGTGGATTTTGGTGAAGGGTCATCCCCGCCGCTCACAGGAGGATGTGAGCCGGGACAACGGACCCTTTGCGAAGAATATGTGGAGGAACTCATGAAAATCATCACGATGACCGGCGCTTTTGTGATCGCCGCCTTGACCGCAACCGCAACGGTCGCAGATACAGTCGACAAGACCGGCTGGCCCGAGAGCTTTACCGTGGGAACGGGATCGCAGGGCGGAACCTATTTCGGATACGGCACAGGTTGGGCCAACATTGCCGGTGAAGAACTTGGTGTATCCGGCGCTGCCGAGGTTACGGGCGGGCCAATGCAGAACATGGCATTGGTCCATTCCGGCGACCTGCCGTTCGGCATGACCACCATGGGTCCTGCGGCTGAATCGATTGCCGGTTCGAATCCGATCGCACCCGGTTTGAAAATGGACAAGGCCTGCGCCATGTTCCCGATGTACCAGACCCCGTTCTCGATCACGGCCCTGTCTTCCTCCGGCATCAGCTCCGTTGCCGACATTCCGGAAGGTGCCCGGATCGGGTTCGGCCCGGCCGGGTCGACGTCCGACACCTATTTCCCTCGTATGATGGAAGAGCTTGGTGTCAAGTTCGAGCGCCGCAACGGCGGCTGGTCGGATCTCGGTAGTCAGCTGCAGGACGGCCTCCTGGATGTGATTGCGTTCGCCGCAGGCGTGCCAGTTCCGGCTGTTAGCCAGCTGGAAGTGCAGACTGACATCAACATCATTGAATTTACCGAAGCAGAACAGGCCGCTATCACCAAGGCCTTTCCAGTGGCAAATTTCGACATTGCAGCAGACAGCTACACAACGCTGGAGGCCCCGGCACGGTCCGTCTCCATGTGGAACTTCGCGATCGCCAACTGCGATCTGCCTGAAACCTTCGTGTACGGTGTCGTCAAGGCGGTCATGTCCGACAATGAGCGCATGGTCGCCACTCACAAGGCTGCCCGTTCGACGCTGCCGGAGTTCTGGGACCGCAACCAGGTCATGAAGTGGCACCCGGGTGCTGCGCGCTGGTTTCAGGAAACCCAGGGCGCCGATATTCCTGCCGACATGATCTACGGCAACTGATCGCCAGTCGTGCCTGCACGGGGAGATCCTCCTCGTGCGGGTGCCGGATCTATACAAGACCCGTCCGAGCGCGAGACGGTGAATACCCCGACAATAGAAGACAGAGCCGCCAAAATCGGCCGTTGCAGGAACCCATGACAGACAAGATCGCCCAGTCGGCCGAAGATGTCGGCGACAAAGTTCTGGCTGAAGGTGTCGATGAAGAACCGATCGAGAGTAATCGCCGTCTCTTTGACGGGCGCGCCTATCTCGTCATGGCAGGCCTGTCCGCGCTTTACGCGGCATTTCACATGGTTGCGCTCAATGGCGTCTCCATTTCGGCATGGACCGGGATAACCATTCCCTTCCTGCCGCAGTTTCCGATGGAGACGTGGAATTTCCGTATTGCGCATATTGCCGGTGCCCTGGCGCTCGGCTTTCTGCTCTTTTCCGCTCACTTCTTTCACGCAACCGGCGCGCCGCAACGAGAAACACGTGTCGTCAGCATTCTCGCGCTGCTTCTTCTTGCGCCTGCCTTCGTTTCGGGGGCAACGGCGATCAGTTTCGTTCATATGATCCATTCAGGCACCCTGCCGCAGATGGGCGGGTTAACGACCTGGGCGGCTTTTCCGGGCACAGAGATCTACGAAAACGAAGTGTGGTGGTTCGGCATTCCGTTGCTGATCGCAACCTTCGGAGCGATTGTAGCGGGCTGGCTTGAGCGCCGGGGGCGCGAGCGCTTTGCCGCATCCGATGTCGTACTTGCGGTCTGCGCCTTGGTTGTCGCGACCTATTTCATCGCCATCTATGACACGGCGGCCAGAAATTCCGTCGGAACAACATTCGTTCCGATCGGAGTTGCCTTCGCCGCGACGGCGGGATCTGCAATGATCCTGGAACTCACACGCCGGGTCGCTGGCCTTGCCCTGGTCATCATCACCGCCGTGTTCCTGATCTATACATTCAGCGCCCACCTGCTTCCCGGCATTCTGGCGGTTCAAAACGCCTACACTTGGCAGCGCTTCTTCGGACATGTTTATTCTGATGCCGGTATTCTGGGGCCGACCACGGCGGTTTCGTCGACCTACATCATTCTCTTCATCATCTTCGCTGCTTTCCTTCAGGCCTCCAAAGTGGGCGACTATTTCGTGAATTTCGCCTTTGCCGCAGCTGGACGCGCGCGCGGAGGGCCGGCGAAAGTGGCTATCTTCGCGTCCGGACTGATGGGCATGATCAACGGCACATCCGCCGGGAATGTCGTTGCCACTGGTTCGCTCACGATTCCGCTTATGAAACGGGTCGGCTACGAAAAGAAGACTGCAGGGGCCGTTGAGGCCGCCGCTTCCACGGGCGGCCAGATCATGCCGCCTATCATGGGGGCAGGCGCCTTTATCATGGCGGAGATCACGGGCATTCCCTACCAGGATATCGCGATTGCCGCGATCATTCCGGCCGTTCTCTACTTTGTCTCCATCTATTTCATGGTTGACTTCGAAGCAGCAAAACTCGGTATGCGCGGCATGCGTGACGACGAGCTCCCTAACTTCCGGGACATGGTGGCGCGGGTCTATCTCTTCGTGCCTATCGTCATTCTGATCGCGGCCCTCTTCATGGGGTATTCGGTCATCCGTGCCGGGACGCTGGCAACCGTCTCAGCCGCTGTCGTCTCCTGGTTCACGCCGCACCGCATGGGGCTTCGCTCGATAATCAAGGCCTTCGAGCTGGCTGGTGTGATGTCGATCCAGATCATCGCCGTGTGTGCCTGTGCTGGCATCATCGTCGGCGTGATCAGCCTGACGGGTGTCGGGGCCCGTTTCTCAAGTCTGCTTCTTGACCTAGCAGCAACCAGTCAACTCCTGGCCCTCTTCTTTGCCATGTGCATCGCGATCCTGCTGGGTATGGGCATGCCGACAACTGCTGCCTACGCGGTTGCGGCCTCAGTGGTGGCTCCGGGATTGGTTCAGCTGGGCATTCCAACGCTGACGGCACATTTCTTCGTCTTTTATTTCGCCGTTCTGTCGGCAATTACACCACCGGTGGCGTTGGCGAGCTACGCAGCCGCGGGGATCTCCGGCGCGAACCCGATGGCAACCTCCGTCACCTCGTTCAAGTTCGGGCTGGCCGCGTTCATTGTACCGTTCATGTTCTTCTACAATTCGGCAATTCTCATGGACGGCCATGTCCTCGACATCATGCGCGCTGGCGGAACGGCAATCGTGGGCGTGTTCCTGCTGAGTTCAGGCGTCCAGGGCTGGTTCCTCGGCAAGGTCGCCGCGTCCTACTTGCGGCTTGGCCTTGCCGCGTCTGCTCTGTTGATGATCGAGGGGGGGCTTTGGACAGACCTCGCCGGATTGACGATTGCAGCTCTGGTATTTGTTCTTCAGCGCCTGGTTCAACCCAAAGCTGGAGAGAGCATTCCCGTGCGCGGGGCAGATTAGGCTGGATAGACTTCTATGTCGCGCTGCTTGAAAGTTCTGCTGCCATTGTAAGGAAAGCAGAACTGAGGTTTTCTACTTCTGCTCCATCGAGGTGTTTGCGTTTTCTGCGCAGAGCAACAGTTATGCGTCACTAGGATGCAAGCAAATTCATAGTGAAGAGGTGCGGATACGCATCTGAAAAAAGCAAAGCTCATAGAGATCATTTTGAAATAGAAAATTTTATTTCAACTTTCGAACGCGCAGAGAAATAACAAGAAAATTTGACCCAATTCGGGAAGTTGTCGCTCTGAGTTGGCGCGCCAGCCCAGATGGGCCCCCTTGAAAGGCAAGAGCCACCATCTGTGGCTCAACTCTTCAGAAGGGCTTGTGCCATCGCCTTTAATACACCTCTATCTGCTGGCGAGACTCGATTGATCAGATCTGTAAGTTCTCTATCTGTGTCTCGAAATTCAACGCGTTCCCAAATGCCATTGATCAACTGACGCTGACGGCCTTCACCGAGCGTCGCGTAGTGCTCCATGGTCGTCGCCATGTCTTCATGACCCAGATTTTGGCTGAGAGCCTTCAGTTCCACAGGTGATTGCGCCCAGGTCAGGCACATGCGGGCTAATGTGGACCTGATCGAATGCGGGCAAAAATAGGGAACACCTGCAACGCGGGTCGCCTTCCTGATGATCTCCCGCACCGGCGCGGCGGTTCTCCAGAATTCCTCCTTATGGTTAGCGCGGGGGCTACGAACCGCACTGGGTGTTCTTGGAAAGAGCGGATCATCGCCTTCTGCTCCTGAGGTGTGTCTCTCCACGACCCAGCGCGTCACGATCGCAGAAATGTCATTTTCTACCGGAAACCATGTCGTTCGCATGGTCTTGGAAAACTTGGTTTTAACTTCCCTGGCATCCTGGAGAACACGGCGTCCTACTACGTCCACATGCTTGAGACGTAAAGTGACAAGGGCACCGTCCCGAACACCAGTGAGGAACAGAAAGGCA
>NZ_SMLZ01000102.1 GCF_009711415.1 Roseibium denhamense
AGGAACGCGAATACGAAGATCTCTATGTAGCTCGCGATAAAGACCACGATCAAACCAAGCGCCAGAAGGATTGCAAACCCGTCGCCGCGCAAGCCCCCGGGCCGGGTTTCGGCAGAAAAATGATTTGCGACCCTAAAGTAAAGCCATACCACAAGGCCAAAGACAGCCGCGCATAAGGCCATCATCCCAACGGTGTAGACGATTTCCATTTTAAGAGGTTCCAGACTGATAAACCGGTATCAGTTTGATTGCCGGTATGAACAACAGGTGGGAAGCAAACTTGTAAACTGCAAGACAGTAACGCCCAACTCAAATTACCTATTTTTTGATGCTCCAGCCATCAAGCGCCATCCTTGAAGTGATCTGAAGCCTCTTCGTCGGCATTTGCATCGTCGGAAGTCTCGGCCTGGTCTGCGGACCAGGCACCCGCAGCCTCAACAACCACGGGTGTTGCTGTCGGTAAGACACCCAAGTAACTTTCGGTTTCTTCTACTGGCGTTGGCGCACGCTGCGTCATGCGATAAAGGGCATAAATCGCGATCAATCCGAAGCTGATGCCAAGCGTAGCCCAAAATGCAACTGGTCCGAATTGCTGCATCGCCCAGCCCGTCGACAATGGCCCGATGATGGCCCCTATTCCAAAGGTCAGGACAAGTCCACCCGAGGCCGCCGGCATGTCTTCAAGAGATAGGCTGTCATTGGTATAGGCGAGGAACAGCGCATAAAGAGGAGTTGTTACACCACCTGCGAAAAAGGCCGATGCCAAAAGCGTCCAGAAGCCGCCACTGAACACCCAGCCAATCATACAAGAAAGGGCACCAAGGGCGGCAGCTGCAAAGATGAGCCAGCGTCTGTCCATGCGGTCCGAAAGCCAGCCAATCGGGTATTGAAGGAGCAGGGCACCTGCGAACAGCATCGCAACGAACAGAGCAATTTGGTCGGCTGTCAACCCTATTTCCGTGCCGTAGACCGCGCCCATACCGGATTGCGTGGCGTAAACACTGCCCAGTATGAAAATTCCAACCGTCCCCAACGGTGATCCAACAAAGAGATCCCTAAGCGGCATTGGACGGGACACCTCAGCGGCAGGAACATGGCTGACTGACAACAGGATCGGCGAGAACGAGATTGACACTAGGATCGATGCGCCGATGAAAAGGACGGCTGTTCCTGCGTCTCCAAGGGTCAGGAGCCCTTGGGCACCAATGATACCCAGCGTCTGAGCAATCATGTATGCCGACAGCACTTTGCCGCGGGTTTCATTCGTAGCAGCATCATTCAACCAGCTTTCAGCTGTGACATAGATGCCCGACATGCAAAAGCCGACGAAAATCCGCAGGATCGTCCAAGCCCAGGCCTCGGTTAGCAGTGGGAAAGCGATCAGGG
Source organism: Roseibium denhamense (assembly GCF_009711415.1). Lineage (GTDB taxonomy): Bacteria > Pseudomonadota > Alphaproteobacteria > Rhizobiales > Stappiaceae > Roseibium > Roseibium denhamense. Next base: position 1,387 of record NZ_SMLZ01000102.1, read on the forward strand.
CCGCCGACATGAAACTGCCAAGTGCCGCGAATACGCGAACATGGCCAACTCGCCGGATCAAAAGCGGACTCAGCCGGGCGCCCGACAGGAACCCGACGAAATAGCCGGACGTTACAATCGCAAGCTCGGCCGCCGAAAAGCCCTCGATATCGCCTCGGATACCAATAAGGGTGAATTGCATACCATTTCCGAGCATAATCAGAACAATGCCGAGCAAAAGTGCCCATATCGACGATAAAACTGCGACCACGGCACGACCTTTTCTGAAAGACCGGGACATGAGATCCCTGAGACCGGCACATATGGCACGTTTGCCAAAAAGCTAATCGGCCGCTGACTTACACCCTGCGCCTGCGTCTTCTGCCGCCGCCTTGCACCGTTTGTGCAAGCTCCTTGCGCTCTGGCAACTCGACGGCCGCCCGAAGGTGCGGGAAGGGGTCCACCTTGTTGGGAAGCGCCATTGCGTTGACGAAATGATCCTGAAACTTGGGCTCAAGCGCGGTTTCGATCTTTTCAATATCGTGCACGGTCTGTTCGATTTCGCGCCGGTGGCCGCGGTTCAGCAGCGCCATGCGGGCACCTGTTCCAGCAGCATTGCCAACGCCCGAGACGCCGTCGATCGGACAATCCGGAATAAGGCCAAGGACCATCGCGTATTTGGGATCGATGTAGCTGCCAAACGCGCCGGCCAGCCTGATCCGGTCTAGGCGGTCCGTTCCGAGCTTGTCCTGCAGAAGCTTGACGCCCGCATAAAGAGCGCCCTTGGCAAGCTGGATTGCCCTGATATCCGTCTGCAGGATGGAGATTTCGACATCCCCATCCGCGATTAGGTAAGAGAAAGTCCGGCCTTTCTGGCGGATTCGGTGCGTTCGGTCCGCAAGCGCACCGTCGATCACACCGTCTTCCGTGATCAGGCCGGATAGATACATCTCGGCAACGGCCTCAATGATGCCCGAACCGCAGATCCCGGTCACCCCGACACTGTCGATTGTGTCGGCAAATCCCTCCTCATCGGACCATGCATCAACGCCGATCACCTTGAAGCGCGGCTCCAGCGTATCGCGGTCGATCCGGATGCGTTCAATGGCACCGGGGGCAGCGCGCTGCCCGGAGGAAATCTCGGCGCCCTCAAAGGCAGGTCCGGTCGGGGAGGATGCGGCGAGCAACCGATCCTTGTTGCCAAGAACAATCTCCGCATTGGTGCCAACATCCACCAGAAGGGTGATCGGTTCCTGAGTATGTGGTGCTTCCGACAAGGTCGCGGCAGCCGCATCCGCACCGACATGACCGGCAATGCAGGGCAGCATGTAGACCCGCGCGCCCGGGTTCAGTTCCAGGTCAAGATCGCGTGCCGCCAGCACCATTGCATCGGAAGCTGCAAGGGCAAATGGAGCACCGCCGAGCTCAACCGGATCAATGCCGAGGAAGAGGTGATGCATGACAGGGTTGCCGACAAAGGTGGCGTCCAGAATATCGGATCTGAGGGCACCGACATCTCCGGCCAGCTTGCCGATCAGGGAGTTGACGGCCTCACGCACGGCCTTGGTCAAGTCCGGCAGGCGTGACGGGTTCATCTGAACGTAGGAAACCCGAGACATCAGATCCTCGCCGAAGCGGATCTGCGGATTGGACGTTCCTGCAGACGAGACAGTCCGGCCATTTTGAAGGTTGCACAGATGTGCGGCGATGGTTGTGGAGCCGATATCAACGGCGAGACCGTAGACGGCCTCCTTTTCGCCCGGCCAAAGCGCCGTGATGGTCGGTGCGCTGTTCTTGTCCGAATGAATTGCCGCTGTGACCGTCCAGCCACCTTTGCGCAAGGTGGTCTGCACCATCGGCAACAGCACCGGATCAACCGCAAGCCTGTCATGACCTGAAGCAGTTTCAATGGCTTCGCGCAACCGGTCGAGATCCCCGCGCGGAGTTTCCATATCCGGTTCGCTGATGCTCACCTTGACGAGTGAAATTGCGCTGTCCGGGACAATCGCCTTGGCTTCCGCGCGTTTGCGCACGACCTGGCGGTTTGTTTGGGCATCCGTCGGGACGTCGATGACGAGATCACCGGAAATTTTGGCCTGGCAGGAGAGGCGGCGGTCCGCGGGCAGGGTCCTCAGCGTGGCGTACCGGATTTCGGCCTCGCTTGCCGGATCCAGATGGTCCGCAGCGCTGACCAGGTTTTCTTTCGCAAAGGTGCCTTCTGACACGGAGATTTGGCAGCGGCCGCAGATGCCCCGTCCGCCACAAACCGATTCTACATAAACGCCGAGCGATCGCGCGGCGTCCAGAAGCGGGGTGCCAACAGGAAAGCTGCCCCGCCGCCCGCTTGGCTGGAATACCACTTTCGCAAGTCTATCGGTGCTGTCTATCATTTACCTGTTGGCCCTGATCGGTCTGACTGGACGAGCGTTAAAATGTCTCATCCCGATCTTGCAAGCCAAGACCGGGATGCTGCCTGAATGCCTTTTTGTGCCGGTGTTCCGGCACTTGAAGTAGGCAGCTGACTGGGGCCCGCTCCGGCGCGTGTCCGAAGCGGCTGTAACATTGTTATCCGGCGCGGCGTGCTGCCCGGCCGCCACGGCGGCGGCCACCGGCAGCAGCCCCCCCTTCAGCAGGTGCTGCAGGCCCCCCGGCCGCTGCTGGCTGATGATCCCGGTATGTCATGATCCATTCCTGGCAGTTGGGGTCGGTGCCGTTCAGAACATTGGCGGCGCGCACCGCTTCCATTTCCTGCGGGCGGCAGGGGTTCATGATCGCCGATGTCATTCCGGCGCCGATGACCATGGGAATGAAAGCAGAGTTGATGCCGTGGCGGTGGGGAAGGCCGAAGGAAACATTAGAGAGGCCGCAGGTTGTGTTTACTTTCAGCTCTTCACGGAGGCGGCGAAGGAGCGCGAACACCTGCTTGCCGGCGGTGCCCATGGCCCCAATCGGCATGACCAGCGGGTCCACCACGATGTCATGTGCGGGAATGCCGTAGTCAGCCGCGCGCTGAACGATTTTCTTCGCAACCTCGAACCGCACGTCCGGATCCTCGGAAATGCCGGTCTCGTCGTTGGAGATGGCAACAACCGGTACGTCGTACTTCTTGATCAACGGCAGTATGGCTTCGAGTTTTTCTTCTTCGCCGGTAACCGAGTTGACCAGCGGGCGACCCTTGGTGACTTCGAGCCCTGCCTTGATCGCCTCCGTTACGGATGAATCGATAGACAAGGGAATGTCTGTAAGTTCTTGAACGATCTCCAGAGTTTTGACCAGCAGCGGCGGCTCGGACTCGTTCGGATTGACCGAGGTTACGCCGGCATTGACGTCCAGCATTGTCGCTCCCGCCGCGACCTGCGCCAGGGCATCCGCCTTCACGGTTTCATAATTGCCTTCGACCATTTCTGCGGCGAGTTTTTTCCTGCCGGTCGGATTGATGCGTTCGCCAATGACGCAAAACGGCTGATCAAAGCCGATGACGATTTCCTTGGTGGCCGAAGCGACGACGGTGCGTGTCATGGGTGCGGGTCTTTCAAGCGGTCAGGGTAGAGGAATGATCGGCGCGAAAAGACCAGCTTCCGCGCTCATGGAGCCAGTCGGCGGTCTTCTGGATGCCGCCGAAGGGATAGACATGGATCTGGGCAAGCTGGGCGTCCGGCTGGCTGCCAAGGCGGGTTTCAAGCGGCTCGACCATTGTGTCCGGGTCGTATCCAGACAGCATGGAAACCACCGCGCCACCGCGTTTTTTCAGGAAGTTCAGGGAGTTTTCGACGCCCGCAAATGCGGCAAACTTCAACAGAGTTGTCATCTTTGCAGGACCGGCAACTCCGATATGCACCGGAAAGGTGTTGCCCCATGCACGGATTTCGTCGAGCCATAAACTGACACGGTGCGGATCAAAGCCGAACTGGGTCACCAATCGGAACTCGGCGTCGCTGCTGGCGGCAAGCTCATGTTTTTTGGCGAGAAACGATTTGATGACATCTGCCTTAATGTCCGGAGCGCCTTCCGGGTGCCCGGCAACCGCGATCTTGCGAATGCCAAGCTTGTCAAACAGCCCGCTTTCAAGGAGAGCAACAGAGGAGGTCAGGGGGCCGGCTTTCTCCGCTTCACCGGCAATGCACAGGACCTCGGTCACACCCGCGTCTTGCGTGAGGCGCGTAATCCGGCGTTCAAAGGCCTCAAGTGACGTATAGCGGCGCGCCGCCATATGCGGAACGGCGATCAATTTGTTGTCGGTCAAAATCTTGGCAGCGGAGACGATCATGTCTTCCGGGGCGTTGCCCAGGTCGGTCACGTAAACCTGTGTGCCGGCGGGAATATGCGCCAGGAGTTCGCCCTTTTCGACCACCTGTTTGGGTGACATCTCGGTCGAGGCAGGCAGGCGTCCGTGTGCATTCAATTCAGTCATGGTCGTTGCCTCCATTCGCCAAAAGGGCCTGCAAGCGCTCCTTAGGATAGGCGCCGACAATGTCGGCAAGGGCCGTATCCGCTTCCGTTTCGAGATCATCTGAAACATCGACAGGTTCAGTACGGCGCCATTCCGCCATATAGGCATCGCTGTCCTTGGCACCGACCCGCATGGCGCAGGCGTCGATTGCTTCCATGAAGACGGGCGGCAATTCCCGGCGCGCCGACTTGCGGCCTTTCTTCACCAGGATCTGGGCCGGAATATCTCTCCAGAAAACAATCGTTTTTTGCGCCATAAGTGTTCAGTCCTCCTAAGAACAATCCTTGCCGGAAAGGGGGAGCAGCAGGCCGCGTGATACCGGCATGCGCACGTGAAAATCCGACTTGTTCAAGGGCGTGTCCGCCAAGGCCTCAAACGGACTCGTCCGGGGATAGAAAATCAGTCAACAGGCCGTATCCCGTCTGTTTCATTTCAAATGGCAAGCCGAGACGCTCGGCAGCGGCCCGGGCGGCTTGTTCCAGTTCGGGGTCATTGGTCTGCGCGATGTAAAGAAGCCGTGAGTAATGAGCGAAATACATGTCGCGCAAATGTGGGTGCCAATCGAGGCCGAGTGGTTCGATGACCATCGTTTGAAAGTGCCGCGCAAGAAAGTCGGTCAGGTAAAAGGTCCCGAGCTGATCTTCTTCCAAGGCATCGAAAGCCTCCAGCCCGGTAAAGAAGGCGTAGCAATGGGCGCCTTCGATCCGCCGCGCGCCAGTCTCCTCGAGAACCTTGTCCAAAAGGCCGCCCGTTCCGCAATCGCCGTAGGCAATCAGAATATCTGAGTAAACGTCCTGATTGAGCGTGATGACCCGGCGAACTTCATCCGGGATCTTGTCGGGCGTGTTGTGCAGTTGCGCAGGGAGGCAGGTCAGATCTATGTGCTCAAAGGCGTTTTGATCGCGGACCGCGATAATTTCCCGGGCAAGCGCTCCGCAGGCAATGACCAGAATACGTCCGACTTTTTGACCGGTTCCGGTGTCCTGCGGCTCGATCGGAAAAAGAGGCACGCCGCCCTGCATGTCGGCTGCCTCCTCGAACATTTTCTTTAGCCTTGGTTTGCGGCGAGCTGGTTATGCCGGCGCGCAATAAGGTCCTTGGCCATTTCCACTGCGACGGCTGCGTCGCGGCAATAGCCGTCCGCCCCGATGGCTTCGCCGAACTCTTCATTCAGCGGTGCGCCGCCTACAAGTACGATGTACTCGTCGCGCAGGCCTTTTTCCTTCATCTCGTCGATGACGACCTTCATGTAAGGCATGGTTGTCGTCAAAAGCGCAGACATTCCAAGAATGTCGGGCTTATGCTCTTCCAGAGCCGCGAGATAGTTTTCGACCGGGTTGTTAATGCCGATGTCGATGACTTCGAAGCCGGCGCCTTCCATCATCATGGAGACAAGGTTCTTCCCGATGTCGTGAATGTCGCCCTTAACGGTGCCGATCACCATTTTCCCGACTTTCGGGGCGCCGGTTTCAGCCAGAAGCGGGCGCAAAATGCTCATTCCCGACTTCATGGCGTTTGCAGAAAGAAGAACCTCCGGCACAAACAGGATCCCATCGCGGAAATCGACGCCAACGATCCGCATGCCCTCCACCAGGGCTTTGGTCAGGATGTCATAAGGCGCCCAGCCGCGTTCCAGCAGGATATTGACGGCGTCCTGAATCTCTTCCTGCAATCCATCATAGAGATCGTCATGCATTTGCTCGACAAGCTCATCGTCTGATAGGGCGGCGAGATCGATATCATCTTCGGACATGGGTCGCTCCAAGAAGGCGCATAAGGGCCGTTATTTGCAAATAATCTTAAGCCTCATGCGCAAATACCGGATATCACCAAAACGACACGGCAAGTCGCACCTGCGACGATCATTTACCGCCGCGCTTCTCGCCTGCATTCACGCCGTTCGGCGCGCCTCTTGCGGGGCCGGCGATGAGCCAGGCCCGGTTCGGCTAGCTTGCGCGCCGGGGGCGGACCTTTGCAAAGCCAGACTCGGCCTGATGGATCTTCTTGAACTCGGCCACAAGCCGTTGATCCAGTTTCCCGCCCATCTCCTCCAGCATGCCAATCGCAATCCTTGACGGAATTGGTGCCTTGTAGCTCCGTTGTTCGATCAAGGCCGAATAGATATCGCAAATCGTCAAGATGCGTACTTCGGTACACAGATCATTGCCGGATTTACCGTCAGGATAACCGCTGCCGTCAAGAAACTCGTGATGTTCGAGGGCAAGTGTCTTGATGCGGTCGTCGATTTTTGGGTGTTTTGCCAATATCCTTTGGCCGTGCCGGGCGTGTGTCCGAACCAGTTCCATCTCCGACTCCGACAATTTACCAGGTTTGTCGAGGATCGCGAGGGGAATACTTGTTTTTCCTATGTCATGGACGATAGCACCTGATACCATCATTTCGCGTGTCTTTTCAGACAGTTTTAGTTTCTCGCAAAAATCCGCAGCGACGGTTGCTACCAGAAGCGTGTGACGGGTTGTGTGCGAATGGTAATCCTGTAAAGCGCCCAGGAAACTGCTGAGACTATATTTCGCCAATGTGCCATTTATGGTGTCTGAGGCGTCAGTGAGTTTTTGCAACGGAATGGGATCGCCGAGGATCGCAGCCATGCTGATGTCTTCGAAGCTCGTTGCGATCTTGTCGACGATTTCTGCTGCCTCTCGCATCGTGGTCGTTTTTTTCTTCCCACGAAGTAGGGTCTGCATCATCCTCACGATGGGGGCTGTGCGGTGCGAACGTTCGGCGAGTTGCGCACCTGTGAGCGTGTTTGCTTGGACTTTTTCGACTTGATTGGCGCCCGAGTAAAACACGATGACATTTGGATTTTGGCGTTGTGCTTCCTCGATTAGCTCCACAGTATCCTGATTGTTCAGCAGGAGGTCGAAAACCACGATGCCGGCCGATTTCATCTGGCTGGCATTGACGCGTTTGGGAGCCAGGATAAGCGTATTGAAGGCGCGGGCAATAAGCGATGCCCGGTCAATGGACCTTGGGATGGAGTCGGATACAAAAAGAACATCATGCATGTTGCGCGCGCACAGAAACGGGTTGGCTTGACTGAGGGTGTCAAAGGTATCTCTACGGAATATGCGCTAGAAACTTAAAGCAAAAATAAATTTAATAGACTGGTATTATTATTAAATATCGCGCAATTTACCTCAGAAAGATGTGGTGCAGTGGAGCCTGATTATGACAGGCCGTCTGAACGGTCCGCCGCTTGGTTTGCTGGAAAGAGGCGGCGCGCCCCTACGGTGTCCGGGCGCGCCTGCCTACTGATTGTTTAAAACAGGCCCTGGATTTGCCCCTTGTCATCCAGTTTGATGTGATTGGCTGACGGAATGCGCGGCAGCCCCGGCATCGTCATGATCTCTCCGCAAATGACAACAATGAAGCCGGCACCGGCTGACAATCTGACTTCGCGGATCGGCAGGCTGTGGCCTGTCGGGGCACCGCGCAGTTGCGGGTCGGTCGAGAAAGAATATTGCGTCTTTGCCATGCAGACGGGCAGGTCACCGAACCCGTCTGCTTCCCATCGCTTCAATTGATCGCGCACAGCTTTGTCGGCCAAGACTTCATCGGCGCGGTAGATCCGTTTAGCGATCGTCTCGATTTTTTCGAACAGCGACAGGCTGTCGTCATAAATCGGGGCGAATTGCGCAGCGCCACTTTCTGCAAGCTCGATGACACGGGCGGCAAGGTCCGCTGTCCCTTCCGAGCCATGCGCCCAGTGAGTTGCAAGGATGGCGTCAACCCCGAGCTCTGCGCAGTAGGCTTTGACAGCGGCGACTTCTGCATCGGTGTCGGCGGTGAAATGGTTGATTGCAACGACTGCCGGGACGCCGAACTGTTTCACGTTCTCGATATGGCGGCCAAGGTTGGCGCAGCCCTTTTCGACGGCCTCCACATTTTCAGCGCCAAGGTCCTCCTTGGAGACACCGCCGTTCATCTTCAGTGCCCGAATTGTTGCCACAATCACAACGGCGTCCGGGGAGAGCCCGGCCTTGCGGCACTTGATATCGAAGAACTTCTCGGCCCCAAGATCCGCTCCAAACCCGGCTTCGGTAACCACGTAATCAGCCAGTTTGAGGGCCGTTTGTGTCGCGACCACTGAATTGCAGCCATGGGCGATATTTGCAAACGGGCCGCCATGAATAAACGCGGGGTTGTTCTCCAGGGTCTGTACAAGATTTGGCTGGAGCGCCTCCTTCAGCAGCACAGTCATGGCGCCGTCGGCCTCCAGGTCGCGCGCGGTGACAGCGGAACGGTCCCGCCGGTAGGCAACAATGATGTTGCCAAGGCGGGTTTGAAGATCTTCTAGGTCGGTCGCAAGACAGAGGATAGCCATGATCTCCGACGCCACGGTGATGTCGAAACCGCCTTCGCGCGGAAATCCGTTGGCGACACCTCCGAGCGAGCAGACGATGGACCTGAGAGCCCGGTCGTTCATGTCGAGCACCCGGCGCCAGGTGACGCGGCGCTGGTCAATGCCAAGCTCGTTGCCCCAATAGATGTGGTTTTCGATGAGGGCAGAAAGCAGATTGTGGGCGGACGTAATCGCATGGAAGTCACCCGTGAAATGCAGGTTGATGTCTTCCATCGGCACGACTTGCGCATGCCCCCCGCCGGCAGCGCCTCCCTTCATCCCGAAGCAGGGCCCGAGGGACGGTTCGCGCAGGCAGATCATGGCGTTCTTGCCGATCCGGTTGAGACCATCGCCCAGGCCGACGGTTGTGGTGGTCTTGCCTTCGCCTGCTGGCGTCGGGTTGATGGCCGTGACGAGGACAAGCTTGCCGTTTTTCCGCCCACTCAAAGCCTGGATGAACTCGCCGGAGATTTTTGCCTTTGTCCGACCGTAGGGCAGGAGACTGTCTTCCGGGATGCCGAGCCTGTTGCCGATATCCTGAATGGGTTTCATGTTTGCCGCGCGGGCAATCTCGATATCGCTGGACATGGCTCTCTCCCAACCGTTGCTTGTCAAACCGGCAGGTGTCCTGCCGCAGGTCTGTATATTCCAAAACGCTAGGAGAGGGGGCGGTGCAACAAATGTTCCGTATGCGACGGCGTGGGCTGCAGATGCGACGGGCCGTTCAAAGCGTCTATTCCCAAGTCCAATTGATTTCCAAAACAGTGTATTGCAAATTCCAGCGAAACGGATTTAGGTTCCGTCATGGCAGATAATGACATTCTTGCGCGATTGCCGGACAGGCTTAAGAAAGCGCGCCGCACGCAAGGCCTCTCCCTGGAAGCTGTCGAAAAGCTTTCCGGCGTGTCCAGGTCCATGGTGAGTCAGATCGAGCGCGGCGAATCCAACCCGACGGTTGCAACGCTTCTTAATTTGACCAGGGCCCTCAATGTCGATTTTGCCGGGCTCTTGGGCGAGGAAGCGGCCGAGGACCGGGTCGAGATTCAGCACGAGCATCAAACTCCGGCGCTCGACCGGGCAGGGGACGGGTGCAAGATACGGATCCTATCTCCACCTCAGGATACGGGCCGGTTTGAGGTCTATGAGCTGATTTTTGCAGAGGACGGCAAACTCAAAAGCAAGCCGCATGAGCGGGGAACCCGGGAACAACTGGTCGCGGAAGAAGGAACGCTTGAGGTGACTTCAGGTGCGGCCACCGGCGTGATCAAGAAGGGCGATACAGCCCGCTATGCTGCCGATGTCCCCCATTGCATTTCCGCTGTTGGTGGACCAGCCCGTGCAATTTTGATGGTGGTCCGGTTTTAACAACGTGCCCTGACCCTCACGCCCTCCGTCGCTCTGGAAAATATTCTTCTAATTTGGAAGAAAATCCGTTATAATGGAAAAAATCCTGATTGCCGGAGGGCTGTATGCCAAGCGCGTTCTTGTCACATGTTACGCAAACGCTGACTGAAATCGAGGCGGAAGGCCTTTATAAACGCGAACGCCTTATCAGCTCGCCCCAGGGCGGCCATATTGATGTTGGCGGGCGGGATGTCATAAATCTCTGCGCAAACAACTACCTGGGTCTGGCAGACCATCCGGATCTTATCGACGCAGCCAAGCGGGCGATGGATCCGAAAGGCTTCGGCATGGCGTCGGTCCGGTTCATCTGCGGAACGCAGGACATCCACCGGGACCTTGAACAGCGCCTTGCCCGGTTTTTGGGAAAAGACGACAGCATTCTTTTTGCAGCTTGCTTTGATGCCAATGGCGGCTTGTTCGAGCCGCTCCTAGGGCCTGAAGACGCGATAATATCGGACGCGCTCAATCATGCCTCGATCATCGACGGGATCAGGCTGTGCAAGGCCAAGCGGTATCGCTATGCCAATTCCGACATGGCGGATCTGGAAGCAAAGCTGCAGGAGGCTCAGGCGGCTGGCGCCCGGCATATGATGATTGCCACGGATGGCGTGTTTTCCATGGATGGCTATCTTGCAAATCTGCCGGAGATTACGGCGCTTGCAAAAAAGTATGACGCGATTGTCATGGTGGACGATTGCCATGCCACGGGCTTTATGGGGCCGAAGGGCGAGGGGACACCGGCACATTTCGGCGTCGATGTCGATATCCTGACCGGGACCCTCGGCAAGGCGCTGGGCGGCGGGATTGGTGGCTACATCGCAGGACCTCAGCCGGTCATCGATCTCCTTCGCCAGAGGGCAAGACCGTATCTTTTCTCCAATTCCCTTCCGCCCGCAATTGTTATGAGCGGCCTGGAAGCGATCCGGCTTGTCGAAGAAGGCGATGACCTTCGCAAGAACCTTTTTGAGAATGCAAAATACTGGCGGTCCGGACTTGAAAGTCTCGGTTTCACCCTTCTGGCCGGTGAGCATCCGATTATCCCAGTGATGCTTGGAGAGGCTCAACTGGCCCAGGACATGGCGGCCCGGCTTTTTGAAGAAGGGGTTTATGTGTCAGGTTTCTTCTTCCCGGTCGTGCCGCGCGGTCAGGCGCGGATCCGCACGCAAATGAATGCGGCCCTTACCAAGGCGGATCTCGACCGGGCCCTTGAGGCCTTTGAAACCGCAGGCAAGGCCACGGGAGTGCTGTGATGTCCAGTAATCAGATGAAAGCGCTCGAAAAATCCAGGCCTGCGGAAGGCCTTTGGATGACCCGTGCTCCGGTTCCGGAAGTGGGTCCGGATGATGTCCTCATCAAGATCAACAAGACCGGAATTTGCGGGACGGATATTCACATTTGGAATTGGGATGAATGGGCCGCCAAAACGGTTCCCGTACCGATGATAACCGGTCATGAATTCGCTGGCGAGATTGTCGAGGTTGGCAAGAACGTGACCGGTCTTCACGTGGGCCAGCGCTGTTCGGGCGAGGGCCATCTGATCGGGAAACACTCCCGGCAGTCCCGGGCCGGAAAGTTCCATCTGGATCCCGAAACCCGCGGGATCGGTGTCAATGAGCAGGGGGCTTTCGCCCAATATTTGCGCCTGCCCGCTTTCAATGTCGTGCCTTTGCCAGATGCGGTCGACAACGAGATCGGGGCTATTCTTGATCCGCTGGGCAACGCCGTTCATACAGCTCTGAGTTTCGATCTGATCGGCGAGGATGTCCTGATTACCGGCGCCGGGCCCATTGGCATCATGGCTGCAGCTGTGGCCCGGCATGTGGGGGCTCGCAATGTTGTCATCACGGATGTCAATCAGGCGCGCCTCGACCTTGCGACAAAGGTCGCCGATGTCGTGCCAGTGAATGTTGCCAAGGACGATCTGAAAGGGATCGAGAGCAAGCTGGGCATGCGGGAAGGCTTTGATGTCGGACTGGAGATGTCCGGCAATCAGGCGGCGCTCGACCAGATGGTTGAAAACCTTGTCATGGGCGGACGGATCGCGCTGCTTGGCATACCGCCCGGAAAATCGCCTGTTGACTGGTCGCGGATTGTCTTCAAGGCCATCACGATCAAGGGGGTCTACGGACGGGAGATATTCGAGACCTGGTACAAGATGATCGCCATGCTCCAAAACGGCCTTGTTGTGCGCAATGTCATCACGCACAGGTTCGGTGTCGACGACTTTGAAAAGGGCTTTGCGGCTATGAAATCGGGCGAAGCTGGAAAGGTCGTTCTGAGCTGGACATAGACCCTGCTAGGGCTGGCGGGCATCGTGTCGTTTAGCAGCGGTCGCAAGGCATCTATGGCGTCAGGAAAAGCCCGCCTTTTGGGGCAAACCAAGCTTTTTTAATGCCATCACAACCGGACAGAACCCGGTCACGGAGGCTTGCATCAAGTGCGCCCCCAAGAGACCGGTGAGCCAAAGCCAGTTGAGGTTCGAATAAACAGCCAAAAGCACCGACGCCAGCACAAGCGCGCCGACAACCAGCAAAATTCCCCGCTCGACAGTCATGTCGATCCTCCATGTGATTTACAATATTCATAACAATGAAATAATATGCTCTCTGGGTGTGAGATGCCAGTCACCTGACTGCGGCGTTCGGTCATGCGGACTTTCCCTGACATGTTTGGTGTGTCTGGGCCTCCTTCAGGGCCGGAATTATCCGCTTTTGGCGTGAATTGCTGATCTGATGGCATGATCTGCTAGTCAACATCGTTGGTCGAAGCATAAACTGTCCCGAGGCTTCAAAAAAGGGGCAGGTAGACATGCGCGGCGCGGCCACCAAATTTACTGTCGACATCGGATGGGTCGGCTTGCTGGAAAGTGTGGGAATAGGTCCGCAGGACCTGTTGCGGCACGCCGCGTTGCCGCTTGACTTGTTCTCCCAGCGGACACCTGAGCTTGATGCTGAGGCCTATTTCCGGCTTTGCAACAGCATGGAGGCGCTGTCCGGGGATCCGGTTTTCCCTTTGACCCTCGGCCAAAGCCTTTCTCCGGAGATTTTCAGCCCGCCACTGTTTGCAGCTTATTGCAGCCCTAATCTGAAGACAGCGCTTGAACGGCTCCAGGTTTACAAACCGATCATTGGCCCCATGGTCCTGGATCTGATTTCCGGCAGCACGGAATTGGCTGTCGGGATCAAGGCCCAGGGTGTTCCGGATCTTCCGGCCAATTTGATCCTTTTCGAAGCGGTGTTCCTCGTCCACATCGCGCGCACGGCAACTCGCCGCAAGATTGTGCCCTTGAAAGTGAAACTTCGCGAAGTGCCGAAAGAACTGGCGGCCTATCGTTCCTTTTTCGGCGTTCCATTTAAAACGGCGGACCGGGACGAAGTTGTTTTCCGGAGCGAGGATTTACATCTGCCCTTCTTGTCGGTGAATGACGCCATGTTTGACATTTTTGAGCCGATCCTCCGCCAGCGGCTGTCGGACCTTGCGCAAGCGGCATCGCTGACCGACAGGGTGCGTGCCTGCCTGACCGAAATGCTGGCAAGCGGGATTGCGGGCGTTGGCGATGTCGCAGAGCGGCTCGCAGTCAGCCCACGCACGCTACAGCGCAAGCTTGCTCAGGAGGGGACAAGTTTTCAGCAGCTGTTGAACGAGGTCCGGGAACAAGCGGCAAGAACTTATCTTCAAAAGACGCGTTATTCGAATGCGGAAATCGCGTTCTTGCTGGGATATGACGATCCGAACTCATTCATTCGGGCCTATCACAACTGGACCGGGGTAACACCTGAAACCAGCCGCCAGGCGATGCATCTGGCATAGGTTTTCGATAGCGGTCCAGATCAGCCGAGCATCACCTTCCGGAAGTAATTGGACCGCGTGGTGTTGCGAAGCGCCTTGAAAAAGCGTTCGGTCGGCGGTTCGGAAATTTTGATCGGCGATGGACCATAGTCTTCGAACTTCTCGGACAGCGCCTTGTTGACGGCATTGGAGAAGTTCACATAGGCCGTTTGATCGGCCGGGAACAGTTTGGCGATGTCGCGGATGAGGGCCTGGATGGCGGCATCATGCGCAATTGTGATTGCCGTTATCTCGTTGCCATTTTGTTTGGCAAGTCGGCGGTAGGCCGCTGACAGTTTATCCTCAAACTCCGGGTCTGCCACCTGGCTGATATAGGCGCTGAAGCCGTGCAGGAACTCGATTTCCCAGTCAGGTCCGGATCGTTGGATCTGCGGGTCGAACACCCGCCGCAAGACGTCGAAGCATAAGAACCTCAAGACTGAAACGGCGAAGAAATCCTTGTTTGCACCGACAAACGCCTGTTTTCGATGGATTTTGCCGCAGGCTTCATAGTTGCTGCGGAACAGATCGAACAACTCCGGCGCTTCGGCAAGAAAGTCGAACACGAGGGTGATGTCGTCCCGTGTCAAATGACCGCCGCGCATATCGGCAGCGCTCAACAGGCCCTTGCGGGCAAGGTCCAGAGTCTGCTTGCCCACACCCGCGCAAATATGCGGCCCGCTCAGTTTGGGCCATTCTGTTTTCGGCTTTTTTGCGGGTGAACGCACACTCATTGTCCTCAAGGCTGACGGATAACCATGACGCCCAAGTGGTTTGGAAAGGTTTAACCTCGGTAGAGATGCTGAAGCACGTCAACCGCCGCGCAGCCAGTCCTTTTCAAACTGGACAACGGCGCCTCCCGTTTTCCGGCGAGTGTGTTGGAACTGACATTGGTTCAGAGCCTGCCGTCCGTAACGTGGACTTCAGAATCAGATGAATAGCAATCAGGAATTGTTGTTCCTGCGGAATGCGCCTAAGGTTTGGGAGTTCTATTTACGACAAACCGATTGCCGATGCTGATTACAACAATTTCCCAAATCGATGCCATTCGCAAAGACGGCGGGCTCACCACCGCCGAAGAACAACTCCTTGAAAATTGCCGCGATGGTGAGCCGACGTTTCTTGGCGACGGTAATCTGCCCGACGCCCCAAACGACTCGGTGGAAATCAGGGCGGATATCCTGCGTTATTTGATGTTGGGTGGCTGCGCGGATTGGCCAGTCCATGAAAGAGGCACCGAATTACGCGGCGCTTGGATCTCGGGGCAGCTCGATCTGTGGTTTGCCAAGACACGGGGCCGCAACGGGTTCTTTTCTTGTGTGTTTGAACACAAAATCGAAGCGCTGCAAATGGAGGCGGACGTCCTCAACCTCGGTGGCAGCGTGTTTCCCGGCCTGAACGGGCAAGGGGCCAAGATCACTGGTGGAGTGTCTCTCCGAAACGCCAACACAACCGGAGAGGTTGCTTTTGCCAGCGCTGAGATAGGCGGACAACTCTCATGCGCTGGCGCGACTCTGGATGGCGGACGGAGGGATGCGCTGAACGCGCAAGGGGCCAAGATCACTGGGGATGTGATACTTCTGAATTCTATGACGACCGGCGAGGTCAGTTTTTCCGGCGCCGAGATCGGTGGGCAATTATCGTTCACCGGGGTGTCGCTGGACGGCAAGGACGGGTATGCACTGAATGTGCAGCGATTGGTCGTAAAGGACAGTTTCTTCTGGTGCGACATCAAAAGGGTGGCGGGTAGAGCAAACTTCGAGGCCGCCCATGCGGCGGATCTGGTGGATGATGCGCCAAGCTGGGACAAGGTGGAACGCCTCCGTCTTGTCGGCTTCACCTATGACACGCTTGTGGGGCCCTACGATCTGGCCATGCGCAAAGCTTGGCTTGCCAAGGGGGCGCGTCTACTTGGCGATTTTCACCCCCAGCCCTATCAGCAGCTGGCGAAATTCTTCCGCGACAGCGGGCATCGTTTTGAAGCGCGGGAAATCCTGGTGGAAAAGGAGTTCCGTCAGAAACGGGAAACGCGGCATGGACGTTTGAGACACGCCATCCGCTTGCGAAAACAGACCGGGTCGGATCGCGCTGAAATCAGCGCGCGGTTTTTCAACGACCCGCACTGGTTCGGCGACCGGATATCTTTGTACCTCACCGGCTATGGTTACAAGCCATGGCGCAGCTTGATTGCGTTGCTTGTCCTGTTTGGTCTGGCCGCCATTGGCGCAAAACTGGTTTGGGAACAGGGCGATTTCGCACCGAATTCGGATATCCTGCTGACCTCACCGAGTTGGCAGTATTATGCCAACGCTACAGGTTCGAACGGCAAAGATCTGTTTCAGAACCCTGCGCGCTGCTGGGCGCGCGGCCCGGACCAGACCATGGCCGATCGCAACGGCTTGCCTTCCGGCACAAATCCTCCGCCCGCGCCGGATCATCCCGGCCGGGATTATGAGACTTTCAGTTCGCTCTACTACGGCATTGATCTGGTGGTGCCGATCATCAATCTCGGTCAGACCGATGCCTGGGCTCCGTCGACAACACGCGGTCCCGCCGGGGTCTGGTTCTTTTATCTCAGCAAGGTTCTGATCGCGCTCGGCTGGATCATTACCGCCATCGCTGCAGCGGCTGTCACCGGCATCATCCGAAAGGACGAGTAACAGGGTGTGATACCTTGAAAAGAAGATGGGCTTACGGCTCGAGGTTCCGGTCCCGCAGCCAACCCGTTTGGTAATCGATCTTGGAGCAACCGGAGAACGTCGCGAGCCGGGCAATTTCGCTCTCCAGCTGCCTCTGGCGGCCTTTGCCCATGCGGATGCCAGCCTCGGGCCAAAAGCTGCGCACACGCAGGGTGTCCTGATCGCGGAAAGCCTTCATGTCGATACGGCCAATTATCCGGCTTCCTTCCAAGACCGGAAAGACATAATAGCCATATTTCCGCTTGGCCTCGGGCACAAAAACCTCGATGCGGTAATTGAACCCGAACAGCCGTTCGGCGCGCTTGCGGTCGCGCAGGGCCGGATCGAACGGCGACAGGATGCGCACGCGGGAGGGCAGTTCGGGAGGGTTATCGAATTGGTCCAGAGATTGCGGAAACATGTAAACGCGGCGCTTGCCGCCATCTGCAGTCCCAATATTTGCTTCAATCAGGGAGCCGTCTGCCAACGCCTGCTGGCACCAGGCCTTTGCCTCCGCCGGGGTGATCAGATCCCAGAAGGCTGCAATCTCTCCGGACGTACCGAACCCGAGCCGCGCAAGCGCGCTTGACGCAGCCCACGCGACCGTTTCTTCCGGATCGACCACCTGATTGCGTGCCGGACCAGGAATGACCCGTTCGGTCAGGTCATAGACTTTTTGAAATCCGTTTCGCCTGCAGACGGACAGCTCGCCCGTCCGCCATAAAAATTCCAGGGCGGTTTTGGAGGGGTGCCAATCCCACCAGCCGCCGCTCCGGCGTTCTTCGTTTTCGCCGACTGTTGCTGATGTAACCGGACCGTGATCCTGGATCTGTTTCAGAACGGCGTTGAACTTGGCTTCAAATCCATCCCGCCGCCAGTTCCGCCAGCGTCCGATCAGCTTTTCCCGGTCACGCCGAAAGCGCAAGCGCCAATGCGGGAAGAATTCGGTCGGGACGATCGACGCATCATGCGTCCAGTGTTCGAATACGGACCTTTCGCGCTCCAAAAGCGACTTCAGGTTCGGCTCTTTGTAGGACGGGCGCCGCGCCAAAAGGATCATGTTATGGGCACGGGCAACGGTATTGATGCTGTCGACCTGAACAAACCCGAGGGCTGCAATCAGGGTCTGGAGATCCGCGCCCTTTCCGGGACCACGCGGCGCTGAGGCAAGACCATGCCGGTCCAAAAAGATGCACCGGGCAGATTGATTGGAGATAGTGGCAAGCGATTCACGGGTCATTTTTCAACTCTAGAGCATCGGGCGTTTTGTCAGAAACACCCAAACCTGATCTGGTGTGGTGAAATTGATATTTGTCTCAAAGTGGAGGCAACTTCCGGAACGAAATTCAATTCCGGAAACCACACTAGAAACATAAAATTTCTCGTCATCTTCGTGGGTCTGAAGTTCGTTCAGTGCATGCCGGGACATGAGCCGCACTTCAGTTGAGGCGGCGAACATCCTTGCCCACAGACCGGAATGTGATGTGCAAAGCACATATCTTGATGATTACGTGGCGGCACATATTGACCCGGGGAAGTAAAGGTTTTTTAGTTTCAGGCGAGTGAGACTATGGGCAATGGGGCCGCGGGACGTGCGATTGGTAGTGTTAGTTTCCGGCAAGATCGCCGCGATGGTGTTTGCAATTTTTTGGGCGATTGGACCGGCCTCTGCATCCGAACCATCCGGCACGTGTGAAACGGTCCGTTTGACGGGTTCGCCCACCTGGTTTCCCGTTTCCATGGCGACGGAGGACAGGCAGAGCTTGGAAGGTGTCATGCCGGTCCTTGCCCATCAGATCTTCGGCGAGTTGGGGGTCGCTGTCATGGAATTGACGGATTTGCCCTGGAGGCGGAGCCTGACCCTTCTGGAAGCAGGTGAGGTCGACGTTCTGGCCGGAGCGTTTTCCACCAGGCAGCGCGAAAAGGAATATGTGCTGAGTCATCCCGTCATTCGCGAAGAGATCGGAATATTCATCCGCCGCGATACGCCAGCACAGCCGCAAAGCCTGAACGACCTGATTGGTCTGCGCGGTCTTGCCCCTTTCGGGTCGTCTTTTGGCGAGGAGTTTGATGTCTTCGCCGGTGACAATCTTGCGATCCACAGAGAGTCTTTTGATGACAATCTGGAAAACATGCAATTATTGCTGGAGGGCAAAGCCGACTACTTCGTTATTGCGCGCCGGGAAGGCGACAGGATGATCGCACAGCTTGAGGCGGAAGACGCCGTCATGGTTGCGCCTTGGTCTGCAATTGAAAACACCATCCACTTCATGTTTTCCAAAAAATCAGCTTGTGTGAATTTACTTGAAGACTTTAATGCCGCTCTGGAGGCGCATATTGCTGACGGGACGGTCGCATCAATGATTCTCGACCATGACAGTCATGCGCAATTGACGGACTGAGTGGTGGTCTAAACTGTTAAGCGAACCCGGACTGGTAGGAATTGCGTGCCTGGTGTTTTTCGGCGCTGGCATCATCAAGGGGGCTGTTGGTTTCGGTCTGCCGACGATCGGCCTGGGCCTCATGACCGTTTTCGTCGGCGTTGAAGCGGCAATTGTTCTTGTCCTGTGGCCAGCATTTCTCACAAACGTCTGGCAGGCCGCATCCGGCGGCCAATTCAAACCGTTGGTTGCCAGGCTCTGGCCGTTTCTGCTTGCGGCTGGCAGCACGCTTTTCGCCGGAACATTTCTCCTGACCCAGCTGCAGGTCGGGCTTGCCGACTTTGTCCTGGGCCTTCTCATGATCGCCTATGCGGTTCCGCTGCTGGCGGGCGTCAAGTTTCATATTGGACGCCATTTCGAGCGGCCTGCAGGCGTTGTCCTTGGCAGCATCAACGGCGTTTTTGCCGGCCTGACCGGATCTTATACAGTTCCCGGCGTTTTATATTTGCAGGCGTTAGGCCTCTCGAAGGACGAGCTTGTTCAGGCCATGGGCATGCTTTTCCTGACATCGACTGTTGCGCTGTCTGTCTCGCTGGGCAGCTTCGGTATCTTGAGCAATAGCGGCGTGATGGCGTCAGCGGCGCTGTGTGTGCCGACCTCCGCGGGTGTGTTCGCCGGTCAATACATCCGCCGGAGACTGTCCGAGCAAGGGTTCAGGCGGCTCGTTCTTGCCTCCATTTTGGCGCTTGGCCTGTATCTGATCCCGCTTGGCCTCTACCGGCTGATCTCCGGTTGAGACCTGGCCGGGCCCTTCCAGAAGGTCAGACCAGAAAAAAAGCGCCGTTTGGGAAACGGCGCCTTTTCAAAGCTTGCGGAAAGCGGACGCTTTTGAAGCGCTTTATGAGGGTCTGGAAACTCCGGCCATGGCCTATCGCTTTCAAGCCGTGGCTATCACATCAGCGACAGGTGAGACGTTTGCTTTGGATGTGCCCCGGCTCACTTGGCAACGAGGCGCATCGGAGTGGCTGTGCCAACGCCGGACGTCGATTTGGTGTTCGCCCACTGATAAGATTGGCGCTCTTCAGTCGGTGTGCACAAAAACCGTTCCCGGTAACACTTCGTGAAATGAGACGTTGAGGCGAAGCCGCAGGCCAATGCCACGTCGAGCACGGGGCGGCTGGTCCGGCGGAGAAGGTCTCGCGCCGTTTCAAGACGCAGGCGCAGGTAGTATTGGCCCGGCGTGCAGTTGAAATGCCGGCGGAACAGGCGCTCCAGCTGGCGTGGTGAGAGGTTCACCGTCATGGCCAGCTGCTGGCAGCTGAGTGGATCCTCGATGTGAAGGTCCATGATCCGGATGGCATCCAGGATTTTCGCATTCGAAATCCCGGTCCGCGCTTCGATGTCATGGCGCTGTGCCGATTCACCGGACCGCATGTTCTGGTAAAGGGCAACCTCAGCGACCTCATGGGCGAGATAGGCGCCATGCTGGATGGCAATCAGGCGCAACATCATGTCCAGGGAGGCAAGCCCGCCAGCGCAGGTGATGCAGTTCCGGTCGATTGCGAAGATGTCAGATGTCACTTCCACATCCGGAAACTCTTCCCGAAGAGAACGCAAATTTTCCCAATGGATCGTGCAGCGGCGGCCGTCGAGCAAATTGTAGCGGGCAAGCAGATAGGCGCCCGTGCAGATCGCACCAAAGGTGCGGCCCATGGCGTTGAGCCGGCGCAATTTGTTGCCGAGCTCGGCGTCCAGCGGCAGCCGCTCGACGTCGAGACCAGTACACAAAAGTGTAATATCGGCGTCGTTAAGCTCTCTGATAGGTTTCTTGACGGAAACATCGCATCCGTTGCTCGCCGTCACTGAGCTTCCGTCCAGGGAATAAGTTTCCCAGGCATAGTAATCTCGCCCAAGCAGGCGATTTGCTATCCGCAGCGGTTCGATCACGCTCGCAAATGCATTCATGGAGAACCGCTCCATGAGTACGAATGCTATTTTTTGACCTGTTTCTTCGATTGCGCGTCCAGTCATTTATTTGATCCCATCAGAAGGCATTATTTTTTTTATCTTTGCATCAGAGTAGTTTTTTCCGTTTGTATTTGTGTGTCAAATAAAAAAATTCGAAATCAAGTACATTCCTAAAATTGTCATAATTACTAATTCGAATTGCTCAACAGACGGACAGGCTGCCGCTTTTCAACGCGGACACTGCGCTATTTCTGGTCAGACCGATCGCTGGTCAGCCGGGCTGAAGCCGGAGCGGGATCTGCGCCGCCGGCGTTTGTTGGCCAGCAAGCGGCCGCAAATGCAAAAAAACAGCCAAATTGGGTCGTTTTTTTTGCAAATGCTCAAATTCGTGGATCGAAGTTGCTTCAGGTCAATGCACGGTTGGTGCTACATGGGGGCAAATCCAGATTGTATGAAAACGCACGGACCGCAAAAACATATGAATGTACTTGCCAAACCCGCAGACCTTGAAGCTGCAGCGCCGTCGGGCGCTTTCGTTGAGGAAGTCAAATCCGTTCAGCACTACACGGACAGGCTTTTCCGCTTCCGCATGACGCGTCCGGCAAGTTTCCGCTTCCGGTCCGGCGAATTCGTGATGATCGGCCTGATGATCGATGGCAAGCCGCTTTATCGCGCCTATTCGATTGCCAGCCCGGCCTGGGATGAAGAACTGGAGTTTTTCTCGATCAAGGTCCCGGACGGGCCGCTGACCTCTCATCTGCAGAAAATCCAGCCAGGGGACGCAGTGCTCATGAAAAAGAAGCCGACCGGGACGCTCGTTAACGACGCTCTTGTGCCCGGCAAACGCGTTTACATGTTCTCAACGGGAACCGGCATTGCGCCATTTGCGAGCCTCATTCGGGACCCCGACACCTACGAGAAGTTTGATCAGGTGATCCTGACGCAAACATGCCGGGAAGTTGCGGAACTCAAGTATGGCGAGGATCTTGTTCAGGAGACGCTGAATGATCCGTTGATCGGCGAGTATGCCAAGGACAAGTTGGTGCACTACACCTCAGTGACCCGCGAAGATTTCCCCAGAACAGGCCGGATCACAGATTTGATAAAGTCCGGAAAACTGTTCGAAGATCTCGGTGTACCTCCGCTCGACCCTGCAGTCGACCGGGGCATGATCTGCGGGTCGATGGAGATGCTGCGCGACACCAAGGCCCTTTTGGAAGAGGCGGGCCTGAACGAGGGCGCAAACAACAAACCGGCAGAATTCGTGGTTGAGCGGGCGTTCGTCGGATAGGCAGCCTCCTCAAACCGCAAGAATCATCAAAGGCCGGGGTAACCCGGCCTTTTTTGTTGGGGTTCAATCGTGGAGGCACGGATCGGGATCGGAAACCCATAAACACCAAAGAATTGCTAGCCTTATCTGTGGAATGTCGTATGCGATGTCCTGTAGATATTTAGCGCTCAGCCCATATCGCTTAGATAGGATTGAAAATATTGGCGAAAGGCATTCGTCCTGCACAGCCGCCAGAATTGCTCAGACAAGGTCCTGACACATGAAAGTTATTGCCGAACTTGGCATTAACCACCGCGGATCGTCCCGCATTGCAGAACAATTGATCGACATCGCTGCCGATGCCGGCGCATGGGGCGCAAAATTCCAGTACCGGGCCAAGGACGGATTTTACCAGTCAACCACCGAAATTGGTGACGAGATCCTCAGCCGCGAGATCGATGACAGCTACATCGAACCGGAAGACATCCTGCGTCTGGCGGGTATGATCAAGCAAAAGGGAATGGCGGCAGGGATCAGCTTCTTCAAGTTTTCAGATTCCGCGGATTTCGGCAGCGCCATTGCAGAGTTTGATTTCTTCAAGGTGCCTTCTGCCGAACTCCGCAATGAAGCGCTGATTGATGCGCTTGCCGGTTTAGGCAAGCCTTTAATCCTCAGTACCGGCGGTCATTCGGAAGAAGATATTTTCAACGCAATCGAGTCGACGCGTTCGATCCCGGACGTTTACTATCTGCACTGCATTTCGAATTATCCGGTCCTGCTCGGCAATCAACAGATGGGCTTCATCCGGACCTTGAGAGAGAAAACCGAGGCTCCAATAGGATACTCAAGCCACGACCAGGATTGGGAGGTATGCCTGGTTGCGGCTGCCAACGGCGCAACGGTGTTTGAACGCCATCTGACCATGGATAAGCACGGCAAGGGGATTGATGACAGTTCCAGCTCCGACCCGGATGAGTTCAGGCGCCTTTGCAAGTTGATCAACGCCTATCCAACCGTTCAAGGCAATGCTCGGCGGGAGATCAACCAGGGGGAACGCATAAATATGCAGAACCTTGGATCATCGCTCTACGCGAGTCGTCAAATTGAAGTCGGAGATCTGCTTTCCCAAGACAATGTCGTCGTCAAAGCCCCGCGCAAGGGGCTGACCTGGGCCGATGTAGCCCGCAAGAAACTTGGTGCCGTAAAACGGCCAATTGCGGCTGGAACAGCCGTTACGGATCTGCACTTTACGGATCCCAAGCCCCCTCTCAGTTCCAAACTTGTAGCCTTTTGTGATGAAAGACAGTTGTCTATTCCTCTCCGGCTTCACGATGCGAAAGCCTTGCAGACGCGCTTTCCGATCCGGAACAACGAATTGCACCTGTCTTACGGAGAAGTTCGGTCGTTCAAGTCGGAGATGGCTGCAAACCTCAGTCTTCTGGATTTGACGAGGCACTACTCCATTCACATTCCAGACTATATCGACAGCAAGACGCTAATTGATCCGCTTGCAAGCGATGATGCGGTTCGAGATGGCAGCAATGACATGATTGCCACGTGCGTGGACCTGGCGCTTGAATTAGAAAGCCGAACAGGCGCAGCAGTGCCGATTGTCGGCAGTTTCTCGCGGCTTTTGCCGGACGGCAAGACGGCAACTTATCAAACGCTTCAAGAAACACTGGACCGGCTGGGCAGAAAGCGGTCGGCCCCGATTTATCCGCAATGGCTGCCGCGCATCGCGTGGTACTTTGGCGGCGCAGATGTGCTCGACATGTTTTGCGGGTCGGACGATGTTGACATTGTGAAGTCGATTGGAATGGAGCTGTGCCTGGATCTGTCGCACCTCATCCTGTCTGCGAATTACGAAAAGGCGGATTGGCGGGAATGGTGCAATGAATTGATGCCGCTTGCACGGCACCTGCACATTGCCGACGCAGTTGGAATTGACGGCGAGGGCATCGAGTTCGGCCGGGGTGACCTTGGTGACCCTGGCCCCTTTTTGGATGGATCGGTCCGCAAGGTTCTGGAAGTCTGGCAAGGACATTTGTCGGAAGGCGACGGATTTGAAACTGCCATCCGGCAGCTGGGAGAAAAATAATGGCAAAAGTATTGATCACCGGCATCACCGGTCAAGACGGGGCCTTTCTAGCTCGGTCCCTAATTGAGCGTGGCGACGAAGTCTATGGCGCCATGCGCCGTGGCAGTACATCCAAGACCGGGCGGTTGAAGGAACTGGGCATCCGCGAGAAGGTAAATTTGTGTACGCTCGAGGTGACGGAATTCGCCAATGTTCAGAACGTATTGAACGACATAAGACCGGACAAGATATTCAATCTTGCAGCGCAAAGCTTCGTTGCGGACAGTTTTCAGTTCCCGCACTACACGTCCGAAGTCAACTATATGGGGGTCTTGAATATCCTTGAAGCCATCCGGATCCTGAAGCTGGATACGAAACTGTACCAAGCCTCGACTTCAGAGATGTATGGGGATGTGCTTGAAAAGCCGCAGTCGGAAAAAACGCCTTTCAATCCACTGAGCCCCTACGCCGTTTCCAAACTGGGCGCGCACTCGCTTGTCGTCAACTACCGGCAGGCCTACGAAATGTTCGCCACATCCGGGATCCTGTTCAATCATGAATCGGAACTGCGTGGGTATGAGTTCGTCACACGCAAGATCACCAGCTGGCTGGCGCGCATTAAATTGCATAATGGCGATGCCATGCCGCTTGGCAATCTGAGCAGTGTCCGGGATTGGGGCTATGCACCTGAATATACCGACATGATGATCAAAATGCTGGATCACGACCAACCAGACGATTTCGTCATATCCACAAATACCGAATACACCGTGCGCGATTTTCTGTTCATGGCTGCCCAGGAAGTCGGCTTTGACCTTCAGTCAGAAGGCGAGGGGGCAGATGAGAAGTGCTACGACAAGAAGACGGGCCGGTTGATTGCCTATGTCGACCCCAGATACTTCCGGGCGTCGGATGTTGTCTATCTACGCGGCGATAACTCAAAGGCACAGGAGGTGCTCGGATGGACGCCGAAGGTTCTTGTGCCTGAGCTTGCCCGGAAAATGGCAATCTACGATTTAAAGAAAGCGGCTGTTGAGATGCCCGGTCTTTAGGCTAGCAGCTGGAGGGCAAAATGACACGCACTGTTGCCATTATCCCGGCCCGCGGCGGATCAAAAGGAATACCGGGAAAGAACATCAAGCCTTTTTTGGGCACTCCTTTGGTAGGGCATGCCATCAAGGCAGCGCTTGGCGCTGAAACGGTCACCGATGTCATTGTGTCCAGTGACGATGATAAGATTTTGCGTGTTGCCGAGGCCTTTGGGGCGACGCCTTTGAAGCGGCCTCCCGGCATCTCCGGAGACGAAGCGTCTTCGGAATCTGCTGTTTTGCATGCCATCGGTGCCCTTGAGATCTGTCAGCAGGCCGAAACACTTCTTTTCCTGCAGTGTACCTCGCCTTTGACCACATCTGCAGAAATTGATCAGGTTGTCCGATCGCGGATTGAGTTAAAGGGCGACACGGCGTTCTCCGTCGTCGAAGTGCATGCATTCCTTTGGGAGATTGGGGAAGATGGCTCCGGCTACGGCGTGAACCATGACGCATCAAAACCACGTCAGCGCCGCCAAGACCGGCCGCGCCAGTACCGTGAAACGGGCGCCATCTATGCCCTTGACAGAAAAGGGTTCGCCGAGGCCGGCCAGCGGTTCTTTGGCCGAAGCGTACCCGTGGTGTTGAGCGACGCCGTTGAGATTGATCTGGATACACCGAGAGACTGGCTCGCCCTTGAGGCCTATGCCCGCTCGGTTGGACAGGCCTGCGAGTGAGCCGCAAATGCAAAGAGCATCCAGCATATGAGCACTATCTTTGAAACCCTTAAAAAAATCGGTGTCGCGAGCGAAACGGACCGGGAGCTCTATTCGCCCCGGACGCGTGATCGCAGCGATGTTCAGGTGTATCGTGACCGTCGGTCCGGCGTGATCTATATCGACGGCTTTTATGGTGGGGACGACGTTTACAAGGACGGGAGCTACAGGCAGGACAATGTTCTGAAAACCGGGTCCCGTGATTACGAGATAACCCGGGATGCTGCCAGGCGCTCAAGAGCGTATCTGCCATATGTTGCCGGTCGTCACATAGTTGATTTTGGATGCGGTGACGGTGCCTTTTTAGAAACTGTGAGACCGGAAACACTCAGCTGCCAGGGTGTTGAGCTTCAACAGGACTATGTCGACGCGCTCAATGGCTCGGGGATTCCCTGTCATACCTCCCTGCAGCCACTCGAAGATGATTCTATCGACACTGTGGTGAGTTTTCACGTCCTGGAGCATCTGCCCGAACCCATTCCTGCCATGAACGAGATTCTTCGGGTCTTAAAACCCGGTGGGACTGCAGTGATTGAGGTTCCTCATGCCAATGATGGCTTGTTGAGCCGGTTCGAATGTGATCCGTTCAAGACCTTTACACTGTGGAGTCAGCATCTTGTACTTCACACAAGAGAAAGTCTCCGGCGGCTGATGTTGGCTGCGGGCTTTGAACAATGCGTCATTGAAGGTATCCAAAGGTATCCACTCTCCAATCACCTGAATTGGTTGGCGAATGGGAAACCCGGAGGCCACAAATCAGAGTTGGCCGCTCTGGATACGCCAGCCCTGACTGAAGCCTATGAGGCGGCGCTCAACCGGATCGACGCGACTGATACCCTGGTTGCAATTGCCAAGAAGCCAGCTTGATCAACCTCCCTCCGAAGGGAATTCTATACCAGTATGCCAAAGCGAGGGCTATAACCCAAGCCGCTGGTTGCGCCGCTCCGGCGTCCAGTTTTCAAGTTGCCGGTCAAGTTCAGCGATGATCTCCGGCACAAAGTCGGCGCATGGTCGGTCCGTGTAAGGGTGCATATAGGTCATCGAGGGATACCAGGGCGGATTATTTTGCCCCAATAGAAGGGGAGGCTCCTGCTGGCCGAAACGGATGGACGGGATATCGAGAATTCCGGCCATGTCGGCAACGCTGGTATTTGCCGAGACGACAAAATCACAACACGCTGTGAGTGAGCCCGCGCTTATGAGATCGTCAAACAAATCAACATCGTCGAAGTTATGAAACTGTTCTGGGAAATTGGTCTTGAAAAACTGGATTTCCTTATCGATTGCCTTGTATTGCAGGTTGACGAAAATTGCGTCGCGGGAGGCCAAGATCGGTGCAAAATTCGGCGCTGACAGGTAATAGCGGGCACGATTGGCGGCAAGATTTCGGGAACGCCATGAAAATCCGATGACGGGCTTGGCATCATGTCCGGTAAGACGTTGCAGATAGTCTCGGGCCTTTTGCAGATCGAAGTTGTAAACTGGCCAGCTGCTCAATTTGAACGAGTCAATTGTTGGTCGAAATATCTCTGCAATATCGGTTATGTTGGCATGATAGTCATAATCGTCCGCAGTGGCATGTTTTTCTTTATCCATTGTTGGATTTCTAAAAATAATTTTTGGAAAGGTCTGTTTCATAACCCTCATAGCTTTCGGCGAGGCTTCAACAATTATCTTGCCTGCGCGCTCTTCCAGATCAGGAAGCATTGTTCCGCTCTTAAGCGCATCTCCAAGTCCCTGATCCGTCCAAATGAGAATTGTTTTGTCTTTTAGGTCTTCACCCTTCCAAAGAGGTTTTTCGAATGTGCGGCGTGTAACGAGAGAGGCTGGGTCATCTCTTCGGGCTGGATGCCGTTTCCAGCCATTGGCCAAGTCACCGACCGCAAGATATGCAAGAGATTGGTTCCATTCGATTGACGGATTTTTGCCGGGAAACAATCGTTCTGCCTCTTGCAAGGTCTTAAGTGCGTCCTTGCTTTGCCCATCCATCAATAGCAATACGCCAAGCGTGACGCATTTGTGAGCATCTTTAGGGTCCTGCGCCAGGGCTTGCCGGGCAAATGAAATGCCTTTGTTGGTTTCATTCATTGAAAAAAGAAGCCGTGCAGCTTCATGAAGCACATCTGCATTGTCGGGGAAGCGCTCGAGTGCTTCTGAAAGTTCATATTGCGAGCGCTCGTATTCTTTGGTCTGAAGACGGCACCTTGCCCGCAAAATATAGTTTTTCGGGTCATCTGGCGCGAGCATGACCGCCTTAAAATAAAAATTTACTGCGTGCTCCGGACGCTTTGCATCAAGCAGTAACTGGCCGAAGTTTTGATAAGCGTCAATGTCGTTCGGGTATTCGACTACAAGAACTTGGAGGATGTTTTCCGCTTCTTCAAAACGTTCCAGACGACCGAGTGCAATAGCGCGGATATTCCGCGCCTCCCTTTGCTTGGGATCCAGCACAAGGGCTTTTTCGGTAACGGCCAGAAGGCTGTCAGGGTCCGTGCCCAAGTCCATCATGGTCCTTGCCAAATTGGCGTAAAATGCCGACTGGTTCGGATCAACAGCTATTGCTTTCTGGATGTATTCCAAAGCCTTCTTCGGCTTTCCAAGCTGGCGGTAAGCGACCCCAAAGAGATGAAGGGCGTCCTTATTCTTGGGTTCAGTCCGGAGAATCTGGCGGTAAAATCTTTGAGCTTTGGAGTATTCTCCAGCTTCCTGCAGTTTTACGCCTTCAACGAGTTTATCCCGTGTCGACATCTGCTTCAGATTTGTTGCCATCGCTTCAAAAGTCCCGTTAGATTCGCTCCAGAGATACTACCAGCGCATGGTTCTGATTGCAGTGTGGCTCGGCAGTTTCAGCGAATTGTTTGGGGATTTAAATTTCTGATCCAGTGCCTAGTCCGTTCATGTTCACTTGGAACTACTGAACTGACAGGGGTTGGAAATTGACAAATCTAATTTCTGCCTTCTTCTCGGCATTTTGCTGATTGCATCCAGACGGACCCGTTTCAGCCGCTCGCAGCTTAGAAAAAACCTCCTTGAGCGACGGGTGCTGCTGGTACGGCATTTGTTCTTAAGCGAGGCTGTTGGTGTGGTCTTGGGAACACTCAACCCAGCGAGTCGATCGCGTCAGACAACTCATTGAAATGGGAAATGATCTTGTCTGCGCCAAGTTCGGTCACCGGCACTGTCGTATAGCCGAAATCGACAGCGATTGACGGAATACCCGCATTCTTGGCGGCGTCGATGTCAGGGCGGCTGTCGCCGATCATGATGGAGCCCTGAGGCGTCCCGCCGGCCCTGGAGATTGCGCCCAGCAGCGGCTCGGCATTGGGCTTTGCGCTCGGGAATGTATCGCCGCCCACTACGGCGTCGAAATAGTGATCGATTTCAAGCTTGTTCAGCAGTGGAAGCGTCAGCCGCTCAGCCTTGTTGGTACAGACCGCCAGTTTCCATCCGTCCGCCTTGAGCGCTTCAAGCGCTGGCACCACGCCGTCAAACGGACGGGTGTGCACGGTGCTGTTGTCCGCGTAGCAATCGAGGAAGTGATCGAAAAGCGATGCGACTGTTTCATCGGTCCAGGCAGCGCCGTTGTAGTCGAGACCGCGCTGTATCAGTACCTTCGCGCCAAGACCGACCATGTTCCGGACCTTGTCTTCCGGCACGGCCTTGTGCCCCGCATGGGTCAAAACAAAATTGAGCGCGGCAACCAGATCTTTCATCGACGAAACCAGGGTTCCGTCGAGATCAAAAACGAGGACAGACATGAAACCCTCAGGCTATTAAAGACAGGTTGGGCCTAAAGAGATTTGCTATGCGGCGCAACAAAAAGATCAGAGTTTGTAGGCGGTTCTGAAACCACCCCAATGCCGGCCGTGTACGACGATAGGTGCATCAACTTCCTTCATCCAGACGATATTGCCACCGCCCATGTCGCGGGCATAGGTCTGGATCAGGTAGGGGCGGGTGTTGCGGCCGGCACTCAGGCCAGCACGGTCATCGAATATGCGCTTATTGCGGCAGTTCGCGGCATTCCAAACGGGATCATCCGGGCGTTGGGGTTTTGAATAGACTTGGTTATGGACGGGCAGATAACCGTTCCGGTCAACAGCTGCACAAAATGCCATCCCTTGCGCATGCTTCAAAATGTCTTCCTGGATGGAAGGCAAAAGCTGTTCCAGCTTGGAAAGTGCCCGGGTTTCCAGCTGCAAGGGGTCGGTTCCTGAAATGGGGCTGTAGTTGGTGTCGAACAGATCCGCTTCGCTAAGCTGCCGCTGTGACACCAGATTTTCCATTACTTCTGAGATCCGGTTGGCGCCGTCGCGGGCCAGTTCAACCTCGCGGGCGTGGCTCTTCTCGATTGTGCCAATCTTCTGGTGAAGGCTCTCCAGGAAGGCGGTTCCAGGTTCATGGAAAGCGCAGTGATAGCCGGCCTCGGTCCTGTTCACGACGCGGACCTTCGTGTCGCCCATCCCGGAGAGCGAGATGGCTGCTTTGGCATTTGCGCTTGTTATGAGGCTTTTGTTGGCACAGGTGATCAGGGTCCCGCCTTTGGAGATATCCCGTGTCTCAACAGGGGCGGAGACGGACCCGACAGTCAGAGTGCCCGAGATTTTTGCGGGCAGCCGATCGTCTTCGCGCCGGTCTCCGATTTCAGTTTGCCGGATCATCATGGAAAAGCGTGATTGCAACGCGCTTGTCTTGGCGCTCATTTCCTCACCGGCTTGGCGGGCAAGCGTACCGCCGGTCTCGGCATCGGCCGCAGAAGCGCTGATTGCATCCACTTTTTCAACGACATCCTGAACGAACTGGGCGGTTTCCTGTGCCTGCGTGCCAATCCGCTCGGTGGTTTCAACCTGGGTTTGAACCGCGGTTTCGACAGCGGCGAAACTGGGCCTGATTTGACCGATCACATCGATGATCTGATGAACGGAACCAAGACTGTCCTCGGCGGATTCATTCAACCGGCCGATGTTGGCGATGATCTGCTCTGTCGCCGATTGGGTCTCTACGGAAAGCGCCTTTACCTCGCTTGCAACAACCGAGAAGCCCTTGCCGGCTTCGCCCGCCCGGGCCGCCTCAATTGTCGCGTTCAGGGCGAGGAGGTTTGTTTGCTTCGCGATATCAGAAATGAGGCTGACAACATTGGCAATGTCGTCAATGGCCGACTTGAGGTCCATGACCCCGTGATTGACTTGGTCCGCAACATCTCTTGCACGGATCGCAAGCTGATTGGAGACGCCGACTTGATTGCCGATTTCGCTGGTCGAACGGGCAAGCTCGTCAATCGAGCCGGCAAGATGTGACGCGTTTTCTTGTGCGGCCGATGAGCGGTCGGTCAGCGCCTTCGTGTCCGTGCGGATTCTGTCGAGTTTTTCGATCTGGGAATCCAGCCTATTCTGGACTTTCTCGGCCGCCGTGTCGATTGCGCGGGCGGCTACCTTGAAGTCACCTTCCAGACTGTCCAGAACAAGGCTCATACGCCCCGTGTCCAACTCAGCCGCAGTGTCCGGAGCAGTGGTTTCAACGTTCGGCTCAGTCACATCCGGGGATACTTCCGGCGAACGATTGCGCGCGATGCCAAAGTTAAGCAGCTTCATCGGGGTATAACTTTCCGCCTGAGTCTTCCTACTTAAAGATGCTACGCGGTTCCTAAAGGTATGGTTAATCGGAAATGATTCATGGCAAACCTGAGGGTTTCGATCCGAGTATCTGCAATGCCTCTGGACCGGCGCCGATGGGACATGCTAAGCACCGCCCGTCCGGTTTCTGGGGAAGGCCTGCCTGGTTAGATTAGAGCCGGTATGGCTGAACGGAGTTGTGAATGAGTGAACATTTCAAGCAGCTTGCTGCCGAACGGGCGGCCGAGGATGTGAAATCCGGTATGCGGCTTGGAATTGGCACCGGTTCGACGGCGGAGCACTTCGTTCGTGCGCTGGCGGTCAAAGTAAGCGAAGGACTGCAAGTTGTCGGTGTCCCGACCTCTGAGCGGACCCATGCGCTTTGCGTTGAGTTGGGCGTTCCTATGACCACCTTGGATAACGAGCCTGAGCTTGATCTTACGGTTGACGGTGCCGACGAGCTGGACGCGCATCTGAGCCTCATAAAGGGCGGTGGGGGCGCTTTGCTGCGGGAAAAAATTGTCGCGGCGGCGTCGAAAGAAATGGTCGTGATTGCGGATTCCAGTAAGGCAGTTTCCCGGCTCGGAGCATTCCCTTTGCCAATTGAGGTGGTGC
This sequence comes from Roseibium denhamense, assembly GCF_009711415.1. Taxonomy (GTDB): domain Bacteria; phylum Pseudomonadota; class Alphaproteobacteria; order Rhizobiales; family Stappiaceae; genus Roseibium; species Roseibium denhamense. The sequence goes on from NZ_SMLZ01000102.1 coordinate 33,816, forward strand.
CGTTCGGACTGGAAGCCACCAGACGGTCTGTTCTATCGGTTTTGTCAAAGCTGGAATTGCCGGATGTGCTGCATCTGCGCGAAAAAGATGGTCAAGCTTTCGTCACAGATGGTGGGCATGTGATCCTTGACGCGCATCTGGAAGACATCCCGGATGCCAGAGAGCTCGCCATGGAGCTGACCGCCATTCCGGGTGTTGTCGACCATGGCTTGTTTATCGACCTTGCAACGAGAGCCTATGTTGCTGGTGAAGACGGCGTTGCAGAAATACTGCCTGAAACGGCTGCGTGAATTTGAGGTCTTCTCGTGAGGAGACCGGCTAGGAGTAAGAAAATGAAGCTTGCAAAAAGAAAAATGTCTGTTGCGTTCGGCACAGCGATGGCGTTGGGAATGATCTGGTCTTCTGCTGTTGCAGCACAAGAGACTTTCTCTGAAAGCCATCTGGAAGCGGCCAAGAGCGTGACCATCGCGTCCAAAGCTCTCGAGCCCTTCGACGCGATTCTGCCGCTTCTTGCAGAACAGACGACCAACGCCTTTGTTCAGGCCGACCCGATGAGGGCGGAAGAAGCGGTTGCGGTAACCCAGGAAGTTGCGTTGCAACTGGCGCCCAAGCGGGCCGAACTGAATGCTCAGCTTTACAAGCTGTGGGCGGCGAGATTCACTGAAGAAGAATTGCTTCAGCTCGCCGAATTCTACAACACGCCACTTGGCGTAAAGCTGCGTGACAACATTCCGCAAATCACCGGCCAATCGCTTCAGATCGCCCGGGAGTGGCAAGACACACTTGGAACCGAAATGGTAGCGATCGTTCGCGAAGAGCTGACGAAGCGGGCGTCCGAGCAGTAGGCGGGCACCAGTCACATATGCGTTATGGCTGGACACCAATGCAGCTTCGGGCTGCGGGGATCCTTGCCGGAAATGGGCCGCAATTGCGGCCCGTTTGTTTGTGAAAAGACGTGATCACACGGGAGCCGGAATGCGAATGTGCTGCAACAGCTTGTACATGTTGTTTCCGCGCTTACTTGGGGGACGGTTTAAACAACTGCTTTGAAGACTAGGTCAGATGGCGATAAGTCGGAGCCGATATACCGGCCAAAGCTGACCGAATATGAAGTGATCGAGCATCTTTGAGCGTTTAGAACTAAACGCTCAAAGATGCTCTAGAGGGCATGACCCGGCGAGGCGATAATGAGTGAATTCGATTACGACCTGTTTGTCATTGGGGGCGGGTCCGGCGGTGTCCGGGCAGCACGGATTGCCGCCACTCACGGAGCGCGCGTTGGAATTGCCGAAGAGTTCCGCTATGGCGGCACCTGTGTCATCCGCGGATGTGTCCCGAAGAAACTCTTTGTCTACGCCTCGAAATTCTCCGAAGAATTTGAAGATGCCGAAGGCTTTGGCTGGACGGTCGGAGAACGGCACTTTGCCTGGGACAAGCTGATAGCCGCCAAGGACCAGGAGATCACGCGTCTTGAGGGCCTTTACCGCCGCAATCTTGACCGGACAGGGGTTGAAAGCCACGACAGCCGCGCGGTGATAGAGGGGCCGAATACTGTGCGTCTCCTGTCCACCGGCCAAACAATCACCGCCAAGTATATCCTTGTTGCGGTTGGAGCATCGCCAAATGTTGACACAAGTCTGCCGGGCGGTGAGCACGTCATCACCTCGAATGAGGCCTTCAATCTCTCCGAACTGCCGCAAAAGGCCGTCGTTGCCGGTGGCGGGTATATAGCGGTCGAGTTTGCCGGCATCTTCAACGGTCTTGGCGTTGACACGACGCTGATTTACCGCGGCCCCGAGATCCTGCGCGGATTTGATATGGACCTGCGGGTCATGGTGCGTGAGGAGATGGAGAAGAAGGGCATCAAACTTGTCCTGAACGATACGTTCGACAAAATTGAAAAGCGTGCCGATGGCGGCCTTGTCGGGCATACAAAATCCGGAACAAGCCTTGAGGCGGACCAGATCATGTTTGCAATCGGCAGAAACCCGCATACGCGCGAACTCGGCCTTGAAAAGGCGGGTGTGGAGATGGACGGCATCGGCGCCATCAAGGTGTCGGCAGACTCTAAGACCAACGTCGACTCGATTTACGCAGTTGGTGACGTGACCAACCGTGCCAACCTGACACCCGTTGCCATCCGCGAAGGCCACGCGTTCGCCGACACTGTATTCGGTAACAAGCCTTGGACAGTCGACCACAGCTTGATTGCAACTGCGGTGTTCTCACAGCCGGAGCTTGGGACGGTTGGGTTGACCCAGGAGCAGGCACTCGAAAAGACGCCGAACCTTGACATCTACAAGTCAAGTTTCCGTCCAATGAAGCATACGCTGTCCGGCCGTGACGAAAAAATGCTGATGAAGATGATTGTCGATGCCGATACGCAGAAGGTGCTGGGTGTCCATGTCGTTGGACCCGATGCCGGTGAGCTTGCCCAGATCCTCGGGATCACCTTGCAAATGGGGGCGACAAAAGCCGACTTTGATCGGACCATTGCTGTTCATCCGACCGCGGCAGAAGAGCTTGTCACGATGCGTGAGCCGACAGAGCGTCTTCGCGGCTAAGGCTGTCCGTTTCTTTCGGTCCGTCCACAACAATGTGATGATGGGTCCGAAGATGAACCCTGTCCGGCTGATCGGCAACCGATTGGCCGGACCGCCTCAGTCGCCCAAGAGCTCTAAGGATTTTTCAGGTACTGGTTTGCTGCGCGGGTAGCTAGACAGCCTTGGAGACTTTTGCAACAGACGGGGTGGGGGGACTATTCTCCTCATCGGCTGCGAGGAAGGTATCACCGGGCAAATCCGCATAGAAAGCATGACGGCCCCGGCCCATCTTCTTGGCGTGATAGAGGGCTGAGTCCGAGTGTGCGACCAGTTCTTCCGGGCTGATGGCGTCATCCGGTGCCAAGGCTATACCGATACTCAATCCGACATGGGCCCTGTTTCCATCGCCGACTTCGATTGGCTTTACGGCCATTGCGATCATCGTGATGCAGAGATGGTCAAGCTTTCTGCGCTCAACCGAAGCACGGTAGATGATCATGAACTCGTCGCCGCCAATCCGGCAAACCAAACCCGGCGAACCAACCGCTTCCGTTAGCCGGTCAGCCATCGTCTTGATGACTTGGTCACCCGCCGCATGGCCATAGGTGTCGTTCACGGCCTTGAACTTGTCCAAGTCGCAGTGGAGTACGGCAAAAGGGCTGCCGGGAAGCGAATTGCAGGAGCTTTCCAGAACCCGGTTGAATTGAAGCCGGTTCGCAAGGCCCGACAAGGTATCGTGGAGCGCCAGAAAACGGTTTTGGCGTTCGCTGATTTGCAAGGAAGTCGTCAACTGTCCAATGCGCCAGGCAATCCCGAAGGCCAGGGCCGCCAGGGCTGCACTCAAGATCGCGATCACCGGAATAACCGTCGGCCAGATCGATGTGGTTACGGTTTGGCTGTCCCAGCGGAACGACCCTAATGCGGTGCCACGGTTTGTGTAGATCATATGAAAGGGGCCGTCCTCAGGCATGGCGGCGCGCAATTCAAACCGCAGGGCTGAAAAGTCGAGTTGGGCATTCAAACGGCGCAGAAGCGATTCATCGATGAAATCGGCTGACAGCAAAACGGTGGGCATCCCGTCGGGCAAGGTCGTTTCATACTGATCCGGCATGACCGGCATGGCGCCAAAAAGGGCTGGCTTTCCGTCAATCCGCAGGAAGCCCATGACGGCGAATTCTGACGGATCCAGTCCCTGGAGAGAACGATGGCCATAGCCTCCAGGCACCCGGACCCGGTTGGACATGTAAAGAGCCTGCGCCTCCTTTATCACCTGCTCCAGTTCCGGCGTTTCGCTCAAGGGGCGGCGTGTGATGTGCGTGTAATCCTCAAACGATTCTGCAAGAATTTCATCGTCGCCGGAAACCAGAAGAACCTTGCTGTGCCGGTAGTTCGACCAGAGCGTATCGAAAGTCGTCCGCGCATAGGCCGGATCAAAGCTGCGCACGGCCTTGGCCACGGTTTCATCTGAGTAAGCGGTTCCGATTTGTTCGCGCACGAGCGCCCGCAAGCGTTCGTTCAACGCGCTGCGGAATAGGCGTTCTTCGTTGGAGATCGCCTGGCGGGTCGATTCTTCAGAGGCGATATAGCCTACAAAAAGAAGAGACGCTGCCGTGACCGCAATCAGCAGTCCAGCAAGAGCAAAGGCCAAACGGGAAATTTGCTGGCGCGGCGCCTTAATAGGCTGGTCCGTGTGTCGACGCCTGAACTCGGTCAAATCTCAGCTCGTTGTTAATGATCGTCCTTCGCGCGCAAAGGCTCGTATACGCAGCCATGATACTGCGTAATGTATTAATGGTCGGTGCGTTTGATCAAATAGAGGCGGGAAAAGAGACTAGTATTTATGACATGGTCATAAGTTGCATTAAATGAAAATGCGCAATCTATTGTTGTTGCTTGAGCTTGTGTACGTTCTCTGCTTGTGTGTCTTGGGCCGCTTCCAGCTGCCCGGACCCGGCAAACACACACATGTTCCGCCCCCGCTGTTTGGCGGTGTATAGCGCTGTATCAGCACTGCGGATCAGTTCCGTTTCGCCTGTGCCATGAGCAGGCGCTTGTGCAATTCCGATACTCATGCCGATCATGACTGTCTTTTCGGCTCCAATGTCGATTGGCCGGGCAATAGAATTGAGGATCTTGTCCGCCACTGTTTTCAAGGTGGCCGCATCGCTAAAGGCAGTAATCAGGATCACAAACTCGTCGCCGCCAATTCGGCTGACAACACCGGCCTTGCCCATCAGCGCCTGAAGGCGATCTGCGACCTCGCACAAGACCCTGTCACCGGCTTCGTGGCCGTATGTGTCGTTGACCGGCTTGAACTTGTCCAGGTCGCAAGCCATGACCGCAAAGCCCTTCTCCGGCTGGGCATCGAGCGCATAGGAGAGGCAATCGGAAAAATGGTGCCGGTTTGGGAGACCCGTCAGCGCATCATGCCGGGCAAAATGACGATTTTTGCGCTCGCTTTCTTCAAGAGACGCCGATAGGCGGCTGATCTTATTGGCAATGGCTATCGAGACCACGGCAATGATCGCTGTGATGAGCAACACCAGTGGCAAGGCCGCATACCAGATGTTCCGTCCAGGCTTGGAATGGTCCCACCGGAAGTAGCCAACGGCCGATCCATCCGCGGACGCGACAACATAATGGTACGGTTGCCGTTTTTCCGGCGGCCCCTCGGTGAATCGGAAGTCGTTGAACGCCAGCTGACTGTTGACGTCCTGCAGCCAGTCATCGTCCAGATAGACCGCATTGATAAGGATTGACGGGTAGGGACCATCCAGTTGAACGAGTCCCTCGTCCGGCAGTATCGGCATCGTACTCACGATTGCCGGTTGTCCGTCCACGATTGCGAAAGCAGACATGGAAACGTCAATCAGGGCATCATGCGGCAGATACCATTCGGCAAAAATCGAACCGGAAGTACGCTGCTTTTCTATAAATGCAGCCCGGGTCTGCTCGGCCAAGTCCACCAGCAAAGGCCTTGGGGGCTGATCAGCTTCGGAAAACGACACCCGGTTTTCAATTGCCCCGGCAATCAGGCTACCGGCCGGGTCTACGATAAACGTCCGGGGCAGGCCAAAGTCTTCCCACAGATCCTCGACAAGTTCATCTTTAATGAAATCCTGGTCGATAGGCGCCGTTACGGCGGCAAATGAAGGGTCCCATTGGACCAACTCGATCTGATCGCGTGCAATTTGCCGGTGGTTTTCCGCCAGAGCGTTGCCAAACCGCAGTTGCTCGCTTTCAAGCGCTTGCCGGTCGGCCTCGCGCCATGCCAGATGCGCGATAAACATGAGGGATGCGGTCGAAAGAAAGATCAAGAGCGCGGCCAGGCCATAGATCCAGACCTTTATGCGACGGCCCGCCGTCGAACTTGTGCCGTAAGCTGTAGTTGCAGCAAGTGTTGGTCTGGTCCGCAATGAGACGTCCCCGATAGGTTTCCGTCTCCTTATGTACCCTCGGATATTTAACAGCCCGTGCGCTTATTGCCGCAATTTTTCCAGATTAGGGCAAGGTTCCGGCAGTCTTCATAAAGCGCGTGATCTCATCTTCAGTGTTGAAGGCGTGGACAGATGCACGCACCAAAGCGTCAAGGCCCCGCGCAGGCAGGTCGATGCGGGCGGAACTTGCGGAACTGACTGATACGTTCATGTTGTGAGCCGATAAGCGTTGCTGAGTTTGGGCGGGCGTCTCGCCATCAACGGTGAAGGTTACGATGCCGCCCTTGTTCTTGCCCTTGTCATGCAACGTGACCTTGGAGACCTTTGAGAGTTCCGCGCGCAACTGAGCGCCAAGCTCGCAGACACGTTTGCCAATCCGGTCCATGCCAAATCCGATGGCGTAGCGGGTTGCAACGCCCAACCCGATCTGGCCGGCGACATATCGTTCCCAGTTTTCAAACCGCTTTGCGTGGGGGACCAGGTCGTAGGTGTTTTCATCAAGCCACTTTGTTGCCTGAAGGTCGACGAATGGCGGTTCGATTTGGTCCAACGCCGCATCACTCACATACAAAAATCCCGTTCCACGCGGACCGCGAAGGTACTTCCGGCCGGTGCCAGACAGGATGTGGCATCCGATTTCCGCAACGTTGAGCGGGATCTGACCCGCCGACTGGCAAGCATCCAGTAGATAGAGAACTGCAGCTTTCGCCGCGATAGCCCCGACTTCCTCGGCCGGATTGATAAGGCCGGAGAAGGTTGGGATGTGGGTAAGAGCAATGAGCCGCGTCTTGGGCCCGATTGCAGCTTGAAGGGCCGTGAGGTCGATCTGGCCGTGCTCGTCGTCTTCTATGAGGTCGATTTCGATCCCCTTGCGGGCCTTCATCTGCAAGAACGCGACATAGTTGGACACATATTCGGCTCGCCCGGTTATGATCCGGTCGCCCTCCCGGAAGTCGATCCCGTAAAAGGCCATGTCCCAGGCGCGCGTCGCATTTTCCACATATGCGATTTCATGCGGGCGGCAGCCGATCAGAGCAGCAAGCCCGGTATAAAATGCATCGAGCCCGGATTGAGCCGCTGCCGCAGCCTCATAGCCGCCGATCCGTGCTTCAAGATCAAGATGGTTTTTGACCGCGTCAAGGACAGGAGCAAGGGCAAGCCCCGTGCCGGCATTGTTAAAGTGGATGCGCTGGCTTACACCGGGCGTATCTTCGCGCATGGTCGAAATATCGCGCTCAGATAGGGACGGAACGATCATTGCTGCTCCTCAAAACCGGTTCGGTGGGAAAGAGAGTCGAACAAACTCACGATGACTATCACTTATTTTGGATATGGTTCCCTCGTCAACGCGTCAACGGTTCCAGCAGGGGCTGAGATCATTCCTGGCCGGCTGTCCGGCTGGGTGCGCGAATGGCGTTTTTGTGGAATGTGGGAGAACGGCCAGGGCCGGTGTGCTCTGAGTGTCCGGCGTCAACCGGGAGCCGAAATCTGGGGCGTGATGACCCGGGAGCAGCCATCCCGCATGGGGGCGCTCGAAAAGCGCGAAAGCCGGTATGAAAAGATCTCAGAAATTGCTCAGGATTTCCGGTGCGAGGCGGAGAAGAAACCGGGTCCGGACGATCTGTTCTTGTTCAAGGCAACACTGGAGAATGAGCGCTGGGGGTGTCAGGTGCATCCCATACTCCAGACCTATCTGGATTGCGTTCTTGCGGGCTTCTTCCAGATCTGGGGCGAGGCTGGGATCCGTCATTTCCTGCAAACGACAGACGGCTGGCACGTGCCTGTTCTGAACGATCGCTCAACGCCCCATTATCCGCGCGCAGTCAGGCTTGAACGGGACCTCGAAGCTCTCATTGATGACATGCTCGAACCACTGAACCTGACCTATGTCGATCCGACGTAGGTGACCGGTCACGTTAGCAGCACCTGCAACCCGTGCCCGGCTGCGTAGGCAATCGCGGCCGCAGTCATGCCGATGGCCACGGTTTCAAGTCCGCAAAGGATCCAAAACCGCTCTGACCAGCGGGCCCGGACCGAGCCAATGGCAAAAAACGCCAAGGCTGTAAGCAGCGTCGCGACAATTACGTCGCTGCCGAATGCCAGCAAAAAGGGCAGAAGCGGCAAGGCGCCGAACAGGACAAATGCGCAGAATGTGTATCCGGCGGCTTTCATCGGATCGCGTGTATCTCCGGCAATGCCGTATTCGCCCTGCAGCATGGTTTCAATCCACATGGTCCTGTTTGACGCCACGAGACGGACGATTTCATCAAGGTCTTTGCCGCTAAAGCCCTTGGCCTTGAAAATCTGCCTGATTTCTTCCCGTTCGCCATCGGGCTCCAAGGCAATGTGTTTTTCCTCGATTGCCCGCAGGCGGGCAATGTCTTCGTTCTCCGATTTGGAGCCGGTGTAGTTAGCCGCAGCCATTGAAAAGCCGTCTGCCAAAAGATTGGCAATTCCGAGGATGAGGATCACGGTCGAAGAAAGCCCGGCACCTGCGGATCCGGCGACAATGGCAAATGTCGTGACGGCACCATCGATACCTCCATAGACCCAGTCACGAAGGTAGCTGGTCGTGGGCCCTTTGGCCAAGCGGGTCGCAATATCTGACGGCTTGTGGCTGTGCTCCAAGTCTTGCCGGTGCATGGCTGATCGTCCCTTCGTGACGGCCAGCATGACCGCGCGATTGGCCATCCACCATGATCTTGCTCAAGCGGTTCTGTTTAAAGGACCCCGGCCTTACCCGTCATTGGGCGTGTTTAATCGGAATGATCGATGAATTAAGATCAAGAATACAGAAAACTTTGCGTCAGATCGGAAGTGGCCAAGCCCGTCCGACAGGTGTATAAGGCCGCACGATTGCGTCCTCAAACCCGTGCGCCAAGCAAGAAAGTTCCTTGGGTTGAGGCATAAGAGAAGCAAAGGGACCACCGGGTCCCGACGAGGAGAATGACAATGGCGGAAAAGTGGAGCCCGGACGGCTGGAGATCCTTGCCGATCTTGCAGGTGCCGGAATACCCGGATCAAGAGGCTTTGGCGGATGTGGAACATCGCCTGTCGACTTATCCGCCGCTCGTATTTGCAGGTGAGGCCAGAGCGCTGAAAAACCAGCTGGCCGAAGTTGCGAAGGGAAATGGTTTCCTGCTGCAGGGCGGTGACTGCGCCGAAAGCTTCGCCGAACACCATCCTGACCACATCCGGGATTTCTTCCGTGTGTTCCTGCAGATGGCGGTGGTTCTCACCTATGCTGCATCGCAGCCGGTGGTGAAGGTTGGCCGGATCGCCGGCCAGTTCGCAAAACCGCGGTCGTCCAACATCGAGAAAAAGGATGATGTGGAGCTGCCGAGCTACCGTGGTGACATCATCAACGACATCAACTTCACACCGGAAAGCCGTATTCCGGATCCGAACCGGATGGCCATGGCCTACCGGCAATCCGCTGCGACGCTGAATCTCCTGAGAGCCTTCTCCCAAGGCGGTTTTGCGAATTTGGATCAGGTGCATCAATGGATGCTCGGTTTCATCTCCGACAGCCCTCAAGGCCACCGTTACAAGGAGCTGGCGGACCGGATCAGTGAATCCCTGTCCTTCATGCGTGCGTGCGGCATCACCCGGGACAGCGTTCCCCAGCTCCGGGGAACTGATTTCTTCACCAGCCACGAAGCGCTGCTTCTGGGGTATGAAGAATCGCTGACCCGCGTCGATTCCACGTCCGGCGATTGGTACGCAACCTCTGGCCACATGCTGTGGATCGGCGACCGGACCCGTCAGCCCGACCATGCGCATGTCGAATTCTTCCGGGGCATCAAGAACCCGATTGGCTTGAAGTGTGGTCCGTCCCTGACGCCGGATGGTTTGCTGGAGCTGGTCGACATTCTGAATCCGGACAATGAACCGGGTCGCCTGACCCTGATCGCGCGGTTTGGCGCCGACAAAGTCTTTGACCATCTGCCCCAGCTGGTGCGCGCGATTGAACGCGAAGGAAAGTCCGTGGTTTGGTCCTGCGATCCGATGCATGGCAACACCATTTCGGCAGGCGGTTACAAAACCCGTCCGTTCGACCGGATCTTGCGGGAAGTCGAGGCGTTCTTTGCGGTCCACCGTGCGGAAGGCACCCATCCGGGTGGCGTCCATGTGGAAATGACCGGCCGCAACGTGACAGAATGCACGGGCGGTGCCCGGGCGCTGACCGAGGAGCAGCTCGGTGACCGGTACCACACCCACTGCGACCCGCGTTTGAACGCGGATCAGGCGCTTGAGTTGGCTTTCCTGATTGCGGAAAATCTCAAGAAGGAACGTGACGACCGGCAAAGCGAGCCGCTGGCTGCCAGCGCGTAATCCGCGAATTCGAAAACCACGCATTAACCTTGAGGGCGGCTTTTGCCGCCCTCTTGTCGTTTTGCATAACAATTGATTCAAATTCCGGCAAACCGTAAGGGTGCATTAACCCAAAAAGCGCATGCCTAAATGAGTTGAGGAACTGTTCGTAAGGAACTGATTACGTTGCGTGAGTTATGGGATCTGTCGAGGGTGTCCTGCCTCGTTGCAGAGGACAATCCTCACATGCGTTCAATTCTGCGGTCGGTCTTGTCTGGCTTCGGAATCCGGGCAATTTATGAGGCGTCCGACGGCGCAGAGGCGTTGGAATTGGTTGTCGACCGGAAGCCGGATATCGTGCTTTGCGATTGGGCCATGCAACCCTTCGGCGGAAACGAATTTCTGAAGATCTTGCGCGGTGACCGTGACCCGCTCATCTGCACGATGCCGGTCCTTGTAATCACCGCACATGCCAAACGGACCACTATTCTGGAGGCGATAGGGATCGGCATTCATGGATTTGTGGCCAAGCCGATCGCGCCCGCCATCCTTTACAAACACATGTGCGACATTCTTCAGCGCCAGCAAGTTGAGGGCCCAAGCACGGGGATCATGGGGCCAGGTGACCAGAAAACGCGTAGCCTAGACATAACCGATCTGTCCGGCATGGCTCCGAAAGACCAGCCTGATCCGGCGCAAGCGCTCGCGCTTTTGTAATCCGCCATCTGTTGTTTCGCGCGAGCGGGTAACGCTTCTAGGTTAGCGGGCGGTTAATCGGGATAAATACGCCGCCCAAAGATGCTCGGTTATTAACTGGGCGATCATCTTTGGGCGTTTCTAACTAAACACCCGATGCTCGAGCCGGGGGCAGTCGAAATGTCCGATTGCAAGCGCACGGCCGGGCCGCTACACCATCGGGTAGCAACTATTCCCGGATTATCCTCATGATTTCAGACCGTTTCCGTTTGGCTGTGGCCCAACTCAATCCAACAGTTGGTGATGTGACCGGCAATTTGAGCCTTGTCAGGGCGGCCCGAGAGGAAGCCGCTCGGAAGGGTGCGGACCTACTTCTCACATCAGAGCTTGTTTTGGCCGGCTATCTTCCGGAAGATCTGGTTCTAAAGCCCGCATTTGTCCGCAAATGCATGGAAGCGGCCGAACAACTGGCCTTGGAAACGGCCGATGGCGGTCCGGGGGTGATCATTGGCACCCCTTACAAGGGCGATGATGGCCGGGTCTACAATGCGGCCTTGCTGCTCGACCAGGGCAAGATCCAATCCGTTCGCTATAAATACGACCTGCCGAACTACAGTGTTTTTGACGAAAAGCGCGTCTTTGCGGCGGGCCCGTTGCCGGGACCGGTTGATTTCAGGGGCGTGCGGATTGGTATCCCGATCTGCGAGGATATCTGGAACGACGAAGTTTGTGAGTGCCTGGAAGAAACCGGCGCCGAACTGCTGCTGGTTCCAAACGGCTCCCCATACTGGGAGAACCGCGCGGAAGAAAGACTGCAGGTCGTTGTTGCCCGTGTTGTGCAGACCAATCTGCCGCTGGTTTACTGCAATCAGGTAGGCGGGCAGGATGAGTTGGTTTTTGATGGTGGATCGTTCGCGCTCCAGGCCGACCGGTCGCTGGCCCTGCAGATGCCGCAATTCGCGACCAGCCTTGCCGTTTCAGACTGGAAACGGGATGGAGAGACCTGGGTCTGTGAAAACGGTCCAATGGACAAACTGCCTGACCTGGATGAGGCCAATTGGCGGGCCTGCGTCATGGGGCTTGGCGACTATGTGAACAAGAACGGTTTTCCCGGGGTTGTGCTTGGCCTGTCGGGCGGGATCGACTCAGCAATTTGCGCAGCGATGGCCGTTGATGCGCTCGGGGCTGACCAGGTCCATGCCATCATGCTGCCCTACCGGTACACGTCGGAGGAGAGCATTCAGGACGCAGCCGATTGCGCAAAGGCGCTTGGCATACGCTATGACACCGTGCCGGTGGCGGAGCCCGTTGAAGGCTTCCTGTCCGCGCTTTCCGGCATGTTCAAGGGTACGAACGAGGACACGACGGAAGAAAATCTTCAGTCGCGGACCCGTGGGGTCATATTGATGGCGGTCTCCAATAAGTTCGGCAAGATGGTGATGACCACAGGCAACAAGTCAGAAATGTCGGTCGGTTATGCAACGCTCTATGGCGACATGAATGGCGGCTACAATCCGATCAAGGATCTCTACAAGACGCAGGTTTACCACCTGGCTGACTGGCGGAACCGGAACCAGCCTGAAGGCCTTCTCGGCCCCAAGGGCGAGGTGATCCCGTCCAACATCATCACAAAGGTGCCAACGGCAGAGCTGCGCGAAAACCAGACAGACCAGGATTCGCTCCCGCCCTACGACGTGCTCGACGACATTCTGGAATGTCTGGTCGAAGAGGAGATGTCGGTCGGTGAGATCGAAAAGCGGGGCCACAGCCGGGATCTGATCCACAGGATCGAGCATCTGTTGTACATTGCTGAATACAAACGCCGCCAAGCCCCACCGGGCGTGAAAATCACTGAGCGCAATTTCGGCAAGGACCGCCGGTATCCGATCACCAACCGCTTTCGTGATCGTTCCTAACACATTGCGCGGCAGGCCGGACGGGACACTTCCATGACCTATTTAGGCTTTCTGCGCGACAATGCCCGCTGGCTTTCCGCAAGCTATCTGCTCGCGGTCTTCTCCGGATTTGGACAGACATTCTTTATCGCCCTGTCTGCAGGCGATATCCGGGCGGAATTCGGTCTTAGCCATGGTGAGCTCGGTCTTATCTATATGGTCGCCACCCTGGCCAGTGCGTTTTCGCTCTCTTATGTCGGCAAGAGCCTTGATTACTTCCCGGTCCGCCGGATTGCTGTGATCGTTATCAGTTCCCTCGCGCTGTCCTGTTTATTGATGGCAACCACGGCGGCCGTCTGGATGGTGGGGCTTGCGTTCTTCGGCCTGCGCTTGTGCGGGCAGGGCATGTTGACCCACACATCCATCACGGCGGCCGGCCGATGGTTTTCTGCGCAAAGGGGCCGCGCCGTCTCCGTCGCGATGCTCGGCTTTCCAACTGCCGAGGCGTTGTTTCCGATCCTGTTTGTCCTTCTGAGTGGTTATGTAGGCTGGCGCGGCGCCTGGACGGTTTCTGCGGGCGTCCTTTTGCTGCTTTGCTTGCCGATCCTAGCTGTTCTGCTGGCAAAGGACCGGATCGCATCTGCGTCTGAAACCGCTTCAGCAAAGCCGGAAGGCCGCCAATGGACACGGGCCGAGGTGCTGCGTGATCCCGTTTTTTGGCTTGTTTCTGCCGGTATCAATGCGCCTGCCTGCATCGGAACGGCGATCTTCTTTCATCAGGTCTATCTGGTCGAACTTCGCGGCTGGAGCCTGGAATTGTTCGCAGGCGCCTTTCTGGTAATGGCCGCAGGTGTCGTCTGTGCGTCGCTGACCATAGGGCCGCTCATCGACAGATACTCCGCCCGCCATCTTCTGCCTTTTACACTGCTCCCTCTAACTGTTGCCTGCGCGGTGTTGGCCACAGTTCATCTGCCGGTCGCAGCATTTATTTTCATGGGCCTTGTCGGTGTCTCCAATGGTTTTAACGGGACCCTCGTTGGTGCACTTTGGCCAGAGGTTTACGGCACCCGTTATCTTGGTGCCATTCGCGCTGTTGCATTTTCGCTGATGGTATTTGCGTCTGCCGCTGGGCCCGGCGCTGTTGGATGGCTGATCGATAATAGTGTGCCATTCGATTTGCAGGTGATGGGTATGGGTGCCTATTGTCTGGTGTTCTGTTTTGTTCTTACAGGGGCGGCTCGCGTTTACCGTGACCGGGAACAAAGCTGAGGCATGGCCTCAATTTGCGCTTGCCCGCTTCCATGTCTCAAGCTAACTGAAGCGCCATGACCATTACAGTACGCTTCGCGCCGTCGCCGACCGGCCACATTCACATCGGCAACAGCCGCCCGGCTCTCTATAACTGGCTTTTTGCCAAGAAAAACGGCGGGCGTTTTGTCCTGCGTTTCGACGACACAGATACCGAACGCTCAAAACAGGAGTATGCCGATTCCATCGAGCAGGACTTGCGGTGGCTTGGCATCCAGCCCGACACAATCGAGCGCCAGTCGGAGCGGATCGCAAGCTATGACGCAGCTGCGCAGACGCTTAAAGACGCCGGGCTGCTTTATCCCTGTTACGAAACACCGGAAGAACTGGAACGCCGGCGCTCCCGTCAGCGGGCCCTTGGCCGTCCGCCGGTTTATGACCGAGCCGGGTTGAAGCAGACCGAAGACGAGCGAAAGGCATTTGAGACGGAAGGCCGCAAGCCGCATTGGCGGTTCGTCCTGCCGAACCACCAAGGCGATCCGTTTTCGACACAGCGTACCGAGGTGACCTGGGAGGACCTTTGCCGGGGCCAGCAAACCGTGGATCTGGCTTCCATGCCCGATCCGGTGCTGATCCTCTCGGACGGCACCTATCTCTACACATTTGCGTCGATCGTCGACGATATTGCTATGGGCATCACACATATCATCCGCGGTGAAGACCACGTTTCGAATACGGGCGTGCAGTTTGCCATTTTTGAAGCGCTCGGGGCGAAAGTTCCAATTTTCGGCCACCACAATCTGCTGACGACGGTTGACGGGGAAGGGCTGTCCAAACGCAAGGGCGCCCTGTCCATCGGGTCTTTGCGGGAGACCGGCCTGGAGCCAATGTCCGTGTGCTCGCTTGCTGTTTTGACCGGCACGAGCAAGGCCGTTGAAGCTCTGCCGACCATGGATGCTCTGGTCGAAAAGTTCGATCTGACGAGCGTGTCGCGTTCATCCGCCAAGTTTGACCCGGAAGAACTGAAAGTCCTGAACGCGCGTCTGGTCCACGACATGCCGTTCGAGGTGGCTTCTGACCGGTTGAAGGATCTTGGTATTGGCGGCGGCGCGGCGTTTTGGGAGGCTATTCGCGGGAATTGCGAGCTGGTCTCCGATGCCAGGGGCTATTGGGAGATTGTCGAGGGCCCGGTGCAGAGCCGCGTTGAAGACGATGACCGGGAGTTTATCGCGCAAGCCAAGGCCTTTTTTCCCGAAGGCGATGTGTCCGCAGAGACCTGGGGCGCCTGGACCTCGGCCCTGAAGGCTGAAACAGGCAGGAAGGGGCGGGGGCTTTTCATGCCGCTGCGCCGGGTTTTGACCGGTCTCGATCATGGTCCGGACATGAAAGACCTTCTGCCGCTTATTGGGCGACAAAAAATTCTGGACCGACTACCCTGACAGGGATGTCCCTGTCGGGAGCTGGACGGAAGCCCGGGTCATCTGATTTGAACACCGGAGACCCGGCGACCTCTTCTTCCCGGTTTTTTCCGTACCGGTTGCCAAGCAAGGGCAATCCGCCTGAGGATGCATCCGCCACTTGCGCAGAAGCGGGCGTTAGCCGCAGCATCACAGGTTCAAGCCGGGCGGATGCTTTAAATCCCTTTTCAAGATTGATCAGGGTATCCGGATCCGCGTAGGCCGGAAGCTGGTCCCGCATCAAGGGCGCGCGGGCCAGGGGAGACGAGGTATCGTTTTCTGCGCCGACCGTACGCCCCCGGCTCAGCTGCAGGGATCGGCGTGGCAGCCCCTGGCTGATATCGGTGAAGAAGATCCGGTTGCTTCCCGAGGCACTGCCGCTCACCTCTGTCCATCTGGACTGGCTGCCCGTTTGCCGTGGCAGGCGGCAACTGCACCCTTCCACAAATTCAGATTTGTACCGGTAGGCGAAGGGCTGTTCCGTATAGAGGCTTCCGGCAAGGGACATCATGTCCGCCTGGTCACCGCCCGGATTGCGATAAACATAAAGCTCGGTGTTCGAGGCCGGGCAGATTTCGGAGCACCGTGCGGCATCATTGGCAAACTGGCTCTTGCCCGTCGAAAAGCTGACGGGAAAGAAATATCCGTCGCATGTGCGCACGCAGAGCGTTCGGAACGTTCCCCCTGAGGGCAACCGCACTTTAGAACTCGCGGCGCCCGCAGATCGGCGCTTGCGCACAGCCGTTTGTTCCTGTGGATCGGCCGCTGCCAGTTCCACGCGGGGCTGCGGATTGAACAGGCGGGCAAGGAGGGATCTCGGGCTTGTCTGCGATCCGTCCGGTCCGCTCTCTGCCTGACGAGTGGTTCCGCTGGAATTGCAGTTTTGTTTTGCAATAGCCGCACGCACCTGACGCAACCGCTTTCCGGAACCGGAGCTGCCGCCCGACTTCGCGATTTGCCGTTCAATCGCGGCCAGGTTATTGCGCATACGGCTGATCTTGTCGGAAAGGCTGTCGCATTTGGCGCCGCCCGCTGATGGGCAGTCGAAATGGCGGGCATCCCGCTCGGCCGCCTTGATTGCAGCGCTTTGCTGGCGTTTCGCGGTAAGCCATTTTTGAGCCGCCGGGGAAGCTTTTCCCGCAGATTTTTCAAGCTGGCGGAGTTCGGATTGAAGAGCGGAACAGGAAGCAGCATGTGCAGGGGCGCCTGCAAGCGCTAGAGCAGCGCTCATATAGGCAAACGCAATACACACCGTAGACTTTGCGTTAAAGCGCAGTCTCATTACTTGTCCCCTGCAGCGCCCAATCCCCGCGCCATCCGCTTCAACCTGGATGCCGGCATCATTGCCGTAAAGCCGGACAATAGCAACGAAAGCTATGACGTGAGGTTAATGCGAGCCGTTGTCAGGCCGGGTTTCCGGAGCCTCCCGGAAGGTTTTCTGCCGCGGCCTGAAGCCGGGCGAAAATATCTTCGAGCTGGGCCTTCTGGTCTTCGGACAGAGCGTCTTGCAACTGGTTGCTATAGGCGTTGGCCAGCGGAACAATTTCTTCATACATGGCCTTGCCGGCGTCGGTGAGCTGGAGCGCCTGTTCGCGCTGGTCCGTATCCTTCCTCGTTCTCAGCAAATAGCCCTTGGTCTCAAGACCTGCCACTGCACGGCTCACTTTTGTCTTGTGCATCGAAGTCGCCTTGCCAACATCGCGCGCGGTCATCTGACCATGTTCGCCCAGCGTCGCGGTGACCCGCCATTCCGGAATGCCGATGCCAAAACGGTCCGAATAGACCTGAGAAAAAGACCGGCTCACGGTCTCGGCAAGATGATTGAGCTGATAGGGCAAGAACCGGCTCAGCTTTAGCAACGGCCGGTCGCACTGGTTCGGTGAACGTGAGGGGGAGGTCGGCATCAGGTTCGCAAAGGCTCGTCAGGCTATCGTGCAGATCAAACAATATGAGAAGAAGTTTGCCGTTTTCCGGCCACCTTCCAGCATTAGCAAGTACTCATAATAACGATAGCATGGAATGCCCTTTGATGGTGCTTGGAATTATTTGCAGGACATTTGGAGCCGGTCTTGTACAGCCATCTGATTTTCGATCGGATAGCTGGCGGAATTGACAGCGTTCTGTTGATAAGAAAGGATTCGTTAACAAAGTGGCGCCCATGAATTTGCGAATCGGGTGCGATTCCTGAACCCTTTCCGTCAACAGTTATTGGGATGAATTCCCAACAGATCGATGGAGTGCCGGACATTGACCGGCAGAACAGCGAGGCCGTCATGGCAACCTACAAAAATACAAAAGATGCCATTCCCGGCGAGAACGGCCGGCTCGAGGAAATGGGGCGCAATTGCTACGTCTACCAGTCGGACGGATGCGCGAATACCGGGTTTGTCATCGGTGAGCGCGGCGTGCTTGTCATCGACGGCCAGCCGACGCCGGCGCTTTCCCAAACTGCACTCGAAAAACTGCGCGAAGTCACGGACAAACCGGTAAAACTCCTCGTACTGACCCATTTCCATGCAGACGTGTCTGCTGGAATTTCCGGGTTTGAGCCTGGAGAAATTATCGCGTCGGATCTTACCCGTCGGATGAGCGATACACGCGGCAAACAAGAGATTCAGGTCGCGAGAAGCCGGTTTGAGAACGTGTTTGGCGGGTTGCCGCACGGTACGCCCCCGGTCGTTCCCAGCATGACAATTGCCTCGTCCATGTCGATTGACCTTGGCGGCTGTGAAGTCAGGCTGATGCATCTTGGGCGCGCCCATACAATGGGTGACCTTGTCGTTTGGGTGCCGCAAAGCGGTGTGCTTTTTGCCGGGGATGTGGTGCAGACCGAGGCGGCGCCGTATTGCGGTGATGCCCATCTTGCCGATTGGCCGCGTGCCCTTGACCGCATTGCGGCCTTCCGGCCAAGCGCGCTGATGCCCGGCCGCGGAAAACCGGCGCAAGGTGCGGCAGCGGTCTCCACAGCCATCGAAAACACCCGCGAGTTCGTGACCGGTCTCAGGGATGCCGCTGCTGCCTGTGTGGAAGGCAGCATGGGGCTGAAAGACACGTTCGAGGCCGTCAAAGACGCATTGTCTCCGCAATTTTCCGGCCGCACGGATTTTGAAGAGCATCTGCCTTTTAACGTCGCTCGCGCCTATGACGAAGCCCTGGGCCTTGACCAGCCGCAGATCTGGACGCTGGAGCGCTGTGCCGACCTGACCGACGCTCTTGCCGGCGGAAGCGGAATTCCGGCGGTCCCGGAGCCAGACAGCGAGGCCGATCAGCCCGCTGTACATCCGGAAGATAACCCTCCAGAAGACAGCGGCAATCAAGCACAGGAACCTCAAGGCACCCTGGAAACCGCTTCCGAAGATCCATCCGGTGAGCTGGTCTCCGATGATGTATTTGCGCAATCCCTTTTAGGTGATGAACAACCATCAGAAGGGTCGAGCGACGCGGAAACGTCCGGGACCGAAGCGGTGGAGGATGAAAAAGTGCTTGAAGACGCCCGTCAGTGAACATCGCTGATAGACGATCCGGAAACGCGCGCAGTTTGCGCGCGTTTTTTGTTGAGCCTTGATCACGCCTTCCAGATGCCCACATGAAAGCCGTCAATTTCAGGAGGATTTGGAATGCGTTTTCTGGCCGCCGCCGTTCTTTTTGCAACACTCGCCGGGACCGGAGCCGCCTGGTCCGACGATGATCCGGATCTGATTTTTAAGAAGTCGACGGTGTGGAAGTTTCTGACGCCGGACCACAAGCTAGCGACCTACGCGATTGATGATCCCTTGATTGATGGCGTTGCCTGCCATTTCACCGTCCCTGAGAAGGGCGGGGTTTCGGGCTGGCTTGGGGTGGCTGAAGAAGTCTCCGATGTGTCGCTGGCCTGCCGGCAGGTTGGCCCGGTGAACATCAAGGAGACCTTCGAGCAAGGTGAGGAGATGTTCCGCCAGCGCCGCTCGTTCATGTTCAAGAAGATGCGGATTGTGCGCGGCTGTGACACCAAACGGAACGTTCTGGTGTACCTGGTCTATTCGGACAAGCTGATTGAAGGCAGCCCGAAAAACTCCACGTCGACGGTGCCGATCATGCCCATGGGGCGATCAGGCTCCGCAAAAATGCGCTGACTATCTGGACGAATGATGGCGGCGTGGGCGTCCTGGGTGGACGTGTACTCAGGAGTTTTCAAGTTTCTCAAGGTGTTTTGCGACCGGCAGTTCAGCGTCGGCGCAAAAATGCTTGTAGAGCATCGCCATGATGTCTTTGACCGGTTCGCTTGCAAGACGGTAATAGATCGTCGTGCCTTCCCGCCGTGTTGTCACCAGGCCCTGCGCCCTTAACAGTCCAAGCTGCTGGGACACCGTCGGCATACGCATGCCGGTTTTTTCGGCAAGTTCGCCTACGCTCTTCTCTTCTTCGAGAACAAGGCACATCAGCAAAAGACGTGGCGCAGAAGCCATCATCTTCAAGAATTCAGCGGCGGCATCTGCCTTTTCTTCGAGTATTTGATAGTCCATTTGGCAGCCAGGCCCAAGGTTTCCTGCTTTCGTATATTTGAAAGCAGATTGTCGATGTGGTCTCTTCTATATGCGGGCGGCCATTGTCACAACAATATTTCCATTCCCACAACCGGTACCGGTTAACAAACAGGCGCTTTTTTGTTGCAATTCACTGCCGAAAGCCTGGGTGCCATCGGTAATTGCGATCAGCGCGAAAATCGGACCTGCGAGAACTATCATCAAAAAGATGATCACAAAAAGGCGGTTCAGCATCGTTTGCTCCATCGGCAAGTGTGTAGCGATTGCCTGGAGAGTACGTGCCCGCCCTTGAACCCATGCTGAGTTCACCGTTCAGCCAGCGTTCAGATATCTAAACGAGCTTAAAGTGCAATATAAAACAGATGATTAGGGTCTAAAGGTTGTCTGTCATAGCTGTTCGGAGCGCGTCGAGAAGGACCTTGTCCCTGTCATAAATGTCATGCCGGAAATGGGTCGAACCGTCCTTGTTCATCCAGGCGGTCAGATAAGTGAGATGCACTTCAACCGGCTGGCTGAATTTGCTGAAGACATCGCGCTCGCCACTCTCAAGATACCGCTTCCAGACCCCGTCCGGCAGATTGTGATCGGCCAAGATCACATCGGCCAGTGCAAAGGGATCGGAAACGCGGATGCACCCATGGCTGAAAGCCCGCTCGGCCTGTGAAAAGAGCGACTTTGATGGAGTGTCGTGAATATAGATATTGAATTCGTTCGGGAACATGAACTTGATCCGCCCAAGCGCATTTGACGGGCCGGGGTCCTGGCGGAGCCGGAAGGGGAAGTTCTGTCTTGAATAGGCGTTCCAGCCGACTTGCGTGGCGGCCACTTCCGAGCCGTTTTGGAACACACGGATGTTCTTGCTCGACAATGCCGACGGGTTTTGCTGCAGATCAGGAAGATACTCGCGTGTCGCAATGGAGTAGGGCACGTTCCAGTACGGATTGACTTCGACATATTCGAGCGTGTCCGAAAACACCGGCGTCGCGTGGAACGGCTTTCCGACAACCACACGTGCGGTGTGGATGGTCTTGCCGTTCTTGACGACCTTCAGGTTCTGGTCCGCGAGATTGACGAAGATGTAGAAGTCTCCAAGATCGTCGCGCATCCAGCGGCGGCGTTCCATATTGAGTTCCATTTGGATGAGCTTTTGCTCAATCGAGATGTTCAGCCGGGCAAACGTGTTTGGCCCGATGACGCCGTCGGTTGCCAGTCCATGATATTCCTGAAAAGTCTTGACGGCTTCGATGAGAGCACCGTCATAGACCTGCCCGCTATGGCCGTCGGCCCCCGGGATATCTTCCTCCATCAGCCGTTTGCGCAAGAACGGTACACGGGCATCCCGCATTCCCGGCTTGAGCACCTCGCCGTCGGGAACGGATGTGAAGCCCCCGGTCGCAGCCTTTTGCCGGTACTGCGCGAGCCGGCGTTTTAGCCTGGCGTAATTATCCGATTGCGGCGGAAGCTCTGCCAGAAACGTTGCAAAATCGTCTGAACCCGTTGCCGCGCTCAAAAGGGCGGCCGGTTCCGGCCGATCGGGAAAGACGTTCAGCGCCTTGTTGACTTCGTTCGGTTGCACCCGGCCGGAGGACAAATGTGTGGCGTAGCGGACAAACTCTGTCGACATGTCCAGATCAAACCGGGCCCAGTCGTCCGGTGTTTGAGCCCGCTCTGCTTGCCCGGCGAGTTCCAGCGGCCGGTAATTTGCCGGATTGAGCGCATGATCGTTGGAAGCCGCCATGGCCGCAATCGCAAGATGCGCGTTTTCGGTAAGGCTGTTGTCTGCAACCCATACCGGGGCAAAGGCCCGGGCGGTGTAGTGCTGCATCAGGCTATCTGGAACATCGGGGCCAAGGGCTGCCTGCAGGGACGAGGCGATGGGTGACGCGGGCTCCAGCACCGCAGGCGCCGCGCCATCTCCAGCCGTAGCCGTATTTGATTGCGCGAGGACGGTCGAAGCGGACATAAGAAAGGCCACCATGGCCCCCGCTGTTACCGTCTTGTGTACAATTCTGTGCGCCCAAATGCTTTCCAGCCCCATGGGAAAGCCTCCCTCTGATTCCCCTGTCGTTAAAGTGTAGAGGAACCCTGCGGCATCGCCAATGACCTCGCGCACGCTAAAAACCGCCCATACAGAAAAGCGAACTTGACCCGCCCTTGAAAACCGGTCCATAAAGCTGCCCATGATGACGGCCATACGAAACATCATTACTTCGACCATTATTTGCAGCTAGCGACACCGCTGGCTGTGGCCGTTCCCTCTGTGCGAAAATTCATGTGAGACGGACCGCCCGGCCAGCCGGCCAGGAGACCGTTTGATATGAGCGCCGCTGATCCCAGCATTTCGGGCACTTACAAGGGCTTGAAGCTCACCAACACCTTGACCCGCACGAAGGAAGAGTTCCGTGCGATCGATGACGGCAATGTGCGGCTCTATGTCTGTGGTCCGACGGTCTACGACTTTGCCCATATCGGCAACGCCCGTCCTGTAATCGTATTCGACGTTCTTTTCCGTCTGCTCCGGCATCTTTACGGTGCGGAGAATGTTACCTATGCGCGCAACATCACGGATGTGGACGACAAGATCAACGCACGGGCTTTGCGCGACTTTCCCAACCTTTCGTTGAATGACGCCATTGCCAAGGTCACGCAAAAGACAGCTGATCAATTCCACGTTGATATCGAGCGTCTTGGGGTTTTGGAGCCCGATCACGAACCGCGTGCGACCCAGCATATCGACGGTATGATCAAGATGATCGAGCTGCTGATCGACAAGGGCCACGCCTATATCGCCGAGACAGCAGATGGCGGCGAAGTGCTGTTCGATACGGTTT
Source organism: Roseibium denhamense (assembly GCF_009711415.1). Lineage (GTDB taxonomy): Bacteria > Pseudomonadota > Alphaproteobacteria > Rhizobiales > Stappiaceae > Roseibium > Roseibium denhamense. Next base: position 56,760 of record NZ_SMLZ01000102.1, read on the forward strand.
CCATGCCGAACTACGGCGGGCTTTCAAAACGCAAGCTGGACGAGCAGATTGCCGGTGCCCGTGTCGCAGTGGAGAACCACAAGAAGAATCCCGGCGACTTTGTGCTGTGGAAACTGTCCTCAGCAGACGAACCGGGCTGGGACAGCCCCTGGGGCCGAGGCCGTCCGGGCTGGCACATAGAGTGCTCGGTCATGAGCGAGCATCATCTTGGCAAGGTGTTCGACATTCACGGCGGCGGGCTGGATTTGATCTTCCCGCACCATGAGAACGAGATCGCCCAGTCCTGCTGCGCCAACGGCACGGAGCGCATGTCCAATTACTGGATGCACAACGGTTTCGTGCAGGTGGAGGGCCGGAAAATGTCCAAGTCCGAGGGCAATTTCTTCACCATTCACGAGCTCCTGGATACGGAAAATTTCGGCGGCCGCAAATGGCCGGGCGAAGTGCTGCGGCTTGCGATGCTCATGACCCACTACAAAGAGCCCATCGACTTCTCTGTGCGCAAGCTGGAAGAAGCGGAGAACCTCCTGGCAAAATGGCCGGAATTGATCGAGACAGATGCCGCGCCCTCGGCTGACGTCCTCGATGCGATGAAAGATGATCTCAATTCGGCAGCTGCTATTCAGGCATTGCATGGCCTTGCGGGTGAGGCGAGCCGGAACCCGGAAAAGCTGGCAGAGTATTCTGCCTCTGCAGCTCTTTTGGGTCTCAAGCCTGTTGCGGCAGATATGTCCGGCGTGGATGAGACGCGCATTCAAATTGCAATCAATGATCGTCTTGAAGCCCTCAATGCGAAAAACTGGGCGGAAGCTGACCGGATACGCGATGAACTGACATCTCAAGGGATCTTGCTAAAGGATTCAAAAGACTCCGAAACCGGCGCTCGCGTAACAACCTGGGATCTCAAACGGTGAACCGGGTTAGGGAAAGACTGGCCTAACGTTTCTTCGCAGTTCACGAAGAACCATTAAAGCAAAAGGGAGAGGCAAAACGGATGGCGGAAGGACCAGACACCCGCACAGGAGGCTGCCAGTGCGGTGCAATCCGGTACTGTGCCGAAGGCTTCAAACGCCCTTCGATTTGCCACTGCCGCATGTGTCAAAAGGCCGTTGGCGGCCCGTTCGCAGCGCTGGTTGTCGTTGAAAACCTTAGTTGGACGCGCGGAGAACCGGCATATTTTCAAAGCTCAAACCTTGTCCGGCGCGGATTTTGCCGCGACTGCGGGACGCCGCTGACCTACGAGTTCGAGGGCTCCCATATTGATATCACGATTGCGAGCCTTGACCGGCCGGATCTTGTTGCGCCGCAAGTCCAGTTGGGGCTGGAAAGCCGCCTGACCTGGTGCGAGGGGCTTGCAGAACTTCCCACCCGGACAGAAGACGCGGAAGCTGCAGCTCAAGTCGTTTTCTCTGGCATCCGCAACTTCCAGCACCCAGATCAGGATACGGATACCTGGCCGGAGGCCGGCCGATGACGGAGACCTACACAGGAGGCTGTCAATGCGGTGCGGTTCGCTTCCGCATTCAAGGTGCCCTTGGCGAGGCGAGTATTTGCCATTGCCGGATGTGCCAGAAGGCATTCGGCAACTTCTTCGCGCCACTGGTCGATGTGCGCCACGAAGACCTGACCTGGACCCGAGGGCAGCCAAATTATTACGCATCTTCGGATTTGGTTGATCGCGGGTTCTGCGGCAAGTGCGGGACACCGCTTGTTTTTGCCTATCGCGACTACCCATTGATCGGGCTGGCAATCGGAGCTTTTGATGAGCCGGATCGCGTCCCCGTTACGAAACAGCATTGGCTACGGGACCAGGTTTCATTTTTTGAGGCGCTGCACACATTGCCGGGCGGGCCCGAAGATGATCCGGAATTTGCAGATGTGATCGCCGAGATTGACGCAAGCAATCACCAGCATCCAGACCACGATACCAAGGAATGGCCAGAAGCGCCTAAGATGTCCGACGGAACAGAATGATGACCAAAGACCGCCTTTACCTTTTTGACACGACCCTGCGCGACGGCGCGCAAACAAGCGGTGTTGATTTTTCCGTCAACGAAAAGATCGTGATTGCAGACCTGCTTGAGCGCCTGGGGGTCGACTATGTGGAAGGCGGTTACCCCGGCGCAAACCCTGCCGATACAGAGTTTTTCGCCGAAAAACGGACAACAAACGCGATCTTTACAGCATTCGGCATGACAAAGCGGGCCGGGCGGTCGGCCTCCAACGATCCCGGTCTTCAGCAGATTCTGGCCAGCCAGTCGGACGCCTGCTGTTTTGTGGCAAAGGCCTGGGACTATCATGTCGACGTCGCGCTTGGCTGTACCAACGAAGAAAATCTCGAGGCGATTGAAGACACGGTGAAAGCAGCGACTGCGGCCGGTAAAGAGGCCATGATCGATTGCGAGCATTTTTTTGACGGGTACAAGGCCAATCCTGAGTATGCGCTTGCCTGCGCGCGGACAGCCTATCAGGCGGGTGCGCGCTGGGTTGTTTTGTGCGACACAAACGGCGGTACGCTGCCCGACGAGATCCACGCCATCGTGACACAGGTCCAGGAGGTTGTGCCCGGCAGTCATCTCGGCATCCACACGCATGACGACACGGGGCATGCGGTCGCCAATTCATTGGCGGCAGTTGATGCAGGTGTGCGTCAGGTTCAGGGCACTTTGAATGGTCTGGGCGAGCGTTGCGGCAATGCCAATCTGATCACGTTGATCCCGACGTTGAAGCTGAAGCCGCAGTTTGCGGACAAGCTGGAAATCGGTGTTTCGGCAGCCCAGCTCAAGGATATCACGGCGGTTTCTCATGCGTTCGATGAGATCTTGAACCGATCTCCCAACCGGCACGCGCCTTATGTCGGGGAGACTGCTTTTGCCACCAAAGCCGGTATTCACGCTTCGGCCATCTTGAAGGATCCGCGGACCTACGAACATGTCATGCCGGAAAGTGTTGGCAACCAGCGCCGGGTTCTTGTGTCCGATCAGGCTGGAAAGTCGAATCTTCTCGGCGAGCTTTCAAGGGTCGGCATTACGGTCGACAAAAGCGATCCCCGCCTTGACGCTCTGCTGGCCAGGGTAAAGGAGAGGGAGGCCGAGGGCTATGCCTATGAGGCTGCTGATGCGTCCTTCGAGCTGTTGGCCCGGCGTGCATTGGGCGAGGTTCCAGACTTTTTTCAGGTCGATTCCTTCAAGGTCATGGTCGAGCGGCGGTTCAACGCCATCGGTGATCTGATCACGGTCTCCGAAGCGGTGGTCAAGGTGGCTGTCGATGGTGAAACCCGGATGTCGGTGGCCGAAGGAAACGGCCCGGTCAATGCGCTCGACATGGCCTTGCGCAAGGACCTTGGAAAGTATCAGGCCGCGATTGAAGGGCTGGAGCTGATCGACTATAAGGTGCGCATCTTGAATGGCGGCACCGACGCAGTGACAAGGGTTCTGATCGAAAGCCATGATGCCAGGACCCAGCGGCGCTGGTTCACCATAGGTGTCTCTTCCAACATCGTCGATGCGTCGTTTCAGGCATTGGTCGATTCCATCACATTTGCGCTGCTGAAAGCCGGATCTTCCTGAGACCGGCAGAGCGTTTCCGACGGGGTCCTGATTGCAGCCGCTCTGACAGTGGTTCGCAGAGCCCTGCGCATTCTTAAGGGTAAAGCGCCCGGCTACGCCTGCGCTGCTTCAGAAAGGCTGTCTTCATGACGCAGGCCACATCCGGCTCCGCTGCCGAACGTGAATACCGGGAAGGCGTGCTGTTCGGCCTTGCAGCCTACGGGATGTGGGGCTTTTTTCCGGCCTACTACAAGCTGACAGACACGGTCTCGGCGGATCTGGTCGTGGCGCACCGGATCCTGTGGTCCGTTTTGTTCGTCGGCCTGTTTTTGTATATCCGCGGCCGTTGGCCGGAAGTCCGCGAGGTTTTCCGTCAACCCAAGGTGGTCATGGGGCTTATGGCGTCTGCCTCACTGATCGCCGTGAACTGGCTCGTGTTCGTCTGGGCGATTGCCAATGAACAAGTGCTGGACGTGTCCCTCGGTTACTTCATCAATCCACTCGTCAGCATTCTGGCAGGTCTTGTCATCTTGCATGAAAGACTGACAACCGGTCAGTGGATAGCCGTCGGCGTTGCTGCAATCGCGGTCCTGACACAGGCCGTTCTTGCCGGAGGGTTGCCGTGGGTGTCTCTGGTTCTTGCCTTTTCCTTTGCCGGATACGGATATGTGCGCAAGGTAACGCCGGTGAAGGCAACACCGGGCATGTTTGTGGAAACGGTCCTGCTGTTCCCACTCGCAACGCTATACATATTGGTTGGCCTCGGCATGGGGCGGGACGCACTGGTCTTGGGCGATATACCGGTGCTCCTGGCACTTGCCGGAACCGGGATCATCACGGCTTTGCCGCTCATCTGTTTTTCGTCGGCCGCGCGCCGGTTGCCGCTCTTCATGATTGGGCTGATGCAATACATAGCACCGTCCATCCATTTCCTGATGGCAGTCTATGTCTGGGGTGAGCCTCTTGATCAGACGAAATTCATCGGTTTTTTGATGATTTGGGGTGCACTCGCTGTCTTTACCTATGACAGCTGGCGGCGTTTCCGCAAAAGGCACGCTTGAAGCAGATAGATCAGCCGGATGATACGAGCCGTCCGCGTCCGGCGCGTTTGGCTGAGTAGAGACGCATGTCAGCATTTCGAAGGGAATCTGCAAGATTGCCCTTTTCGATCCGGGCCGTTCCGATGCTAGTCTTGATCTGGAGCATTTTTCCGTTGCACCGGACGTGTGTCTTGTCGATCTGCTCTAAAAAGTTGGACAGAAGATCGGTCACCTCGGCCTCGGTGCGGTTACGCAGGATGGCACAGAATTCGTCACCGCCGAGCCGGATGATATAGTCAGCTTGGTTGCTCATCTTCTTCAGATGCGTCGCGAAGTTCACGAGAACGGCGTCCCCATAATCGTGACCAAGTTCGTCGTTGATTTCCTTGAAAGAGTCCAGATCAAACAAGGCGAGCCAGTTGCCGCTATCTCCCTCGTCCTGCCAGCCTTTCATTTGCGGTGCGGCCGTATCGAACAGGAACCGGCGATTGTAGAGACCGGTCAAAAAGTCTCGCATTGCCATGTTGTTGAGCTCTTCGATCCGGTAGATGAACTCAAGGTTCTGCGAAATCCGCAAGAGCAGCTCTTCTGGCGAGCAATTCTTGTCGACAAAGTCAGCCGCTCCGTATTTCAAGAAGCGGACCCGATTGTCGGGATTGGCGAAGGAAGACATGCCGATCACGACGACCTGGTCCCGGCTGTGGCGGCGCCGGACTTCCTTCAAAAAAGCAAAGCCATCCTGCTCCGGCATGAAATAGTCGCTGAGCACGAGTTTGATATCCGGATGAGTCTTCAGGGTTTCCAACGCTTCCTTGGAAGACCTCGCCTTGTAAACCTTATAAAGATGTTTAGAGACAATCTGGGCGATGGCGTCCAGCTCGACCGGCGCATCATCCAGAACAAGAACGCCAATTTTCGGGTTCTGAGCCAACTTGCGGATCAGGTCCGCGACATAGTCCAGACTGCCGGGCGAATCCTTGAGCACATAATCGATCACGCCATGATCGAGCATTTTCGCCCGGACCTTCGGGTCCAGCCGGCTGGTGAAAACAATTGTCGGAATTCCGCGCTGGCGGCACAACTCAACAATTTCGCCGTCCGGCGCATCGGGTAGGGTCAGATCGACTAGGGCAAGATCGGGTTCGCCAATAGGAAGGTCCAGACAGCTTTCAGCTTCCGCATAGTTGCGGGCAACCATGATCTGGTTGCGGCCGACTTCGTGCAATTTCTTGACGATCGCCTTCTCAAAAAACGCTGCATCTTCAACGAGAAGGGTCGTTTGCATCGGGCGGGGGTTCCATTCCTCTTTATTTCACCTTACGGCATATTCGCAGGCGGATCACTTCAAATCAGTAAAGATGCTGATGATTGGCTGGCGATCTGCTCCTGATCACAGATCCTTAATCGCCGCCACACCCGTTGCGTGTTCTGCGGTTGTAAATGAGACAGCTTCCCGCAACATCTGGAGAACATCGTCAAGGCTGTCGGCAACGAGATAGGGGACCTCGGTTTCCGGGCGAATAAAGCCCTGCGATCTCATGTGATCGAACAGTTCCAGGAGTGGCGACCAGAACCCGTTTATGTTGGCAAGGACAACCGGTTTGCGATGCTGCCCAAGCTGGGCCCAAGTCATCATTTCCACGGTCTCTTCAAGGGTGCCGATCCCGCCGGGAAGTGCAATGAAGGCGTCCGATTTTTGGAACATCAACTGTTTGCGTTCATGCATGTTGTCCGTGATGACCAAATCTTCCAGCGTGTCCAGCATGACTTCCCGTTCTTCGAGGAAGTGCGGGATGATTCCGGTCACTTTGCCGCCGCTTTCCAGGGCCGCGCGCGCGACGGTGCCCATGAGACCTACAGCGCCTCCGCCATACACAAGGCGCAGCCCGGCATCCCCCAAAAGCTGGCCGAGATGGGTCGCAACCGCCTCATAAAGCGGGTCGGCGCCGAAGCTGGAGCCGCAATAAACACAGACACTTGTGAGCTTATTTTCAGAAATCGTATTCATGGCTCAATTGTGTGGCATTGACGGCTGGTTTTGGTCAAGCATTCTGTTTGAAAGCAAACGGATGCCCGGTGATTTCTTGCTGGATGATGCAAGAAGGGGTATGCAGAACTTTAACAGGGTCAGCAGGCAGCTTGAAGGAAACGCCAAGTGCTTGCCACTTTAAAATGAGATTGGCTATGGGCGATAGATGCATCCGGTTTATCGCCTGCTGATCTGAACAAGGTCTGCGTTGGCACTTGCTTCAGTGCGGGTTGGGAAGAGAACCGGAATGCTTCATTCGGCGACGGTTTCTGGGGACGAGAGATGAATAAAAACACTTTAACCTGGGCGTTGATTGCTGCTGTGCCGATTGGTTTGGCGGCTTTGGGTATTGGATATCTCTACCAGGGGCAGGGATCTGTCACCCCGCAGCAAACGCAAGAGGCCTCGGAAGAGGCTGGTGCCGCGACTGAAACCGCCGCAAGCGCACCGGAAACGAACCAGCCCGCCGATACGACGGAAGACGGTGGAGCGGTCGCGGAAGCTGCCAGTGACGCTGCCGGGATAGCGGACCGGATCGGCCCGAGCTTTGATGTGGTCGGGATCGAGCCAACAGGGGAAACGGTTGTCGCCGGACGGTCCGACGCCGGTGCAATCGTCGCCTTGACGGCGAATGGCGAGGTGGTTGGCAAAAGCGTTGCCAATGAGGCCGGGGAATGGACCATCATCCTCGACCAGCCCTTGAAGCCAGGCGATTATGACGTCGGTCTTGAGGTTCAGGACGATACCGGTAAAGCACTCGGCACTTCCGAGGAGCGCGTGATCGTGTCCCTTCCGGAAGGCGGGCAGGAGCAGCCTTTGGTTGTCTTGAATACACCGGACGGGCCGTCTGACATTTTGCAAAAACCGGACACCGAAGACGTTACGGTAGCGCAGGCGGACGAGACCCCTGTAACACCAGAGCCTGAGAGCACGGACACGGCTTCAACAGCTCCGGAAACGGACGTAACCGCTACTGCGGAAGCACCTGCCGACGCAGCAGGGACCGAGACCGCTATGGCTGCCGTCGCACCGGCGCCGGATGCATCCCAATCTGCTGCCGGTGCGGAGGAGAGCGGTGCGGCCCAAACCGCATCTGCAACAGCGCCCGCAGGAACCGATGAGCCGCTGGCGGACCAATCCCCAACAGGTGCAACAGACAACGGGTCGGAGACCCAAGCTGTTGCCGCCGCTTCGCAAGACCAATCCGGCGGAGATCCTGCCGGGACAGCGTCTCAATCCGCTACGGGCGTCGAGAGCGGCGCAGATGCGAACACCCTGGCATTGGCACCGGATGCGGATGCTCCGGTTGACGATCAGCCAGCTGAACAAGCCGGTGTTGCCACAGCACCGGATGCGCAGGACCAGGCCACCAGCCAGGAAACGGCGGACGCGCAAGCACCTGCCCCCGCAACCGATGCCGCACCGACGGTGACCGTGGAAGCGGTTGAATCAGAACAAGACAAGGTTTTTGTCGCCGGAACCGGAGAGCCGGGGTCTTCCGTCCGGGTCTATGTCGGGGACGATTTCCAGGGCGAGGCTCAGGTCGGCTCAACCGGCAAATGGCTGGTCGAAGGCGACAAGAACGTTGCCGAGGGGGATGTCGAAGTCCGCGCGGACCTGATTGCAGAAGACGGAAGTTCGGTCGATGCACGGGCGGCCGTGACTTTCGAAAAAGAACAGGACGAACAGATCGTCTTGACGAAAGTGGTCGCAAGCGGCGAGGCGTCCGGCTCCGATGCGCAGGCAGCCGACGTCAAAAAGGCCCTTCCGGTTGTGATCATCCGCAAGGGCGATAACTTGTGGCGGATCTCCCGCCGCCTGTACGGCGATGGCATCCGGTACACGACCATCTATCAGGCCAACCAGGATCAAATCCGGAACCCGGATCTCATTTACCCGGGCCAGGTCTTCTTAACTCCGGAAGGTGACCTCAACTGGCCGCAAGAAACCGGTCAGGATGGCCAAAACGGATAAACCGACCATCTTGCTTTCTGTTAAAAGGCCGGGGACCAGATTGGGACCCGGCCTTTTTTGTTTTGCCTTGTCTTTTGTCCAAACCATCGCATATCTACGATGAGATGCGGAAAGAAAGGGAGACACGAAATGACAGAAACCGTTGTTTCTTCGAGCTCCGCGCCACCGTCTGAAACAGCTTCGATGTGCGATGGACTTGCGTCGATCTTCCGCGCTTTGGGCCATCCGGCACGTTTAGCGATTATACAAAAACTCGCAGCAGAGGAGCAGGCCTGTTGCGGTGCCATTGTCGACGCCCTGCCTCTTGCCCAGTCGACTGTTTCACAACACCTGCAGGTGCTTAAAGACGCTGGGCTTCTAACGTGTGTCACACGTGGCCGGAACTGCCATTACTGCCTGAACTGGGACAAGATGGCTGAGGCTGAGCAAAGCGCGCAGTCATTTTGGAAACGCCTTGACCAGGCCAGAGTAAACATCGAGCAATTGCCCGATTTTAAAACGCACGCCAAGACAAAGTAATAGATCGGCCACCCCATGGCCGGGAGATAATTTTTGACAGATCAGACCACATCAGCTCCGCAAACGACGGCCTCTTCCGGTGAGAGCGGACCCAAATCGAACCCTTCAAACAAGGTTGTCAGTGCGGACGAAGGCGATACGCTTTCAACCCTGCGCAACCTTTGGCCATATATCTGGCCGTCAGACCGGCCAGACCTGAAAAAACGCGTCCTTCTTGCAGTTTTCGCGCTGATCATCGCCAAATTTATCACGGTTCTGTCGCCCTATTTCTTTGCCTGGGCAACGGATGCGCTTGCGGGCGAGGAGAATGGTCTGCCTGCTTTTCTCGTAGCTCCGGTGATGCTGGTTCTCGCATACAATGCTGCCCGGATTTTTGCCGTTGCCTTTAATCAGTTGCGCGATGCGCTTTTTGCAAGGGTGGGTCAGCATGCCGTGCGCCAGCTTGCCAATCTGACCTTCCGCCATTTGCACCAGCTGTCCTTGCGCTTTCATCTGGCCCGGCGCACCGGCGGTTTAAGCCGTGTGATTGAAAGGGGGGTGAAGGGGATCGAATCCATCGTCCGGTTCACGATCCTGAATGGGGTTCCGACAATTTTCGAGTTTGCCATCATGGCAGCCGTGATCTGGTACCAGTTCGGTTTTTCCTACGTTATCATCGTTGCCGTGATGATCGCGGCTTATGTCTGGTTCACGATCAAAACGTCCAACTGGCGGATCGGCATTCGCCGGGAGATGAATGACAGTGACACGGATGCCAACTCCAAAGCCATCGACAGCCTGCTAAACTTCGAAACGGTCAAATACTTCGGCAACGAGAAGATGGAAGCAGCCCGCTTCGATGTCTCGATGCAAAAGTATGAAAAGGCGGCAACGAAAACATGGACGTCGCTGGCATGGCTGAACCTTGGGCAATCCGTCATCCTCGGGATCGGCATGGCGGCATGTATGGCGCTGTCGGCGCGGGCCGTGATGGCGGGAGAGCAGAACATTGGCGATTTTGTGCTGATCAATGCGCTCTTGATGCAGATCTCGATCCCGCTCAACTTCATCGGGTTCTTGTACCGGGAGATCCGGCAAGGTCTTGCCGATATCGAATCCATGTTCGATCTCCTGCTGGTTCCCGCGGAGATCAAGGACAAACCTGATGCGGCCCCGCTCAAGGCGGTTGAAGGCGCCATCCGCTTCAAGGACGTCCGCTTTCACTATGATGCTGATCGGCCCATCCTGAAGGGGATCGATTTTGAAGTGCCGGCTGGAAAGTCCATCGCCATTGTCGGACCGTCAGGTGCTGGGAAGTCCACGATTTCCCGTCTTCTCTTCCGCTTCTATGATGTCAGCGGGGGAGCGGTGGAGATTGACGGACAAGACGTCAGAGATGTCACCCAGGAAAGCGTCCGGCTTGCAATCGGTATGGTCCCGCAGGATACCGTGCTCTTCAACGATACCATTGCCTACAACATCCGCTACGGGCGGCCGGATGCAACCGATGAAGAGGTGCGGGAGGCTGCGCGGATGGCGCAAATCCAGGATTTCATCGAGAATCTTCCGCAGGGCTATCAGTCCGAGGTCGGCGAGCGCGGATTGAAGCTCTCCGGCGGGGAAAAGCAGCGTGTTGCCATCGCGCGGACGATCCTGAAAGCCCCGCCCATTCTTATTCTGGATGAGGCCACGTCTGCACTCGATACGCATACGGAGCGGGAAATTCAGTCAGCGCTCGATCAGGTATCGAAAAACCGGACCACGCTCGTGATTGCCCACCGGCTTTCTACCGTGGTCAATGCGGATCAGATCATTGTTTTGGAAGCCGGTCAGATTGCCGAGCGGGGAACACATCTGGAACTGCTCGACAAGAATGGCCTTTATGCCTCCATGTGGGCCCGTCAACGGGAAGCGGACGAAGCCGAGGAAAGGTTGCGGGCTGCACGTGAAAATGATGAGTTCGGTATCGTCACGAGGGGGCAGCCCGCAGATTTTGTGCCGTCATAGGGGGAAGCCGGTCTGCGATCGCCATCACGGTCTGTCAGGCAACCCGTGAAATTGAGACGTGATGATCGTTGGCACCATCCATCTGGCCTTGCTGCCTGGCCGGACGGGACGGCCCCTGGCTCCAGAAATAGCTGGTAACGGCTTTTGCCAAACGGCGTAGTTCGCTGTTGCGGGCTGCCCGTGCGCGGATTTCAAAAGTATCTCCTGAATGCAACATGTCGGTCTCCTCTAAGGTGATGACTGCGTTATCTCATGTACTGCGGTTTTGAAGAATTGGGGTTGTCTTGAAGACATCCTTCAAGAAAATCGAAGAATGGATGTCCATATCGCTGTTCTTGGGCTGTCTGTGTGCCGTGACGCGGCAACATAGAGATTGAAGAAGTCTGTCGTGGCGCTTCCGCCCGGGGAGAGCCGGTGAGCTAAGCTGCGCGCAGTGTTCCAGTATCGATGTCATTGGCACATGCTAGCGGGTCCGGTGACGTTCCGTTTTTTCCGGTAGGACGTCTTTTCAAAAAGCTTGAAAGGGCTGAGATCAAACGGCGTAGTTCTTGGTGGCGTTCAGCGCGGGCACGAGTTTCGAATATGTCTGCTGTGTGGAACATGACGATCTCCTTCGGGTTGATGAGCGTGTTATCCCATGTGTTGGAGTGTTGAAGAATTGGGGTTCGATTGAAGGGATATTTCAAATAATTCGAATAATGGCATTGGCTCCTCTAGCTATTGCTGGGCGCTGTGCGATCCGTACCTTCACCGTGGCAGGACGTCTTTGTGGTATCGCGATGCCGGCTATTTGGAATCGCCTTGAAAAAGGCGATGAAACACTGCATGAGCCTGCGCAATTCAAGGTGGCGTTCAGCGCGGGCCCGTACTTCGTATTGATCTCCTGTATGAAACATGTTGGTCTCCTTCTTTGCGACGGAGCTGTTATCGGATATAATGATTTATCGAAGAATTGGGCTTTATCGCACGTCACCTTTCTGGGAAATCGAATAATGCGCTTTGATGATCTACAGTTCTTTGAGCGCGTTGCAGTGCTTGGCAGCCTGTCCGCGGCTGGCCGGGAATTCGGCTTGTCGCCATCGGCATCGAGTACGCGTTTGAGCAATCTGGAAAAGGAGCTTGGCACACAGTTGGTCGCACGCACCACGCGGCGGACGTCGTTGACCGAGGCGGGCGAAGTGTTCCTAAAGCACTCTCGGGTCGCTCTTCAGGAATTGAGCCTTGCGCGTTCGGAGATTAGTGCGTCTGAAGAGGCGCCACGTGGGACCTTGCGGATCTCCTCGAATGTCTTTTTTGGCCGGAAACACATGCTTCCGTACCTGGCTGAATTCCGGCAGCTTCATCCGGACCTTCGGTTGGAAATTAACATGACGGATCGTCTGGTTGATCTGGTCGGGGAGGGCTATGACATGGCGATCCGCGGGGCTCCATTACCGGACAGCAGCCTGATGGCTCGCAAACTTGGTGGTAATCCGCGCGTCTTGTGCGCCAGCCCGGCCTATCTGGACCGAAAAGGTGTCCCAGAGACCCCAGAAGATCTTCGGCGGCACGACTGTATCGGATTTGATCCGATGCGCGTCTGGTATTTCAAGGGGCCGGACGGCGAGGTTCCGTTTCAGCCGGACCATCCAGTTGTTTCGGGTGATAGCGGCGACTTTGCGTATGACGCCGCGGTTTATGGTCTTGGGCTGACAGTGAAATCGATGGCTCATGTCTGGGAGGATTTGCGGGACGGTAAGCTTGTCGAAGTTATGACCCGATATCCCGTTGCGCGAACCGGCAATATTTACGCGGTCTATCCACCCGCAAAGTTTGTGGCACCAAAAATCTCGGCCTTTGTTGACTTCTTGATCTCAAAATATGGCCGCCCACCATATTGGGAGAGCGACTACCGCGACGCCGGCGCGGTCAATCTCGGTATCCCGGCTGCAAAAAGCGCATGAAATGCGCCGAAAACGGTTCTCATGCCGAGAAAAAGCTTCTAGAAGCGGACCGAAAGGCGGGGTGCGGAGATTGCGCTTTGTCGGCTCTGTTTACTTGTCGAGAATTTACAGGGCGTTCCATATACGTTTCCGTCTCAGGATGCTGAAAGCTGAATTATGTCGATTGTCGATTCCGTTACTAAATCCCTGGTTCCAATTCACCGCGAAGGCTGGCCGTTCATTGCCATCGCCCTCGTTGCGACACTGGTGATCGGTTACTTTGTCGATCCGCTCTTTTACATCGGTCTCGCGTTGACCGGTTGGGTTTGCTACTTCTTCCGCGATCCGCAACGGGTGACGCCGGTGGGCGACACGCTGGTGGTGTCCCCGGCCGACGGGGTAGTCAGCCATGTGGGTCCGGTGCGTCCACCTGAAGAGCTTGGCCTTGGATCAGAGCCTTTGGTTCGTGTGTCGATTTTCATGAACGTTTTCAATTGTCATGTGAACCGTGCGCCGGTTTCTGGGCAGATCAAGCGCGTTGCTTACCGGGCAGGCAAGTTCCTCAACGCGGAGCTGGACAAGGCTAGCGATGACAACGAGCGCAACGGCCTCGTGATCGATAACAATGGAACTGAAATCGGCGTCGTTCAGATCGCCGGCCTCGTTGCCCGCCGGATTGTCTGTTTTGTCCGGGAAGGCGAGGCGCTTTCCGCTGGCGAGCGGTTCGGGCTCATTCGTTTCGGATCCCGCCTCGATGTCTACATGCCCGAAGGCACAGTACCGAAGGTTGCCTTGGGCCAGACGATGATTGCCGGCGAAACCGTTCTGGCTGATCTGGCGGAGCAACAGCCGGAAGGCCAAGTCATGACACGGGTAAGCTGAGGTAATCGTGAGCGAAGTCCCTTCCAGTCCGGGCGCGAAGGCCAAGCGGAGCCCAAGGTTCCGCCGGGTGCCCTTGCGCCTGATCATCCCTAACATGGTGACACTGCTGGCCCTGTGTTCAGGGCTCACCGCTGTGCGTATGGCAATGGAGGGGCGCTGGGAGTTCGCGGTCGGAGCCGTTTTGCTTGCAGCTGTGCTGGACGGGCTGGATGGCCGTGTCGCGCGGCTCATGAAGGGCACCTCAAAGTTCGGAGCGGAGCTCGACTCGCTGGCGGATTTCGTGAATTTCGGCGTGACACCGGCCTTGATGCTCTATTTGTGGATCCTCAAGGATGCGGGCAATCTCGGCTGGATCGCAGCCCTGGTCTTCGCCATTTGCGCCGCGCTGCGTCTTGCCCGTTTCAATGTTGCGCTGGACGATCCGGCAAAACCGGCTTGGGCTGGGCGTTTCTTCACGGGTGTGCCAGCTCCGGCCGGGGCGCTGACGGTTTTGTTGCCGCTCTATTTCGAATTTCTCGGGCTTTTCCCGCATTGGTTCGCCGAAAGTGCCGTCGTCGCTGCGTATACGATCGCGATTGCCTTTCTGTTGATCAGCCGTTTGCCGACTTATTCGGGCAAGACGCTGGGAACACGTGTGCGGCGCGACTATGTGTTGCCCTTGTTCGTTTTGGCGGTGCTGATTGTTGCGCTGACCGTCAGCTACCCATTCCGCATGCTGGCTGCGGGGTCGGTGCTCTATCTGGCTTCAATTCCGCTCTCGTGGCGCGCTCATCGCAACCTCATACTGGCCGACGCCAATCTTGCAGTGGACGATGATGGCGATGAAGGCGACATTGATCTCGACCATATCGGCGACCGCGACAAGGATCATGGCAGCTGATTTGATTTGAGTTTCTCAGGAAGGGCAGAGAATGACCAATCTGCAGATCCGGCCGACCTGCTCTGAAGACCACGGCGCTATTGAGCGGATCTACCCAGCCGCATTTCCCGACGAGGATCTTTTGCCGCTTGTGCGAAACCTGCTCGCTGCCGGGACGGATTGCCTGTCCCTGACTGCCCTGTGCGATGGCTTGGTTGCCGGGCATTGTGTTTTCACACTGTGTGGTATGGACCGCGTTGAGAGAGCGGTTGCACTTCTTGGTCCTGTTTGTGTTGCCCCGGAAAATCAACGGATTGGGTGCGGATCCGCCTTAATCAAACACGGAAATATGCGCCTTCAAAAGGACGGTATCGGGAAAGTGCTGGTCCTTGGCGATCCCAATTACTATGGCCGGTTTGGTTTCCGGGAAGAGGTGGGCATCCTCACGCCGCACCCAATCCCCGATGCCTGGAAAAGCGCCTGGCAGTCCATGGATTTGACACCTGCCGGTCAGGGCCTTGCAGGAAAACTTGTTGTCCCCGGGCCGTGGCAGGATCCCGCTCTCTGGGCGTGAGCCTGCCGCGCTCTGGATCACATCGGCCGCTTCCGGATAAACTTCTGTTCGATCACTTCCCGGCCCCACTGATCGCCGAGATATTCATCGGCCAGATCAAAACCATGTTTTTCGTAAAGCGCCCGGGCAGCATCTAATCCCTTTAACGTCCAGAGATGGATTTCCTCAAATCCCAATTGGTCGCAATGCTCCACTGCCTTGCGGAGTAGAACTTTGCCCAATCCCTTTCCGCGCAGGCGCTCTGACAGGATGAACCAGCGCAGGTGTGCAACATTGTTGCCCAGGTCTTCGCCGTCAATCGAGATGGAGCCAATCACGGCTTGGTTTTCCAGAATACTCCAGCTGTTGTTCATCGGCCGGTCGACCCTTGGCATGAACTCGGCCATGGCCTTCGCAACAACACTCTCAAATGTGGGCCCCATCCCAACGATAGGGCCATGCGTGCGGCCGTGAAGGGCGGCGATATCGCCGATCATTCCCGTCTGATAGCCTTCGGCAATCTCGAAGGTTTCCTCAGTAAAGGTGGGCAAACCGGCTGCTTCGGGCGGACGCAGGGCTTCGGCATATATCCTGAGAGCTTCGGCGATTGCCTCTCCGCTCATCCCATTCGTCTTCGAAAGGGCTGTGCGGACCTGATTGTTTCCAAAACCGTCGATGGCCTTCAGGGTCTCCTTGCCGGTCCGGGTCAGGCTAAGTCCGAAGGCACGGCCATCGGCCTCTGACCGTGTCAGAAAGATTTCCCCCCGTTCTTCCAGTGACTTGACCAGGCGGCTGACGGTCGATTTTTCAAGCTTGAGGATAGCACCAAGATCTTTTGCGGTAAGACCGGGGCGCTGGCCGATTTCGACAATTGCATGCACGCCCGATCCGGACAGATCCGTTCCGGCGATGGTCTTGTCGAGAAACCCAAGTTCACGCACGAGCTGACGGGAGGCCGCGCGGATGGAATGAATGAGATCGGGAGAAGGGGAGGTCATCGGAAATTCCATATAGTTGTATAAAGCAACTATATGAGGTGATCTGCATACTGGCAAGCGGGATTTTGCAAACATGAAAAAAGCCGCCGGATCGGCCCGGCGGCTTTTCTTGGAAACATTGTTTCGCAGTGCCTTACTCGGCTGCGAGCGGGGTTTCCTTTTGCGGCGGAACCTTCGGCGGCGCCGGTTTGGGCATGGAGACCACTTGCGCTGCAGGGCGTTCCTTTTCCTGTTGCGGGTCGGTCCACTCCACATCCTGCTCGAGACCGGCTGACGGCGCCTCGGGGACATCCGGGCTTTCGTCTGATACCGGCTGTCTGGCAGACTTGCGGCTCATCGCCCAGCTCCAGATCGCAGTGAAGCTGTTGATCCAGGTGCTTGGCATCGCAATCATGACCGGGATCATGATCAAGGTCAGCACAGTGGAGAAAGCCAGGCCGAAGATGACCGCCGTGGACAGCTGGATCCACCAGATCGCTGTAATGCCGCCGACCGCTACAGTCTGCGTAAAGAAGTCCAGATTGACGGCGGTTGCCATCGGGATCAGGCCGACAATCGTTGTCACGGTTGTCAAAAGGATCGGACGTATCCGCTGACCCGACGTCTTCAGGATCGCATCCAGCGGTTCGAAGCCGTCATGGCGGAACCGGTTATAGGTATCGATCAGCACGATGGCGTTGTTCACCACGATCCCCGCCAGAGCCACGATGCCCGTCCCGGTCATGATGATCGAGAACTTCTGTCCCGTCAGCATCATGCCCAGGAGGACGCCCATGACCGACATGACCACCGTGGAGAGGGTGAGGAACGTCTGGTAGAACGAGTTGAACTGGGTCAGCAGGATCAGGAACATCAGGAAGAGGGAGGCCATCATGGCGCGCATGAGGAACTCACCCGATTCCTTCTGATCTTCGTCTGCCCCCCGGAACTGCAGGTAAACGTTATCCGGGAAAGCCTGCGAATCCAGCCAGGCCGTCAGCTCCTGTACCTTTGCATCAACCGTGATGGGTTTTCCGTCCTCGTCCATAGCGGCCTTGTCGACAGTTGCCTTCAACATCATCGAATAGAGGCCGTCACGGCGCGTGATGGACGAGACCTTGGGCTCGGGCGCCCGGTCGACAAAGTTCGCAATCGGAACCAGTCCCAGAGGTGTCTGCAGGCGCAGCTGGTCGAAACGGTCCAGAGTCCGTTCATCAGATGGGAGGCGGACGCGGATGTCCACCTCATCTTCGGAATCTGTCGGCCGGTATTTGCCAATGAGCACACCATTGGTGACCAGCTGAACCATTGCCCCCACAGAGCCAATGCCTGCCTGATAGCGGCCGGCCTGTTCCCGGTCGATGGCGATCTGCCACTCAATACCCGGCAACGGGCGGTCGTCTTCCTGGTCCAGAAGGTGCTCCATCTGGTCCAGATGCGCGCGGATCCGGGCGACTTCGGCGACCATGGTATCATAGTCGGTGGACTTGACCTCCAGCTGGATATCCTTGCCGGTCGGCGGGCCGCCCTCGATTTTACGGGTTTCCACCTTTACGCCGGGAATATCGGCCGTACGATCCCGGATCTCGGCGAAAATCTCGGCGGCTGTCCGGCGGCAGCAATATTTGGCCAGCTCCAGTGTCATCTCACCGATGACATCACCGGGTTTGTCCTGAACCCCGCCAATGAAATCCGGCCCGCTGCCGCCACCTGGCGGAAACGCGGAGGTGATGACGTTTTGAATGCCGGTCGTCTGAAGGACTTCCGCCTCCACCTGCTGCACAATCTCGAAGGATTCCAGAGCCGACATGTTGCCACGGGCGGACACCAGCACCACCGCCTGGTCCGGCTCTTCGTCAACGAAGAACTCGACACCTGTCGGGTTGGTCGCGAAGCTCGTGAAGATGTAGGCGCAGGCGCCCAGCACCGCGACAATCGTCAGCACATTGCCAATCGGATTGCCGGCCAGCAGTTTCAGGTGGCGGACATAAAGCCCGGTGAAACCGCTTGCTGTGGACGGATCAAAGCGAAGATCGTCCGGTTTGGCGGTTTCAGTCCTGCCGTCTTCAGCATTGAACCCGAGCTTGGTCCGGACGCCTCCGAAAAGACGTTCGCACAAATGCACAAGCGGTGAGATCGCTTGATAACCAGCCCAGATCGCCAAGAGTGTGAGCCCGGCCACGACCAGATAAAAGCCGACGTCAATGGCGATGGGATTGGAAAGTGCCGCAAGCGGCTGTGCCAAACCGGATAAGAAGACGAACACGGACGTGATCGGCCCGACAACGATGTCCGGGCGGGTCGACAGAAGGAAGAACGCGAAGTAGGCCCCGAACCCGACCGCGACAGCCTCGAACGCGAGCGATACGAACGTGACCGACCGATAGCGTTTGAGCGGCTTTTCGCTCTCGATGTCCACCTGCAGGGCCGTACGCTCCTTACGGCGGCGCACGAAAGGACGCAACACCAGGAACGACCCTATGCCGACACCGAGCAGAACCAGGGCTGCGGCGGGGATGGCAAGCGGAGCTGCGGAAATCTGCGCACCGAATTCCGGACTCCCTGGCTGGACACCGAAGAAGCCGAGCGTTGCAACGGAACTGACTGCCGCGATGAGCACAGCGAGGACAGCTGCTGCATAGCGGTTCAGGAAATGGGTAATTGCCGCGAAAATACCGCCGGTGACCGGCAGGAAGACCATGGCCGTGAGAAGGGCCGCCGTCAGGACGATGATGACCATGATCGGCAGGTAGCTCATGAACTCGCCCGCAACACCCGGCCAAAGCAACATCGGCAGGAAGGCCACCAGTGTTGTCGCGGTTGAGGACACAATCGGCCAGAACATGAGGCGGGCGGCCCGGATGAATGCTTCCCGGTCCTCCATGCCTTCGCTGACCTTACGGTCTGCGTATTCGACCATCACGATGGCGCCGTCCACGAGCATCCCGACGGTAAGCACCAGGCCGAACATGACCATGATGTTCACGGTGTATCCAAGACCGGACAAGATGAGGAAGCCGACCATGAAGGAGGTCGGAATTGCCAGGCCGACCAGCAGCGCGGAGCGTAGGCCAAGCGCGGCAAGAACCAGGATCATCACAAGGAAAATCGCGGTCATGATCGACGATTGAAGGGAGCCGAGAACCTCGAAGATGTTCGAGGACATGTCGATCATGTAATCGACCTGGATCGTCTCTGGCCAATCCTTCGTCGCCTCGTCTACGGC
The DNA here is from genome assembly GCF_009711415.1 of Roseibium denhamense. Lineage (GTDB taxonomy): Bacteria > Pseudomonadota > Alphaproteobacteria > Rhizobiales > Stappiaceae > Roseibium > Roseibium denhamense. Next base: position 76,275 of record NZ_SMLZ01000102.1, read on the forward strand.
AGCGCGGATGGCAATGTTGTTCTCGATGATATTAGTGCCGATCCGCTTCGTCACATCCAGCGCGATTGCCGGCTGGCCGTTCACGCGGGTGTAGGAATCCGCATCCTTGAAGGTGCGGCGGATATCGGCGACATCGCGCAGGGTGACGACGCCCTCGCCAGACTGCTTGATCGGCAGGGAGTAGACATCAAGCGCCGTCTCGACAAGGCCGGGTACCTTGACGTTGAAGCGGCCTTGCCCGCCATCAATATAGCCGGCCGGAACCAGCTGGTTGTTTTCAGACAGGGATGCCAGAAGCTCCTGCTGGGTAATTGCGTAGGACTCAAGCTTTTGGGAATCGATCAGGACTTCGAGCAGCTCCTCCCGGTGGCCCTTGAGATCGGCCGAGCGAACCGTGTCAATCGCCTCGACAACGTCTTTCAGCCGCCGTGCGTGCTGATAAAGTGTCCGCTCCGGAACACTGCCCGACAGGGCAATCGTGATTGTCGGAACCAGCGCGAAGTTGGTCTCGGTGATCGTCGGCTCGTCCGCGTCGGCGGGAAGTTCGCCCTTTGCCGCATCCACCTTGTCCCGGACGTCGGACAATGCCTCGTCCTTGTCGAAAGAAATGTCGAACTCGAGGATGATGGCAGCGTGACCCTCAGAGGCGATTGCCGTGATTTCTTTCAGGCCGTCGAGTCCGCGCAGCTCCGTTTCCATGGGCCGCACAAGCAACCGCTCGGCATCTTCAGGAGAAATGCCCTGTTGTCCGACGGAGACATAGAAGATCGGAACATCAATGTCCGGACTGTCTTCCTTGGGAATGCTGATGTAGCTGAAAACACCGGCCACCAGCAGAGCCAACATCAAGACGAAAACTGTCTTGGGGCGTCTGAGGACGCCTTCGAGCATATCAATCATTGGGTGACCTCCGCGGTCTTAAAGATCGGGTCGACAATTTCGTTGTCGCCCACATATTCCTGTCCGACGGTAATGACAGTGATCTCGTCAGGAAGCCCGGTAATCCAAAGGCCATCCTCTTCTCCGCCCAGAACCGTCACAGGATAAAATGCGGTCCTGTTGTCGGCATTTACGGCACGCACGCCAATTTCACCTGTGTCGCTCAAGGTCAGAAAGGCAGGGGTAATTTTGTGTGCTTTTTCAACGGGCAGCGCCAGCCGCGTGAGTGCTGTGATCCCATCGCGCGCCGTCCCGTCCGGATTGGCGAGTTCAACTTCAATCCGGAAGGTCCGGGTGTCGGGATTTGCAGACGGTGAAATGTAGCGCACACGTCCCGTCAGGGTTTCACCGGTTACCAGGCTGACTTCTGCCGGCATATCGATCGAGATCTGACCGATGTTGAGTTCGCTCACCTGGCCAATTGCGATCATCGGGTCAGAATTCACGACAGTTGCGCAGATGCCGCCATTGTCGAGTTGCGCGCCGACTTCCGCCATTGGGCTCTCAATGGTGCCGTCGATGGGAGAACGGATGATTGTGCGCTCCAGCTCCAGCTCGGCTTCTTTCAACCGGGCTCTGGCCGCGTCAAGCAGGGCCTGTGTCTGAGCAGCGCGGGTTTGCGCGGTAAAGCCCTTGGTCACCAGTTGGCTTGCAGCGTCGTGGTCGAGTTGGGCCTGGGCCAAAGCGGCTTTTGCTTCAAGTACACGCGCTTCACGGGTTCCAGGATCAAGCTCGCACAGGATTTCGCCCGCGGAGACGTGTGTCCCTTCTTTCGCCGGCCGCCGGATGACGTCATCGACTGTCTCGGAGCGCACGGCAACCTTGGCTTCGGCCTCCGTCCGTCCGCGCACTTCCAGAACCGACTGGCGATCCAGTGCGACCAGCTTTGCGACCTCGACCTTGAACGCTTCTTCGCGTCCTTCATTCACGCGGTCGGCGGGGGCAGGGACTGCGTTGGCTCCGTCGCCAACGCCGCCGACCACAACCGTGCCGCTCGACATCCAAATTCCGATGCCAACTGCAATACCTGTGGCCAGAAGATAGGAGAATTTGATGCGCATCGGGTGAAACTCCAAAAACGTATATCTATTCCGCTGCGGCCGCGGCAGGCTGCGCAGCATCTTCAGCGATTTTGATCAAGGCCTCGCCATGCTCTTCGAGATAGCGAAGTGTGAAATTCATGCAGGCAATGCCGTAATTCCGGGTCCAGGTTGAGCCGGGATGCGGGCATTCCTTGTCGTGTTCGGTGTCTTCAAGGTGGCGCAGTTCCTCCAGAACCTGCGCCTTGCGGCGGTCGAGCGCACGCCTCAGTACAACAGGCGGCAGCTGCGCCGCGTTTAGAGCAATGAGCAGAAACGGTGACTTGAACGTGTCAGGCGCCTGAGGTTCGCAGAGGGTGGCAATAAACTCGGTTCTGCCGGTCTCGGTGATGGAGTACACCTTCCGTGCCGGCTTTCCGGATTGAGCTTCCTCCCGGACAGTGACGAGCCCTTCGGCTTCCAATCGCGCAAGCGCAGGGTAAATTGAACCGAAGCTTGCATCGTCGAAGTAGCTGAACCGCCCTTCGGTGGATTCCTTGCGGATTTCATAGCCTGTAGCATCTCCGAACGAGAGGATGGCAAGGCAAAGACTGCGTACACTCATGGACGTCTCCGTTCCCGGAACGCCTGTTCCGGTATCACGGCCGTTACGATTTCCGGCCGCAATTGGATTGCGGCTGCACTGTCAGAAATCATTATGCCGGACCGATATATCGAATAAATATATATCGTTCAGATAAACAGCAAGAGTGCAGCGCACAATTTTTTGAGAGGCTGAATCGAGTCTTAACCACCCCGGCATGAAACACCGGGGCAAAATGACAGGGTGGCGCCCGAGAAAAATTGCGCTAGCTTACCGGTAAATCGCCAACCAAGCAGCGGGGCTAGGCCGTGTTTACTCTCCTTCAAACCGTCGCAAAACGGTACTTGCCGGAAAATCCTTTGATGCGGCTTCTTGTGGTGAATGGCATGACCGGGACCTTCATCTCCGTTTTTGTGACATCAGCGGTCCTCTATATGAACATCGGCAACCTGGGCTATTTGATATCCACGGCGGACGATCCGGTCCTTCCGGTATTGATGCTTGGATTTGGTCTGTTTGTCACCCTTGGGTCGGTTGTGATCGGGTCGGCGATCATGCTGGTTGGTGAGAAAGAGGATGACGCTGGATCTGGACCGGGTCTCAAACAGCGGCTGACGCCACAGAATTTGCAGTTGGAACCGGTGCTTGTCCCCGCAAGAGCGCCCGAGCGCCGGTAGTCGGTGCCATTGCATTCGGCAGATGCTCATTAACTTGGCTTGCCGGACGGAACCCTGCAGCGGCGGTTACAGTCATGGGTGTTGTGTGGGATAGACCGTGTGGACCACATGAATGGTCTCGCCTCCGTCATGGTGCGCTGGATGGGCGAAGATCACCATGGCGGCAGCGGTCATCAGGAGCAGGAAACCTGCGGATGACAGTTTCAGCTGTCCAGACCTGTCGAACATCAGCAGTCTCCCGTTTGCCGGTAAAGTTGTATATCTGATAATATAAAACCTGAATAACACGATCTCTAAAGTTTTAAATACCGGCAAAAATGCCGATGGTGGCACAGCCGCCGTTGCGCAGCGTGCCAGGTTCCTGTTTCCTGCTGGAATCAGGTGACAACGGAGATCAGAATGAGTGCTTCCTATCCACGCGACATGGTTGGCTATGGGCGGACGGCGCCAGATCCGCAATGGCCAGGCGGCGCGAAAATCGCTATTCAATTTGTGTTGAATTACGAGGAAGGCGGCGAGAACAACATTCTGCATGGCGATCCGGCATCGGAAGCTTTCTTGTCGGAGATCGTAGGGGCGCAGCCCTGGCCGGGCAAACGCCACTGGAACATGGAATCGATTTACGAGTATGGCTCACGCGCGGGGTTTTGGCGGTTATGGAGGCTGTTCACCAGCCGGTCGCTTCCGGTGACAGTTTATGGTGTCGCGACAGCATTGATGCGCAATCCCGAGGCCGTCGCTGCCATGAAAGAAGCGGACTGGGAGATCGCATCGCATGGGCTGAAGTGGATCGAACACGCCGATATGCCGCAGGACGAAGAGCGCGAGCAGATGCGTGAAGCGATCCGCGTCCATGAAGAGGTCACAAGCGCACGACCGCTCGGCTGGTACACCGGGCGGTGCTCCATGCAAACACAGGCGCTCGTTATGGAGGAGGGAGGTTTCCTCTATAGTTCAGACAGTTATGCCGACGATCTGCCCTATTGGGTCGATGGGCCGGACGGTGACCACCTCATTATTCCCTACACGCTTGATACGAATGACATGCGTTTCGCTTCCGCCCAGGGCTTTAACTCCGGGGACCAGTTCTTTTCTTATGTGAAGGATGCATTTGACGTTCTTTATGCAGAGGGCAAAGCAGGCGCGCCGAAGATGCTCAACATCGGCCTGCATTGCCGGTTGATCGGACGACCGGGCAGGGCAGCCGCGCTGGAGCGCTTCCTGGACTACATCGCGAGCTTTGAAGACGTTTGGGTTGCCAAGCGGATTGAGATTGCCTGGCATTGGCACGCGCATCACAGCCGGTAAGACAGCTGGCCAAGTTTCCATTCTTTGGCGCCCGGGGGGGGCGGTACCCGCTGATCGACCGTGGCGTTGCCGAGCGTCGTGCTTTTTGCAGAAAACGCCTGATACTCTTACCGGCCGCCCGTCGATGGCGGCCGCTCCGGCGCATTAACCATAACGCGATTTCTTTCTGAGGATTTCCACGCCTGGTGTTGCCCGCCGCATGGCCTCAACCTACAACTCTTGATAAATTAATTATTTGTTAACCATTGGTTTAAGTTGTCATGAGTTTCTACCGCCGGAATGCGCACATTCTGATTTTCTTCGCCTTTGCAATGGCATCGGCTGTTTACGTTTCGAGCAGCCACGAGCATATCGAAGCCTCGCTCGCGCCGCACATACTGAAGCTCCCCGATGTTCAAGATCTTGCAGACCGGGCCCTAGACAAGTTTGATTTGCCCGGGACAGGCCATTGGTCACGGTCCTACGAGGAAGCCAAGACCGTGCTGGTCGTCATATTCAGCCTTCCAACCTTCCTCATGGAAAATCTTGCGGAGAAACTTGAAGAAGCGGCGGAGCAGGCCAAGCCCAACAAACGGCCGGCAGGCATGCGGGGCCCGATGACCCTAGAGGACTGGGACGCCGTCAACCGGCCGCGCGCACCGGGAATAGATATCTAAAAGAGACGACACCGAAGGTCTGGTTTCGAGCCCAAAGTCAGGCAGCTGCCAGGGCGACCGCAATTCCCTGACCGACACCAATACACATTGTTGCTAGCGCGAGCTTGCCGCCGCGTTTTTTCAACTCAAGTGCTGCAGTGCCGGTGATCCGCGCGCCCGACATGCCTAAAGGATGGCCAAGAGCGATCGCGCCTCCGTTGGGGTTGATCATGTTGCCGTCTTCGGGAAGGCCAAGGTCGCGTAAAACGGCAACGGCCTGGGCGGCAAAAGCTTCGTTGAGTTCAACAACATCGAATTCTGGCAGTGCCAGTCCGAGGCGGGCACAGAGCTTGCGTGTTGCCGGTGCCGGGCCGATCCCCATGATGCGCGGCGGGACACCCGCAGTGGCGCCGCCGATAATGCGTGCAATCGGCGTCAGGTTGAATTTTTCGACCGCAGCCTGTGATGCGATCAGAAGGGCCGCAGCTCCGTCGTTGACGCCCGAAGCGTTTCCGGCGGTCACCGTGCCATTGTCGCGAAACGGTGTTCTGAGGGCGCTCAGGTCATCAATGCCCGTATGCGGGCGCGGGTGCTCGTCCTGATCCGCAAGGGTTGGGTCGCCTTTCCGGTTCGGCACCATGACCGGGATGATTTCCTCGGCGAGCCGCCCACTGTTTTGCGCTTCGCCTGCGCGGATCTGGCTACGAAGCGCGAACGCGTCTTGATCGGCCCTGCTGATCTGGAACTCCTCTGCGACATTCTCAGCGGTTTCCGGCATGGAATCGATCCCATACTGGGCCTTGAGCAGCGGGTTCACAAAGCGCCACCCGATAGTCGTGTCGTGTATCTCCGCGTTCCGCGAAAACGGGGTGTCGGCCTTGGGCATCACGAAGGGAGCCCGCGACATGCTCTCGACACCGCCCGCAATGGCAAGGTCGATCTCCCCGGCCTTGATGGCGCGGGCTGCCGTGAGGATGGCGTCCATGCCGGAGCCGCACAGGCGGTTGAGTGTAAGCCCTGGAACAGTGTCGGGAAGACCTGCCAGAAGGGACGACATCCGTGCCACATTTCGGTTGTCCTCACCGGCCTGGTTGGCACAGCCGTAAAAGACATCGTCCAGCTCTTTCCAGTCCACATCACCGTTGCGTTCGATCAGGGCCTCAATCGGGATCGCGCCCAAATCGTCGGCGCGGACCGCAGCAAGACTGCCACCGAAACGCCCAATCGGCGTGCGGACGTAATCACAGATAAAGGCGTGGTGCACGGGTGTATCCTGATTTTAGCTTGAGGGGGCGCGATACATGAGCGTGCAGTTTTGCTCTTTCGTCTGCCGATTGCAACCATGCATCACGGAAAACGAAGTTTTGGGGTAATTGTGTGATGCATTGGATTGGCAGGCGATAAACCGCATTCGGTTGACCGCCCAAAGCTGTCCGGTTGTGGGGGGCGGGCCATCGTTGGGCGTTTCAAATTAAACGCCCGATGCTCTAGCCGTGGCGCAGGATATCGTCCTCGTTGAGATAAGTTCCGGATTGGACTTCAATAATCCGGACAGGGATTTTGCCGGGATTGTGCAGCGTATGCTGGGCGCCCAGGGGAACGTAAGCGGACTGGTTTTCGGTCAAAAGCCTCGCATCGCCATTGATTGTAATTTCAACGGTGCCTGAGACGACCACCCAGTGTTCTGCGCGGTGCAAATGGCTTTGCAAGCTGAGCTTCTTACCGGGTTTGATCATCATGGATTGAACGGAGAAACGGTCGCCTGCATTGATGCGCTCCGTGTAGCCCCATGGCTTGTAGAGCCTTGGATGGACATCGACTTCGCTGCGGCCTTCGTCCTCAAGCTGCTCAACGACTTTCTTTACATCCTGAGCCTTGTCTTTGTGCGCGACCAGGACGCTGTCGCTGGTCGCAATCACCATGACATCGTCAAGTCCGATTACAGACACCAGATTCCGGTCTGCATAGGCCAGGCAATTGGTGCTGTCGAGAAAACGGGCATCCCCCAAACCGGAGTTCCCATCCGCGTCCTTGTCCAGAACATCCCAGATTGCAGACCAGGAGCCGAGGTCATCCCAGTCAGGCGCAACCGGCGCACAGACCGCGTTGCTGATTTTTTCCATGATGGCGTAGTCGATGGAAATATTGGCAAGGTCGGAGAACTTTTCTTCGTCGAGCCGAATGAAATCGAGATCCTGATGGCGCCCTTCCATAACACCGGCAACAGCATCAAAGAGATCCGGCTGATGGGTCTTGAAAGCGTCGATCATTGCCTTAGCGGAATAAAGGAATATGCCAGCATTCCAAACATAGCCACCTTCGGCCAGAAAGGCCTCGGCCCGCGCCAGGTCCGGCTTTTCAACGAAGGCTTCGACCGGACGCACCGGCTCTGTTCCCACAGCGACCTTGATGTAGCCATACCCGGTATTGGGTTCCGTCGGCGTAATGCCGAAGGTAACAATGGCACCGCCCTTGGCCGCATCTTGTGCATTCAGGACGGCTTGCAAAAAGACGTCTTCCTTCCGGATGAGGTGATCTGACGGCAATAGCAAGACGAGCGCATCCTTGTCTTTTTCATAAGCCAGCATCGCTGCCATCAGAGCTGGCGGAGCGGTGTTGCGCCCGATTGGCTCAAGAAGAATGGCTTCTGCTTCTGTACCGATCTCTGCAAGCTGCTCCCCCATCAGAAAGCGATGGTTGTTGCTGCCAATTACAATCGGATTGGAAAAGGAGGGGTGTGCCACCCGTTTGCATGTTTTTTGAAAAAGGCTTTCGCCGCCAAACAACGGCAGGAATTGCTTGGGCCTGTCTTTCCTGGATAAGGGCCAGAGGCGGGACCCGATACCACCTGAAAGTATACACGGAAAAATCATGCCAAAGTCCTTGAAATCATTATAGGTGTTGATGGCAACTCGCAATTGTCCTGCACAGATTGTTAGCATGCATCAGCATTGTTGCAAGAGAGACGCAGGAAGAGTAAACGTGTAATAACATTACACGGGTGCGGGATCCGCGCCCTGAAACATGGCCAAAGGCTCCATTATGAAATCTGACGGCAACCTGGTCGAACTGGCGCGGGCTGGCATTCGCGTCAATACCGACTGGCTGGTTCGCGGTGTCGACATGAGTGTCGCGCCAGGTGAGATTGTTACGCTGATCGGGCCGAACGGATCAGGCAAGTCGACAACGGCAAAGATGGCGCTGGGCATTCTGTCGCCAACGGAAGGCACGGCGCACAGGCGCAATGCGCTGACAGTTGGGTACGTGCCCCAGAAACTCAGCATTGATTGGACCTTGCCGCTAACCGTTCGCCGGTTCATGCGTTTGACCAACCCTTTGACAGCGGACGAATGCAGCTCTTCCCTGGAGCTCACCGGCGCGGGCCATCTTATTGACGCCAGTATGCGCCATCTGTCGGGAGGAGAATTGCAACGGGTAATGCTGGCCCGGGCAATCGCGCGCAGACCGGATCTTCTTGTTTTGGACGAACCTGTCCAGGGGCTCGACTATGGGGGCGAAATTGCGATCTATGAGCTTATTTCGGAGATCCGGCGCACGCATGGTTGCGGTGTGTTGATGATCTCCCACGATCTGCACGTTGTTATGGCAGCAGCCGATCAGGTCGTCTGTCTGAACGGCCACGTTTGTTGCCGCGGCACACCTTCGGACGTCAGCAAGCATCAGAGCTATCAGCAATTGTTCGGGGCACGGGCAGGGGGCGCCCTGGCGGTATATGAACACCACCATGATCACGTGCACTTGCCGGACGGCAAGGTGCAGCATAAGGATGGTACGACTTGCCATGATTGCTCCGGCGAGCATCACACAGCGCCGGACCAGGAAGCTTCTTCGGCAGCCGGAAGTCAGAATGAAGGTAGGCTGACCCGTGTTGGATGATTTCTTCACCCGGGCCCTGATCGCTGGAATTGGTGCAGCACTGGTGGCCGGTCCGCTTGGCTGTTTCATCGTCTGGCGGCGAATGGCGTATTTTGGCGATACACTCTCTCATGCCGCCCTTCTGGGGGTGGCACTGTCGCTGCTTTTGCAGATCAACACGACCTTGGCCGTTGGCGGCGTCTCCGTGCTGATCGCAGTTCTGCTGATGCTGCTGCGGCGGAGCAACACGCTGTCCTCTGACGCATTGCTCGGTCTTCTGTCGCATTCCGCGCTTGCGCTGGGCCTGGTCTGCCTGGCCTTCATGACCTGGGTCAGGATCGATCTTCAAGGACTTCTCTTTGGTGACATCCTGTCGGTCACGGTCGTTGATATCATCATGGTCTATGCCGGAGGAGCCGGTGTCCTGGCTGTGCTGGCAATAATCTGGCGCCCGTTGTTTGCCGCTACGGTGAGTTCGGACCTGGCGGCGGCGGAAGGGTTGAGCCCAAACCGGGCGGAGGTGATTTTCATGGTTCTCAATGCAGTTGTCATTGCGATTGCGTTGAAGATCGTAGGAGCCCTTTTGATCACCGCTCTCTTGATTATCCCGGCCGCGGCAGCACGCCGGGTGGCGGCTTCCCCTGAGCATATGGCCGTCATGGCCGCACTTATTGGAGCAGTGGCCGTGGTTGGCGGTCTTTACAGCTCCTATTATTATGATACCCCATCCGGGCCATCGATCGTTGTGGCTGCGATGGGCATTTTCATATTGAGTCTTTTGCCTGGACTTTCCGCCTTGAAGTGGGCGGGATCACGCATCAAAGGAGGCCGGTCTTGACAGCGCATGTCCATCCGCATCTCACGAAGAACCAGGCGCTCGTTTTCGGGTCTCTGACCGAGGCGGAGGGACCGTTGACGGCCTATGCCATTCTGGATCATTTGCGCGACAGCGGTTTCCGCGCGCCATTGCAGGTCTACCGGGCCCTCGACAAACTGGTTGAGTACGGTCTCGTTCACCGTCTTGAGAGCCTGAATGCCTTTGTGGCCTGCAGCCATTCAGGGTGCGCCAGCCACAAGTCTGCAGCATTTGCGATCTGCGATACTTGCGGCCAGGTTGTTGAATTCTCCCCGGACGAGGCAATTGATCTTCTAACAAACTGGACCCAAGACAGAGGTTTTCAGCTTTCAAAAACCACGATTGAACTGCGCGGCGTTTGCCAGAAGTGTGCGGCGGCGAACTGATCACTGCCGGCATCCTTCGATCCAGGGCTGGCCATTCGAAGAAAAGTAGGGCCTGATAGCGCCCAGATAGGCATCTTTATTTTTTTGAAAGCGGTGACGTTGGGCTGTCCCGCCGATCCGCTTGTTCTGGGGTTGTGAATGAAAGCTATTTCTTTTCAACTTTATAGCGCCAGAAATTTTCCCCCGCTCGAAGCGGTTCTGCCCAAGCTCAAGGCAATCGGCTACGAGCAGGTCGAAGGGTATGCTCCCAGTTACGAACATCCCGAAGCATTTGGCGATCAATTGAGCGCGTCCGGTCTGGCGATGCCATCGGGGCATTTTTCATTGGCGGATCTTGAAATGCGGCCGGAGTGGGTTCGCTCCGTGGCAGCCTCACTCGGTATCGGAACGATCATCTGTCCCTACCTTGATGCGTCGGAACGCCCGGTCGACGCGGAGGGCTGGCGGCAGCTTGCCGGCCGCTTGAATGCTCTGGCGCGCCAATGGCAGGACCAAGGCCGGGACTTTTCCTGGCACAACCACGACTTCGAGTTTGCCGGTTTACCCGATGGTGCGATTCCGATGGACATTTTGCTGGAACATGCGCCGCTCATGACCTGGCAGGCCGACCTTGCCTGGATCGTCCGCGGTGGTTCGGATCCGTTGTGCTGGATTGCAGATCACGGTGAGCGCATCACCTCGGCCCATGTGAAGGATATTGCACCCGCAGGCACGAACCAGGGGGAAGATGGATGGGCGGACGCCGGTTTCGGGGTGCTCGATTGGACAGCGTATTTGCACGCCCTTACCGGCGCCGGAACCCGCTTGTTTGTTGCAGAACATGATCTGCCATCGGATCTTGAACGCTTTGCATCGAGATCGTTCGGAACACTGTCCAGCTATTTTCAGGGGCGGAAATTTTAGGAGGCTTGAATGGCTGAACCACTCGGTGTCGGAATCATAGGCTGCGGAAATATTTCAAGAACCTATTTCGAGTTGGCACGGGTGTTTAGTGGGTATGAAATCAAGGCCTGTGCGGATCTGAGGCGGTCTGCTGCCGAGGTCCGCGCCGCCGAATATGGCGTCAAAGCGATGACGGTCCGTGATCTGCTGGCTGCGGACGACATTGACCTCATCATCAATCTTACTGTACCCGACGCCCATTACATGGTGTCGCGAGAAATCCTCGCGCATGACAAGCATGTCTATTCGGAAAAGCCATTGGTGCTGCGTTTGGAGGATGGACTAGCCCTGAGGGAGCTGGCCGACCGGAAACAACTGCTGGTCGGCTGTGCGCCCGACACGTTTCTCGGCGGTGCCCCGCAGACCGCCAGGCAGGCGATCGACACCGGTGTGATCGGACGTGTGACGGGCGGAACCTGTCATATGATGTCCCATGGTATGGAGGCTTGGCATCCGAACCCCGACTTTTTCTTTAAGCCGGGTGGGGGGCCGGTTCTCGATATGGGGCCTTACTACATCGCTGCCCTTGTCAATCTGATTGGTCCCGTCCGGCGGGTGGCGTCCCTGTCATCATCCGGAATGGCTACCCGCGTTATCGGGAGCGGGGACCGTAAAGGCGAAAAGATCGACGTTGAAACACCGACAAACGTCCATGCTCTGCTGGAGTTTGCCAATGATGCGACCTTTACCTTGTCGACAAGCTGGGATGTGTGGTCGCACAGACACTCGCCCATCGAAATCTATGGCACGAAAGGGACATTGTTCCTGCCGGATCCGAATTTTTTTGGCGGAGACGTGGAGTTCGCATCGCCCTCCGGTGTCACCGAAACACTTAAGGCCGGAGACCATCCTTTTGCAGTGCCCAATTTCAACGACGGTTATGAAAAGCGTGCGAATTATCGCGGGGCAGGGCTTGCGGACATGGTTCGTGTTTTGAAGACGGGCGGACAGCCGAGGTGCTCACTGGACGGAGCGCTCCACGCCCTGGACGTTCTGAATTCCATTTTGAGGTCTGGTGAGACTGGAACCTTTGTTAATATCGCACACACGGCCAGCAAGCCCGAAGCCTTGACACCGGAACAGGCGGCCGGGCTTCTGGCTTGATACTTCAAACGTTGAAACCAAGCACTTAATCCAACCGTCGTTTCTGGGGCAAAGCGGACCACTAGCATTTTGTGTGCCGGGGGACCGCTCGGCGATTGCTGTTCGCAACCGCTCATTCCAGATGCAGCCTTCTTGCAGCTGGCAGGCGTAGTTTCTATTGTCCTTCAATTGCTGCCGGACTGACGCGGTCCGGATGAGGGATTTGAGAGGACAGCATGATACTACTCGTTGCGGGTCTCGTACTCTTCTTGGGTGCGCATAGTTTGCCAATGTTTCCAACGGTCAGGTTAGGAATGCAGCAAAAACTCGGAGAAATCGGCTACAAGGTGGCCTATTCTCTGGTGTCGCTTGCCGGGGTGGTTCTGATCGCCAAGGGCTACGGGACGGCTTATGAGGCGCGTGCGATCCAAATCTACACACCGCCTGTCTGGTTATCTCATCTGACGCTGTTGTTCATGATCCCGGCCTTCATTTTCTTTGTCGCCGCCTACGTTCCATGCAGGATCAAGAAAGCGTTGAAGCATCCCATGCTGGTTGCGGTGAAGCTCTGGGCGTTTTCCCACCTTCTGGCCAATGGCGATCTGGCATCCCTGTTGCTGTTCGGAAGTTTTCTAGCCTGGGCGGTGGTGGACCGGATCTCGGTGAAAAAGCGTGGTCTCGCAGGTGGCCTGCCAGATGACGTTGTGCCGGTCCGCTTCGGCGACGCGATCGTGATTCTCATTGGCCTTGCCGCCTATGCTCTTTTCGCATTCAAGCTTCACCCCTGGCTGATTGGCGTTCCGGTGGCATAGACAGACGGGCATTTGCGGGCCACGGGCTCCTTGAAACGGACAGCTTTCGCCGTTTTTCGGTGAAACCGCCCAACTTGCGCCATGAACAATGGTTTTAAGCCCGCACAGGGAATTGCCCGCGACGGTTCAAATGGATAATGTGCGCCCCTCTGATCGGGGCAAGGCTTCGGCGTGGGCGCCGGAAGCACGTACATGAATGCAGGAACAAGACACGCATGTCTGATATTTTTCGTGAAGTCGATGAAGACATCCGCAAGGAGAAGTACCGTCGGCTGTGGGACAAATTTGGCTATTATGTCATTGGCCTTGCGGTCTTGATCGTGATTGGCACAGCCGGTTATCGCGGCTGGCTTTATTGGCAGCAAACACAGGCCCAGCAGGCAGGCGATACATTCCTGGAAGCGATCGAGCTGTCCGAGGCCGACAACTTCCAGGAAGCAGCCCAGCTTTACGGCTCGCTTGAGAATTCAATTGGCGGCTATCCCGCTCTTGCTGCGCTTCGTGCGGCGTCGGATCTTGCACAGACCGGTGAGACAACGGAAGCCTTGGCGGAATTCGATGCCATTGCCCGTGATACGGGCTTGCCGGAATCACTTCGGGATGTAGCCGTCCTGCGGGCGGGCTATCTGGCGGTCGACACCGAAGACTATGCCGCGGTTGCGGATCGCGTTGAGCGTCTGACCGGCGACCGTGATCCATTCCGCGCTGCTGCAAGGGAAATCCTTGCGCTGAGTGCCTGGAAAGCCGGTGACGCTGCAGAGGCCCAACGCTGGGTGTCTGCGCTGCAAGATGATCCCGAGACGCCGGCCGACATCCGTCAGCGTGTCGCTCTCATGGCGGCAGTTCTTCGCGGCGCAAACGGCGAAACGGCATCTGTTGCTGAAGGAAATACCCAGTGATTTTGAACGGAAACCTTAGAACCGGCCGCATTGTTTTCAGCGCAATTGCATTTTCCCTGTTTTTGACTGGCTGTGGCTCCGTTAGCGATTTTGCGACCAATGCCAATCCTTTCAATCGCGAAAAGACATTGCCTGGTGAACGTCAGCCTGTGTTCGACGGCGTTGATCCTGCAACCGAAGCTCTCGGCCAGGCCGCAAAGATTGGATCTGCCAGCGGCGGCCAATCCTGGACAACGGCCGGTGGCGGGCTGACCAATAATCCGGGCAATGTTGCAGTCTCCGTGTCCGGTTCGCGTGCTTGGCAAACCAATGTCGGTACATCCGGGCGCGGTCTTACATCGTCTGCCCTTCGCGTTTCCGCCCGTCCGGTCAGCGATGGCAGCCGGATCTATGTTTACAAGCCCAATGGCGAAGTGGTTGCCCTGTCGACTGCCGGTGGACGCCAGTGGACAGCAAATCTCCGGCCCGAAGGTGAACGCGATATCGGCCCTGGCGGCGGTGTCACGGTCTCCGGCGGGCGTGTGTATGTTGGAACCAGCTACCGGGAACTGGTCGCGCTTGATGCAGGGTCGGGCCGTGAGGTCTGGCGCGCCGAGTTGGACACACCTGCCCGTGGTGCACCGGTCGCCGGTGCAGGCCACGTGATTGTGGTCACACAGTCCAACGAGGTCTATGCCATCAACGAGGCCGACGGCACCGTGGCCTGGACCTATGCGGGAATTGAGGAAACAGCGGGTCTTCTATCTGCTGCCAATCCGGCAATCGCCGGAAACCGGGTCATCGTTCCGTTCTCATCGGGTGAAATCATGTCAATCGACATCAAGTCGGGCGAACCGGCCTGGATTGATGGTGTGACCCGTGGCTTCAGAACCCTTGCGCTGTCAGGTTTGGCGGATGTATCGGCGAGCCCGGTTGTGGCCGGGAACACCGTTTATGCGACCGGGGTATCCGGACGGACAGTTGCTGTGGATGTTCGCACCGGGCAGCGCCGCTGGGACCAGGACCTCGGCAGTGTGCATACGCCGGTTGCATCCGGCAATGCGCTGTTCATGGTAGACTTGGACGACCGTATGGTGGCACTGGATGCAGCGAGCGGCGAAACCCTTTGGGCAACCTCTCTGCCGCGGCCTGAAAAGAAAAAGCGCCGTAGAAACTGGGCGGGGCCGATCCTTGCAAATGGGGCGCTTGTCGCGTTCTCCAGTGATGGTCAATTGGCCATCGTGGATGCTGCCTCGGGTAACATCATGACGACCCAGCGGACCAATACCGACGTTTTCGTCACCCCGATCGCAGCCGGTGGCCGGGTCGTGGTGTTGACCGATAAAGACGGCGTCGCCGCATTCAATTAATAATACGGGACGGGCCCGCTTCGAAGGCCCGCCTTTCAGGAGTACGTATCGTGGGCGCAACTGTCGCCATTATCGGCCGGCCGAATGTCGGCAAATCGACCCTGTTCAACCGGCTGGTCGGAAAACGCCTTGCCTTGGTCGATGACACGCCCGGCGTAACGCGGGACCGGCGGCCCGGGGACGCCCGTCTTGGCGACTTGCGCTTTACAATTATCGATACGGCGGGGCTGGAAGACGCGGACAAGTCTTCGCTCGAAGGGCGCATGCGCCGGCAGACCGAAGAAGCCGTTGAGACAGCGGACGCGGTTCTTTTTGTTATCGATGCCCGGGCAGGCGTGACGCCGCTCGACGCCCATTTTGCCGAGGTTGCCCGCAAGACCACACGGCCTGTCATCCTGCTGGCAAACAAGGCGGAAGGGCGGGCAGGCGAAAGCGGGCTGTACGAGAGCTTCTCACTTGGTCTTGGCGAACCGATTGCCATCTCGGCCGAACATGGCGAAGGCTTGGCTGATCTTTATGATGCGCTGAAGCCCCATGTGGACCGCATCACCGAGGAAGAAGACGCAAAGCGCGAAGAAGCCGTCACCAATGTCGATGTGGATGAAGACGGCGAGATCATCGATGATGAAGACCCGGTCGGCACGAAGGAGCGGCCGCTGCGGGTCGCGATTGTCGGACGACCCAACGCAGGCAAATCGACCCTGATCAATCAGATGCTGGGCGAAGACCGGATGCTGACCGGCCCGGAAGCCGGGATCACACGCGATTCCATCTCCGTCGACTGGCTCTGGCATGACCGGCACATCAAGCTGTTTGACACGGCCGGTATCCGCAAAAAGGCACGGGTCCAGGAGAAGCTGGAGAAGCTTTCGGTCGCTGACGCCTTGCGCGCCATTAAATTTGCGGAAGTCGTCGTTGTGACGCTGGACGCAACGATGTCTTTTGAAAAGCAAGATCTGCAGATCATTGACCTGGTTGCCCGTGAAGGCCGTGCCCTGGTCATTGCGATCAACAAATGGGACCTGATTGAGGACCGCGAGGAGGCATGGAAGAAAATCCGCGATGCCAATGAGCGCTATTTCAATCAGATCCGGGGCGTGCAAATTGCCACTTTGTCCGGCATTCAGGGGCAGGGGATCGACCGGCTTCTGGAGAGTGTTTTCAAGGCATATGATGCCTGGAATGCGCGCGTTTCTACGGCCAAACTCAACCGCTGGCTGGACAAGGTGACAGTGAACCATCCGCCGCCTGCCGTTGCCGGACGCCGTGTCCGCTTGCGCTACATGACCCAGCCGAAAACACGGCCGCCGCACTTCGTGGCCTTTTGTTCGCGCCCGGAAAATCTGCCGGAGAGCTATACACGCTATCTGGTGAACTCATTGCGGCAGACGTTCAATATTCATGGAACGCCGATCCGCCTGTCTTACCGGAAGGGCGAAAATCCATACGCTCCGAAGAAAAAGCGGAAGATTCAGTAACATCAGGGGCGGCCCCCGGGCCACCCGGCATGACCTTTGACCACGCGCGCGGCTCTTGGCGCGCGGAACAATTGTTTTGACATCGAAGGAGATTTCCGAATGGCCTCAGAACGTCTTGAGTTCGCGAGTGATCTTGCCCGCAAGGCTGGCGCGCTTGCGCTGGACTATTTCCGTAAGCTGGACACGCTGACGGTGACCCAGAAAGGCCATCAGGACCTCGTGTCGGAAGCGGATCGCAATGTGGAGCTGCTGATCCGCGAGGAACTTGCCAAAGCCTATCCGCAGGACGGCATCCTCGGCGAGGAGCATGGCATGGAGGAGGGGGAGTCCGGCTATACCTGGGTGACCGATCCGATCGATGGGACGGCTAACTTCGTAACCGGTATCCCGCAGTGGTGCGTCATCATCGCTTGTGTGCACCAGGGTCAAGTCATCGCCGGTGTCATCCATGATCCGGTCGCGAACGAGACCTTCACGGCCTATGCCGGGGGAGGAGCCTATCTGAACGGGACGCCGATCAAGGCGTCTTCGAGCGACAGCTTGTCCAACGGATCTGTGGGCGTGGGCTTCAACGGCCGCTCGGCAGTCACCGATGCCGTAAATGTTGTCGGGGCGCTTGTTTCAAAAGGCGGCATCTTTTTCCGCAATGCATCCGGCGGCCTCATGCTGGCCTATGCGGCGTCAGGCCGTCTGATCGGGTATGTGGAATCTCACATGAACGCGTGGGATTGTCTTGCCGGAATGCTGATAACCCAGGAAGCCGGCGGCAAGGTCATGGACCAGGACATCAGCCGCTCGCTGTATCACGGCGCCCGGATCGTTGTGGGCGCGCCGGGCGTTTTTGACGAGCTTAAAGAAATTGCTGAAAGCTCATTCGCCCCTTTAGAGGCAGCGGAATAAACGCTTCCCTACCTGTGTTGATCGACAAGGATCGGATTACCATCCGGGTCGATCAGCACAAAGCTGGCAGGCCCGCTCGCCCGCTCGTCAGCTTCCTGTGCAAATTGGTAACCTTTCGCCTTAAGTTTCTTCTGCAAGTCTCTGATATCTTGAAAAGTGGCCAGCTGATTTGCGTTCTGATCCCAGCCGGGGTTGAACGTCAGCATGTTCTTGTCAAACATGCCCTGAAACAGCCCGATGACCGTCTCGCCATTCTTGAGAATAACCCAGTCGTCCGATCCGGAGCCGCCGAGATCTGAAAACCCAAGACCTTCATAAAAGGCTTTCGACGCTGCCAGATCCTTGACGGCAAGACTGAGGGAAAAAGCTCCAAGCTGCATGGCTTGATCTCCTTTGATAACCTTTCAAAGGAGACACCATCTGGACGCCTAAAACCAGAGATAAATCAGAAGGAATGCCACTCGCGGCTGACGCGGTCAAAGAGTTGCCCGGTCGCCTTGACGTCTGGTGTCACCAGGGCCAGGAGATCTCCGGTGATCTCTGAAGGATGCGGAAGTTTTTCCGGCGGTTCGCCAGGCATGGCCTTGGCCCGGAGCCCGGTCCGGGTTGGGCCAGGGTCAACCAGATTGATTTTCATCCGGGTTTGAAGGCTTTCGTTCGCCCATGTCCGGGCCATTGCCTCAACGGCTGCCTTCGACATGGTCTGGAGGCCCCAAAAGGCCGTGCAGCTGCGCACTTGAGATGCGGTCAGGAACAGCGCCCGGCCGGCATCAGACTGCCGGAGAAGCGGGTCAAGAGAGCGGATCAAACGCCAGTTCGCCGTCACATTGACCGCCATCACCTTTTCGAAGTCTTTCGGCTTGATGTGGCCGAGCGGGGCGAGTGTGCCGAGCATGCCGGCATTTCCGATGAAAATGTCAAGCTTCTTCCAGCGTTCGAAGATGGCAGCCCCAAGGCGGTCAAGCGCGTCGAAGTCGGTGAGGTCGACCGGAACAAGGGTCGTCTGGCCGCCGGCGCTCTTGATCTCATCGTCAAGATCTTCCAGGCCGCCGACAGTGCGGGCCAGCGCGATGACATGCGCGCCGCGCGATCCGAGTTGTTTGGCAAGCTGGTAGCCTATGCCGCGCGAAGCGCCTGTGACCAGAGCTACGCGGCCGTCAAAGTCTTTTTCCATTTTCTAACTCTTAAGATCGGCGGGCGATAAAACGGACCCGGTTTAACGCCCAAAGCTGATCGATCATGAAGTGGTCGAGCATCTGCGGGGGGCTTTGAACGAAACAGCAGATGCTCTAGCCAACCTCGACAAGGCGCGGGGCGCTGACAAAATCCTGATCTTCGGCCAGATCCGTCAGCGGTGTCGGGTAGTCACCGGTGAAGCAATGGTCTGTGAATTGCGGGTTGGCATCATCGCGCCCATCATAGCCCATGGATTTGTAGATCCCGTCCACGGAGAGGAAAGCCAGACTGTCCGCTCCAATGTAGGCCCGCATTTCCTCAAGGCTGTATTTGGCGGCCAGAAGCTTTTCGCGGACCGGCGTGTCGATGCCGTAATAATCGGAATATTTGATCGGCGGGCTTGCAAGGCGGAAGTGCACTTCGCTTGCGCCCGCTTCGCGCATCATCTGCACGATCTTTACGGAAGTCGTGCCGCGCACCAGACTGTCATCCACCAGGATGATGCGTTTGCCTTCGATCTGTGACTGGTTGGCGGAATGCTTCATTTTCACGCCGAGGGCACGGATCTGCTGGGTCGGTTCAATAAAGGTCCGGCCGACATAGTGGTTCCGGATAATGCCGAGCTCGAACGGCACGCCGGATTGCTGGCTGTAGCCAATGGCCGCCGGGACGCCGCTGTCCGGAACAGGGACGATAACGTCCGCATCCACATGGGTTTCCCTGGCAAGCTGCTTGCCCATTTCCCGGCGCACGTCATAAACGCTGCGCCCGCCGACAATCGAGTCCGGACGGGAGAAGTAGATGTACTCAAAGATACACGGGCGGGCCGGTTGCTTGCCAAACGGGAAGAAGGACTGGATGCCGGTCGACGTACAGACGATGACTTCGCCGTTTTCCACTTCCCGGATGAACTTCGCGCCGATGATATCGAGAGCACAGGTTTCCGACGCCAGGATCGGGGCACCGTTCAGATCGCCCAGAACCAACGGGCGGATGCCAAGCGGATCGCGCGCGCCGATGAGCTTCTTGGACGTTAGGGCAACGAGCGCGTAAGCGCCTTCCATTTGCGTGATCGCCTCAATGAAGCGGTCAATGATCTTCTGCTTGCGCGAACGTGCCACAAGCTGAAGCACGACTTCAGAATCCGATGTCGACTGGCAGATGGCGCCATCGCGGATCAACTGCTGGCGCAATGTGAGCGCATTCGTGAAGTTGCCGTTATGGCAGACCGCGATGCCGCCGCCATCAAGTTCAGCAAAAAGTGGCTGAACGTTGCGCAAAATGGTTTCACCGGTCGTGGAATAGCGCACATGACCGACCGCGGCCCGCCCAGTCAGGCGTCCAATCGTATCAGCGTCAGAGAAGTGATCGCCGACCAGTCCCAGGTGCCGCTCGGCACGGAACTGCTCATTGTCGAAGGTCACAATGCCGGCAGCTTCCTGGCCCCTATGCTGAAGCGCATGCAGGCCCAGGGCCGTCAAGGCACTGGCATCTTCGTGGCCAAGGATACCGAAAACGCCACACTCCTCTCGAAGCGTGTCGTCATTTATATCGAAATTATCGAGCGCGTTGGTCTCGCCGGTCATGGCGGCCACTCCTTTTATGGGGCTCTGTCCGGCCCAGCAGTGTCGTTTTGGGTGACGCTGTTTCAGGCGTCAGTTGCTGTCCGTTGTCAGTTGCTCGAGGCCTTGGCGCTCGGAGTCGCTGTAGCTGGGTTCTTCCGCCGGCGTATTGGCGGTCCCGCCTGTTACGTTGTTTTCCTTGATTTTGTCCAAGATGGCCTTTTCCGGGTCTTCAGGCAAGACCGAGACGAGTCTCTCGCCAATTGACAGCATGACCGGACGGGATTTAGCGTCCAGGACCCATTGCGGTTGTTGTTCCGGCTGGACGAACCAGTTGAAGAACATCATCGCCACGACGACGAGAAGGAGGCCGCGGGCGGCGCCAAAGACAAACCCGAGCGTGCGGTCGAGAGCACCAATGCGGCTGTCGAGCACGAAGTCTGAAATGCGCATGGTGATGTAGCTGACCACGATCAACGTCACCAGGAAAACACCAGCGGCCGCAACGCCCATCGCCACCAAATCGTGCGAAATGTACTGTTGTGCGTAGGGTGTGACCCGTTCGTAGAGGAAAAACGCCGCAGCGGCTGCCGCAACCCAGGACACGATGGAAAGAACTTCGCGCACAAAACCGCGGATCATCGCGAGAATGGCCGAGATGAACATGATCCCCAGAACCAGTCCGTCCAGAAGCGTAATCGGCATGTCCCTGAAAAGTCCTCTAACTGGCGTGGGTGAAAACCACGCAAATCTTCACGTTTGAACCCGGCCCATCATGCGCCAGCGGTTCCTTTCGCACTAGCTTCCGCCGAAAGTTTGGCAACAAAGTCCCCAAGTTCCGGCAGGCCAGTTGCCTTGAATGCCGATGCAGCGCCATCCTTGAGGTTTCCCTCCGGACAATAGGCCTGATCGAAGCCGAGTTTTTCCGCTTCTTTCAGCCTGGATTGGGCCTGGGCGACCGGCCGGATGGCCCCGGACAGGCTGACTTCGCCGAAATAGACGCAATTGGCCGGAAGAGCAAGCCCGCTGAGAGAGGAGATCAAGGCGGCCGCAACGGCAAGATCGGCCCCCGGCTCGTTGATCTTCAATCCACCGGCAACGTTGAGATAAACATCGTGCTGGGAGAAGCGCACGCCGCAGCGCGCTTCCAGGACCGCAAGGATCATGGAAAGCCGTGCATTGTCCCAGCCGATGACGGCCCGGCGCGGCGTTCCAAGCGAGGATTGCGCGACCAGGGCCTGTATCTCGATCAGAAGCGGGCGCGATCCTTCCAGGCCTGCAAATACGGCAGCTCCTGGCGCGGAGGTTGACCGGTCGCCGAGAAATAGGGCCGACGGGTTGGCGACTTCCACCAAGCCCTTGCCAGTCATTTCAAAGACGCCGATTTCATCTGTCGCGCCAAAACGGTTCTTCACGGAACGGAGGATGCGGTACTGATGGGCGCCGTCGCCCTCAAAATACAGGACCGCATCCACCATGTGTTCGACCACGCGCGGCCCGGCAATCTGACCGTCTTTCGTCACGTGGCCAACCAGGACAAGCGTTGTGCCATTCTTCTTGGCGTACCGGACCATGGCCTGTGCGGATGCCCGCACCTGGGTAACCGTTCCAGGGGGCGAGTCCACCTGGTCCGTCCAGAGCGTTTGAACGGAATCCAGGATCAGCAAGGCCGGTGCTGTATCTGCTTCAAGCGTCGCGAGAATGTCTTCCACGCTGGTTTCGGCCGCAAGCGCCACAGGCGCATCCGCCAGCCCCAGCCGCTCCGCCCGCAGCCGGACCTGACCAATGGCTTCCTCACCGGAGATGTAAACGGTCTTGTGACCGAGATGGGCCAGTTGGGCAGCTGCCTGGATCAAAAGCGTCGACTTTCCGATACCGGGATCTCCGCCGACCAGAAGGGCAGAGCCGCGCACGAAACCGCCGCCGGTCACCCGGTCAAGCTCGGCGACCTTCGTCTGGATGCGCGGGGCTTCCTTGTTGTCGCCGGAAAGGCCGACAAGCTGGACAACGCGGCCCTTGCTCTTGGACGCCCGTCCGGGGCCGCCGCCAATGCCGCCTCCGGTCTGCTCTTCAACGATGGTGTTCCATTCACCGCAGGATTCGCATCGTCCGACCCATTTGGCGGTGACCGCCCCGCAGGACTGGCAAACAAAAGACGTGGACCGCCTGGCCATGTTGGGTGCTTGCTCCGCTCAGGTCAGAGGGCCGTAGACCCGTTCAAAACGGCGGCCAAGGCTTGTCAGATATTCGTAATCGATGGTCTCCGCATACGCTGCGAGATCAGCGGCTTCAACCCTCGGTCCCAGCATTTCCACAAAGGCGCCGCGCTGAACAAGTTCGGCCGGGATATCCGTGACATCCAGCGTGATCATGTCCATGGAAATCCGGCCCAGGATTGGGGCTTTGTAATCGCCGATCATGGCGTAGCCCCCGGGTCTCAAATTAGAGCTGCTGGCCCTGCGCAGCATTCCGTCCGCATATCCGGCCGCGACAACGGCATTCCGGAGCGGCCTTTGCGCTGTTTGCGCCGCGCCGTAGCCGATTGTGTCGCCTGCCGGTACATCGCGCACGATCATGATACGTGCCTCCACCTTGGCAACCGGGCTCATGGGGTTGGGCCGCGTATCGATAGCCTTGCCGCCGTAAAGCGCGATGCCGGGCCGTGCCATGTCGAAGTGATAGTCTGCGCCCATGAGCACACCGGCTGAATTTGCAAGGGACCGCGGAATGCTTGCAAAGGGGGCCGTCACGGATCTGAATTTCTCGAGTTGCCTCAGGTTCATTGGGTGATCCGGATCAGAGCCGCAGGCAAGATGGCTCATGTTCAGGGACGGCTCGAAGGAAGCCCGGAGCTCCGCATCGCCGAGCGCAGCCGTAAATTCTTCCGCCGATAAACCAAGCCTGTGTATACCGGTGTCCAAATGAACTGCCGCTGGAAAACTGCGGCCTTCAGCGGCACAAAATGCGGCCCATTCGCGGAGTTCCTCGATTGATCCAAGGACCGGACGCAGGCCGTGTTCCACGAAATGCGGTGCCGTGCCTGGAAACAACCCATCCAGCACATAAATCACCGCATCCGGCAGGCTTTGCCGCAGGGTGATCCCTTCGCTTGCAACCGCAACAAAAAAGGTCCGGCACCCGGCATCCGCCAGCGCCTTACAGGCCTTTTCCTGACCCGTTCCATAGGCATCGGCCTTTACAGCGGCCGCGCATTCCGCCCCCTTGCAGAGCTGCCCCTGAAGATAGCGCCAATTGGCGGCAAGCGCATCGAGATCAATGGTCAAGCGGCCGCTCTGGAGACCGGTGGGGAAGGGGATATCCGCTTGGGCTTTCACGATGGAAACGGGTCTCCTGAACGAATCGGATCGGGCCACACCGGATCAGTTTAGCCCAGGACCGGTCCTTGCTGCCAATGGGTCCATAAATACCGCTCAGCCAAGGCCGGTCAATGTGAGATCCGGGTCTACTCGTACCGCTCCGGCAGATGATCGTCTTCGGCAAGGTCGGAGAAGCGGGTGAACTGCCCTTCGAACTGAAGATTGGCCGTTCCGGTCGGGCCGTGACGCTGTTTTGCGATAATCACCTCGGCCTTGCCCTTGGCAGCTTCATGCTTTGCTTCCCAGGCGGCATATTCCGGTGAGCCGACTTCCGGCTCGGTTTTGGAGAGATAATATTCCTCACGGTACACGAAGATGATCACGTCCGCGTCCTGTTCGATGGAGCCGGATTCACGAAGGTCCGACATCATCGGGCGTTTGTCATCCCGCGACTCCACCTGACGGGACAGCTGGGAGAGCGCAATGATCGGAACATTGAGTTCCTTTGCCAGCGCCTTCAGGCCGGTTGTGATCTCGGTGATTTCCTGAACGCGGTTGCCGGAGTTCTTGGCGGAACCGGACAAGAGCTGGATATAGTCGACCACCAGAAGATCAAGGCCGCGCTGACGTTTCAGGCGGCGTGCCTTGGCGACCAGGGAGGCGATTGAAATGCCACCCGTCTGGTCCACATGGAGCGGAACCGTCTGCATGGTTTGAGCGCAGGCCGCAAGTTTCTCAAACTCCGCTTCCGAAATGTCTCCGCGCCGGATCTTGGATGACGAAATCTCCGCCTGTTCGGAAATGATACGCGTTGCGAGCTGTTCAGCGGACATTTCCAGCGAGAAGAAACCGACGACGCCGCCATTCACCGTTTTCAGGCTGCCATCGGGCTGCTCCTCGGCCTGATAGGCCTGGGCAACATTATAGGCAATGTTGGTCGCAAGAGATGTCTTGCCCATCGCGGGACGTCCTGCGAGGACGATCAAGTCGGAATGCTGCAGACCGCCCATCAGCTTGTCGAGGTTGTGCAGGCCGGTGGAGATGCCGGAAAGGGCGC
This sequence comes from Roseibium denhamense, assembly GCF_009711415.1. Taxonomy (GTDB): domain Bacteria; phylum Pseudomonadota; class Alphaproteobacteria; order Rhizobiales; family Stappiaceae; genus Roseibium; species Roseibium denhamense. The sequence goes on from NZ_SMLZ01000102.1 coordinate 101,150, forward strand.
CTTCACGGTTCCAGGCTGCATGGGCCATTTCGATGGTCTCTGTCAGCGCATCGCCAAAGGCGACAAACCCGCCTTCGGAGCGGCCGGTTTCGGCCAGCTCGAACAAGCGCCGTTCCGCATCATCGATCTGCTGGACCGGCGGCACGTCGATCGGTGCATCGAAGGCGATATTCACCATGTCCTCGCCAATGCGGATCAGGTTCCGGCGGATTGCGAGGTCATAAATGGTCCGGCCATAGTCTTCCGCGTTGATAATCGAAGCGGCATCGCCCGCAAGGCGCAGAAGAAACTGGGTTGCCGAAAGGTCCGCTATCTTCGCATCCGCCGGATAGAAGGTCTTCAGCGTGATCGGTGAGGCCGTCTTGCCAGCCCGGATGAGATGGCTGACCTTCTCGTAAATGTCCTGATGAGGGGGAACGAAGAAATGGTGTGGTTCAAGAAAATCCGACACACGGTAGAAGGTCTCGTTGTTGACGAGGATCGCACCCAAAAGCTGCCGTTCGGCCTCCGCGTTATGCGGTGCAAGCCGTTGGGCATCTTCTGCCGCATCGACCTTTTGTAATGTGCCTTTCATATCGTCCCCCGATGACCAGTGCTCACCCGGAATAGCCGCTGCCAGGAAGGTGCTCAAGGCCGAAAAATGGCTGTCTCCGATTCCCACCGCGATTCACAGATCAGCGGGAAAATATCAGAAACCGGCTTGACTCCAATCCCGTTTGAGGACT
>NZ_SMLZ01000081.1:0-2371 GCF_009711415.1 Roseibium denhamense
ACACGCCACGCGAAGGATAATGCGCAGTTGCCGTGTGACGCGCGTCACAGTTTTATCCTGTCCGGGAAACAGTTCGCTCAAAAGAGGGCCGAACGAACGGGCCTTAGGCACCCCGCTCCGGGGGAAATGACGGCTTTCAAAAGATGCTGTGAAGAAATGTGCCAGATTGCTGGCGCTTAAATGCAAGGCGCAGTCATCGAAGGGTTGGTATAGAAGGGCAGGCATGGAAAAAGCCCGCACCACTGCGGGCCTCTTTCTAGGACGGATCGATTTTAAGGAATCAGGCCCGCTTCTGGCGGTCAATGGCGCGGAGCACCCCCACCAGGACGATCGCATAAAGAACATGCCCCACCAGGGCGACCCAGGTAATGCCGGTGAAGTTCAAAAAGAACGGAAGGCCGGCGATCGCTGTAATCCCGCCAATGGCAAAGACCCAAAGGCCGGCGCCATAAAGGGCTGCTGGCAAGACCCAATGGGTGTCTCCGATGGTCCGCTGCCACAGAGGCGCAAAAACAAACATCCAGCCGATGGGATATCCGATCAGGCCAACGGCATAAAAATGAACGAAGTATCCGGCAAAAGCATTGCTGGGCAGTCCGAGACTGCTCAGAAGACTTTGCGCAAGGCCATGCGGGGACAGGTTGGCAAATCCGAGACCCGGGCTGATCAGTTGGCCCCAAAGGTCGAAGGCGATTGTGGCAAAAAAGCCGGAGATAAACATAAGGCCCAGCGTGTCCACGCTGAGCGCGGGCAGACTGGCGGCAAGAGGGCGCCTTGATGGATGTGAGGCAAGGGTTGTCATGATGGATCGCTCTCAGTTTCGTTGGCAGTAAGCCTCATGTGGGCCCGCTGAGGGCCGGGGCAAAATCAAGGCCATCGACGTTTCCGTGAACGGATTTTCCGGCTCTTCTCCGCCTCTTGGCTCTTTGTTTTGGCTGAACCATGGCTGGATATCGTGAGCGTTGTGAGGGCACCGTCACGAAAAATGACGCCAGGGTGACTTGAGGTGATCCGGCGCGGTGCCCACAGAGGCGGTCGCCGCTGGTTTTATCTCTGCGAGACCTGCTCATCCCGCCTGGAAGTTCGGCCATCTTTGAAACAGTGAAGGATACGGACCGGCAAAGGGCCTGAAATGTTCACGGTTCGGCATGCGCGCTTTGCACCCAGGAAGGACGCTTCAAGGCATGGATCAGGATCGGCAATCCAATGAAGACCACAAAGCCGGCTGCAACCACCGCCACATAGGTCAGCGGACTGCCGACCGGCAACTGGCTAGGCGGGAAGAACGAGGTGACAAAGGCAAAGGCAACGCCCGCAAATCCGGTGCCGGCAACGATCAGAAGACCAGGCGTGCCGCCCGGTACCCTGTAACTCCGGTCCGCATCAGGATGCGTGAAGCGAAGCCGCACCGCAGCCGCATACATCATCATATACATGACCAGGTAGAGGGTGATGGTCATGGCGGACAGCAGGAAGAAGGCAACGGAGACGTTTTTCAGAACAAAATAAAGCAGCGCCAGAACCGTGACGATGCCGCCCTGGATGAGAAGGATTGTGACTTGGACGCCATTTTTGTTGGTCCGGGCCAAGAAGGGCGGAAGTTCGCCGTCCCGGGCGGTTCGCAAAAGCCCCCGGCTGGGACCCGTAATCCATGACATGACCCCGGCAAGTGCCCCCAAGGCGATCAAAAGAGCCAGAATAGGGACGAGCCAGCCGAGCCCGAATCCTTTAAGCGCAATGTCAAATGCCTGCATCGGCCCCTGATCGAGAGCGATCTGGCCCGCCGGTACAATTGAGGCCAGTGCGAGGGAGCCGAGGAGAAACAGCGCCACGATTACCACGACAGATAATAGAATGGCCTTGGGGAAGTCGCGGGACGGATCCTTCAGCTCGTTGGCATGGACGGCGTGTACTTCGACCCCCGCAAAGAGAAGGACGATGCCGCCCAGGAACGCCAGTGAAGACAGACCGCTGATATGCGGAAAGAGATGCACATGCGCGGTGCCGCCCGTCAGGGTCGTCCCATCCAGAAAGGCCATCGTTTGCCCGTCGGCAATCCATGCAGCGCCAAGCGCAATGATCAAAAGGCCTGGGACGACAGTGCCAAGCAAAAATCCGAGGGAGGTGAACCGGGCGGCAGCGCCTGTTCCGGTCAGCGCGATGGCGGTGGCGAACCAGTAGGCTGCAATGATAACAGTGCCTGTATAAATGCCATTATCCGCCAGGTCCGGGCGGCCAATTACATAGGCAAGTGTTGCAGCCGCAAATGCGAGTACGGTTGGATACCAGACGACATTCTGGATCCATTGCAGCCAGATTGCCACAAATCCGGCCCGGGCACCAAAGGGTGCCTTGACCCAGTCATAGACCC
>NZ_SMLZ01000081.1:2492-30504 GCF_009711415.1 Roseibium denhamense
CAGTTCCGCTGCAACAAGAGCGGCTGGGATCAAGAAGATGAAGGCCGCAAAGCCGATGTAAAACAGAAGGGTTGTTCCCTCCACGGCCATCAGCGGCAATCCGCGCAAGCTAACCACGGCAGCGACCGTCATCATGGCAAGGCCGATCACCGAGATCCGGCCGGTGGCCGACAGATCCTTGCGGGGGGCAGCGCTGTTGGGGGCGGATGCGTCGGCCATAGCTCAGCTTCCGTGATGAAAGGAGGCTTTGGCCTCTACATTTGTCATCGGATTGCGCTCAAGGAAGTCCATGGTCCTGATCATGTCCTCGACCAGCAGTTCCATCAGGTCGCGTCCCATGCCGTGGCGGATCATGACCCGCTGGACCACCATGTCATGCCGGTTCGCAGGCATTGGATAGGACGCAATCTGCCAGCCGCGCATGCGCATGCGCTCGGACACGTCGTAGAGCGTATAGCCGCGGTTTTCGGCCTTGTTGAGGGTGTAACAGACTGCCGGGAGGCCGCCATCCCCATCATAAAGCATCTCGAAATGGCCGGTCTTCTCAAGTTCACGCGCCAGATACTGCGCGGTCTGCGCGCAGGCCCCCTGCACGTCCTGATAACCTTGGCGGCCGAGGCGCAGGAACTGATAATATTGAGCGACGATTTCGCCTGCGGGTCTTGAAAAGTTCAGCGCGAAGGTCGGAACCTGCCCGCCGAGATAATCAACATTGAAGATAAGTTCCTCCGGAAGGTCCGCAGGCTCTCGCCAGATAGCCCAGCCCACGCCGAGAGGGGAAAGCCCATATTTATGCCCGGAGGCGTTGATTGATTTCACACGCGGCAGCCGGAAGTCCCACACGACCTCTTCATGCAGAAACGGTGCGATGAACCCGCCTGATGCGGCATCGACATGGATCGGGATATCAAGCCCGCGCTCGGCTTCGATTTGATCGAGAAGCTTGGAAATCTCTTCTACCGGTTCGTAGATCCCGGTAAACGTCACCCCCAGCGTTGGGACAACACCAATCGTGTTCTCATCGACCGCTTCGGCGACTTGAGCTGCGGTCATGCCGAGCTCTCCTGCCAAAACGGGGAGTTCTCGCAGTTCGATATCAAAGTAACGGGCAAACTTGTGCCAGCAGATCTGCACCGGACCGCAAATGAGGTTTGGCTTGTCCGCCGGTTTGCCTTCGGCTTCGCGTTTTTTGCGCCACTTCCACTTCAGCGCAAGACCGCCCAGCATAGCCGCCTCCGACGAGCCTGTGGTCGAACAGCCGAGTGTTCCCTTGGCATCGGGTGCATTCCAAAGATCGGCCAGGATGTGAACACAGCGATGTTCTATTTCCGCAGTCTGCGGATATTCGTCCTGATCGATCATGTTCTTGTCGAGACAGTCTTGCATCAGCTTCTGCGCCTGCGGCGGGATGAAGGTGGTACAGAAGGTCGCAAGGTTCTGCCGGGAATTTCCGTCCAGAAGCAACTCATCATGGATGAGGTTGTAAACGGTGTCCGGGAGGGATGAGTTGTCCGGCATGCGGAACTTGGGCAGGGGCTGTTCGGCAAGATCACGCGCGTAGAGGTCGAAAACGTCATCCTTGCGGCCGGGCTTGGACTGGTGCAGTGCCATAGTATTCTCCCTGTGATCACAGGTCCGGGGCGGGCGAGTTCTCGAACGATACGCACAGCAACGCCAAGGTGCAATCGAGGGATCGCGAAAGTTTTGGAACGCTGAGCCAACCTGTCCCGCACTGGACGGCCAATTGGCGCCACGACGCTTGCCTCACTTCTCCTGTCAAAATCAGAGCAATTGCCAAATTCTCGCCCTGCAATCACCCAAAAGCGCTCGAAATATCAACCAATTGAATGTGTTTTCTGTCTGCGTGGGCGTTCCTTGGCAGAGGTACTTTAGACAATGACAGAAGACTCCAACAGAACGCCGGAAAATGGCGGGAGGCTCGACACCAAACCGCGAAGCGGTCCGCGAGCGGGAGCAGCCGCGCGCGCCAGCGCAGGGCGACCCAGGACATTTTTGAACTCGCCTTCAGTGAAATTGGTCCTGATCGGTTTATTGACCCTCATGCTCGTCGTGCCAACCACCTTCGTTTGGGTCCTGGTTGAAGAACGGGCTGACCGGGCCCGCGACGTTGCACAGGATATCGCACGGTCTTGGGGCGGGACACAGCAGATAAACGGTCCCTATCTCGTTGTGCCCTACACCGAGACATTTGTAGTGACCGAAGATGAGAAAGAGCAAACCAAGACCCATCGATACTCGGCGGTTCTGTTTCCGGAAAGACTCGAGATCGCGGGCGATGTCGCGGTCGAAGAACGCCAGAAATCGATTTACAAGCTCCCGGTCTATTCGAGCCAGCTCAACCTGAGTGGCCGCTTTTCCAGCCCGCCATCCTCCGCATTCGACCCGCAAAATGGCGGACTGGTCCAGATCGAGGCGGACAAGGCTGTTCTTGTTGTCGGGATCGGTGATGTGCGGGCTCTGAAAAGTGAAGTGTCCGTTTCAATTGGAACGACCGGGCCGGTGGCATTTGAGCCGGGTCTCGCCGGGCTGATGCGCAACCGCTTGCCGGACGGGCGGCATGGCGCGTCCGGGATCAACGCAGCTATCCCGGAGCGGACTTGGCGGCAAGGTTTTTCCTTCGACATACCGCTGAACTTGAACGGGTCCACCGCCCTTTACTTTGCACCGGCCGGCCAGACCACATCGCTGCGCCTTGCCTCGGATTGGCCGCATCCGGGTTTCACGGGAGCGTTCCTGCCGGATAGCCGGACTATTGCGGGAACGGGATTTGAGGCGGAGTGGTCCATTCCCTATCTGGCACGGGGGATTCCTAAGGTGATCCACACAAGTGAGATGCCCCTTCAGGACAAGCTGCTTGGCGTGAAGTTTGTGGACCCGGTCAATTTCTATCAGACCATATCGCGGTCTTTGAAATATGCCGTTGGTTTTATCAGCCTCACGTTTCTAGCGGTTTTCGTCCTTGAAGTCCGATCAGGCTGGCAATTCCACTGGATCCAATACGGTCTAGTTGGTCTGGCGCTGATTATCTTCTACGTCATGCTCTTGGCCTTTGCCGAACATGTTGGATACGGGTTCGCGTATCTGATTGCAGCATCTGCGGCGACGGCGCTGAATGCGGCCTATGTGGGGTCGTCTCTCAAAAGTGCATTTTCCGGTGTGGTCATGGCGGTCGTGATGGCCAGCATCTTCGGCGTTCTTTTTGCGCTGATGCGGGAGCAGGATTACGCACTGCTAATCGGCTCGGTAATTGCCTTCGTCGCGCTGGCCGTCACGATGTTCGTGACACAGCGGCTGGACTGGAGCGGGGGTGAACCACTGGCGGCAAGACCGGCTGAATAGGTTCAAACGGGATTTAACCGAGTTGGCTGTAAGGCCGGTCTTGAGATTGGTCTTGCAGGACTGCGTTTGTGATGCGGATCAAATCCGGTTTCTCTGGTCGATCCATAAGCGCGCGCACAACGCTTCGCTGTCCCGGTCAATGGCATGAAGGCCCGGTGCATAGGGTGTTTCAACCAAGCGGGCCATCAGCACAATTAGCTCGCCAAGCACAAGTTCCATTATTTCATCCGGAACACTTGCAGATCCAGGAATGAAGTTGGCGGGAAAGCCCTTGTTGACCAATCCGATCCGCCTTGATGTATGACCGCTTTGCGCAGGCAGGTCGTAAACACGGATACAGGAATGGATCTCTTCGGAAGGGTGCTTTTCAAGATACCCGACATCTATCTCGACACAGCGCGAGCTGCCGCTGGCCAGAATGCAGCCGTCGCGAAGCCGGTCAATGATTGCTGTTGGTATCGACATTTGCCCAGTCGCGCCGATCACGAGATCACTACGCTCAAGATCGGTCGGGACAAGGTCTGCCTGGAACCCGCATAGCCTTGCTTCGGCGACGCGCAACGGGTCCGTATCGACAAGGAACGGGATCGCATCAATTCGTTTTAAGGTTTCAGCGGCACCGGTTCCGATCCAGCCCGCGCCAAACACGGTAGCGTGCCGGCCGGCAAGGCCAATTCCGAGATCACGCGCCAGACCGTCCAGACTGCGCACGATGGCTTCACCCGAACGCCGGGCCTCGAACCGTTTCAGCTCGCTTTCCGCGCAGTGCAAGACCGGAACCTTCAAGTCCGGCCGGGCAGCGCGCCAGACACCCTGTTTGGTTATTTCAACAACGCCTTCAACGAGATGCAGATCCGGCGCAAACTGCTGGTGCAGCAGTTCCAGCACATATCCGCTTACCTCCTGAATGATGAGCTTTTGCCCTTCAGCCCGGCATTTTTCCAGGCTGTCCCTGAGAACATTTTTGAGTGTATCGCGAAAGCTTGCTTCTGTTTCCGGACAGTGTACCGCCGGTCCGTAGATGGACTGCCACTTTCTGCGCGTGATTGGATTTCCGGAGGAGTAAGGAACACCGACTATGGCATCAAACGGCATGACAGGCCTTACCGCCTCGACCATGCGCATGGTGTCGTCAAAAAGGTGTCCCACCAAAATGAAACGGTGTTTGCGGCTATGCGGAATATTTAACCGCTCAACAAGTGCTGGCAGATAATCGGCCCGGCAAAAACTGGGCGGCATAGGCGTTAGGTGTTCGGTGCTTACTTGCAACATGGTTTACACTTTCTGACCGCAACCAAAAGGTTATACGATTGCGCGATGCAAGCGTCCAGACTTGTCTGACGATTGCGCGGAAGAAATTCGTTTCGTCAGCTTTCGCGTCAGGCAGTCACAATCACCTCACGGGCTTGTGCGGAAAAAGGAATGGAGTTGTGTTGCAGTCGGGCGGGGGTGCGTTACCTCTTTGATAACACAAGGAGGTCTTATCATGCCGCGCTCATCATCGCTATCCGCCATCGCACTCATTGCTTCTGGTCTGGCGTTTTTCCAAACACAAGCTGCTCAGGCCGAGACCGCGATTTTCGCCGGAGGCTGCTTCTGGTGTGTTGAGGCGGACCTCGAAAAACTATCCGCAGTCCGCGATGTTGTGTCGGGATATGCTGGCGGAAACACGGAAAACCCGACTTACAAAAACTATGAACGCGGCGGCCACCGTGAGGTGGTGAAAGTCGACTTTGACGAAACCAAAATCAGCTATGGTGAGTTGGTCGGCATATTCCTGCGCACAATCGATGTCACTGATAATGGCGGTCAATTCTGTGACCGGGGATACGGATATTCCTCCGCAATTCATCCGTTAGATGATGCCCAAGCCAAGGCGGCAAAGACGGAGATCGCGAAAGCAGAAAAAAGCTTGGGGCGGTCGATTGTGACCCCGGTTGAAGGCCCGGCTCTTTTCTGGCCAGCCGAGGACTATCACCAGGCGTATTACAAGAGCAATGCCAGGACCTTGACGCGGTTTGGATACGTCACGCGGGCGGAAGCCTACAAGGGATATCGCAAGGCCTGCGGGCGTGACGCAAGGGTGAAAGCGGTCTGGGGAGACGAGGCATTTAAGGGCATTCCCAAGACGGGATCATAGCGGGGGGAGATCCGGCAAGCCCTGACAGGTTTCACAGGGCTTGCTGGATACAGCTTTTGATTTACACTTCCGGTGTGGGCCCGCGTATCGGAGGGACCGTGTCATGCTCGGGTTTTTCGGAAGTTCTCCTGCCAGTGAGCCGGAATTTATATCGGAATTGCGTGCCGTTGAGACTGAAGACCGGTTAAGGGCCGGCCTTCAAGTCATGCTTGAAAATGCAGATCTTGAAATTGAAAACACCAACACGCCGACCGAATTCGCGGCTGCGTCCACCGTCGCTGTCATGCGTCTGGTGCTCCACGGCGCTGGCAGGCACTTCGATGATTTGTCGTTTGAAAACCGCTTCGTCACCGGATTGTTCGGCTTTCTGATAGCGCACAATATGAGCCGCCGGACAAATGCGGACCTTGGTGTTGTCCTGGCGATTGCAGGCCTTGATCTGTTTTCCCGCGAGGAGATCGACAGCATCTACAGCCTCGGTTCCTCCTACAGACGGCTGCGCCAGCACAAACAGATGCATCACGCCTTAAAAGGCATCATCGACAGGTTCTTGTCTCACCCGGATAATGAGTCGCTTCACGATCTGGCCGGCGTCTATCAAATGTGCCTGCGTCCGGAGGCTTGACATCCCTGCATGTCAGCATTGGACGTTTTGGGAGATGCATCCAAAACGGTCGCCCGGAACTCTAGAGGCCGGCCTCAAATGCTTCGACCAGTTCGATGAAGGCAGCGCCGTACTTGTCAAGCTTGGACTGCCCAACGCCTGAAACGCTCAGCAGGGCGTCCTCCCGCACCGGGCGGGCCGCCGCTATACCGGCCAGAGTTGCATCCGGAAACACAACATAGGGCGGGACATTCTGATCCCTTGCAATCTGTGTCCGCAACCGGCGCAACCGCTCAAACAAGAGACGGTCGTCACCGGCCAGGTCGTCCGCCACCGATCCAGCCCGAGCGGTCCGCGTGTTTTTCAACCCGGCTGCGTTTCTGTCCCGGCGCAAAGCGATACGTTCTTCGCCGCGCAGTATTTTGCGGGCCTTTTCGGTCAGCACGAGGGCCCCGAACTTGGCGTGGTCCACATCCACATAGCCTGAGGCGACAAGCTGGCGCGCAATGGATTGCCAAGTCTTCGGCGCGACCTCCTGTCCGATCCCGTAGACAGACAGGCCATCGTGGCCAAACCGGGCGATTTTTTCGTTGGTCTTGCCTGTCAGCACATCAATGACATGCCCGGTGCCGAACGTTTGGCCTGTCCGGTAGATTGCGGACATCAGCTTCTGCGCCGCTTCCGTGCCGTCCCACGTTTCGACCGGCGACAAGCAGGTGTCGCAGTTGCCGCACGGCTCCGGGTAAGTCTCTCCAAAATGTGCCAGCAGAGCTTGGCGCCGGCAGCCAGCAGTCTCGCAAATGCCAAGCAGCGCATTCAGCTTGGCGTTCTCGGCCCGCTTGACTTCATCCGGAGCATCGCCTTCGGCAATCATACGGCGGCGCTGAACAAGGTCGGCCATGCCGTAAGCCATGAATGCTTCCGACGGAGCACCGTCCCGCCCGGCCCGGCCGGTTTCCTGATAATAAGCTTCCACGGACGAGGGCAGATCCAGATGAGCAACATAGCGCACATCCGGCTTGTCGATCCCCATTCCAAAAGCCACCGTCGCCACCAGGCAAAGATCCTCTTCCAGAAGGAAGGCATCCTGATTGGCGGCTCGCTGATCAGCCGGCAATCCGGCATGGTATGGCTTGGCGCGGATCCCCTTTGCGCACAGCCATTCTGCAATCTCTTCGACCTTGGCTCTTGACAGGCAGTAAACGATCCCGCTGGCGCCCTTGTGCTTCTTCAAGAAGTCGAGAAGTTGCTGACGCTGGTTGCTGCGCTCGACAATTTCGTACCGGATGTTCGGCCGGTCGAAGCTGGTTGAAAAAACTTCGGCGTCTTCAAGCTGCAGGCGGCCCTGAATGTCTTTTTGCGTTTGCGGATCAGCGGTCGCAGTCAGAGCAATCCGCGGAACGCCCGGATACCGCGCCTTCAGGGCCGACAGCGTCAGATATTCTGGCCGGAAATCATGCCCCCACTGGCTGACACAATGCGCCTCATCAATGGCGAACAGCGCAATCTCCAACGTGTCCAAAAAACGGCGGAAGGCTTCGTTGCCAAGGCGCTCTGGGGTCACATAGAGGAGATCGATTTCGCCGCGCGCCAGCATGTTGCGAACATCGGCCTGCTGGTCCTGCGAGAGGGTTGAGTTGAGTGCGACGGCCCGCACACCGGCATTTGTGAGCGCGCCCACCTGGTCTTTCATGAGCGCAATCAGTGGCGACACCACAATTCCGACCCCACGCCTGCACAGCGCCGGTATTTGATAACACAAGGACTTGCCAGCGCCGGTCGGAAACAGAACGAGCGCATCCCGGCCATCGACAAGGGCATTGACTACGGCTTCCTGTTTGCCGCGGAAGCGGTCAAATCCGAACACGTGTTGCAGAACATTGAGAGGCTTGGGATCAGGACGCACCTGAGGTGCGATGGACTCCGAACTAAGTGGCGGCGCCTCGGCAACAATGGCTGGTAAAACGGACATTCGGCTGCAGGATCCTCGAAAGATCTAGCCAACATGTCTTATTCGCAGGGTGAGGGCAATTCGGTGCGGTTCCGTGCCTGTGGATGGTTCCTAGCGGCGCGTCTTAAAACTCGGCGTCCGGATCCTCTGCCAGTGTTTCGGCGCAGTGGACGCGCATCTGGTCGGTCAGTTCAGCAAGATCACCGGCCAGCCGTTCCGGCCGGATGGGTTTGCCAAAATGGACGTTGAATTTCGCGTGGTCCTTGTTCAAGAGCTCGTTGAAAACCGTCATGTCGCGCAATTCCTTCGATACCCGGGCAAGGAAATAGAACAGGCCGGAGTTGCGCCCACCCATATGCATGGGAATGATAGGCGCCTTGTTCTTGCGCGCCAGCGCCAGCGCCGACGTCATCCAGGGCCGTTCGGTCAGCCTGCCCTGGTGCCAATAGGCCAGCCGGCCGGAGGGAAACAGCACTACCACACGTTCCTTGGAAAAGGCGGCGGAGGCGATCTTGAGTGTTTCCTTAGACTTTTCCCGGCTTTTGAAGTCTGCACGCCACTCAACGGGAATGATCATGTCGGCAAGACGGGGGTTGATGCGGATGGCATCCCGGTTCGCGAAAATCGCCAGATCGCTCCGCCGGGCCCGTATTGCATCGAAAAGGACGATCCCGTCGGCAATTCCGGTCGGGTGGTTGGACACCAGGACAACTGGACCTGTGGCGGGAACGCGCTCAAGGCCTTTGACGGTCACATCCAGCTTCAAAAGGTCGCTCAAATGCGAAAAGACTTCGATTGCCTCCATTTGACCGATTGTGTCTGCCATCTCGACGGCGGAGCGGTAGCGCAGGATCTTGAACGCAAATGGTTTGATGAGTGGCCACCAAGGGCTCGCCATGACTTGCTTGCCGCGTTCGGCAATCAGCATGTCAACAATATGCTTGTCCGCTTTTGCGGGATAATAAGCCGATTGGCTCCGCGCCGGCACGTTGGTCGTCGATTGGTCTGTCGTCCGCACTTTAGAACCCCGCCGGTGTCAAACGTCATGCATTAGAACGCATCGTTAGCGAAACCATAGGCCTCGTGCAAATGTTCGTTGATTTGCACTCAGGATTAAAATCCTTTGTGTTGCCGATTAGCTCCACAATGAACTTGTGAAAATCCCGACGCAGGTCAAGGTTGCTGCTGACCAGGCAACCGACCTCGGTGTTGATCGGTCCGTCCAATAGCAAAAGATGTAAATTAGACGCAGGAGAACAAACAATACGGCCAGCCGGTCGACCATGTCCGCAGAGCCGCCCTGCGACAAACCGACGAAGACTGACACGGCGAAAAAGGGAAAGGCCTCAAAGCCGTTCGCCTGGGCAGCTTGAGCACGTGCCCTGAAACCCTCTTTCCAATAATCGGGGTCTCTCGGCAGCGCGTTGTTAAAATCCTTGTTCAGTTTTGCGGGGAACGCAGAAAGGATCGGTAGCAGGGCAGCGACAAGAAGACACCAATAAGCAGTGGGCATGAAAAAATCTCCGTCAGGATCCGTGTTTAATTACATGAGTGGTTGCGGGCTTCAACGGTCACTTCGTTTTTCCGGTTCTCGCATGGGGCATGGGCACCCTGCCTGCACATATAGCCCTGCCTGTGGTCCCGGAAAACTTGAGGACTGGCAGCGCGTCTATGGGCCGCCGGGGGCACTGCAATGCGTTTATCGACATGCAGACCGATAGAAATTCAGTAAAAACCTTTTGAGCCTTTGGATTTTCGACACATTGTGGGCTAAGACAGGCGCCACATTCGAAGATTGAATGAAGGAATGATTCGCTATGAAGCGTGCGGCAAAGTTCGGTGTGGTTTTGAGTTTGGTGGTTCTGGCAGCAGGGTGCCAGCGCTTTTCAAGCGGTCCGAATTACGCAGCGCCGCTGCCGGCCACACCCACCACACCGGTGAATTCCGGCACGTTGCAGCCGCTCGACCCGAATGCAGATCCTTTTGGTACGAATACCGTCGATCCGAATGCACCGGCAACCGATCTTGCAAGTGCCCCGGTGGCGCCTCCTGCAAATGCGCAGGAAGTCGGCCGGACGGATCTCCTCGGCGGCTGGAAACTTGCCTCTGGTGCCGATAACTGCATGGCTTTCATGACCTTGACGACATGGTCCGGCGGTTACCGGGCAAATACCAGAGGTTGTAACACGCCTATGCTGTCTGGCATCTCTGCTTGGGATTTGACCGGCAATCAGGTGCTGCTGAAAGACGGCAGCGGACAGACGGTTGCCCAGCTGTATTCCAACGCTCCCGGGCAGTTTAATGGCCGGACCGCATCCGGGGTCCCGATTGCCTTGACCCGTTAACAACCCTCGGTATTTTATCTAGACAACTCGCGCAATGAGTGTATCATGCATGGTCTGAGGAAAGGACTGTGCATATGTCGAAGTATGAACCTCTGCGGGAGCATTTGGCGCGTCTGACGGATGTGGTCTGGGCGGCAAAACTCAATGAAGTCGAGGGGATCATTGGATCAAACCTCCCCAAGAGTGCGCGCGAACACCGGACCTGGTGGGCGAATTCGGGCGGAAGCCTGGTGCATCAAAATGCATGGCTTGATGCGGGCTGGCGGGTCGAGCGGACTGATCTGACGCGCGACGTTATTGTTTTCCGCCGCCAGCTGATTGGCGGAACCGGAGTTACAAGCCGCTCATCGGCTGCGAAATCTCCTCAAAAAATCGCCGAAAAACGTCTTTGCAAACATATGGCCAGTCTCCGGCAGCCCGCCACCGTGACCTTGCGCACGGAGTGGACGGTTCTTGGGGACGTTGCCAAGACCCCATGCTCCAACACAGCGATCCCGCGGGACGCGGGTGTGGTGCGTTTTGCGACGCTGGACGGGGACGATGTGAAGACCGTGATTGCTTCGGCTGCCTCCGTTCAACAACTCTACCGCAGCATCCGCATGGAAATGAAGGGGATGGAAGGTAACGCCGACTGCATGACCGGAAAGTCGATCATCGAAGCGGGTGGCTTTGAGGCGGATACGCCGATTGAATGCGACGTAGTGAAAAGCGGGAATGCATGGCTTCTGACGGATGGCCGGGGCCGCAAAGCTAATCTGGACGATGCAACCGAGCGCTCTCTCGTCGCGCAGCTTTTATATCTGCAGGAATTGCAGTCCGGCCGATCAGCAAAGCTGATTAAAGACTAGGCTGGGTTTCCATCCTGAGGCGCCTAAGCCGGTCGGGCGCATATTGCCCGGCCACAGGCAGAGCAAAGAGCGTTGGCGTCGGCTACGGCCCAACGTTTTCTGCTAGATGCCGGTTGCTGCCAGGATGGCGTTCTGCCGCGCCGCTATGCGCTTCATTCTGGCCGTCCATCCTGTTTGGTTTGCATCTCCAGCGGTGTCCTCCCTCCACGGATTGCCTGTGATGTGCCTCCTGACCTTAAGTGATGAGCTCTGACTGCAGCAGCTGACGTCCGCCGCCGGTCAGCAGATCTCTGGCTTGCCTGTGCGGCAAAGCAGGCTGGTTTGATGCATGGGATCGGATCACCCCAGCATTCTGTTGGTAGCGGTACAAGTCCGCGTCGTTAGTCGTGTACCGGCATCGTTTGCTTAGGTTTTGCATTCAATCGTTTGAATACCGGCCATGGGCCGCGGAAAGGCCGGTTAGCCGAATAGACCGCTTGCATCTGCGGCAATTTGACCTTATTCCGCCCTGCAGTTGTCACATCCAAGGCTCCATGACCGCTCATGGGAGGAGCGCTACGCTTGAAGATGGAACTGCCGGTCAACCGTGCCCTTGCTGCCCGTTATGATGAGTTGGTCTTGTCCGGCGAGATCACCGAGGATCCCGTTCAGCTCCAGGCGGTTCACCAGCTCGACCTCTTGAATACACGGCTTGGCGAAACCCGTTTGGCATCGAAAAAGAGCTCGCTTGGCTGGATGTTCGCCAAGCGCAAAGAAACCAAAAAGAACCAGCTCTGGGCCTCTGTGGAAGGCCTCTACATGTGGGGCGGTGTCGGGCGCGGCAAAACCATGCTGATGGACCTTTTCTATGAGGTCACGGTTATCCGGCGGAAACGGCGCGTTCACTTTCATGAGTTCATGGCGGATGTGCATGAGCGTATTCATGCCCACCGGCAAGCCCACAAGCGCGGTGAGACAAAGGAAGACGATCCGATCCCTCCCGTGGCAGCGCAGATCGCGGAAGAAACCCGGCTGCTCCTGTTTGATGAGTTTTCGGTCACCGACATTGCCGATGCCATGATCCTTGGGCGATTGTTCACCCAGCTTTTTGAGCGGGGCGTCATTGTGGTAGCCACCTCCAACGTTGCTCCGGACAAGCTTTACAAAGACGGTCTGAACCGTCAGCTGTTTCTCCCATTCATTCAGCTTTTGAAGTCCAAGGTATCAGTCCTTCACCTAGATTCAGAAACAGACTACCGGCTTGAGAAGCTGGCTGGGGCGCCGGTCTACATGACGCCCTTAGGGGCTGCGGCCGATGCCCAGATGGATGAGATCTGGACGAAACTCACCCATGGTCTGAAACCGCACACTGAAGAGCTGGAGAACAAGGGGCGCAAAATACCGGTGCCATGCTCTTCCGCTGGCGCGGCCCGGTTCACCTTCAAGGACCTGTGCATGCAGCCACTTGGCGCCAGCGATTATCTTCGCATCGCGCATGCCTTCAGTACGGTTTTTATCGATCACGTTCCGGTCATGACAAAAGCCCGGCGCAATGAAGCCAAACGATTTATCACGCTGATCGACACGCTCTACGATACCGGGACAAAACTCGTTGTGTCGGCGGAAGCAGAACCGCAGAACCTCTATCAGGCAGACAGCGGCACGGAGGCGTTCGAATTTGACCGCACGGCGTCGCGTCTGATTGAAATGCGGTCAGAAGCGTACCTCGCGGGTGAAAAGCGCGAAGAACACGCATAAGTGTGCATTCCCTATAGTGGAGCTATGCACGCGGGAAGAAAAAGAAAATTTTGCCAGCCTTCGCGCAATTATCTTTTGGCGAGGTTGCGCAGGGGCGGCAAAGGGAGTAGTGCCATCGTCAGTCATCGGCGGATGGCATGGAGTTCCATCTTACGTAAAGGGAAACTTTAGATATGGCGCGGAACAAGATTGCCTTGATCGGCTCGGGTCAGATCGGCGGCACACTCGCTCATTTGGCTGGTTTGAAGGAACTGGGAGACATTGTTCTCTTCGACATCGCGGAAGGCATGCCACAGGGCAAGGCGCTTGACCTCGCTGAATCTTCTCCGGTCGACGGATTCGATTCCAAACTGGCCGGTGCGAATTCCTACGAAGCGATTGAAGGCTCGGATGTGGTGATCGTGACCGCGGGCGTTCCGCGCAAACCGGGCATGAGCCGGGACGATCTCCTCGAGATCAACCTGAAAGTCATGGAGCAGGTCGGCGCAGGCATTGCGAAATACGCTCCCAACGCCTTTGTCATCTGCATCACCAACCCGCTCGACGCGATGGTCTGGGCCCTGCAGAAATTCTCCGGCCTGCCGAAGAACAAGGTCGTCGGTATGGCCGGTGTTCTGGACAGTGCGCGCTTCCGGTACTTCCTCGCCGATGAGTTCAACGTGTCGGTTGAAGATGTCACCGCATTCGTCCTCGGCGGCCACGGCGACACTATGGTGCCGCTCACCCGCTATTCCACGGTTGCCGGTATTCCGCTGCCGGATCTGGTCAAGATGGGCTGGTGCACGGCAGAGCGCCTGGAGGAAATCGTTCAGCGCACCCGTGACGGCGGCGCCGAAATCGTTGGCCTGCTCAAAACCGGGTCTGCGTTCTATGCTCCGGCCTCTTCTGCAATTGCAATGGCTGAGAGCTACCTCAAAGACAAGAAACGCGTTCTGCCATGCGCTGCCGCTCTCGACGGTCAGTATGGCCTGAAGGACACCTATGTCGGCGTTCCGGTCGTGATCGGCTCCGACGGTGTCGAGCGCGTCATCGAAATTGATCTTCAGGGCGAAGAAAAAGCCGGTTTCGACAAGTCCGTCGCATCCGTCGCCGGCCTGGTTGATGCTTGTAAGAAAATTCAGCCGGCGCTTGCATAAGCGCCTGCTACCGGATTTCACAGCCGCTCCCGTCAGATGGGGCGGCTCTCCGACAACGGGGGAAACACATGAACATTCACGAATATCAGGCCAAGGCCGTGCTGAAGGAATTCGGTGCACCGGTGGCCGAGGGCGTTGCGATCTTTTCTGCCGATGAAGCAGAAGCTGCAGCCAAAAGCCTGCCGGGCCCGCTTTGGGTCGTCAAATCTCAAATCCACGCTGGCGGCCGCGGCAAGGGCAAGTTCAAGGAACTTGGTCCGGATGCCAAAGGCGGTGTGCGTCTGGCCTTCTCTTTGGACGAAGTGAAGTCCCACGCAGCGGAGATGCTGGGCAACACCTTGGTGACCGCACAGACCGGTGACGGCGGCAAGGTCGTCAACCGTCTCTACATCGAAGATGGCGCCGATATCGAGCGTGAGCTTTACCTTTCCATTCTCGTTGACCGCACCGTTGGCCGTCCGGCATTCGTTGTCTCCACCGAAGGCGGCATGGACATTGAAGCCGTTGCGCACGACACGCCGGAAAAGATCATCAATCTGGCGATCGATCCGAACACAGGTGTGACAGAAGCAGATGCTGCAAAGCTCTGCGACGCTCTGGACTTGAGTGGCGCGGCTCGTGAAGACGGCATGAAGCTCTTCCCGATCCTCTACACCGCTTTCGTTGAGAAAGACATGGCGCTCCTGGAAGTGAACCCGCTGATCGTCATGAAGGATGGTCACCTGCGCGTTCTCGATGCCAAGGTCTCCTTCGATGGCAACGCCCTGTTCCGCCACGACGACATCATGGCCCTGCGCGACGAGACGGAAGAAGACGCCAAGGAAATCGAAGCGTCCAAATACGATCTCGCTTACGTCGCGCTCGACGGCGACATCGGCTGCATGGTCAATGGTGCGGGCCTTGCCATGGCAACCATGGACATCATCAAGCTCTACGGTGCCGAGCCGGCCAACTTCCTCGATGTTGGCGGTGGCGCAACCAAGGAGAAGGTGACCGCAGCGTTCAAGATCATCACCTCTGATCCGAATGTCAAAGGCATCCTGGTCAACATCTTCGGCGGCATCATGCGCTGTGACATCATCGCGGAAGGCGTTCTGGCGGCCGTGACTGAAGTTGGCCTGCAAGTGCCGCTCGTGGTGCGCTTGGAAGGTACCAATGTTGAGCTCGGCAAGAAGATCATCTCCGACAGCGGAATGAATGTTATCGCCGCTGACGATCTCGACGACGCCGCCCAGAAAATCGTGAAAGCGGTAAAAGGTTAACACGGAACCCTATGAACTCGCTTGTCTCACTAATTTTGCTTGGGATTGCTGCCGGTATTATTGGAGCGGTGCTAAACGCTCTGATTTGTTACTTGGTCGTAGCACTCTTCAAGCGGTTTCTGGGAGAGACCATCGGAAAAATTGTGCTGTATCTGGCTTATGGCTACGTGTTGTTCCCACTTCTCGTATTCATGATTCCAGTATTCGACAAAGACTTTTGGAAGGCCTTTGTCATTGCGCCGCTATTGATACTGTTTTCAGTCGCAATGGTTGTTGGAAGCATCAGCGCAGTTTTTATTCTAAGGTTCTTTTCAAGGCGAGATATTTTGGGTTTGGCAACGAGGAGTGATCGAGTTGTCCATTCTAGTAAATAAAGACACGAAAATCATCGTACAGGGCCTGACCGGCAAGACCGGTACGTTCCACACGGAACAGGCGCTGGAATATTACGGCACCAAGATGGTTGCCGGTGTGCATCCGAAGAAGGGTGGCGAAAGCTGGTCTTCCGGTCTGGAAAGCGCGGCTGAGCTGCCGATCTTCGCGACCGTTGGTGAAGCCAAGGAAGCAACTGGCGCCGATGCATCCGTGATTTACGTCCCGCCTGCTGGCGCGGGCGCGGCGATCATTGAAGCGATTGATGCGGAAGTTCCGTTCATCGTCTGCATCACCGAAGGCATTCCGGTGGCCGACATGGTCAAGGTCAAGGCGAAGCTGGAGAAATCCAAGTCCCGCCTTTTGGGTCCGAACTGCCCGGGCATCCTGACCCCTGAAGAGTGCAAGATCGGCATCATGCCGGGCTCCATCTTCAAGAAGGGCTCTGTGGGTGTTGTATCGCGCTCCGGTACACTTACCTACGAAGCGGTCTTCCAGACCTCCAACGCAGGCCTCGGCCAGACGACTGCTGTCGGTATTGGCGGCGACCCGGTCAAAGGCACCGAGTTCATCGACGTCCTGGAAATGTTCCTGGCCGACGACGAAACCCAGTCGATCATCATGATCGGCGAAATCGGTGGCTCTGCGGAAGAAGAAGCGGCTCAGTTCCTGAAGGACGAAGCCAAGAAGGGCCGCAAGAAGCCGATGGCCGGCTTTATTGCGGGCCGCACCGCACCTCCGGGCCGCACCATGGGTCACGCCGGTGCTGTGATCTCCGGCGGCAAAGGCGGCGCGGAAGACAAGATTGCGGCGATGGAAGAGGCCGGTATCAAGGTTTCACCATCTCCGGCCAAGCTCGGCGAGACACTTCTCGAAGTCTTGAAGGGCTAAAAGACGGGAAATCTTTGCGGGAGGGATCGGAAACTGTTTACGTTTTCTCCCGCATGATGACAGGATGGCCTGCGGCGCTTATGCGCCGTAGGCATTATTCGAGGGATCGGTGATTTACATCGGTCATTAAGGGAACCGGCCGCGGGTGACATATGAAACCCGCCTAACAAAAAGGGCGGAGCAGCCCTCCGCTAGACAGACATGGCACGGCAGGAAGCGAACAACGTATTCGCACTGACGTCGTTGCTTTACGGCGCCAACGCAGCCTATATCGAAGATCTCTATGCCCAGTACAAGACGGATCCGAACTCGGTGGACGCCGAGTGGCGGGACTTCTTTGCTGCGTTTCAGGACGAAAAAGAAGCCGTCCTTAAGGAAGCGCGCGGGGCACCCTGGAAACGCAAGGATTGGCCGATTGAGGCCAATGGCGACCTCGTCAACGCGTTTGATGGTAATTGGGCGCCGATTGAACAGAAGCTTGAATCCAAGCTGAAACAAAAAGCGGAAAAGACCGGCGCTGCGATGTCAGACGCAGAGGTCCATCAGGCAACGCGCGATTCCGTCCGCGCTCTGATGATGATCCGCGCCTATCGGATGCGGGGCCACCTTCACGCCGATCTTGACCCGCTTGGCTTGGCCGGCAAGGGCGATCACGAAGAGCTTCATCCGTCATCCTACGGCTTTACCGAAGCCGATTGGGACCGGAAAATCTTCATCGACCATGTTCTGGGCCTTGAATACGCGACCATCCGCGAGATGCTCGATATCTTGAAGCGGACCTATTGCTCAACGCTCGGCGTCGAGTTCATGCATATTTCCGATCCGGCGGCGAAATCCTGGATCCAGGAGCGCATCGAGGGTCCGGACAAGCAGGTCGCCTTCACCGCGGCCGGCAAGAAAGCCATTTTAAACAAGCTGGTCGAGGCCGAAGGCTTCGAGAAGTTCCTGGATGTCAAATACACCGGCACCAAGCGTTTCGGACTGGATGGTGGCGAGGCCCTGATCCCCGCGCTGGAGCAGATCATCAAGCGCGGCGGCCAAATGGGCCTCAAGGACATCGTCCTGGGCATGGCGCACCGTGGCCGGTTGAATGTTCTAACGCAGGTCATGGGGAAACCGCACCGGGCGGTGTTCCACGAGTTCAAGGGGGGGTCCTTTGCTCCGGACGATGTGGAAGGATCCGGCGATGTGAAATATCACCTCGGGGCGTCTTCCGACCGAGACTTCGATGGAAACAACGTTCACCTGTCTCTGACAGCCAACCCGTCGCACCTTGAAATCGTGAACCCGGTGGTTCTGGGCAAGGCGCGGGCCAAGCAAGACCAGCTGGCCGCAAAGGACGACGGAACATTCATCGAAACGACCGAAGTTGATCGGAGCACTGTTCTGCCGCTGTTGCTTCACGGCGATGCGGCATTCGCAGGCCAGGGCGTGGTTGCTGAATGTTTCGGTTTGTCCGCCCTGCGCGGCCACCGGACCGGCGGGTCGATCCATGTAATCATCAACAACCAGATCGGCTTTACGACAAACCCGCGCTTCTCGCGGTCCTCGCCTTATCCCTCCGACATGGCGAAGGTGATCGAGTCGCCGATCTTCCACGTTAACGCGGACGATCCGGAAGCCGTTGTTTTTGCGGCCAAGATTGCAATTGAATACCGGCAGACCTTTGGCCGCCCCGTTGTGATCGACATGATCTGCTACCGCCGCTTCGGCCACAACGAGGGCGACGAGCCGGCGTTCACACAGCCGATCATGTACCGGAAAATCCGCAAGCATCAGACAACGCTTCAGCTCTACTCGGACCGCCTGATCAAGGAAGGCGTGATCAGCCAGGAAGAAGTCGATCAGATGAAGGCGGACTGGCGGTCGCGCCTGGACACGGAGTTCGATTCCGGCCAGGCCTTCAAGCCGAACAAGGCTGACTGGCTCGACGGGAAATGGGCTGGCCTCAAGCGCGCCGACAACGAAGACGATCCGCGCCGGGGCCAAACCGGATTGCCGATGGACGAGCTGAAAGACATTGGGCGCAGCCTCACAAACGTGCCGGATAATTTCAACATTCACCGCACGATTGCCCGCTTCATGAAACAGCGCGAGCGGATGATCGAAACCGGGGAGGGAATCGACTGGGCGACCGCTGAGGCCCTGGCGTTCGGGTCCTTGCTCAAGGAAGGCCACCCGATCCGTCTGTCCGGCCAGGATTGCGAGCGCGGAACGTTCTCGCAGCGCCATTCGGTTCTCTATGATCAGGAGAACGAGAGCCGCTATATTCCGCTCAATCATGTGTCGGCCGACCAGCAGCGCTACGAAGTCATCAACTCCATGCTGTCCGAAGAAGCCGTTCTGGGCTTTGAGTATGGCTACTCACTGGCAGAGCCAACGGCACTGACCCTCTGGGAGGCACAATTCGGCGACTTCGCCAATGGCGCCCAGGTGCTGTTCGATCAGTTCATTTCTTCCGGTGAGCGCAAGTGGCTGCGCATGTCGGGCCTTGTCTGCCTGCTGCCGCATGGCTACGAAGGTCAGGGGCCTGAGCATTCGTCCGCCCGCCTTGAGCGCTTCTTGCAATTGTGCGCGGAAGACAACATGCAGGTTGCGAACTGTTCGACACCGGCCAACTACTTCCATATTCTGCGTCGCCAGCTGCGACGCAACATTCGCAAACCGCTCATTCTGATGACGCCGAAATCACTTCTGCGCCACAAGAAGGCGGTCTCGAAACTGGAAGAACTTGGGCCGGACTCCACTTTCCACAGGCTGCTTTGGGATGATTGGGGATCGAACCTGTCTTCGGAAGGAAAGCTTGTTGCTGACGACAAGATCAAGCGTGTCGTTATGTGTTCGGGCAAGGTCTACTATGACCTGTTCGAAGAGCGCGAAAAGCGCGGCATCAATGACATCTACCTGATGCGTGTCGATCAACTCTATCCGTTCCCGAAAAAGGCGTTGATGCTGGAACTGGCCCGCTTCCCGCAGGCCGAGATGGTCTGGTGTCAGGAAGAACCCAAGAACATGGGCAGCTGGTTCTTTGTTGAGCCTTACATCGAGTGGGTGCTGGAGCAGATCGACGCCAAGCACAAACGTCCGCGTTACGCCGGCCGGTCCGCAATGGCTTCTACGGCGACCGGACTGATGTCGGCTCACTTGGCGCAGCTCAATGCATTCCTCGAAGAGGTGCTCGGAAACTAACGTTCAAGGGGGCCTTCGGGCCCTCTTTTCAAAGACTTTGGCCAGGTAATTTTAAGAGAAGGCGACCATGGCAACCGAAATTCGCGTGCCCACCTTGGGCGAATCCGTTTCAGAAGCAACAATTGCACAGTGGTTCAAGAAACCGGGTGATGCCGTCAATCAGGACGAGCCGCTGGTGGAGCTGGAAACCGACAAGGTGACCGTTGAAGTTCCCGCACCTGCTGCCGGAACCCTTGAGAGCATTGTTGTGAATGAAGGCGATACGGTTGAAGTCGGTGCACTTCTCGGTCAGATCGCCGAAGGTGCCGGGGCAGGCGCCTCTGCGGCGCCCGCCGCCGCGGCACCCGCCCCGGCCAAGCAAGAAGCGCCTGCCGCGAAAGCCGAACTGGTCGATGTGGTCACGCCGAGTGCGGGTGAGAGCGTCACCGAAGCCGAAGTTGGCGAATGGAGCGTCAAGGTCGGTGACGTCGTCAAGGCCGACGACACACTGGTTGAACTGGAAACCGACAAGGCCGCTCAGGAAGTTCCGGCGCCGGTCGCAGGCACAGTGGTGAAAATTGCAGCTGAGACGGGCGCCACCGTTGAGCCGGGTGTTCTGCTTTGCCAGATCGACCCGTCCGGGTCCGCTGCCCCGGCCACCGAAAGCGCTCCGGCCACAACTGCACCGGCTCCAAGCGCACCGGCGGCATCCACCGGCACAAGCATGCCGCCCGCCCCATCTGCCGCGAAGATGATGTCTGAAAACAACCTGAGCAGTGATCAGGTGGCGGGCTCCGGCAAACGCGGTCAGGTTCTGAAGGAAGATGTGATCAATGCGATTGCATCGGGCGCAACGGCCGCCTCCTCTACGCAGACATCCGCGCCTGCCGCCCGTGGCCCGGTCGCTGCCGAAGACGAGGTGCGCGAAGAGCGTGTCCGTATGACCAAGCTGCGCCAGACAATTGCGCGCCGCCTGAAAGATGCCCAGAACACCGCCGCCATGCTGACCACTTACAACGAAGTGGACATGGGACCGGTCATGGAACTGCGCAAGCAGTACAAGGACCTCTTTGAGAAAAAGCATGGTGTCAAGCTTGGCTTCATGGGCTTCTTCACCAAGGCCGTGACCCACGCGCTGAAAGAAATCCCGGCCGTGAATGCCGAAATCGACGGCACCGACATCATTTACAAGAACTTCTGCCATGTCGGCGTTGCCGTTGGCACGGACAAGGGTCTGGTCGTTCCGGTGGTACGGGATGCGGATGAAATGTCTATTGCCGAGATCGAGAAGGAAATCGGCAACCTGGGCCGCAAGGCGCGGGACGGGAAACTCGGCATGGCCGACATGACCGGCGGCACCTTCACCATCTCCAACGGTGGCGTTTATGGCTCGCTGATGTCCTCTCCGATCCTGAACGCGCCGCAGTCCGGCATCCTCGGCATGCACAAGATCCAGGAACGCCCGATGGCCGTGAACGGTCAGGTGGTGATCCGCCCGATGATGTATCTGGCACTGTCCTATGACCACCGGATTGTTGACGGCAAGGAAGCCGTAACCTTCCTTGTCCGCGTCAAGGAAAGCCTTGAAGATCCGCAGCGCCTGGTTCTGGACCTTTGATCCGGGACTAAGGGCGAAGGAGACACAGAATGAGCCTGGAATTCCTGATCACCGCGCTGATTGTAGTTCTCGTTCCCGGCACGGGGGTGGTCTACACAGTAGCAGTGGGGTTGGGCCGCGGACGGCAGGCATCTATCGCCGCTGCTTTTGGCTGCACGCTCGGGATCATTCCGGCCATTCTGGCATCCGTGATTGGACTGGCGGCATTGATGCATACCAGTGCCCTGGTCTTTACGGCCGTCAAATATGCAGGGGTGGCCTATCTTCTGTTTCTTGCTTGGCAGACGCTCAAGGATGACAGTGGTCCATTGACCCTGACACCCGACAAGCAGGACCGGAAAAGCCTGATTGCCACCGCCCGCACCGGGTTCCTGATCAACATCCTCAACCCCAAGCTGACCGTGTTTTTTCTGGCGTTTTTGCCTCAGTTTGTAAGCCCGGCGGCTGCCAATCCCGGCCTGGAGATGCTGCTGCTAGGGGGTGTCTTCATGGCAATGACCTTTGCGGTCTTCGTGGTCTATGGCGCCTTTGCTGCGGTTGTTGGCGACAAGGTTCTGCGGAGCGACCGGGTCATGATCTGGATGAAGCGGACGATTGCGGCGACCTTCGCGGGCTTTGGTCTGCGGCTTGCGCTGGCTGACCGTTAAAAGGAAAGCTGCCGGCAAAGGAGTGAATGCAATGGGAATGGGTCTTCGCACTTTCGCAATGATGGTGTTGGCTTTTGCCGCCGTGATTGCAGCCCCCTTTTCAAATTCTGCGTTCATCGGCGCGTCTGCCACGGCCGCGCCCAAGGCCACCTTTAATCCGCAAATCGAAGGGACCTATTCTGTTCAAGGCGTCAATCCGAACGGCACACGCTACTCCGGCCGCGTATTCATAACCGTCAAGAACAATACGGCCTTCTTCCGCTGGGAGATCGCCGGGCAAACCTTTCATGGCCAGGGTCCTCTGACCGGCCAGAAACTGGTCATCGATTGGGGCGAGGCCCAGCCGGTGATCTATCAGATCAATGCCGATGGCACTTTGTTCGGGACATGGTCCGGCGGGCGTGCCTCGGAAACACTCCGCCGGATCAACTGACCGGCACATCACATCGCAGGCTCCCCTCCGGGGGTCTTGCATCCTGATCAATCCGCAATGGATGAATTGAAAAAGAGGCAAAGGCGACCGAAATGTCCCAATATGATCTTGTCGTCATCGGAACCGGCCCGGGCGGCTATGTATGTGCGATCAAGGCGGCCCAGCTGGGCCTCAAAACCGCGGTTGTCGAAAAGCGGGCGACCCTGGGCGGGACCTGCCTCAACATCGGCTGCATCCCCTCCAAGGCCATGCTGCATGCATCTGAGTTGTTCGAGGAGGCCGCGCACGGATTTGAAAAACTCGGGATCAAGGTCGGCAAGCCGAAGCTCGATCTCGACGCGATGATGAAGCACAAGGACGACGTGGTTGACGCCAATGTCTCCGGCATCTCCTTCCTGATGAAGAAGAACAAGATCGACGTGCATACCGGTACCGGAAAGATTCTCGGCGCCGGCAAGGTTGAAGTGACGGCCGAAGACGGTAAAGCAACAACACTCGATACCAAGAATATCGTGATCGCGACCGGCTCGGATGTGATGCCGCTGCCGGGCGTGGACATCGATGAAAAACAGATTGTCTCTTCCACCGGCGCGCTGGAGTTGGACAAGGTCCCTGGTAAGCTCGTTGTCGTCGGCGGCGGCGTGATCGGGCTTGAACTCGGGTCTGTCTGGAACCGCCTCGGTTCCGACGTTACCGTTGTTGAATTCATGCCGAAAATCCTCGGTCCGATGGATGGGGATGTTTCAAAGAACTTCCAGAGGGTCCTCAAGAAGCAGGGCATGTCCTTCAAACTGTCTTCCAAGGTCACCGGCGTTGAGAAAAAAGGCAAGAGCCTTGCCGTGACGGTTGAGCCGGCTGCGGGCGGTGAAGCGGAAGTGCTGGACGCGGACATCGTCCTGGTCGCGATTGGCCGCCGTGCCTATACCGAAGGCCTTGGCCTGGAAGCCGCCGGTGTCAAAGTGGATGAACGCGGGCGTGTGGCGATCGACCATCACTACAAAACCAATATCGATGGCATTTACGCAATCGGTGATGTGGTGGTCGGCCCGATGCTTGCACACAAGGCTGAAGACGAAGGCGTTGCCATTGCAGAAATGCTGGCAGGCCAGGCTGGCCACGTAAACTATGACGTGATCCCGGGCGTGGTTTACACTCAGCCCGAGGTCGCCTCGGTCGGCAAGACGGAAGAGGAATTGAAGGACGCCGGTATTGACTACAAAACCGGCAAATTCGCCTTTACGGCAAACGGCCGCGCCCGCGCGATGAATGCAACGGACGGCTTTGCCAAGGTTTTGGCCGACGCGAAAACCGACCGGGTGCTTGGGGTCCATATTGTTGGGCTCGGCGCCGGTGAGATGATCCATGAAGCAGCCGTCTTGATGGAGTTCGGCGGGTCATCGGAAGATCTCGCCCGCACTTGCCACGCCCACCCGACCATGTCTGAGGCAGTCAAGGAAGCGGCCCTCGGCGCCTTTGCAAAATCCATTCATTCCTGATTGCTGTCAGCGATAGAAGCAGCAAGAGCCCGGACCTGCGTCCGGGCTTTTTTGTGCCAGGCGCCAATGTCATGACGGGCCGGGCTGCGCGTTCAAACGTTGAAGCCGGTGCAACCAGCTTTCAAATCAGTGGTCGTCGCCACACAGGCTATGATCGCCAAAGGCTTTCAGAACATTGCAGTCAGCGGCGATGGAACCGCCTTTGCAGCTGGCTGTGATCCGGACGAGTTCCGTTTCCAGTTTTTTTAGATGGGCGATCCGAGCACGGATCGCGGTCAACTGCTCTTCCGCAATCCGGTTGGCATCATTGCAGGGCCTATTGGGATGCTGGCTCAATTCCATTAGTTCCCGGATCGCCTGCATCGGCAGTCCGAGGTCCCGGCAATGGCGCAAAAACCGCAAGCGGTCTAGATCGCTTGCGCCGTAGCGCCTCTGGTTTCCCTCCGTCCGAAGCGGGGTGTCCAGCAGGCCTTCCTTTTCATAATAACGGATTGTTGGGACCTTTACGCCCGTCTTTCGCGCCAGATCGCCAATGGAAAGATCCATTTCACAAAGCCTCTTGAACCTATAGTCACTATAGGAGTTACAACGCGCTCAGATCGATAATCAAGATGGTAAAGCGTTGAGGATTTCCTATGGGTGCATGCTGTGATGGCACAAAAACCACGTTCGATGGTTTGTCGGACGATTACAAACGCCGTTTGTGGATTGTGATCGCCCTGAATGCCGCAATGTTTGTAATCGAGATGGCGGCAGGCCACGCTGCCCGCTCGCAAGCCCTTCAGGCCGACGCGCTGGATTTCTTCGGCGATGCGGTCACATACGGCATCACATTGGCAGTCATTGGCGCCAGCTTGAAGACACGCGCTCTCGCCGCCCTGTTCAAGGGCTTCAGTCTTCTTCTGATGGGATTATGGGTGGGCGGTGCGACAGCCTACCAGGTTCTCGTGCTGGGCATACCCAAGGCCGAAATCATGGGGGGGATCGGCTTGCTGGCGCTTTCTGCCAATCTCGCAAGTGTTCTTCTGCTGGTCCGCTACAAAGACGGGGATGCCAATGTACGATCCGTGTGGCTGTGTTCGCGAAACGATGCAATCGGCAACGTTGCTGTGATGGCCGCAGCTTTAAGTGTTTGGGCAACGTCCAGCGCATGGCCGGATTTGATAGTGGCCGGATTAATGGCAGCGCTTTTCATTAATTCAGCGGTCCAGATCGTTGCACAGGCAGTTGAGGAATACAGGCAAAGTCAATCTGAAGCCGTATCGCAATAAAAGACCCGCTGCCAGTGTGGGGGCAGCGGGCAAACCTTGGAGCAATTGAGACTTTAGCTTATTCGGCCGGTTTGCTTTCGGTGGCCGGCTGAAGGCTTTTCAGAAGCCCATCGCTTACATCATTGGTCGCGATAGCGACGTCCGTGTCTGCGGTGCTTTGAAGCTGATCGGTTGTTGCGACCGTCATGTTTTTGTCCTTGGATGCTGTTTTGCCCCAGGAGCAAGCATGAGCTGGAGCGATGGCAAACGCACTGACGGCCAAAGCGGCGGCACCTAGTGTCAAGAGTTTCATATTCCCTCCGTCGGTGTGGATTTGAGTTGCACGACCTTCCTAAGAGTAAGGTAAAAACCGAAGCAGGCAAGGAAAAAGCAACAAACAATTGTATCGGGCACCCAAAACGAAATTTATTTGCGCTGCAGATTGTATATCTTCTCGACGTTCGGCTGCGATAAGTCGTTCGTAATATTGATGACTCTGGTGTCGAGAAGATCGCCGAACGCTTTGAGAGTCATTTGCTTGCTGCTCAAAAATCCGATCAGAATGACCTGAACAGCGCCATCGGAGCGCAACTCAGCACTCGTCCAGCCCCATTTACAATCCCGTGGTATGCAGGAGGTGAAGGCGCGCACCCGGGTGAAAACCCGTTCATTCTCGCATCGGCTTTCAATCTCGATACGGCTGATTTCCTTCGGGGCCGCATCCGGGTTTTCCCAAACTCCGTCTTCAGGCAGCGGGCAGTAAATGCGTTGGGCTGTGGCCGGGGCGGCTGTGAGAAAGAGGTACAAAATTGCGAGCAGGGCTACGCGCATTTTTTGAAAGTCTCCCGG
The DNA here is from genome assembly GCF_009711415.1 of Roseibium denhamense. Taxonomy (GTDB): domain Bacteria; phylum Pseudomonadota; class Alphaproteobacteria; order Rhizobiales; family Stappiaceae; genus Roseibium; species Roseibium denhamense. Next base: position 28,600 of record NZ_SMLZ01000081.1, read on the forward strand.
TTTCCGATTGCTCAGGGCTATCGGCTTGAGCGTAAAGGAAATTGCATTGCGCCGCTACGATGAAGCGGGAATCGTGTTAAGCGCGGCCTTTGATGACACGCCTCAAACACAATGGGGAAATGATGCAGTCTCTGGGTACAGCGCGATTTCATCTGCGCCCGCCGTCAGCTGAAGATTTTCCCCTCTATCGGGACTTTTTCGCTGATCCTGACGCCTCGCTGTTTTATGGCGGGCCTTTGAGGCCGGATCAGGCTTGGCGTGTCCTCGCCGGGCATCTCGGCCATTGGCAGCTGAGAGGATACGGCATGTGGCTTTTGGTGCCCCGCCAAGGAGGGCCGGCGGTCGGCGGATGCGGTTTCGCCTGGCCGGAAGGGTGGCCCCGGCGCGAACTGACTTGGTGGCTGGTGCCGTCCGCGCGCGGAACCGGAGCCGCAGTTGAAGTTTCAAGAGCGGCGATCCGCCATGCTTATGATGTTTATGGCTGGGACTTGGTGGAGACCCACATGGATGATCAAAACCGGGCAGCCAGGGGTCTTGTGCACAAACTTGGCGGAACTGAAATCGCGCGCGAACTGTTTCCCGACGGCAAGACCCGGACGGTCTATGCCTTGCCGCGATCCGCGTAACGATTCTTGTTCGGAGCATCCGGCGTTTCGCGGGAAACGCCCGATAGTTGGGCCTGCCCGCAATCGCTCAGCTTCGGGCGGCGGAGTGATTCCGATAAACCGCGTGCTGATCTAACGTCTTGGATGCGCCTTGTCATAAGCGGTCAACAGATGCGCCCCGTCTACCTCGGTGTAGATCTGGGTCGAGGCAAGGCTCGCATGACCCAGCAGCTCCTGGATTGTCCTCAAGTCCCCGCCTCCGGCAAGAAGATGGGTTGCAAAGGAGTGCCGGAGGGCGTGCGGGGTGGCCGTTTTTGGAAGGCCGAGCGCACCTCGCATCTTTTCCATGGCCAGCTGGATAGCGCGCGGGTTAAGCGCTCCTCCCCGCGCCCCAAGGAAAAGCGGCCCATCGGCATCAATCGCATAAGGGCAGAGAGCCAGATACCGGTCCAGAGCCTCACACACGGCGGGAAGGATCGGTACGATTCGTTCCTTCCGGCCCTTCCCGACAATGCGCATGGATTTGGTGCCCGCCTTCGGTGCCATCCGGCCGGTCAGTGACAGCGCCTCGGATATCCGGAGACCGCAGCCGTAGAGCAAGGTCAGCACGGCCGCATTGCGCGCATCAATCCATGAAGCCTTTTCCATCGACAGGCCTCCGCCCGTGATATCGAGGGCATCTTTTGAAGACACGGGCTTGGGCAGCGACCGGGGCTGGCGGGGCGGACGGATGGCGTCGGATGCTGCGGCATTCACCTCGCCGCGCCGTTCCAGAAACTTCAAGAAGGAGCGGATCCCGGCAAGGCCGCGCGCAAGTGTCCGGCTCTCGGCCTTCTGCCGCCGCCGGCTCGCCATGAACCCTCTGAAGTCGGCCGGCTTCAGCGCTTCAAGATCTTTCACGGAGGGAGGATTGCCGAAATGACCGGTCAGGAATCTCAAGAATTGGCGCAAGTCCCGCTCATAGGCCACCAGGGTCTTGTCCGACAGGCGCCGCTCATCGGCCAGATGGTCAAGCCATAATCCGATCCGGTTGTTCAGATCCGGTTGGGCGCACACAAGAAGAGCCTTAGAAGAGGAGGAACTGTCGGTCATGGTGTGCAGTTTCCCGCATGCCGGTAAGACGGGAGTTAACGCCGGCACTTTTCGGTCAGTCCGGTTCTACCCGCTGGGCCGCAAATGGGGGCAGCGCGCAGGAAAATTGGCTCCAGGTTGCCGCGAGCATGCGATTTGATGTCCAGATTCACGGTTTACGATCTCTTAACGGCTCTTACAACTGCGCATTATCCTTCGCGTGGCGTGT
>NZ_SMLZ01000015.1 GCF_009711415.1 Roseibium denhamense
AATAGACCGTGATCGTGTCCGTCAGGCTCTCACCTTCGCCCAGACGGTCAATGGTCGTCCCGCGCGTCGTTGCAGCACCGCCGACGAACCGGTTGGATCCGGCATCAGCGTGATAGAACCATTCGCCATTCGCTCGAAGCAGGAGGTCGCCGTAGGTGCCATGATAGGTGAACCCAAGGCCGTGAGTATCGAATGAAGCCTCTCCGGCATCCGGGTCGGTGATGGAGAGGTGCCCACTCGCGTCCAGTGTCGCTTTTCCAAGGGTCGACATACCCGGCTGGGCATAATCCGGCGACATGTTC
>NZ_SMLZ01000025.1 GCF_009711415.1 Roseibium denhamense
GAGTGTATCACCTACCGCGAAGGATGCGGTATCGCTCAAGATCTGTGTGGTCGAGCTAAAGTTCGCTGCACTGATCGTTGAGTCTGCCAGTTCTGCCGTGCCTGACTGGTTACCAATGAAGAAGTCTTCATCTGAATAGATAGTCAAGTCACCGGAGTCATTGTCGAATTCGGCGCGAACACCGTCGAGTGCGTTCAGTGAATCAACCAGATCCTGGACAGTTGCCCCAGCGGTAACAGACGTCGTTCCAATACGAGCTGTAGAGGAAGTGCTGTCTGAATAGTACTGAAGTTCTGCCGTCGTTGAGATCGCGGTATGATCGCTGATAATGCTGTCTGCGGTGAGGGAGGAAGTGCCATCGGTCAATGAGATCGTGGTTTTGCCGCCCTGCAGCTGCAAGGAAGTCGTTCCGCCCTGGCCTTCTGCCAAGTCAGACAGGTT
>NZ_SMLZ01000036.1 GCF_009711415.1 Roseibium denhamense
CGATTACTCGATGATGGATGCGACGACGCCGGCGCCGACGGTGCGGCCACCTTCGCGGATCGCGAAGCGCAGGCCATCTTCCATGGCGATCGGCACGATCAGCTCAACGTCAACAGAGACGTTGTCGCCCGGCATCACCATTTCCGTGCCTTCCGGCAGGGACACCACACCAGTCACGTCCGTCGTGCGGAAGTAGAACTGCGGGCGGTAGTTGGTGAAGAACGGCGTGTGACGGCCACCCTCTTCCTTCGTCAGGATGTAGGCTTCAGCCTTGAACTTCGTGTGCGGGGTCACAGAACCCGGCTTACACAGAACCTGGCCACGCTCAACATCCTCACGGGCAACGCCGCGGATCAGAGCGCCGATGTTGTCACCAGCTTCACCGCTGTCCAGCAGCTTGCGGAACATTTCAACGCCGGTCACGGTCGTCTTGGTGGTGTCTTTGATGCCGACGATCTCGACTTCTTCACCAACCTTGACAATACCGCGCTCAACACGGCCGGTCACAACAGTACCGCGGCCGGAGATCGAGAACACGTCTTCGATCGGCATCAGGAACGGCTGATCCTTCGGACGCTCAGGCGTCGGGATGTAGTCGTCAACAGCTTCCATCAGCTCACGGATCGC
>NZ_SMLZ01000082.1:0-14660 GCF_009711415.1 Roseibium denhamense
CAGGATTACGTTTCATGTGAATGAAGTGCGCATTGGGAAACAACAGAGCGATCATCCAGAGCATCTCAAAATTGTGAGGCATTTTGTCCACAATTCTTCTGGATTTTTTATCGTCTCGAGTAATTGTTTTTACGTATGTATTTCCTATTTTCTTGAAGTCCTTGGCGCGAAATTTTGAAATTTCATTAAATATATTTGATGAATATGTGCTTCCTTTGAATAGTTGCTTCTGTAGCTGAGTGAAGTAAGTGCATTCTCCAACGCCATTAGCAAACTTATGCTGGGCAATAATTTGTTCCGCGAGAGTCGTTCCTGACCGAGGCATTCCAAAAACGAAAACGGGCTTATCGGAACCAAGAGACGCCTCTTCCCGGCTTGAGAAGAAATCCTTGGTAAAAACCTGTTTGTATGCAGTTAGTTGGCGTTTTCTTCGCTCAATCTCGTAGTCTTTATATAGCAATTTTCGATTCTGATCGTAAAACTCGAACGCTTTGTCCGTCTCTTTCAGCTTCTCATGAAATTTCGCTATCCTGAATGCCAGTATTCCTGCAGTCTCATTCGAGGTTTCTGAAGAATATTTGGAAATGATTTTTTTTGATTTTTCTAGAATGCCTTTAATATTCTCATGATTGTCGAGGTCAAATTGAAGAATTAATATGTCGGCAGATGTTGTATCTATTTCTTTTGCTTTGCTGAGAATGGCTCTGGCGTCGTCAAATTTTCCGAATGTTGCCAAGTGTCTGGCAAGCCTGATGTAGCCATCCGCCAAATTTGGAGCCAGTTTCACTGCATTTTCAAAACATGTTCTTGCCATAACTGGACGAAGGAGTGAATCGTAGCATTCGCCCAAGACAATCTGCGCCATTGATGACTTTTTATCCAAGGCTGCCCCTTTTCGGGCAGCCTCCAGCGCGCTTTCCAAGTCGTTGTCTTTTCGAAGTGCGTCAGCAAGCTTTGTAAATACAATGCCTTTTTTCGTCGCTACTAACGCGGCAGCTTGAAGATGTTTGACTGCAAGTGGAATTTCATTTTCATGGTCATAGACAACGCCAAGACCATAATTGACCCGCGCATCTGATGGGTTTGCTTCGTGAAGGTCTAGAAAGACTTCTTTCGCTTCGTCGTACTTGGCTTCTTCAAGCAATTGATGCGCGTTTTCGATAGTCAGTTTCATATGGTCGCCTTGCCGCAACGTTTATCAGGCTGCGCGAGATTGGAATGCTCAGCTGCTTCTAACACCGTCTCTTAGCAGCGCAGTTCACTCATGAAAATGATCATAGATCATTTTCGCTGTGGCCTCTGAAACACCGGGGACGGCGGCCAGGTCATCGAGGCCGGCCTTGGAGACAGCCTTGGCCGTTCCGAAATGCCGCAGCAGCGCTTTCTTGCGCGTTGGGCCGATCCCAGCGATCTCATCCAACGGGTTTTTGGCAATGTCTTTTTTCCGCTTTGCGCGGTGGGTGCCAATGGCAAACCGGTGGGCCTCATCGCGCAGGCGCTGGACGAAGTATAAGACGGGATCGCGTTCCGGCAGCATGAAGGACTCCCGTCCTGGGATGAAGAACTTTTCGCGGCCCGCGTCGCGGTCCGGGCCTTTGGCGATGCCAACGAGCGGAACGTCTGTCACCCCGAGACTTTCCAGTGTTTCGCGGGCCGCTGTCAGCTGACCCAAACCGCCGTCGATCAAAACAAGATCGGGCCAGGCCGGCATGTCCGGGCCTGCAGGATCCGTTTCTGTGTTTTCGTTTGGAACAGTCTCACCGGCTGGACCCTCCGTGCCGGTTCCAGATGGTCTGTCGTGAGGGTGTTCTTTGAGGAGACGGGAAAAGCGCCTGGACAGGACCTCGCGCATCATGCCATAATCGTCGCCTGGAACGAGATCCTCCGACTTGATGTTGAATTTCCGGTATTGCCCTTTCGCAAAGCCTTCCATCCCGGCAACGATCATGCCTCCGACAGCATTCGTCCCCATGATATGGGAGTTATCGTAAACCTCGATCCGGCGCGGAACGGAGCCAAGATCGAAGGCTTCGGCCACTCCCTTCAAAAGGCGTGTCTGCGTTGACGTTTCCGCAAGCCGCCTGCCCAGAGCTTCGCGGGAATTGGTCAGGGCGTGCTCGACCAATTCCTTCTTCTCTCCGCGTTTGGGGCAGGTGATCTCGACCTTTCTGCCCGTGCGCGCGCTTAAAGCCTCGGCCAAAAGATCCTGTTCACTCAAGGCATGGGACAAAAGGATCTGTTTCGGTGCCGGTTTGTCGTCGTAAAATTGTGCCAGGAAACTCTCCAGGACGTCAGCCTCTTCAAGCGACTTGTCCGCCTTGGGGAAATAGGCGCGGTTCCCCCAGTTTTGCCCGGTACGGAAAAAGAACACCTGGACGCAACTCTGGCCGCCTTCCTGGTGGATGGCAAACACATCCGCTTCTTCTACAGTCTGAGGGTTGATGCCCTGATGCGCCTGAATATGCGAGAGGGCGGAGAGCCGGTCCCGGTAAATTGCCGCCCGTTCAAACTCAAGATCCGCAGATGCAGCTTCCATCTGCTCGGCAAGTTGCTTCTTGATCAGTTGGCTCCGGCCCGACAAAAACGCCTTCGCTTCGGAGACGAGGCCTGCATAATCTTCCGGATCGATTTCATTCGTGCAGGGGCCGGCGCACCGTTTGATCTGGTACTGAAGACACGGGCGGCTGCGGTTTTCGTAATAGCTGTCCGAACAGGTGCGGATCAAAAAGGCCTTCTGCAGCGCATTGATCGTCCGGTCCACAGCGCCCGCTGAGGCAAACGGTCCGAAATACTCCCCCTTGCGTTTGCGGGCCCCACGATGTTTGACAATGGCGGGTGAGGCGTGGTCGCCGGTGACCAGGATGTAGGGGAATGACTTGTCATCCCGCAGCAGCACATTGAACCGGGGCCGCAGCCGTTTGATCAGATTTGCCTCAAGCAGCAGCGCTTCAGGTTCTGTTTGCGTGACCACGAATTCCATGGCTGCGGTGGCCATGATCATCCGGCTAATGCGGTTGGATTGGCCTTGCAGGCGGGTATAGCTGGTAACGCGTTTCTTGAGGCTTCTTGCCTTGCCGACATAAAGGACCTCACCGTTCTCATCGAGCATGCGATAGACACCCGGGCCATTCGGCAGGCGCTTAACCTCATGCGCAATGACCTCCACGCCCCTGCGAACGGTTTTGTCTGTCCCGTGCGGGGATTCATGCCCCTTGTCTTTTGAATCGCTCATGTCTGTCATTGTTGCAAGTTGGGCCAGTGTGGTGGAATTGAAACTCGTCTCACAGTAGAGGCACCTCCAGAACGAATTTCAATTCCGCAAACCACACTGGAAACATCTATTTGCTCGTCACCTTCATGGATTTGAAGTTCTCTCGGAGCATGCCGGGACATGTGCCGAACTTCATATCCAGGTGACTAGCGTGGTGGAATTGAAACTCGTCTCACAGTAGAGGCAACGTCCGAAACCTGTTGGCTGGTTTGGCCAATAAAACACAAGCCATCCGGCCTGCCCGCATCATTGACCCCGCAATCCGGCACAATCAGGCGGTATGCCCAAGCATATAGACTGTGGCGATGTAAAAGACATAGGCGGCCGTCATGGCGAGACCGGCGATGCGGTTCAGATACACCCTGAAGCCGGCCAGGGCGGTCAAAAGCAGCGCACAGGCAAGCATCACCCAGATGTCGAGTTTCAGGATCTCGGGCGGCACATCAATCGGGACAACCACGGCCGTGATGCCGATGATTGCGAGAAGATTGAAGATGTTTGATCCGATGACGTTTCCGATTGCAACGGCGCCTTGCTGGCGAATGGCTGCCATAACGGTTGTCGCGAGTTCCGGCAAAGAGGTGCCGATGGCGATGACCGTCAGGCCGATAACGGCGTCACTGACACCCCACTCAGTGGCGATTGCGGTTGCCCCGTCGATGGTGAAATGCGCGCCGAGCGGAAGGCCGATGATCCCCAGCGCAATGTAGATGACCGCGATCGGCATGGAGTCCGGTACGTCCTCAACGTCATCCAGCGCATCGTCATCATCCAGGTTCGCATCGGCAACCGCAGCACCAGCCGCGGCGGCTTTCACGGCGTGGCGGTGCTTGCGGGCGGCAATGGTCGAAGCTGTCAAGAATGCTGCCAGGAAGATCAGCAGCAAAACGCCATCAAGAAGGCTGATCGGGGTGAAGAAGCAGAGCGACATGAACATGATCGTGACAGCGACCATGAAAAGGGAATTGCGGGTTGCGCCGGTTTCTCCACACGGTGTCGCTGCAATCAGAGCCGGCATGCCGAGCACCAGGAGCACGTTGGCAATGTTGGATCCGACAACATTGCCGATTGCAATGCCTCCAGCGTCGTTCAGGGCGGCTTGGAGTGAAATGAACAGTTCCGGGGCAGATGTGCCGAAAGCGACAATCGTAAGGCCGATGACCAGATTTGGGATACCAAGACGCTGTGCGACACCGACCGACCCTCTGACCAACACATCGCCGGCAATAATCAATACGACCAGTCCGCCTGCGAGGCTGATGTACTCAAAAAGCATTATGAATTCCGGTTCGGGTCAGTGTGGCGCAGAGCATGCGGGGCAGTGGAGAGACGAGCGCATGTTAGATTGCGTGCGTTATACGCAATAGATTGGTGCGGGGGAAGCCAGGAACAAGTGTCTTTGGACACCGAATGTTGCAACTTGCAAATGACTTAACGTGCTCTTTAGCCTGTCCAATTTGTGCCGCCATTCGTCATGAAAAATCCATTTTTCCTGTCTCGATCCGCCACAAACAATCTCCATATCTCGGCATTGGGGAATGGGTGAGGACGCGAGTTCCGTGTCCGACTTACCAATGTAATGTGTGGATTTGGAGTACCAATCATGAAACGTCTAGCGCTTGCAGGCCTTACTCTGGCAACCATGTCAGCGGCGGCCCTTCCGGCTTTGGCCGCGGATCTGCCGCAAACGCCGGCGCCGAGCTACGAGCCGGTTCCCGCTGGTCAGCAGACGATTGACTGGACCGGCGTTTATGTCGGTGGCAACCTCGGCTGGTCATTTGGACAGTTCGACAATCGTGCCGGTGGTGGTGTTGGCGATATCGACATCACCGAAAATGGTGTCAGCGGCGGTGTCTTTGCCGGATATAACTTGCAGGTCACTCCGAATATTGTCGTTGGTGGTGAGGCCGACTTTACGCTTTCCGATCTGGAAGACAGCCGGACACGCAATGGTTTGAACCTGCAATCGGGGTCTGACTGGAACTCGAACTTCCGTGGCCGTGTCGGTTACGCCTTCGACCGTTACCTGATTTATGGCGCCGGTGGTCTGGCCATTGCAGATGTCAATGTCAAAGGGAACGGCGACAAGGACAGCAAAACCGCCCTTGGCTGGACACTTGGCGCAGGTGCTGAAGGCGCTCTGACAAACAATGTCACGGCCCGCTTTGAGTATGTTTACCAGGACTTCGGTGAACAGGACTTCAACCTCGGCGGTCAGGCCGTCAGCTCGGACTTCAACAACCAGCAAGTCCGCTTCGGCCTTGGATACAAGTTCTAATCCAGTCAAAATTGCTCAAAGCCCGGCCAATGTGCCGGGCTTTTTGTTACATCTCGATACAAGCTTTTCCTGTCTTGAAAGCCGCCCCGTGTTAGAAACGAATAGCGGCTGAAACATTTGGCCACGCGGCAAGTGCTGCTGCGGAAACAGTTTTTCTCTGACGGAGAAACGGATGCGATTCCTCCTGCGCGGGCTTCTTGGCCTGGCATTGATGGCAGTTATGGCCGGGTTTGTAGGCTTGGGAGCCTACAGGCTTTATGGCGCGATGACCGCCGAGGAGACAGTGCAAAAACGGGCTCCGCGTGAGCGCACTTATTCGGTGAATGTTGCCGAGTTGGTGCCGCAAACCGTTACGCCGGTCACGACCGCCTATGGTCATGTGGAGAGCTGGCGCACCTTGCAGCTCCGGGCAAGTTCGGAAGGCAAGCTGGTGGAGGTCGCCAACAAGTTCCGGGACGGTGCGGCTGTTGCCGACGGAGAGCTGCTCCTGCGGATCGATCCGGCCAATGCCGAATTCCAGGTTCTGGATGCTGAAGCCGCTCTTGCAGATGCGCTTGCACAGGAAGCGGAGGCCGAAGAAGCGATTGTTGGTGCCGAGCAGGAACTGGAAGCTGCACGGCGCCAATTGGAACTGCGCCGACAGGCGCTGGACCGGCAGATACAGCTGCGTGATAGAGGTTATTCGACTGCAGCTCAGGTGGAAGCGGAAGAACTGGGGGTCGCGTCCCTCGAGCAATCCCTCAGCAACCGGCTGCAGGCCGTTATCACCGCGCGCAAACGCATTGAGCGCATGGACTTGACGGTCGAAAGAGCGCGCCTTGTCCTGAGCGACGCGCGGCGGGTGCTCGATGAAACAACTTTGACCGCGCCATTTTACGGCTACTTGTCCGAGGTCGACGCAACGCTCGGGCGCCGGGTCAATCCCTCGGAAACCCTTGCGGTCCTGATTGATCCCTCGGCTTTGGAAGTCCGGTTTTCAGTCTCAACAACGGAGTTTTCGCGCCTGCTCGATGAAAGCGGCGAGCTGATCCCGGCGCCGGTCACAGTCACCCTGCAGCTTGGCGGACGGTCGGTCGAGATTTCCGGGCAAATCGACCGCGCGGCAGCCATTGTCGGAGACGGGGAAGCGGGCCGGACGCTGTTTGCAACGCTAGATCTTCAACCCGGAACCGTTTTGCGCCCGGGCGATTTCGTCAAGGTGGATATCGAAGAGCCGGAATTGTCGGGCGTTGCCGTTGTGCCGTCGTCCGCTGTCACTGAAGGCGGAAAGCTGCTGATCGTTGCAGACGGTGACGGGCTTGGAGAAACCACAGCAACGATCTTGCGGCGCATGCGTGATGAGGTTGTGCTTGCAAATGTGCCTTTTGGAACGGATTTTGTCGTCGAGCGCCTGCCGCAACTTGGCAAAGGCTTGAGAGTTTCTCCAAGGCGGCTGGGAACGGACCCTTCCGGGGCAACAGCACCCGAGAATGTGAGCAGCTTGACGACCGTTCCGGAATCAGTCGGTCAAAACCAGGATCTGGTCGCGCTGGAGGCGGACCGGCGGGCGGCCCTGATCGATCAACTCTCCACCAGCCAAATACCGGAAGACCGTAAAGCGCGCCTGCTCGGCCTCTTGAACCAGCCCATGGTTCCCAAGGACCTTGTCGACAGGCTGGAGCAGCGCCGCGGGCGCAGCGGATGAGGCTGAACGCGCCGAATGCTCGATCCGCGGCAGGAATTGTGCTGGCAAAGACCAGCTGAGATTGCACCAGCAGCTTAGAGACGGTCTTGGCCGTATCCGTTGCGTGGTGCCTATTTGGAGTGACTTGAGATGCGGTCTCCGGGCGGTCCCCGCTTTGCATCCTTACTGGATTACATGGTTCGGCACAAAACGGCTGCCAATCTTCTCCTGGCCCTTATGGTCCTGGGCGGAATTGCTGCAGGCACCCAAATCCGGACACAGTTCTTCCCAGACTTCATCCGCGAGGAAGTGGACATCACCATAAACTGGTCCGGCGCGGGGCCGGAGGATATGGACCGGTCTATCGTTGAGATTCTTGGGCCGCAACTTCTGGCGGTCAACGGTGTTGACGAAGCAACGTCGATTGCACGCGAGGGCACAGCCAGTATAGAGCTGGAGTTTGAAGACGGCTGGGATATGGGCCTGGCAACCGAAGAGGTGAAAGCGGCCGTCGATCAGGCCCGCTCCAGTCTGCCCGAAGGTATTGAAGAACCTCTGGTCAGCAGGAGTGTCTACCGGGACCGGGTCACGGACGTGGTTCTTTACGGGCCGGTTAATATCGACCAGCTCGCAAGATTTGCCGAAGACCTGCAAACGCGGTTCTTTCGTGAAGGCGTGACAAGGGTGACCATTCAGGGTCTCGCCAATCCGATCGTTCGCGTCAATCTGCGCGAGGAAATGCTTATCCGCCACGATCTGACCATTTCAGAAATCGCGGATACCGTGGCGGCCGAAATGGAGTCAACGCCTGCTGGCGACGTTGGCGGCGGAAGTGCCCGTTTGCGGACCGGGGAAGAACGGCGCACGGAAATGGAACTGGGCGACATCGTCGTCAAGGCGCCGGCCCTGGGGGAAAAACTTCTTCTCAGGGCCGTTTCAGACATCGTGACTGAAGGGGCAGAAAGCGGCCGGGCCTATTTCCACAAGGGCATGCCGGCTGTTGTTCTTCGCATCGACAGGAGCGCTGACGGCGACACGATTGCCATCCAGCGCGATGTTGAACGGATTACAGCTGATTTTCAGCAAACTCTTCCCGAAGGTGTCGTGGTTCAACTGACCAACACACGATCGCAAAACATCATCGACCGTTTGAACATCCTGGTCGAAAACGGGCTTTTTGGGCTGGGGCTGGTTCTTGCGTTTTTGTTTTTGTTTCTGTCGTCGCGTACGGCCTTCTGGGTGGCCGCCGGCATCCCGGTCGCCATGGCAGCAACAATCGGCCTGATGTATGTCTTCGGCCTGACGCTTAACATGATCTCGCTGTTCGCGTTGATTATCTGTCTCGGCATTGTGGTGGATGATGCCATAGTTGTTGGCGAACATGCAGACTTTCTGCATCGTCAGGGGCATCCTCCGGAAGAGGCGGCAAGCCTTGCAGCGCGGCGCATGATGGCCCCTGTCTTCTCCGCCTCCATAACAACGCTGATTGCCTTTGTGGGACTGGTTGCGATTGGCGGTCGGTTTGGGACCTTGATTATTGCAATTCCGTTTACCGTGGCTGTCGTTCTGGTTGCCAGCCTGATCGAGTCCTTTTTGATCCTGCCGGCCCATATGCGCCATGCGCTCAGTGCGAGCAAAAAGCCGCGCTGGTACGACATGCCGAACCGGGTGTTCAACCGCGCTTTTGTCCGGTTTCGGGAAAACACGTTCCGGCCGTTGGTCGGCTGGTTGATGGTCGCACGCTACCCGGTCCTCGGAGCAGCCATTATGGCGCTTCTTCTGTCTCTGTCTCTGTTATTTGATGGGTCGGTCCGCTGGCGGTTCTTCAATGCACCTGAGCGCGCGGTGATTTCCGCCAGTATCGCGATGCTTCCCGGCGCGGACCGTCAAGACACCAAGGAAATGATTGCCGAAATGGAACGTGCCCTTGATGTCGTGAACCGGCAGTATCAGGACACCTATGGTGCCGAGCCGGTCTTGTTTGCACTTTCGACAGTTGGAGGGACGGTCGGACGGGGTCTGAGCGGTGCAGACAGCAAGGACATCGATCAACTGGGCGGGCTTTCGATCGAGCTTCTGGATCCGGACTTGCGTCCATACTCGGCGTTTGAGTTCATTGGCGATTGGCGCGCTGAAATAAAGCAGCCACCGCTTCTGGAGACCCTGGCCTTGCGCGGCGAACGATCCGGTCCCGGCGGCGACGCGATTGACGTACGCCTTTATGGGGAGAGCACAGAGGTTCTGAAAGCGGCCGCTGAGAACCTGAAACAGATGCTGGCATCGCTTGAAGGCGTCAGTGCGCTTGAGGACTCGCTTGCCTATGACAAGCCGGAACTCAGTTTGAAGCTGACACCGCGCGGCGAAGCGCTGGGCTTTTCGACAGATGACGTGGCTCGGATTATGCGCAATAGGCTTGAAGGCGTTGAAGTTTCAGAGTTCCCAGTTGGCCGCCGGACTGCCAAGGTCAAGGTTCTGATGCCGGATGAGGAAACGGATTCGTCGTTTCTCTACACAACGCGCGTGCGCACACCGGCTGGAACCTATGTGTCCTTGAGTGAGATCGTCTCGGTCGACAGCTCTTACGGCTTTGCCTCGGTGCGCCGGAGCGATGGATTGAAGACCCTGCAGGTGTCCGGCGATGTGTCCGAGGACGATCCGGAGGCCGCCGCGCGCGTGACCACGCTGCTGGATGAGGAATTCCTGCCGCAGCTGAGCAATGATTTTGGCGTGGAGAGCGAGTTGAGGGGACTTGCCGAACAGGAAAGGGATTTTCTGACCGATGCGTTTTTAGGCTTCCTGCTGTGCCTCGCCGGGATTTACCTGACCCTTTGCTGGATTTTTGAATCCTGGACCCGGCCGTTCATGATCATGATCATTATTCCTTTCGGCTGCATCGGCATGATCTGGGGGCACTATTTGCACGATATTCCGTTGTCGATGTTTTCCGTGATCGGCTTTATCGGCATGTCCGGCATCATCATCAATGACAGTATTGTTCTCGTGACGACGATTGACGAATACGCCAAGACCCATCCGTTCCGGCAAGCAATCGTCAATGGGGTTTGCGACCGCCTCCGGGCTGTTGTTCTGACAACGGCCACCACGGTGTTCGGACTTGCGCCTCTCTTGTTTGAAACAAGCCGCCAGGCTCAGTTCCTGATGCCGACGGTGATTACCCTGGCCTATGGCCTCGCGTTTGGCTTGTTGCTGGTCATTCTGCTGGTGCCCGCCCTGCTGGCCATCCAGGGCGATATCGGGACTTCGGTGCGCAGCGGGCGGCGCCTTATGAAAAGCCGTGGCCGGAAACCCTTGGCCGGAAGTGCCACATAGTCCGGCTGCTGAGAGTGCCCGGCGTTTTGTTGAAAACGCCCAGGAGATCAAGAAAAAGCCGCAGCGGCTGCTGCGGCTTTTTCCATGTTTAGTCCCAGGCAATTTCTACGTGGTTGCGGCACGCATTATTGCAGCGGCACCGCGGCATCGTCCGGTACGGGGGCTGCCGGTACTTTGGTGTCGGTGAAGGCAGGAACGGCTGCTTCAAACGCCTCCAGCCACGCGACAAGCTTGGGGTGGCTGGGCCGCCATTCGCCAGAAAATCTCATGTCGAGATATCCAAGGGCACAGGCAAGAGTTATCGTGCCTGCATCAACATCACCGTCGGATGCAGGCGCTGGCGGGCAGTTGGTCTCGAAATGCTTGAGGGCGCGCTCCACCTTGGCTGCCTGATAGGCGTCCCAGGCGGGATCCCGGTAATGCGGCTGCTTGAACCGCTTTTCGTAGACCCGCAGGAGAGCTGCATCCATCAGGCCATCAGCCAGCGTCTGGTCTCTCAAGACCGCAAATCTCGCCTCGCCGTCCGGGAAAAGTTTTCCGCCGCCTGCAAGATGATCGAGATATTCGACAATCACCGAGCTGTCATAAAGAACGTCGCCGTTTTCCAGAACCAGCGCCGGAATCTTGCCAAGCGGATTTTGGCCACGCAGGCTGTCTGACGGGTCCGCGGTGCTGGCCTCCTCGACCGAAATACGGTCCTTCAGCCCCAGGATAGCCATGGCGATCTTGACCTTCCGGCCAAACGGGGAGGGCGGCGAAGAGCGGAGTATCATCATTTTCTGTCTCCAGAGACATACGCAAAGGCGGGTGTTAACGCGGGGCAGGAACCGACAGGGATGCGGACCGGCACCCGGCACGGTCGACGTTCGGGCAGGCGCGGAATGTAAGATCCTTGGTCAGGCAGATCCGGACTTCTTCCAGCTCGCCGTTTTCGCATGTCACGGACATTGCATCACCGGTCAGGCCTGGATTTGCCAGGCGGAAGGCTTTTTCAACCGTCTCCGGTGCTGCTTTTCCACGTTTGTTTAGGGTCTGGAAGGCGCCCGGAATTCTGACCTTTTCGAAGGCGGCCCGGGTCAGATCGAAGTAGTCTTCCGGGTCAAGACCGGAACAGGTTCCGTGCTTGCGCCACTGGTGGAAGATCAGGCCGTGGCTCGGAATGATGTCGTCATTGTCAAAGGCGATCTCCCGGTCGATGCGCTCTGGAACGCCAGGACAGAAATCCGGAAAACCGTTCTCATATTGAGGCCACAACCCGTGCACGATGAAGCGGAAGGGATCGTCAACGCCGCATTGATGGCGGTTGGCATCCGGCCCTTCCTGCTTGCAGTATGTGGGGGACCAGGACAATGCCAGAACGTAGAAATCAAACTCGCCGGCCGTGTCCGCCGAGGCGCTCTGCCCGCTCGCGGAAATGGACAGGACCGCCACAAGGCACGCGGCGAACCGTCTCAAGATGCTGAAGTGGGATAACATGCCAGCGATCAGCGCGGGCGCGCGGTGCTGCAGTGAGCGCCATACACCCGCCATTTGTCCAGAGGTGCAAGGCAGGCTTCAACGTTCCAGCTGACACCCAGAAAACCCGCGTGCTCTTCAACCAGATAGTGGACCGATTGAAAGCTGCCATCGGATAGGCTCGCCTTGCCCCGGCAATACCTGCGCGCAAGCGGGCTCACGCCATTGACCTGGTAGGAGACTTCGCGGATCTGGTCGATCCCTAGAATGGTGCGGCCGCCATAATAGTCTTTCTTGGCCCTGGCGACGGAGCCGGCAACAGCGCTTTGCACCGAAGCTGCCGCGCACTCGGGCACACGCGGGTCACCATTGAAAGAGAAATAAGCCTTGTGTTCGTCAGCGTGGCTGCCGGTCACCACAGCTGCGGACATGGCGGCGGCGGAAAAAAGCAAACGGATGGAACGGGCAATCTGCACGGTGAAAACTCCGGAAGGCAATTGATGAGCGAACGATGGGGGAGGGAAGGCCTAAGGTCAAGCATCGCTTGGCAGAAATCACGGTTCCTTGCGGATTATTCTCCGGCGATGGCCTCAACCGTCCAGCTCGCGCCGGGGCCCAGGTGCAGCGTGTTGCACAGCCACGGCAACAGCGTCTCCATTTCACCCGCCAGCGTGAAGGGAGGATTGATCAGGGTCATGCCCGAGCCGAGCATTCTGGTGTCCGGGCCGCTTTTGCCGGCATTCAGCTGAAGGGCGAGGACATCCCGTAGACCTGCCTCGACAAATGCCTCATGCATCCGCCGGATCGCCTTGCCGTCTTTCATGGGGTACCAAATTGCGTAGGTGCCGCCCTGCCACTTCTTCCAGCCGTTGATGACTGCGGCTGTCATCCGGTCGAACTCATCTGCCGCTTCAAAAGCAGGGTCGATCAAAACCAGCCCGCGTTTTTCCTTGGGCGGCAGAAAACTGCCCAGGGCCAGCCAGCCGTCCAGATGGATCGTCTTGACCTGATAATCCCCTTGGAAGTGGGCGGCCAACGTCTTGAAATCGGCAGGGTGCAGTTCGGTGAACGTCAGCCGGTCGATCTTCCGCGCAAGCATCCGCGCAAGCAGGGGCGACCCTGGATAGTGGATCAGCTGGCCATCCGGGTTCAAAGCACGCACGGCCTCCAGCCAGGGGGCCAGAAGGTCCGTCACAGCCTGGGGCATCTCGGCGGACAGCACCTTGCCGATCCCCTGCTGCCACTCTCCGGTTTTCTGGGTTTCTTCCGCGGTCAGATCGTATTTGCCGATCCCGGCATGGGTGTCGATGATGCGGAAGGCTTTGTCCTTGCGCTGAAAATAGACGATCAAGCGCGCAAGGACGGCATGTTTGAGAACGTCCCCGATATTGCCGGCGTGATAGGCATGTCTGTAGTTCATAAAATATCCTTCAGGCCGCCGGTTCCGGGTCGCGTTTCAGGTAGATCACGGCTTTTTCGCCATGGTCGGCCGTGCCGATCTCTGCAAAGCCGAGGCGCTTGTGAAAGCGCAGGGACCCGGGATTGGGGGGACGTTCGTTGACTTCGCACACGAAACTGCGCCCTGTCCCGGCCAGGTGGGCGAATAGCGCCTTGTAAAGCGCATCGCCGATGTTCTGGCCACGCAGCTCTTCGCTGACGCAAATCCGGTCCGTATAGGCAAATGCGTCGAGCTTCTGGCTCAGCCAAACGTAATTGGGGCTCTGATAGTCCGTCCCGTTGCCGATGCACAAAAGGAACCCGGCGGGCGTCCCGTTGTGCTGGGCGACAAGGCAGACAAGCGCGGCCGCGACCAGATCCAAAAACTCTTCAGCGCTGAGGGCGTTGACCGCTGGAACGGATGCATTGTTCAGGGCAAGGAGGCCGCTGAGATCGCCGGGATGAAACAGGCGGATGGCAACCGGCGTGGGTGAGGGCATGAGAACCGTCCAAATAACGTGAGTGCCATGGCTTGTTAAAGCAAGCCACGGCAATGCTGAAGGGTCCATCGCGTTCCGAAATCCAAGATTTCGACGCAACAGCTGACCACCTTGTATCAAGGATTGTCCGTTTCGCCATAGGGCCTGTGCGGAAACTGGAAAAAGCGGGCTGTTCTTAGAGCAAATCGCATTTGATCTGATTTGCCTTTCGCTGCCCGAAACCCATGATTTCAACGCGAAAGCCAAAGCAATTCGCAACTAATTTAATGCGACATGCTCTAAACAAAAAGAGCGCAGCCTTGGCTGCGCCCTCGCATGACGATCATTCGTATAAAACGGTTACTCGTCGGCCGATGGCTGGTCGTCGCCGCCTTCGGCCGGTGCGTCATCGCCTTCCAGCATCTTCAAATCGACCGCTTTCGGGCCCTTTCCGCGCCGGTCTGGCTCTGTCTCGAAGGACAAGCGCATGCCGCTGTCCAGCATTGTCAGGCCGGAGCGTTCGACCGCGGAAATATGCACAAAAACGTCGGCATCACCCTCGTCCGGAGTAATGAAGCCGAAGCCTTTGTCTGACTTGAAGAACTTAACGGTTCCGGATTGACGCGGGCCACGCTCGACCGGCGGGAACTCGCGCCGCGGACGCTGCTGACGGAACCCGTCACCGCCGCCGTCACGATCACCACCACCATAGCCGCCGCCCCGGTTGCCGCCGCCATAACCGCCGCC
>NZ_SMLZ01000082.1:14876-32393 GCF_009711415.1 Roseibium denhamense
CCGCGATTTCCGCCGTCTTCCCGTTGGCCATAGCCGCCGCGGCCGCCACCGCCGTAGCCACCGCCATCCCGGTCGTCGCGGCCACCGCCGTAGCCGCCACCATAATCGTTGTCCCGTCCGCCGCGGTAGCCGCCGCTGCGGCCGCCGCCATAGTCACCACCGAATTCGCTTCCGCCAAAATCACTGCCGAAGTCTTGCGGACCGCCAAACTCGCGCTTGCCGCCGCGCCGACCACGCGACCGCCGGTCCGAATCGCCATCGTGCATTACAAAATCACCTTAACTTCTGTGCCATTCCGGCACACGCCACCCAGTCTCGCCTGCCATATCGGCAAGGATCATTCCCATGAAACGCACAGTGTGCATTCATCACTACTTCAGGAATGGGTTGCACCAGTGTTGCCACATCCCTTTCCAGCCGCTGCGTCAACATAATAGTGTTGAGAATGTTGCAATCGCAAGAAATTCCTGATGCGGATTGCTATTTAGAGGCCTTTTTCACGGGCCAGGTGTTTGACCAATTGGACAAGTCCGGTTCAGTTCCGTCACATGTGGTCCGGCTTGCTTCTTCAAGAAGCACAAAAGCAGACCCGTTCCATGTCCAGCGGTTCCAGAGGCCGCATTCGCCGACACCGGACGCCTTGAAGTAGCTCACCAGCTGTTTGTCGGCCGGGACCCATCGCGCATTGTAAATCAGGTCGGACGCAATTGGGCCTTGTTCGGACATGCGGGCGACATGCACCTGGCGCGCGGCTCCGTCTTTCCCGGCGAGAACGCTGATATAAGGGGTGTTGTAAGCTGTCGGGGTGCCGCACGGGATCACATAAAGCGAGCCTGCATCTTCCAGCGGAACACGAACAGCATTCATGTTGGAGAAGATCGCCGGGTCAATCGCCGAACACAAGCGGTTTGCGGTCCAGATGGCAGTCACTTCCGGAGGCAGCTGGTCCGGTGTGGTGATCGGGATGGCATGAGGGGCATCCGTGGCCGGATTTGTGCCCGGAGCAACAATGGCGGACACCGTTCCCGTACGGTTCTGGCGGTTGTCGAGCCAGAGCAATCCGGATTTTAGGCCAGTGAGGGGAACCGTGATAACAGCGGCGTCACTCCCCTGGGGGGCGGGCAATTCGATCGTCAATTGGCTGCCGGACCGCAAGGCGTCCAGAAGAGCTGTTGTTGCAGGGCCGATTGGGTACCAGACGCCTTCTCCGCCGAGCGGGCGGAACCCGGCCGGTGGCATGACGGCCTGCTGCATTTCCCGTAGCTGTTCAATCGGCAAGGCTTCGATTTCGGTGCCATCCACTGAGAACCGGAGCGTTCCGCCATTGGACAATTCGGTATTTGTTGTCAGGCGGACGAGCGGCTGTGCATCCGCCTTCCAGTCCCTGACAATGCGCAGGTCCACCCAGACGGACTGGTTCCGGTTAAAGGACGAGGCAAAGCAAACACCGGTGTTGCCGCAGTCAACCGTCCATGTCTCGAATGTTGGCGCTGAACGGCCCGGCTGAGCAACGGCCGCTTGCGGACCCCACGCCAGCGAAAGGGCAATCGTCATTATGGTCAACAGTCGCAACGTCATGGAGTCAAGGGTCCGATTTGGTGACGGCTTCTCATGTGCCGATACTTCTTGTACGAAATGCATGCGGTAAGGTGAAGCCGCCAGCTCAAAGAAACCATACGCGGTCCTAATTTGTCCCGTACTTGTTTTACACAATAAGGTGGCCGCTGACGATAAGGAGACAAATGTGGCTCACGATCCCGATGGAAGCGGAAGCGCGGCCCAAAACGCAGAAACCGATGTCCCGCCAATTCAGGTCATGATTATCCCGGTTACCGGATTTCAGCAGAACTGTTCGCTAATTTGGGATCCGAAGACAATGCTCGGCGCGGTGGTCGATCCAGGTGGTGATGTCGACCGCATCCTGGAAGCCGTGCGCAAGCAGGGGGTAACGGTCGACAAGATCGTGCTGACCCATGGGCATATCGATCACATTGGTGGGGCTGCGGATCTGGCGGAAGCGCTGGAAATTCCGGTTGAAGGGCCGCACGAGGCGGACAAGCCGCTGATCGAACGGGTTGCCGAACAGGCCATCCAATTCGGGATGGGCGAGGCGAAGACAGTTGCGCCGGACCGCTGGATGCAAGAAGGCGATACGGTGGAAATTGCCGGACGATCCTTTGAAGTCCTGCATTGCCCGGGGCATTCGCCCGGTCATCTTGTCTATGTGGACCGGGAATTGCAGTTTGCGATTTCAGGTGACGTTCTTTTCGCCGGTTCAATTGGCAGAACTGATCTGCCCGGCGGCGACCATGCAACCCTGATCCAGTCAATTACCGAAAAACTGCTGCCGCTGGGTGATGATGTTGCCTTCCTGCCAGGGCATGGGCCCGCCTCAAGCATTGGTCAGGAGCGGCTCAACAATCCGTTCCTGACCTGAGCCGGATGCGACGTGTATTCTTGAAACTAGCTGAAGGACCTGACTGTCAAAGCAGGTCCTTCAGATCGTCGATCCGGTCATTTACAAGCCAGCCGTAATAGTTTTCGCGCGGCCAGCGTTTGCCGCTCCGGCGGAACTTTGCGGCGCGGCTCCAGGGATCGCCAAGATTGTAGAGCGTTGCCGTGAGCCCGGGATTGTTGGAAATGTCCACTTTGCCAACGGATTTGTAGGCGGTGATCGCGTCCTTGATAATCGCCGCCATGTAATGCAGCGAGATATTTGGGTCCATTGTCGCCTTGTAGACCGCTGAGGAGTTGGACGCTTCAAGCTTGCGGAATTTGCTTGTCCGCGAAACTTTGTCGGTCATCTTCAAGACGGTAAGCGGGCTAAGCTGCCCGAGCCCGAAACTCTGTCCGGCAAAGAGCGGTTGGAAAAACGCTTCGTTGAAGTTCTTTTTCGGGTACCGCACACCATCGACGCTCTTGCCGCGGAAGCGGGTTTCCCAGACCTGCTCATAGCAGGACCAGCGCCTGTCGCTGCTTTCCTGGATATGATCCTTCTGGCAGCGTTCGAATTGCGGCCGCTGAACAAAGTCGTTGACGTGTTCGCCTTCGAATTCAAATTCGAACCGTATGCCGGCATATGCAAGCGCCTTGACATAATAGGACTGGGCGCTGTCCAGCGTGTCGTAATTGTAGGTGTGCTCGCCGACAATGGCGCCAATGATGTGGATCGGATCAATGCCATAGCGGCTTGCGACCCGTTTGATTGAGGACAAAAGCCGCCGGTCGCGCCTTATAACCGAAACCACCTTTTCGAATTTCGCATCGTAGGAGGACTGGGACGCAGCTGTCCGTCTTGCAGAAGCAAATGGGATCTTCGGCTGATTGGAATACCGGTTGCCTTCCGGCACAGTGCGGACGGATTGGGCCTCGACCGGCGCAGTGAACGGGGCAAGTAGGATGGCAAGCGCGACGAGCGCCGTCAGCGGCAGCGATGCCAAACGTTTTAGACCAAAATCATTGCACATCGTGACCGCTCTGCGCCCAGCTGATCGTTTTTGTGTCCGCTGCTACAGCCAGTTTCGCTACAGCTCTACTCGTCCGTCTGCGGAACAAATAGTCCGCCATCTGCGAAAGAAAATACGATTTCATTTTGAAAGCCCCCAGTAAAAATCATTCCGGACTGCAATATGCAAGCCCATCCTTTCCTTAGGCAGGGCTCATCAACAGCGAAGTGATGCGGGTCACAGGGTGTTCTTTTGCGGATCTTAAGCCCGGCTGATCCCTATTTCCGGGAGGGTCTGGTGAGGATCGCGGGACCCATTGCAAGACGCACGGAACCCGGGACATTCAAGTGGTCGTAAAATGCCTTGTGCTGCTTGAGACCGCATAATTCCCGCTGGATGGTGACGTTCCAAAGAGCCTCACCAGCTTGTGCATGGACGTGGCGGAAATGTTCATCATCCGGCTCAAAGGTCTCCCGTGCCGCTTCAAGGGCCGCCAGCGCGTCCTCCAGTTTCTTGTTCAACCGGAACAGCGTCGACGCTTTCTCATTGAAGACTTCCTGCTCCAAGGCCGCGGTCAGGGGATCCTGATCCTGCTGTGTCAAAGAACGGGGCGGGCGCATTGTCACGATAGTCTGCCTCTGGTGGCTTGCAGTGCAGGGAAAAGCTCACACGGCTGATTTGCCCTGCGCAAGTGTTTTCGCCGAGGCCAGCAATATACAAAAGACACCGATTTTCATCACGCACGGCAAAACCGCATATGTGAAGCTGAGAGCAAGGTTCAGCGAGGGGGTCATGTCCACATTCGGATGATAGCCCACGAGGCCGAGCATGGGCAGGGCGAGCCCCGTTGCAACGGCAAGGGCTGCTTTTGACAAAAGGGCCATGAACGCAAACAACCGGGACGCATCGGCTTCCCGTCCGTCCGCTTCCAGATGGTCTGCCAGGATGGCTGGCGGCAAGGCGAGATCAGCCCCGAGCGCAAGGCCGGACAGCGCGCAAACCAGAGCGTATCCTGCAAGATCGCCGAGCCCGAGGAAGGCGGCCCCGAGGAAGGTAATCACCGACAGCATGAGGGAATACCGCCAGGCTGCAAGCTTGCCCGATCTGGCGGCAATGCGCATCCAGACCGGCATCGACACCACGCCGGACAGAAAATAGATCAGCAGGAACAGCCCGGTATAGGCCTCTGCCCCAATGCGGTCCCGTACGAAAAACAAAACAAGGACTGCAGGAATTGCGCTTGCAAAACTGTTCAAGAACACCGTGCCAAAAAAGATGGCCCGCCAGCGGTCTTTGAGCAGCTGCGTCCAGCCGATGATCTCATCTGGGTTCGACGGTTTTTGGAGCGGTGCCGTCCGCAGCCAGCTGAGAAGGATCACCAGCGCGCCGGCAAGCAGGGGCAGGTAGGCGATGGTCAGCCAGTGAAAGGCGGTTTCACGGCTGGTTATCTCGGCGAGAACCGCCGGGGCGATGGCTGCGATCAGCAAGCCGACAAGACCGAAAGCCTCCCGGAAGCCGGTGACCCGCGTTCTGTCTGTCTCCATACAGTTCCAGAGACCGCCCACCGTCTGGTAGTTGATCGCAACGATGGAGTAGCCGGTGGTGCAGATGAACACCGAGAGCGCAAACCAGGCCAGCGGATAAGTGGCGGGGGGGTGGAACAGCATCCAAAAGCCGGACCCCAGAAAGACCGCACCCAGCATCAAGATGGCGGAGCGGTGAGCATGGAAGCGGTCGCTCAAGCTTCCGATCAGCGGGTCCTGAAAAGCATCGACGAGGCGCAACGCAAGCAGCACGGCGCCAAGGGATGTCAGGGGTTGATCGAAGACTACTGCGTAAAAGTCCGGCGCGTTCAGATAAATCGGCAAGCCTGCAAAGGCCAATGGCAGCGCCATGACGCCGTAAATCATGAGCGCGGAAACCCGCAAGCGCCCCTTTGCCGGGGTGATTACAGCGTCACCTGCCTGACCGGCGCCGGTCTCTTTCACAGTTGCCAAGTCTTTGGGTCCGGCTGTAGCGGCGGGTTGCTGCATCAGCCACTGGCGCCAACGAGTTTTGCCCGCAAGGAGGGGTTCTTCGTTTGTGCACCGAGCCAAATGTTAAAGAACCTCTGTGTGAAGGCCGGATCCTGGATCGCCCCTATCTTGCGGCCATCAGCATAAAATTCTGTGGTTCCATTCGCTGTTTTCACACCGGTTATGGACTGTCCCGCCCGGACGTCCGGAAAAATCGAATCCATTTGCCTGGTCCAGCTGTCGATCTGGCCGGCGGACGCGCTGCCCTGCGCCTTGATCTCCTTCGCCGAGCGTTCCGCAATGGCGGCCCCCTCGAAGTTGCGCAAATATGTAAGCTTTAGCGCGAATGGCCCGGAGGTCTCGAATTCGCCCTGCGGTGCATAAAGTTCTGCGTCAAACACCCGGAAGCCGAGAAAGGAGAACCGTCCTTCGCCCACAAGTGCTGCCGACGGCACCGATCGTGCCGCAGCGCCAAGATCCGCCAACGCGGCGGGGACAGCCGCGTTCACGGCAATTCCCACCGCAAGCGATAGTGTGGCAACAGATTTGCTGATCGTTTCCGGCCAAGTTTTGACGGTCTGCATAACATACTCCGTTCCTGAGCCCCGTCCGTCTACGCACTGTTTCTGCGTATGGATTGGTGCAATGCGACCGATTCACGCCGTCAGGACATTCGTGGTTTCCCGCGTGTCAATTTTCACGATCATTTAGAAAGTGTTGAAGATAAACATGGGGAATTTAATAGATTGGCCGCATTGATAAGCAAAAACCGGAACGAAGAACCCCTTGTCTTAAGAGATTTTTTGCAGACTGCGCTTATACCTACCCCGAACCTTATGGGGGACATTATGAAGTTTTGGCAATCTGTGAAATTCACCACGACAGTGCCGATCGTGGCCGTTGTGGCAGTTGCATTCGTCGCCTTCGCCTATATCACGTCTTCACAGCGTGTGGCCGGTGTGCAGGATGCATTCGAACAACAGATCAAGATGAGCGCAAACCTGACCAATCAGGCTTTGGGCAATGCGATCTGGGACTTCGATCAGGACCTTGCGAACACGTTGCTCGCACCGCTCCTGGACAATGACAACTTTTCCTGGGCCGTTGTTCAGGAAACAAATGCCAGCGTCTTTGCATCTTTGGCGCGGGATACGGAAGCCGAGGTGGAAGCCTTGGTTGATCTCATTCCGGAAGACATGCGCGGCGAAAACGCCTCTGCCGATACATCTTTCTTCAGCACCCCCAAATTTCAGATTGGCTTCAAACCGATCACGCGCGCTGACGGCGACGCTGTCGAGACACTCGGTTACCTCTTCGTTGCCTTCGATATCGGCGCGATCGAGCAGGCCCGGAATGAGGCTCTGACGACTGCGCTCGCAATCACGGCGGTCGCGATCCTGGCCGTTTCTCTTGTGCTTGTTGCTCTTATCCGCCGCATAACCGGGCAGATCGGCAACCTGTCAGGCACCATGAAGACACTCTCCGACGGCAACTACGATATCAACATCCCCTATGTTGAGCGGGTTGACGAGATGGGGCAGATGGCCCGGACTGTCGATATCTTCCGGGATAATGGTCTTCGTCAACGCGAGCTCGAAGAAGAGCAGCAGCAGAACATGGAAAATGAGCGCCACCGTCAAGCCGGACTGGAAACTCTGATCTCCGATTTTCGCGACGACTCTCAGCGCCTCCTGCAACCGGTTAACCAGTCCACAGAGGCCATGGGGAGCATCTCAGGCATCCTGATGGACCTGTCCACAAGCAACACGGAGCGGACCGCATCCGTTGCCGCTGCCACCGAACAGGCTTATGCCAGCGTTCAAACGGTCGCATCCGCGTCCGAAGAGCTGTCGGCGTCTATCGGTGAGATCTCCCGCCAGATCGCCGAGACCAGCGAGGTTGTTTCCTCCGCCAACACGAAAGCCAACTCGGCAAACGAGCAGGTGGCAAGCCTGGCGTCGTCGGCACAAAAGATCGGCGCGGTTCTGCAGCTCATTCAGGACATTGCGGAACAGACAAACCTGCTAGCCTTGAACGCGACCATCGAGGCTGCACGGGCCGGTGAAGCGGGTAAGGGCTTTGCCGTCGTTGCTGCCGAGGTCAAGGAACTTGCGACACAGACCTCCAAGGCGACCGAAGAAATTTCGGCGCAGATCAACGCCATCCAGGGGGCATCCTCCGACTCCGTGGCTGCGATCGAGGAAATCGCAAACATCATGGAGCGGGTGAACGAGTTCACCAATTCTATCACGGAAGCGTTGGAGCAGCAGGGCGCTGCGACTGCCGAGATCAGCAGCTCCATTCAAGAGGTTGCCTCTGGTACCCGTGAGATCAGTGAAAACATGACCGGTGTGAAGGCGGCCGTGGATGAAACGACCCAGTCGGCAGGTGATGTGTCCCGCACCTCGTCGGAAGTTGCGGATAACACCCGTCAGCTGTCCGACCGCATCGACGGGTTCCTGACCAAGGTTGCAGCTGTCTAACCCCCCCATGACGGCACCGGGCGTCATGGAGACGCCCAAGGCTGATTTAGACATGCCCGTAATCCGAAGACCCCGCGCGTTAAAAGCGCGGGGTTTTTTGTGTCAGCATTAATTGACAATATCGTCATGTTTTCTTCGATATTGCTGGGCAGTATAGTATGGCGTAGAGCCAGAAACGGTATGTGGCCTAATGCACGTCCGTCTTGACGGCCTTCTGCCTTCAAACTGCTATGTTGACGGCATTTACGGCTTAACAGCCTGACATCATTTACAGCGGCGCGTGTGAAGGGGAGATCAGCCCCCAAGTTTGTAGGTACAGGGCACTGTCATGAGTGATTTTGATCTCAAACCAAAACTGAAGCAGAAGACCAAGGTCGAAAAGCCCAAGCTTTACAAGGTCGTTCTGCTGAATGACGATTATACGCCGCGCGAATTCGTCGTGTTGATCCTCAAGGCGGAATTCAAGCTGGATTCGGCGCAAGCGGAAGTGGTCATGATAACGGCGCACCAAAAAGGGGCCTGCGTGGTGTCCGTCTACCCGAAGGATGTGGCGGAGACGAAGGCAACACGGGCGATTGATGCGGCGGGACAGCTCGGATATCCGCTTCAGTTCACCGTTGAGCCGGAATGATTTGTATCTCGCATTGTGCGCCCGCAGTTGCCGAATACGATTTTGGAAGAAAAAAGCCCCGCATTTGCGGGGCTTTTTCATTTAAGGGATGAGCGATCAGCTGTCGCGGAGCTTCACGATCTTGTCGTTTCCGCCGCTGGGCTTGTCCGGATCTGTCTCGGAGCCGGACGGCGCATCAGCCTTTTCGAGTATGTCGTCATCAACATCGAAATCGGTCGGCAGCGGTTCGGTAATGTCGAGATCGGACATTGGATCGGAGCTCGTCTGGGTCAGACCGAGTTCCTCAGCCGGACCACGTCCCTCCATGGCCATCTGGTAGTTGGCAATGACCGTCTTCAGCTGGGCGATCTGCTCATTGGCCGTATCCATCTGGATTTTGTAGCGCTGCAAGCGTTTGTTCTCATCGACCAGATCTTCCAGATTGTCTGCGAATTTCTGGTTCTGGTTCCGCTGGTGGTTGAGATCGGTTAGAGCGGAGTTGTACCGAAGGTTCACCTCACGCAGTTTGGCGGAGGTCGCCATGAGCTCGTTGCGGTCTTTCTCGTGGTTCTTTTGCGCGCTGTCGAGCAGGTGCTCGATTTCCTGCATGCGCTTGATCAGCTCGCGGTTGCGCTCCTTGATTGTGGAGTTTTCGCGCGCCATCTCCTGCAGCGACTGGGCGCCGATGCGGCGCTGGGATGACAGGTTCTCGATTTCAGCATTCAGCGCATAGACTTCGTTGTCATGCTTGCGCTGCTCTTCCTCAAGCCGCGATTTCGCGTAGACCAGCTCCTGGTTTGCCACATCAAGATGGGATTTCAGGTCGATGTTGTCGTTCCGGAATTCGATCAGCTCGCGCTTGACCGCTTCCAGCTCGCTCGTCGCCTGATTGTTCTTCTTGATCTCTTCTTCCAGAAGTTTGGCGCTTTCGGAGAGGTTCTGCTGAAGTTCCTTCTCGCGGTGCTTGACCGCTTCCAGGTCGGAGGACAGGCTCTCTGCGTGTTTCTCAAGGCTTTCATATTTCGCCTTGAGATCGTTCATCTCCGCGCTGATTTCAGACAGCTGCGTATTTGCGTCAACGAGTTTGGCGCTCTGATGCCGGTACTCGTCATTGACCTTCTTGTTGTTGTCCCGGATGGACACGATGTCGTTGCGCGCCGTTTCAAGCGCGGTCCGTGTCTCGGTGGCCCGCTTGCGAAGCGAATGAACCTCGGCCTGGGCGTCTTCAAGCTGCGTGGTGAGCGTCTTGACCTTATGCTCCGCATCGAGCAGGTCCGTTGACAGCTTCGCGTTTTCGGATTTCAGCCGGACTTCGGTCTGAACGCTCGACCGGGAAGCCTCAATGTATTCCGCCATCATCTTGATGGTGGTCTGGCTTTCATTGGCAAAGGCCGCCATCTGGTCGAAGGTTTGGTTGAGCCCGCCCACACGGGACTTCAGTCCGTCCAGCTGGTTCATTTTTTCCTGCATCCGCAGCGCGAACGGAGACAGCTGCTCGACGTTTCCGCCCTTTCCGGATGCTTCAACCGCATCTTGAACATCAGTAGATGGCTGTTCTGTCTCGATTCGCTCTTCGGAGCTGTCGCCCGGACGCGAAGTTTTCGAGAATATGCCCATTCCATGCTCCTGTGGTTCGCGGCAGCAAGGCTGCGCGATCAACGCAATACTTTAACTCTTTATTAACCCATAAGGCGGGTGTCTTTCAACGACTCAGGGGCGTTTCGGCGCACAATACACCCGGAATTGTTACCCCCCAAAGAAGGATATCCCCGGTCAATTGGGGAATTGCGCTTATGGTTAACGCAGATCCCGGTTGTTCCGGGACCCGCCTAAAACCTTTATTGGCCCATTTCGTCGATTGTCCAGCTTAAGGGCCAGCCTTCGGCCGGGCCCTGAATGCCGTCGCAATTCGTCTTTTCCAGGTACTCAATCAGGATGTACTGGCCCGATTCCGCTTCCATTTCATGGCGCTCGAAACTGCCGCAATCATAATTGGGGCTGTAATAGGTCGTGCCGGTTACCTGTCCGGTCGCAGTGTCATAGACCAGATTGTTGACGAGCGCGTGGTTCGGTTGATTGAAGCCAGGAGGTGTTTCGAACTCTTGCCATTCATCCAGGGATGGATTGAAGGGAATGTGCGTGGCCATGTAGTAGGGAACATTGGCATCGGCCATCTGACAGGGAACGATCCAGAGTTCCACATCGCCCTCGGCGATCACCCGGGCGCCAAATGCCGGGACAACTTCGTCCAGCCGGCAATCCAGCGTGCGGTAGCCCATCATCTGGACACTGTCCGGAATGCGGCCGAGGTCATAGACCATACCGTTTCCGGTGTCCGGAGAATTGTTCGCCACATCCTGTGACGGCATCACGGGCGGCGGCAAATCATCGGCCGCTGCGGCGTTCTCACGAACTGCAGGCGCAGCTTCGGCAGGAGCCTTTGCCACGGCACCGTCAGAACTCTGCGGTGCTGTTCCATTAAGGGTGTGAGGTCCGCTGTCCGCGGCCAGTCCGCCCCAGGCAACGATGGCATCGCCCCGGCCGATGCGTCCTTGCGCGTCATCAATTTTCAGCAAGGCCTGTGTGATCCCTTTAAGGGAGACGGTATAGGCTTTCGTGCCGGCTGATCCGCCGAATTCAATCTGCACGGCCGCCGTTGATCCAAGGCGCAGGTTTTCAACCAGAGGCCGGTCGGCAGCCCCCGAAAAGGTCATTTCATTGCCCTTATAGATCTTTCCGGCTTTCCCGAAAAACCCGTAGTTCTCTTCCCCGCTGGAGACTTCAATTCGGGCCGTCATGCCGGTTTCAAGCTTCGTTACCGGCTTGAAAGTCACATAAACAGGACTGCCCGGCTTTGCTCCCCGTTCGATCTTCAGCCGGAATGCTTCGCCGCTCGTTCCCGTGCCGGCGGTTTCTGCAATGCAGTAATTGTCTGAGTTGCAACGGGCCGTCCACTCGTAGAATTGGGTCTTTGCAAGTTCAGCTGCCGCCGGTGCCGGTCCCCAAAGCAAAGAGCCGGCAACTGCTGCGAGATAATTCCGTTTCAGCAAAGTCTTAACCCCCTTGAGCGCTTGAGCTTTCACAATGCCGAAAGCTTCCGTAAAGTCAAATCCATGAACCGGACCACCCTTGACTGTCCCGGGGAGCAGCATGATGCGTAAATTCTGGCCTTGTCTCGTCTTCACTCTGGCCGCCCTGACAGTGTCGATGCAACCGGTCTTCGCCAAAAAGGTTGCTCTGATTATCGGCAATGGGGCCTATCAGACAATTCCCGAACTCCGGAACCCGGCAAACGACGCGGAATTGGCCTCGGCAACCTTTTCGGCACTCGGCTTTGAAACCGAAACCCTTGTCGACGCCAGTGCCCAAGACATGTTGACCGCGCTCGAGGGATTTCAGACGCTCTCTGCGGACGCCGATGTTGCGGTGATCTTCTTTGCAGGTCACGGCGTTCAGGCAGACAACGTGAATTACCTTCTTCCGACAGATACGGATGCAGCGTCGCGGGAAGCGTTCGAAACGTCGAGCGTCACGATGGATGCGTTTCTGGAGGCCTTTCACGCTTCTTCTAATGTGCGGCTGCTGATAGTGGACGCCTGCCGGGACAATCCGTTTGCCCAAACCCGGTCCATCGGCAACGTGATCGGCGCCGGGGAGCGCGGCCTTGCACGGGTCAACCATCAGCTTGACGATCTCGTGGTGGTCTACTCCGCCCAGCCAAACCAGACGGCCCTTGACGGAACAGGCTCCAACAGCCCTTTCATGGAAGCCCTGTCCAATGTCCTGACCGCCCAGGCCCAGGTGAAGCTGAGCGACGCCTTGATCGACATCACCAATTTCGTCCGGACCGAGACCGCCAGCCGCCAGCTGCCCTATATCGAAGGCACGTTGTCGGTTCATCTGGAACTGGCCTTGCAATCTGCCGCTACGGTATCTGGCGCTGAGACGGAGGCAGCTTGCAGCGGTCAAACGGAGACGGTGTCGCTGTCGCCAGGGGGCTACCAGTCCTTGACCCTCGGTCCGCAAACCCGGCAACTGGTGATCGATGATGCAGGGACGGCTGCCGTGACCTTGTGCCTTGCCGATGGGAAACTGCAGGCCGATGGCCGCTATGATCAGGCGTTTACGGCCGATGATGCCGGCAACCGTGAGAATGGCGGTGCCGGATACTATTTTGAGACCGCCAGTGGTGACGAGGCACACTTGTGGATCTACACGGATCCGGATACGCCGGGAGCGAAACTGGAAGTCGGTGTCTATCTCGACGGCACGGAAATCTCCTGGGTGGAAACTGGCTGGGCCTTTTGAAATAGAAAGGCCTGACATTCGGACCTTAAGGCAAGCACGCTCCTTGCTGCCCGGGACCTAGCGCATTTTTTCCGATCGATTGCTCGCTCGGCGATTCAATCTGACCGTGAGGTGCTCTGGCTGTCCGATGCCGCCAATCTGCTTGCCTTCTGCAGTGCGGCATGGTTCCTTTAGGTTACTTTGCATTCGCTTTCCAATATTCCACTCCTTGAGGCTGCCATGCTCAAAAGGTTGTTTCTTTGTGCTTTGCTATGTTCATCTCTTGCGGTTCCCGGGCCGGCTGCCGCTTATCAGCTGATCGTCTCCTACCGGATTGCCGGTACCGATCTGGCTGCTGTCGAATTGCAGGAGCCGGAGGTCGAAGACCCGGAAGTGCTTCACCTCAAGCTGACCGAGGGGGCAGGGGATACGCTGGAACTCTTCCTTGAATCCGATGCAGGTTTTGGGACCTGCGCAGATGATCTTCAGACGATCATCGGGGTGGCGGATGCCTATGCCGAAATCGTCATCGACCAGTCGGCCCAGACAATGAACGGGGTCGCGATGCTGCAATGTGCGATCTTCTGGGGGCTTTTCCGCCCCAACTAGCCGATTGCCAAATCTAACATTGACAAGGTTAACGGGCTTGGGTCTTGTCCTGTGCGACTGGCCGCACCGCATTTGGCAGGATGCCCGGCCGGTCGCACCTGACTTTCACCTGGTCCGGGCAGCAGGGGACGGGCGCCGGACCGGACGTTGATTCAAAGCATCAAGGAGTTATCCATGCGTTTGACCCCGCCTTCCGTAATCGTGTTTCTGATTTCCCTCGTTCTGTTTGTCCTCGCCGTCTTGCCGATGGCTGGCATTGCCGTTCCGAGCATTGGCTTTTCGACAGTCTGGATCCTGGTTGCCTCTTATGTGGTTCTGGCGGCCGGCGTCCTCTTCAAAGGGATCTGAGCCGGTCAAGGCCCGACCACTCCCAAATCTGATCAAGAAGATCGCGCTGAACCCGCCGGATACGGTCCGGCGGGTTTTTTGCTGTGCGCCCCGTCACAGGTTCCGCAGCGGCCGATCCCCCATCTTGAGATCATCAAGGCCGGGCGCGCCCGGGTACTTCAGGGAGGTGATCATGCCTTTAACGCGACAGGAATTCAGAAGACAGGTTTGGGACGTTGTCAGAATCTACCGCGAGGACAACGCCTGGGTTGGCCGGTGGCGCAATTCGTCCTGGAACAATGATCACATCATGGAGATCTATATCCGTGCGGCCTACCGGCTGTATGATGCGACCGCCAACAATCATCACAAGCTGGTGCTGCTCGGCGATACGGCGATCCGGTCGGCCGAGGATCTGATCTTGAACTTCGGCTTGACAGCCGCCAACGGCATCCAGGAAGACGAAGTCGTGCAGACAGCCGACAACGCCGATGCTCAGCGGCAAAATGCCTGGGGTGCCAATGCCATTCCCGTGCGCGGTGCGGGCAGCATCTTGAGCGAAAACGGCTGGACACCGATCCTCAATGACGCCCTGATTGTCGGCTCCGCGACCGCCGGGCACGGCTTTTATCTGACCTTGAACCGGTATGAATCCGGGCTCTGGCGGGAGGCTGCCGCGATGGCGCGCGGGAAACTGCCGGCCTTGCGCAGGCTCTATGTGCATAAATACGGGCCCGGAATTGACGGCAACGGGCCAACTGACGAGTTTATGATGTCAACGCCCGAGTTCCGCCAGCAGGTTTGGAAGTACTTTATGAACTGGAACATCGGCATGTTCTGGGATGTTCAAAGGCAAAATCCGAGGGTCTTGGCCCGGGAGATACTCGGCCTGTCTTTCCTGGGCTATGAGACGGTCTTTAACGACCAGGAATTGTTCTTCCGCAAGCGCTGGGACACGCCCGACCCGAACTTCGCCACATATGCCAACCGCCTGCGGGCGCTGAGGTTTCACGATAGCGGCGCCCGGGCCCGCATCCTGCAAAGCCTGTCCATGTATCTTTTTCAGGACAATACGGCGATTGGGTTTCGGGCCGATTTGCCCGCGATCAGGGCCATGCCGATTATCGGCCATCAGCAAATGCAGCTGGTTTGATCAAGGCCAGCTTGCCGGGACGCCGCGGCGGCCCGCACCGCCGGGTGCTCATGCCCGGCCCCGCGGTTCCGGGCCGGCCCGGAACAGCTGTCTCCGTTTCACCTTCAAGCCCCGGACCTCTGTCCGGGGTCTTTTTTTTGGAATTGAACTATCTGCCTTGATTAAAGCGCAATTGATCTGTATTGATCACGTTATCGATCTTGCTTGACGAACTTTGTGATACTGCAGCTTACTGCAAAACTACGATTTTCCCTCTCAACGTCGACGACACGCACCGGACCGCATGTGGCGGGCCGGGCAATTTTTATGACCGAATGAAAGGGCATCGTTATGACCATCGGCACAGTTAAATTCTTCAACACCACCAAAGGCTTCGGCTTCATTCAGCCGGAAGATGGCGGCAACGACGTGTTCGTTCACATCTCCGCTGTTGAGCGTTCCGGCATGCATTCCCTGAACGAAGGTGACAAGGTCAGCTTCGAAGTTGTCCAGGACCGCCGGTCCGGCAAGTCCGCTGCTGAAAACCTGTCTGCAGCCTAATTTCTTGTTATCGGGAGACGCAGCCACGTATCGAATGGCGCGACCCTGATCTGAACTCTAAAAGCCGGGGCATTCGCTCCGGCTTTTTGTTTTTCAGCAGCCGGAAGGACGCTTTTTCTCATGACCGAACCCCTCACACGCGACACGCTGTTCAAACCGCAAAAGCTGCCAGCGTCGACCAAAGCGGAAATTACGAAACAGGTCTCGATGGACCTTGCCCAGTCTGAAGCCGATGTACGCGCCGCTAAAACGGCGAAACTGCGCAAGGCCCGATTGGAAATGGAAGCCCGGCAGGCTGCTGAGGCTGCGGCCAAACCGGCCCCGCGCAAACGCAAGAAGGTGTGACGGGCTACCGCCAGCTCCTCACCTCGCGCGATAGGGCCTGAAGGCCGTTCGTGCGGCGATGCCGCATGGGGCGGCGCCGCCTCAACCGCTCAGCTTTGGCGTCAGGATCTCGGCCAGTCGGCGGGCATTGCGGTTTGGCCGTCACATTTGGGTTTTTCCCGAATTTCGATCAGATCGAATACGTCCGTCGTCCGGTTGAACTTGTAGACCTCGTACATGCCGCAATCATAGCCCGGCCCGTAATAGGTCGTGCCGGTCACAATGTCCTCATCGGCCCGGAAATCCATGTTGAAGAGCAGCGCGGCGTCCTCGCGGATACCGTTGCGCGGGTTCTTGAAGTTATAGATCTCGCCCGCATCCGGATCCGGATAAACATGGCTCATCAGGAAGAAGGACGGGTTGGTGTCGCCCATTTCACAAGGCACCATCCAGTATTCCACATCGCCGAAAGCCAGCGCAAAGGCCCCATAGGCGGGCAGGGTCTCTTCCAGAGTGCAGCCCAGGGCCCGGCCCGCGAACCGCTGGATTGCATCGGGCACATCCCGTTCTTCATATGTGCTGTTCCAGTCGCCGCCCGAAAACACCGCTGGGACCGGATCGGCCGCTGGAGCGGGTGCTGGGGCCGCTCTGGGCGCCGCGGCCTCGGCCGCATCCGCGCTATCGGCCGTTTGCCGCGGCTCCGGTTTGGTCTCCTCGCGCTCCGCACTTGGGCTGACGCCCGAGGATGTGTTCGGCTGCGGACCGGCATCCGATGGCTTGCCGCCCCAGGCGACGATCGCATCGCCCCGGCCGACCCGGCCCTGTTCCTCGTCGATCCGGAGCATGGCCTGCGTGAGGCCGCTCAAGGAGACATAATAGGACTGTGTACCGGCCGCCCCGCCGAACTCGATCTGGATGCGCGCTTCGCTTCCAAGGCGCAGCTGTTCGACAAGATCGCGGTGCGGGGACCCTGAAAAGGCCATTTCATTGCCCTTGTAGACCGTATCGGCCACCCCGAAATAGGCGTAGTTTTCTTCCTCGCCCCAGACTTCGATCCGCGCTGTCATGCCGGTTTGAAGCGCGCTCTCGGGGGCGAAGGTGACAAACACGTTGCTGTCCGGTTTGGCCCCGCGCTCGACCTTGAGCCGGAACGCCTCGTCGCTGTCGCCGGTGCCCGGTGTTTCGGCAATGCAGTAATTCTCATCCGTGCAGCGCACGGTCCAGTCCAGATAGGCCGTACGGGCGAGCTCCGCCTGCACGGGGGCGCACAGCCCGGCCAGTCCGCCAGCCACAAGGCAAATTCTCAAACGCATGAAAGTCCCCCAACGTTCGCGCCGCAGCCCTGAGCGTCCGTCACACATGGGCCCTGCGCTGGTGCCCAGAATGCGGGCCGTTGCCGTAAAGTCAATTCGCAACTGTGTCAGGAGGGGGCAGGCAGCACAAAACCCGCCGCAAGGGTTCCCTCTGGCGTTTGGCTGAAAACATCTCCTGCAAGACACAGGAGTGGCGGGACGCGTCAGGCTCTGCCTGCGCATCTTGAGGTGGATAGTGTTTCTTCGGCATGGCCTGACGGCCCCGCCCGGGCTGTTTTGGTGCGGTGGGACACCCAGGTCCGGCCAGACGTAACCGCGGGGTGTCAATCCG
The DNA here is from genome assembly GCF_009711415.1 of Roseibium denhamense. Classification (GTDB taxonomy): domain Bacteria; phylum Pseudomonadota; class Alphaproteobacteria; order Rhizobiales; family Stappiaceae; genus Roseibium; species Roseibium denhamense. Next base: position 32,315 of record NZ_SMLZ01000082.1, read on the forward strand.
CGTTACAGCGTGCCCAGCCGGTTGGGTGGTCTCCGGTACAGCTGCAAGCCCGAAGCCATCCCGCCGGACCCCGGACCGG
>NZ_SMLZ01000062.1:2500-6584 GCF_009711415.1 Roseibium denhamense
AGTATCCGTTTTGCGGTGATCGTATGGATTGCCGCCTGTTCTTGACATCGTTGAAGAGAAGATTTTTTTGATCTCTGTGAGATTGCGGCGGGTTTTGGCCTGTTGCTGTGATCACAGGGTTCCGTAATCAATCGGAGTGCCAGCTTGACCGCATGGTGATCAAAGAAGTCTCGTGAAACTGGTCTTAATTATCAAGATCTGTTTGTGTTTGAGCCATTGATGGTTTGGGTTTTTACAAAGGGGCCCATGCTTGATCTGGTTTGAAGCAAACGTTTTCTGGTTTTTATTGCTCTGAGGTTGTTTGGGTGTAACGCACTCAAGTAGCCCGATAGGGCGGTAGTGCCAGAGAAGATGATCTTTTTAAGAGCCTTTGAGGCTCTAAAAAAAGATGACCATTGATAATGAGAGTGATCAAGTGTCTTAAGGGCATTCGGTGGATGCCTTGGCGACAAGAGGCGATGAAAGACGTGATACGCTGCGATAAGCCATGGGGAGCTGCGAATAAGCTTTGATCCGTGGATTTCTGAATGGGGCAACCCACTCCGTATGGAGTACCCGTAAGGGAGCAAACCCGGGGAACTGAAACATCTAAGTACCCGGAGGAAAGGACATCAACCGAGACTCCGCTAGTAGTGGCGAGCGAACGCGGACCAGGCCAGTGGTCATAAGTTTAGAACTGGAACGCTCTGGAAAGTGCGGCCTTAGTGGGTGATAGCCCCGTACAGGTAGAAGAATTTATGATCCTTGAGTAGGGCGGGACACGTGAAATCCTGTCTGAACATGGGGGGACCACCCTCCAAGCCTAAGTACTCCTTGTCGACCGATAGCGAACAAGTACCGTGAGGGAAAGGTGAAAAGCACCCCGACGAGGGGAGTGAAACAGACCCTGAAACCGGATGCCTACAAACAGTTGGAGCCCGCAAGGGTGACAGCGTACCTTTTGTATAATGGGTCAGCGACTTAATTTAACGAGCAAGCTTAAGCCGATAGGTGTAGGCGCAGCGAAAGCGAGTCTGAATAGGGCGATGAGTTCGTTGGATTAGACCCGAAACCGAGTGATCTAGCCATGGCCAGGTTGAAGGTGCGGTAACACGCACTGGAGGACCGAACCCACGCCTGTTGAAAAAGTCGGGGATGAGCTGTGGCTAGGGGTGAAAGGCCAATCAAACTCGGAAATAGCTGGTTCTCCGCGAAATCTATTTAGGTAGAGCGTCGGATGAATACTCTCGGGGGTAGAGCACTGGATGGGCTATGGGGGCTTACCGCCTTACTGATCCTAACCAAACTCCGAATACCGAGAAGTACTATCCGGCAGACACACAGTGGGTGCTAACGTCCATTGTGGAGAGGGAAACAACCCTGACCGCCAGTTAAGGTCCCTAAGTTATGGCTAAGTGGGAAAGGATGTAGAACTCCCAAAACAACCAGGATGTTGGCTTAGAAGCAGCCATCATTTAAAGAAAGCGTAACAGCTCACTGGTCTAAATAAGGGGTTCCGCGCCGAAAATGTACCGGGGCTCAAGCCATACACCGAAACTGCGGGTGCATCTTATGATGCGCGGTAGCGGAGCGTTCTGTAAGTCTGCGAAGGGAGACCCGTGAGGGCTCCTGGAGATATCAGAAGTGCGAATGCTGACATGAGTAACGATAAAGCGGGTGAGAGACCCGCTCGCCGAAAGTCCAAGGGTTCCTGCGCAACGCTAATCGGCGCAGGGTTAGCCGGCCCCTAAGGCGAGGCCGAAAGGCGTAGTCGATGGGAATGCAGTTAATATTCTGCAGCTTGGTGGTAGTGACGGATGCCGTGTGTCGTATCTCCTTATTGGATTGGGGATGCGGCGAAGGTGTTCCAGGAAATAGCTCCACCGTATAAACCGTACCCGAAACCGACACAGGTGGACTGGTAGAGCATACCAAGGCGCTTGAGAGAACTATGCTGAAGGAACTCGGCAAAATGCTCCCGTAAGTTCGCGAGAAGGGAGACCTCTTAGTGGGCAACCATTGAGGGGTGGCACAGACCAGGGGGTGGCGACTGTTTATCAAAAACACAGGGCTCTGCGAAGCCGCAAGGCGACGTATAGGGTCTGACGCCTGCCCGGTGCTGGAAGGTTAAGAGGAGGTGTGCAAGCACCGAATTGAAGCCCCAGTAAACGGCGGCCGTAACTATAACGGTCCTAAGGTAGCGAAATTCCTTGTCGGGTAAGTTCCGACCTGCACGAATGGCGTAACGACTTCCCCGCTGTCTCCAGCATAGACTCAGTGAAATTGAATTCCCCGTGAAGATGCGGGGTTCCTGCGGTCAGACGGAAAGACCCCGTGCACCTTTACTACAGCTTCACACTGGTATTCGTAACGACATGTGTAGGATAGGTGGTAGACGTTGAAGCATTTGCGCCAGCAGATGTGGAGTCATCCTTGAAATACCACCCTTGTCCTTATGGATATCTAACCGCGGCGCAACAACGTCCGGGACCGTGTGTGGCGGGTAGTTTGACTGGGGCGGTCGCCTCCCAAATGGTAACGGAGGCGCGCGAAGGTGGGCTCAGAGCGGTCGGAAATCGCTCGTTGAGTGCAATGGCATAAGCCTGCCTGACTGCGAGACTGACAAGTCGAGCAGAGACGAAAGTCGGCCATAGTGATCCGGTGGTCCCTCGTGGAAGGGCCATCGCTCAACGGATAAAAGGTACGCCGGGGATAACAGGCTGATGATGCCCAAGAGTCCATATCGACGGCATTGTTTGGCACCTCGATGTCGACTCATCACATCCTGGGGCTGGAGCAGGTCCCAAGGGTTTGGCTGTTCGCCAATTAAAGTGGTACGTGAGTTGGGTTCAGAACGTCGCGAGACAGTTCGGTCCCTATCTGCCGTGGGTGTAGGAGAATTGAGAGGATCTGTCCCTAGTACGAGAGGACCGGGATGGACGTACCTCTGGTGGACCTGTTGTGGCGCCAGCCGCATTGCAGGGTAGCTATGTACGGAAGGGATAACCGCTGAAAGCATCTAAGCGGGAAACCCACCTCAAAACGAGTTCTCCCTGAAGAGCCGTGGAAGACCACCACGTCGATAGGAAGCGTGTGGAAGTGTGGCAACACATGAAGCTTAGCTTTACTAATAGCTCGTTCGGCTTGATCCTCTCATTAGTCAATGGTCATCTTTTAAAAAGCGCCTTGCGCGCTTTTGAAAAGATTAGTTGGTTTGCGCTCACGCTTGAGCGCGCCTGCGGCTTCAGCTCCGCGGGGGCGCGCAAAAGTGCGCGGCGGCCACTTGGCCTTGCGAAGCCTAAAGGCTTCGGTAAGGGCCCTAATCATCAAAAAAACAAAACAGACCAGTTTTACAATTTATCTGCCCTTCGCCGGCCTGGTGGCTCTAGCGGGGAGCCCCCACCCGATCCCATCCCGAACTCGGCCGTGAAACTCCCCAGCGCTAATGGTACTGCATCTTAAGGTGTGGGAGAGTAGGTCGCTGCCAGGCCTGCAAAGCGCAGATAAATATCTCTTCAATCGAAACAAGACAAAATACCTATGACGCGGGATGGAGCAGTCCGGTAGCTCGTCAGGCTCATAACCTGAAGGTCGTAGGTTCAAATCCTACTCCCGCAACCAAATCCCCCCAAAATAGACAAAACCTAGCTCTTTAGCGGGGCTATTCGCGTCTTGAAACAGCTGCGCTCCGAACTCTTGTTCCAAATCCGCGCACAACGGTCTCTAAAAACAGTTATGGCATGCCCACTTGGAGCTGCCCAGATTGACCGCAAGGCCAGAGGACAAACAAAACAAAAATGAAAGGCCGGCCAAAAGCCTCTAGAGAATACAAAGGGACCCTCTGCCCAAAAAAATAACGCGGGATGGAGCAGCCCCGCATCGCCCACAGGATCGCCAGATCCGAGGACGTGCAAAGGCAAAAATGCCGGGCCGAAAACAAACCCATCGAGGGAAAAAGGTGCCTTCAGAAAATAAGAATAACGCGCTCAAGTAGCCCGAAGGGCGATAGCGCAAATGAATAACGCGGGATCGAGCAGCCCGTAGCTCGTCAGGCTCATAAACTGAAGGTCGCAAAAGAGCAACGAGAACACAAAATCCCGCTCCC
>NZ_SMLZ01000057.1 GCF_009711415.1 Roseibium denhamense
AACGGTATGCCCCAAATTTAGACCATCCAATCAAAATGCGCGCGTGAGAAAAACGTGAAACGGCGAGTCACACGTCTTCGGTAGCCCGCAGGTGAAACCCACCGGATCGAAGACTGAAACTGTGCAGACTGAGGGAATGCCAGCCAAGCCTCATGTGCGTGCCTACTGGTAAGCTTGTCTCAAAACCCTCGGCGTCGGCCCGAAAAGTGTATGAAGCCTGATTATTTCAGTTTGGCATTTACCCGCGGAACAGTGCGACCATTGTTGCAATGCGAGAGTAAGTTGTTGCACCTGCCGTTCTGCTATGCTGAATTAACCGCCTATGAAAAAAGATCTGACCAGGCAAACTGGTTAAATCGGGGGGCACATCAACATGACCAGGCGCATGCAACCGTTGCGAAGTTTCGCCGCGTGATCCCCTCCCCTGACCTTCCTGTATCTCGGAGCACCTAATGGCAGACCCCATGAAAATCGGGACACCCAAGGAAACGTTTCGGGGGGAATCCCGTGTCGCGATGACACCTGATTCCGCCCTGCAGCTGCAAAAGCTTGGCTACAAATGCCTTATTCAGTCCGGGGCAGGCAAGGCTGCCGGGTTTTCAGATGATGCTTATGAAGCAGCCGGTGCTGAGGTCGTAAAAACCGCCGCAAGCCTTTGGAAACAAGCCGACATCATTACAAAAGTGCGGCAGCCGGATTCCAAGGAAATCGGACACCTGACAGCGGAAAAGACGCTCATTTCCTTCTTTAATCCGGCTTCGAACACGGAAGGCATGGAAGCTGCGAAAACGGCTGGAGCGGCTGTGATTGCCATGGAAATGGTTCCAAGGATCTCCCGGGCGCAGAAGATGGATGCGCTAAGCTCCATGGCAAACATCGCCGGTTACCGAGCGGTGATAGAGGCCGGGAACAACTTTGGCCGTTTCTTCACCGGCCAGATTACCGCGGCAGGCAAAGTACCACCGGCGAAAGTGTTGATTGTTGGTGCTGGTGTCGCAGGCCTGGCGGCAATCGGAACCTCGACCTCACTTGGCGCCGTTACCTACGCGTTTGACGTGCGCCCCGAGGTTGCCGAACAAGTGGAATCCATGGGCGCGGAGTTTGTCTATCTGGATTTTGAGGAAGACCAGCAAGACGGTTCGGCCACCGGCGGGTATGCCAGTGTCTCGTCCCCCGAGTTCAGAGAAGCGCAATTGGCCAAGTTCCGGGAACTTGCACCCGAGATGGACATTGTAATCACGACGGCGCTGATTCCTAACCGCGACGCGCCGAAACTCTGGTTGGAAGATATGGTCCAGGCCATGAAACCTGGATCAGTCATTATCGACCTTGCCGCCGAACGCGGGGGCAATGTGGAAGGCACAGTGAAAGACGAAAAAATTGTTACCGAAAATGGGGTGACAATCGTCGGCTACACCGACTTCCCGTCCCGCATGGCAACCCAGTCATCCAGCCTCTTTGCAACAAACATCCGTCACATGATGACCGATCTGACGCCTGAGAAAGATGGTCAGATCGCGCATAATATGGAAGATGACGTCATTCGCGGCGCCACGGTTACCTACAAGGGTGAAATCACCTTTCCGCCGCCACCGCCCAAGGTCCAGGCGATTGCAGCCAAGCCGAAAGAAAAACCCAAAGAGCTAACGCCCGAGGAAAAGCGTGCGCAGGAAGTTGCCGCGTTCAAGGCGCAGACCAAACAGCAGGTTTCCTTGCTGGCAGTTGGAGGCTTGCTTTTACTTCTTGTCGGATTGGTCGCACCAGCCAGTTTCATGCAGCACTTTATTGTTTTCGTGCTGTCCGTATTTGTCGGCTTCCAGGTGATTTGGAACGTGAGCCATTCGCTTCATACACCTCTGATGGCGATTACTAACGCGATTTCATCAATCATCATTCTGGGTGCTTTGATGCAGATCGGGTCGGGGTCAGGCCTTGTGATAATCCTTGCTGCGGTCTCCGTCTTCATGGCCGGAATCAATATTTTCGGCGGTTTCCTCGTCACACGGCGCATGCTCGCCATGTTCCAGAAGTCTTAAGGGAGGCCGATCGATGGAATTCGGTTTTACAACGGCGGTATATGTCGTCGCGGCTGTTCTGTTCATCCTGTCACTCGGCGGGCTTTCCGGTGAAGAGAGTGCAAAAAGGGCCGTCTGGTACGGCATCGTAGGCATGGCGCTTGCGGTTGTGGCAACCCTGATCGGCCCGGGCTCCGGGATGTGGGGACTGTCGCTTGCGTTCATCGCGATCGGCGGCGTCATTGGATATTATGTCGCCCAACGGGTTCAGATGACCGAAATGCCGCAACTTGTTGCGGCTATGCACTCTCTTGTCGGTCTGGCGGCGGTCTTTGTCGGGTTCAACGCTTATATTGAACTCGGCCGCGTTCTTGCCATGAGCCCGGAGGAACACAAGGCTCTAGAAGGGTTTGCAGCCCTTCTGGCGAAAAAGACATCGGTCGAACAAGCCATCTTGAAAGTCGAAGTGTTTCTGGGCGTATTCATTGGGGCCATCACATTTACCGGCTCTGTGATCGCATTCGGCAAACTGGCTGGAAAGGTTACGTCTAAGGCGGAGAAGCTACCGGGCGGGCATATTCTGAATGCCAGCGCTGCAGGCGCGAGTTTTTTCCTTCTGATCCTGTTCCTCAACGGTGCCGGTATCTGGACGCTGATCCTGATGACGCTGCTGGCGTTCTTCATTGGATACCACTTGATTATGGGCATTGGCGGCGCCGATATGCCCGTCGTTGTCTCCATGTTGAACAGCTATTCAGGCTGGGCAGCGGCGGCCATTGGGTTTTCGCTCGGAAATGACCTTTTGATCGTTGTTGGTGCGCTCGTCGGGTCCTCTGGCGCCATTCTCTCGTACATTATGTGCAAGGCCATGAACCGGTCCTTCATTTCGGTCATCCTGGGCGGCTTCGGAAACACCTCTGGCCCCGCCATGGAGGTTGAAGGAGAGCAGATCGCCATTGAAGCAGACGGTGTCGTTGCGGCCCTGGATGACGCAGACAGCGTAATCATTGTACCGGGTTACGGAATGGCGGTCGCCCAGGCACAGCAAACTGTCAGCGAATTGACCAAACGGCTGCGGGCCAAGGGAAAGAACGTGCGCTTTGCCATCCATCCGGTGGCCGGACGCCTGCCCGGGCATATGAACGTGCTGCTGGCCGAAGCCAAAGTTCCCTACGACATCGTGCTGGAAATGGATGAAATCAATGAAGATTTCCCGGACACCGATGTCGTGATCGTTATCGGATCTAATGATATCGTCAATCCGGCCGCCCAGGACGACCCGAATTCGCCGATCGCAGGCATGCCAGTCCTTGAAGTCTGGAAGGCCAAGCAAGTCTTCGTCTCAAAACGGGGCCAGGGCACCGGCTATTCCGGGATCGATAACCCTCTGTTTTATAAAGAGAATACCCGGATGTACTATGGCGATGCGAAAGCCAGCCTCGACAAGCTTCTCGGTCAAATCAGTTAATCATCTATCTTGCCTTTCAAACGAAAAAGGCCCCGGAGATGGGGCCTTTTTTATTGAACACGTGGATACTGGCTACCAAGCACAAATGAATTGGTTTTCACGCCTTGAAGTTCCGGTTTTTTCTGAGTTGGGATCCTGTGTATCGATCCATTTACCTAAGACACTGGTCCTTTATTAGCTGCCGCTTGAACGCACGCTGTTCCCCAGGAACGGCATACCGTAGAAATTCCAAGCGCGGTTTGTCGCATTTCTTGGATAAGCAATTCCTGAGCCCTCGCTGTTGGCAAGTCGGGAAGGATTTCACCAGCGCCCTTCCCCACAAAAGTAGCGCGGCCCTTACGGGACGAGGCTGTTTTTG
>NZ_SMLZ01000065.1 GCF_009711415.1 Roseibium denhamense
AGAGCAACGAGAACACAAAATCCCGCTCCCACAAACAACAAAACAAACCGCAAGAACACAAGGAGTTTAGTTCGGGGGCGGCGCTTCTAACGCCATCAAATTGGAAAACAAGCGTTCAGATAGGTGGGCGATAAGCCAAGAGTTAATACTTGACCGACACCTGATCGCTTAACTGAAAAACGGACAGAACCGAACTTGCAATATAGTCCGCACCGATTTCGTCAAAAGCACTCGGTTCATCAAGAACGGCCCGCCCTCCGACTGCGATCTTCGTGGTTTTTGCGCCAAGGCAATTCCTTGAGCGGATGATTGTTTCCCGGCAATCTGGAACTTCCGCCAGGTGGCCGATGGAAAGGCCTACCATGTCATAGTGGTTCAAGGTGAGTTGAGAATACAGCGTATCTCCGATTTCCATATCTGCGCCGCCATCCACGATCCAGCCAAGGTCACGGAAGCAGAGGCGCACGAGCGTCACCCCAAGCGTATGCTGGGTGTCCCTGGACCTGGCGAGGAGAATGCGCCGGGACCTTGGTGCCGGGCGATCCTGTTGGCTACTTAGGGTGAGATGATTGACGATATGCGCAAGCCGTGTGGAGGCGACGGCAATATCCATGAAATCCGTTTCATCATTGCACCAGTAATAGCCAAGGCGGGTGGCGACAGGAAAAAACAGCATGACCGCCAGGGTTTGCAACGGAATCCCGCTCTGCAGCAGCTCATCCACCACTTCCCGGTGAGGGCGGGGATCAGGAGTGACCAATGCTTTCATAAACAAGTCGCGGAAGCCGATGGCATTCTCGGCCCCGGGCAGCTGGAGGGCCCGGGCATTGAGTTCCGGCGATAGGCGGAGATCCTTATCGGTCTCCTGGATCAAGTCCGGATGTTTTGATCCGATCAACCCGGAAACGCGGCCACGGATCGTCCGCTCCAGAACCGTGAGATCCTGAAAACCCAATTTCCCTGCATTCCGTGCCGATATGTTCCGGCCGCTGTCACTGACGGATGGTGCGGGCTTGTTCTTAGCTTCTCCGCTGCCATCCCGATCTTTATAGGCCAACTCCCACTCCCGATACCTCGGCCTGGGCGGTCAGGCTCCTCCACGCCCGGATCGTACACCATTGGTGACGCGCCGCCAAACATCATCGGGGTTTCCGTAAGGTCCATTAGACTAAGGGGCCGGAAAAACAGGCTTTCATCCTTTGGACCTTGACCGGGAGACCCCGATACCGGAGGTATCTTTCACGATTACCTGTGATGGCGCTGTGAAAAAGCGGATCTAACCAGTTCGGTTATCTGCCGGGCGTTCAAGCCGGCAGTTTCATACATATCCGCTGGACTGGCCTGCTGGATGAAACTGTCAGGCAGGGTCATCGTCCGGACACCACATCTTCCGTCCAAAAAGCCCTGTGCGGCAAGATGGTGAAGAACCAGCGCGCCAAAGCCACCGGTTGCCCCTTCTTCAATCGTTACAAGAAGGTCATGGCTGCTTACAAGCTCTTCGATCAACTCCGTATCCAGCGGTTTCGCAAATCTGGCATCAGCAATTGTTGCGGAAATGCCATGTGGCGCCAATTGTTCGCGGGCCTTGCGGCATTCGGCAAGGCGCGCGCCGAACGACAGCAGGGCGACCTGCTGTCCGCGTGCGATGATGCGACCTTTTCCGATTGCCAGGGGTGCGGGATTTTCCGGCAGTGGGACCCCAAGGCCCTCGCCGCGCGGATAACGAAAGGCAATCGGACCGGTGTCGAAACGCGCAGCCGTCGCCACCATCGAGACGAGGTCCGCCTCATCGCTTGCGGCCATAACGGTCATATTCGGGAGATTAGCCAGATACCCCACATCGAAAGCACCGGCATGGGTGGGGCCGTCCGCCCCGACGAGGCCGGCACGGTCGATAGCAAACCGGACGGGAAGGTTCTGGAGTGCGATATCATGCACGACCTGATCATAAGCGCGCTGCAGGAAGGTTGAATAAATGGCGCAGAACGGCCGCATTCCGCTCGCAGCGAGACCGCCCGCGAAAGTCACCGCATGCTGTTCTGCAATGCCGACATCGAAACTTCGATCCGGAAAAGCTCTTGCAAATTGATCCAGCCCCGTCCCGGCCGGCATGGCTGCGGTAATGGCAATGATCGTGTCGTCCTTTTCAGCTTCCGCGATCAGGCTTTGAGCGAAGACTTTCGTGTAGCTCGGTGCCTTGGCCGGCGTTTTCGACTGCTTTCCGGACGGGATGTCGAACCTTGAAACGCCATGATACTTGTCCGAGGACGTTTCCGCGTAACTGTAGCCGGCGCCTTTACGTGTAACCGCATGCAGCAAGACCGGGCCGGTTTGCGTATCTTTCAGGTCCGACAGCGTTGCCAGCAGGCCGGACACATCATGCCCGTCTACAGGGCCGAAATAGGAAAATCCCATATGCTCAAAGAGACTGCGTTCTTTTTCCGACCTTGCAGCGTTTTTGAGTGCGGCCCCGGGTGCGTTGCTTGCGAGCGCATTCAAATGGTTGGATACGGCGCCGGTGGGCGGCGAAATGGACATGTTGTTGTCATTCAAGATCACGATGAGGCGTTTGCCCAGATCGCCGGCATTATTTAGCCCCTCATAGGCCATGCCCGCCGTGAGTGCACCGTCCCCAATCACGCAAACCACATGTCCCGACTGGTTTTTCAGGTCCCTGGCAACTGCAAATCCAAGTCCGGCGGAAATGGATGTCGACGAATGCGCGGCCCCAAATGGATCGTACGGACTTTCAGCGCGCCGGGTAAAGCCGGACAGGCCGTCCTTCTTGCGTAAGGTGCGCATCCGGTCCCGCCTGCCGGTCAGAACCTTGTGCGGATAACACTGGTGGCTTACATCCCAGATCAGAACATCGTCCGGCGTGTCAAACACTGCGTGGAGTGCGACGGTGAGCTCAATCACACCCAGGCTCGAGCCGAGGTGTCCGCCGGTTTCTGAAACAATCGAGATGATTTCAGCGCGCAATTCATGCGCAAGAGAGGCAAGTTCATCTTCCGACATGGTTTTAAGGTCGGTGGGTGACTGAACACGATCAAGCAGGGACGTTGACAGGACTTCCTTGGAAATAAAGCTCATCACGTCTCCTCCCGCGTCTGAGCCGGCCAACTGGCGCAGGGAGCCAGGCTGATCGCCAGACTTGTCCTGGACGATGCCCGCCCCACTTCACACCATGGACGGTGTCTTTAGCATTCATTCTCAAGGAAGATCCTGGGTGTGTAAACTATTTTTTACAGAATGCCTGACTAGAACGTAAAAAATAAATGACACTTTGGTTGCCGCCGGATGCAAAGCCCTGCCACATGGTTGCAGTTCGGCGTGTCCGGTAAGTGCGGTAAAGGGCCACCTCAAATCCCATTACTTTATGCATTCCTGCAGGACGTATCTCTGTGTATTGTCGGCCATAAGGCACGAAAGGTGGGACGTTTATGATAGCAGCCGTGACATTTGCGGGACTCGTACTGGCAGCTGCGGCAACGGGCGCGATTTTCAAACCCGGGCCGTGGTATGAAGAGTTGCAAAAACCGTCCTGGACCCCGCCCAACTGGATGTTCCCTGTGGTGTGGACCTGCCTTTACATCATGATTGGATATGCCGGCTGGATAATCTGGACGAACACGGGGCAGGTCACCGCCGCTCTCGTGTTCTGGGGGCTGCAGCTGGTATTGAACGGTTTCTGGTCCTGGCTCTTTTTCGGCCTGCGCCGGATGGACCTCGCGCTTGTAGATGTTGTTCTGCTCTGGGCGGCCATTGCAGGGTTCATACTGGCGGCGTGGCCTGTTTCAACGCTCGCGGCTTTGCTGTTTCTGCCCTATCTGGCGTGGGTGACAACAGCCGGCTTGTTGAACCTGACGGTCATACGTCTGAATCCGGCGGTTTAAAGCCGCTGGGCTTCATCGGTTGTCAGGGGGAGAGGCGAGGCGTGTGTAAACATCCAAGGCGTGTGCGGCCAAAGACAGCGTGAGTGCGCCGAGGATGAATATGCCGGGCCCGTTTTGAAGCGCGATACCGAGTGCCGTGATCAGGCACGTCCCGGCAAGAACGTTCCCGGCCAGCAATTTGAACCGCGCCAAAGGCTGCTCGGCCAGCAGGCACAGCGCGGCCGTCTCCGCCCACAGCAATGCAACTGCGGCGACCGGCAACCAGACCGATTGTAGGAGCGTCTCGACGAGGCTCATTTGTGCCCGGCAGGCAGACCGGCCAATTGACCGAGATCCTTGAAGAAGACCCGGACATGAGCAAGCGGATCCCGGCGAACAAGTTTTTTGTTCAAGTAGGATTCCCAGGTGAGCCGTTGAACGTCTGGATCCGCACACATCGTTACAAAGCGCTCCCGTAAACGGTCGTTGCGATACCAGACGCCTTGCATGATCCGCAGGATCAGGAATATGCGGCCATGGTCTTTCATAAACCGGCGGCGCGCGTTTTTGAGCGCTGCGGCTTTTCCGGTTGCAAGGCTCGCAGCGACAGCATCGGCGGCCAACACACCGCACAGCATGGCATAGTAGATACCTTCGCCCGAGGACGGTGCGACTGTGCCGGCCGCATCGCCGGCAAGCACCACGTTCTTCCCGTTATCCCATCTGCGCATCGGGCGCAGCGGCAAGGGCGCACCTTCCCGCCGGATGGTTGTCTGGCCGGACAATCCTGCCTGCTCGCGCAGATCCTGGGTCGCCTGGCGCAGGCTATGCCCCTTCACGGCACTGCCACAGCCCACCGATGTCTGGTTGCCATGCGGAAAGACCCAGCCATAGAAGTCCGGTGAGATCCGGCCATCATAGACCACATCGCATCTATCGGCCTGAAATCGGTCTGCGTCCGCATCCGCCGGGCTCTCTACGATCTCATGATAGGCGAAGACATAAGGCGGCTTCTTGCTGGACGGGAACATGGCACGGCGAACCGCCGAGTTGGCACCATCGGCGCCAATCACCATTTTGGCCTTAAGTTGGTAAGGTGTCTTTGGGCAATCATTTGCGGTTGGCTCAATGGTGAGGTCCAGCGTACCATCAGAAGCCTCTTCCATGTGAGCAAGCTTGCCTTTAATGGCGGCCGCGCCCGCCGATGCGGCGCGCCGCCTCAAATACGGATCGAAGGTTTCACGGTCGACCATGCCAACGAAACCGATATCGCCGATGCGCATTTCGACCGCATTGCCAGACGGCGCAATGACCCGCGCGGCATTCGCTTTCGCCACAAGCATGTGCTCGGGGATCGCGAAGTCCTTTATTGCGCGGTTTGGAATGGCACCGCCACACGGTTTGATACGGTTGTCCGGATCGATCAATGCAACAGAGTAGCCGCTTTTGATAAGTTGCTCCGCGGCGATGGTGCCACAGGGGCCGCCGCCAACAACGATGACGTCAAAAGAAGTCTGCATGGCATTACTCCTGTCTGGAGACTGTGCGTCCGGTTTCACATCACTCCGCAGGCACAGGTGTGAGAGATGGCGAAGACCGCATTTCGCCCCGTTTCTCCGCCGGCCGCATACCGATCCGCAAAGCGATCAGCGCCGATAAGAAGAACAGGCCGGCCTCGAGCGAAAAGACCATCGCAAAAGCGATGCTGTCTGACTGGGTGGCCCAGCGGCCAAGCGTGAGGGCAACGGTTCCGGCAACGCCTCCAAGACCAAAGGAGATGGCTTGAGCAGCTCCCCAAACGCCCATGCGCATGCCCTCATTTGATGTCTTGCCGCGCCCGGCGAGCACCATCATCGTTCCGATTGCGGCAACAGCGAATGCCCCGTTCATGACACCGAGCACGAAGATGTTAAATGCAAGCGGCCATGCCGGGGCAAAGCTTGCGGACAGGGCCAGAAGCGCGAGCGCAAGTCCGGATCCGAAACATCCGGTCACGATGAAGATTTTCATGAGACCCGGCTTGCGTTTCGAAAACAGGCCGCCAAGAAGCCCGACGGCAGCCATCCCGGCAAAAACGCCGCCATGCTGAACACCGGAGAGTTGTGTGCTTTCGCCTGGGGTCATGCCGAACAGAAGGCCGGCATAAGGTTCCAGGATGAGATCCTGGGTGGAATAGGCCAGCATCGACATGAATATGAAGAGAGTTAGCATGCGCGCTTCCGGATCGTGCCAAACTTCCATAAGGCTTTCGCGGAAGTTGCCAGCTTTATCCTTCGCATGGGGCTGATCGGGTGAAGGCTGCTGTTCAATCCCGGAAATCGCGATCACGGAGATAACAAAGACCGCGATACCGGTTACGGCGGTGACGGCGATCAGGCGCGCGTGGGAATAGGGCTCCAGGGCGAGCCCGGTCACGATGGACGTTATGGCAATTCCGGCGATCATCATAAGCCACGTGATTGTGGCCGCGGGCGCCCGGCGCTCCGGCGCCGTTTTTGCGGCCATCAGCGCCAGAAGAGATGTGCCGCAGGCGCCGACCCCGAACCCAATCAGGATGTAGGCAAGAATTGCGGCAGCCAGTCCGGCTGCAAAGCCCCATTCAAACAGAAGCGTGGTGGCGGATGCCCCGGTGCCGCTTGCGGCAAGAAGCGCAAGGCCACTCAATATCCAAAGGGTCCGCGAGCTGCCGATGTCCGACTTGTGCCCCCAGACCGGACGCGCGAGCTGAACCGCATAGTGGATGCCGACAAGAATACCTGGCAGCATTGCGATAAGACCGAGCTCTACAATGAAAACCCGGTTCAGCGTCGAGTTGGTCAGTACGACGACCGAGCCCAACGAGGCTTGAACCAAGCCAAGCCGGATGATTGCAAGCCAGCTCAAGCCTTTCCGACGGCTCCGGGCTTCCGGCGATCTTTTCAAAAGGCTGTTCAAGGCGGACATTGCGAGCACTCTCAAGTCATCAAGCTTGTAAATGGGACAAGGCATTCAGCCCGAATGCGGTGATCATCATGCCTGTTACATAAAGGCCGACACCGATTGCCGAGTACCAGACCGCGTAAGTCACGGGATCCCGGAGAAAACGGCGCATACATGCCAATTGCAGGAGCAGCAGCCCGCCAATTGCGAGCGCGTAAAATGGCAGGCCCCAATAGAAAAGCAGCAGGCTGACCAGCGCCTGGGGCACGGCCATGATGGCGCAAGCGATCACGGCTGCGCGCTGCGGCCCGTGCAATACCGGCAGGCTAGAGATGCCCATGGCCCGGTCCCCGGCTATTGCCTTAAAATCATTCAGCGTCAGGATGCCATGAGCACCGGCACCATACAGTATGGCCACTAGGAATACCGGAAGCGTCGGCAGTATGCCGGTCGTTGCGGCGGCGGCCGTCAGCCAGGGCAAGGTCTCGTAGCTGAACCCGCACACACCGTTGCTGCCCATCCATTCTGCTTTAGCCGCAGAGGCGGTGCACTGTAAGCCCAGGCGAAGAACAGGCCGAGCACAGCTGCCGGAAAAATCAGGGGTCCGAGCATCCAGGCCGCCAGCAGCGACAGGACCGACATGATGATGGCGATATATAGCCCCCACCGTCCGGGCATGCGGCCAGATGGAATAACCCGGTCCGGCTCATTGATGGCATCGACGTGGCGGTCAAACCAGTCATTGACTGCCTGGCTGGTGCCGCAAAGGAGCGGGCCCGCCAGGATAACACCCAGAACCACGAAGCCGGCGCGCGACTGAAAGCCATGGCCGGATGAAATCGCCCCGCAGGCATAGGCCCACATGGGTGGAAACCATGTGATCGGTTTCAGCAGAGCAAGAATAGCGCCCGGTGAGGGGAGCCTTGCCTGCGGTGGTGTGCGGGTCAGTTCCATGAAATTCATGCTAGGCGGACGGTCAGCGACTGTCAATTTTAATTGACAGTTCTCGCCTGCGGAGAGTGTTGAATGTCAGAGTATATTTACACTCTTGGGGCTGTTCAGCCCGTGTCAGGACCCAGGCCGGTAGTTTTCCAGGCCATGGCGCCGCAGCTTTATGTAAAGGCTTTGCCGCGATAGCCCGAGGATCTCCGCTGCGTTCGCGCGGTTGTTGTTTGTTTGGTCAAGCGCTGCTTCGATGCAGATCTTTTCAACCACATCCAGAGACTCCCGGATGAGCTCTTTCAAGGGGACCTTGCCAACGAGGCTTGCAAAGCCCTCTGCCTGGTCCTGCGTTGTTCCCGGCTGAATGGAGACTGCATCGGATTGCGCAGATTGCGGCAATACCAGGAGATGAACGACGTCAGCTTCCGGGTCGAAGTAGCCGGATAGAAGGACCGGATGCTCACTGCCCAAGGTGTCGGACAACACGGTGTTAAAGCTGCGGATCCGCTTTTCTTCAATGATCCGCGCATAAAGCACGCTGATGTCAATCGCGGATTTGCCGATCCAGTCGCTGACATTCCGCCCAAGCACCTGATTGAGCGTTGGCGCATGCACAAGGTCGAGGAACAGCGCGTTTGCAGCCAGCAGATTGCCTTCCTGGTCCGTTCTCAAGGCGGCTTCAGGCAAGGCGCCCAATTCCAGGTCTTCCGTGCTGCGCGCATCGGAGGAAAGGTGCCGTGCAGATTGTTCGCTGTCTTGGGCCGGCCAAAGCGTCAAAATGAGGTTGGTGGCGCCATTTTCCCGGTAAGCCCTCAGTTTGGCACCCAACTGGACGCCCTTTGCACCCATCAGATGGGGCAGGAGAACCGGTTCTCCGCTATGCCGGGCTTCCCCGATCGCATCTCCGAGTCGGTCCCGCTCCTGTTTGGCCACCAGGTCGCGAACGGCTTTGCCCGTCAGATTTGCAGATCCGCTTTCCAGAAGGGCAATTGCGGCGGCATTGGCTTCCAGTATGGTTCGCTTGTCGCCCTCCAGCATCACATAGGCTGTCTCAGAGACCTTAAAGGCGGTGCGGTAACGTGCTTCGGCCTGTCGGAGGTCGCGGTAATCCGCTTCCATGGCGATTTGGGCTTCCACAAGCCGCTGCTGATCGCGCATTTGCCGTTGCATTTCACGGCCGACAACAATGGCCGTTGCGGCGCCGGGCACAGGAAAGGCCTTGTAGGCGACCGGCAGATCCGGATGACCGTTGGCGCGGTGATTTATCTGATACCCCCGCTCCGGCCGCTGTTGCTGCGACGGTGACAGCATCGCATCGATCTTTGGTACGCTTTCGTGGGTGACGCAGTCCCTCAGACGTTTGCCGACCATGGCCGGCAATCCGTACGGTTCTAGGCCTGGGTCATTGTAATGGACATGCTGAACAACGCCGTCTTCGCCAACGATATGGACGACGTCGGATCCCATTCCCACAATTGCGGCGAGCGCCTCTCCTCCCAG
>NZ_SMLZ01000054.1 GCF_009711415.1 Roseibium denhamense
CAATCGCCGACCTTGGCGCAGCCGACATGCGCCTGTCGATCCAATGCCACACGTTCGGCCGCTTCCGATATCTGGATCCGGCGACTGATGTGGCTCATGGGTCTGATGCCGATCTACCAGAAGCCCAATACAAGCAGACCGGCCAAGGGGCACAAGATCTGGCCATACCTGTTAAAGGGATTGCGGGTGGAACGCCCGAACCAGGTCTGGGCGTCCGACATTACCTACAGTGCGCCTCGTCCCGGATGGTCCGGGGTGCATATGACTGGAATGCATTGAGAAAGGAGGAATGGAAGATTGCCTTGTCCCCTGCTGCAAGGGGGCATGAGCCCAAGCGGCGGTGACCTGTTGTCAACTGGCAGGGTGACGTAGCCCGCAGGTAAAGGGGATTGAGGCGAAGCCGTTACGCCGAGATGGTTCCCGAGGCTGAAGTATTGGAAGGTTGAGGAACACGAACCGGTTCACCCGCATCTGAGGGCTGGAATGTCGCCTTCGCCTACACGGCTTAACAGGCGGAATGTCGATGAAGGCGCTGGATAGGTATGTCAGTAGCTTCGAGTGCGAGCGTATATGTAGGCCGCTCGGAGGGCGTCATGGGGAGAATGCAGCCAGACCATGGCATCGGCATCGACTTGCGGAACGCAAGGGAAAAGACTGCGACCGGCAGCCTCACCAATACGAAGACGTCCAGCATATGAACGAGGGAAGGCTTGATGGAATGCCTATGATGCTCTGCGTCACAAGGGAGTTGACCCTGATGTCCATCATGTCGGCGGAGTTCCCGTAGTAGTCCGCGGTGGGGAAAGCCTGCCACATGGCGAAGGGGAACAGTTCAATCTGCTTGGAGTGCAAATTACCTGACCACATGAGGTGAAGACCTTTGATAATCAGCGAAATGCAGCACAAGCTCGCAACATGGGCCGAGGCCGATCCGGACCGGCGGTTCGATCGTCTCCTTCGGCTCATTGCCGATCAGGAATGGCTTGCCGAAGCGGCACGGATTGTTCTGGCGTCAAGCGGCGCCCGGACCCCGGGCATAGACGGAATAGACAAGCAACGGATGCAGGCCGAGTTGGATCACCATCTGGTCGGCCTGCGGACTGACCTGCTAAAGGGTAGCTATTGCCCGAAGCCGGTCAAGCGGATCTATATCCCGAAAGCCAATGGCAAGCTACGACCGCTGGGAATACCGACCCTGACAGACCGCATCGTCCAGCGCGCCATGCTGATGGCCATGGAGCCGATCTGGGAGAGCGACTTCCATCGCCTCTCCTATGGCTTCCGGCCGGAACGCAGCGTGCATCATGCTGTCCGCACCGTGAAGATCCAGCTTCAGGATGGCGGTGGCACGAAGGGCCGCTGGATCATCGAAGGTGATCTGGCAAGCTACTTCGACACGGTTCATCACCGGCTGCTTCTTAAATGCGTACGACGGCGGGTGCGGGACGGACGGTTTGTCGATCTCCTCTGGCGTATTCTCAAGGCAGGTCACATTGATCGTGGCCTGTTCAGGGCTGCCAGCGAGGGTGTTCCGCAAGGTGGCGTCCTGTCACCGCTCCTGTCCAACATCATGCTCCACGAGTTCGATGTCTGGCTGGAGGCGAAATACCTGAACCGGAAGGCCCGCAAGGATCGTTGGGCATGGAACTTCGGCATTCAGCAGGGACGACCCATCACGGTTCGGGAGAACCGGCAATGGAAACCTGCGATTGCCTATTGCCGCTACGCCGATGACTTCGTCGTCATCGTCAAGGGGACGAAGGCTCATGCTATGGAGATACGTGAAGAATGCCGGGCCTTTCTGGAGGACCGCCTTAAGTTGACGTTGAATATGGAGAAAACCCATATCACGCACGTCGATGACGGGTTCGTCTTTCTGGGGCACCGGATCATTCGCAAGCGAGGGTCGAACGGACGCATGTCCGTTGTCACGACGATACCCAGGGAAAAGGCCAAGGCGTTTGCCCGCAAACTCGCCGAGACCCTTTCCGGCAATCATAGTGTCAGTACGGTCGATATGATCGCCAGCCTGAACCGCCAGTTGGCGGGATGGGCGGCGTTCTACAAGTTCACCGACTTCAGGGCGTACGTCTTCCGGCGCATCGACCATGTCGTGTTCTGGAAAATGGCGCACTGGCTGGGGCGCAAGTACCGGAGTCGTATCAAACCCTTGATGCGGAAGTGGTTCAGGGCCCCAGAACCGGGCAAGGCGAAAACCTGGCTCGTTTACGGTCGCAATGAACGTGGTGAGGCCATCGGAAAAGACCTGCAACGGCTTGTCTCAAGCCCGAAGGCTCAATTCCGCTGGCGCAATCCGGAGGACAATCCATACATCTTCCGGAGTGAAGATCGCAGCACCGTCACCTCACGCTATCAGGATGTTGCAATGGCCATGGGCCAAGTTTGAATGGAGAGCCGTATGCGCTGAAAGGTGCACGTGCGGTTCGGGGAGGAGAAGCGCTATTGCGCTTCTTACTCCACTACAGAGGCACCGCGGCTTTCTCTAACTAGTCGCTATCATGGACTAGTTCACGCGCAAGGTGCTGGCCTGGCGCATCTCCACTACGCTGTAAGCCGACTTCTGCGTCGAGGCGTTGAATGAAGGGATCCACAAATTTTGCGCGCCGGAAATCATGAATACGGATCAGGGATCGCAGTTCACCTCGTTTGCATGGACAGACCAGCTGCGGCGGATGGGCGTCCGTATCTCGATGGACGGCAAGGGCAGGTTCCTCGACAACATTTTTATCGAACGGCTGTGGCGCACGCTCAAATACGAGTGTGTTTATCTGCACGCCTGGGAAACCGATGTAAGAGTACTGAAGGCAACCATTTCGACAATCATACCTAGGTTGCCAAGACTACCAAATAAAGATTTGTTCTCAGGCAGCGTAGACATTTTTCGCAAAACATGGGCTGATCACCATTATGCAAATGCGCTTTTGCTTTCGGCTGCAGATCGACAAGGCCATTTAGCGTGCGAAAA
>NZ_SMLZ01000069.1 GCF_009711415.1 Roseibium denhamense
TAGTGAAATAATAATATTGTCAGTATTATCAGAAGCTAATTAATCGGAAAATGTAACAATTGCGACATTGCCGGAAAGTGCATCCTGATATGCGCCTTCATATAGCGGATCATCGGGTTCGCCGTCCATGATGCCAATCTGATCCAGCTCGGCCTCTACAAAGCCCTGGGCTGACAGCGCCTCTAGCGTCTTGCGCACGGCATCGTCATCATCCGGTGCCGTCAGCAATGCATGGATGGTCAAAGCATCGTCCGGATTGGTGCTTTCGTCCTGCCAGACCCTGCCGATTACGATGTAAACGACGGGTTCCATGTCTTCGTCATTGTCGTTCATGGCGCGTTCCATTTCTCATCATTTCAAAAGAAAGGCCGCCCACGGGCGGCCTTTCGTGTTTTCGTTTCCGGCCCGGTTACTCGGCGGCACCGGACATATCTTCCAGAAGGCCTTCTGCCGCGCTTTCCGAAGACTGCTGACGCTGCGCTTCCTGGATCAGGTCGTCGCGGTGGGTTGCAATCTTGCGGATCCGCTTCATCACCCCGCCGGTACCGGCCGGGATCAAGCGGCCGACAATGACGTTCTCCTTGAGGCCAACCAGCGGGTCGGTCTTGCCGTTGACCGCTGCGTCGGTAAGAACGCGGGTCGTCTCCTGGAAGGAGGCGGCGGAGAAGAAGGACCTGGTCTGCAGCGATGCCTTCGTGATACCCAGCAGAACCGGGACACCCTTGGCAGGCTCCTTCGCCTCGTCAATCGCACGTTGATTGGCTTCTTCGAAGTCAATCTTATCGATCTGCTCGCCGGAGAAGAACTCGGTGTCACCGGCATCGGTGATCTCGATCTTCTGCAGCATCTGGCGGACAATCACTTCAATGTGCTTGTCGTTGATGGTCACGCCCTGCAGACGGTAGACTTCCTGGATTTCGTTGACGAGGTAGGCAGCGAGTGCCTCAACGCCCTTAACGGCCAGGATGTCATGCGGTGCCGGATTACCGTCGAGGATATACTCACCCTTCTCAATGGCATCGCCTTCCTGAAGGTGGAAGTGCTTGCCCTTCGGGATGAGATATTCGACCGGTTCCGCTCCATCCTCTGCAGGATCGATGATCACGCGGCGCTTGTTCTTGTAGTCCCGGCCGAAACGGATCGTCCCATCGATTTCCGCGATGATCGCGTGATCCTTCGGACGGCGCGCCTCGAACAATTCCGCAACGCGCGGAAGACCACCGGTAATGTCCTTGGTCTTCGCGCTTTCCAGCGGAATACGGGCCAGAACGTCACCGGCCTTGACCGAGTTGCCCGGCTGGACCGACAGGATCGCGTCAACCGACAGAAGCAAACGGGCATCAGAACCACGCGAGGTCTTGGAAACAGACCCTTTGTCGTCCTTGATGACGATAGCCGGCTTCAGATCCGCGCCACGCTGCGATGACCGCCAGTCGATGACGACACGCTTGGTGATACCGGTCGCCTCATCGGCGGTTTCCTGAACAGAAGCCCCGTCAACCAGGTCTTCAAAGTCCACGACACCGTCAACTTCGGCAAGCATCGGACGGGTATACGGATCCCATTCGGCAATCCGCTGGCCGCGTTTGACCGCGTCGCCCTCGTCGACATGCAGCTTGGAGCCGTACGCCACCCGGTGAACGGCGCGCTCGTTGTCGTCGCTGTCGATGACAACGATGGACATGTTCCGGACCATGGCAATCAGATTGCCATCGGAGTCCCGCTGAACCGAGCGGTTCCGGATCTTCACCGTGCCATCGACGTTGGATTCGATGAACGATGAGTCCACAACCTGAGCCGTACCACCAATGTGGAACGTCCGCATGGTCAGCTGGGTGCCCGGCTCACCAATGGACTGGGCCGCGATGACGCCGACCGCTTCACCCATATTCACAGGTGTACCGCGGGCAAGGTCACGGCCGTAGCAGGTCGCACAGACACCGGTTTCCGTTTCACAGGTCAGAACCGAACGGATCTTCACCTGCTGAACTTTCGCCGCCTCGATGGCATCAACATCTTTCTCGTCGATGAGCGTTCCTTTCGGAACAATCATTTCGCCGGTGGCGTTGTTGATCACATCTTCCGCCGTGGTGCGGCCAAGAATACGCATGCCCAAGGAGGCGATGACGTTACCGGCGTCCACGATCGGAGCCACGGTGATGCCGCGCTCGGAACCGCAATCCTGTTCAAGGATGATGCTGTCCTGGGCAACGTCCACCAGACGGCGGGTCAGGTAACCGGAGTTCGCAGTCTTCAACGCCGTGTCGGCCAGACCCTTACGGGCACCGTGGGTGGAGTTGAAGTACTCGAGAACCGAGAGGCCTTCTTTAAAGTTCGAGATGATCGGGTTCTCAATGATCGACCCGTCCGGCTTGGCCATAAGACCGCGCATACCGGCGAGCTGTTTCATCTGCTGAGGCGAACCACGCGCACCGGAGTGCGACATCATGTAGACCGAGTTCATCGGCTTTTGACGTCCGGTTTCCTCATCCATCTGGACCGCCTTAATGCGGGCCATCATCTCATCAGCAATCTTGTCGGTACATTTAGCCCAGGCGTCGACAACCTTGTTGTACTTCTCGCCCTGGGTGATCAGACCGTCATTGTACTGCTGCTCGTACTCTGTTGCGAGTGCAGAGGTTTCTGCCACCAGCTTCTGCTTGGCATCAGGGATCTGCATGTCGTCCATGCCGAAGGAAATGCCAGCGTTACAAGCATTCTTGAAGCCGAGCTGCATGATCCGGTCACAGAAGATAACCGTCTCCTTCTGACCGCACGCACGGTAAACCGTGTCGATCATCTTGGAGATGTCCTTCTTGGTCATCAACTTGTTGGCCACATCGAACGGCACTTCATGGTGCTTTGGCAGCAGCTCCGCGATCAGCATCCGGCCGGGAGTCGTCTCGAAGATTTCCGAAGTTGGGTTGCCTTCGGCATCGATGGACTTGAAACGGCCCTTGATCTTCGTATGCAGCGTGATGACCTTGTTGGCCAATGCATGGTGAATCTCGCCGATATCACCGAAAGCCATACCTTCGCCCGGCTCTTTCTCTGCCATGATGGACAGATAATAGAGACCCAGAACAATATCCTGAGACGGCACAATGATCGGACCACCGTTGGCGGGGTGCAGAATGTTGTTCGTGGACATCATCAGCGTCCGCGCTTCCAGCTGCGCTTCGAGCGACAGCGGAACGTGAACAGCCATCTGGTCACCATCGAAGTCAGCGTTGAACGCCGAACAGACGAGCGGGTGCAACTGGATTGCCTTGCCTTCGATCAGGGTCGGTTCGAACGCCTGAATCCCAAGACGGTGAAGCGTCGGCGCGCGGTTCAAGAGAACCGGGTGCTCGCGGATCACCTCATCCAGGATATCCCAGACTTCCGGACGCTCTTTTTCAACGAGCTTCTTCGCCTGCTTGACGGTTGAAGAGAAGCCCTTGGCGTCGAGGCGCGAATAGATGAACGGCTTGAACAGCTCAAGCGCCATTTTCTTCGGCAATCCACACTGGTGAAGCTTGAGTTCCGGACCCACGGTGATTACCGAACGGCCGGAATAGTCAACGCGCTTACCAAGAAGGTTCTGACGGAAGCGGCCCTGCTTGCCTTTCAGCATGTCGGACAGCGACTTCAGCGGACGCTTGTTGGCACCTGTGATGACACGGCCACGGCGGCCGTTGTCGAACAGAGCGTCAACGGATTCCTGAAGCATGCGCTTCTCGTTCCGGATGATGATGTCCGGGGCACGCAGTTCCATCAGGCGGCGCAGACGGTTGTTCCGGTTGATCACGCGGCGGTACAGATCGTTGAGATCCGATGTCGCGAACCGGCCGCCATCGAGCGGAACCAGAGGACGAAGATCCGGCGGGATGACCGGAACAACAGTCATGATCATCCACTCCGGGCGGTTACCGGATTCCATGAAGGCTTCGATGACCTTCAGGCGCTTTGCCAGCTTCTTCGGCTTCAGCTCGGTCGTTGCTTCGGCAATTTCCTGGCGGAGTTTTTCGGACTCGCGCTCAAGATCCATCGACATCAGGATCTCGCGGATCGCTTCCGCACCGATCATCGCCGTGAAGGCATCTTCGCCATACTCGTCCTGAGCGGCGACGAAGTCTTCTTCAGACAGAAGCTGGTGCTGCTTGAGCGGAGTCAGGCCCGGTTCCAGTACGACATAGTTCTCAAAATACAGAACGCGTTCCAGATCCTTTAGGGTCATGTCGAGCAGCAGACCAATGCGGCTCGGCAGGGACTTCAGGAACCAGATGTGGGCGACAGGTGCGGCCAGCTCAATGTGGCCCATCCGTTCACGGCGCACGCGCGACAAGGTGACTTCCACGCCACACTTCTCGCAGATGACGCCTTTGTATTTCATACGCTTGTATTTGCCGCAAAGACATTCGTAGTCCTTGATCGGGCCAAAGATGCGGGCGCAGAAAAGACCATCACGCTCCGGCTTGAATGTCCGGTAGTTGATGGTTTCCGGCTTTTTGATCTCACCGAATGACCAGGACAGGATCTTCTCGGGGCTAGCCAGAGAGATCTTGATATTGTCGAAGGTCTGTGTGGGAGCCTGCTGATTGAACAGGTTCATGACCTCATGATTCATGATCCGTCTCCTTCGATGCTCGGCCGGGAGGTAAGGTCAGCTTACCTCCCCGGAACCGGCATTTCAGTCTAAAGGGGTCCGTTGCCGGGGTTATTCTGCAGCGTCTGCAGCTTCTTCCTCGCCAATCGCGGGTACATCGGTTCGTTGAAGTTCAACGTTGAGACCCAGGGACCGCATTTCCTTCACAAGCACGTTGAAGCTCTCCGGAATGCCGGCCTCGAAGGTGTCGTCGCCGCGGACGATGGCCTCGTAGACCTTCGTACGGCCGGCAACGTCATCCGACTTGACCGTAAGCATTTCCTGCAGCGTGTAAGCTGCACCGTAGGCTTCAAGCGCCCAGACCTCCATCTCCCCGAAGCGCTGGCCACCGAACTGCGCCTTACCACCGAGCGGCTGCTGGGTGACGAGCGAGTATGGGCCAATCGAACGGGCGTGGATCTTGTCGTCGACCAAGTGGTGAAGCTTGAGCATATAGATATAGCCCACGGTCACCTTGCGGTCGAATTCCTCACCGGTCCGGCCATCGAACAGGGTCGACTGACCGCTGGTGTCGAAATCGGCAATCTTCAGCGCATCGACAACATCAGGTTCGCGGGCACCGTCGAAGACCGGTGTCGCAATGGACACGCCCTTCTTCAGCTGCTCTGCTAGGCGGACGACGCCTTCATCGTCAAATTCCTTGACGTTGTCGCCCTTCATGTTGTCGCCGTAGATCTCGATGACCTTGCCACGAAGCTTCTCGATCTCGCCGGTTTTCCGGTACTCATCGTACATTTCGCCGATGCGCAAGCCCATACCGCGGCAGGCCCAGCCCATATGGGTCTCAAGGATCTGACCGACGTTCATGCGCGAGGGAACACCAAGCGGGTTGAGAACGATGTCAACATGCGTGCCATCTTCCAGGAACGGCATGTCTTCACAAGGGTTGATCTTGGAGACCACGCCCTTGTTACCGTGACGGCCGGCCATCTTGTCGCCCGGCTGAAGCTTGCGCTTCACGGCAACGAAGACCTTGACCATCTTCATGACGCCTGGCGGCAATTCGTCACCGCGCTGCAGTTTCTCGACCTTGTCGATGAACCGCTGCTCAAGACGTTTGCGGCTGTCGTCATACTGACCGCGCAGAGCTTCGATTTCGGACATGAACTTCTCGTCGTCAGTGGCAAACTGCCACCACTGCGAGCGCGGGAAGTCGTTAAGAACGTCCCCGGTCAGTTGCGTGTCCTTCTTGAAGCCCTTCGGTCCGGCGACAGCTACCTTGTCCATCAGCATCTCGGCCAGACGTCCATAGACGTTGCGGTCAAGGATCGCCTGCTCATCGTCACGGTCTTTTGCAAGACGTTCGATTTCCTCACGCTCGATGGCCATCGCGCGTTCGTCTTTTTCAACGCCGTGGCGGTTGAAGACGCGAACTTCGACAACGGTACCGGAAACCCCTGGCGGCAGGCGCAGGGACGTGTCACGCACGTCGGAGGCCTTCTCACCGAAGATGGCGCGCAGGAGTTTTTCTTCCGGCGTCATCGGGCTTTCGCCCTTCGGTGTGATCTTGCCGACGAGGATGTCGCCCGGGTTCAGCTCGGCGCCAATATAAACGATGCCAGCTTCATCGAGGTTCTTCAGCGCTTCTTCCGATACGTTCGGAATGTCGCGGGTGATTTCTTCCGGCCCAAGCTTCGTATCACGCGCCATCACTTCGAATTCCTCGAGGTGAATGGAGGTGAAGACATCGTCAGAAACGATGCGCTCGGACAAGAGGATTGAATCCTCGAAGTTGTAGCCGTTCCAAGGCATGAACGCGACCAGCACGTTCCGGCCGAGCGCCAGATCACCAAGATCGGTCGACGGACCGTCGGCGATAATGTCGCCCTTGTGAACCTTGTCACCAACACGAACCAGCGGGCGCTGGTTGATGCAGGTGTTCTGGTTGGAGCGCTGGAACTTCTGCAGACGGTAGATGTCAACGCCGGACTTGCCCGGGTCGAGATCTTCGGTCGCGCGGATAACGATACGGGTCGCATCCACCTGATCGACCACCCCTGCCCGGCGCGCTCCAATAGCCGCACCGGAATCCCGGGCAACGATCGGCTCCATACCGGTGCCGACAAACGGCGCTTCGGCACGAACCAGAGGCACGGCCTGACGCTGCATGTTCGAGCCCATGAGAGCGCGGTTCGCGTCATCGTTCTCAAGGAACGGAATGAGCGCGGCCGCAACTGACACAAGCTGCTTCGGCGAAACGTCCATGAGGTCGACCTTGTCGGACGGAACCATCATGTTTTCACCGGCGTGACGGCAGGTGATCAGCTCTTCGGTGAAGCGGCCGTCCGCATCATAAACGGCGTTCGACTGAGCAACGTAGTGTTTGGCCTCTTCCATAGCGGAGAGGTAGACCACGTCGTTGGTGACCGTGCCGTCTTTCACTTTGCGGTACGGGCTTTCGATGAAGCCGTATTTGTTGACACGGGCGAAGGTCGCCAGCGAGTTGATCAGACCGATGTTCGGACCTTCCGGGGTCTCAATCGGGCAGATACGTCCGTAATGTGTCGGGTGAACGTCGCGGACTTCAAAGCCTGCGCGTTCACGGGTCAAGCCGCCCGGTCCAAGAGCCGAGAGACGGCGCTTGTGGGTGACTTCCGACAACGGGTTGGTCTGGTCCATGAACTGCGACAGCTGCGAGGAGCCGAAGAATTCGCGGACGGCAGCGGCTGCCGGTTTCGCATTGATCAGGTCCTGCGGCATCACGGTGTCGATCTCGACGGAGCTCATCCGCTCTTTGATCGCCCGTTCCATGCGCAGAAGGCCAACACGGTACTGGTTTTCCATCAACTCGCCAACGGAGCGAACACGGCGGTTGCCCAGGTTGTCGATGTCGTCGATGTCGCCTTTACCGTCGCGCAGCTCAAGCAGGACCCGGATAACTTCCAGGATGTCTTCCTTGCGCAGAACGCGGACGGTGTCTTCCGCATCAACGTCGAGACGCATGTTCATCTTCACGCGGCCAACCGCGGACAGGTCATAGCGCTCTTCATCGAAGAACAGCGACTGGAACATGGCCTCTGCCGTGTCGATGGTCGGCGGTTCACCCGGACCCATGACCCGGTAGATGTCGAACAGTGCGTCTTCACGCGACTCGTTCTTGTCTGCGGACAGCGTGTTGCGGATATAAGGGCCCGTGTTCACATGGTCGATGTCCAGGACCACGAGGTCGTGGTAGCCACGCTCAACCAGTTCCTCGAGCACCTTGCCGGTGATTTCCTCACCTGCTTCGGCGTAAATCTCACCAGTCTGCATGTCGACGACATCTTCGGCCAGATACTGGCCGTGCAGATCTTCATCGGTCACCTTCAGAGCGGTCACGCCCTTTTCGGCGAGCTGCTTGATTGTCCGGGCGGTGATCTTGCGGCCGCCTTCGATCACGACATCGCCGCTATCGGCATCGATGAAGTCGTAAGACGCCTTGGTGCCCTTCAAACGGTCACCGTCAAACGGCATCCGCCAGGAGCCATCCTTTTGGCGGGCGTAGTCGATCCGCTTGTAGAACGTATTGAGGATTTCCTCACCGTCGAGACCAAGCGCCATCAGCAAGGACGTTACCGGGATCTTCCGGCGCCGGTCGATACGGGCGTGGACGATGTCCTTGGCGTCAAATTCGATGTCGAGCCAAGAGCCGCGGTAAGGAATGACGCGGGCTGCGAACAGGAGCTTACCGGAGGAATGGGTCTTGCCCTTGTCGTGATCAAAGAACACGCCAGGAGACCGATGCATCTGGGACACGATCACGCGCTCGGTACCGTTCACAATGAACGTACCGTTGTCTGTCATGAACGGCATGTCGCCCATGTAGACGTCTTGTTCCTTGATGTCCTTGACGGACTTCGCTCCGGTGTCTTCGTCAACATCGAATACGATCAGGCGCAGGGTCACCTTCAGCGGCGCAGCGAAGGTCATGTCGCGCTGGCGGCACTCATCTACGTCGTATTTCGGAGCTTCAAATTCGTAGGAAACAAATTCCAGGAGGGATGTTCCCGCAAAATCGGAAATCGGGAACACGGACTGGAAGACAGCTTCCAGGCCTTCATTTTTTCGGCCGCCGCCCGGCATCTCGTCGACCTGGAGGAATTGGTCATAAGATGCTTTTTGAACCTCAATCAGGTTCGGCATAGCCGCAACATCGCGGATTGATCCGAAGTATTTACGGACCTTTTTGCGACCGTTGAACGTTTGGGTCATTGTCGCTCCTCGTATCGGCCGGGTAACGGCTTCCCGAAACGCCCCTTGTCCAATCGGGCTATCTGCCCGGGCGCTTCGGAAAACCGTCCCCCAATCTGATCAGCTTGCCTATCAAACTGACCGGTCTATGGGGTGCTAGAACGATGCATCCCAGCTCTTGCTGACTACACCTTGCCCTAGCGGGACGTTTGCCCCGGAAACGGGTCAGACCCGCCGGGGCAAGAAACGGCCCCGGCAAACCGGGACCGTATAGGGCTTAAGCCCTGATTACTTAAGCTCGACAGAAGCGCCTGCTTCTTCCAGCTTCTTCTTCAGCTCTTCCGCTTCGTCCTTGGCAACGCCTTCTTTGACCGCCTTCGGAGCGCTTTCGACGAGCTCTTTAGCTTCTTTCAGGCCAAGACCGGTGATTGCACGGACTTCTTTGATGACGTTGATTTTCTTGTCACCAGCAGAAGCCAGAACAACGTCGAATTCAGTCTGCTCTTCAGCAGCAGCTGCTTCGCCGCCAGCTGCAGCAACACCTGCAACTGCAACAGGAGCAGCAGCAGAAACGCCCCACTTCTCTTCCAGAAGCTTGGACAGTTCAGCCGCTTCCATAACGGTCAATGCGGACAGTTCTTCTACGAGCTTTTCAAGATCAGCCATTTTCTTAGTACCTTAAGTTCGAACCAATAGTGGTTGTATAGACAGTGTATTTGGTCGCCTTATGCGGCCTCGTCCTTCGTGGCATACGCATTGAAGACGCGGGCGAGCTGCCCGGCCGGTGCGTTGACAACCTGAGCGATCCGGGAAGCCGGTGTCTGGATCATGCCAACCAGTTTCGCACGCAGCTCATCGAGCGACGGCATGGTTGCCAGAGACTTGACGCCTTCCGGGTTCAGGTTTGTCGTGCCGAGAGCACCGCCAAGGATTTCAAACTTATCGTTTGCCTTAGCGAAATCGACGGCTGCTTTAGGAGCGGCTACCGGATCGTCGGAGTAGACGAGTACGGTCGGGCCCTGAAACAGGTCGGAGATGTGCTCAAGGTCTGTGCCTTTGAGGGCGAGTTTCACAAGACGGTTTTTTGCGACTTTTACAGAGCCACCGGCTTCGCGTACAGATGAGCGCAGGGCGGTCATCTGAGCAACCGAAAGGCCTGCATAGTGCGCGACCACAACGGTGCTGGCTCCCGCCAGCTCAGCGTTGATAGCAGTCACGAACTCGTGCTTTTCCGCTCTTTCCACTTGCCTTCTCCATTTGGCGGCGTTCCCGCCGCCGGTTTACCTTGCCGTCCTAAGGTGGCTCCGAACCCGGAACCGTCTTGAAAGACGACGCTCAGGGTCCTGTCCCCTTACCTCACAATCAGTTCGGCAAGGCTGGTTCGAACTTTTTGCCCGCCATCGCGGAGAAACAGTTCTCACCCATCTATGCAGGCCTTTTCGGCTTAAGCCGGTCTCCCGGCACCTGCAGTCTCGGACAGGGCAATCCGGCGGCGGACCGCCGGATCTATTCAGCCATACGGCTGAAATCTCATTTTAGATCCGTTTGACGGATCACTCACCGGCAACAGTTGCCAGATCTACCTTCACGCCCGGGCCCATCGTGGAGGACAGGGCAACGCGCTTCATGTAGGTGCCTTTTGCGCCGGTCGGCTTGGCTTTCTGCACGGCGTCGACCAAAGCCTTGATGTTCTCGGAGATCTTGTCTTCGGAGAACGAGACCTTGCCAACACCAGCGTGAACGATACCCGCCTTTTCCACGCGGAACTGAACAGCACCGCCCTTGGCGTCATTAATCGCCTTGGAAACGTCCGGGGTAACCGTTCCGACCTTCGGGTTTGGCATCATGCCACGCGGGCCGAGCACCTTACCGAGACGGCCGACAAGCGGCATCATATCCGGGGTCGCGATGACGGTGTCAAAGTTGATGTTGCCGCCCTGTACTTCCTGAACCAGCTCTTCAGCACCGACAATGTCGGCACCTGCAGCCTTGGCTTCCTCGGCCTTGTCGCCGCGTGCAAAAACTGCAACGCGCACGGACTTGCCCGTGCCATTCGGAAGGACGCATACGCCGCGGACCATCTGGTCAGCATGACGCGGATCAACGCCCAGGTTGATCGCAACTTCAACAGATTCGTCAAATTTCGTCTTGGAGCGCTCTTTCAGAAGGCTAACGGCCTCAGAAAGAGAGTACAGCTTGTTACGGTCGATGCCTTCACGCGCTGCTTTAATACGTTTTCCAACCTTCGCCATGATCTTACTCCGTTACCTCGAGGCCCATGGAGCGGGCGGAGCCTTCGACCATCAGCATCGCTGCTTCGATGTCGTTGGCGTTCAGGTCTTTCATCTTGGCTTCCGCGATTTCCTTGACCTGGCTCTTGGTCACGGATGCGATTGTGCCTTTGCCCGGTGTGGTCGACCCTTTTTGGATCTTCGCTGCCTTTTTCAGGAAGAAGCTGACCGGAGCGGTCTTCACTTCAAACGTGAAAGACTTG
The DNA here is from genome assembly GCF_009711415.1 of Roseibium denhamense. Classification (GTDB taxonomy): domain Bacteria; phylum Pseudomonadota; class Alphaproteobacteria; order Rhizobiales; family Stappiaceae; genus Roseibium; species Roseibium denhamense. Next base: position 11,313 of record NZ_SMLZ01000069.1, read on the forward strand.
TCGGAGTAGTATGTGATGACGGTTGGGCACGGAGCGCCTTTTTCGACATCCTGGGTCTGCGCGTTAAACGCCTTACAGAATTCCATGATGTTCAAACCACGCTGACCCAGCGCCGGACCAATCGGCGGGGACGGAGTGGCAGAACCAGCCGGCACCTGAAGCTTCAGGAAGCCTTCAATTTTTTTCGCCATTTTGCTCTCCATTCATTCATGGGCGGACGGCAATCCGCCAGCATGGGAGGTGGTGGTCTGGCCCTTTTGGGCACCCGGCGATGGGCACCCCAACCTTCCACCGACTATCCCGGACAAGTTTATCGCCCAGGCTCTCAAACCGCCTAACCGGCGGCAAACAGTCAGAGCTTGTCGACCTGACCGAATTCCAGTTCAACCGGCGTTGCCCGGCCGAAGATCGAAACCGCAACCTTGAGGCGCGCACGCTCGTCGTCCACTTCCTCAACGAGGCCGGAAAACGAGGCAAACGGACCATCGGACACGCGCACTTGCTCGCCAACCTCGAAGCTGACGGACGGCTTCGGCCGGTCCACGCCCTCTTGCACCTGATTGATGATGCGAAGCGCTTCCTTTTCCGGGATCGGCATCGGCTTTTGATCCGCGCCCAGGAACCCGGTTACTTTCGGCGTATCCTTGATCAGGTGGAACGCCTCGTTCGTCATGTCCATTTTGACCAGGACGTATCCCGGAAAAAACTTGCGCTCGGCATCGACCTTGCGGCCCCGGCGCACTTCGACGACTTTTTCCATCGGAACGAGGATCTCTTCAAACAGATCGGACAAACCTTTCTGCTCGGCCTTTTCGCGAATGGACTCGGCGACCTTTTTCTCGAAATTCGAATAGGCGTGCACAATGTACCAGCGCTTGGCCATGGATATCAGTTCCGTTTCTTGTTCTTTTCTAAAAGACCGGCGGCGGCGGAATTAGCCGCCAATACCCAGCAACAGACCGATCCCCCAGCTCATCAGCTGATCCGCGATGAGAAAGAAGATCGATGCGATCATCACCATGATGAACACCATAACGGTGGTCACGGCGGTCTCCCGGCGCGTCGGCCACGTCACCTTGGACGTTTCGGTGCGCACTTCCTGGATAAATTTAAAGGGATTGGTCTTCGCCATTCCAAGTCCGGTCTGTTAAATACGAGTGGGCGCGCGAACATCATTCGCGCGCCTCACTCGAGGAAACTGTTTAAGCCCTCGAGGCAAACAAATCAAGAGCAATTTTGGCAGGGGCAGCAGGGTTCGAACCCGCGACCTACGGTTTTGGAGACCGTCGCTCTACCAGCTGAGCTATACCCCTTCAGGTCGACCACTATCGCGATCTTGCTCCTGATACCCCGTCGGCCTTGCGGCTGCAAGCCTAGAGAGGCGTGCTGCCGGGCCGAAACCCGGCAGCAATACACCGATTACTCGATGATGGATGCGACGACGCC
>NZ_SMLZ01000090.1 GCF_009711415.1 Roseibium denhamense
AAGATAAGTCGATTCAAACTTGTCTAAAATTGTAACTATCTCAAGTTAGTTATTGTTTTTACGACATGAATTCAGTTTCCCTGTTGGCGTATTAGGGTCTCGTAATTAAGGAAGGGCTTGGCTGGATGATGCGCCTGGCCTATCAGTCAGGCGTCCGGGCGCGGCTTAAAAAGTTCGATAACGCCCAAATTTTTTTGAAGACCAAGCGTTCATGAGCACTCATGAAGGCCATGTGTTCCAAAGACTTAAAAGAATTCTCATTGATAGTTTTGAGGATTTTGGGAAGCTGCCTTGAGGCATCCGAACCGGATTGAAGAATGTCTTGCCGGTCCGCAGCGGTTCTCATGCCCGCATCGGCTCTGTGCAAGCGATTTGGCAACAATTGATCTCAGTTGCCGCCGAAATCGAAGAGCGCAGCGCCTTGGGCGGGCATTGGGCCCCAAAGACTATTTCATGGAGATCTCGTGAGAGCGGCCACAAGGCTACCGGGGGCGTTGTTAGTCGTCGGTCGCGGAAATGTGGTGTTCAAGCAGCTCACGGCTCTGAACTGCTGCAAATTCCACCGCAATTCCCCCCTCAATCCCGCGGACGACACGGGCGCGCATTTTGCCCAGCTTGATGACGTCGCCCATTTCCGGCATGACATCGGTCGCGATTGCTGCTCCGGACAGAGATACATCAATAATCCGGCACATATGGTCGCTGCCGTCCGGCAGGACCATTTTGGTCATTGGATTTTTGGGAACAAAGCGGTCGTGCCGACGGTCTTCGGGAAGATTGAGTTCGTCGCGATTGGCAAGCCAAGTGAGGATATTGGCGATTTTATCCCGTTTCCGGGCGGTGTTGCGCAATTCGACCGCGAAGCCGCCGTCAATGAGACGGGACACACGGCCCTCCACACGGCTCAGATGGTCCAGGTATGCAACAACGCGCTCCCCAACGTGGCCGGATACGGGGGTGATCATGGCCATGCCGCCAGGTGACATATCAATCACCTGACATGGATATTCCCGGCGGTCCTCCAGCATGAAACGGCCAAGTATATTCACCTGAACCCGTTGGTGCCGGCGGCGGTCTGTGACCTGAAGCGATTTGCTTCCCTCTGTTGCTGGTGCCAATCCGGCGCTCATGCCTGCTTTATCCAAAACCATGCGCAAAAGCGCATCCCCCACATCTGAGAATCGCGAAAATTCCCTAATGCACATTAGGGAGGTGGGGTTAATGATGTGTAAGAGTGTACCTTACACGCCAAAAGGTCTAGGACTTTCCGCCTGAATATACCGTCAGATGGCCAACTTTTCGCTCTGCGCCGGTCGGCAGGGCCGATGTTGGCATTGAAACGCCCTCTGCGGTGAACCGCGGCATAATCGGATTAACGCCTACACGATCGTCTGCAAAGTATGGCCGCTCGTCCGGCCAAACGAGCCGGAGGCTGGAAATGGACTGCTTGAGAATCGGGTGCAGTCCCATCCAGTAGGGCTTGTCCATTGGAGTGCAGGCGCCAAGGATGCGAATGCGTCCTTCGCCGGGAACGTTTAGCGGCAGGAGGACCATTTCCATCTGCAGGACCTGTCCTCGCTCGGTGTGGCCATTTATGCCGACAACGGCTGCAGCCGCATCTTCGGTGATAGCTGCAATCAGGCTTTCCAGGGCCTCACGGTCTTTCATGCTCCATCCGCGCAGAAAGTTGCGTCCTTTCAATTCGCGGCAATGAGCTGAACAAAGGCGGGTTCCGGCAAGACGATAGCGCACATCACGCGGTCCGTTTGTCTCAAGAATGAACGTGTCACCCAACAGGCCGCGGATTTCACCCGGGTCGATTTCGCTGCGGTTCGGTGCGGGACGGGCACCGCGCAGAGAATCCCAATATGAGTAGAGGGTTTGGGTTACACCGTGTTTCATTTGACTACGCCTCGTTCCCATTTTTGTCCGCTGTTTCGTCTCAAGACACGTCTTGTTTCAAAGCGGGACACATTGTTGCCGTTTGCAGTGTTTGACGGGAACGTTGCAGACGGCATGCCAACTCACCGTATCGCAATGCGAATTTGGCCGTTAACGGCTTGTTAGGGTTAATGGCGGGTTAAGCTTGAGCGTTGATGCGCTGTTTGGCAGATTTACGTTCTGTTCAGGATATTGGCGGGCGGGAGGCTGCCAGTGTTGAAGACCAGGCCGCCTGTCGGTAGGTACAGCCACACAAGAGCTGCGCCGGACAAAAGAGCGCCGGTCCTGTCTGACAGGGGGGTCCGGTTTGGGCGTGTGGGGACGCGGCCGAATTGTGGGGCAAGGAAAACGCCGGTTGCCGCTAATGGCCGCCGGCGTTTTTCTTGAATTGGCAGGCGTGCCCGTCAAGCCATTCACTCTATGTTTCAAAGGTGCACACTGTGAACGAAACGCAGCCTTTGTTTTGTTCCAGATCGTGGATAGAACTAAGCTTGTAACAAGGCCGGATACCCATGAACGTTTATCAGTTTGACGAAGAGCGCGAACGCAGGCTGCGTGAGGAGAGCGAACGCCAGCGGCAGCAGAGACCTTCTCAGCCGCCTGCGGTCAATCTGCCGAAAATCATCATCTGGCTGAGTGTGGCGCTCATCCTCATTCACTTGGTCCGCAGCTTTGTATTGCCCACGGCATGGGACAATATCCTGGTCTACTACGCAGGTTTCTGGCCCGCCAAATATCTCCCAGCGGTGCTTGCGCAATCCGGACCCCTGACGCTCCTGTCCAATGCCTGGTCATTCGTCACCTATAGCTTGCTGCATGGCGGTGCCATGCACATTATCTTCAACCTGCTTTGGATGGCGATTTTCGGCAGCGCCGTCGCGCGCCGGTTCGGCGCAGGGCGGTTTTTGGTCTTCTCTGCCTTTTGTTCCGTTGGGGGCGCGCTGGCTCATATCGGGACACATTGGGGGGAGGCGGCGCCAATGATCGGCGCGTCGGCCGCTGTATCCGGACAGATGGCTGCCGCAATCCGGTTTGTCTTTGAACTGGGCGGGCCGCTTGGGGCGTTCCGCCGGTCTGATCAAGCCGCTTATTATGTGCCGGCTCAACCCCTTTCTGAGTGCTTCCGTAATCAACAGGTCCTGGTTTTTGTCGCTGTTTGGTTTGGTCTCAACCTGTTTTTCGGGTTGATGAGCGGCGGACAGGGTTCGAGCATCGCCTGGCAGGCGCATATCGGCGGGTTTGTCGCCGGTCTTGCCCTGTTCCCCTTCTTTGATCCCGTGCCGCAGCGCCGTGTTTAAACAAGGGCACGTCCCCTGTTTGCGCAGACGTTTTTTTTTGCAATGATGGTCACCCGCCGTTGGGCGGTTGATTCATGCCGAGGGAGGTTTTGCGCATGACCGTAGCCGCGATCTTGAGTGGGAAGGGCCACGAGACGATAACCGCGCATAAGGATTCGCCGTTGATTGAGATCTGCGAAACCTTGGCCAAGCACAAGATTGGTGCTGTTGTGGTCTGCAATGGCGATATGGAAATTGAGGGTATTGTGTCGGAACGTGATATTGTCAGGGTTCTCGGCACACAAGGCAGCAGTGCGTTGAACAGCCCTGTCTCCTCGGTGATGACCAAGGAGGTTGTCACCTGTTCAGAGGAAAACAGCGTGAACGAGGTCATGGCGCGCATGACGCAAGGCCGTTTCCGCCACGTGCCGGTCGTTAAGGACGGCAAACTGACAGGCGTTATCTCGATTGGTGATGTCGTCAAGCACAAGATAGCTCAGGTTGAACTGGAAGCTGAGCAAATGCGCAGCTACATCACGACCGCCTGATCGCCGCCCAAAAGCGTATCGTTCAAGACGAGCAAGGTCCGGGCACAGAGATGCCCGGACGCATTTAGCCGATCAGGATTTTCCGTACACGTCTTCCGGATCGTAAACCCGGTCCGCTTCCACCTTTTTCAGCTTCATGGCAGAGCCATCGGTTGCATCAATTTCGCGGAAGAAGCACGAGCGGTAGCCCACATGGCAAGTTGCCCCGTTTCCGCCGACCGTAACCTTGAGAACAAGCGCGTCCTGATCACAATCGGTCAGGATCTGATGCACCTTCTGGACTTGCCCGGAAGTTTCGCCTTTTTTCCAGTATGACTGCCTCGAGCGGCTCCAGTACCAGGCCTCTCCGGTTTCTATGGTGCGTTTTAAAGCTTCCGCATTCATGTACCCGAGCATCAGGACGTCTCCCGTCCCGGCATCAGTTACAACAGCGGCAATAAGTCCGTCGTGGTCGAATTTCGGCATCAGCAAGTCACCGGTTTCGACCACGGACTTTTCACCGCGTTCGGAAAAACAAATATCGCACATCGGTCGGGAAATCCTTGCCTGGAATAGTTGCCGGCAAGGAAGGAGAGTGTCAGCCGCCCTTGCCGCGTACCATCGTCATGAACTTGGCCTGTTCGGCCGCATCGTCTTGAAACACACCTGTAAACTGGGTCGTGATCGTCGAAACACCGGGTTTTTGAACGCCGCGCATGGTCATGCACTGATGCTCAGCTTCCAGCATGACAGCCAATCCACGCGGAGCGAGGGTATCGTCAATGGCCGATGCGATCTGCGCAGTCAAGTTTTCCTGGGTTTGAAGGCGCTTCGCATAGATGTCCACGACCCGCGCGAGCTTCGACAGTCCGACGACGCCCTCTGCCGGATAATAGGCGATATGCGCTTCACCGATAAAGGGCAGCATATGGTGCTCACAATGGGAATGGAACGGAATGCCGCGCACGAGCACGATATCCTGATAGCCCCCTACATCTTCAAACGTGCGTTCCAGATGCTCGATCGGATCTTCGAAATAGCCGCCATAGAGCTGCGTCAACGCCTTTACGACGCGTTTCGGCGTTTCCACGAGGCCTTCGCGCTCCGGATCGTCTCCGGTCCAGGCCAATAGTGTGCGCACGGCCGCTTCCGCTTCTTCGCGGCTTGGTCGTTGCAATTGGTCTGGAGATTTACGTTCGAATTTTTTTTCTACCGGCTTGAGGACAGCGTCCATGGGGATCCTCGCAAATTTACCCTTGTCACTCGTCATACGGCGTTAGCCTTTGCACAGATCATGAAATTTGCCCCAAAGCCGGGGAGCCTTATCATAATAATCGCAAAAAGCGAACGCTCAGTTTCTGAGCGGGTTTGGCCGGCATCAAACGCACTTACAGCGCCTTGTGTTGCCAACTGCGACCACTCTGCCTATTGCAGAATTGCTACGGCGACTGATCTATATATAGGAATGGATCGCGCCCGCAATGTGGCACTTGTTCACCGGCTTTCACGAAGAGGCGAGAATGCTCGACGATATTTACAATTCGAAGATCCTCGAGTTCGCAGGCAACATTCCGCATGTGGGCCGGTTGGAGAACCCAGATGCAAGTGCGAAGGCCCATTCCAAGCTTTGCGGATCCACCGTGGTCGTGGACTTGTGTCTCAAGGGCGGCGTGGTCACGGATTTTGCCCATGACGTGAAAGCATGCGCTTTGGGCCAGGCTTCAAGCTCGATCATGGCTCAGCACGTCGTTGGTGCGTCGGCGGATGAACTGCGGGCGCTCAAGACCACCATGCACGCCATGCTGAAGGAAAACGGACCGGCACCGCAGGGCCGGTTTGAGGATCTGAAGTATCTAGAGCCGGTGAGGGAATACAAGGCCCGCCACGCATCAACACTGCTGACGTTTGACGCGGTTGTCGATGCACTCGATCAGATCACCGCGAACGCATCCAAGGACGGCGCGGCGGCTTAAGCGCATGTGCCGCCCGTCAGATCAAAACAAACGGCTTTCTTCGGACCGGCTCTCCTGGCCATCACGGGCTGCCATCGGTCTCATCTGGCTGTACCGGCACAGCTTGTCACTTGTCATGGGCAGAGCCTGCCGCTATGCGCCCACTTGCTCCGACTATACAGAACAGGCAATCCGCAGGTTTGGATTTTGGGCTGGTGGTTGGCTCGGCCTGTCGCGGATCCTGCGTTGCAATCCGTGGGGTGCTTCGGGGTTTGATCCGGTGCCGGAGGTTCTTCCTGAAACTGCGAGCTGGTACTTGCCTTGGAGGTACGGCCGCTGGACGGGCGGCCATATCCCAAAGGAGCAGCGGCTCGACTAGATACCTGGTTGTGTCATTCGGTTCATGTCGCGGCGTGTTCTGAACGAATGTTATCACACAGGCGGCGTTGTTCAGCTTCCGGTCAGCTTGCGCGCCTATGGATGCTTCCGGCCGACTGGGCCAAGTTTGCTGGTCAGAGACTTGCCGTTTCTTGCGAAATCACCTATCAGCTTGTCCGTCCACAGACACCAAACGCTTACCTGCCTTGTCTGCAGGAGTGAGCTGGAGAAAACGATGATACATTTGACTTTCCCCGACAATTCCGTGCGCGATTATGACCCTGGCACCACCGGGTCCGATGTTGCTGCGAGCATTTCCAAATCGCTGGCGAAAAAAGCGGTTGCCATGGCGATTGACGGCGAGCTGCGTGATCTGTCCGATCCGATCAGCGCCGATGCCAAAATCGAAATTGTGACCCGGGACGATCCGCGCGCGCTGGAGCTCATTCGCCACGATGCCGCCCATGTGATGGCCGAAGCTGTTCAGGAACTGTGGCCGGGCACGCAGGTCACCATTGGGCCGGTCATCGAGAACGGTTTTTACTACGACTTCAAGCGCGTTCATCCCGAGAGCGGGGACGATTGGCCGTTCACCCCGGAAGAGCTGCCGGTCATTGAAAAGAAAATGCGCGAGATCATCGCGCGCGGTGCGCAATTCACCAAGGAAATCTGGAGCCGCGAAGAGGCCAAGACTTATTTTGCAGCCAAGGGCGAGCATTATAAGGTCGAGCTGGTCGATGCCATTCCGGAAGATCAGGAACTGCGCATTTACAAGCAGGGCCAATGGCTGGACCTGTGCCGTGGCCCGCACATGGTCTCCACCAAGCAAATCGGCGATGCCTTCAAGCTGATGAAGGTCGCAGGGGCCTACTGGCGTGGTGACAGCAATAACGAAATGCTGACCCGTATTTATGCGACCGCGTGGTCTAACGAAAAAGAGCTGAAGGGCTACCTCCACATGCTGGAGGAAGCGGAAAAGCGCGATCACCGCAAGCTTGGCCGGGAAATGGACCTGTTCCACTTTCAGGAAGAGGGGCCGGGTGTCGTCTTCTGGCACCCCAAGGGCTGGGACATCTTTCAGAATCTGATCGCCTATAAGCGCCGCCGCCTGCGCGGGACCTATGACGAAGTGAATGCACCGCAAGTTCTGCATACTTCGCTCTGGGAAACCTCCGGCCACTGGGGCTGGTACAAGGAGAACATGTTCGCCGTTCAGAGCGCGGATCCAGAGAGCGAAGACGATCGCGTCTACGCGCTTAAGCCGATGAACTGCCCGGGCCATGTTCAAATCTTCAAGCACGGTTTGAAGAGCTACCGCGACCTGCCGATGCGCTTGTCCGAATTTGGTGTTGTTCACCGCTATGAGCCGTCCGGCGCCTTGCACGGCTTGATGCGTGTGCGCGGATTTACCCAGGATGATGCCCACGTCTTCTGCACCGAAGAGCAGATGGCTGACGAATGTTTGAAGATCAACGATCTGATCCTGTCGGTTTATAAGGATTTCGGCTTTGAAGAGATCGTCGTCAAACTGTCGACGCGGCCGGAAAAACGCGTTGGTTCCGATGAAAACTGGGATCATGCAGAAGGCATCATGTCCGATGTGCTGAAACAGATCGAAGAGCAATCAGATGGCCGTGTGAAGACCGACATTCTTCCCGGCGAAGGGGCATTTTACGGTCCGAAATTCGAATACACGCTTCGGGATGCGATCGGCCGCGAATGGCAATGCGGGACGACCCAGGTCGATTTCAATCTGCCGGAACGTTTCGGGGCGTTTTATGTCGACAGCAATGGTGAGAAGAAAACACCGGTTATGATCCACCGGGCCATCTGCGGCTCCATGGAGCGGTTCCTCGGGATCCTGATCGAAAACTACGCCGGGCATTTCCCGCTTTGGTTCTCGCCGTTGCAGATCGTCGTTGCTACGATTACCTCCGAAGCCGATGCCTATGGTCAGGAAGTGGCCGATCTTCTGAAGTCCAAAGGCCTGAAGGTCGAGACGGATTTCCGGAACGAGAAGATCAACTACAAAGTCCGTGAGCATTCGCTTGCCAAGGTTCCGGTGATTCTGGTCTGCGGCATGCGGGAAGCAGAAGAGCGAACCGTCAATGTGCGGCGCCTCGGCTCAAAGGACCAGACACCCATGGGGCTGGATGAAGCTGTTGCCGCGTTTGTGGACGAGGCGACACCGCCGGATCTCAAGTGACACTGCGGACTTTTTGTTAACGGAAAAAATGCCAGCTTGCACACTGCCTTTACTTAAGGGCAGTGTGTTGTCATAAGACTGCAACAGAGTGTCTGTTAGAGCGTTTAAATTACGCCATTTTGAGATGGCGAGCTTGGCGTAGACAATGGAAACAACAAAGTCGGCTACCGTGGATTTCGCAGAATTCAGTTATGCCAATCCGGATCATCATCCGGTAAAGCGTATGGTTATCCGGTCCATCGAACACCTATCAGGACGACGGAAGCTTCTTGATCTTTATGAGATCTGGAAACACTCAATCGTGACCACGGACTATATGTGGAGCGAGCTTCTGCGCCTGATCAATATTCGTGTGTCCGTTGATAGCGGTGAGTGGCCGCCGAAAAACGTGCCGGACGGTCCTTTGGTGCTGATTGCAAATCACCCTTACGGGATTGGGGATGGTCTGGCGATCTTGTCCTTAGCCGAGCAGCTTGGGCGTCCGTTCAAGATCATGATCAACAATGAGTTGCTCAAGCTTCCCGAAATCCGGCCGTTTTCCCTTCCGGTTGATTTTGAGGAAACGAAGGAAGCGCTGAAGACGAATATGGCGACCCGTAAAGAGGCCTTGGAGCTTTTGGCGGGTGGCACGACAATTATCGTGTTCCCGGGCGGGGGCGTTGCAACCGCGCATCAGCCTTTCGGGCGAGCGGAAGAACTGCCTTGGAAAACTTTCACGGCGAAGATGATCCGGTCATCGAAAGCGACGGTGCTGCCCATCCACTTTGAAGGTCAGAATTCCTGGCTGTTCCACTTGGTCAGCCGGTTTTCCTTGACCTTGCGACTGTCTCTTTATGTTCGTGAGTTCCGCCGGACCCTTGGGCAAGCAATCACGGCACGTGCTGGAGCGCCGATCTCGTACGAGACGATTTCCGGTCTCAAGGATCAGAAGCAGGTTATGGACTTCCTTCAGTCCAAGGTTATGGAAATGGCGCCGCCCGACAAGAAACAACGGCTGTTGAGCCGGCACCGCTAACCACCGTCCCGCCGAATAGTCTTATGATCGCAGGCTGTACTGGAAAATCGGTGCAGCCTTTTTTATGAGCGGGAGAAGGACAGGCAGCTTCAGTTTTGTGACGTCTGGCGGCTGAGCAGCTCGCTGATACTGGTGACCACTTCAACTTCGCGGTCTTCGCCGGGAGTGACCTCGAACGTGTGCAGGTAGGTTCTGCCGTTGTTTCGTGCCACCGCTTCGTATTCTCCGGCAGCAAGCACAAAGTCGGGGAATGCCCCGGTTGCCTCAACCACCACATCACCGCCGGGGCTGAGCACCGACCATGTTGTATTGGCGATGGCTTCCCCGCCGCGCTCGTTCACCAACTTCAAGGTGATGTCCGCTGCCTTATGGAAGATTGTTGCTTCGGTCAGTTTTCCCGGCAGAACCTGAATGTCGGCTCGAATAACCGCATTCACATCGCCATACCGGCTGACCACGTGGTACGTGTCGGCATTCAACCGGACGATTGAGCCCGGTTTGACGTTGCTGGCGATCAGGTCCCGTTCCCCGCGCTCGTCGAATTCCATGCCGTAAACATCAAAGGACACAGGTTCTGAACCAAGACTGTCGCCGTCTTGAAGGGAGGCATCGAACTTGATGCCACCGGCATTCAGCGTGACCATCTTGGACATCACTTCCTTGCCAATGACGATGCGGTTCGTTGCCTGGGCGTAGCCGTAGGCTGTGTGGATCAGATATGTGCCTGGATTGAGGCGGAACTCGGCGTCGCCACCTTCGGATGTCGCAACCAGCTGCAGCCGCCCATCCGCATTCGTGGTTTCAGAGTAAATCCGCCAGATCAGACCGTCATAAAGCGGTTTGCTGTCCCGTGTGAGCTTTGCCATCAGATAGATGGCGCCCTTATTAAGCCCTTCGGAGACACCGGCTTCTGAGGAAAAGGCCGGGGCATAGGGAACCAGTGTGTCGGAGAACAGCGGTTCCGGTTCCCGGTCCAGGAGATTTTCAATGGAGCGGGCCGGCGACGTTTGCGGCTGGCTCAAATCCGGCTTCGCTTCAGGCACTGGCGGTGTTTCGGCGGTCTGCGCATTCGCCAGACCGGATACACTCATCGACAGCCCCAAGCAAACCGCAAGGAGTACAGCAACGCGTACCGAAAACCGCGCCGGCATCCAGCCGCTCACATCGCTTAATGTATTCACCATGCCCACTTATTATTGCTCAACCCGCCCGGCTGCAAGAGTTGTGAGGTTGTGTATGCCCTGTTTCCTTCAAATGGGCCTCAAAATCGGGCAAATTCAAGACCCGCTATTGTGAAGTTGACAATTACGGTCAATCAATTAGGAAGAAAGTTTCAGATGAAACTATTTCGGAAGGCAGGCAGATGACGGGCCATACTTCAGGGTCTCCGGACACCGTTCGTTTCCTCCAAAGCCGGCGCTCGCATCCGGCGGTCACCATGTCTGGCCCGGGGCCGGACGCGGCGGAACTCGAAACACTTCTGTCGATCGCGGCAAGGGTTCCCGATCACGGCAAATTGGCACCATGGCGGTTTATCATTTATCCCGCTGACAAAGCGGACGTAATCGGTGCTGAATTGGCGCGGCTTTACGAGCAAAAGACCGGCCCCCTGGATGACGCGCAACGCGACAAGGAACTTACGCGCTTCTCACGGTCTCCCTGTGTCATCGGTGTGGTGAGCCGGGCCCATGAACATGCGAAGATCCCGCTTTGGGAGCAGCAGCTTTCCGCCGGTGCCGTTTGCATGAACCTGATCACTGCGGCGGCTGCGAGCGGATACGCTTCGCAGTGGCTCACCGAATGGTTCAGCTTCGATGACGAGGCGAGCCGGTTTCTCGGTGCGGGGGAGGGAGAACGGTTCGCTGGTTTCATTCATATAGGAACTGCCACCCAGCCGCCGGTCGAGCGGCCGCGGCCCAACCTGCCTGACATTGTATCCTCCTGGACGGACAAGGACTGACATGTTCTACGAACCTGCAAAGAATAATCACGGATTGCCGCATAACCCATTCAAGGCAATCGTGGCCCCACGGCCAATTGGCTGGATTTCGACTTTGGACGCCGATGGCAAGCCGAATCTCGCGCCCTACAGTTTCTTCAACTGTGTCTGCGATACGCCGCCAATCGTGATGTTTTCATCTTCGAACTACAAGGACAGCGCGGCAAACGTTGATGCGACCGGCGAGTTCGTCTGCAACATGGCGAGCTTTGATCTCAAGGACGAGATGAACCAGTCTTCCGCTGCTGTGCCACACGGAACATCCGAATTCGATCTTGCCGGACTTGAAATGGCGCAGAGTGAGCTCGTCAAAGCACCCAGGGTCGCAAGGGCGGTCACCGCACTGGAATGTAAACACCTGCAGACGGTCCGGATGAAAGACTTGGACGGCGCCGACACCAACAGCTGGGTTGTCTTCGGTCAGGTTGTCGGAGTGCATATCGATGATCAGGTGATTGTCGACGGACTGGTCGATGTAACCCGCTACAAGCCGCTGTCCCGTCTGGGGTACATGGACTATGCCGCAGTTACTGAAGTGTTCCAGATGGGGCGGCCGAAAGTCTAGAACCTGCCTCTACGGGACCTCTTACCCGGGCCGCGCCGATGGATTCGGTGCGGTTCGGTGATTTTTCTTGCCTCAATCCTGTGAATCAGGCCTATTTTCGGGCGTGGACACCAAAGCGCAAATAACCGCAATCCCAAGAAAAGGGCTGCCACGCAGCGTTGTGTCCACAAAACCGGCTAAGCGTATTGGTAGAATTGCCGAGTAAGACCAACAAAAAAATCGGTCAGTTTCCTAAAAGTCGGGCGCTTGTGAGTTGTTAAGGTTTTGTTAACCTTTTCGGCGCGAAAGTTAACAAAGTAATAATTTGTTCCGTCGAGGAGACAGGGTCATGCGAGTTGCTGACACCACCTCGATCGCGTCTCGGATCGAGCTTGCGTTTCAGTCTGCGAGTACATCAACGGGTACGTCATTCGACTACCTGGTAAAGACAGCTGCGCGGGAATCGTCGTTCAACCCAACGGCAAAAGCCAAAACATCCAGTGCGACCGGCTTGTTCCAGTTCATTGAGAGCACCTGGCTTGAAACCATGAAGGAAGCAGGCCCGCGGCACGGGCTTGAAAAATATTCTGATCAGATCCAAAGGTCGAAGAGCGGAAAGTTCTACGTCAAGGATCCGGAGGCCCGGCGCGAAATTCTCGATCTGCGCAAGGATCCCGAGATCTCGTCCATGATGGCCGGGGCTTTGACCCAGAAAAACGCCGCCTACCTGGAACGCAAGATCGGGCGCGAACCGACGGACGGTGAGCTCTACATGGCGCATTTTCTGGGCGCGCATGGGGCGAGCAAGCTGATTGACGCAACAGCCAGCAATCCCGATATGCGCGCTGACGCAATGTTCAAGCCGCAAGCGCGGGCGAACAAGCCGATCTTCTACCACTCGAATGGCAAGGCCCGGTCGATGGAGGAGGTCTATCAGGTTATTGTGTCTAAGCATGACGCTGTAACGATGATCGCCGAGGCCAATGGCAAGAAGAATCTCCGGACGTCCGGCGCCCTCCTGAATGTGGCGACCCTTCCGAACGCAAAACCGGTGAACGAGATTCCGACACACAGTTTTGCTGAATTCGACCATCTGGCTGGAGACCCGGCCGCTGCCTTTGCCATGCGGTCCAAGCCTCAGCCGCCGGTTCAACTGGCCGATGCAGGCGGTCAGCCGCGGCAGCTCCCCGCCGAGCCAACGGTGACTTTCGCACAAGCGAATGTCCCTATACCTGAAGGCCGCCCGGGGCAGCCGGTTGTAGATCCTTCTCAAGTCCCGGGCCCTGCAGCACAAGCAACCGTGATGGCGTCCGCCGGAAACAGTGTGCCGGATCGGCAGCTGCCGCCGCCGCAAGACCCACAGGAAGCCTCCATCAATGGTCCGGATTACACCGCGCCGTCATCCCGTGTACTGACTGCTTTCCAGGCGGCCGAAACAGCAAATCCGTTTGAAGCACTGTTCCGGAACGATGAAAACTCGTCCGATGCTGGCTTGAATCCGAGATTTGCTTCGGCATTTGCGGCGGTTGAGGAAGTTGCGCTTTATGGCGCATCCAATCAGGTGGCTGCTCAAGAGCTGGTTCTTGCCAATCAGGGCGGGCCGCTCGATTTGACCCGGTTTCTGCGTTTGAAGGCGGAAGAGGAGCAGAAGGACCTTCTGCCCCCGGCTTGAATGTGCTTGGCGGAAAGCGTGATCCATTGGTGATTTTATAGTGAACGGATCGTTAAGCCTTTGCAGTCATAGTTAAATGATCACTTGAGACGAATGATCGCGCCATGACTGTTCACGACTTTCTGCAGCTAGAAAACCCTTCGGATTACAGCCTGGATGTCCAGGCTGCGACAACCTACGCTGAACGCTATTTGGCGGCCGAACAGGGCAGCCAGGAACAGATTTCGATGGCAGCTGCACTCACCGTTCTTCTGGATGATCCGGCGCGTCCGGTTCGAAAGGCCGTCGCCAAGGTACTGGCGAAAAGCCCTTATGCGCCCGGGCATGTCATCCGGTGCCTTGCTACGGATGTTGACGAGATTTCGGTCCTGGTTCTCAAGGACAGTCCGGTTTTTTCAGACTCAGAATTGGTCGACCTGCTGGCGCAGGGCAGTGAGGCATCGCAATGCGCAATTGCCCAACGGGCCCACTTGTCCGCATCTGTGAGCGCTGCTCTTTGCGAGGTAGGCGCGGAAGCGGCCTGCCGGGAGTTGCTGCAGAACAAAACGGCAGACGTTCTTCAAACGTCGCTTCTGCGGCTGGCGGAGCGATTCGAAGAAAGCCCTGCACTTTGCGATCTTCTGTTGAAGTCCAAGGATTTGCCGCTTGCAACCCGCTATGAGTTGCTGATGCGTCTTGCCGACAGTCTGGAGACGCATCCGGTTGTTTTGGAGCGCATTCCCGAACACCAGCGGACGACGTTTTTGAGCGATGCCGGAGACAAGGTCATCTTGCGTCTGGCATATGAGGCAAGCGATTCGGATCTTCCGGACTTCGTCGAACACTTGCGGGCTAATGCGAAGCTGAATACCCGTTTGCTGCTGCGTGCGGTTTGCTGCGGCCGGCTCAGATTTTTCGCAGCCTCTCTTGCCAACCTTGGAAGCATTCCCCTGCCACGCGCGCGCAAGCTGCTTTTGACAGTGCGCCGGGCCGCGCTTCAGGCCATGCTCCGCAAGGCGGGGCTGCCCTACCGGTCTCATGAGGCATTTCTTCTGGCAATCGATATCGCCAGGGAAGCCAATGCGGATTTCACGTACGATCTTGCTCTGGATGAAGCCCGGGTCCTGACAGAAACCCTGCTGTCGGTCATGCAAGACGGTGCTCTTGGGGCAGATGACGATGTCACGGCCTTTTTGCGCCGGTTTGCAATCGATGTGGCGCGGCTGGAAGCCCGCCAGATGCTCAAGGCTACCCGGCCGGGCGCAACCGCAGCCGCCTAGAGACCTCAATCAGCTCTTGAAGGTGCAAGGCGTTTTCGCGTTCAAAAGCTGTAAGCTTGGCGTTGTCTGGTTCGGAAAATCGGGCGTTTTGTTAGAAGCCCAAAGACACTCGCATTCCCTATAATCATTCAGTTATGGGCGTTCATGCGGGTCCGTTATAGCGCCTGCTGATCTAGTCTTGAACCGGCGGCGGGGGAAACTGAGCAAGATACGCGTTGGTGACAGCTGTCAACGTTTCCAAGAGCTCGACGCCCGTCTTGTTTGCTTCGTCCTTGGCGCCTTCTGCAACCATGGCCCGGATCGCTTCCACATATCGTTCGGTCAGTTCGAGCGGCAGCTTGTCGGGGCTTGGGACTGTTTCGATCAGATGGCAGAAGCTGGCGGCAACATCGCCAACCAGAGGGAAGCCAAGGGTCAGGGCCTGACCTTTGATATTGTGAGCTGATTGGTACAATTTGTCCCGAGCCGCCTCGTTCATCCCGTTTTGGCGGATCTCATCCCATGCAGCCAGCAGGCTTTCAGTTTCGGTTTCCATCCAATTGCTGAAATGGCCCGAAATGCGCTGAAGGGCTGCTTCTGCGGCCTTGACCGGGTCGAACTTTTTCGCCTCGCGCGGGGTCAATTCGCGCACCTTGCCGCGCAGATCGGTCGGCGGGGTCACGATTTCATAGTCCTGATCCTTGGCGGGGTCGGCCATCAGCCTTGATCCTTCAAAGGGCATTTTCGACGGTTGTCACACCGCCAGTATCGGTAATCATGTTTAACAGGGTCTTTCTCTGACTGCTAAAACTTGAAACAGCAGTCAGTAGCGGAACATCTCGGTGAGAATCCTCTCATCCCAGCCGTGATCGGAATCGAACATGATCACGCCTTCGATGTCTTCAGCCTCATGAACGCTGACCTTGGCGACATGACGGATTTCAGTGTGATCCGCTGAGGCACTGACAGGGCGTTTATCTGGATTGAGAATCTCGATATCGACCCTTGCCTGATGCGGAAGAAGGGCGCCGCGCCAGCGTCTCGGGCGGAACGCGCTAATCGGTGTGAGGGCCAGAAGCTGGGCCGTAATCGGCAGGATTGGACCATGGGCCGACAGGTTGTAGGCGGTGCTGCCGGCAGGTGTTGCCACGAGAATTCCGTCGCAAACGAGTTCTTCCAACCTCAACCGTCCGTCGACAGCGACTTGAAGTCTTGCCGCCTGAGAGGTTTGGCGCAGCAACGACACTTCATTGATCGCGAGCGCGGTGTGCTTTTCACCGGCACGATCCGTTGCGGTCATGACCAGAGGGCGGATCGTGGTAATATCTGCTTTCATGAGCCGGTCACGCAGGCCGTCTTCCCGGAATTCGTTCATCAAGAAGCCCACGGAGCCCCGGTTCATGCCGTAAATCGGTTTGCCGCGGCCCATATGCGTGTGCAGGGTTTGCAGCATCAGGCCATCCCCGCCAAGCGCGACAATAACGTCCGCCTTGTCCGCCGGGACGCTCCCGTAGGCGGCGGCGAGGATTTGCATGGCCTCTTGGGCTTCTTCCGTATCGCTCGCAATGAACGCAAGTTTTTCAACTGATTCAGGGCGCAGATTCGCAGGACGGAACGGGAGCAGGGACTGATTCATGCCGATGCCGTTTGAAATCCTTGATGGCCGCAACTGGGCGTTTCTTTTTGAAAATCCGGGTGCCGGACGCTCATGGCAGCACCATAGCGGGCTTGACCGCCCGGCGGCAGGTGTTTTTTTTCAATGGTATGGTTTTTCAAGCTGCCACGAGGGTCATTTGGAGGCGGGCATCATCGGGCCGGCCGCGTTCGCCGACTGCGGGCAGACCGGATTGGCCAACAGGTCCTGCCACTCAAAGAACGGCACGATCGCCGAGCGCTGGCCGTCGATCTTGGCGGACATGACCCCGGCAACGCGCAGACCGTCCGGTGTCTCGACAAGAAGGGGGCCGCCCGACGCACCGCTCTCCGTGTTGCAATCGGTGACCCAGCTGTCTTCCACCGTCCCCATCACCCGGCAGCTTGGAACCACTGTTGGCAAGAACCGGCGGCTTTTCCGATAGCCGGCTGACTGGAACCGGGTCTGCTTGTTGAGAATGGAGGCTTCTTCCAGGGTCAGCACAGGAACCGGAGGCAGCGTGCTGGGGGTTTTCAGAACGATAATGCCGACATCCTTGTGAACATCCCGCAGTTTCGGCTGATCTTTGGGCTGGTACCCGCTGGCCGTCATGAAACATGCCGTTTCAAGGCGTGCGGAATAGTCTTCCCTGCGTACACCGGCCATAAAGAGGACATCAGCGGTCTGAAAAGGGCGCAACGTGGATTTGTTGTAAAAGCAATGTGCAGCGGTCAGCACGATGTTCGGGGCAATCAAGGTGCCCGTGCACATGGAGGTGGACCGGTATCCTTTGACATTTACACGGCCGATAGACGGCCAAGGCGCTTCCGCACTGTCAATCACCTGAAGGCCAGTGTCCTCGGCAGCTGCACCAGGCGCCCAGCTTGCCACGGCCGCAATGCTCAAGCTGCAGAGCGCGGCCCGAACCGGTTTCGCAAGGTTTTTGATCGAAATCACTGGCATTGACCCGGCTGTTGGGTTCCTGATCCATCGGAACTATGCCAGCTGAGCTTTAACGCACCCTAAAACCGATCATCGAAAGTACGGGATCAGCGGACAGCCTTACTGTGTGACGTTTGGCTCGCCGTCATAGAAATCCCAGACCATGGCGCGAGCGAGCGTTTCATCACTGTGCCGCATGCGAAAAGACAACAGGGCTTCGAGATTATCGAGGCGGCCCAGTCGATCGCTCTCCAGTGCATTCTCCGGAAGGCCGGAGGACCTATCATCTGCGAGCAGTAAGTTGGGCAGACCGCCGAAGTGAACATAAGAACCGTTCTTGGTCAGACGGCACATGAGCGATTGGGCAGATGCTTGCGAGCTTTCTGGAAAACATTCCGGATGGCTGTCCAAAAGCACCCTGTAATCGAATTCAAAGATTGCCGCATCCCGCCAATCGGGCAGTGCTCCGCCTCTCATGAACGGAAGAAGACTAGCACCGTCCGGGCTATGGTTTGCCTCCAGTCCCAGTACATCCAACAGGGTTGGAAAAATATCGGTTGCGGACGTGTAGGACGAAATCCGGTTGCCGCCCGCCATATCAGGCGCCTGGATCATGAGCGGTATGTGGTAACTCTGTGAATAGAACCCGCCTTTGCCGAGCATGCCATGGTCGCCCATCATTTCCCCGTGGTCCGACGTGAAGATGATCAGAGTGTTTTCCAGACCGGAAACAGCTTCGAATATGCGGCCCAGCTGGGCATCCACTTCACTGATCATCCCGTAATAAAGTGCCCGGATCCGGCGGAAGTCCTTCTGCTGCAGGTCACGGGCCAACCCGTCTGTTCCCGGGATGTGCTTGGAGAGTTTTTGGGTTTTATGAAGAGCGGCGATCAGGGGATGAAGAGTGGCTTCCTGGTCAGCTG
The DNA here is from genome assembly GCF_009711415.1 of Roseibium denhamense. Lineage (GTDB taxonomy): Bacteria > Pseudomonadota > Alphaproteobacteria > Rhizobiales > Stappiaceae > Roseibium > Roseibium denhamense. The sequence goes on from NZ_SMLZ01000090.1 coordinate 18,248, forward strand.
AGCCACCGGCAAAGCCGGGCCCATCTTCAGGGGCATACATCGAGTTATACGGTTCTGGAACGGCAAGCGGCGGATGGGGTCTCAAAAAGGAAATATGGGCCATCCAGGGGGCGCTGCTCTCTTGCTGATCGAGCCAAGCCAGAAACCTGTTTGTCAGAAAGGCCGTCTGAGTTTCATGCTGTGAATAGCGCGCTGGCGCCAGAGAGATTAGCTGGCCGTCCTCCGGCTCTACGTGGTGGATCGTGGCAGCAGTAGAAGGATCGTGGCCACGCTCGATCAGCCAGGCAAGCCAGGGCTTGTCGTCTTCCGGCAGGGACTGTTCGACGGCAAAGCCCGGCAAGATGCCTTCATAGGTTGTCAAGGCCGGATCATCTGGATGATGACGGCGCGGGTCCGGTGACGTATCGGTGTAGCCAAACAGCGTTGGCAGATATCCTGCGCGCCGGCCTGCACGGGCAATGTTGTCGAACCGGTCATCCAGCGGGGATCCGTTTGCGATCACCCGGTGGTTCATTTGATAGAGGCCGGTATAGAGCGATGCGCGCGCAGGCGAACAGGGGGCTGTTGCCGCATAATGGTTGTCGAACAGGGTTGCTGTCTTGGCAAAGGCATCAAGGTTCGGCGTCTTGACCACCGGGTGACCGGCCGTGCCAAGGCAATCGCCGCGCCATTGATCGGCCGTGATCAGCAAAATGTTCGGGCGCGGCATCAGGCAGCTTCCAACTGTTCCATCAGTTCCGGCAGGTCTGCGACCGTATCGATGACATAGTCCGCACCGGCGGTCTTGAGGGCTGCGGTTGCCTTTTGGCGCAATATGTCAATTTCTGCCTCGTTAAGTGTCGACAGCTCTTCCGGGGTTTTGCCGGCATGGTTGCCGGACAGCGCAAGCCCGACGGTCAGGCACCCGGCGGCAACGCCCTCAGCAATGCCCGGCGCGGTGTCATCCACCTTGATGACCGCGCTGGGCGGGTAGGCCACAAGATCGACGAAACACTTGTACATGCCAAGCGGCCCCGGGCGGCCTTCCGGAAGATCGTCGGCACAAACCAGATTGTCCGGTGCGTAGCCCTGGGCGGCCGCCTTCGGCAGGACCCGTTCCATGATCGAACGGGTGTAGCCGGTCGTGGAGCCGATTTTCAGGTTCTTACCGCGCAGGTAAGCGATTGTGTCGATCGCGCCAGGAACGAGGTCGGCAAAGTCGGCCACGACTTCCTCGTTCATCGGCACGAACACCTTATAGACCCGGTCGACGTCGGCATCGGTCGGGGCGTTGCCGGTTTTTTCAATCCATTGTTGCCTTATCTCCGGATCATCCATCATGTCGCGGATGTGATCCCATTTCGGCTTCCCCATCGGCCCGCGAGCCTGCTCAATCGACGCACGGATCCCAAAGGTTTCGAATGCCTTCACGAACACGCCCATTGGGGCGAAGGAGCCGAAATCGATCATGGTGCCGGCCCAGTCAAAGACGACCGCTTTAAACTTGCTCATAATATTAAGTCTTTCTTGGTTGATCAGGCGGCGAGTTTTGCGCGTTCGGCCAGGGCCTCTGCAGGGGGCGCGGCGCTTTGGACCCCCATTTCGGCAAGCACTTCTGAGGCGGCCGCGACCACGCCCGTCATGACGAACTCGTCCATCTGGCCGATACAGCCAACGCGGAAGCTGTCCACGACAGTCAGCTTGCCCGGATAGAGAATAAAGCCCCGGGATTTCATACGGTCATAAAACGCTGGAAAGCTGAAGGCCGGGTCGGCCGGGCAGAAAAAGGTCACGATAATGGGCGATAGCCACTCAGCTTCCAGCAGGGTTTCAAAGCCGAGCGACCGCATCCCGGAGACCAGAACGTCCCTGTTCCGGGCATAGCGGGCGCCGCGCCCGGCAACACCGCCCTCACGCTTGTGCGCCCGCAGCGCTTCCAGAAAGGCCGCCACGACATGCGTTGGCGGCGTAAAGCGCCACTGGCCGGTCTTTTCCATATGTGCCCATTGCGCATGGACATCGAGGCTGAGGGAATGGCCGTTGCCCTTGGCAGCGGCAAGGTCGCTTTTTCTTGCCAGGACGAACCCGAAGCCGGGAACCCCTTCGATGCACTTGTTGGCAGAGGAAACCATCGCAGCGAAATTCAGGTGAGACGGCTCCAACGGAACCGCACCGAAGGCGGACATGGAATCAATCAGCAGTGTCCTGCCTACTGCAGCAACAGCGTCAGAAATTTCCTGCAAGGGATTGAGAATGCCTGAGCTGGTCTCGCAATGGACGATCAGAACATGGCTGATTTCCGGGTCGGCCTGAAGGCGTTCGGTCACCTCATGGCCGCGCGGGGGCAGATAATCGCCCTTATCAAGCAGCTCAAACGGGCGGCCAAGATAGTCCATCGTTTGCGCAGCGCGTTTGCCATAGGCACCATTCGAGAGGATCAGCGTCTTCCTGTCCTTCGGCGTGAAACTGGCCAGCATGGCCTCAACGGCATATGTGCCGCTTCCCTGGATCGGAACACAGTCAAAGGCGTCACACCCTGGCCCCAGCAGCTCGATCAGACCGGCCCGCAGTTCCGCGGTCATGGCCTTGAAATCATCATCCCAGCTGCCCCAGTCCCGCAGCATAGCCTCCTTGACCTTAATTGAAGTCGTCAGTGGCCCCGGTGTCAGCAAAAAAGGCTCACCGAGTTTGGGTGCCGGCAATTTGTCTGTGTGTGTCATTGGTTCAAGCAAGCTCAACATGGATGTGGCCGCGCAGCGGAATGCCACCAGCGGCTCTCAAAGTTCAGAAACGCCACTTACTTGAAATTTTGATGAATTGCCCCTCACTATAACTAAAAGCTATCAAGTGGGCGCTGGCACATCATTGGCCGGGACCCCAAGCGGTTCGAGCAAGGAAGCCCTGAAGGCTTCTACCGTGGCGACCTTTGCCATTTCCTTTTGCCAAACCACGTAGTGCCGCGCGATCAGGGCAGGGTCGCTGATGGGAATTGGAATGCAGCCGTCGCGCTCGCTGAGTTCTGCTTCCATGGCAATACCAAGCCCGAGACCGGAGCGGATGAGCGTTGCGATGGATCCCCAGGAGCCGAGTGCGAGGATGGTTTTGGGTTTGATGCCGGCAACCGTTGCTGCTCCCTCAAAGAGCCTGCGTGTCCCGGACGTGCTTTCGCGTTGCAGGAGCGGAAGCTTCGCGACATCCGTCCAGGTCACTTGGTCCCGGGTTGCCAAGGGATGGTCCGAAGGTGCGGCCAGGACGATCCTGGACTGCATGAGAAGTTCCCCGTCAAGGCCCGCCGGGATCTCCTTGCCTGTGACAAAACCGATGTCGATGTCACCGTTTTCGAACAGGTCTAGAATATCTTGTGTTGCAAGAGCGCGGGCTTCGATCACGATATCCGGGTACCGGCTCATGAAATGGGAAATACGCGGGATCGCCAGCTGGTAGGTGGAATAGCCAATCCTGAGATCGCCCGCGGTGAGGGTAGTCTGCCGCGCAAGTTCACTTTCAATGTCGCGTGTCAGGGCGAGGGCGGCGCGGATCTTCGGGAGCAGTGCCTTGAGCGCCGGTGCCGGAGTGACCGAATATCCGGATTTTACAAGCAGCTTTGTCTTGTACCGGCCTTCCAGGCCCTGAATATGGTTGGAGATAGACGGCTGCGAGACCCCAACGTCTTTTGCCGCCGCAGAAAAACTGCCTGTCCGCACGACGGCTTCGAGGGCACGGAGCTGGCCCAAACTCAGGGCGGATCTTGAACGGGATCTGGGAATGGTCATGGGGAGGCCCTTGTGCCGGAAAGGATGGTTCCGAGAAAGGCAAAAGCGCAGCCCGTGTCAATGCAGATGCATGGAATTGCTGAAACCGGCATCGCATCGTACCGGGTCAGAATTTATTTCGGAACGCCAATTAGGGGGCTGTGGCGTGATGAAGCGGCTCCTCTTAGAAATCCGGGCTTCTATGGCGTCACCGAAGTAACTCTTCTTCGAAGGGAAAGCGGGACAGTAGTTCAATGCCAGTTTCCGTTACCAGAACCTGTTGCTCAAGTTTGACACCTTCGCAGCCCCCAGCGGCGCCGATATAGCTTTCAACACAGATCGTCATCCCGGCGACGATCTCTCCGTCATAGCCAGCATCGGGAAAATCCCCCTTGTGATACAGATAAGGGTATTCGCCCGTCATGCCGCAACCATGGGCCGAGAGGTAATAGCGGTTGTCGTAGAATTTTTCCGGGATATCCCACGCACGCTCCGCATAGTCCCGAAAACTCATGCCCGCATGGAGAATGTCCATGTTGCTTTGGACCTGCTCGTACGCAACCTTGTAGAGCTCGCGTTGCGCCTCCGTCGGTTTGCCCGGTCCAGAATGGAAGGTGCGCGAGAAATCGGAATAGTAACCGTGACAACCGACCACATCCGTATCGAGTGCAATCAACTCGTTTTCACCAATGACATTGCTGGAAGTTTCCTGAAACCACGGGTTCGTCCGGGCGCCTGCGTTAAGAAGCCGTGTTTCACAATAATCCGCATTCTGCGCGATCACCGATTGATGCAAGACGGACCACAGTTCATTTTCTGTCATTCCGGGGCGGATTGCATCCCGCAACCTGGCCACGCCGGTCTCGGTCGCCCGCAATGAGGCGTTCACGCATTTCATTTCTTCGCTGGACTTGACGGAACGCGCCATTTCTACCGGCTGTTGGGCATCAACGATGCGCAGACCGCAGTCCTTAAGTGCAATCGCGGTTCCGGCATTCAGCCGCTCCAGCCCGACGGTTGCTCCTTTCCCGGCAAGCTCCTTGATCAGGTCCGCCATTTCAATGGCCCAGGCCTTTTCCCGGGCCTGAATGCCGGGACCGGCCGCGACAAAGCTGGCGGTCTTGGCAGGGCGCACGTCGTCAATCGTCTCCAATCCCTGCCCAAGATGGAGGCATCCGGTAAATTCGAAAAGGATGGATCGCGCGGCGGTCAGCACCAGGTAGCGCGACGGCGCATTGCGTTGACAAAACACCTGCATGTTTCGCGCGCCCGTGGCGTAGCGGATGTTGATGGGGTCGGACAGGATGACGGCGTCGACACCGAAGAGAGCCATTTGTTCACGCACGCGGCCAAGGCGGTAAAGCCTGACGGCTTTCAGATCGATCCCTTCGCCTTCCGGTGTGCGATCCAGCAGTGCAATTCCATCCAGATCGCTTCGCTCTGCATGCCAGTCAAAGTTCGCCATGTCGTTTCGCCCTTTAGGTTTGAGCCAAAACTAAGTCGACAGCGGCACGCGGTGAATATTGAAAATTCTCAGACTTGGCTATAACCAATGGGAATGGATAGTCGACGAAAATCGCTTCCGCCGCTCGACACGCTTGTGTTTTTTGAAACGGCACTGCGCGCCGGCAGCTTCAGCGCTGCAGCGTCTGAGCTTTATGTGTCGCAAGCCGCGGTCAGCAAGCGTGTGAAGCAACTCGAAAACTGGCTGGGTGCGGATTTGTTTGAGCGCGGCGCGCGGAGCCTCAAACCAACGCAGGCCGGGGCGCAACTGGCCGATCCCGTGGCCATGGCGCTGGATTACCTTCAAGGCGCGCTCAATCAGGTCAGGTCGCCGGCGGCGTCTTCCGTTCGTATCGCAGCCAATTCTGCCGTGTCCGTCTTTTGGCTGTTCGAACGCCTACGGTCTTTTGCGCTCAGCTCTTCATCCTGCCCTGTAGAAACCGTCGTCAAGGATGATCCTCGTGACTTGCTGTCCGCCAGCAATGACCTTGCCATTATCTACGCCGACAAGGTTCCTCAAGGTTGGGAAGGACCTTTGCTGATGGATGAGGAGCTGGCCCCTGTTGCGTCACCCGCCGAAGCCGAGCGCTTTGCCAAAGCACCCCAAAACGCGAGGCTGCTGGACTATCACAGACATGCACCGGACTGGATCAACTGGGACGTATGGCAACAGCGGGAACAGCAGAGCGGCTTTCATGGTCTGACCAAAACACTGTGCCAGAACTACAGCCATTCCATCGGTCTGGCCTTAGAGGGCAAGGGCATCGCCTTGGCAAGCTGTTCGCTCTTGCAAGCGGACCTGGCATCCGGGCGGCTTGTGAGGCTGGTCGATAAGCCACTGAAGACCGGCAAGGGTTATTTTCTGGTTTGGCAGGCAGCGAAAGCTGTTCGGCCCGAAGTTGATAACCTCGCCAAACACCTCGGCCTCAGCTGATCTTTATGCATGTGCAGCTGATAGGTTTTTGGACTGCTGAGCAGCCTTCTGATGACTGGGTAGGTAATGCCTGCTTCGAGCCCATACGAGACTTCCAGGCTGGTACGCTGAACTCGAAACTCGAGTGGATTCGGGATAGTCGCTATGGTCAAGACTTGGAAGGCTGTTCTGGCCCGGAAAGTTTGCCGAAAAACTCGTCTCTGATACGTTCCATATCGCCAGACGCCAACATGTCTTGAAACTCCGATTTCACTATCGGAAACAAGTTGCCATGCTTTCTATGCAGGTAGTGATAAAATGGAACTGTGCGCAAAGGCGCTCCGACACTCTGAACACAACCCTGTTCATTTTGTTCGGAGTAAAGCTGCAAAGCAAGCCGTGGGGCGATGACTGCGTCTAAACGGCCAAGTTTGAGCATCCCGAACAATTCGAGATGAGTTTCCCCGAGCCATACATTTTCGTAGTCATCGGTGAATGTCGCAAGCAGTCTTGCGCCATTAAGTCTACCCCACTGCAATTCTGACGGGTTTTTGCTGTCCAGGATGTGAGGATCACACGAATATACCATTACATCTATAGTCATGATTGGAACGTCGATCCGATGGAGTTCGGGAAATGCCTTTTCGAATACGCGCGGCCCGGCAATCTCTCCATCCGCCTTCCCCACCGAAGCCATGGCCATAGACCGGGCCCTTGGCATTTGTTGAATGACAATGGGTATACCGAGCCTGTCATATGCTGCTGTGACGATTTCGACGGCAAGCTGAAGTGGTGCCGCATTTTGGCCCATCAAGAGCACAAGCGGCTCTTTAGCAACAACTCGAGGGGGGAACAGCCCCAGCACCAATATGCCAATCAGTAGAGTTTTCAAAAGCGTCCGCATTCGCACCTCTGCCTTGGTCAGCTCTTCTATTGGCACCTTTCCCACGAAGAGATAGTCGACGTCCCGATACATGATAGTGTACTTCGCAGAACATCGTTCGGATTAAACTTTTTTTTGGACTCAAAATGATTACTTTGGAATAAACTTAAGTGTGCGACCGCCACACACAGCGATCCGCATCTGCACACTGCAAACCCGCTTTGGGTCGTCGTTGCCAATCGTATAAGAGTTTAGAGTGTCCCGCAACGCGGTCATTCACTCATATCGCAGCGAAGGACCGAAACCCGCCCGTTTCAACCAAGGCCGATGTTTTACGAATGTCTCAAAGGTCCGCATTGCGGCCTTTCGTGCATAGCGCGGCGAAGGTCCGTTCCCCAACCAACTAGCCACAAACCCGGCAAATGTTATCAATCCCGCATCCATCAGGTTGCCGGGCGACGCTGCCAGACCGGACCTGCGGCGGAGGTCAGGCTATTTGGTATACAGTTTGGGGTGTCGCAGCGAAGACCCGCTGGTTGTGCGGGGTGACGCCGAAGCGGTTCTGATAGGTGCGGATGAAGTGCGAAGGAGACTCGTAGCCGCACGCCAGGGCGATTTCGGAGATCGACTGCTCCGTCTGCAGCAACAGGTTCCGCGCTCTGCTCAGCTTCTGGTTTATGGCAAACTGTTTTGGCGACATCTTAAGGTGCTTCTGAAACAGGCGCTCCAGTTGCCGCGTGGAAATCCCGATCGTTCGGGCGATCTCTGACGTTGGCAGGTGGTAGGGCGCGCTCTCATTGAGCAGCCGGATGGCTTCGGCGATATGCGGATTGCGGATGCCGTGGCGGGCCTGAAGGGAAATCTGCTGGGCCGCATCAGCGGGGCGAACGCCGGAATAGACCATCATGTCGGCAATCGCTGCGGCAAGGTCCTCACCGTGTGTCTCGCCAATCAGATGCAGCATCAGATCGGTCGCTGCCGTGCCACCCGACGCCGTCACGAACGTCTCGTCGGAGACAAAGACGTTGCGGCACAGTTCAACCTCCGGAAAATTCTCCTGAAAGCTGTCGTGGAAAGACCAGTGGATGGCCGCCCGGCGGTTGTTCAGAAATCCGGCGCTTGCCAGCACATGCGCCCCGGAACAGATGGCACCGATCCGGGTGCCGCGCGCCCGTTCGCGCCTCAGAAAGGCGAGCACGCCCGAGGTTGCCCGGTCGCCGACATTCTGCCCGGAAATTAGAAACAGGCTGCTGCGCGGCGGCAGATCCGTCAGGCCCTGATCGACAAGGGTGATCGTCTTATTGGAACAGACGACCCGTTCTCCATCAACTGATGCAAGCCGCCAGCGGTAAATCTCCTCACCCTGAAGCAGGTTGGCGATGCGTAGCGGTTCGACAGCGCAGGCAAAAGCGATATGCGAAAAATCATCGAGCAGCAGGAAGGTGACGTCGCGCGTTCTGGACATGTCGCTTTTCTCCGGAGCCTGTCGCCTTGGCCCGTTTCGAGCATCGGGCATCATTGTATGATTTATGTGTTGTTATTGTATTCACATTGTATACAAATTGGTCAACCAAAATCGAAACGGAGCGGTGTGATGCCCCCTCAGCGTGGAACGGCCAAGACGGTCGCCTATGAAGATCTGAAGCGAGCGATCCTGACATTGGAACGCAAGCCCGGCAGTGCGCTGGAGGAAACGGAATTGTGCGAACTATACGGCCTGTCCCGCACCCCCTTGAGGGAAGTGCTGCAGCAATTGTCCGGCGACGGCTATGTCACGTTGCAGCTCAACCGCGGCGCCCGGGTCTCCGACATGACCCACTTCACGCTGCGCGACTTTTTCCTTGCCGCGCCGTTGATTTACAGCGCCATCCTGCGCCTGGCCGCACAGAACGCCACACTGGTGCAGATTGACGAGCTGAAGGCGGCACAGGACGCATTCCGTGAGGCAATGGACACAGGCGATGTCACTGCGCGTGCTTTGACCAACGATCGGTTTCACCGCATCACCGGGCGGATGGCTGGCAACAGCTACCTTATGGCAAGCCTTGACCGACTGCTGATCGATCACACCCGTATCGGCATGACGTTCTTTCGTCAGACCCGCGGTGCGAAGGACGAGCGGCTCAAGCTGGCCAGCGCGCAACATGACGAAATGATCGTTGCCATAGAGGACGGCGATGAAGACCGCGCCGCCGAACTGGCGCTCGAACACTGGGCATTGTCGCGCGACCAGATCGAACTCTTTGTCATGCCGCCCGGGCTGGAAGCCCCACTCGGCCAGCCTCCCAAACTCAAATCCGCCTGAAGCCGGAGACCATCTGGATGACACCAAGACTAACCTTTGAGGGTATCTATACGCCTGCCGTGACGCCCTATGATACGGACGGCAATGTCGTCTGGGACGCACTGGAGAAGGTGATCGATCACCTGGTTGCCAGCGGCGTTCACGGCGTGATTTCGGGTGGTTCAACAGGCGAGAACTATACCCAGACGGTGGAGGAGCGTCTGGAACTGGCGCGGTTCACGAAGGACAAGCTGGCCGGACGTCTGCCGCTGATCGTTGGAACCGGCACGATGCGCACGCCGGACTCAATCGCTTTGGCTGAAGGTGCGGCAAAGATGGATGCCGAGGCTATCTTGGTGGCCACGCCACCTTATGCGGTGCCGACGGAGCGGGAAAACGCGCTCAACGTCCTGACCATCGACAGGGCCGCGGACCTGCCGGTCATGCTCTACAATTATCCGGGCCGGATGGGCGTAAACATGGGCGAGGAATTCCTCGACAGGGTTGGCCGGTCCTGCAATGTCTGTGCCATCAAGGAAAGTTCTGGCGATATCAACAGGGTGCATTTGCTGGCACGGGACTATCCGCATATCCAGATGTCCTGCGGCATGGACGACCAGGCGCTGGAGTTTTTTGCCTGGGGTGCGCGCAGCTGGGTCTGCGCCGGTTCAAATTTCCTGCCTGAGGAACATGTCGCGCTTTACAAGGCCTGTGCGGTTGAAGGGGATTACACCAAGGGGCGCAAGATCATGTCGGCGATGATGCCTTTGATGCGCGTTCTGGAGCAGGGCGGCAAATTTATTCAGTGCGTCAAACACGGTGTTGAGATGAGTGGTCTCTATGCAGGACCGCCGCGCCCGCCATTGAAGGCGCTGAACAAGGACGACAAACGCCAGCTCGAGCAGGTTGTCCGTGTGCTGAAATCCACAATTGCCGACATCACGGCGGGAGCGTGACCATGACCGATCTTCTGACACGTGATGAGTACAGGGCTTTGGCCACCAAGCTCACGTTGCCGACCAACGCCTTTATCGACGGCAGCTACCGGCCGGCGCAATCGGGCAAGACATTCTCAAGCATCAATCCGGCCACGGGCGAGACCCTGGCCGATATAGCGGCCTGCGGCTCGGAGGATGTCGACTTCGCCGTTCTGAAAGCACGCGAAGCTTTTGAAGACGGGCGCTGGTCAAAGCTTCACCCCAGTGACCGCAAGGACGTCCTGATCCGCTTTGCAAAATTGATCACCCGGAACCGGCGGGAACTGGCGGTGATGGAAAGCCTCGACAGCGGCAAAACCATCTTCGACTGCGAGACCGTCGATGTTCCGGAGACGATCCACTGCCTGAAATGGCACGCGGAGGCGATCGACAAGATCTATGATCAGGTGTCCCCTGCGTCGGACGACCACATCGCGATGATCGTGCGCGAGCCGATTGGTGTGGTGGGTCTTGTGCTGCCATGGAACTTCCCGCTCCTGATGCTGGCCTGGAAGATCGGCCCGGCGCTTGCCGCAGGCTGCTCTGTGATCGTCAAACCGGCGGAGGAAACCTCCCTGACGGCGCTCCGTGTTGCTGAACTTGCCATGGAAGCTGGCATTCCACGCGGTGTCTTCAACGTGGTACCGGGCACCGGGCCTGAGGTGGGCGAACCTCTTGGACGGCATATGGATGTCGACATGGTGTCCTTCACCGGGTCGACCGAAACAGGACGCCGGTTCCTGAACTACGCGGCTGACAGCAATCTGAAGGAAGTCGTTCTCGAGATGGGCGGCAAGAACCCCAGCGTTGTCCTAAAAGATGCCGAAAATCTTGATCGTGTGGCAGCTCACGTGGTCAACGGCGCTTTCTGGAACATGGGAGAAAACTGTTCGGCGAGCTCCCGCTTGATCGTCGAAGAAGAGATCAAGGACGCGCTGATGGAGCGCATCCTGGCCCATGCCCGCGAATGGACACTTGGCGATCCGCTTGATCCGGAGCACCGGGTCGGTGCGCTGGTCTCGAGCGCACACTTCCAGAAGGTCTGTTCCTACTTGGAAACAGAGGCCGATGTCTTGATGGGCGGCAAGAGCCATGGCAGGGCCTATGTGGAGCCGACGGTGCTTGAGGTGGATGCGTCTTCGACGCTTGCCAGGGAGGAGATCTTTGGTCCGGTCCTGAGTGTCCTGACGGTGCGCGGGTTTGACGAAGCGATTGCTATGGCCAACGCCACGGACTATGGCCTGGCCGCATCGATCTTCACGTCTAACACCAAGAAGGCTTTGCGCGGTGCGCGTGCGATCCGGGCAGGGACTGTCACGGTGAACTGTTTTGGCGAAGGCGACATCACGACGCCCTTCGGTGGTTTCAAGCAGTCGGGGTTTGGTGGCCGTGACAACAGCCTTGCTGCTCATGACCAATACACTCAATTGAAGACAATCTGGGTGGATTTGTCCGACGACGGGGACAAGGCGGTCGGCTGATGCTGCGGGCCGCCAAGACCTTGCCGAATTTACAAGGCCCGGCGGCCTGGAACCGGATCCTCCCGGCACAGCCAGCGGCACAGCGTCTTCACGAGAACATCACTGCGGACGTCACCATTATTGGCGCCGGGTTCGCCGGGCTCAGCGCGGCCCGGCGGGTGACCCAGATCGATCCCGGCGTCAAGGTGGTGGTGCTGGACGCCTTGCCTGTTGCAGAGAGCTCTGCCGGCCGCAATTCCGGGTTCATGATCGATCTGCCGCATGAACTGACATCAGAGGACTATGCCGGTGCTGGTGACGACAAGTCTCTGATAGCCCTCAACCGTCAGGCTATCCATTTCGCGCGCGAAGCGGTTTATGAATACCAGATTGACGCGAATTATTTCGATCCGGCGGGCAAGGTAAACGGCGCTGCCAGCGTGAAGGCTGCCGCTCATAACCAGAGCTATGCGCAACACCTTGCCAGCCTCGGCGAAGACTATGAACTGCTTGACCAGCGCCAAATGACGGAGCTGACGGGAAGCAGGCACTATCTTGGCGGGCTTTACACGCCCGGCACGGTGATGCTGCAGCCAGCAGGTTATATCCGCGGTCTGGCATCCGGGTTGAGACGGGCCGGCGTATCAGTCTTTGAAGATAGCCCGGTAACCTCGTTCTTCAAGCAGGACTCGGGCTGGCTCGTCGTGACGCCCGGCGGCAAGGTTTCAACTGGCAGGATCATTCTGACAATCAATGGTCATCTGGAAAGTTTCGGTTATGAACGTGACCGGTTGATGCAGCTGTTCTTGTTTGCCGTGATGACCCCGGAGCTCGATAACGAGGCAATGAAGAAACTCGGTGGACAGCCTCGCTGGGGCATCACTCCCTCCGACCCGATGGGGACGACCCTGAGGCGGATCGATACTGGTCAGGGCGGCAATCGGATTGTCACCCGCACCTGTGCAGTTCTGAAGCCGGATATGCGGCTGACGCAAGCGCATGTCGACAGGGCAGCCGCAGTCATGCAGGACAAGTTCGACCGACGCTTCCCGAAATTGGCTGGACTGAAGATGGAGTATCGCTGGGCTGGACATCTGTGCCTTTCCATGAACGGTGTGGCCGTGATGCGGGAACTGGAGGACGGTGTCTATTCCGGCTGTGTTCAGAACGGTCTTGGTACCGCACGCGGAACGCTGACCGGGATGGGCGCCGCGGAACTTGCCCTCGGTATCGAGAGCGACATCACGCGGCATTTCGGGGCGGAGTCTTCGCCGAAAAAACTGCCGCCGCAGCCGTTTCGCGAACTCGGAGCCAATGCCGTATTGCGCTGGAAGGAATGGAGGGCTGCTGAAGAATAGACGCGCCAGGCCGAAAGCATTCCAAAAACCATCAGCCTTGGCGGTTCCAGACTCAATAGATCCAACTGAAGGCATAACCGGCAAGCAGTGAGCCGGTGACGGCCAGCGCCAGGTAGAGCAGGAAGGGACGCAGCTTGAGGACGGGGAAGATCGCGAGCGCGCCCCAGATGCTGACGACGCCTCCAGAGACGAGGAATGCCATGGCCGCGCCTGGCGACATGCCGTTATCGACGAGACCGCGCGTGAGCGGCAAGGCGGCGTAACCGTCAATATAGGCAGGTGCTCCAACGAAAACGGCAGCAGGGATCGCCCACCATTTGTCGGCGCCAACATACTGAGCGAGAGAGCCCGGCGTCAGCGCCTTGTTCAAGGCAAATTCGGCAAAGAAGGCCGGGATCAGACAAATCAGGATAAGGCGTGTGGTGACAAATGCCTGACGATAGAACGCCTCGCGCCGGTTTGCGTCCCGCCAGATTGCTGACGAAAAAGTTGCAGGTCCGCAACAAGATCTCGCCGTGGGGGACGAAGCCAAACCGTTATCACGCAAAGCCGACTGACCGGATTGGCCGGCCGTCAAAAATGCCGTCACGGTGCCGCCGAACAGACCGAGCCCGAAGGCTGCAACAGTTTTTCCAATGGCAAAGGCAAGGCCCAGAGTTGCCGCCGTTGTCGCAAGCATTGCCGGATCGGTGACCGGCGAAGACAGCCAGAAAGCCATGACGGGTGCAAGCGGCACACCGGCTGCGAGAAGGCCGATCATCAAGGGCAGAACCGTCACGCCACACACGGGTGTGATCGCACCGATCGCAGCGGCAGCCAAGACGGCCCGTGCCATGTGCCCCTCAAAGGCCCGGCTGATGATCTGGTCGGCGCCGCTGGCCATGATCCAGGCTGTGAGGAGGATGCCCGGCACGACCAGGGGGGCAACAGCAATGAGCCCCTCGCCTGTGAAGATCACGCCATTCCAGACGAAACGCGGCCAGAGCCATAAAATAATCGCGAAGAGCAAAAAACCGGCACCGGCAAAATGCAGGCGCGTCGGACGCGAGAATGATGCGGCTGTCTGATCTGCCATGTCGATCTCCTGAACTTGACGGGATCAGGATAGGCGTGCTGTCTGCATAAGCAAAACGAATATCGTCAATATCAGATATCGGAAAAATAGATGCATCATCTCGACAGCGATTTGCTCAGGACCTTCCTGATGGTTGCGGCAACCGGCAGCATCACGGAAGGTGCCCGGGTTATCGGCCGGTCGCAATCTGCCACCAGCTTGCAGATCATGCGTCTGGAAGACGTTGTGGGGCGTCCTGTCTTTGACCGGACAGGGCGCGGGGTGTCCTTGTCGGAAACAGGTGAACGGTTGTTACCGGTCGCGCGCGAGGTCATCGGGCGCCTTGATGGGGCGCTCCGCGAAATTACTTCCGATGGTTTGCGCGGCAGGCTGCGGCTGGCCATCCCCGATGATCACGGGCAGGTCAAGCTTGCGGCGATCCTTGGCGCATTTGCGCAATCGCACCCGCAAGTCGAATTGGAGGTGACTTGTTCGATCAGCACGGAATTTCCGGAAATGATTGCCAAGGGGCAACTCGATCTCGCCGTCTACGAAGTTGAGACGCCGCAAGCCTTTGAAGAAGTGATCCACGAAGATCCGACCTGTTGGGTGAGTGCCAAGCATCAGTCATTGCTGGAGAACGCGGTGATGCCGGTTGCGCTGTTTGACCGGGCCTGCTGGTGGAGAGATGCCGCGATTGCTGCGCTTGAGAGAAGTGGTCGGCCGTACAGGATAGTCTTTTCCAGTCAGAGTGTTGCCGGTGTGACCGCGGCTGTCGAGGCCGGCATCGCAATCGGCTTACTCGGCAGGTCCTCGATAAGTTCGCAAATGCAGGAGCTTGGTAAGAAGGACGGGTTTGGTGGGACGCCGGTATCCCGGCTGGTTATCGGAACTTCGGAGGGCGGCGACAAGGATCTGGTAGCTACCATGTCGGAAGCTATTCGCATGGCGTTTAAGAGTTGAGTATGCCGCAATCTTGGCGATCAGGGTAGGCTAAGCCGGGTCATGCGACCGCCGTCAACGGTATAGATCTGGCCGGTGATGAAGCCGCTTTCCGCTGCTGCCAGAAAGGCAACAAGGGCTGCCACCTCTTCCGGAACCCCCGTGCGGCCAACCGGATGGATTTTGCCGATGTCCCGTCTGAAGCCCTCCGGGTCAGGCTGGGCTGAAATGAAATCCAGGTTCAGGCCGGTGTCGATCCACCCAGGAGCAACGGCGTTGCACCGGATGCTGTCCTGGCCATGGTCAACTGCGATCGCACGGGTTAGGCCGTGCAGTCCTGCCTTGGAGGCCGCATAAGCAGCATGATGCGGATTGCATCCAATACCTTCGATTGATCCCACATTGACGATCGTGCCTTTGGTGACGCGCAAATGGGGCAGGGCGTGTTTGACAAGCAGGAACGGGGCCGTGAGATTGACGGTCAGGCTGCGCTGCCAATCTGCCAGTGTCATGTCCTCGACACTGGCTTCCTGCATCAGCCCGGCATTGTTGACCAGAACATCAAGCCGCCCTGAAGCGTTTATGACCGCCGGGATCACTTTGGCGAGTGCGGCGCTATCAGAAAAATCGGCACAAACATGCTCGAACTCTGTGTCTTCACCGCGCTGGGCTGTGAAGACCCGGGCGCCTTCATCGCGCAGACGAAGTGCAATTGCCCTGCCGATCCCGCTGCGCCCGCCGGTGACCAGCGCCGTCTTGCCTTCAAAGCGTGTCATGCAACCGATTTCCCGCCATTGACCTCGACCAGCGCGCCGCACATGTACCGGGCCGCATCTGAGGCCAGAAACAGCACGACATCGGCAATGTCATCCGGTTTTGCGACACGGCCAAGCGGGACGGTCTTGCCGAGCTCGAAAATCGCGGTTTCATGATCGAACCCCCGTTTTTCAAAACCGCTGCGCAGCATCGGCGTGTCGACCTCGTTCGGGCAGACCGCGTTGATCCTTATGCCCTGATGGGCATGGTCCCGGCCCATGCATTGGGTCAGTGAGGCAATTGCCGCCTTTGTCATGCAATAGACAGCGTGATTTGGGCCGGGATGAACGCCCCAGCAGGAGGCAAGATTGACAATGGCGCCGCCACCACTTTCTGCCAGGATCGGGATGCCCGCCCTGCAGATCCGGAACGGGGCCTCGACATTGACGCCCACCGAGAGATCCCAGTCACGGTCGCTGGTGTCCGTAACCGGGCCGCGCGTTATCACTCCGGCGTTGTTGATGATGATGTCAAGACCCCCGAGAGCCTTGGCCGCAGCGCTTGGAAGATCGTCCGTATAGGCCTGATCCAGCAGGTCGCCGGGCAGAGCCGCCTCAGCTGAGAGATCATTGCATTTGAAATCAGCAACTGCGACGGCGGCACCCTCATCACGCAGCATACTGGTGATGACCTGACCCAACCCGCCAGCGGCGCCGGTCACGAGCACTTTCTTTCCGGTAAATCGCATGACGCCTCCAATTGGTCCAAACAGCCTAGAATGACGCGACAGGTGCCCCGAAAAGGGCTTCATCAGGGACCACGCCGAGCCCGGGGCCTGCCGGGACGGTCAAATGCCCGTCTACGATCTTGACAGGGTTACGGTTGTCATAGTTGCCGTCAATGTATGGCTGGGCGATCCAGACTCCTTCGAGGAACTTCGGGTGGACCGTGGCCGCGATCTGAACGCAAGCCGCAGCGATGATATCGCCGCCCCAGCTGTCGTCGCAGGTGTGGGGCAGAGCCGCGGCTTCGCAAATATCGCGAAACACTGACATGGGTTGCAACCCGCCGATCCGCGTTAGCTTCATGCCGAAGCCATCGCAGATCCCGTCGCCGATGGCGCGCACCACTGCCGAAATGTCGGTTGCCGATTCATCCAGGTAGACCCCGTGTCCCAGCTGATGCCGGATGCGGGCAACCTCTTCGATCGTGTTGCAGGGCTGTTCCAGAACGATGGGAATGTTGAGGCAGGAGCGGCTCACGCGCAAGGCCTCTTGCGATGTCCAGCCCCGGTTGCCGTCAACGATCAGCCGCATCCGTGTGCCGACCGCTTCCCATACCTTGCGGATCGTCTCAATATCCAGATCGACCGCGCGACCTCCGACCTTGATTTGCATGCGTTTGAAGCCCTGATCTGCCTTGTCCTTGGCAATTCGGGCAATGTCCTCCGGCGACCCGACGCCCGAGGCAAAATAGGATGGCACTTTTCCGGTCATTGCACCGCCCAGAAGGTCGGCAACACTAAGACCCGTGCGTTTCCCGAGAAGATCATGGGCTGCAATGTCGAAGGCTGCCTTTGCATAGGCGTGTCCGTTCAACCGCTTGTCCATCAGTCGCTGAAAGGCGCGCAGGCCGGTTATGTCGGCGCCGATTAGGCCGGGTGCGATTTCCTTGATTGCTGCCAGCGCGCCGGCGGCGTGTGCGGGCGCGTAGACGGGTCCTACCGGGCAGGTCTCTCCCCAACCAACGGCGCCGGTTTCATCGACGATCTTGACCAATGTGGTTTCCAGCACGTCCACCACGGTCGAAGCCATGACATAGGGCCCGTCTTTAACCGGCAGGGTATGGCTGTAGACATGGATTTCTCGAATTCGCATGCGGCCATGCCTTCAAAAAATATCAGCGCTGGACGGCGAGGCCAGACGCCGCAGTAGCGGGAGAGGACTTAGAACTCTTGGTTCAAGGCATCTTCGGCGGGGATCTCCCGTTCGCGACGGGCGATGTAGTCCAGGATAGCCTCGTTCTTCGCTTCGTCGAGCTTCGGTTCCTGATACTCCAACAGGAGCTTGCGAGCTTGAGTTAGGGCACGCTCTGTAATCTCGACTTCGCCCTCCGCCTTCCACTGTTCGATCGAGTTGTTGTCGAACATGTCTGGCATGAAAAAGGCCCGTTGGAAGTTTTCCTGGGTGTGAGGATGACCAAGATAGTGACCGCCCGGGCCGACGTCGCGGACGGCCGACAACGCTTCATCGAAATCATCCCAGCGCGGTCCTTCGGCCATGCGGTAGGCCATGGCGCATTGCTCGGCATCGACAATGAACTTGGCTACTGAACAGTGCATGCCGGCTTCGTTCCAGCCGGCGGCATGCCAGATATAGTTGGCGCCTGCATGGATCACAGCGCTCAATGTCGCTGCACTCTCATAGCCTGCCTGCGCATCGAACGTCTTGGCGCCGCCGAGCGAGCCTGAGGTGCGCCAGGGCACATCGTAATACCGCGCCAGCTGACCGATCAGAAAATTCATCAGGCTGATTTCGGGTGTTCCGGCCATCGGCGCGCCCGATTTCATGGAAACGGTCGACAAGTAATGGCCATAGATCGCCGGTGCGCCCTTGCGGATAACCTGGGTATAAGCAAGCGCGCTCAGGGCTTCCGCGTTCAGCTGGGCAACGGCCGGCACCACCGAGGCCGGCGTGTTGGCGCCGCCGAGCACGAAGGGGGAGCACAGTACTGGCTGGTTCCGCTTTGAAAAGGCGCGCATGGCGCCGAGCATGGTCTCATCCCAGACCAGGGGAGAATTGCCGTTGCAGTTGCCAGTGGTGACCGGGTGGTCTTCCAAATAATCCTCTCCGAACAGGAGGGCGCACATCTCCATGACGTCTTCGGCATTCTTGGGGCTTGTGGTCATACCCATGAAGGTTTTGTCCGAATACTTGATCGACGAATAGGTGATGCGCAGGTGGCGGTGGCTGATGGGGTGATCATACGGCTCGACGATATGATGCGCGCTGGAATGCATCGCCGGCAGCATATGGCTGAGCTTGTGGAACATCGCGAGATCTTCCAGCGTCGGGTTGCGGCGCTCGTCGTTGAGATCGCGAATGAAGGGGGCCCCGGTCATCGGCACGAACATTGACCGGTTGCCGCCAAGGGGAATGTTCTTTGCTGGATTGCGGGCGTGATATGTGAAGCTCGAGGGGATTGTACGGATCAATTCGCGCACAAGACCGCGGTCAAGATAAACCCGTTCTCCTTCCACCTTGGCGCCGGCCTTGCGCCAGTCGTCCAGTGCGATTGCGTCCCGGAAAATGATCCCGACTTCTTCCAGAATTTTCATGGAGGCATCGTCGAGGCGTTCAATCTGATCCTGGTCCAAGGGTTCGCACAAAGGCAGCTTTCGGGTGAGACCCGGCAACATTTGGTGATCAGGTGCGGTGCGAAGTGCACGGCGGCCGGCACGGCCTCCGCTTCGGCTGCGCGTTGCGACACTCATAGGAGGCTCCGATGATGGTTCTTTCACGGTCATCATGCGCGGGGCAACGAGGGACAACGCACCAGAAACCGAACTGGATCAGCATTTTCCGACATGAGTTGCGAATATTCGTTCAATGCAAAACTGAAACGCCGCAGAAGTATCGAAGCAGGTGAAAATATAGGCTGGTTGCTTTTTGATTGATCAGCCAGATGGCAAGTATGCTGCAAAATAATGCTGCTCTGCACAATCAAAGGGCGAAGGATCAACATTAAAAATTTTAAACCTTGAACTACGCCAAGGGGGTAGCCGAAGCATGGCAGTTCGTGTTTTGTTGGTCACATGTCGCAAATGAGCATCGCAGATATTGAAAAATATTCGGATGCTACGTTTGGGAATTCTACTGTCGACAGTTTTTAATAATCCAGATGGGGAGACAGATGACCAAATCCAAAGACCAAGACATGATTAACCGCCTTGAAAGCGCCGCCCGCACCGGCGGCATCACGAAGCGCGAGTTTATCCGCTATTCGGTGCTGGCAGGTCTGACGGCCACCACTGCAACGGGCCTTTGGTCCACAAAGGCCAAAGCACAACCGAAAAGCGGTGGCACCTTCCGCTGGGGCTTGCATGACGGAAATACATCTGACAACCACGACCCGGGTGCTTATGTCACCCGCCAGATGATTTTCATGGCGCACACGCATCGCAGCTTTCTGACGATGATCATGGGTGATGGTTCTCTTGGGCCAGACCTGGCAGATAGTTGGGAAGCCAGTGCAGACGCGTCCGAATGGACGTTTAAACTGAGCGAAAACGCCAGCTTCCACAGTGGGAAGAAATTTACTGCGGATGACGTGATCGCGTCTTTGAATCACCACCGCGGTGATGATTCGACATCGGCCGCCAAATCCCTTCTCGCGGATGTGCTCGAGATTACCAAGGACGGGGATTATACCCTTGTCGTGAAGCTGTCCGGCGGGAATGCGGATTTCCCATGGCTAATGACCGATTATCACCTTGCGATTTGCCCGGCGAAGGACGATGGCACGATTGATTGGGAATCCGGCGACGGCACGGGGCCATACAAGATCGACAGCGGAGAGTTTGGCGTTGGTTTCAACCTGTCGCGCCATGATGGATGGCATCGCGAAGGTGCCTATTTTGACAATGTCGAAATTGTAATCCTCAACGACCCGAATGCACGTCAAACAGCGCTGATGACTGGGGATGTGGATGCGGTCTCGCTCATTGAGCTCAAGACTATGGCGCTCCTGCAGCGCAATCCGAACATTAAGATCCACAACATTCCGTCTGCAGGCGCCATTACGCTGCCAATGCATTGCAATGCCGCTCCATTTGACAATGTCGACGTGCGCAACGCATTGAAATTGGCGATGAACCGCGATGAGATCATTGAGAAGATCGCTTTTGGCGCAGCCACCAAGGGCAACGATTTCCATCACTCTCCCGCGCAGCCTTATTGGCCAGATGGCATTGCACAACGTGAATATGATCCGGACCAGGCCAAGTCCCTGCTGAAGAAAGCTGGTGCGGAAGGCCTCACCGTCAGCTTGTCTACGGCAGACAGTGTCTATGCAGGTGCCGTCGACATGGCCGTTCTCTATGCCGAACAGGCTAAGGCGGCGGGCATCAACATTAACGTCGTGCGTGAACCGAATGACGGTTACTATTCCGATGTTTGGTTGAAAAAGCCGTTCTGTCTGGTCTCCTGGGGCGCGCGTCCAACACCGGATGTGATGTACACGCTGGCCTACAAGGACGATGCAGCATGGAACGAGTCTTATTGGCAGAATGAGCAGTTCAACAAGCTTTTGCTGCAGGCAAAAGCGGAACTGGATGATGCCAAGCGCGCGGACATGTACCGCGAGATGGCAATCCTGGCGAAAGACGACGGCGGGACGATCATCCCGTTCTTCAACAATTTCGTTTACGCCAACAGCACCAAGGTGGGTACGCCGGATCAGCTGGCTGCCAGCTGGGAAAATGATGGCGCACGGGCGGCCAGCCGCTGGTGGTTCGAGTCCTGATCCTTTAACAGGGCGGCGGAGGTTTTCGCCGCCCTGTTTTTTGACATAGATCCGAAGTCGATCCGGGTCATGTCGCTGTCGCGTCGGGCCCTTCTGCCAAAGTAAAGACAAAAAGCTTACAGGAGGCGCCTGACTGACGCCCGGGCACTTTCTGGGCTCCGGGCTTCCTGTTCTGGAGGGACAAATGGGGGACATCCTACAGCTGGTCCTTAAGAGACTTGGCTTAGGTTTGGTCACGCTTCTCGTGGTTTCAATCCTGATATTCTTCGCGGTCGAGCTTCTACCCGGCGACATCGCAGAGGCCGTTTTGGGCCAGGGGGCAACGCCCGAAACCGTTGCAGCGCTTCGCGATAAGCTTGGCCTCGATCAACCGGCTATTTTGCGTTATTTGCAATGGCTCGGCGGTGCCCTCACTGGTGACTTCGGCGTCTCGCTGGTTTCCGGCGTGAGCGTCGGCGATGCAATCGGCGAAAGGTTCGTGAACACACTCTTCCTGGCGACCTATGCAGCTGTCATTGCTGTGCCGATCTCCATAATTCTCGGAGTGATCGTCGCCTTGCTGCGCAATACCCTGTTCGACCGGGTTGCGAACGTCGCGACGCTAACTTCGATTTCCTCTCCCGAATTCTTCCTCGGATATATTCTGATCCTGTATCTGGCGGTAAAAACCCAGTATTTCCCTGCAATTGCAAGCATAAGCCCCGACATGACCTTCGGCGAGTTGTTGCATCGCACTTTCCTGCCGGCGTTGACTCTGGTGCTGGTGGTCACTGCGCACATGATGCGGATGACCCGGGCTGCAATTATCAACCTGCTGGCTTCTCCCTACATCGAGATGGCACGGCTCAAAGGTGTTCCGCCCTGGAAAATTATCGTGAAACATGCCTTGCCGAATGCCTGGGCGCCGATCATCAACGTCGTTGCACTCAATCTTGCCTACCTCATTACCGGTGTGGTTCTGGTCGAGGTCGTTTTTGTCTATCCCGGCATTGGCCAGCTGCTGGTGGATGCGGTGGCCAAACGCGACTTCCCCATTGTTCAGGCATGCTGTCTGATTTTCGCTGCAACCTTCATCCTGCTCAACTTGGCAGCTGATGTGGGAGCAATCCTGACCAATCCGCGTTTGCGGCATCCGAAGTGAGGGCAGCGAAATGAGTACATTTGTTATTGCTTACTATGCGCTGCTGATCGGCGGGTCCTGCCTGGCGGCGTATTTCAAGAAACGCGAGCTGTTCCTTCTGATCTTCTCCCTGACCCTGGTGTCTTTCGTTATGGGGATCATCGGTGGGGTGGGTGCTCTGCGGTTTGTCACAATAGCTGCCGGGATTTTGGCATTGGCGGCCGGGACGTCCTATGCTTTCCGGGAATTTCTCATCATCATCGCACCCGAAGGTGTTGCCAAGGAGCTGAGAACGGCTCCGCTGACTGCTGCTTTCGGCATGTTCGTGATCTTCACCTATGCGATTGCAGGGATTTTCGCGCCTGTCATTGCGCCGTTCGGTGAGGCGGAAATCATTTCGTCGGCTTTCGCGCCTGCGGACGAAAACATGCTTTTGGGAGCCGACCAGTTGGGGCGTGATATGTTTAGCCGCATCATCTACGGTGCGCGAAACTCCGTCGGATTGGCCCTAGTTGCAACAACACTGGCGTTCGTCATGGGTGCCTTCGCCGGACTGATGGCCGCGACCAAAGGCGGCTGGTTCGATCAGTTCATGGGCCGCTTTGCCGATGTCATCATGTCTGTGCCGTCGCTGGTGTTCGCGCTCTTGATGCTGAGTATCTTTGGCACCAACCTGATTGTTATCGTCATTGTCGTTGCGGTCATCTATTCGCCGCGGGTTTTCCGGCTGACGCGTGCCGTCGCCGGGAACGTGGTGGTGATGGATTACATCGAGGCTGCAAAGCTCAGGGGAGAAGGTGACTGGTACTTGATCCGCAAGGAGATCCTGCCCAACTCAACGGCGCCGCTGATTGCCGAATTCGGCCTGGAATTCTGCTTCGTGTTCCTTTTGATCGCGGGTCTCTCTTTCCTCGGCCTGGGCATTCAACCACCAACCGCTGACTGGGGATCTATGGTGCGTGAGAACGCGACCTTGATTTCCTTCGGTGAACTGACACCGCTAATTCCGGCGGCCGCGATTGCGCTGCTAACGGTTGCGGTCAACTTTGTCGTCGACTGGATGCTGTTCCGGTCCTCCGGTCTGAAGGAGGTTTGATCGTGGTTCCCAAGAAAGACGTACTTCTGGAAATCAAGGACCTTCGCATAGAAGGCTATTCCGACGAAAAATGGGTTGAGATTGTCCACGGGGTGGATCTGACCCTTCACAAGGGGGAAGTCCTTGGTCTCATCGGCGAATCTGGGGCTGGCAAGTCCACCATCGGTCTCGCCTCGATGGGCTTTGCCCGGGACGGCTGCCGAATCTCTGGCGGGTCGATTGAGTTCGACGGCATGGAGCTGACCACCACACCGGAATCTGCGCTGCGCGCCCTGCGCGGATCACGGATTGCCTATGTGGCCCAGTCCGCCGCCGCGTCGTTCAACCCGTCTCACAAAATCATTGATCAGCACACGGAAGCGCCGATCCAGTACCGGATCCAGAAGCGGGTTGAGGCGCAGGAAGACGCGATGCAGCTCTACGAGCGGCTGCGTCTGCCAAATCCCGACGAAATCGGGTTCCGGTATCCGCATCAGGTATCCGGTGGCCAATTGCAACGGGCCATGACTGCCATGGCCATGGCGTGTCGGCCGGACCTGATCATTTTTGACGAACCGACCACTGCACTGGACGTGACCACGCAGATCGAGGTTCTGGCGGCGATCCGAGACATTGTAGATCAGTTCAACACCGCTGCGATCTACATCACCCACGATCTGGCCGTTGTGGCGCAAATGGCGGACACCATCAAGGTGCTCTTGAAGGGTGAGGAAGTAGAGGAAGCGCCCACCGCGCAAATGCTGGATTCGCCCAAGGAGGATTACACAAAGAGCCTTTGGGCCGTGCGCAGTTTCAAACGTCCCCAAAAACAGCGTCCAACGGGTGCCGACGCCATCCCGATCATATCGGTTCAGGGCATTGATGCAGCTTATGGACAGACCAAGGTTCTGGACGACGTGTCGTTTGACGTCTATCCCGGCATGACCGTCGCTGTTGTGGGCGAGTCCGGCTCGGGCAAATCAACGACGGCCCGCTGTATCACCGGCCTTTTGCCCCCGACCAAGGGACAAATTCTGTTCAATGGCGAAGCGCTGCCGCCGCGCTATCAGGACCGCTCGAAAGAACAGCTTCGCCAAGCCCAGATGATTTATCAGATGGCGGATACGGCCTTGAATCCGAAAATCCGAATTTGCGACATTATCGGGCGTCCGGCACAGTTCTACAGTGGTCTTCACGGCACAGCACTCAAGAGCCGCGTGGATGAACTTCTCGACCTGATCGAACTCGACCCGGCCAAATTCTACAACCGCTATCCGCCCGAGTTGTCAGGCGGCCAGAAGCAGCGGGTCGGTATCGCCCGGGCTCTTGCGGCCGATCCCAAATTCATTATCTGCGATGAGGTGACCAGCGCGCTTGACCAGCTTGTTGCTGAAGGGATCCTGAAGCTGCTTGACCGGCTGCAGCAGGAATTCAACCTCGCTTACATGTTCATCACGCATGATCTGGCGACAGTCCGGTCGATTGCCGACGAGGTGGTAGTGATGCAGAGGGGCAAGGTGGTCGAACAAGGGCCGAAAGACGAAATGTTCACGCCACCGCACCATCCCTATACGGATCTGCTCTTGTCTTCGGTTCCCGAAATGGATCCGAATTGGCTGACCACTCTGCTGGACGAGCGCGGAACGGATGCGATCGGTGAAGCGGCCAATGTCTGACTGGCGTGAAAACCGGCAAGCTTAAACGGAAATACCCCGGAGCAGCTTTGCTCCGGGGTATTAAATAAATTATGGCGCAGGCTCGCAGTTGCCCGGTCAGCCGACCATCATGTAGCCGGACAGCACCATCGCACCGACGAGCAGCGCATAAACACCAACCACGGCCTGCCAAGAGCCGCTGTGTTGCCTGTATTCGCGAATGAGATCATCCCGGGTCATGCTCGACTCCGACTCTGCCCGTGTGTTTTACCTGAACTTGCGGCACACTTAGTCGACAGAAGTTAAGAATTCAATGCGTCAATCCCTGAATCTCACCCATATTTCTGCATAGCAGATGTGTTCGGAATTGCGTCCTGCGCAGAGCCATTTGAGGGAGCGTCGGCCCCCTTTAGAACATCATGCTCAGAAATGGCATGCCAGGGCGCGAATTGTTGTTATATATGAGGTGCCTGGGTGATTGGCGTCGGCATTGCCGAACCAGCTCCGAGTTTGCCAATCAGTGCGTTCCGATACAGTCGCGCACTTACGGCTTATCAGTTCTGAGATTTAATGGAATCCCTTTTGGCGCACTCCCCAACACCAGACAAGAAAACGATCTTTGAGACATTGCGGAGGCGTATCTGTCTGCTGGACTATCAGCCCGGCGACAGTCTGAACGAACGGTTGTTGGCCGAAGAGTTCAGCGTCAGCCGAACCCCTATGCGCGCCGTGCTGCAAAGGTTGGAATATGACGGTCTCATTTCCAGTCAGCATGGGCGTGGAACAATCGTGACCTCGATCGATCTGAACCAGATGCGGGAAATATACACCCTCAGGATCAAACTTGCAGAGACCATCGCCGATACGCCAGCCCGGCAAATCGCGGTGGGATTGCACGAGGAACTCATCAGCCTTGCCACCGATACCGCCGCTCTTTTCGGCGGGCAGGACAAAAGAGCCTTCGGTGCGGTCAGCATTCGGCTACATGACGCCATACAGCTTCTGACGACCAACGAGATCCTGCGCGATTTTTCCGATACGCTGTTTTATCAGTCTGCTCGATACTGGTTTTTGTTATTGCCGCGCTTGGATTGGGACACCGAGGTGCAGGACATGCTGGACGAAGTCCGGCTGACTACCAGATGTCTCGAGGCGGGTGATATCCCGGCTGCTGTTACCACACGGAAAGTCCATCTCTCCCTTGTCATGGCTCGGATCGCAAAAATCGAGGACTTTCCGGATCTTCAATTGGAAGACCTTTAGGGTCCTTAGTCCTCTGAAACAGCCGAATGGATCGCCGAGAAAACGGCTATCTTCCTGTTATACTTCAATATTCTTAATCGACTGCAACGCATTTTAGTCGGGTCGAAGCATAAGGCTATTCCTTAGCTTAAAGACAAATTGCGCCTCGAATGTTGCGATGCCCGGCCAAGTGACGAAGCGCGCTCCTCCATATTGGTATACCAAATAGAGGGGGTAGGATGAAATTAGACTGTAAATTCGTTCACAAATCGAAAAACTCTTGTAAAGGTATACCAATTATGGTTCTCTTTCGTCTTCGAGTTTTGCCGTATGGCGTCAGCCGGACGTCCCGGGCGACGAGTATTGGAGGCAGGAATGTCCGTTGAAATCGAAGGGCACCAGCAAGACTGTTCCCCTGTTGTCTCGCGGCGCTGGGACATCCAGTTCGATGAAGGACGCAATCCGCGCGCCAAGATCGGGTTCGTGCTGATCCCGAACGAACAGACCATCGAAGATGACATGGTTAGATGGGCGCCGGACGGCATCGGGATCTACTTTTCCCGTGTCTTGATGCCTCATGTTCTGTCGCCGCAGAGCCTTGCGAAATGCGGGGCGACACTCGCCGAGGCCGCGCACCGCATACTGCCTGACGACAAGCTGGATGTAATCTGTTTTGCATGCACATCAGGCTCCGTCGCGGTTGGCGAGGAAAAGACCTTGCTGGAGCTGAAGAAAGGCCAACCCGGCGCCACAGCCACATCCCTGGTGTCTGGCGTATGTAAGGCACTGAGGGCATTCGGAGCGCGAAAGATCGCCATCGGCACGCCCTACACGGACGAGCTCAATACCAAGATGGCTGCCTATTTTGAAGGTCAGGGCTTCGAAATCGCTGAATTTCAAGGGCTTGGACTGCAGTATGACCGAGACATGATCCGGGTGGCTCCGGACTATCTGATCGAATTCGCAAAGGCGGTCGACGTTCCTGATGCCGAGGTTTTCCTAATGAGTTGCGGTGCCCTGCGCACGATCGAGGTCGTTGACAAGATCGAGCAGGCTTTGGGCAAGCCGGTTGTTGCGAGCAATCAGGCGATGCTCTGGGATTGCCTTCGCCTTGCTGGAGTCGAGGACCGTCTTGCAAAGCTTGGGCGACTGTTTCGCGAGCATTGACACCGGATGCCAACGGACTGGCGACCGCTCACTGTCGACCCGTCTAAAGATCACAGACCGACCGACGCCAGGAATACTCTCACCAGGCCTTACCCGGCCGACAATGTACGGGACGACGCTTTGCTGGAACATGCCAAACAGACAACCGCGAACCTTCAGCAGCGCATGCGCGATGGCGGGATCGAACTTGCCGTCTTCACGGATGAAAGTTCGATTGCCTATCTCGCCGGGTTTTGGGGCTATCTCGGGATTGAATTCGGCCGTCCGACGTTGCTGGTCGTGCGCGCCAGCGACGCGCCGACAGTGATCACACCGCTGATGGAAAGCGAAATGGTCTCTGAAATGACCTGGGTCGAGGATGTTCAGGTCTGGGAGGATATTGGTCAGCGCACCTGGGAGCGGGCCTTGGCCGGAGCACTCGGCGCCGAACCAGGTGAAATATGGATCGAACGGAACTCAATTCCGGCGGTTGTTCGCAATCATCTTGACAACACATATCCCGGAGTGCCGTTGAACGACATTTCTCCGGTTCTCGGCGCGCAGCGCATGATCAAGACATCGTTTGAGATCGGCATCATGAAGGAAGCGGGGCAAATCGCTGGTGCCATGATGGCCGCTGCGCATGATTCCCTTCGCGAAGGCGCACGGGAGTATGAATCCGCACTCGCCGTGATCGAGGCGGGTTCGCGCAAGGCCGCTGGGTTCCTGACCGACCGCGGTTGGGACCGGTTCGTGTCGCCCATGATCCACAATCTGCAGATCCTGCAGAGTGGTTCCGAGACGTCCATGGTGCACCGGCGGGCCAATGTCCGGGCCTATCAGAAATTCGACCCGGTCTATTTCTGTTTCTGCAACATGGCGCAGTTCAAGCAGTACAAGCTCGGTTTTGATCGGATGTTCCATATTGGCGACGTCACCGATCAGTCGCGAGATGTTCAGGAGGCGGCGATTGCGGCTCAACAGGCGGCGATCGCCGCCATTCGTCCGGGCGTCTTGGCCGAAGATGTGGCGGCCGCGGCCAACGAGGTTTACCGCGAGCGCGGATACCAGACCGGTTACCGCACCGGGCGGTCGATCGGCGTCGCCTACCTGGAAGCCCCGGAACTGAAGGAGGGAGACAAGACCGTCCTGCAGCCCGGGATGACATTTGCAGTCGACGGGGGAATATCGGTCGACGGCGTGACCGCGGGCCGCATCGGCGACTCGATCGTCGTTTCTGAGACAGGATTTGACTACATCACGGACTATCCCCGCCAAATCCTGTTGAGCCACCATTAAGATGCCATAGCTCCTTTGGGGCGACGATCAGGAAAGTGTTTCAATGTCCATTCGTCATCCGTTTCCGGAAGAAGAACTCGCCCGGCGTGTCGCCCGAGCCTGCGCGGCTTTGTCCGTCAACGGATTGGACGGCATACTCATTTCTGTGCCTGAAAGCATCTATTGGCTGACAGGTCTGGACCATTGGGGTTTTTTTGCCGCCCATGTGTTGGTGGTCAACCGCAACGGCGAGATGGCCTTGGTCTGCCGTGCAATGGAGCAGATCACAGTCGATAATCAGGTGCGCAACGCAGCCTTTTACGGTCACAAGGATCATGAGGAACTTTCGGATTATGTCCTAAAGGCCATGGCCAATCTCGGGCTGAAGGGCGGCAGGGTCGGGATTGAAAAGCGCAGCCTGTTTCTAACGCCACGCCACGCGGAGCGGATCCAAGACGGGGATGCCGACTGGGTCGACGCGTCCGGCATCGTTGATAATTTGCGGCAGGTGCAATCGCCTTTGGAGATGGACTACACACGCAAGGCCGCCCGTGCCGCTGATCTCGGGACTCTCGCCGCTATAGAGACCGTCCGGGACGGGGCCAGCGACTATGAAATCGCGGCGGCCTATCACCACAAAATGATCCTGGAAGGCAGTGAATATCCGGGTTTTGGTCCGTTTATCCGGCCGACGACCCGCCTGGGTGAGGAGCACACGACGTGGCGCGGAGATACATTTGCCAATGGCGATGCCGTATTTCTAGAAACCTGCGCGGCTTACCGGAAATACCAGGCCCCCATGGGACGGCTGGTTTATGTGGGCAGGGCTCCAGCGGGTGCTGAGAAGTCTGCCGAGCTTGCCATAGAGGGTATGCAGGCCATCTGCGCAGCTTTGAAGCCTGGTGGTAAGGCCGGTGATGCGTATGCGGCATGGCGTGAAGTCGCCGCTTCTGCGGGGCTGCACGACTACGAACGCCACCATTGCGGCTACATGGTCGGCATCGGCTTTCCGCCGAGCTGGACCGGTGGGTCAATGGTGACTTCGCTGTTTCCCGGGTCGGACAGGGTTCTGGAAACCGGCATGGTGTTTCACGCGCACAGCTGGTTCACGAATACCGGTGTCGTTGACTACTTCATTTCTAATACCGTTCTGCTAACCGAAATCGGTGCGGAAATCCTGACCAATCAGACACCAGAGACCCTGATGATACGCTGATCCTTCGCCGAAACTCAGGCGAAAATGCCTGTGCCAGACCAGTGAGAAAGAAGAAATGAAACCGCTTCAAAAGCCGACGTTGACCGGGATATGTGACCAAATGGCCAGTCACGATTGGACGGAAGCTGAACTCGACGAACTGGTCGATCCGAAGCTGGGCATCATTACGGGTTTTCAGGAACTGCTGGAGGATCTGGACGTGCTTCGCCAGGTCGATTTGGGGGCGACGCCTCCGGCGCTTTCCGTGCAGAAACGATAACGTGCATGTCCGATACTATCGCATTCCAGGATATCCGGACGCTTAAGGCCTTGATGCATTCCGGCGGGATCACGCCGAGTGAACTGGTTTCGATGTTTGCTGAACGTATCTCGCGACACAATGACGTGTCTAAGGCCTTTATCACTTTGACATTGGATGCGGCCGCCGCGCAGGCCGCAGGTCTCACGCGCGAGGATCTTGCTGAATCGCCCATAGCAGGCATTCCCTACGCTTGTAAGGATCTGTTCGACGTCAAAGACGTGCTGACAACGGCAGGATCTCGGGTTTTTCACGATCGGATCGCGGCGGAGGATGCCTTTGCGGTTGCGTGCCTGCGCAATGCCGAAGCGTTGAACCTAGGAAAGACCAATCTCCACGAATTTGCTTATGGTGCGACCGGCGAAAACGAGGTCTACGGAACCTGCGTCAACGCTTATGACACCACTCGGCTCGCAGGTGGATCTTCCAGCGGATCGGCTGCAGCCATTGCCTTCGGTCTCGTCCCGGCGGCTCTTGGCACCGATACGGGCGGTTCGGTCCGTGCGCCTGCGGTTCTCAACGGACTGGTGGGACTGAAACCGACCATCGGCCGTGTCCCGACAAGTGGCCTTGTCCCTTATTGCTGGACGTTGGACCATGTTGGCCTGATGACCCGCACGATTGCTGATTGCGCCGACATCCTCGGTCTTGTCGCTGGTCATGATCCGCGAGACCCGGCGTCGGTCAACCTCCCTATGGAGAATTATGCGGAAGCGCTGGGGCAAGACATTTCGGGGCTCCGGATCGGCATTCCAGTCAACTTCTTCTTTGAGCGGAGCGATCCGGAAATTCTGGAGGCTTTGGAGCGGGTGAAGGCGTACCTGATGGCGCAGGGAGCCAAACTGGTGCCGATCACCTTTCCGGATATGGAGCACACCCGCACAGTGTCGCTGACGGTCCAGTTGCCCGAGGCCTTGAGCGCGCACTCCGCGCACCTTCAGGAACGGGGCGAACTCTACGGCAAGGACTTCAGAGCCGGATTGGCGCTCGGACAATGCTTGCTCGCCGAGCACTATGTGAAAGCCAAACGGTTTATCGAGCGCTACCGCCAGCAGACCACGGCCTTGTTTGACGACGTTGATCTGATCCTGACACCGGCAACACCTGAGATTGCGCAGAAAACCGGTACGGTCATCGTCACCCGCGACGGCGTTGATGAGGCGATCGGCAATGCGATCACACGGTTCACAACGTTCTTTAATATGACCGGACATCCGGCCCTGACCATGCCTTGCGGCCTTCATCCTGAAGGATTGCCCATCGGCTTGCAGCTGGTCGGCCGGTATTTTGACGAAAAGAGCCTCTTCCGTGTCGCGCATGTGATTGAACGGCATGATGCCTTTTCGATCCCGTTGCCGGAGGTGGATAGCTGACATGCCGAGGATCTGGAAACTACTATGACTCGATTTTCTGCTTGGAGTGTGTTTTGGAATGGCATCACCGGTCAAAAGGGCTGGGGGCGCCAATGGCGCGACCCGGAACCGAAGCCGCATTACGACATCGTCATTGTCGGCGGCGGCTTGCATGGGCTGGCAACCGCCTACTATCTGGCCGCCAATCATGGCCTGAAAAACATCGCCGTTTTGGAAAAGGGCTGGCTTGGCGGCGGCAACGCCGGCCGCAACACCACCATCGTTCGCTCAAACTATGCCCGGCCCGGTAATCGAGAATTCTACGAGCATTCTCTGAAGCTTTGGGAAAACCTCTCTCATGAGCTGAACTACAATGTGATGTTCAGTCAGCGCTCCCATATCGCGCTCCTGCACAGCCCCGGTGCCATTGATGCGGCCGCCCGAAACTACAACACCATGCGCATGACCGGGACGCCCGATGCAGAAATCTGGGATCTTGCGGCACTGAAACGCGCTGTCCCGCATTTGAACTACTCGGACACCGCGCGCTTTCCGATCATGGGCGCCGCGGTTCAAAAGCGCGCAGGTACAGCCCGGCATGATGCCGTCGCCTGGGGATATGCAAGAGGTGCTGATGCGCACGGCGTGGATATTCTTCAACAGTGCGAGGTTCAGGGGATCGCCCGCGACGGTGACAGTGTCAGCACGCTTGAGACCTCACGCGGGTCGATCCGCGCAGGCAAAGTGGCCTTTGCGGTGGCCGGTAATACCTCTCGGCTCTGGAACATGGCCGGGCTTGGCAAGCTTCCGATCGAATCCCACAAGCTGCAGGCTTTTGTCTCCGAACCGCTAAAACCGCTGTTGGACCAGGTCGTGGTGTTCGGGATCGGCGGCGCGCATTTTTATATGTCGCAATCGGACAAGGGCGGCATGGTCTTTGGTGGTGATCTGGACTGGTACAAGTCTTATGCCCAGCGGGGCAACCTGCCGATTGTTCAGGACGTCTCGGAAGCTGCCATGTCTATTCTGCCCTGTCTGGGCCGTGTAAAACTGTTGCGGCACTGGTCTGGACTGGTCGACATGTCCATGGACGGTACACACTTCATCTGCAAAACACCGCTCGCCAATCTCTACCTGAACGCGGGCTGGAACTACGGCGGCTTCAAGGCCACTCCGGCGTCCGGGTGGTATTTTGCCGACCTGATCGCCAACGACCGGCCACACGATCGGATCAGGAATTACGATCTTAAACGGTTCGAACGCGGTCTCCAGATAGACGAACGGGGCGCCGGTCCCGATCCGAAGCTGCACGGATAACGAGGCTCCCGATGATCAGAATCCCTTGTCCCTTTTGCGGCACACGCGACCACAGCGAATTCACGTATGGTGGTGACGGAACCATCGAATACCCCGCCCTCGATGCCCCCAAAGAGGACTGGCACGATGCTGTCTTCCTGCGGGACAACGTCTGCGGCATGCAGCTTGAAACCTGGCATCATGTTCACGGTTGCCGGATGTGGTTGCTTGTCGAGCGCGACACGCTCACTCATGAGATCCACAGCGTCCGTCCGGCGCATCCGGGCCTTGCTGCAATGTTTGAAACCGATCAGGAGGCGGGGGAATGACGGCGCGTCGTCTGGATAAAGGCGGCCGGATCGACCGGTCTGCGCCAGTGGACTTCACCTGGGACGGTAAGACACTGTCCGGTTATGCAGGGGATACGCTCGCTTCTGCCTTGATGGCAAATGGTGAACGCGTTCTCGGTCGCAGCTTCAAGTATCATCGTTCGCGCGGGATCATGTCGGCGGGTGTTGAGGAATCCGGGGCCATCGTCACCGTGGGAGAAGGCGCTCGCCGGGAGCCGAACGTCAAGGCAACGGTGCAGGAGCTGTACGGCGGATTGTGCGCCAGTGGCCAAAATTCCTGGCCGAATGTCCGTTTTGATCTTGGGGCAGTGAGCGGATTGTTTTCCAGGTTCTTTGCCGCCGGGTTCTACTACAAAACGTTCATGGGCTTGCCCCCTTTTGAATGGGGGCATGGAACCGGCCTGTGGATGCAATACGAGAAGCTGATCCGCAAAGCTGCTGGCATGGGCACCGCCTCCCGCGAACCGGATCCGGATTGCTATGATCATGTCCACGCATTCTGTGATGTTTTGGTCGTCGGATCGGGCCCGGCAGGCCTGCAGGCTGCATTGACCGCTGCACAGGCAGGGCGCGACGTTTTGTTGGTGGAGCAGGACTTCGAGCTTGGCGGCGACTACCTGAATGACCCCGGTGCCGAGATGCAACGGTTGGAGCTCATCAATGCGGTCAAGGGTGCTGGTGTTCGAGTGATGATCCGCACGACCGCTTTTGGTTTGTATGATCACGGCGTCGCAGGCCTTCTGGAGAAGGTGACCGACCATCTGGCCAACCTCGATCCACAAATGCCGCGCCAAAGGTTCTGGACCGTGCGGGCGGGCGCAACCATCTTGGCGACCGGCGCGCTGGAACGCTCCTTCGCCTTTGAAAACAACGATCACCCCGGTGTCATGACGGCAGCCGCCGCACGAGTTTACCTGAACCGCTATGGTATCCTGCCTGGGCAGAAGATTGTCATTTCCACCACAAATGACAGTGTCTACGCGGCTGCTGCGGAGCTGGCCGCTGCAGGCGCTGACGTAATCGTCGCCGACTTCCGTGAAGAAGCGGGTGTCGGTCTTCCAGACGGGGTCACGATTCTCAACGGTGTAGCTCCGTTGAAAGTCTTGGGGCGCTCCGGTGTTAAACGCGTTGACCTAGCCAAACACACGAATGGTTCCTGGGTGCCTGCGGGTAAGGAGACCTGCGATCTGCTCCTTGTGTCCGGTGGCTGGTCTCCGGTTGTGAATCTCTCCTCCCATCGTGGCGCCAAGCCAGTTTGGAATGCTTCGCAGGCTTGTTTTCTTCCTGGGACAACAAGTGAACCGATCTTCCATGCAGGGTCTTCGGCAGGCATCTGGGACCGTGAGGATTGCGAAGTGGCGGGCCAACGCGCCGCGCGTCAAGCTATCGGCGAAAACAAAAAAAGCTCACAGCCGGGTGGTTGGAAAACACCTATCCGGCCGCTGTACGAGGTCCGTCTCCCGAACCAGCAGACCAAAGCCTTTGTCGATTTCCAGCACGACGTCACCGGCGACGATGTCCGCTTGGCAAACCAGGAAGGGTTTGTCTCCGTCGAACATTTGAAGCGTTACACCACCCTCGGGATGGCAACGGACCAGGGCAAAATGGGCAATATCATCGGCCTTGCGCTGATGGCCGATGCGCTTGGCAAGGACATCCCCGATGTTGGGACTACACGCTTTCGCCCGCCCTATACCCCGGTCGCCATCGGCGCGCTGGCAGGCCGGAACGTGGCCGCGCACTTCAAACCGCTGCGTCGGACCCCGCTTCATGACTGGAATTTGCGGCATGGAGCGACCATGACCGAGGCGGGGCTCTGGCACCGGCCCTGGTACTTTGCACGTAACGGCGAGGGCATTGATGAGGCGTATGTCCGCGAGGCCGCCACTGTCCGCAAGTCTGTCGGCATTTGTGATGTGAGCTCACTCGGCAAGATCGCGGTTCAGGGGCCGGATGCAGCCGAATTCTTGAACCGGGTGTACAGCAACGGTTTTGCCAAACTGCCAGTGGGCAAGGCGCGCTATGGCATCATGCTGCGCGACGACGGCATGGTGATGGATGACGGCACAACCTGGCGGCTCGCGGACACCGAATTCCTGACGACGACCACGACCACGAACGCCGGCAAGGTGATGGTCCGGTTCGAGGAGCTGCTGCAAACGCGCTGGCCCGATCTGAAGGTGCATGTGAGCTCCGTCTCCGACCAATGGGCGGGCGTATCCATTGCCGGACCAAAATCCCGCGAGACGATTGCCGCCTGCCTGGAACACGGCGCTGACATTTCCAATGAAGCGCTGCCGTTCATGGGCGTTTCAAGAGTTACGCTGTCAGGTGGCGTTGAGGCCTTGATTGCACGGATAAGTTTCTCGGGGGAACTGGCCTACGAGCTTTATGTGCAAGCCGGTTACGGTGACGCAATGATGGATCTCCTATGGCACGCTGCGGAAACTCGTGGAGGCTGCCTCTATGGGCTGGAGGCGCTGGGTACGCTGCGCATAGAAAAGGGCCACGTCACCGGCGCCGAACTGGATGGCCGCGTAACCATTGACGATACCGGCCTCGGCAAGATGGCGTCGACAAAAAAGCCATTTATTGGCAGCTCCTTGCGTCAAAGGCCGGAACTCCTGCGGGAGGACCGCCCACAACTGGTCGGCATCTTCCCAAAGGACAGGAGTCAGCGGTTTAAGGGCGGATCGTTGCTATGCGATGCAGATACCGTCACTGGGTTCGGGGAGGGCTGGGTTACAGGCGTGACCCATTCACCCGCACTGGGGCACTGGATTGGTATCGGCTATATCTCTGGCGGTGCAGAGGCCTGGAAAGAGAGACCAGCCGTTGCCGCCGATCCGGTTCGCTCAGGAAATGTCGACGTTGAAATCGTGTCGCCGCACATGTTCGATCCCACTGGAGAAAGAATGCATGGCTGAGTGGAGATCCGCTTTGAAGGGGCAACTGTCGCTGGGAAAGGTCGGGACAAGCGATGGGAGTGGCGTAACCTTTTCTGAAGTAACAAGGGTTTCGCTGCTCCAGATTGCTGCCTGGCCTGAAGCCTGGAAGTCTGTCGGGGCAGAGGCCGCGCGTTTGGCGGGCACCGAAACCGCGCCTGGCCCGGGAATGATGGCACAGGGGGCGGAGGGAAATCTCTTGCAGATCGAACCGCTAAAGTGGTGGCTGATCAGCAGGGATGACCGTCAAGACCGCGCATCCCTAGCGATCAAAGATGGGGTGGTTCTCGACCTGTCATCGTCGAGAACCTGGATAAATCTAAACGGCCCCAACGCAACCCATTTGTTAAACCACTTCCTGCCGCTCAATTTGTCTGACACCGCGTTTCCGGTGGGCTCCGTTGCGTCCAGCGCATTTCACCACATCGGGATCACGCTGTGGCGAGATGAGACTGGGTTCAACCTGTTATTCCCGCGCAGCTTCGCGGTTTCGCTCTGGGAACAGTTAACGGACAGTGCCGCCCAATATGGTTTTGTGGTTATCTGATAGGTAAGCGGTGTCCAGATCTTCTCATAGGACCCATGGGCCTTTGTTTAGGTTCCGGGTCCTTTCAGACCATTGATCGTCCCACGGCCTCATTCCCGACCCTGGGATTCAAAGACACGCGGCGTTTTTCAAACCGTGTCATCTTCATGTTCATCATTATGTTTGTCCGGGAAGAGCGTTGCTTATGACGGTTGATGACGAGCGCTTACGACATCGGAGCTATCCGGAACTCGTTGGAATTTCGAACCGAAGACAGCATTTGACAGCTCTGACGGGCTATTTTTTAGATGAAAAATGGGAAGGAGAATAACCGTTCAGCACATTCAAAATCTGCTTACACAGTGCTTACACAAGCTAACTGAAGCTGAGGAGGAATACGCTAAGTTGTAGAGAAAACTGGTGCCGGCAGCAGGATTCGAACCCGCGACCCCGAGATTACAAATCACGTGCTCTACCAACTGAGCTATACCGGCGCTGGGACTGGCTTCTATCAAATTGCCCCGTCATGTCCAGCCCCTAAGGCAAAAAAATGATCTTCTTTCTGGGGAAAGTTATAAGTTTCTGTAAAATCTGCGGTTTATGCCCTGGGGTCAGGAGCCGCCCGGCGATGCGGCCACGGGTATTGGCCCAGATGGGGCCCTATGCAATCCTGGAAACAAAGCCGGTTCGAGGTGGGAAAGCAAAGTACATGATTTCCATACTCAGCTTTTAGCGCTATGCGTTTGACCGGACAAATGACAAGAAAGGCATGCCCATGTACCTCGCCATGAACCGGTTCCGTGTCAAGAATGGCCAGGAAGACGCGTTTGAAACAGTCTGGAGGAACCGCGATTCCCAACTGGAGAAGGTTCCCGGCTTCAAAAGCTTTCATTTGCTGAAAGGGCCGCGCAACGATGACGGTACAATCCTCTATGCATCCCACACTATCTGGGCGGACCAGGCTGCGTTCATAGCCTGGACCAAATCAGAGCACTTCCGGATCGCGCATAAAAACGCCGGTGACAACAAACCGCTCTACGATGGTCCGCCGAGTTTTGAAGGCTTTGAGGCGGTCAGTGGGGCTTAATCAGTTGTCTTTGGTCTAAAGCCCCATTTTTATCCGGGCCACATAAAGAGACAGCACGGCGGCATTCGATACATTAAGGGAGCGGATTTCGCCGGGCATATCGAGGCGGGCCAAGAGACCGCAGGCCTCGCGCACGCCCTGCCGGACGCCTTTGCCTTCAGAGCCCAGTACGAGGACCGTCTTGTCGGTGAATTCAGTGTCTTCCAGGCTGGCCGGACCATCGCTATCAAGGGCGATGCACCCGAATCCCTGATCCTTCATCACGGTGACAAACCGCGCCATGTTTTTCACGCGCACATGTTTGATCATGTCGAGGGCCCCTGACGCCGATTTGGCCAGCACCGGGCCTTCTTCGGGGGCGTGCCGTTCGGTTGTCACAACCGCATCGGCATTGAGCGCGACGGCCGAGCGCAGAATAGCCCCGACATTGTGGGGATCCGTGACCTGATCCAGCGCGAGAACCAGACGCGCGCCTCTTAGTTCTTCAGGGCCATAAGCGGGCAGGGGATCTGCCTCCAGGATCATGCCTTGATGAACCGCGTCCTTGGTGACCATGCGGTCCAGTTCCTTGGGACGCTTCATCTCTATGGGAACGTCGATCTTGACGCCGCGCTCCTGAAGGCGGTTCACCGCGTTTTCGGTCGCATACAGTTTCAGCCGCTTGCGGTCCTTGTTTGCAAAAGCAGCTTCAACGGTGTGCAAACCGTAAAGCAGGATCGGGCCTTCCGGCGGCAGGCCGGGCCGGCGGGGGGCAGGCTTGCTTGTCCCCTTATGAAAGCCACGCGCGCCGGACCCGGGGCGCGGTTTGCCGCGCCATGATTTTTTCTCTTCAGTCATTCCCGATGCTGTAGCGCCAATCAGGCTTTAGGGGAAGGGGCTGCTGGGTTTGGAAAAATCATGCAGCTGACGGTCGCGTGGGCAATCAGCTTGCCGCGCGAATCCTTCAACTCACCCTCGGATGTGGCAAGCCGCGATCCGCGGTGAAGAATGCGGCCCTCGCACACAACCTCGCCGCTGCCGGGGTAAAGCGGCCGGACCATGGACACATTGAGGGTTGTCGTTGTGTAGAACTCTCCGGGTTCCAGGCATGTATGAACCGCACAGCTGAGCGCTGTGTCCAAAAGCGTTGATATCCAGCCCCCATGGATGGTGCCAAGCGGGTTCAAGAACTGCTTCTCCGGCAGACCGGTAAAAACGGCGCGGCCCTTGGAGAATTCCTTCATGCGGATGTTTGAATGGATCATGATGGGAGGGGCGGGCAACTTGCCGTCCATCATCAGCCCGAAGACGTCCATTCCGGAAATCCCCGCAACCTTCTCCTTGGGCAGCGCATCCAGTATGTGCGTTTTTCCGTTTTCGGTGATCGTTTCAGGGTGGCTCATGATTTAGTCCTTCGCTGGAGAGGAGGGGGCTTGGTCGGAGGAGGCAGAGGCGGCAGACTGCTCAAGCGCACGCACGGTTTGCCGGAGCGCGCTCAACTGATCCCGGATTGCCTGGGTTCGTTCTTGTCCAAGATGGTCTGTCAGTTCGTCTTGGGCTTGCTGCCACGCCGCATGAAGGTCGACGGCCAGCCGCTCGCCCTTTGCCGTCAGGGCTGGAACAACCTTGCGGCCGCCTGTTTGTGATCGGGTGATGAGACCGGCGCTTTCGAGAGGCTTCAGGTTCCGGGCGAGGGTGGAGCGGTCGATGCCGAGATAGCGCGCAATGTCGGAGGCAGACAGGTTTTCCCCGCTCGCGATAACCGCCAGGAGCTGGGCCTGGGTGATTTCCAGGTCAAACGGGGCCAGGTGCCGGTTGAAGTGCCGTGTCAGGAGGTTCGATGTCCGACGTGCAGAATGCCCAAGGCAGGTTTGGCCCATCTGGAAGAAATCAATATTTCCGAGTCCTTTGATCATATTGTTGTACCTACAACAAAGATGCGCTCAGTTGCAAGGGTGCAGGCTCTCAACTCGTCCGCAAAAAGCGTTCCCGTTGTGTGGACCCGGCGGTTTGTCGAGTGTTTTGCCTGCAGCTGGCAGCGGCCAGTAAGTTGTCCACAGGCACAAGGGTTTCGGGCATGGTGATCTTAAAAACGCTGCGGATACGTGACTTTTCTTCTCCTTGCGGGCACAGTCGAGGTGAGGGTTCTGATTGATCCAATAAGCGTTCGAGCCATGCGTTCCGGGCGGGCGGCTGATTTTGTTCAGTTCTTTGCAAAATCGGCGTTGACACCAAAGGTCGGTATCTGCATAACACGCGCCACGGGATTGCTCGCCCCTCGCGGACGGGCTGTTCCGGTCAAGCCATCCTGATCGCTTCGGCGTGAAGCAGGACGAGATGGAGGAGTGCCCGAGTGGCTAAAGGGGACGGACTGTAAATCCGTTGGCTATGCCTACGTTGGTTCGAATCCAACCTCCTCCACCATCGTTCCGTTTCTCCGGTGTGCGGGTGTAGCTCAATGGTAGAGCAGCAGCCTTCCAAGCTGACGACGAGGGTTCGATTCCCTTCACCCGCTCCATCATGGGTGCTGATCGGAGTGTCCGGAACGGAAGGCTCTTTCGCCCGGAAAATCCTGAAAAGTTCTATGGGAAGCGTTTCGTCGCTCGCGGCTCTGTCCACGGCGCCGGGGTGGGTCCCGCTTCGAGCCTTGTATCGACCGAACGACTATTGGACAGAGAGCGACGCCGATGGCGAAGGAAAAATTTGAGCGTAACAAGCCGCACGTCAACATTGGCACGATTGGCCACGTTGACCATGGCAAGACCACGCTGACCGCTGCAATCACCATGACGCTGGCGGAAGCCGGCGGTGCGACTGCAAAAGCATATGACGAGATTGACGGCGCGCCTGAAGAAAAAGCGCGCGGCATCACCATCTCCACGGCGCA
Source organism: Roseibium denhamense (assembly GCF_009711415.1). Taxonomy (GTDB): domain Bacteria; phylum Pseudomonadota; class Alphaproteobacteria; order Rhizobiales; family Stappiaceae; genus Roseibium; species Roseibium denhamense. The sequence continues at coordinate 59,084 of NZ_SMLZ01000090.1, forward strand.
CGTTGAGTATGAGACGGACAACCGTCACTACGCTCACGTTGATTGCCCGGGCCACGCCGACTACGTCAAGAACATGATCACCGGTGCTGCCCAGATGGACGGCGCGATTCTGGTGTGTTCTGCCGCTGACGGCCCGATGCCGCAGACCCGTGAGCACATTCTGCTTGCGCGTCAGGTTGGCGTTCCGGCCCTGGTCGTGTTCATGAACAAGGTTGACCAGGTCGACGACGAAGAGCTTCTCGAGCTCGTCGAAATGGAAATCCGTGAGCTTCTGTCTTCCTACGAGTTCCCGGGCGACGACATTCCGATCGTCAAGGGCTCTGCGCTGGCAGCAGTTGAAGACCGTGACGCGGCGATTGGCCGCGATGCGATCCGTGAGCTGATGGCAGCTGTTGAC
>NZ_SMLZ01000064.1 GCF_009711415.1 Roseibium denhamense
TGCCTTTCTGTTCCTCACTGGTGTTCGGGATGGTGCCCTTGTCACTTTACGTCTCAAGCACGTGGACTTAGAGGGGCGGCGCGTCGACCAGGACGCCAATGAAGTGAACACGAAGTTCTCTAAAACCGCGCGACCAACCTGGTTTCCAGTTGGAGAAGACATCGCTGCGATCGTGATGGAGTGGGTCGAGGAGAGACGCGCTTCTGGAGCCGAAGGCGATGATCCGCTCTTTCCTAGGACACCCAGTGCGGTTCGAGGCCCATGCTCTGGTCGCAAGGAGGAATTCTGGAAGACCGCCGCACCTGTGCGGGAGATCATCAGGAAGGCGACCCGCGTTGCAGGTGTTCCCTATTTTTGCCCGCATTCCGTTCGGTCGACACTCGCCAGGCAATTCTTTTCAAAGGCACGTTCGCCGGAAGAGCGGAAGGCGGTCAGTCAAAATCTTGGCCATGAAAACGAAACGACAACCATGGAGCATTACGCAACACTCAGCGATGACTACCAGCGCGAGTTGATGTTGGGATTATGGGAGCGCGCCGAAACGCCCGAAAAGGACTTGGAATTGGTCGACCTTATCAATCAGGTGCCCTCAGAGAGCAGGCATGTCTTGAAGGCGACAGCGCAGGCTTTGATCAAGAGCTAACCAGCCAGTGCCTGCGTTGCACAGCAGGCTCATTCTGGTGTTCCAACACATGCTGATCGGCCCAAACCGTCAACCGTACTCTTCTTGCAGCAATTGAGAGAAGTGGCGGCCCAGGCAGTAGTGCCCGTTAAGCCGTTGGAAAGCCAACGACAGCAGAGAAAGCGCCGCTGACGCTATATTAGCAGTAAAGACCGGTTTGTCAGCACGGTTCGGCAACAAGATAGATGACAGAAATGCGGCCGCAGACTGACTTACCGCTATTGTCTGCTTGATTCCTTTTCTGGTTCAAACGTAGTGCCCACTAAAGAATGGCCTGTCCCCCTAAAGTGCCGCTCAAGATTCCTGTTGGCAGTCTACCGACCCGATCCGGAAACTGGCGCAGCATGCCTGCAAAGCCGCCATTGTTCCCGTCTTTCAGCCACAGGCCCTGAGGAAAACACTAACCGCAATGGGAGAAGAGCTCTGTCATTCCATCCAGGAACTGAAAGCCTGGAGCCAGAACCTTGGGCACGAAGAGCTTGGCACCACGCTGCAGCATTCCGGCAAGGTTCCCGAAGCGCGGCAACACGCACTGATCGGAAACATGCGCAACCGAACCCCACCGCCCGACACACGGCGACTGATCGACAAGCTCGGCCGCATGAGCCCGGACCACGTCAAGCTGTTCGAGAGCCTCATCGACGGGTTCGACCCGGCTAAGGCGAGTTAATGCTGGTACTGCCCGTGACTAGCTGGAAACGCTACAAGCGACACAAGCACTAAGAAAGACAAAAAAATAGGTGTGAGAATAGGCATCGAGAGCAGCTTCGAAGACTAAAGTGGCCTCGCTCAATACGATTTGCGCCAAAGGTGCTTCCCGGCCGAGAGACCTCATCCAGAGGGCATACTCCGATTCCGTGGCCGCGCATCCACTCTTCTCTCAGGCTGCAGTTTTCCATAATATACCAAATTTAAAACTGACGTTAAGTTAACTTTCACAAAGAACGAACTAAGTTTCGAGAGTGTCCCCTTAGGTATGAATCGTGTGCCTTTGGTTCCTTTCGCTAAAGAGGTCCAGGTTTATGAACACGCGGCTCTGGCTGATTGTTCTTTCACTGATTTCAAACATTCTCGCACTGGCCCTGCCACTTGCGCTCATTCAGGTCTACGATCGCATCCTTGCCAATCAGGCGGTCGGCACCGCAATCGTCATCTTCTCTGCGGTTGCCCTGGCGATCCTTCTCGATGGCCTCGTGAAGTATGCGCGCGCTTCGATCCTGGGCCGGCTCGCGGCGCAGGCGGAATACAGGCTGTCCCTGAAGACAGCCGAGAAGCTTCTCTCCATCGATCCGAAAACCCTGACCGCATATGGCCCCGGCCGGATCAGGGAACTGTTCACGGCGATCAACCGGTCCAATGACGTGCTGGTAGGGCAGTCAACGCTTGCGCTGTTCGATGCGCCCTTTGCTATCGCCTTCCTGGCGCTGGTCTGGTTCCTCGGCGGTTCGACCGTTTTCGGACCGCTGGCCGTTCTCCTCATCTTTGGAACGCTTGCGCTGCTGGCCGCGGCCCGGCAGACGCAGGCCGGCTTTAGACTGTTCGAGGCCTCCGCCGATCAGGCAAGCCTGATCATGACCCGCAGGGAACAGCTTGATCGCATCATCGCCTGCGGAACTCTCGGGGACTTCGCGGGGGAGGTCCGGCGCCACGAAAAGCGTCGCGCATCTGCCCAGGAAGCCGCCGAGAGCAATCTTGCGGCCGCTCTGAACCTCAGCCAGTCCGGCGGCCTGGCCACGACGATTGCGGTTCTTGGCATCGGGTCGCTTGTCGTGCTCGCCGGGGACATGACCACCGGTGGTCTGGCGGCCTGCCTCATCCTTGGACAACGAGGTGTTGCCGGCCTCCTGGGGCTGGTCAATGCGTTGGCCCGGCGGCAGGTCTCGGCATCCGCGTTCCGATCCGTTCAGACCCTCCTGGCGATGCCCTCAGTTTCATTGCTGGAGACCAGGCCTGCCGCACAGGGCGACCAGGTTGGAATTCGGTTTCAGGTCGCAAGCCGCTCTTTTGAAGCCCGGCCCGGACAGTGCCTCGTCCTGCGGCCGCAGAGCCCTGAACAGGGCACGATCATCTTTCAGCAGCTTGGGGAGGCACTGGAAAGGACAGAGCCCGCAGACAGCCAAAGCCTGACAGGCATTACCCTGACCACAGACAACGGTGAGCCAGTGTCGCCGCCCCGGTGTCGCATCTCTGTGTGCGATGCCAGCCCCAGGGTGTTTAACGGCACTGTTCTTGAAAACATGACCGCGTTCGACGCAGACGCAACGGACCGTGCCTTGTTGCTGTCGGAGAAAATTGGTCTCTCGGAAGCAATCGGCCGGTTGCGTGATGGCGTGGAAACGCCGCTCTCACCAGGGCTTGGCGTTCCGTTGTCAGACGGTCATCTCAAGCGGCTGATGCTCGTCAGAGCGATGTCCGGCCAGCCTCAAGTCCTGCTGCTCAACTGGCCTTCGCAATATCTGGATGCGGCTGGAACCGAGAAGCTGGCCGATCTCCTGAAAGGCCTTGAAGGCGAGACAACGGTGATCGTGTTCGAAAGCGCCAAGGGCCTGGTCACGCGGTTTGACGAAGTCCTTAACCTTCCGGAGCTGCCCTCAACCGGCGCGGAGGTCGCAGCATGAACTACCAGTCTGACCTTTCCAGGCCATCGCACGTGCCTGGCTCTCCGGAGACGATGTCCAGTAGGCAGAAGACCGACCTTGAAACGATTCTGCTGGCGGCCCTCACAGCGCTTGGCTGGCGACGGTCGGCCGATGTTCTGACGGCGGCAATACCGGTGAGCACCGGGGTCGACACCCTCGATGAAGCCTCGATGGTGCTTGATCTTGTGGATGTCGGAGCGAGCGTGGAAACAAAAATCCCCGCAACCTGGCAAAGCGGCCTGGACGGCGCACTGCTTGTCCGGGACAAGGAGGGCGTGCACGCCCTGGTCAGGGAAGACTCCCGCGAATCTTCAGCCTCCTCGTCCGGTCTTACTCACGACAAGACAAGGCAGCGGGTCGAGCACGCAACAAAGCTTCTCTTCATTCACAATCCCGAGCACTCTGTTGCCGCAGTGCACGCCTTGTCGATCCGGAACCGGATCAATCGCGTGGCTGGCACGGCGCTGTTGCTTTCCCTGGTTCTCAACGCACTGGCCCTGTTCATTCCGTTTTTCTCCATGGCGATCTTTGATCGTGTTCTCGGCGCGCAGGCCACGCAAAGCCTCGCTCCTCTGCTAACCGGTGCCGGAGTTGTACTAGTGGCGATCCTTGCGCTGAGAAGCCTCAGGTCCAGGCTCCTGGCCGCGGAATATGCACGCCTTGGATCAACGACACGGCTGATGTCCTTCTCCCGCATCCTTCGATTGCCACATTCGATACGGCAACGATTGGGCTTCGACCGTCTCCAGACCCGCTTGCAGAGCACGGCACAGAGCGCCGAGATCTTCGCGTCACAGAACACAGCCGCCATCTTCGATGCTCCGTTTGTGCCGCTCTCCATTCTTGCAATCGCGTTTGTCGGAGGCTGGATGGCACTTGTCCCTGCCGTCTACCTCACCTTGTTCCTAGCCTTGAGCTGGGTGTTGAGCGAGACCCGCCAGAGCCTTGACCCGCAGCTTGAAAACGCCAACGCAAAACGTGTTGAAGCCCTGACGGAGCTCAGTGCCAAGGCGGCCGATATCCAGCACATCGAACACGGCGCAACATGGTTTGCCCGGTTTGCCTCGATTGCACGCCAGGCTGCTTTTGCCAAGCAGCGCCAGGCAACCCGGGCCGCGGCCCTGCAGTCGCTCGCTTACGTGCTGGGGACGGGCGCGGCCCTGACCACGCTCAGCATCGGCATGGCCCTCGCCATGAGCGGAACCATCACCGCCGGCGCATTGATCGGCACCATGCTGCTGACCTGGCGGATCACAGGACCGTCCCAGGCGTTTTTCCTGGCCTTGCCGCGCCTGAAGGGCATCAGAGCGGCGATATCCGGCCTCAATCAGGCCTTTTCCTGGGGAGCACCTCAGGCGAAACCGGCCGCGCTGGAACGTCTTGAAGACGGTGCTCCGGCCATCAGTGCCAAGGGACTTTATTTCAAGTACGAGCAGACTGCGGATCCGGCGATTACCGGGTTGTCGCTGGACTGTGCGCCAGGATCCCTGACCATTGTCATGGGCCCGAACGGTTCGGGAAAATCGACCTTCCTGAAGCTGGTGTCCGGTCTTGTCCTGCCGCAATCCGGGCGCCTTGCTTTCAATGGCCGCTCCGTCACCCAGTATGATCCGGACGAGCTTGCCCGCGCCACACGGTGGCTGAACCTGGGCGGTCCCGGCAACGGCTCCGGCCCTGACGCGCTCTCGGACCATCCTGATCCCGGTTCCCGTCTGATCGTGCTGGACGACAGCATCGGATCCGATACCGCGTGCAACCGGGAAGAGCTGAAGGCCCTCCTGACATCGCTCAGGGGACGTGCAACGGTCTTTGTTGCCACACACGACACCTCCCTGACGGCTCTTGCTGACAACGCACTGGTCCTGGATGACGGCACCCCGGCTTATTTCGGCCCCGTGACGCCCCAGGCTTCGCCCCTTTCACCGCCCGAGGAGACGAGCTGATGAAGCCTTCCCATCTGGATGATCAGTTTGAGCTGAACGACGGCAAGGCCGTCAAACTGACCAACATGGCCGCCGCCGCCATCGGTGTCTGTCTCGTGGCTTTCGTGGCCTGGTCGGTGATGACGCCGATCGACGAGGTTGCAAAGGCAAAGGGCGTGGTTGAACCCGTCAGCGAGGTTCAGCAATTGCAGACGGAACATGGCGGGGCCCTTGCATCGGTTCGCGTGCGCAAGGGGGACATTGTCTCGCAAGGTGACACGATCGCGATCTTCGATCACGACGAAGTCCGATCGGAGCTGCGTGAGGCTCAAGCGAAGGCGCTCGCGCTCGCACTTGAGAAAGAAAGGTTGTTGGCGCTTGTCGAAGCGCGTTCGCCTGATTTCGAAAAGGTGGCAGGTGCAGCCCTTGCGCCGCTGAACCTGATTGCAGTCAAGACAGGAGAAGAAGCGCTACCGCTCGAAGACGTTGAAGCAATCCAGGAATTGATTGACCGCGAAATCGCCGCTCTGGAGGCACGAAAGGCATTCCTGGACAATGAACGCGAAGTCATCGCTCGCCAGGTCGCCGAGAAAAATGCAGATCTCAAGGCGATCGGCAGTGAAAGGCCGGCAGTCGAACGGCAACTTGCTGTCGCCAAGGAGCTGACAACGACCCTTCATGGGTTGGTCGAACGCGGACTGACACCGCGCCCCAGGCTGGTTGAGGCCGTGCAGGAGGAAGCGCGCTACGATTATGAACTGGCGACCCTCTCAGGCCGAAAGGCTGTCATTGAGGCCGAGATTGCCGAACTGCATGAAGATATGGAGCGTATCGACCTGAACGAGGCCGCCGATGCCCGGGATCGGATTGCCGAAATCAATGGCGAACGGCGTGTCGTGGCAGAACAAATCGCACGCCTGCGCCAAAGGGTGCTTTCCACTGAACTCAAGAGCCCGGTAGCAGGGTATGTGCAATCCATACCAGATACGGTCGTGGGACGCGTAATCGAGCCAGGTGGTCTTGTAGCCGAAATCGTGCCGCGGGATGTCGGATTGCGCTTTGCCGCCCAGTTGCAGCCGCGCGATGTCGGTTTTGTCTCGGTCGGACAGCGGGTCAATCTCAAGATCGATGCCTTCGACTTCAGCCGGTATGGCGCGCTTGAGGGGGCCGTCACGGAGGTCTCGCCCACGACGATCGTGGATGAGCGCGGCGCCGCCTTTTACGAAGTGCTGGTCGAGGTGCCGGTTACCTATTTCAGGAACAATCCCGACCAGTTCGCGCTCCTGCCGGGCATGACGGGCGAAGCAGACATCCTCACGGGCAAGAAGACCGTTTTTGAGTACATCTGGAAGCCGGTCTTCACGAACCTGGATCTGGCGCTGAGCGAACGCTAGGAGCTTGAGCAATGAGCGATCAAACAGACAAGAGCAAGCCGCGCGCGCCAGACAAGGACGTGCTTCCCGAAGAGGCCAAGGATACGAAAAAGACGCAGTCCGAAGAGGGCTTTGGCTGGTCCATCGAAGCAGAGGGCTCCGACAGCAATCCAGTATCACCGCAAACAGAACCGGGTGGCGATTCACAGGATCGCGACCCGCACCCCGTACCTGGACCGACTTCCATTCCGGACCACGGTCTGCAGGAGACCAGTGCACCACCGCAGGGTCCTCTTTCTCCGCCGGACCTGGAAGCGCCATCTGCCTCACATGGTCTGGCCGGAGCAACTGAAACCGGCCCTGCACCGGTTGCCGACATTCCTGCAAACGCAGCCCCGCCCCCCGACGTCGAGACTTTGTCCTCTGCTGGACACCCGGGGGCCACGGCGCGCACGCCAACAGGGACGCACACGCCGCCGCCATCTGCGGCAGGGTCAGAACCATCGCCGGACAGCGGCAACACGACTCAACCCCAGAGCGGAGTGATACCCACAGCGGTCGGAGGCCATGCGCCGCCAACCTCGACCGGGACCACACCAACGCCAGGCGGCGGCCATACGCCGCCAACATCGACGGGAGGCACGCCTCCTCCGGGCGGAACGCAAACGCCACCAAGCTCGACCGGGACCACACCAACGCCGGGTGGCGGCCACACGCCACCTGCGACAACGGCAGCCCGGATTTCCGGTCTCGACACGGGCACCGCGCGCGAAGACCATCATGTGGTCGGCAGCAAACTCTCGGCCGGCGGGTTGCTGACAGTTTCAGATCCAGACGCCGGCGAAGACAAGTTCCAGGCCGTCGCCGGAGCTCCCGGCTCTGCCGGATATGGCAGCTTCACCGTGGCCGAAAACGGCCGGTGGACCTATTCCGCCGACAACAGTCAGGCTGTCATTCAGGCTCTGAGACCGGGAATCAGCCTGGTCGACAGGGTCACGGTACATAGCGCGGATGGAACGGCCCATGAACTGCGTGTTGTCATCACCGGCACCAATGACACGCCGGTTCTCAGCGCGGCGACAGCCTCGGCCACCGAAGACGGCAGTTCCGTTAAAGGCCAGATGTCGGCAACGGATGTGGATGCAGGAGACACGAAGGCCTACTCCATCGGTCAACCGGTCGACGGCTTCACGATGCATGCCGATGGCTCGTGGTCCTTCGATCCTTCTCATGCGGCCTATCAGCATCTGGCTGCCGGCCAGACACAGCAGGTCACCATCCCGGTGACCGTCACCGACAGCGCCGGGGCCAGGGACACTGAAAACCTCGTCATCACGGTGACAGGCACAAACGATGCCCCTGTCTTGCGCGGACCGGTGGATCTTGGCAGCGGCACCGAAGACAAGAGCGTTCCGATCTCGACAGCGCAGCTGCTGGCCCATGCCACCGACATCGATACCGGCGACCAGCTGTCAGTAACCAGTCTCGCTGCATCTCACGGGACCATTACCGGCGATGCGGCCCACGGCTTCACCTTCACGCCGGACCCGAACTACAACGGTCCGGTCACGCTGAGTTACCAGGTCACAGACGGTCATGGCGGCCATGTGCCCCAGACCGCCTCTCTTACGCTTGGTGCAACACCCGACGCCGCGGTGATCACCGGCACCGACACGGGCTCGGCCACCGAAGACAAGGTCTCCAGTTCGAACCGGCTGGTTGTCAGTGGGTCGTTAAACGTCTCGGACCCGGACGGCCCGTCGCAGGAACACTTCCAGTACAACTCATTTGGCGAACATGCCGTATCGGATCCGTTCGGCGGCAGTCTGCACATTGATCGGAGTGGCAACTGGGGTTATGAGGTCGACAACACCCATCCCGCCGTTCAAAGCCTTGCGGCCGGACAGGAGGGACATGCGGTTTACGAAGTTCATTCTTCGGACGGCACAGCGCACCAGATCCGGATCACGATCCACGGTACCAACGATGTGCCGGTTTTGTCTGCGGCGTCGGCGTCTGCCACAGAAGATGGCAGCGCTGTCACAGGGCAAATGTCGGCCACCGATGTCGACACCGGCGATACCAAGGCGTTCTCTGTCGGTCAGCCGGTCGACGGCTTCTCCATGAACGCGGACGGCTCCTGGTCCTTCGATCCTTCCCACGCGGCCTATCAGCATCTGGCGGCCGGCCAGACACAGCAGGTCACCATCCCGGTGACGGTCACCGACAGCGCAGGGGGAACAGACACAGAGAACCTCGTCATTACCGTGACTGGAACTGGTGATGCAGCGGTGATCGGGGGCGTGGATACCGGAAGCGTGACCGAGAATGCGGCCGGTCAGAACATGTCGCCGGATTATGCCCAG
>NZ_SMLZ01000067.1 GCF_009711415.1 Roseibium denhamense
GGCGGGATACCACGCCGGAGCGTGGGAAATACGCGGGCCGTGCGGAGAAAGCGCTCATTAACTTAAGAGAAAATCTGCCATTTTTTCTAGCGCCTGCCCTGCTGACCTATGTGGTCCCCGGCACCGACAGCGAGCTCGCCGTACTTGGCGCACAGCTTTTTGTTTTCGCACGCTGTATCTACGTTCCGGCCTACTTGTCGGGCATTCCAGGTCCACGCTCTGTGGCTTATGGTCTGGCTCTTCTTGGAAATATCATAATGGTATACGCGATTGTGGGGTGACGCATGTTTTTGCGGCACTGTGAAAGCTTATACCAACGCCAGCTCGCCTATTCTGCGTATTTGTCCACGATCTGCCAATAGCGCGGATTACGCCAGACTTTTGAAACAGCTGCGGAATAGCGTGCGCGCATCTCAGGCGATACATCCTTGTTTGCTGCGAGCCATTGAATTCCGTGGGACAGGGGAGCTCCTGCAACAAGCGCTTTTGGATCAAAGCCAAGTGTTTTGGCCGTGTAATTGGCCCTCACACGCATTGTGTACCAGGCATCGATCCTTCCAGCGTACAGCATTGCTGCCAGCTGCTCTGCCGTTGCAACTTCGGAAATGTTGGATACGCCGTGGCGTTTCAGGATCCTGCTCCGCTGGCTGCCCAAATGCACGCCAATCGGGCGGACTGCCGTTTTGGCTTCCTCCGCAGTGTTTATCTGGCGTTCGAGCGTTACGAAAACACTCTCAGTGTAGATCAGAGGGGCGATGTAATGAAATCTGCTCCGCCGTTCACGGGTTGAGGCAAGTGCGAACAATAGCGAGCCGGAGGTTTTTTCGGCGAGAATTTGTGCCCGTTTCCAAGGGGCGTATCGGATCTCCAAATCAATTCCAGCCTCCTCTGCAACCAGTTCCATTAGCTCAACCGTAATTCCCTTCTCGGCTTCATTAATCGATAGGGGAGGGAGATATCCGGTGTACGCGATAACTTTTTCGCGCGGCGCGTCCAGATCCGAAGCCTGCGCAAGCGAAGCGAAAAAGCAAGCAGCCGCGAAGGCCGCGACATGGCATGTTTTCAGCACTTTCAACAATTTTGCGCCCCGGTATCGATGACAGAATATCGTCATAAATACCGAAGGTAAGTAACGGAACCGTAAAGGAGACGGGCGGATTTCTAGAAAGATACCTTAGAGTAATTCCGTTCTTAGCGGGGGCGTCCGTCCCGCTTCTTGCGATTTGCTGTCGGGTCAGCGGCTACCTTCCGGCAGACTGCCATCTTTCACGAACGCCATCGCATGGCCGTTCATGCAGTAACGCAATCCGGTCGGCGGCGGTCCATCGGGGAAAACATGGCCAAGATGCGCGTCGCACCGGTTACAGCGGATTTCTGTCCGGATCATGCCGTGGGAATGATCTTCGATTTCCTTGATGGCATCCGGGCTGACGGATTGGAAGAAACTGGGCCAGCCGCACCCGGCATCGAACTTGGTATCAGACAGGAACAGAGGCGCGTCGCAGCAAACGCAGTCATACCGTCCAACGTCGAAGCTGTTCCAAAAGGGTCCCGTGAAAGGGCGCTCTGTACCGGATTGCCGGGTAACAAAGAACTGCTCCGGTGTCAGCTGATCCATCCATTCAGCGGTGGTTTTCTGAACTTTCTGGGCCTTCGTCGTGTCGCTCATTATGATCGTCCTGAGGGGGAGTTATACGTTCCAAGAAAGTAGCCGCTAGCCTTGCCACGGCAACCCCGTTCGGGAAATAGGTATGATTTTCAGACAAGTAAGTCCGTTTTGCGCAAACTTCGCTAGCGCACGGCTGCCTTGTTAGCGGCCCAGATAGTTCATGACCGTTTTGACCCTGTCTCCGCCTTCCTGCCGGGCACGGAAGACGCAGTTCTCCGCAGCAGCCAGAAGAAACTCGCTGCTTTCCGACGCACCGGTGGACTCGGCAACCGAACAGGCCGCACCAACAGACGCCGTAACGATGCCGTCACCCAAGGTGTTATCCGGATTGGGTATGGCAAGATCCTTGATAGCGACATGCAGATAGGCGCTTATTGTCTCTGCCCCAATCTCATGGGTTCGAGGCAGAAGCAGAGAAAACTCGGAATTTGAGGTTCTTGCTGCGATATCGGCTGGCCGGCGTGCTGTTTCTTTCAAAGTGGTTGCGACTTTAACCAGGCAATCTTCCGCGCCGGACGGACCATAGTGGTTTGTCAGTGCATCAAATTTATCAATGGAGATCTTGATAAGGCTCGTGTGGGTTTTTTCGCGGAGTGCGACCGCCCATTCGCGTCTCAGGCCCTCTTCAAATGCCCGGCGGTTGAAAAGCCCGGTGACGGGATCTGTCTGGGTCGCAGCTTCCAGCTGGTTCTCCAGCTCTTTCTGCTTGGCAATCGAACGTATGAAGACGGCATAACTTTCAGGTTTCCCATCCGAATCCTGTAACAGGTGCACCGTAACTTCTGCCCATGCATGAGGTCCAAACGCAGTCCTGAGCTGTAAATCGGCGTGTGGCAATGGGGCGTCGGGATTGGCAGTGCCGCACAGGATATCGTGGAGCAATTCGGCGTCCGAGTTTGGCGTGCCGATATAGACCAAGTCCGTCAAGTTGTCGGCGAGCTTTGTCCAGCTCCAGCCAAAAAGTCTTTCTGCAGCGGGTGACACAAAGCGGACCGACCCATCCAGGTTCATCAGCAAGATGGCGTCATTGCTCAGCGTTACAAGGGCGCTGAAATCCACACCGGAAATGTCGCCTTGATGGCTGATCGACGGCATCGGTCTGTCAGTGTCCAACGGTTCTCGCCCCGCTTTGCTCATGTCTAACACTCTCAGCTTTCAGCAGAACTGGCCGGATTTCAAGTTTCAAATCGTACAGGGATCGATTTGAGAGGAATCCGGCTGTTCAAGATTGGGCTGTTTGAGCAGCAAAGATTTGTTAAGGCTCTGGCAACGCCAGTCGAAAGGTTTCGATGACTCTGTCCGAAAATCAGCAGCCTTTCATCTTGAACATCAGTACATGGCGCAATACATGCCAGCCGAAATAGTGGGTATGTTGCTGGGGGGGTTATGAAAAACGCTGTTGTCGCGCTTGATAACACTAATCCTTCATCCTAAGACATGTTAAGACGTCCCTGGCCCGTTATCATTCAGCGGCGTGGTGCTGATTCGTGCGATCACGCCGACCGTTTCTTTTCAAACTGTCACGAAAGTTCAGTATGACGCCCGCAGTGATCGACGACACCACCCTTCTTGCGGTCCTGGCTCCGTTTGCTGCGGCCGTTGTCGCACCTATCCTAACGCGCTGGTTCAAACACAATGCAGCATGGCCGCTTGCGCTCGTTCCAGCCCTGATTTTCGTCCATTTCGCAGGGTTTATTTCGCCTGTTTCCATTGGCGGAACATTTGTTGCCGCCGTGGCATGGGCGCCCAGTTATGGTGTGAACTTTTCAGTCTATGTTGATGGTCTGTCTACGCTTTTCGCGCTGTTGATCTCCGGTATCGGAACGTTCATCATTCTTTATGCTGGCGGATACCTGAAAGGGCACCCGCAGCAGGGCCGTTTCTTCTCGTTTCTGTTTCTGTTTATGGGGGCAATGCTGGGGCTGGTGCTCGGCAACAACCTCTTCACGCTCTTCATCTTCTGGGAACTGACATCCATTACATCCTTCCTGCTGATCGGGTTTGACCATTTGCGGGCTGCCTCGCGCCGGGCTGCAATCCAGGCGCTTGTCGTGACCGGCGGCGGAGGATTGCTGCTGCTGGCCGGGATCATCCTGATCATAAACGTGACCGGCCAGATGGAGATGTCGGCACTGCTGGCCTCGCCAGACGTTATCAAAGACAGTGGCTGGTACCTGCCGATCTTCATCCTTGTCCTCGGCGGTGCATTCACGAAATCTGCCCAGTTCCCCTTCCATTTCTGGTTGCCCAACGCGATGGAGGCGCCGACTCCGGTGTCTGCGTTCTTGCACTCCGCAACCATGGTCAAGGCAGGCGTCTATCTTCTGATGCGGATGCATCCGGTGTTGGGTGAGACGGCCTTGTGGACCACTGTTCTGCCGCTGTTCGGGGGCGTGACACTGCTGGTTGGAACCATTCTCGCTGTCCGTCAAACCGATCTCAAGCTGATGCTGGCCTATACGACCGTCGCCTCGCTCGGTCTGCTGGTCATGCTGACCGGAAGCAGTTACGAGAAAGCTCTGGAGGGCGCTGTGCTTTATCTGCTGGCGCACTCCTTGTTCAAAGGCGCGCTGTTCATGGTCGCTGGTACAATCGACCATGAAGCAGGCACCCGCGATGTAACCAAGCTGGGCGGCCTGCGTTCGGCCATGCCAATTACATTCGCCGCAGCTTGTCTTGCCGGTCTGTCCATGTCTGGGCTTCCTCCGTTCATCGGCTTCATCGCGAAGGAAATCCTTTATTACGGGACATGGGGTTGGCCAGGCACTGGCCTGGTCATGACAGGTGTTGCCGTAGTCGGGAACGCGCTGATGCTGGTCATAGCGGCGGCCGTTGCGATCAAGCCTTTCTTCGGACCGAAAACCGACACACCGAAGCATGCGCATGAAGGGCCCGTGCTGCTTTATGCTGGACCAGTTGTTCTATCTGTTGTTGGCCTCATACTTGCCTTGATCCCGCATACGACAGGCGTGTTGTTCATCGGTCCGACTTTGTCGTCGCTTGTCGGTACGTTCACCCAGATCGATCTGCATCTGCTCCCGGCCAAAATCATCTCGCCTCCGGTCATTTTGTCCACCATCACGGTTGCGCTGGGCGTTGTCCTCTTCCTGCAGCTGGATCGGTTGCGGGCTATGATTGCCGGGGCGCTGACTGCTATCGGCTGGGGGCCGGACAAAGGGTTCGACCAGGCAATCGCCGGGATCGTATCGGTGTCGTCCGCCATCACCCGGCTTGTTCAGGGCGGCAAGATGCAGACCTATATGGTGTTGACCTTTGTCGCGGCCGCTGGCGCTGTTCTCGTGCCTGCCATTGTCGGCGGCGGATTGCCCGCTGTGCCGCAGATGCCGGTGCACACATTCTATGAATGGAGCATTTTCCTCGTGGCGGTCCTCGGGCTTGTGGCGGTGCTGATTGCGAAGACACGCCTGACAGCGATCGTCTCGCTTGGGATTCAGGGTTTTGCCGTTGCGATCATTTTCCTCTTGTTCGGGGCACCCGACCTTGCCTTCACGCAGCTGATGGTCGAGACGTTGTCGGTCGTTATTCTGGCGCTGGTCATGACCCGGCTCAACCTGTCGCCGCGCGATCACCGCAGCAGTACCGCATCCATGGTGACGGGCACGATTGCGCTTTCTGTTGGTGCAGGGATCGGCTTGACGCTGATGGCAATTACCCAGCAGCCATTCGACCGGGCGCTGTCGGACTTCTTTACAGAGTACAGCAACTCAATCGCCTACGGCCGGAACATCGTCAACGTGATCCTGGTCGACTTCCGCGGCATTGATACGCTTGGAGAGATCGCCGTTGTTGCGCTTGCAGGGCTTTGTGTTCTTGCGCTCATTCGCGTTCATACCAAGCAGGCTGACCCGATTGGCGATCGCCCCAAGGCATCGAAATCCGCAAAATCGAAGGAGGCCGTGTGATGCGCACCGTCATATTCCGCACCATCGCGCCTTATCTGTCCGCTCTCATGGTGCTGTATTCGATCTTTGTTTTGCTCCGCGGCCACAATGAGCCGGGCGGTGGCTTTATCGGCGGTCTGATCGCAGCGTCTGCCCTGGCGATTTTCGGCATCGCCTGCGGCGTGGCATCTGTCCGCCGGGCCATCATCGTGCATCCCATGAGCCTTGCCGGCTTCGGGTTGTTCATTGGCGCAGCCGCCGGCGTGATTTCACTGTTCACGGCCCAGCCCTTCATGACCAGCCAATGGTGGCCGGTCAACCTGTTTGGCGTCGAGATCAAACTCTCAACACCGCTGATTTTTGATATCGGCGTTTATCTGGTGGTCGTGGGGGCAATCAGTTCCATTGCCCTGGCGCTTGAGGAAAGGGAGAGCGACTGATGGAAACGGTTCCAGCAATCCTGGTCGGGCTCTTCTTTGCGGTCTCGGTCTACCTGATGCTGTCCAAGCAGCTCGTCAGAATGATGCTTGGCATTGCGATCCTGGGCAACGCGGTCAACATGTCCATTTTCGTTAATGGCCGTTTGACCCGCGAAGTTCCGCCCGTAATTCCCGAGGGGCTTTTGGTTCCAACCGAGGTCACTGCGAACCCGCTGCCTCAGGCACTGGTCCTCACAGCTATCGTTATCTCCTTCTCCTTCTTC
This sequence comes from Roseibium denhamense, assembly GCF_009711415.1. Classification (GTDB taxonomy): domain Bacteria; phylum Pseudomonadota; class Alphaproteobacteria; order Rhizobiales; family Stappiaceae; genus Roseibium; species Roseibium denhamense. The sequence continues at coordinate 6,275 of NZ_SMLZ01000067.1, forward strand.
GCTTTCCTTCTTGTTCTGGCGTTCCGGGCCTACCAGGAAGTCGGCACCGACGACGTAAATGACATGCGCGTTGCCGAGCCCGAAAACGACCCACTTCCGCCGCAAGGATACTGATCTGATATGGCTGGTCCGACCACCACTACTGCCAAAGTTGATTACGCCGCTGCCATGAACCTTGCGCCGGTTGCCCCCGGTGACTGGCTTGTGGTTGCGCCGGTTCTGATCGGTTTGCTCGGCGGCGCGATTTGCCTCATGGCCCGCAAAAACGTGAGCCTGCAGCCGAAACTGGCGATGTTCTTCCTGTCGCTCCTTGTTGCGGCAAATGTCGGCTTGTTAGCGCGGGTCTTGGACCAGGGTGTGATCACCATGGTCATGGGCGGCTGGCTGCCGCCTTTCGGCATCGCCTTCACCGTTGACCCGCTCGGCGCAACCTTGTCTCTGATTGCTTCCGTCGTTGCGTTTTGCGCGGGGCTTTTTGGCATTTCAACGGTCGACTCCACCGGCCGGCGCTACGGTTTTTATCCGTTCCTTGTTCTGCTCATGTCAGGCGTGTGCGGGGCGTTCCTAACAGGGGATCTCTTCAACCTCTACGTCTGGTTCGAGGTGCTTTTGATCTCGTCTTACGGTCTGCTGATCCTCGGCAACAGCCGGGTGCAGCTGGACGGAGCCGTGAAGTATGGCGTGCTTAATCTCATCGGCACCAACTTTTTCCTGATCGGTACTGGCATGGTCTACGGTGTCTTTGGGACACTGAACATGGCCGATATTGCGATCAAGATCTCAGAACTCGATGCTCCGGCATCCGGCACCTTGCTGACGATCGCCGTTTTGTATTTCCTGGCATTTGCTATGAAGGCGGCTGCGTTTCCGGTCAACTTCTGGCTGCCTGCCTCCTACCACACGCCGAACATTGTTGTGTCGGCGGTCTTTGCTGGGCTTCTGACAAAGGTTGGCGTTTACGCGCTGCTCCGGATCATGGTGCTGATCATGCCGGCATCACGCGAGTATTTGGCAGATCTCATCGCACTGGTGGCCATTGCAACCCTTCTGACCGGAGCCTTCGGTGCGCTTGCCCAAAGTGAGATCCGCCGACTGCTTGGCTATCTTGTCATTGCGGGAATCGGAGCGATGCTGGCGGGCCTTGCAATCGGCACAAACCCGGAAGTCACAACGACCGCGATTTCGGGCACGATCTTTTATGCCGTGCATTCGATCATCGTGATGACCGCTCTTTACATGGCGGCCGGCGTTATGAACCAACTTGGCGGTTCCTACGATTTGCGCGGACTGGGTGGGCTTTATCAACAAAACGTTGCGTTCGCCGCGTTGTTCTTGGTGTTGGCATTCGCGGTTTCCGGGCTTCCGCCGTTCTCCGGTTTCTGGCCGAAGGTTATCCTGGTGGATGCCGCGTTCTCAGATGGCAGGGGCTGGCTCGGAGCTGCAATTCTGTTCAGCGGCTTCCTGACTACCATCGCCATGGGCCGCGTGTGGATCTATGCATTTTGGCGCGGTGGTCCTGAGGGAACGCCTGATGGTCAAGCCGTTGCGCCAGCAGACGGCCAGAGTGCAGGCACGGTCATCGGCGCCACCGTGTGGGTTCCGCTCGGTATTCTGACGGCAATGGTCGTCTACTTCGGACTGCAACCGGAATGGATGATCGATCTTTCCGCCCGCGGCGCAGCCGGGCTTGTTGATCCGCTCGGGTATGTGCGGTCTGTGTTCGGAGATCAATGATGACCAGCTTGTTCCTGATCAACATCTTGCTGGCGCTCGCTTGGGCCGCCGTCACAGGCAATTTTTCCGAGATCAATCTAGGATTTGGTCTGGTTCTTGGTTTCTTCGCGCTTTACCTGATCCGCGAACAGGTTGGAACGACTGCCTACTTCCGGAGAATTCGTCAGGCACTTGGCCTTGCGCTCCTATTCATTTACGAGCTGATCCTGTCTGCGTGGCGGGTTGCGGTGATCGTTATCCAGCCGAAGATCGAGCTGGAGCCCGGCATCATCGCCTATCCTTTGACCGTTGACCGGGATTTTGAGATCACCATGCTTGCCAACCTCATCACGTTGACACCGGGCACACTGTCCGTCGATGTCTCAGATGACCGCAAGACGCTCTATATCCATTGTATTGACGTTCCCGATCCGCAAGCGACGATCGATGACATCAAGAATGGCTTTGAGCGTAAGATTTTGGAGGTGTTCAGATGAGTTCGCTGGACGCATTTGCGGCAGACTTCCTGTCGTGGTCAATTACCTTCTCTCTTGGGATTTTGACCATCGCCTTCTTGCTGATCGTCTATCGCACGGTGAAGGGACCCAGTCTGCCTGACCGCGTGGTCGCTCTGGATATGCTTGTTGCCGTCGGCATCGGTTTTATCGCCGCGATTGGTCTTTTGACTGAGTATTACCTCTACATCGATATCGCCATTACGCTGGGACTTGTGGGCTTTCTGGCAACAGTTGCCTTTGCAAGATTTATCTTGAACAGGGGCCTGGCGGGGGACGACACAATCATCGAGGAAGTTGAAGAGAGCATCAAACGCCGGGAGGCAGGCCAATGACAGCCGTCGTCGCGATTATCACGGGCATCATGCTGATCATCGGAGCGTTGTTTGCGCTTATCGCTTCCATTGGGCTTCTGCGCCTGAAAGATGTCTACATGCGAACCCATGCAGCTTCTAAGGCTGGGACCCTCGGGTCAGGTTTGATGCTTCTGGCGCTGGCGCTCTATGCAGGTGACGCTTCTGTTGTCACCCGTGCGATCGCAGGGGTTGTGTTCTTTCTTTTGACGGCCCCTATCGCAGCCCATTTGCTGGCGAAGGCGGCCTACGAGGCTGGGTACCAGCCATGCGCCGATACCAAAATTGACGCCTTGAAAGAAACGCTGCCGCGAAAATCATAATTGGTGGCCTTACGGCCACTTACGCAGCGTGTTTGATATTTCCGTTATACTATCATTTCCTTGAATCTATCGCCGACTGTGAAATAGTCGTGATAAAGACAATTTGATGTTTATTGCTAGAATCTGCTGTTTATTTGTAAGTAGGGGTTGTCTGAAAAGGATCCCAGGGATATAAGGCTTCAACGTTCACCTGCGAAGTAGAATCGTTTTCTGATTTCCACGTCATCAAGTAACCGTTTTCTTGCCGATGCTTCGACGTTGCGATTTTGCAGGTAATAACCACAAGAGATATTAATTTCCGCGAACTACAGGTGAAATATGACTGAAAATCCGGTTGATGCCAATCTGATTGACCTGACTGCAGACATCGTGTCGGCATATGTGAGCAATAATACGGTTGCCTCTACAGATTTGCCCGGTTTGATCAATGAGGTTTATGGCGCGTTGCAGAAGACGGCAACCGCCGCAAACGAACCTGAGCCCGAGCCGCTTAAGCCCGCAGTTCCGGTCAAGAAATCGGTCATGCCGGATTACATCATTTGCCTTGAAGACGGCAAAAAGTTCAAGTCGCTGAAGCGCCACCTGCGGACCCACTACAATATGACACCGGAAGAGTACCGGGATAAGTGGGACCTTGGTGCAGACTATCCGATGGTTGCGCCGAACTATGCGGCAGCACGCTCGGAACTCGCCAAGAAGATGGGTTTGGGACAGCAGCGCAAGCGCTCCAAATAACCCCGGACACATACCGGTCTTTAAGAAAGCCGCCCAATCGGGCGGCTTTTTTCGTGTGCTGTATCAAAGCTTACCCGGACAAGTGACGCGTTCTGGCTGTTTACCATTAATGGTCCGCTTTAAGGTTGTTGATGAACTTATCCCCCACCATAAATTGTGACGGTACACTGTAGGAAAATAAGCCTAGCCGACAAGAAGCGTGATGTTTCACCAATCGGGAGTAACAGAATGGTTCGGATGAGGGGATGGGAGTACCGGACGGGTCTTGGGGGAGGCCGCGTTGGAGTTCATCAGCTACTGACACAAAACCGGCTTGCCGCACACCTTCACCTTGCTGAAGGGTATGTGTCGCGCGCCTACTGTATCAAACCTATCGAATTCTACCTTGAGACCCGCGGGCCCGCTCACATAGCCGAAGCACGTCAGCTCGTCATGTATCTTGCTCATGTTGAGTTCGGCATTCGGGTCAGCGACATCGCAAGAAGATATGGCCGGGACCGGTCAACGGTCGCTCATGCTTTTAAATCGATAGAAGACCGCCGCGATGATGTCGGATTTGATATGATGGTTGGACAGATCGCAAATCTTATTTCCCTGCGTCAGGACCCGCTGTTTTCCGACTGGCGGAGGGTGGCTTCATGAGTTGGGCAGTCGGTACGGGCAAGGCGGACCGGAAACAGAGGCTTCGTTTTCTCAAGGCTCTATGCAAGCCGAATACCTTGCTTAAGCGGGATAGCTGCAAGTCTGGCTGGACCTGTGAACAGGCCAGCGGGGAAAGCGCACTCTGG
>NZ_SMLZ01000112.1 GCF_009711415.1 Roseibium denhamense
GGCAAACGTAGCTTACATGACCGTCAAGGGTGCGACCCAGGGCGAAATCACCGCAGACGCAACAACAGCTGATTCCATCGGTAACATCTGGCAGGAAGGCCACGAAGGCGAAAGCTTGATCTTCAAGTTCGAAAGCAACGCAATCGTCCCGCGCGACCCGAACTCCGGCACCGCCATCGGAACCCGCCGCCACCAGCCGACCACGATCATCAAGCCGCTGGACAAAGCTTCCCCGCTGTTGTGGCAGGCTTTGGCGACAGGTGAATCCTTGGAGATCGAAGTCAAGTTCTGGCGTACGTCCACGGCTGGTGTTCAAGAGCACTACTACACAATCAAGTACACCGACGCCGTTCTGGTGGAAGGCAAGACGATCCTGCCGGACGTTCTGGATGATGCGAACGCCTCCCGCGGCGACCAGGAGCAGTGGTCCTTCACCTACCGTAAGGCCGACTGGACGCATGAAGTTGCTGGCACGTCCGCATCCGACGACTGGCGCGCTCCGGTCACCTGATCCCATAAGGTGACACGCAAAAGGTGACGCAGAACAGTCACCGGTAAATCAAGGTCACCGGGCCCGCCCCAACGGCCAGCCCCCATAAATGGCCGCGCCATGGTGACCGCGCTGGCCGCCCGCCCTTGCCAGCGCACTCCCGTCCGGACACATCCGGGCGGGCTTTTTTATGGGGAACAAGTCCATGGATGACAGTGCGGGGGAGGAGCCTTGCCGACCCCTCAAAAAGCGTCATCTAGGACGGAGCGAAGCGAAGGTCCGGGATCCGTGGGTTAATGCGTGTCCGCTGTTTTCTTATTGACCACGATAGCCGTTTGGCTCCCCGGTGCCGGCCCGCGCTGCGCTTGGCCGCAAGGACGATGGTGCGGCCAAAGGGTCTGTTACAAGGTCAAAGGCGGAACGAAACAAAAAAGGGCGCGCGGTCTCCGGCTTGACCGGCCGGCCAGCGCGCCCCTCGAGTACCTTGTAATATCTGGCCCCGCCGTCTTTACGCAGCCGATTGGGCTTCTGCCGGCACATCAATGTCCTGTGACCCGGACGAATCAGTTTGCTTGTGTGCCATCGCCAGGAAGGGAGCGGCGATCAACGCCAATCCATAAGCGGCCAGCGCGAAGAGGGCCAAAACCGCGATCACGGTGAAGCCAAGGCCCGCCATCATGCAGCCGACAAGAACGACAATCGCACCGGCAAAGGTGGCAGTGGTTTTTTCAATGATGGATTTCATGTTCCGTATCTCCAGTTTGTCCCGTTGTTTCGATAAACTGGATATGGAGACCCGGTTTTACGTTCCGCTCCGCCGGGCTTTACATTTTTGTAAATTTGAGCGCGATGCGTAGACCGGACGGCTTGACTGAACAAAGTTCGAGTTTCGCGGTGTGCCGGTCGGCGACGGCCCGCACCAGCGCAAGGCCAAGGCCTGTGCCCTCGCTTTCCCTGGCAGCGTCCAGACGCACCATGGGTTTGATGATCTCGTCAAAGAGATCGGGGTCAACGCCAGGTCCATTGTCCGATACGCCGATTTCCGAACCACGTGCGAACAAGGTGATGTCCGGACCGCCATGGACCAAGGCGTTCTGAATGAGGTTCGCAAGCGCCTGGATCAGCATGCTCCTGTCTGCCAGAACGCTTTCACCGGATTTTGCCGAAAGGACAAGCGACTTGCCCGCGTCCTCAACGACAGGGCCATAAATCTCCGCGACTTCCTCCACGAGGGCGCTCAGATCGACTTGTTCAAAGCCTTCCGTTCCGTGGGCCGCCTCGATCCGGGCAACCCGCATGATGGTGTCGAAGATGCCGGAAAGCCGTTCGGCTTCTTCCAGCGCTGCGCCGCGCGCCTCGCCGTCCGGCAGGCTTTCAAGCTGGGCGCGAAGGCGGGCAAGGGGCGTGCGCAGGTCATGCGCGATACTTGCACTCAGATTGCGGGTCTGGGCGACAAGGCGTTCCAGTTCTTGGGCGGCCCGGTCGATTTGCCCGGCAAGGTCATCAAGATCATCACTGGAGCTGGCAACGCCGATGCGCGCTTCAAGGTCTCCCGTCGCCAACCGATCCAGAACCCCTTTGATCCGGGAAAGGCGCCGCTGAACAAGAAAACCTGCCCCGAGCCCAATGACGAGCACCAGGACGAGCACCACCCCGGCTGTGCTCCATAGTGCATTGCCCAGAAGTTCCAGAGCGTCTTCGCTGGCATCAAGCGGCACGGCGATCAGTACCGGTTCCCCTTCCTTGTCCCGTGAAATCAGGACCCGCCAATCTTCCGCGCGCCGGAAGTCCCGTTTGAGACTGACCGTGCCGCCCCCCGTGCGCACAACCTCCCCGAATTCCCTTGGCAAATCGCCAATCTCGGAAAGCGGGCGGATGATGACCGAGAACGTGTCTGTTTCGGTATCGTCCGCCTCGACGGTCGCCGCCAAACCTTCAAGAGCCGTGTCGACGCGGTTGAGAACCGCTTCCCGGCCAAAAGTCAGTGCCAACACGATAGCAACCGCCATGCCCACAGAAAAAATGGCTGTGAGCAGCAATGACAGGCGCAAGGTTGAAGAGCGAAGCAGCCAACGGACCCGGCGTATCAGCCCTTCCGGGAGTTTGGCGAGCGCCTTAATTACCGAAGACATAGCCTTCGCCCCGTCTGGTGCGGATCAGCTCGTCGCCAAAGGGTTTGTCGACCTTGGACCGCAGCCGGCTGATATGGGTTTCTACAACGGAAGTTGTCGGATCAAAGCTCATGTCCCAAACCTGTTCCAGAAGCATGGTGCGGGTCACGAGGCGGCCCGGGCGCCGCATGAAATATTCCAAAAGCTTGAATTCCTTGGCCATCAGGTCGATCACCTGTCCCTGGCGTTCGCAGCGGCGGGCCAAAAGGTCCAAACTGAGATCCCCATAGCGCAGGGTGGTCGGCTCGGCCGTGCTGGCCGGCCCACCGTCACGTCGGCGGCCCAGGGCATTCACGCGGGCCGAGAGTTCGGCAAAGGCAAAGGGTTTGGTGAGATAATCGTCACCCCCAGCGGAAAAACCTTCGACCCGTGCATCCACTTCGCCAAGAGCGGTCAGGAACAGCGCCGGAGTGGTATCTTCAGAGGCGCGCAAGGATTTCAGCACCGAGAGACCGTCGAGGCCGGACACCATCCTGTCGAGGATCAACACGTCATAGTCCTGGCCCATGGCAGCAAGCAGCGCCTCCTTGCCATCTGTAAAATGATCGACCACGTGCCCTTCTTCGCGCAGGCCGCCCGCCACCCAAGGTCCGAGTTGCCGGTCGTCTTCCAAAAGCAGTATCCGCATTCCAAATCCTTACCAAGGCGCATGGCGCCAAAACAGGAAAAAGGCCGCCGAACCAGGCAGCCCTTTCCCTAACATGTTCCGTTACCAATTACCCTGCGCGTTTGTTTCCGGCATTGGCGTCGTCATCATCATCATCGCCGTGGTCATCGTCCGTTTCGATCTCCAGGACCGTGCCGGAGACAGCGTCGATTTCGACTTCCATCTCAATGCCGTCGGCCGTAACGATTTCGATCTCAAAGATCTCTTTGCCGTCTTCGCGCTCAAATTCGGTTTCCTGAACGGTTCCCGGAACCTCTTTCAAGGCGATTTCGATGGCCTGCGCTTCGCTCAGAGCCGTCTGGGGTGCTGCCGTTTGTGCAGCGACCGCCCCAACCGCGCCTGCTGCCAGAACCATACCTGCGACAACCGTGCCTGCGATCATTTTAACGTTCATTACCTGTCTCCATCTTTGTGTGCGAAAGGCTCCCTGCCTTCCGATGAAACAAAGATGGGACAGTCAGTTTGCAGGCCTCTTGAGCGAAGTTTACATTTGTGTAAGGCGCATATTCCTTACTTTTTTCAGACTCTTACATCGCTCAGTGGCCGCCGGCTTCTTTCCTTTTCCCCTTCACCATATGCAAAACAGGTTCAATGACCTTCGCCACGATGGGAATCAGGATCAGCCCGACAATCAGACCGAAAATACCGTCCATGGTCGCCGTCGCGAACCAGGCGAGAAAACCTTCGGCAACGCCAATCGTGTGGGCGAAACCGTGCGCGATGGTATGAATGGAATCATAGAGCCCTTTGACGCCGAGCTCCTTCAGGCCATGAATGACTATAGAGCCACCAACCCAGAGCATGGCTGCTGTCCCGACCGTCATGAGAACCTTCATGACACCAGGCATGGCTTTGACAATGCCGATGCCAATGGCGCGGGTCGCGCCAAACCGGCCCTCGCGGGACAAGTGCAGGCCAACATCGTCCGCTTTCACAATAAGGGCGACCGAGCCATAGACCATGACCGTGATGCCAATCGCGACGACCGCCAAGGTGGACGCTTCCATCCAGATGTTGCTGTCCGGGATTTCAGAAAGTGCAATGGTCATAATTTCTGCGGAGAGGATGAAGTCGGTCTTGATTGCCCCGGAGACCTTTTGCTCTTCCAGATGGGTTGGGTCCTGAACAAGGTTTTTCGGCTGGTCGGCATCGTGATGGCCGGGTGCGAAGAGATGATAGATTTTCTCCGCACCCTCGAAGCACAAATAGGCCCCGCCCAGCATCAAGAGTGGCGTGATGATGCCGGGCAGAAAGGTGTTGAGCAAAAGGCCCACAGGCAGCAGAAAAATGAGCTTGTTCTTCAGCGATCAATTGGCAATGCGCCAGACAATGGGCAATTCGCGGGCCGGGGAGAATCCGGCAACATATTTCGGCGTCACAGCGGCATCGTCGATCACGGCCCCGGCCGCTTTGGACCCTGCTTTGGCCGCTTGGCCAATCACATCATCCACGGAGGCTGCCGCCACCTTGGCAATTGCTGCCACATCGTCAAGTAGGGCGAGTAATCCGCTCATAGGGGCTCCTGGACCTTTATCGCTTCTGTTGCGACGGACCTTACAGCTTTTTTGCGACAGACCAAGGGACAGGGTCCTTTCGATCGGTGAGGAGCACCCAAGCCAGACAAAAAAGATCTTTTTGCAAAGGAAACCGCTAAGGTCCTGGCCCGGCCGAAGGCGCTGAGAAAAACCGGCCCCTTCAAGGTGAACGGGATCTTTCCATGATTGGGAAAATTGCATTCAGGCCCTTAGCGCCGGTTTAGCGCCTTCCCATTAGGGTGCGCTGAGGCCCTTGCCGCATGGCATGTTTTGAGTGGGAAGTCTGTTGATGCATATGTCTCATCCTGATCCAGCGCGTGATGCAACCAACTCCGCATCAGAGGAGGCGCTTGTTTTCCGGTCAGAACCGAAATCCCGGTTTTACCCGGTGAAGGGAAAGAACGTCAGCATTGAGAAGATCGTCGAAGGCATGCTGCTGTCCGAAATCGAGATTGTGCCGATCCCGGAATACGGCGTTCATTTGTGAGTTAACCGGCCGTCTTTACACCGAGCACCGAGCGTGTCGTCAGATAAACAAAAACCGCACCAAATCCCTTTGGCGCGGTCTTTCGTTTCCGGCGACCCGAACGGCGGGCGGACGTCGTGATTACACGCGGCGTTCCACCATCATCTTCTTGATCTCGGCAATGGCCTTGGCCGGGTTGAGGCCTTTCGGACATGCCTGGGAACAGTTCATGATTGTGTGGCAGCGGTACAAACGGAACGGATCTTCCAGATCGTCCAGACGTTCCCCGGTCGCCTCGTCGCGGCTGTCGATCAGCCAGCGGTATGCCTGCAGCAGAATAGCCGGGCCGAGATAGCGGTCGCCATTCCACCAGTAGCTCGGGCAGGACGTGGAGCAGCAGGCACACAGGATGCACTCATAAAGACCGTCCAGCTTGACGCGGTCCTCATGCGACTGGCGCCATTCCTTTTCCGGGGCCGGTGTTACCGTTTTCAACCATGGCTCAATGGACCGGTGCTGCGCGTAGAACCGTGTCAGGTCCGGCACGAGATCCTTGACGACGGGCATGTGCGGCAGCGGGTAAATCTTCACCACATCACCGGCAACCTCACCCGTGCCCTTTGTACAGGCCAGTGTATTGGTTCCATCGATGTTCATGGCGCAGGACCCGCAAATCCCCTCGCGGCAGGACCGGCGGAATGTCAGGGTCGGATCGATCTTGTTCTTGATGTAAATAAGGCCGTCGAGCACCATCGGGCCGCAATCGTCCTTGTCGACAAAATAGGTGTCGACGCGCGGGTTCCGGCCTTCATCCGGATTCCACCGGTAGATGCGGTATTCCGTGAGGTTGGTGGCACCCTCAGGCTTTGGCCACACCTTGCCCTCGGTCACCGTCGAGTTCCGGGGAAGCGTCAGCTGAACCATCTCATTTTGCTCCGCGTTGGGCCCTTAATTCGCGTCCGGGCCTGGCTGTCCGACCTCATGCAGTGAGTTCGAACACCATATTGTCATTCGTTTTCGCCGTAATCCTGTAGGCGCGATTGGTCAGCTCACTGACGCAGTCCTCGGTCCAGTAGGGACGGCAATTGGTTTCCAGAAGGATCACGCGCGGCCAAAGGCTCCGGTCGGCGTGCCTCAAGAAGGGCAAGAGAACTCGGTCCTCAAAGCCCTCTACATCCACTTTCAAAACATCGATCTTGTTAAGGCCGATATCATCCACAATCGAGGTCAACGGCCGTACCTTGACGAAGGTCTGGGTCCAGTTGCCGGCCCATTCGCCCGTTGTCAGGTCCTTGACGAAGGTGGCAAAGCCGAAATTCGACGGCTCCAGCCAAAGCGGCAAAGTATCCTCGCGCGGGCCTACCGCCGTTTCAACAATCTGGAGGTTATGAAGATCGTTGGCGCGGACGTTAAACCGCAACTTGGCCGCTGTGTGTGGGTTGGCCTCGATCGACAAAACGTCGGCGCCCATCTGTGCTGCAAAGATGGAGTAGGAACCGATATTGGCTCCCACATCCACAAATGTCTGGCCGCCTTTCAGGAAGGGCGCCACCATCTTGTGCTCATCGCGTTCGGGCAAGCGGCCTTTGGCGAGGAGTTTCCGGTCGTCATAGTTTTCGCCCGGATAAATCCGGAACTTCAGACCTTCCGCCTCCAGATCATAAGGCCCGCGGAACACACGCGCTACAAGCGCACGGATCCGTTTGCGCAGCCCCTTGGACAAGTCATGCCGGTCGGCCAGCCGCCAGGCAGCCCGGACAAGCCGTTCGGCCTTGTAAGTGCCGAACGGGCTTTCCGTATCAAGAGATGCGGCCACCTGCGCCAACCGGATCGCTCCTTAATAAACCCGCGCTTTTGGCGCGATTTTCTTCGGATCGATACCGCCGTTCTGGAACGGGGTCAGGGGCTCGGTGACCACCGGACGGTAATCCAGTTTGACGCCGCCAGCCTCGTTGACCCAAGCCAGGGTGTGCTTGCGCCAGTCTTCATCGTTCCGGCCAGCGAAATCACCGTCCTTGTAGTCTTCACGGGCATGCGCACCGCGGGACTCTTTGCGGGCCTCGGCGCCGTAGACGGTAGTGATCGCGTTCGCCATCAGGTTTTCCAGCTCCAGCGTCTCCACCAGATCGGAATTCCAGATCATGGAGCGGTCCGTTACCTTGAGGTCGCTCATGCCCTTCCAGATTTCATCCAGGCGGTTGCAGCCCTGCGCCAGGGTGTCCTGGGTCCGGAAAACCGCTGCGTCTTCCTGCATGGCCCGTTGCATCTGGTCCCGCAGCTCAGCCGTCGGCGTGGAACCGTCCGCATTCCGCAGTTTGTCGAACCGGTCCATGATTTTCTCACAGGATGCTTCGCTCGGTGCAGGTACGGCTTCCTTGGGATCAACCACCTGACCGGCTTTAATGGCTGCCGCGCGGCCAAACACCACCAGATCGATCAGGGAGTTTGAGCCCAGACGGTTGGCTCCATGAACGGACGCACAACCGGCCTCGCCCACGGCCATAAGGCCCGGCTGAATCCGGTCCGGATGGTCCGAAGTGGCGTTCAGGACTTCGCCCCAGTAGTTGGTCGGAATACCGCCCATGTTGTAGTGCACGGTCGGAATGACCGGGATCGGTTCCTTGGTGACATCCACGCCAGCAAAAATGCGCGCACTTTCCGAAATGCCGGGCAAACGCTCTGCCAGGATGGCCGGATCCAGATGGTCCAGATGCAGGAAGATGTGGTCCTTGTTCTTGCCGACACCACGGCCTTCGCGGATTTCCATCGTCATACAGCGTGAGACAACATCGCGTGAGGCAAGGTCTTTGGCCGATGGTGCATAGCGTTCCATGAAGCGCTCGCCCTCGGAGTTGACCAGATAGCCGCCCTCACCGCGCGCGCCCTCAGTGATTAGGCAGCCGGAGCCGTAAATCCCGGTCGGATGGAATTGAACGAATTCCATGTCCTGGAGCGGAAGCCCGGCACGGGCCACCATGCCGCCACCGTCGCCGGTGCAGGTGTGCGCTGATGTCGCCGAGAAGTAGGCACGGCCATAACCACCCGTTGCCAGAACAACCATTTTCGCGGCGAACCGGTGGATGGTGCCATCATCGAGGTTCCAGGCAATCACACCCTGACAAACCCCGTCTTCGGACATGATCAGGTCCAGCGCAAAATACTCAATGTAGAACTCGGCGTTGTTCTTGAGCGACTGGCCGTAAAGCGTGTGCAAGATGGCGTGACCGGTCCGGTCGGCCGCCGCGCAGGTGCGCTGAACGGGGGGACCTTCGCCATAGTTCTGCATGTGGCCACCAAATGGCCGTTGGTAAATCCGGCCGTCTTCCGTCCGCGAGAACGGAACACCGTAATGCTCCAGCTCATAGACTGCCTTCGGGGCTTCACGGGCAAGATACTCCATGGCGTCGGTATCACCGAGCCAGTCGGACCCTTTGACCGTGTCGTACATGTGCCATTCCCAGCAGTCAGGCGTCATGTTTTTCAAGGATGCGGCGATGCCGCCCTGAGCCGCCACGGTGTGCGAACGGGTCGGGAATACCTTCGTGATGCAGGCCGTTCTCAGCCCCTGTTCTGCCATGCCGAGCGTGGCGCGCAACCCTGCGCCGCCTGCGCCGACAACAACCACATCATATGTGTGGTCAATAAATTCGTATGTCTTGGCCATACGGGTTAACCTCCAAAGCCAATCTTGAGCACTGCGAAGACGCAGCCGAAACCGATAAAGGCGCAGAAGAACGTGTTCGCCATAAGCGTCAGGAACTTGATGCCTTCGCCATGTACATAGTCTTCGATGATCACCTGCATACCGAGCTTCATATGAAAAACGCCGGACAGGATCACCAGCAGCATGATGATCGCCACAAGCGGATTTTGCAGGGTCTCAACCAGTTCTGCATGGGTTGATCCCTGAAGGGCAATGACCAGCACCACGAAGAAGGAAATCAGGAAGACGTTGGCGACCGCGGTCATCCGTTGCTTCCAAAAATGATCGGTGCCTTCCTTGGCTGAACCGAGACCGCGAACCTTGCCGAGCGGTGTGCGCATGTCGCTCATATCTGTCTCCTTATCCAACCATCAGGCCGATGCCCCAGAGGGCAAGCGTAACCAGAACGGACCCGATAATGGTCGCTTTGGCGAGCCACTCCCGCGCCTCCTTGCCGAAGCCCGCGCCCATGTCCCAGACAAAGTGCCGCAAGCCGCCGAGCATGTGATGCACGAGAGCCCAGGTAAATCCGAAAAGGACGAGACGGCCGAACCACGACCCATAGATCCCGTTGACAAAGTCGAAGTAAGCCGGTCCGGCGGCGGCAGCAATCAACCACCACGCCAAGAGAACGGTCCCAAAATACAGAGCTGCGCCGGTGATGCGGTGCAGGATCGACATAACCATCGTCAGAATGGGCTTATAAATCTGAAGATGTGGCGATAGCGGGCGATTGCTCCGCAAATCGGCGTTCGGCATGGATTTCCTCTCCCGTGCGACGCTACCTTACGTTTACGCAAACGTAAGTATTACAAGGCGTTGTATAGACGCGTTCTAGCGCTAACGCCTTAAAAGGTCAAAATATCCTATAGGCCTAAATCGCCTGAAACCACTTCTGAATCGTTTAAATTCGCGCGATGTTATAAATCTGAGATGCAGACCGTCACCCTTCCCTGTGAGGAACCCCAAAGACCGACCACCCGGTCCGGTGCGCAAAACGTTCCATTGCTTCCGTGCCTAACTTGGAGTTTCCATAGCGGTTGAGCCCAGGGGACCAGACCGCAATCGCCGCCCGGCTCGGTGAAATCACGAGTATTCCGCCGCCAACACCGCTCTTGCCGGGCATTCCGACCCGGAAGGCAAAGTCTCCAGATCCATCATAATGCCCACACGTCATCATAAGGGCGTTGATACGCCTGCGCCGTTCAACAGAGACCAGCCCCGGCATTCTCGGGGCATCAACGAGAAAGCGTCCCGCCAGGGCCAGTTGCCGGCAAGTCATTTCAACGGCGCATTGGTGACAATATGTCCCAAGGACCTTCTCAACGCTCGCCTGAAGATTGCCATAGGAGGCCAGGTAGTGGGCGAGCGAAAAATTGCGGTGGCCCGTTTCGATCTCAGACGCCGCGACACGCTCGTTAATGTGAATTCTCTCATCATCTGCTGCTGCCCGGATGAAACGCAGCAGTTCGCCCAATGCTTCGCGTGGTTGCGATCCGGCCAGATAGCTATCTGTCGCAACCAAGGCGCCGGCATTGATGAATGGATTGCGTGGAATCCCGTCCTCGCGCTCAAGCAACAATATGGAATCGAATGAGAGGCCCGAGGGTTCGCGTCCGACCCGCCTCCAAATCTGATCCCCGACCCGGCCAAGAGCAAGAGCCAACGCAAAAACCTTCGAGACCGATTGGATCGAAAAAGGAACCTCCGCATGCCCGGCCGAGTAGACTTCGCCATTGGCGAGAGCGACCGCGATACCGAACTGGTGCGGATCAATCCCCGCAAGTTCGGGGATGTAAGACGCCACGGAGCCCGGATTGGGATCCGCCAACGCTTCGGCCGCGATTTCATCTAAAAGGCTTTGCATCACGCTCTCCAGCTGGGGGCAGCAGTTCGTCAGATTGCTGCTCCCGATGCAAGCCGCTTGTAGAGATGAAGCATAAAGATCGTCGCGAAGATGGGCGTAACCAGGTTCAAGATCGGTACGGCCAGCAATCCGGCGATCACCAGACCGGCCAGAAAAACGGTGCCTGCCCGCGCCTTTCGGAAGGCTCTTGCCCCCTCCGGTGGCATGAACCGCATCGCGGCAAACTCGAAAAACTCCCGCCCGAGCAGATATCCATTGACCAAGAAAAATGCGACAAGATTGACGCCCGGAATCAGGAGCAGCAACAGGGCAAAAATGTTTCCGAGGATGACAACCCCGGTAAACTTGATGGTATGAACCACTGCTTGTCCGACCGGCAGTGCCCGACCGGGCCGCTCCCCTGGATAATCGCGCGCATCGACAATGTCCGCGATATCGTCCTGAAACAGTCCGGCCAGGAGAGCTGATATCGGCGCGATTAGGAAGCCGAGCACAAAGACAGCGCCAATGCCCGTCAAAACGGACAAGGCCGTCTCCATCCAGCCGTAAGGCAAGACAATGAAGGCCGCTACGCCTGCCTGAAGCGCGATCCAGATAGCGGCCAGGATGCCGATGGTAAAGCCCATCATTTTCCAGAAGATCGAGCGGAAGGGCGGTTCGAACACTTGGGACATGGCCCGGGAAGCAGCTTGAAACATATGGTCCTTGGGCGGGTTTTTTATGACCAGTTCGACATAAGGACCGCTGACGATCCGCGCAAGTAGGCCACGCGGACCCAATATCTACAAAAAAGAGTACTTTAATATTTTGCCCGCTCTGGTATGCATATCGATACAAAGAACCAGAATCGTGCCGGACAGGATCCGCCCCATGACTGCACAAGGCAAATTCGTTCCTTCTTTGCGCGAAACCGCCGGCGCTCGCGATGCCCTGTCCTTCTTCCGGAACGAGTGGAACATCTACCAAAAAATTGTCCAGTCCAATGCAATGCATCACCGTGACTTAGCCAGCCTTCTGGGGGCTGTGATTTCTAAGCGGTTTGCAGTGCCGTTTCACTTTTTCGACCTTGCTTGCGGCGATGGTGTCTTTGCAAAGTCGGTTCTCCACGGGCTTCCGGTCGCCCGGTATCAGGGTGTGGACCTGAATGAAAATGCCCTCATGCAAGCGGCTGAGACATTTAAGAATTGCCCGTACGACTTCGAGCTGCACCACGGTGACATGGTAGCTTGGGTCAACCGCAACCGCACTCCCGCCGATGTCATGTGGTGCGGGTTTTCGCTGCACAATCTGAAAACCTGCGGCGAGAAGCAGGCATTGTTCAGCGCAATCTATCAGTCTTTGAAACCCGGCGGGTTATTTGCGTGTGTCGAGCCTACATGTCACGCGGGAGAAAGCCGGGAACATTATTTGGCCCGCACCCGGCCGCAAGTCCGCAGCCGGTTCGCCGCCCTGGACGACCAGGAATTTTCGCAAATGTGGGCGCATATCAGCGAACACGACCATCCGGAAACCGTTCAGTCCTGGCTGAGTATGGGGGTTCGGGCCGGGTTTGAGACGAGCCGCGAGATCTACAGGATGCCAGGCGATTTATTCTGTGCGGCATACCTTTTCGAAAAACCGGCACGCCGTTTTACACAGGCCTAAGCAAACCGGAGAAAACTGCTAAAAACGGGTTCTGGCCTTAAGAGCCTGGGTCAACGTGCCCTCATCGAGATAATCAAGCTCTCCTCCGACCGGAACACCATGGGCAAGCCGTGTCACGCTCACATCAAGATGTGACAGCTGATCCATGATGTAATGAGCCGTCGTTTGCCCCTCGACTGTGGCGTTGATGGCTAGCACCACTTCCTGGATTTCTGGCGCGCTACAACGGTCCACCAATGCCGCGAGGTTGAGATCATCCGGACCAATTCCGTCCAGCGGGGACAGGGTGCCGCCCAAGACGTGATAGCGGGCATTGGTCGCCCCCGCCCGCTCAAGGGCCCAAAGGTCGGCGACATCTTCCACGACAACAAGAACAGAGGGATCGCGTTTTTCATCGGAGCAAATCGTGCAGGGGTCCGAAGTATCGACAGTCCCGCATGTGCTGCAAATACCGATTTCCCGGACCGCGACACCCATTGCCTCGGCCAGCGGAACCAAAAGCTGATCTTTCTTCTTGATCAGATGGAGCGCGGCCCGCCGTGCAGATCGCGGACCAAGTCCCGGCAACTTGGCCAGAAGCTGGATCAGCCGCTCGATTTCCGGTCCTGCAACGCTCTTCTGGGCCATCTATTTCCTCATTCCCGGCCATATGTTGGGGGCGAGACTTCTCTTCAAAGTCTCCGTTGCCGCTCTTGTTCCGGCGACTCATTCCGTGAGCTTAAAGCAATCCCGGCATCACGAGAGGTGAAACGGCATGGATCCCCGGGAAAGCTTGACGATGACGGAGGGTGTGCAGAGTTCCAAGTCTCCTAGCGTCAGCAGTGATCCGCTAGGATGACAATGGAGGCAAAACCTCAAGGTTTCTCCGCGGCACCGAGAATACTTAGAACGGCAGTTTCATCCCAGCCGGCAGACCGAGCCCGCCCATCATCTCCTGGGTCTTTTCCTGGATCGCCTGATCGATCTTCACCCGGCCATCCGTATGCGCAGCAATGATCAAATCCTCAAGGATTTCCGCCTCGTCCTCTTTCAGAAGGGACGGGTCGATCTTGAGGCTTTTCAGTTCGCCCTTGCCGTTTAGACGGAGGCTGACGAGACCGGCGCCAGAAGAGCCTTCGGCTTCAATGTCCTCGATCTGTCCTTGCAGAGAGCCCATCTGCTCCTGCATTTCCTTGGCCTGCTTCATCATTTTCAGGAAATCCATGGGATCTCTCCTTAACTTCGCTCGCGGACGGTGTCCGCCTATGATTTGGGATCAGCATTTAGAAGAACAAGGACACTGGCACAAGCCGCCGCTTAATCCTCATCTTCGTCGCCCAGCGCCTCACTCAAAAGCGGATCGGCAACCATCGGATCTGCCAGTGCTGCCTCGTCTTCGTCCGACACCGTCACCGTGACATCCACGACCTTCGCACCTGGAAACGCGCTCAGCAGGGCGGCAACCGTCGGGTGGGACTTGGCGTCCGACAGCAATTGCTGCTGATTGGCCTCCTGCTCTTCATGGATCGTCGGCCGGCCTTGCGTCCGCGAGACGATCACAAACCAGCGCTGCCCGGTCCATTCGGTCAGCTTGCGGCCAAATTCTCCGGCGATATCTGCGGGAGCGTCTTCGGTCGGCTGAATTTCAATCTTGCCAGGCTCGAATTTTACCAGCCGCATCTGGCGCTGGATGGCCACTTTCATCGGTATATCGCGCTTTTCCGAGGCAAGAGCGGCGCAATCCTGGAGAGACTTGAGCTGAAACGCCGAGATTTCCTGAACTGCATCAGGCTGCGCCGGTGCTTGAGGCCTGATCGCCGGCTGCCCGCCTTGAATGGCCGAAAGGTGTGGCCGCGCGCCGGTGGCCGCCTCCGCACTCATCGTAGGGCCACTGTTCCCGGAATAGGGCGTCTGGGGTGCGCCCACAGCCATGGCGGTCGCGCCACCACCGGACGGCATTGCCTGGGACCCGCTGCTTGCTGCACCACCTCCGTGGGCGTTCTGCCCGGTTTTGACCTGCGCCATCAGTTCGCCCGGATCCGGCAAATCAGCTGCATAGGCAAGCCGCACCAGGACCATGTCTGCGGCGGCCAGTGGTTTCGAAGCGCTCTGCACCTCCTGGACGCCCTTCAGCAAAATTTGCCAGGCACGTGACAGAAGGCGCACGGACAGCTTTTCGGCAAACTCCTGACCGCGGCTGCGCTCGGTTTCGGTAACCGAGGCTTCGTCGGCTGATTTGGGAGCCACCTTGATGCGCGTGACAAGGTGGGTGAAGTCGGCCAGATCGGTGAGGACGATTGCCGGGTCGGCCCCGACATCATACTGCGCCTGGAGTTCGGCCAGAGCCTCTTCTATCCGCCCGGCCATGATATGATGAAAGAGATCGATGACCCTTGCCCGGTCGGCCAGACCCAGCATCCTGCGCAGATCGTCTGCCTCGATCGCCCCGCCCCCATGGGCCATGGCCTGATCGAGAAGCGACAGCGAATCGCGCGCAGAGCCCTCGCCGGCCCGGGCAATCAATAGAAGTGCCTCGTCGGAGATCGTGATGTTTTCCGCATGCGAAATCCGGCGCAACAAGCCGATCAGCTTGGACTGTTCAATGCGGCGCAGATCGAACCGCTGACAGCGCGAGAGGACGGTAATGGGAACCTTTCGGATTTCGGTCGTCGCAAAGATAAATTTCACATGCTGAGGAGGCTCTTCCAATGTCTTCAGCAGACCGTTGAAGGCCGCGTTGGAGAGCATGTGGACTTCATCGATGATATAGACCTTGTACCGTGCCGTCGCCGGGCGATAGCGGGCCGCGTCGATGATCTCGCGGATGTCGTTGATACCGGTATGCGAGGCGGCATCCATTTCGATCACGTCGACATGGCGGCCTTCCATGATCGCCCGGCAATGGGTGCCTTCCTGGGTAAGCTTGACCGTCGGCTTGTCGGCGTCACCGGGCACTTCGTAGTTTAGGCCCCTGGCCAGAATCCTGGCAGTAGTGGTCTTCCCGACCCCGCGTACGCCCGTCAGCATCCAGGCCTGAGCAATCCGGCCCGTATGAAACGCGTTTTCCAGCGTTTGAACCATAGGCTCCTGACCGACCAGATCCTCAAAGGTTTTCGGCCGGTATTTGCGGGCCAGAACCCGGTATGCGCCGTCTTGCGATGCCGCACCGTGGTTGGAGGCATCGGTCACGCCTGATGCAGCCGCGTTATCTTGGGGGAAGCCTGTCTCGTCCATGAGCCGCACCATAGCGATTTTTTCAAAAAGGTGGACTGGCTTTTGGAAGTTTTTCTGTGCATGCGCAACCAAGCTCCTCCGGAGGAGGCTCGGGAAACTGACAGCTGTGGCCCGCGCAAATTGACAGGTGTCAACACATTGGAGAGGGTGGGAGGCTGGCACGGCGACCCGTGCCGAGGCTCGTTAGGGCTGCTTCCTTCCGGACCTGACCCGGTTGGCGAGTGGCTCGTCCACCACCAACCTCCCGAGCGCCTTATATCAGGTTACACCCGGTGCTTGGCAAGAGGAGTTTTCAGAGATTTTTTATTGACCGGCAAAATACAAAAACAGGCCCGCGGCGCGAAGGCTCGGGTTCAAGCCTGTTTAGACAATCAACCAGGCTATTCGGTCAAAACGGTGGTAAATGGAATTTCACTGAGAGCCAAACCGGCCATATGCTGAAACAGACAGACCGGACCGGTTACGCCTGAAATCCCTATATTCTCGATTCCGGACAGAGATCCATGACACATTTTGAGTTGAATCCGCGTCTTGAAGGCGACAGTCTCCCGGTTCTGGACCTACACCTTTGTGAGGTCAGGCTGATGAAGGATGCCAATTACCCCTGGCTGCTCCTCATACCCAAGAAGAATGATCTGATTGAAATCATCGACCTGGATGAGGCGGATCAAACCGAATTGATGGGCGAGATCGCGCTGGCCAGCCGAGTCCTAAGAGACGTCACGGATGCGGAAAAGCTGAATGTTGGCGCACTTGGCAACCAGGTTTCGCAACTGCACGTTCATGTGATTGCCCGTTTCCGGGACGATGCAGCTTGGCCGGGCCCGGTTTGGGGCGCGGCCCCCACCCTAACCTATCCCACTGAAAAACAAGACGCTCTGATCGATCGTCTGCGGGACGCCTTTTCAACCGCCAGCTGAACGCCACATACTTCATGTGATATGGACAGCCGTTCACTGGCTGTTTAGTGTCGGCGAAGATTTCCAGTCCATCGATTTTCAAGGACCAATCAATGCGTGCCCCTGCCTTCGGCCTTTCGGCGCTGGACATGAGCTTTCTCGGCAATGAGCTGGACCGGCAATCAACGCGCCGCAGCGATACCGCTTACATCAATATGCTGCTGCACCAGAGCACAACCGAAATCATTCTTTCGACTGCCAGGACACTGGTTTTCGCCGAGGCGGCCGAACTCAGGATCGGGCACAGCCTGACAGTCGCCGAGGCGCTGGAGGCTGATCGCAACGAAATGGTGTTCCTAGGTATCCGCCGTGACAGCGGACAGGCACTGTTTGCGACCACCATTCCATACTCTGAAGAAGACCTGGCGGCACGCAGTGATCTGCGACTACAGGATCTCCGCAATCTTGCCCTTCAAAACGCTTTTTCCCAAGAAGACCTGGGCGCTCTTGCGCAGGCCCGCGCTCTTATTCATTGGCAACGGACCCATCAGTACTGTTCCCGTTGCGGCCACAAATCGGATCTTGCCGAAGCCGGCTACCGGCGGGATTGCCCAAACTGTGGTGGAACCCATTTTCCGCGCACCGATCCATGCGTCATCATGTTGATTACGGATGGAGACAGGGCGCTCCTCGGACGTCCTGCCCGCTTGCCGGAAGGCATATACACAACATTGGCAGGCTTTATGGAACCAGGTGAAACCGTCGAACAGGCGGTGCGCCGGGAAACCCTTGAGGAATCCGGGGTAGAGGTCGGAGACGTCCGTCTCATCTCAAACCAGCCGTGGCCCTTTCCTGCAAACCTGATGCTGGGCTGTATTGGGGAAGCGACTTCATCAGGCATCACAATCGAAGACGATGAGCTGGAAGCGTGCAAATGGTGTAACCGTGAGGAAGTGCGTCAGATGGTTTCAGGGACCCACCCGGAAGGCCACCTTATTCCGCCCTCCATTTCAATTGCCTATCATCTCATTACCAATTGGCTCGACGGGGCGATTTCATGACCTGGTGTGTTTACCTGACCCATCCCGAGGTGGTTATCGATCCCGACGTCCCAGTTCCGGATTGGGGCTTGTCCGCGACCGGCCGGGAACGGGCGGCATTAGGTGCACAGCTTCCCTTTGCTTCCGATATACGCCGAATTGTTTCGAGCGGTGAAAAGAAGGCAATCGAGACCGCCGAGATATTCGGAGCTGCCCACGGTCTGCACCACTTCGTTTTTAATAGCCTTCATGAGAATGACCGTTCCGCGACGGGGTTCTTACCACCGGCGGAGTTCGAAACTGTCGCCGATCAGTTTTTTGCAGACCCGTATCAATCCGTTCGAAGCTGGGAGCGGGCGATCGATGCACAGTCGCGAATCGTGACCGGTGTACGGGCTGCATTAAAGCCGATCCGTGAGGCGGAGCCTGTTCTGTTTACAGGGCATGGCGGCGTTGGCACGCTTCTCATGTGCCATCTGATGAATGCGGACATCACACGCGATCACGATCAAAAACGCGCCGGAAGCTGGTTCCGTTTCGAAAAATCGTGGCTCGTGGACCAGCTCGGACAGAATTTGGCTTGGACAGAGCTGTAACCCAAGTCGGCGTGCTGCCCGCATCGTGTTAGATTTGCCCAAACGATCTTTGCGGAGCGCACAATGACGCACTATGTCCGGCGGCTCGCCCTGTGGTTTGGCGCAGCCCTTTTGACTTTGAATGCCGTCCCTCATCCGAGCGCAGTGGCCGGTCAATATGATGCCGCTTTCCGGATATTCCTCCAGTCCGATGTGATCCCGGCAGCACGCCGCGCTGGTGTTTCGCAATCCACCTTGACCCGGGAGCTGAACGGTCTAACGCCGGACACATCGTTACCAGGCCTCGTCGGCCCTGGCGGCAAAGGCGAGCCGCCAAGGATCAATTTCCAGGCCGAATTCAGGGCACCTGCACGCTACTTCCGGGACAGCCAATTCAACGCGTTGGTTCCCAGCGGCCGACGCTTGATGCAGAAGCATGCATCGGTCCTGTCCCAGATAGAAGCGCAGTACGGCGTTCCAAAACGCATCATACTTGCCATCTGGGCACGCGAGTCAGGATATGGCGGCGCGAAGATCCCGCATGATGCCGTTCGTGTTCTGGCCACCCGCGCCTTCATGGGGCAACGACCTGATTTCTTCAAATCCGAACTGATCGCAGCCCTTCAAGTCCTGCAAAACGGCGATGTTAGCCGCCGGACAATGCGCAGCTCCTGGGGTGGTGCAATGGGGCAACCACAGTTCCTCCCGTCCTCCTATCTCAAATATGCAGTTGACTTCGACCGCGATGGAAAACGCAACATCTGGACGTCTGAGATCGACACGATGGCGTCCATTGCCAACTATCTGGCCAAGCACGGCTGGAAAACCGGCCGCGACTGGGGATACGAAGTGCACCTGCCCGACACAGTATCTTGCACCCGGGAAGGGCCGGACAACCGGCAGCCGATCAACACATTTGTCCGGGAGGGGGTCAACAGGGTCAGCGGTCGGCCCTTTCCGGAGTTTGAACTCAACAAACCCGGCAACATCCTGATGCCGGCAGGCCGCTACGGCCCTGCGTTCATTGCCACTGAAAACTTCTATGTGCTGAAGGAATATAACGAAAGCGATGCCTATGCGCTGTTTGTTGGCCATCTGGCGGACCGCTACGGCAACAACAAGGGCTTTGTTGCCGATTGGAAACCCATGAAAGAAACAACCCGGGGCGCTGTCCGGACGCTCCAGCAGCGGCTCGAGGCACAAGGCCATGATGTTGGCGGGGCTGATGGGCTCATAGGCTTCAAGACCCGCCGGTCTATCGGCAAGGATCAGGAACGTCAGGGCTTCTTTGCGACCTGCTGGGTCGGGTAAATCCCCTTATGCGAACGTTCCCAACAGCAGCGCTGCCGACACAGTCAGCGTCAAGGGCCACCGCAGTTTGGGATACCACGCCGGCGCAAGGCCTTCCCGCACCAGTTTCAGGTCGATCAGCAGGACCACAATAAACGTCATAACCATGGCCAAGGTGCCGAAGGGCTGCGGCACCAGCAGGCTTCCCCAGCCAATGAGCGATGGCACGACACTGACGCACAAACGTAACGCCAACTCTTTACCATCAAGTGCAGCGCCCTTTGAAATGGCCAGGCCCCACTGGATCCCGCCAAGGAAGGACAGGATCAAGGCGCCGTAAGCGGTCAGCGCAAACAGGAAGAACGTTTGCCACCCATCCGGCGCAGCGGCTGACGCAACGGCGCAACCCACAAACGGGATGGCGCCCGTCCCTCCCAGCCAAAGCGCGGACTTAGGTACAGCGCTTTGTGGGGGTGTATCGGTTGTTAGATCAGATGCGGCGTTCGCGCTCATGTATCCGTCTCCATTCCGCATCAAAACTTATTGGTTTTGCTGTTCGCGTGCCCGCATTTCCTGCTGGCGCATGGGCATCCGGTCAATTGTTCCAAACAGGTCGTTGGGCGGCACCGGCTCGGCTGATCGCAGTTTGATGCCAGTGTCCTTCCCCAACAAGACGGTCTCAAAACGGCTGTCCGGGTTCCGCATACGGTCAAGCAGAACCGGCCCGTCCAAATCCAACTCCGCACCAGATGCGGTTTTCGCCTGCCCGTCAATCACTTCCACAACCACCATGTCACGTTCTCGAAGGTCATTTGACACCGGCTCCAGCAGAGCCCTTTGAGCAAGTAACCCAGGATCTTGCGCATTCGGCGCGGTAATCACGAGGAGGCGGTACTTCCAAGCCCAGCTTTCCGATGCTGAAAGTTTGGCGCTTTCTCCAGAGCCGAGTATGGCTGCGGTGATCGCGGCGAGACACATAGATGACTTGGGTTTGCTCATGACGGTTGGCCTGCGGGTAAGTCTCCCTCATCCTACGCGTCTTGCCGGCGGGCAGATCCAAAGAAACGTGGCCTATACTTTGAAACTCAGACGTTTACCACGCCTTCCGGGGCCGTCTCCAAATGGAAGGCTGCTGCCATCAGGGCTTTTGTATAATCGGTCTTCGGTGTGTCGAAAATCTGGTCGCGGTTTCCAGCTTCCACGACCTTTCCATTGCGCATGACAATGACTTCATTGGCAAGCGCCCGCACCACTTTCAGGTCGTGCGAGATGAAAAGGTAAGCAAGGCCGTGGGCCTTTTGCAGGTCCCGGAGCAAATCCACGACCTGCGCCTGCACACTCATATCAAGCGCCGACGTCGGCTCATCCAGCATGACGAATTTCGGCTCCAGAACCATTGCCCGGGCAATTGAGATCCGCTGACGCTGACCGCCTGAAAACTCGTGCGGATAACGATGCCGGGTAGACGCATCCAGGCCGACCTCCTCCAAGGCCTTGGCGACCTTCCGGTCGCGTTCATCCGCGGAGATTCCTGGAAAATGAACCTGCAGGCCTTCGCCCACAATATCGGCAACCGACATCCGGGGGCTGAGGGCGCCAAACGGGTCCTGGAAGACGATCTGCATATCACGGCGAAGCGGGCGCATCTGTTTCCAGGAGTTGGCCTGAATATCAGCTCCCTGGAAGGCGATACGTCCCGTTGACGATATCATCCTCAAGATCGCCAGGCCGAGCGTTGTCTTGCCGGACCCGCTCTCCCCGACAATACCAAGGGTTTGGCCTTCCCGCACCTTGATGTCTATGCCATCCACCGCCTTGATATGATCGACCGTCCGGCGCAAGAGACCCCGTTTGACCGGAAACCAAACCTTGAGGTCATCGGCCTGGACCACAATCGGTTTTGCCGTGTCCGTTGCAGGCGGTTCGCCTTTTGGCTCGGCAGCCAGCAGGTGTTTGGTGTAGTCGTGTTGCGGTCTATCGAAGATCTCCGCCACTGGGCCTTGCTCGACAATCTTCCCCTTTGTCATGACGCAGACCCGGTCGGCAAATTTTCTCACAATCCCCAAATCGTGGGTGATGAACAAAAGCGCCATGCCCTGCTGGCGCTGAAGATCCTGAAGCAGCTTCAGGATCTGCGCCTGAACGGTTACATCCAGCGCGGTTGTTGGCTCGTCGGCAATCAGAAGGTCCGGTTCGTTGGCCAACGCCATTGCGATCATCACGCGCTGGCGCTGTCCGCCTGACAATTGGTGCGGATATGACCCCAGCCGGGTTTCCGGATCACGGATGCCGACCTGATTCAGAAGTTCAAGAACCCGTTCGCGGGCCTGACTGTCCCCCATCCCACGATGGATCTTCAAGATCTCGGAGATCTGCCGCTCCACCGTATGAAGCGGGTTCAGAGAGGTCATCGGTTCTTGGAAAATCATCGAGACCTGATTGCCACGGACCTTGCGCAATTCGCTGTCACTGGCCTGCAACAGATCCTTTCCACCCATCAGGATCTTACCCGTTGGGTGCGACGCTGCCGGATAGGGAAGAAGCTTGAGAACGGAGAGCGCCGAAACGGACTTGCCGGACCCGCTTTCGCCAACCAAAGCAACCGTTTCACCCTTCCTGATATCGAAGGAAATCCGGTCGACCGCCAGAGTTTGCGTACCGCCTTGGGTGAAGGCAACCGATAGGTCTTCGACGTTCAGAAGTGAAGATTCAGACATACGGCGTTTCCTAACTCAACGTCTTGCGCGGATCGAAGGCATCGCGCACGGCTTCGCCGATAAAGATCAACAGGCTTAGCATGAGGGACACAACGACAAAGCCGGTGATCCCAAGCCACGGGGCCTGAAGATTGTTTTTGCCCTGAGCCAGCAGTTCGCCCAACGAGGCCGATCCGGGCGGCAACCCGAAGCCGAGGAAATCCAGAGCCGTGAGCGTTGTGATGGAGCCGTTCAATATGAAAGGCATGAACGTCAGGGTCGCCACCATCGCGTTGGGCAACAAATGCCGCCACATGATCACTGGGTTCGAAACGCCCAGCGCCCGCGCCGCCGAGATGTATTCAAAGTTGCGCCCTCGGAGGAACTCGGCCCGCACGACACCCACCAGCGCGACCCAGGAGAAGGCAAGCAGGATCGTAAACAGGGTCCAGAACCCAGGTATGAGAACCGACGAGACAATCAGGATGAGGTAAAGCGTCGGGATTGCCGTCCAGATTTCAATGAACCGCTGGAAGAAGAGATCGACCCATCCACCGTAGTAGCCCTGAACCGCTCCAGCGGCGATGCCGATTGCGGACGAGGCGAGCGTGAGCGAAAGCCCGAACAGAATCGAGATCCGGAACCCATAGATCAGACGGGCCACCACATCGCGTCCCTGATCATCGGTTCCAAGCCAATTCCAGTTGCCTGCAACACAATTGGGGTCATCCACGCCAAGCGGATAGCGCGAACAACGCTCCTCCTTGCTCAAACGCCAGGACGGCGGCGCAGGCGCGGGAACCGGAATATCCTTGTTCACAGTTCGGTAGGAGTAGCGGATCGGCGGCCAGACCATCCAGCCATTCGCGTTGATTTCGTCCTGGATGAACGGGTCCCGATAATCCGTAACAGCCAGAAAGCCGCCGAATTTTTCCTCCGGATAGTCCGCAAAGACCGGACTCAGGATCTCGCCCTTGTAGGAAACGATGATGGGCCGGTCATTGACGATGAACTCTGCCAGCATCGCAAGCACGAACAGGACCAGAAAAATCCACAATGACCAGAACCCGCGCTTGTTTGCCTTAAAAAGCTCCAACCGGCGCTGATTGATCGGCGAAAGCCGCATTTTCTTCGGGGGCGGTGTCGTTTCTTCAGGCAGCGGAGTGATCGTCTCGTAGCCCGCATCCTCAAGGTCTTTTGTCAGGCGTTTATCCATCCCTCAGACCTCCCGGCTTTCGAAATCGATGCGCGGATCGATCCAGGTGTAGGTCAGATCAGAGATTAGGTTCACGACCAGGCCAAGCAGGGAGAAAATATAAAGCGTTGCAAACACCACTGCGTAGTCCCGGTTGATGATCGATTCAAAACCGAGCAAACCCAGACCGTCCAGGGAGAAGATGGTCTCGATCAACAGCGACCCTGCAAAAAACGCGGAAATGAAGGCACCTGGAAATCCGGCAACCACAATGAGCATGGCATTTCGGAAGACATGCCCGTAAAGCACTTGGCCCTCGGTCAGGCCCTTTGCCCTTGCCGTGATGACATATTGCTTTCTGATCTCATCCAGAAACGAGTTTTTCGTCAGCAAGGTGGTTGTCGCGAAAGCGGACAGGGCCATGGCTGTTAGCGGCAAGGCCAGATGCCAGAAGTAATCCGCGATCCGCGCCGGCCAGCTTAACTCTTCCCAGTTATCCGAAACGAGCCCGCGCAATGGAAACAAGTCCCAGAAGGAGCCGCCGGCAAACAGAACGATCAAAAGGATCGCAAACAGAAACCCGGGAATTGCGTAGGCCACAATTATTATGCCCGATGTCCAAACATCAAAGCGCGATCCGTCCTTAACCGCCTTCCGGATGCCAAGCGGGATCGAAATCAAGTAGGAAATCAACGTCATCCAGAGGCCGAGCGATATCGATACGGGCAGCTTCTCGGCGATCAAATCGACAATGCGAACGTCCCGAAAATAGCTGTCGCCAAAGTCAAACCGCGCGTAGTCCCATAGCATAGTCAAGAAGCGTTCAAACGGCGGTTTGTCGAAACCAAACTGTGCCTCGAGCTCCCGAATAAAGTCGGGATCCAGCCCCTGGGCGCCGCGATACTTGGACGTGATGCTGTCTGCGGCGGCCCCGGAAACTCCAGAGGACTCGTTCCCGACCGCCCCCATATCACCGCCGCCGCCGCTGATCCTTGCCGTTGCCGAAACATCCGTTCCTGACAATTGTGCAATCACGCGCTCAACCGGACCACCCGGTGCGAATTGAATAATAATGAAATTGATCGCCATGATGCCGACGAGGGTCGGTATCATGAGAAGTAAACGGCGTAGAACATATGCGCCCATAGGGTTTTTCAAATCCCTTCTTATTGGCTTTGGTCAAACGGGGCTCAGGTCGGGCCCGGAAGCAGACCGTGCGGAGCTTATCCGGCTTTGCCGAGCTTTTCCGCCTTTTCCTCGTCTATCCACCACAGATCTTCCACGGGGAAGAAGTATTGCGGTGTTTTTTCCGGATACCCGAACATATCCCACATTGCGACCTTGTGCGTCCCGCTGTTCCATTGAGGCACCCAGTAGTGACCGGCCCGCAAAACACGGTCGAGCGCCCGGGCCGCTGTGGTCATCTCATCACGGCTTTCCGACGCAATAATCCTGTCCATAAGCGCATCGATCGCAGGATTGGAGATGCCGGCAATGTTGTAGGTGCCGGGCGTTGCAGCAGCATCAGAACCCCAGAAATCACGGATCGTGTCCGAAAGCGTCGGGCCAAAACTGAACCTTCGGCTCGCGATGTCAAAGTCATAATCATTCAAGCGGGCCTGGTATTGGGCACCATCCACGACCCGGAAATTTGCCTTGATACCCAACCGGCTAAGGTTCTTGATGAACGGATTGGTGATGCGTTCAAACACCGTCGTGTTATTCAAAAACTCGATCTCGAGCGGTTGACCGTCCGGACCGAGCAACTCCGATCCCTGGCGCGTGAACCCTGCCTCCAGAAGAAGCTCGTTGGCACGCCGCAACAGCGCCCTGTCGGCACCTGAGCCATCACTGACTGGAGGCGTCACCGGCTCGCCGAAAGCAGCTTCCGGAAGGTCTTCACGGAAGGGTTCCAGAAGCGCAAGCTCTGCCTCCGACGGCAGGCCTTCCGCTTTCATGTCGGTGTTTTCAAAGAAGGACACCGTGCGCTTGTAGAGATCATAGAAGAGGTTTTTGTTGGACCACTCGAAATCGAAGGCGTAGCCCAGTGCTTCCCGCACCCTGGGGTCCTTGAATTTTTCGCGGCGGGTATTGAGGAACCATCCTTGAGCGCCTGAAGGCCGTCCATCCGGAAAAACCGTCGTTTTCACCCGGCCGTCTTCAACCGCCGGAAAGTTGTATTCCGTTGCCCAGTTTTTTGACGAAAACTCCTCACGGTAGTTCACCTCGCCCTTCTTGAAGGCTTCAAAGGCGACCTGCCGCTCCCGGAAGAACTCCACGCGGACCACATCGAAGTTCTTCTGGCCGCGTATCACCGGGAGGTCTTTACCCCAGTAATCACTGACCTTGTGATACTCGACATACTTGCCCACGGCATGATCTCCGACCTCGTATGGTCCGGAGGACAGCGGCGGCGTCAGGGTCGACTGCGCGAAATCATAAGCGGTGTAGTAGCGCTTTGAAAAAATCGGGTAACTTGCGGCGACCGTCAGCGGATAGGCGCGCGACTGCGTGCCATCAAACTCGATCCTGAGCCTATAGTCTTCAACAGCTTCGGCGGACCGCATCACGTTGAGCGGCTGGCTCATTAACGGATGCCCCTTTTCCTTCAGGAGCAACAACGAAAAAGCGGCGTCCTCGGCGGTCAGCTTCGACCCATCATGAAAGCGCGCTTCGGGCCGCAAGTTGAAATGAAATGTGTTGCCGTCCTCTGACACTTCGACCGTCTCGGCAACAAGACCGTAGACAGCATCCGGCTCATCCCAGGCCCGGACCATCAAAGTGTCGAAGCACAGTTCCATGCGCGGCGGGGCATCGCCCTTCAACACAAAGGCGTTGAACGTATTATAGGTCAAGACGTTTTGGTTGTAGTACCAGTAGGGTGCCTGAAACGAAAACGTCCCACCCTTCGGCGCATCCGGATTGGCGTATTCAAAGTGGGTAAAATCCGGCCCGTATTTCAAGTCGCCGAACACGGACAATCCATGCCGGGCCGAAGATTGCGCCTGGGCGACCGCAGCAAGCCCCGGCATCATCTGCGCAGAACCGACCGCGAAGGCTGCACCCGACAACTTCAAAACAGTGCGGCGTGTTGGTTTTGTCCGGTTCATCTGGCAGCCCCTGTCTTCTCAGCCTTCTCGGTGTCGTACCACCAGATCGTTGGAAAGCCGTGCGTATATTCCGGCATTGTTTCGGGATGAGAGAACCGGTTCCACCGCGCTGTCCGGAAGATCCCTGAATGCCATTGGGGGATCACGTAATTGTTGTGCATGAGAACCCGATCAAGCGCGCGTGTTGCCGCAATAAGGGTCTCACGGTCATCCGCAAAAATGACCTTGTCGATCAAAGCGTCAATGCCGGGATCCTTGATCCCTGCGTAGTTGAAGGATTGCTCCTGATCGGCCGCGACGCTACCCCAGTAATCACGCTGCTCATTCCCAGGAGACAATGACTGCGCCCATGCCAGAGTCGACATCTCGAAATCGCGGCTGCGTATCCTGTTGATGTATTGCGGGGTGTCCAAGACACGGATCGTCATCTCAATCCCGAGTTTGGCAAGCTCATCCGCGTAAGGCTGCACATACCGGACCGAGTTCGGATTGTTGTCCACGAACTCAATAGTAAAGGGCTCTCGGGTCTCAGCATGGACCATCGTGCCGTCCTCAAGCTGATAGCCAGCTTCCCGGAACAACCCAACAGCTTGCCTCAGGTTTGACCTGAGAGCATCACGGCTCCCACCGACCGGGTTTTGATACTCCTGCGTAAAGACCTCAGCGGGTATAAGATCCCGCACGCTTTCCAGGATCTCGAGTTCCTCACCCTCAGGAAGCCCGGAATGGGCAAGTTCAGTACCTGCGAAATAGGAAGCGGTCCGCTTGTATTGATCAAAAAACGCAGTCCGGTTGATGGATTCAAAATCGAAGGCAAGGTTTAACGCCCTGCGGACCCGTTCATCCTGAAATTTCTCCAGACGCAGGTTGGGAACGAACGCCTGCATGATCCCGCGGCCGCGATCCGCGAAGGTCTCGAGGACGATTTTTCCGTCTTCTACGGCCGGGATTTCGTATCCCGTAGCCCAGTTTTTCGCGATGTTTTCAGACCGCCAGTCGTATTGATCTCCTTTGAAAGCCTCAAGCAGCACAGTCTGGTCCAGATACGAATCGTAGCGGATTTCATCGAAGTTGTTGGTGCCGGTGCGGACCGGAAGATCCTGCGCCCAATAGTCTTCCACCCGCTCGTAAACGACAAAACGGTTTGGCTCAAAACTCTTGATCTTGTAGGGGCCGGAGCCCATGGGCGCCTCGATCAAGCTTCGCCCGATGTCGCGTTGCTGGCCGTCCGCATCCGTTCCAGTCCACCAGTGTTTAGGCAAGACCAGGATCTGGCCAACGATGTGGGGAAGCTCGCGATTGTTGGCTGCATCGAATTCGAACCGGACGATGCCCTCACTCGGGGATGTGGCCGATGTCACGTTTTGATAATAAAAGCGCTGGCGCGGGCTCAGTTCTGTCGCTTTTTCAAACGACCAGATAACGTCTTCCGGCGTAATACTCTTGCCGTCGTGCCAGCGGGCGGCCGGATTGAGCCGATATTCCACCCATGAATAGTCATCTGGATACCGGACAGCTTCCGCGATCAAACCGTATTGGCCGCTGATATCGTCCTCATCCAGAGCCTGTTCCATCAAAGTATCGTAGATCAGGCCAATCCCCGGCGCGACGCTGCCTTTGGGAAGCAATGGATTGAATGTATCAAAGCCGCCGATATCGGACACGCGGACTGTTCCGCCTTTTGGCGCATCGGGATTCACGTAATTGAAGTGCTTAACATCCGCAGCGTAACGCGGGGAGTCCGTCAAAGACGAGGCGTGATGCCATTCGGGCTCGTCCGCCAATACAGGTGCGGCCGTGAGGCCGGTGGCCAGCGCCAAAGCAACCCATACCCCACGCCAGGTTTTTGTCTGCTTCGCCGACCATATACTCATCATTGGCTACTCCGTCCCTTTGCAATCATTGCAAATAGTGTCTCACTCGAGACAGTGTAGGGACGTGCGGGCGCTGCGTCACCCGCCTGAGACCGAGATGACAGAAATTTAACCTGCCATTCCGCCAGTTTTCGGAAGTTCTACGCCCGACAGATTGCCCGGCTTTTGCTTGGCCTTTGCCTTTTGCGCATACATGCGGCCATCGGCGACCCTCAGGAGATCGTCGACAGTCGATGCATCCCCCGGGAAGCTGGCACTGCCAATACTCGCCTGCACCTCAATCACCGCTCCGGCACACTCAAATACCTGATTTACCTTGTCTTCCATCCGCGTGAGAAAAATCTGACGTTCCGGGCGGCGCATGTTGCCAGGTGTCAACACGATAAACTCATCACCGCCAACGCGGGCCACCGTATCTGTCTGACGGGTCTGACGCTGAAGTCTCAGGCCGATCTCGATCAATAACTGGTCACCGACGCTATGGCCGTAATTGTCATTCACCGGCTTGAATGCATCCAAATCCACATAGAAGATTTCAAATCCTGTCCCGGTGCGCTCACACATGACTGCGAGCTGATGCATCCGGTCCTCCAGAAGCCGCCGGTTGGCAAGGCCGGTCAGGGGATCGTGCAATGCCATCGACCGCACCTTGTAGACCTCACTGATGAGCAGAAACGCCATGGCGCCGAACACCAGTGATATCAGGCTTCCAATCAACTGAGTGGTCCAGACATTGTTGCCTGCCTCCGACCAACCCATTTCCGGATAACCTTGCAGCTCCCAATTCAGGCCGCCTGGAAGGTGAAGCGGCAGGGAAACGTGATCTGTTTTCTCCAGCCCCAGGCTGCCGTAGATGTGTGCCTTTTCTTCGCTCACCGCATTCCGGTCGACCAAGGCAATCCGCAGGTCGTCCATCATATCTGTGATGCCGGCGCTGCTCATCACTCCCGCCTCATCCAGGACAAGCGTGATCACCCCCCAATACGGCCGTTCCTTCATGGGCTGCCCGGGTGCATCGGCTGGAAACACCGGAATGCGAATCAGCAGGGCTTTGCCGCCTTGAACGAGCTCCAAGGGCCCGGCAATGACCATTTCGCGGGACAACATGGCTTCTCTGATGGCAGGCCATTGTGCCGTGTTCATCCGGTAATTGAGACCCAGCGCTGCGCGGTTCGGCTCGAGCGGGAACACCGCCTGGAGAATATTGTTTGGCGCTATCCCAACCGACCGGATTGAGGTATTGTCTTCAATCACCTCCATCGAGATCCGGCGGTAGTCTTCCAGCTCGAACGGCGTGTCTTTGAGTTCGGCGACAAAGGCGCGAACGGCAAGCCCATGTGCCACGGTTCTGCTTATCTCGCCTTCCAAACGGGCCCTTGCTTCAGACAGACTTCCGACAGCATCCCGTTTGTGCTGGGAGATCAACTCGTTACGCACCAGTTGCCCAACATGGGCGGTAACTGCGATACCAGCGAGAAAACAAACCACCGCGACAATTGACGCAGTCCAGACCCCATTCGAGCCAAGGAAAAATTTTCGAACCGTATTCGCGGCCATACGGACCATGCCCATCTCACAACAACACACTCCTATACGTAGCGTAAGATTTATTAATTTTTCCCCTAATGAAAATCGGCATAGTCAAACAAAAAAGCCGGGCACGGCCCGGCTCTTTATACAGTCTTATTACTAAGCGCTAACCGCGCTTTGCCTTTGAACCGGGTTACTCGGTTGCGGCCGGGGCTTCGTCAGCCGGAGCCGGAGCCTCTTCAACCGGAGCCGCAGCCTCGACTTCAGGCAATGGCAGCGGTGAGTCAGACTGTTCGCGCATGTAAGCGATGAGATCCGCCCGTTCCTCAGGCTTGCGAAGACCGGCAAAGCTCATGGATGTGCCATCGATGTAGTTTCGCGGAGCCGCCAGGAAATTGTCGAGCCCTTCGTAAGTCCACTCACCATTTTCCTCGCCATAAGCCACCATCGCGGAGGAGTAGCCGAAGCCGTCATGGGTACCGGGCTGATTGCCAAGAACGTTCCACAGGCCCGGACCAACCTTGTTGGCGCCGCCCTTTTCAAAGGCATGACAAGCAGCACACTTTCTCGCAACGCCCTCGCCGTCAGAAGCCGATGCAGCAAGAAGCCGCTCCGAAATCGGTACGATGTCCGGCTCGGGTGTAACTTCGCTGGTCGCATCTTCTGCAGAGGCTACAACTATTTCGTAACCCGGTTTGCCCGGGATAGTCGGCTGAAAGATGATGTCGGAAACGATCCCAACACCCATGGTCAATATAAGAACCATCAGAACCGCCCCAGCGGCCTTGTTCAGCGTGAAGGAATCCATGTCTCTCCGACTCCAAGATATTTCGCGTCCGGGATCACAACGGCTGTTGCAACCCCTCCTGTGTCTCAAATTTTGCCGGAACCTACAAATTTTTTGACCTTGCTGTCCATAGCTTTAAAAGGGCAACTGATACGACAAACGGACGCGGTGGTTTTTTTGCAGCGTTTTGAGCCATTTTCGCCGCGTGGGAGACAACATGACAGGTGCCCTTGTAATCATCCCGGCCCGCATGGCCGCGACCAGGCTTCCGCGCAAGCCGCTTGCGGATATCTGCGGTAAACCAATGATTGTGCGCGTGGTTGAGCAGGCCCTGAATGCCGACATAGGTCCGGTGGTTGTCGCAACAGACACCCAAGAAATCGCTGATGCCGTGGAAAAGGCCGGTTGCAGGGCCGTTTTGACACGGCCGGACCATCCCTCGGGCTCCGACCGCATTCACGAAGCTGTAGATCTGGTGGATCCTGATCGCACATTCGATACGGTTTTGAATGTCCAAGGCGACGTACCGCTGATCGAGCCGGACGCGATTCGAGCAGCGCTCTCCCCCCTCAGCATTCCCGAGGTCGCCATTGGGACAATCGTCACCGAGTTCACATCCGCCGCATTTCGCGACGATCCGAACTTTGTGAAAGCGATCGCAACGCCGAACGGTCAGGGTCAGCTCCGCACGCTTTATTTTAGCCGCGCGACAGCTCCCTACGGTGACGGCGTCTTCTATCATCACATCGGAATATACGCGTACCGCAGAGCAGCCTTGGCGAAATTTGTCAGCTTGCCGCCGGCCCCTCTCGAACAGCGCGAGAAACTCGAACAGCTCAGGGCTCTGGAGGCTGGTATGCGGATAGACGCATCCGTCATCAGCAGTGCTCCGATGGATGTGAATACTCCAGACGACTTGGAGCGCGCACGCGCTGCCTATCAATCTTTGTAATACCAAGGTTTCCAATCGCATGACCGACAGAAAAAGAATCGTCTTCCAAGGCGAAACCGGCGCCAACTCACACATGGCGTGCCGCAGTGTTTATCCGGATTACGAAGCAATCGCCTGCGCCACTTTTGAAGACTGCTTTTCCGCGATGTCTGACGGCTCAGCCGACCTTGCGATGATCCCAATTGAAAACTCAGTCGCAGGCCGGGTTGCAGACATTCACCATCTTTTGCCGAAATCAGACCTGCATATTATCGGCGAGTACTTCATGCCCATCCGGTTCCAGCTCATGGCCCCGAAAGGCGCCAGCTTGGACGGGTTAAAAACTGTTCAGAGCCATATCCATGCGCTTGGCCAGTGCCGGAATGTTATCAGGGAGCTCGGCCTGACGGCCGTGGTAGGCGGCGATACCGCAGGCTCCGCCCGGCAGGTGGCGGAGTTGGGCGATCCCTCTGTGGCAGCTCTCGCACCGGAGATGGCGGCAGAAATCTACGGTCTCGATATATTGCGCCGGGACGTCGAGGATGCCGCCCACAACACCACCCGTTTCGTCATTCTGTCGCGTGAGAAGATGGAAGCGGCGCATAACGGCCAGCCGGTGATCACCACATTCATCTTCCGTGTCCGCAACGTTCCGGCAGCTCTCTACAAGGCCCTGGGCGGCTTTGCCACGAACGGTGTCAACATGACCAAGCTGGAATCCTACCAGCTCGAAGGCCAGTTCTTCGCATCCATGTTCTACGCCGATATTGAAGGCCATCCGGAGGATCCGGCTGTCGCCCTTGCTCTTGAAGAGCTTGCCTTTTTCTGTGCGGAACTCACGATGCTGGGCGTCTACCGCGCCAGCCCCTTCCGCGACAAAATTAAAGAACCGGAAGCAAACCGGGCTTTAAGACCTAATCCGCAATCATAGTCGTCACGGATCGGCGAACGCGAGGATTTCATGACCGAAACGAGATTTGATGCCCTGTGCATAGGGAATGCCATCTGCGATGTTTTTTCCCATGTTGAAGAAGACTTCCTGGTCAAGGAGAGCCTTCATAAAGGGTCCATGCGCTTGATCGATACGGATGAAGCGGTCAGGCTGTTTGAAAAGATGGGCCAGACAGTGCGCATTTCCGGGGGCAGCGCCGGCAACACCGCAGCTGGTATCGCTTCGCTCGGCGGAAACCCGGCTTACTTCGGCAAGGTCGCGGAAGACGAGCTCGGCGACAGCTATTACCACGACATGAACGGAACCGGTGTTTACTTCAACACACCGCGGCTGCGCGAATGGAAACCGACCGCCCGGTCCTTGATCCTGATCACGCCGGACGGTGAGCGCACAATGAATACCTATCTGGGCGCATGCACGGAATTTACGCCTGATGACGTCGATCCTAATGTCGTTGCCGTTTCGGCAATCACATACATGGAAGGCTATCTCTGGGATCCGGAACAAGCCAAAAAAGCATTCCTGAAGGCGGCCGGGATCGCTCATGAGAACGGCAGGAAAGTCGCCATTACCCTGTCAGATTCGTTTTGTGTTGACCGGTACCGCGACGAGTTCCTTGGCATGCTGGAGGACGGCACGCTCGACATCGTCTTTGCCAATGAACACGAACTCAAAGCGCTGTATCAGACCTCAGACCTCGACAGCGCGATCGCAGCGATCCGCGAAGCGGATGTCTTGACCTGCTTGACACTTGGCAGCAAAGGCGCCGTGACGTTCGACAAGACAAATACCGTGGAAGTTCCCGCCCAGAAGGTCGATACTGTTGTCGATCTGACAGGAGCCGGTGATCTTTTTGCATCCGGCGTGCTCTACGGTCTCGCCAGGGATTATGATCTGAAGCGGGCCACCGAGCTCGGCTGTCTAT
Organism: Roseibium denhamense; assembly: GCF_009711415.1. Lineage (GTDB taxonomy): Bacteria > Pseudomonadota > Alphaproteobacteria > Rhizobiales > Stappiaceae > Roseibium > Roseibium denhamense. Next base: position 33,561 of record NZ_SMLZ01000112.1, read on the forward strand.
GTGCTTCCCGGGTGATTTCTCACGTTGGCGCCCGTCCTGAGCGCCCGTTGAAAGCAATTGCGGCAGAAAACGGTTTCAGCGTCTAAGACGGCGACAAGACATCCAGAATCCCAAAAGCCCGGTTTACCAGCCGGGCTTTTTTCGTTCTAAGATCTGCACCTAATAGCGAAACGGATCAGGCTGCCGCGACGCTGTCCAGGAAGCGGTCAACTTCCGTGCGAAGCTGGTCCGTGCGTGTGCTGAGTTCCCCGGCCGCCCGGACCACATCATCAGCGGAAGATGCTGTCTGATCGACTGCAGAGGATAATCCGGACATGTTGCGCGTCACGATACCTGTCCCTTCAGCGGCCTGCTGCACGTTTTGCGAAATTTCGGTCGTTGCCGATCCTTGCTGGGCTACAGCACTGGCAATTGCGTTCGTATAGGAATTCACCTCATCCATAGTCCGGGTGATGTCTTCAATCGCGCTAACCGAATCTTGGGTCGCACTCTGGATCGCGGAGATCTGCGCGCTGATTTCTTCGGTCGCCTTGGATGTTTGCGTCGCCAGTTCCTTGACCTCCGCGGCCACGACCGCAAAGCCCTTGCCGGCCTCACCAGCGCGCGCTGCCTCGATTGTTGCATTCAGCGCCAGAAGATTGGTCTGTTCCGCAATGGCTTGAATGAGCGTGACAACCTCGCCGATCTTGCCCGCGGATTCTGCGAGGCCGGCAACCTTTTCGTTGGTCATCCGGGTCCCTTCCGTCGCCCGCCCGACAACTTCTGCCGTCCGCTCGACCTGATTGCTTATTTCGCTGATCGAAGCAGCCAGCTCTTCAGCAGCCGAGGCGACCATGCTGACGTTTTCGCTCGCAACAGTCGATGCGTTCTTGGTATCGCTCGCCTGAGCAGAACTGTTTCCGGCGATTTCGGTTAGTGATTTTGCGGTTCCATCCAAATCTTCGGCCGTTTGGCCGACCGACGCAAGCATGTTGCGGGCAGCGTCCCGGAAATCCCGGATGAGATGGTCCGTGCGCTCCTGGCGGGTGCGATTAGCCGCATCCTCCTGCTCTCTTTCAGCCCGTAGCCGCGCACGCTCTTGCGAGTTTGTCCGGAAAACCATGACCGTTCGGCTCATTTCACCGATCTCGTCGCCGCGATCAGCACCTGGAATGTCAACCTGGTTGTTCCCGTCAGCAAGTTCGCCCATCACACCTGTCAAAGTCTTGATTGGCCGTGTGATTGCAAGGTTCAGGACAAAGGCAAGCGCAGCAACCGCCAATATGGACAATGCGATGATCCCGGCGATCAAGATCAGAGCCGCCTGACCGGCCTCCCGCGCTAGGCGCAGCTGATTGGATGCAATCTCCGAAATTTGCGCGCTCACGCCACGGGATAAATCGTCCAGGCGCCGCTCCAGGGTTTCCATTTCAGATTGCATGGCGATGATTTGCTCAAACGCAGTGTCAAACTGGGTTATGGCCGCCGGCATTGCACTAATGCTGTCCGCAGCAGCAGGCAGTACTCCGCTGAAGCCGGCAAGGGTATCGGCAACGGATGTGAGCGTTTCCAGCTGGCTGTGCACTTCCGGCATGCTGATATCAGCTTGCCCGGAGACTGCTGCCAGGGAATCGGTTTTAATGGCCGCTGTTGCATTGGCAAGGATGATTGCCTGCTGGCTGACAGTGGCCATTTTCGACAGCTCTTCTTGCGCCTTATTGGCGCCGTCCAGCTCCTGGCTCAGCGCCTCATAGCCGGCAAAACGGGCATTCAGCGATCCGTCCTTAAGACCTACTATCAGATCGGCAACAGTCTTCTTCTTGCCCGCCCGATTGAACAGGTTGGTTTCACCCAGTAGGTCCGGCAACGCAGTTTGCATGTTCACCGCCATAGCGGCGAGCGCTAGCGCTTCTTCTGCCTTAAGGGTTGGCAGCTCTGCTGTTTTTAGGGCTGCTGCGCTGTCCACCATTTGTTGGATATCGTTATTGATCTCGGCCATCACTTCATCCGTGAGGTCCTTTTTCTTGTATTCACCGCCGGGCCCAAAGCGCGGGTCAAGCCGAAGAGCTGCTTCCTGAACAGCCTGAGCCTGCCTCTGGAGCGCTCGCGCAGCTTCCTGCTGTTTCTGCGCCGCCGCCGCCCGCTCCGCAGACTTGGCTTGCGCGTCGGAGACCTCCCGGCCAATCAGCTCTGTCAATCCGCTCAGTTCAGCACTTGCTGCATTGACTTCGGCTACTTGTTGATTTTGGTTCTCTGTCTGGCGAGTCACCGCAATGAACGCTGTTTCGAATTCCTCGGTCACGCTGATGACGTCATCGACCTGGGCTGCAACGGATGGGTCCGACAACGCCGCCTTGAGGCTTTCCAACCGCGATTTGAGATTGTCGATTTCTTCAACCGTTGACGCGGCAAGTCCCGGTGCCTTCTGCTTCAGATAAGCTTCCCGGGATACGGACACCTGCTGCAATGTGGTCATTGCAGATGATGCGGCATCGGAAACGGCCGTGCGCGCAGACAGTCCGGATATGGCCCAAGCCGCCATGCCTCCAACTATAAGAGTGAGTGCAAGGACGGCACCGAAGCCGCCCCAGACTTTTGTAGCGAATTTGAAATTCGTAAAAACACGAGAAATAGTATTCATAAATCGACCGTCCCCACCGACGTCAGTATCTGGATCTGCGAGGATTTACGGCCCGAAAAATGAATGCTTTGTAAATAATGAACCGGCTAAATTATTACAGCATAAAACACCTATACTTACGCTAGGGTACTTTCCTGCTTCTTTTTCTCCGAACGCGGTCAAAATCCGGCAATAGGTAAATGAAAGGCTTTAGATTCTTGCCTAACCTTGGGTTGCAGCCCCTTTGTGGCACAGGTTCATCTTGCCGGCAGCACACTGCATACATAGACATCTCTCACGGTCAGCAAAGAAAAAAGGCGGCCTAAGCCGCCTCTATAAGATCATGTTCCGCAGCGGACCTAGTCCGCGAGATCTTGCACACTCACCACACCGCCATTTTCATCCAGGCGATAAATAATTGGCGCCCCGGTCCCAAGTTCTCTTTTCAGAATTTCGTCCGGGCTCAACTTTTCAAGGTCCATGATCAAAGAGCGCAGGGAATTCCCGTGAGCAGCCACGATAGTGCGTTTTCCTGACAGCACCTTTGGGAGAATTTCGGCCTTGTAATAGGGCAATACGCGTTCAGCCGTCATCTTGAGGCTCTCGCCACCGGGCGGTGGAACATCATATGACCGGCGCCAGATATGGACCTGCTCTTCGCCGAATTTTTCGCGTGCCTCGTCCTTATTCATGCCCGTGATATCGCCGTAATCACGTTCGTTCAGCGCCTGGTCCTTGAGAGTCTCCAAGCCGGTTTGACCCAACTCACCCAGGATGATGTCCAGTGTTTTCTGGGCTCGTGACAAATCGGATGTGAAGGCCAGGTCGAAAGAGAGTTTCAAATCGCGCAGTTGTTCCCCTGCCTTATGCGCTTCAGCAACGCCCTGTTCTGTCAGGTCCGGGTTCTTCCAGCCGGTGAACAGGTTTTTCAAGTTCCACTCGCTTTGCCCGTGTCGGACAAGCACTAAAAGGCGCTCCATGCCACTCTCCTAAATGTCACACATTACTCTGGCCGAGACCGAGAACGTCGGCCATCGAATAAAACCCGGGTTTCCGGTCAAATCCCCACAACGCAGCCTTGACGGCACCGCGTGCAAACAACTGCCGGTCCTCGGCGCGGTGCGTCAGTTCGATACGCTCACCTTCTCCGGCGAAAATCACGGAATGCTCACCTATGACCGAACCGCCGCGCAGCGTTGCAAAACCTATGTCGCCGCTTTTTCGCGGATCCATAATTCCGTCCCGCGTCCTGACAGAATGGCTGTTCAGATCGACGCCCCGGCCTTCGGCCGCCGCGTCCCCAAGCATGAGAGCCGTCCCCGAAGGCGCATCGACCTTGTGTTTGTGATGCATTTCCAGGACTTCAATATCGAAGTCCGCATCCAATGCCGCCGCCGCTTGACGCACCAGAGCGGCAAGCAAGTTCACACCAAGGCTCATGTTGCCGGATTTGATGATTCTGGCGTGCCGCGCCGCGGCCTTTAACGGCGCATCTTCGCCCTCTGCCCATCCTGTGGTGCCGATGACATGCACGATGCGCGCCTGTGCAGCCAGTTCAGCATACCAGAGGCTCGCGGCAGGCGCTGTGAAGTCCAACACGCCGTCGGCGTTGGCGAATGCTGTCAAAGCATCCTCGGTAATTGGAACACCCGCCGGGCCCGTACCAGCCAGTTCGCCGGCGTCCTGACCAAGGAACTCCGAGCCGGACCGCTCGATCGCAGCGACGACAGCGGCTCCATCCGTGTCATGAACGGCCCGGATCAAGGCCCGGCCCATACGGCCGCCTGCCCCGACGACCACCAAACGCATTTGCGCCATTTATGCTTTCCTCGGCTCGTGGTTGGGGGCGGTATAGCAGGTTCGGCCCGGGAGGCAAACGGCACTACGCCCATACGCCCGGCATGGCAAAAATGACATATCAACTCCGATTATTATCTCATGATAAGTAACAATGAATATTTTTACAGATCAAAATGCACGTATTCTGTGCGCCAGATTGGTTTTCAGCTTTCACGAATGATAAACCCTACAATGTTACGCTGGCTCTCAAAATGTATAATGACAGCTTACGTTTCATGGGGCGGGCGAACATGGTTGCAGTCATACAATCCAAGATTTTGCCGGGGATGGCTGCGCCTATAAAACCTGCACACAGGACTGCCTGCCGACGTTTATTCTTCTGTTTCCGAACCTTTTCGAACAGAGGTTCTACATCGGGCCCTAAATGTTAGGTTTTAAACCAAAAGTAGGATTCACATTTCCTTTCAGCAGGCTCGTAATGAGCCTCTTTGCCGTCGGGCTGATCGGCACCGCCGTTGCGTTGTTCTGGGTTACCTACCTTGGAAGCCTATCAATCGCAGAACACGAGATGGCGAGAACTGCGCGCTCAAAGGCAACATTGGCACGCCTGGTTTTTGTACAGCACCTCGACCAGCTTGAAAGGCAGATCCGCTCGGCTGCAACCGACCCGGCTCTCCGGCAAGCCCTGCAGGACAATCAGGCAAACGATGCCCAGGCCGTCATTGACGGTGCTGCCCAGAGCATGACGAGCGCGGTGCTCGATATCCTTTTGGTTGACCGGCCCGATACTCCGGAATGGGCCACATCAAGTTTGGGTCTTATCGATACGGGCGAACAGTTGCCGCCTCTGGTCCGCGCCGCTCTGCCACCGGACGTTTGGGTGTTGTACACCGATCACAGTGTTGAACCCGGGATCACAACAGCGGCCTTGTCAGTCTTGGTCCTGGATCCGGACACAGGTCAAGCACTCGGCCGGGTTGTCGGCGGGACATCGGTAACCGATTCCTTTTCGCTACCGGGCGCCCTTGCCAAGACACTTCGGGTCGACAATCTCGCCTTTGTCCATGACGATCAAATCATTGCCGGGCTCGGTGACCTGGATCGCGGACAACTCCCGGAAAAGATTTTCGAGACCGAAGATGAAGTGACGTATCAGCTGGTAAACGACCAGCTGTTTGTGAAATCGCCGCTATCGACCGACATGGACGGGCACATGATCTCGGTTGTCTCGCGGCAGACGGTCGACACCCAGCAAAATGTTCGCGCAACGTATCAGAAGTTTTTCACTCCATTTCTCCTCTACACGTCCATCCTAGCGCTCGGCGCGGCGCTAATCGTTTCCAGGATTACAAACACCGGCCTCGGCAGACTGCTTTCCTACGCGAAAAATCTCCACAAGGACCGCGTCGTAGACGCTCCTGAAAAAGGGTTTATTTCCGAATTCAACCAGCTGGCCTCGATGTTTCAAAGTGCCTTTGAAGCGGTGCGGGACCGTGACCGGCAGTTCCGGGATATGATCGACAGTTCCCTTCATGGCGTGCTGGTTCATGCAAACCATCGCATCATCTATGTGAATGATGCGCTGCTTGAGATGCTCGGGTATGAGCCCGGGCAGAGTGACAAGCTGCTCGATCTGCCGACCCTGACAGTTTACGCCCCGGAGGAACATACGCGCCTGCGGAGCTACTATAAACTGCGCGAAGTCGGACGCGCTCCGCAATCCTACGAGGTCAAGGGTTTGCGGAAAGATGGGCAAACCATTTGGCTGGAGCAACAGGTTCAGGTAACGGAGTGGCGCGGAGAGCTTGCCTACTACGCCACGATAACCGACATCAGCGACCGGAAGCTCCATGAGGAACTCGCGAACAAGAACGCAAACTACGACCTTTTGACCGGGCTACCGAACCGCCGGCTGCTGATTGACCGGCTCAACCAAACCATTCAGCGCAACCGGCAGCTGGACGATATTTCGGCACTTATGGTTTTGGATGTCGACCGGTTCAAAACAGTCAACGAAACCTACGGGCCCAAGGCAGGGGACGCTGTGATCGCGAAAGTGGCCAAGCGGCTGACGGCAGCTCTTGGTCCGGACCAGACCGTTGCAAGAATGGGCGGCGATGAGTTTGCGATCATATTGTCAAACCTCAACGACAGCTGGCACATCGAGACCGTGGCCAAGGACGTGCTGCAAGCCGTAGCCGAACCCATTGCTATCGAAGGCCTAAGCCCAATGGTGGTCTCCATCAGCATCGGAATCACGATTAGCCCGGTTGACGGCGAAGATGATGAGACGCTTCTTCTGCAGGCCGACACCAGTATGTATGAGGCCAAGGCCGACGGCGGCAACACTTACAAGTTCTTCTCCGCGCGCATGAACGAACAAGCGGCGCGGGCAGGGCAAATCGAAATATCCCTCCGGCAAGCCGTCGAGAACGAGGCACTCCATCTGCACTATCAGCCGATCGTCGACTACCGCTCGGGTTCTCTGGTCATGTGCGAGGCATTGTGCCGCTGGACTGATCCTGTGCTTGGCCCGGTGCCTCCAAACGAGTTCATCAAGGTTGCCGAGGAATCAGGTCTCATCAGCCGCCTGGGAGAGTGGGTCATCCGGGAAGCCTGTACCTACTTCGCATCCTGCAATCAGAATGGACACCAATTGGGCGGGATCAGCGTAAACTTGTCGACACGTCAATGCCGCGACACAGACTTTATCGACAGACTGGCCAGGATTTTGAGGGAGACCGGCATGAACCCGGCTTGTCTTCATCTTGAAATCACCGAAAGCATGATGTTCGATGACAGGCGTATAGACCCCGTCGAGGTGATGGAGTCGATCCGCGAGCTGGGCGTCAACATTTCTCTTGATGATTTTGGAACCGGCTACTCATCTTTGAGTTACTTGAAACGCCTTCCCATCGATATGCTCAAAATCGACCGCTCCTTCATTAAGGGGATTGAGCACGATACGGCCGGACAGGCCCTTGTCCGGGCTATCGTCTCCATGGCCGAGGGACTGAAGATCGGCATTGTCTGCGAGGGCGCAGAGACGCCGGAGCAGTGTGAATTGATTACCGCGCTCGGGTGCAACCTGATCCAGGGTTATGGCATTGCCCGGCCCATGAGCGCGGCCGACTTCCTTCGCTATCTGGAAGAACATCGCGGGCCGGCGAAAAAAATCATGGGCGCGGTATAGCGCTCCAACACACCAGCGCAACTCCCAAGCTGATTGATTGCTCGGCGACCATGTCTGCCCGGGAGAGGCCCTAGGCCTGGCCCCCTTAAGTGTTCAAAACAAAAAACGGGGGCCACATCGGCCCCCGCTTCCAATTCTCGGCAATGGAGAGATGATTACTCTGCTGCGTCGTCTTTCGGAATTTCCTTACCGGTTTCCTGATCGACAACTTTCATGGACAAACGCACCTTACCGCGCTCGTCGAAGCCCATGAGTTTCACCCAGACCTTGTCGCCTTCCTTGATCACGTCCGTGACCTTAGCAACTTTCTTCGGAGCAAGCTGGGAGATGTGCACCAGGCCATCTTTCGCGCCGAAGAAGTTGACGAATGCGCCGAAGTCAACGCATTTGACGACAGTACCTTCGTAAATCATGCCGACTTCCGGCTCTGCGGCAATGGAGTTGATCCAGTTCACCGCGGCCTTGATCGCCTTGCCATCGGAAGAGGCGATCTTGACGGTGCCATCATCCTCGATGTTCACCTTTGCGCCGGTCTTTTCAACGATTTCACGGATGACCTTGCCGCCGGAACCGATGACTTCACGGATCTTGTCGACCGGGATCTTCATCATTTCGATGCGCGGGGCATGCTCACCCAGCTCAGATCGAGCTTCGGTGATGGCATTTGCCATTTCACCGAGAATATGGATCCGGCCGCCCTTGGCCTGCTCCAGAGCAACCTTCATGATCTCTTCGGTGATACCGTCGATCTTGATGTCCATCTGCAGCGATGTGATGCCGTTCTCAGAACCGGCCACCTTGAAGTCCATATCACCCAGGTGATCTTCATCACCCAAGATATCGGACAGGACTGCAAACCGGTCACCTTCCTTGATCAGGCCCATGGCAATACCGGCGACCGGAGCTTTCAACGGAACACCAGCATCCATGAGCGACAACGATGTACCGCAGACGGTTGCCATGGAGGACGAGCCGTTGGACTCGGTGACTTCGGAAACAACACGCAGCGTATACGGGAACTCGTGGTGCGCCGGCAGCATCGGGTTGATCGCGCGCCAGGCCAGTTTGCCATGCCCGATTTCGCGGCGCCCTGGCGACCCCATGCGGCCAGCTTCGCCGACAGAATAAGGCGGGAAGTTGTAGTGCAGCATGAAATGAGACTTGAAAGTCCCCTCGAGAAGATCGACGAACTGCTCATCTTCTCCGGTGCCAAGCGTCGCAACAGCAAGGGCTTGGGTCTCGCCGCGGGTGAACAGGGCGGAACCGTGGGCGCGCGGCAAAATGCCGACTTCGGAGACGATCGGCCGAACCGTTGACAGGTCACGTCCGTCGATCCGCTTTCCGGTGTCCAGAATACCACCACGAACGATTTCAGCTTCCAGCTTTTTAAACTGTTCGCCAAGGACGGTCGCTTCGACAGCTTCACCTTCTGCCGCGTTGGTGATCAGGGCCTCAACGACTTTCGCTTTGGCTGCATCCACAGCGGCCTTGCGTTCAGCCTTGGATGTGATCTTGTAAGCAGCGGAAAGATCCTCGGCAGCGATGGACTTCACCTTGCCGAAAAGCTCTGAATGGTCCGGCATTGAGAATTCGCGCGGTTCCTTCGCAGCCGTTTCAGCCAGCTTGATGATCGCGTCGATGACAGGCTGGAAGCCCTTATGACCGAACATGACAGCTGACAACATGGTGTCTTCGTCCAGCTCCTTGGCTTCCGATTCAACCATCAGCACGGCGTCGCTGGTACCGGCGACCACAAGATCCAGAGCCGATTCAGCCATATCGTCAATGTGCGGATTGAGAACGAACTCGCCATCGATCATGCCGACACGTGCACCGCCGATCGGCCCCATGAAGGGGACGCCGGAAATGGTCAGGGCAGCCGAGGCTGCGACCATCGCAAGCATGTCAGGAGCATTTTCCATGTCATGCGAAAGAACGGTCAGAACGATCTGTGTTTCGTTCTTGTAGCCATCAGCAAACAGGGGGCGAATCGGACGGTCGATCAAGCGCGACGTCAGGGTCTCGTGTTCGCTTGGGCGGCCTTCACGCTTGAAAAAGCCCCCCGGGATCTTACCGGCGGCGAAAGCCTTTTCCTGGTAGTTCACGGTGAGCGGGAAGAAATCCTGGCCGGCCTTCGGCTCTTTCGCGGAGACAACGGTGGCGAGAACCTTGGTTTCTCCATAGGTCGCCATAACAGCGCCGTCTGCCTGACGGGCAACCTTGCCCGTTTCGAGGACCAGCGGCCGTCCGCCCCAGTCCACTTCTACACGATGAATATCAAACATCATCTGTCCTTAACATGCTTTGCTTCCACTCCGCCGCGCCATGCGGCCCTTAAGGGAAGCACGTTCCCGGTCGGCCCCGGATGGGCCGGTTACCGGTGGACAGGCCACGGGCAAGACAACGGGCTGCTTTCGAAACACACGAAAGGAAAGAAGCCGGCAATCCTGCCCCATGACATGTCACGAGGTCTCTATAAAGGGTTTGCCGGGAAAAGGGAAACACTCATAAGGACCTCGATTTAAAGAAAAACGCGGCGGACAATGTCCACCGCGTCTCATGAGTTTTCGCGAACCTTAGCGGCGAATGCCAAGACGCTCGATCAGCGACTTGTAACGGTCTTCGCTTTTGCCGCGCGTGTAGTCCAGAAGGGACCGGCGCTGCGCAACCATCTTCAGCAGACCGCGGCGGGAGTGGTTGTCCTTGCCATGGCCCTTGAAGTGTTCGGTCAGGTTGTTGATGCGCTCGGTCAGAATAGCGATCTGGACTTCCGGAGAACCGGTGTCGCCTTCGTTGGTCGCATATTCCTTGATGAGCTCAGCTTTACGCTCTGTAGTAATCGACATCGCTCTTTTCCTTTCAAAGAGGGTGACCGGGTGAACCCGGTTCGTTGAAATGCCCTTCAGGGCCTGATCCCCCCGTCGCCAGAGCCAAGATGTCGGTCAGCAAAGGTTTTGAGAGGACGAACTGGGCCTCGATGCCCAATGGCGGCGGAATATGACGGAAAACGCTGCGGAAATAAAGGGCTTTCTTCAAGGCTCCTCGCAAAGCCGCTTCAGCGGGATCAGTTTTGCCGGGGCTTCGGTTCAAAGCAAGTCTTGTCATTCATTTTGCAAGGGCCCGTTGGACTCGATCGGCAGCCGCCAATCCGCTCAGGTATGCACCGTGCACCGTTCCATGAAAATCAAAGGTCGTGTGCTCGCCGGCAAACAGGATAGTGTTCGCCACAGGCGTTGCGAAGCGGTCGAAATCCGCCGGTGTGTTGCCGACCGCCGTATAGGAATACGCCCCCAAGGTGTGCGGGTCTTCCGACCAGCGCGTTGCCAGATGCCCGATGGGTTCGGGAGTGTTTTGGCCGAACATGGCTCGAAGAGCGCTCATGCAGTCGGCGATCATGTCAGCGTCACTCATTTTCTCGGCAACAAACGGATAGTCCCCGACGCTGACGCCAAGCAGGATGTTTTCCGGGCTGATCGTGCGGTAGTTGACGAAGTAGTTCCAGCGTCCCTTCGGCTCGCTCATATAGCCGAAATACTGCGTGCCTTCCGGCCAGAAGGCCCGCTCGAACTTCAGGGCCAGTTTGGTGACGCTGCCGAAGCCAATCTCATCGATGCTTTTTTGATGCGCCTTGGGAAGCGGCGGATCAAACGTGATTATTCTTTTCTTGAGAACTCCAAGGGGCACCGTGCAGATCACGAAGGAGGACTCGAATGTAGCCTTTGAGGTGTGGACAGCCGCGCCGTTTCCCTCCTCGTATTCGATGCTCTCAACCAGCGTGTTCCGCCGGATATCAAGACCATCTGCGAGGCTTTTGGGGATCTGATCATAGCCACCGGGCAGGACGACATCCGCGCCATCATATTCATCGTCCTCGTCGAAATAGTAGGCCGACAGCTTTTCTACCGGGGCCCCGGTTGAGAATTCCGTGTAGGCGCTCATCATCCAGCGCAGGACCGGATCCTGCAGACTGCCCTTGGAGACCCGCCGGATCGCGTCCGATAGCGGTTGGTCCTTATCGAAGGTGGTGTCGATCCGGGTGTAGAGGCGCTCAAGATCAAAATATTTGGCCTCAATGACGGAGGCCGGGATCGCCTGACCGTCTTTTGCAAAAACCTGAAAGCTTTCGTCGGGTGTTACCGCCGTGGGGGCGCCGATATCTGCCGCCAGACGGGAAATCGGGTTTCCGTCCGGACGGTGGATCCAGCCGGCTCCAACCTCGAAAGGGGCGCCTAGCGACCAGTCGGTCCTGATCCGGCCACCGACTTGCGATGTGGCTTCAAGCACAACGACTGAAAATCCAAGCTCGTTGAGACGACGCGCAGCAGCCAGACCGGAAATTCCCGCACCAATCACAATGACATCAAAGTCTTCATTTTGGGCCTTTGCGGGGCGTGGCACCGTTAATGGCAACGCTAGTGCCGCGCCCGCACCAATCTTTAGGATCTGGCGGCGCGTCGCATTGCCATTTTCATAAGAACGGCGGGTTCGTTCGCGTTTCATCTTGCCCAGCGTCTCATCCTCGCCATTGCCGACAGAGCATGTTGCCATGGCTGGATGGAAAGGTCAGCACATGATGGCAATCTGCTAAAGATGAAACACGCGGCTCGGCTGAAAACGGCCTCTTTCGATTGCACCGATAGCAACTGGAACGCCTGCTTCGCTTGCAAACGCCGTTTCACAATTAAGCGGGGCGTCCCGTCCGCGCAGAAGAACTTGCATGCCCTTCCGGATTTTCGCAGCGTCATCTTCAGACACTGGCACTTCAACAAGCTGGTCCATTGCCTCGCGCACGGGCAAGACAAATTCCTCTACAAGCGTGTCTATCCCGCTCGCCTCATCCAGCGCCTCAGCTGCTTCGAGAAGCTCCTCAAAAGCAACCAAATCCTCTTCCCCGAACGGGCCAACCAGAAGCCGCCGCAGCTCCGTGACATGCCCGCATGTTCCAAGGCGGCGGCCGAGATCGCGCGCCAGTGCCCGCACGTAGGTTCCCTTGCCGCATTCTGCTTCAAACACAGCCCGGTCATCATCCGGACATTCAACCAGATCGAGCCGGTGAATATCAATTGGCCGCGCTTCCAGCTCCACATCTTCACCGTCTCGGGCCAGATCGTAAGCCCGCTCACCCGCGACCTTGATGGCCGAAAACTTCGGCGGAACCTGCATGATTTCGCCGATAAACTCGGGCAAAATGCTCAAGATAGTCTCTTTGTCCGGACGAATGCCTGAGGTTGCAACAACCTCCCCTTCTGTATCATCCGTATTGGTTTCAATGCCCCATGTCACCTGAAACCGGTAAACCTTGCGGCCATCCATCACGAAAGGAACAGTCTTAGTCGCTTCACCGAAAGCCACCGGCAACAGACCTGAAGCGCGAGGGTCCAGCGTACCGGCATGCCCGACCTTCTGCGGAGAAAAAATGCGCTTAATCTTGCCCAACGCATCATTCGAAGTGATCCCGTAAGGCTTGTCGAGCACAAGCCAGCCGTTGATGATGTTTTTCTTGCGCTTGAACTGCTGTTTTCGAGCCATTTTTCTTGCTTGGTTTTTTGCAAGTCGACAGCGGGCCTATCCCGCAGATCTGCCTGCAAGTGTTTGTTTAAAGCATTGGGCGTTTTGCCAGAAACGCCCAACGATACCGGATCACTCCATATCCGACGAGCGGGCGGGAAATCGGGTCCGATTTATCGCCCACTGATCCAAGTGGGCGAGACTTGGAACGTTTCAAACCCGGTCTTCTGGGAGGCAAATTCACCCGAACCCGAGAAACAATGGGATCAGAAACAAGCCGCAATGCCCGGCTGGCTCAGTCTTCCCGGTCCGTATCGCTTTCCAAATCCCGTGCAACGTCGGGCTGGTGCAAAAGCGTGCCGATCCGGTCATCGTCATCGAACCGTGTATCGAGGACAAACCGCAGGTCAGGCATGTATTTCATCGTCAGCCGGCGGGACACCTGCCCGCGCAGGTATTTTGCACTCCTGTTCAGGGCTTTTTCCACCTTGTCTGCGTTTGTGCCGCCGAGCGGCATGACAAGACAAGTCGCCAACCGCAGATCCGGTGTCATGCGCACTTCAGGAATGGTGATGATCACGCCATCCAGGTCCGGGTCGGAAAACCGGCCACGGGTGAAGATATCTGACAACTCCTTGCGGACCGTCTCGCCAACCTTGAGCTGGCGCTGCGACGGTCCCCGGTTGTCATGTCCAGAATGTTTCGCCATTTCAAATCCTAACGAGCTTTTCCAAGCTCCAAATACAAGGGCGCCGGCGTGACCTTGAAGTCCCGCCGGCGCGCATCTCTGCCAATTGGTAACCGGCGATCAGAGCGTACGTTTGATGTGCTCGACGCGGAAACACTCGATGACATCGCCCGGACGCATGTCCTGGTACTTGGTGAAGTTCATGCCGCATTCCTGACCGGATTCGACAGACTTGACCTCGTCCTTGAAGCGTTTGAGCGTGCCCAATTCGCCCTCGTGGATAACGACGTCGTCGCGGATGAGGCGGACTTGCGCCCCGCGCTCGACAACACCTTCGGTAACCAGACACCCGGCGACCTTGCCCACTTTGGAAATGTGGAAGATCTCTTTGATCTCCGCATTGCCCAGGAAAGTCTCGCGGCGTTCCGGCGACAGCAGACCAGACATGGCTGCCTTGATGTCGTCCACGAGATCGTAAATCACGTTGTAATAGCGGATCTCGATACCGTCGCGTTGAGCCGCTTCACGGGCCTGTTTGTTGGCACGCACGTTGAAACCGAGGATCGGCGCCTTGGAGGCCGCGGCAAGCGTGATGTCGCTTTCCGTGATACCGCCAACGCCGGATAGTAGAATGCGGGCGCCAACTTCGTCGGTTCCAAGTTCGTTCAGTGCCTGCGCAATAGCTTCTGCAGACCCCTGCACGTCGGCCTTGAGAACCAGCGGGAACTCCTTGCGGCCGGTTTCCTGCAGGCGGTTCATCATCTGCTCGAGCGAGCCACGCGTGCCGGAAGCGACAACAGATGCCTTTTCCCGGATCTGGCGCTGACGGTAGTCGGTAATCTCGCGGGCGCGGGCCTCGTTCTCGACGACGGCAACCATGTCGCCGGCAGCAGGAGTGCCCTGGAACCCAAGCACCTCTACCGGTTTCGCCGGACCGGCTTCGCTGACCTGCTTGCCGTTTTCGTCAAGCATGGCGCGAACACGGCCCCACTCGGAACCGGCAACAAGAATATCGCCCGGCTTGAGGGTACCCTTTTGCACGAGGACTGTCGCAACCGGACCGCGTCCACGGTCGAGCTGTGCTTCAATGACAATGCCTTCTGCAGTCCGATCCGGGTTGGCCTGAAGTTCCAGAACTTCGGATTGCAACAGGATCATTTCCAGCAGCTTGTCGAGGTTCTGACCAGATTTCGCCGAGACTTCAACGTCAATGACGTCGCCGCCCATGGATTCCGTCACCAGCTCTTCGCTGAGAAGCTCCGTGCGAACCCGGTTCGGATCTGCGCCCGGCTTGTCCATCTTGTTGATGGCGACGATAATCGGCACGTCGGCAGCTTTTGCATGTGCAATCGCTTCCTTGGTCTGCGGCATGACGCCATCGTCAGCAGCAACCACCAGGATCACGATATCCGTGGACTTAGCACCGCGGGCACGCATCTGGCTAAACGCCGCGTGGCCCGGAGTGTCGATAAAGGTGATCTTGTTGCCGTCCTGCTCAACCTGGTACGCACCGATATGCTGAGTGATGCCACCAGCCTCACCGGTTGCCACCTTGGCCTTGCGAACCGCATCCAGAAGCGACGTCTTACCATGGTCAACGTGACCCATGATGGTCACAACCGGCGGACGGGCTTCCATGGTTGACGGATCGTCCTCGGTTGAGAACAGACCTTCTTCCACATCGGCTTCCGAAACGCGCTTGACCGTGTGGCCCATTTCCTCAGCGATCAGTTCCGCAGTGTCAGCATCGATCACGTCGTTAATCTTCAGCATTTGACCCTGCTTCATCAGCAGCTTGATCACGTCCACAGACCGCTCGGCCATACGGTTGGCCAGTTCCTGGATCGTGATGGCTTCCGGAAGGGTCACTTCACGGGAAATCTTCTCACGCACTACCTGCTGCTGACCGCGCTTGGCCTTCTCCTGACGCCGCCGCATGGACGCGAGCGAACGTGTCCTTTGGCCTTCATCTCCGCCTGTGGCGGCAGAAATCGTCAGTTTTGAACGGCGACGGTCATCGCCACCGCGCGGACGCGCAGGTGCGGGAGCTGGAGCCTGTTTCGGACGCTTGACGGCCCGCAAGCCTTTCGCGCCACGATCATCCCCTTCAGCGTCAGCTGGCGCGGTTTGTTTCGGCTTTGCGGCCTCAGGCGCCTTGCGCTGCTTGCCCATGTCATCAAGGCTTGGCGGACGACCGCCATCGGCATGGGCAGGCTTGCGCTGGGATACCTTGCGCACTGCCGGTTTGGCCGCTTCTGCTGGCGCACGGTCCGCTGTCACCGCTTCGGCTGATGCTGATGCTTCAGCGGCAGCAGCGTTCTGCTTGGACTGTTCAGCTGCCAGGCGCGCATCTTCCGCTTCGCGTTTTGCACGCTCCTCGGCTTCCGCTTTGGCCCTGGCTTCTTCCTCTGCCTGGCGCTTGGACGCTTCAGCGGCACGCCGCTTGTCGTCTTCCTCACGGCGCTTCCGGTCTTCTTCGTCCCGGACTTTTGCCATTTCAAGAGCAGCTGCACGGGCCTTCGCCTCTTCCGGCGTGAGTGTCCTCAGGACATTCCCATTGCCCTTCTGGCGCTGGCCAGAAGCTGCCTTACGGGCCTGGCGGGCCTGTTGCGGATCAGGCTGCGGCGGTGTGCGCGGTGCTTCGGAAGGTCTGTCAAGCCGCTGGGTGGTCGGAGCCGGACCGTCAGTCTTTTGTTCCTGACCCGGCATCACGAGACGGCGTTTCTTTTTCTCCACGACGACGGCCTTCGACCGGCCGTGCGAGAAGGATTGGCGAACCGTTCCCTGGTCACCACCTCCGCGCTTAAGGCCAAGCGTTTTGCCACGCTCAACGCTGATTGTTTTGTCGCCTGGATTCTTCGTATCGCTCATATTGCCTTCAGTCCTGCGCAACCGTCCTGCTAAGCGTTGCTCTGTTCGTCATCTGCGGCGGTATAGTTGCGAAATCGCTTCAAGTCACGTACCCGCGCCAAAAAGTTTTCACTCGCCTGCCCCGCAAGCAGTGCAGCATGTATCACATTTGACCGGCCCAATGCCAAATCCAATTGGTCCGAGTCGAACAAACGGACCACTTCTAATCCGTCTGCAAACCGATCACTCGCAGCAATCACTGCCGCCAGTTTCCGCACCCCATCATCAGCAGCATCCGAGGCGTGGATGAGGCCCGCGACGGGATCCCGACGCAAAGCCGCTTCAACTTTTGAAAAGCCGGTGACCAATTCGCCGGCTTTCCGGGTTATCGAAAGCGCCTGAAGGGTCTGACGCTCCATCAATCCATCGATCATGTCAGCGAGGCCGGGCAGCACCCGGACATCGCCCTTGAATCCCCTGCCGAAGACTTTCTTCCAGTCTTTTTCTGCAGCGCAAACCGTGGTCCGGTTTGCCAACATCCAAACACCCCGCCCTGGGAGGACCCTTTTCAGATCCGGCACGACTTGACCGTCAGGGTCGAGCACAAACCGGATCAAGTCCTCTATCGGGCGAACCTCCCGCGTAACAGCGCACTGCCGCTCGGTCGGTTCATTTTTTCTCGGCAAGCCGCCACTCCCAACTCGCGGAGGCCCGTGCCTCTCTTTTTGACCGGCCGCTTAGCCGTTCAAGATGTTGCCACCGGCCGCTGGCTCAGCCTGAGCCTCCTGCTCGGCGGCTTCACCTTCAAGCTCTTCACCGTCCTCAAGCTCGTCCTCGGCTTCAGCAGACTGTGCAGCCAGCTCTTCCTCAGTGATCCAGCCAGCCGCAAGCCGGGCTGCCATAACCATGTTTTCGGCTTCTGCGCGGGACAAGTCGAAGTCGCTCAGAGTTCCTTCAAACCGTTTGGTCTCACCATCCTTGCGTTCCGTCCAGCCGACGAGGTCGTCAGCCGCACATCCGGCGAGATCTTCCATGGTTTTGACGTCGTCCTTGCCGAGCGCGACCATCATAGCTGTTGTAAGGCCATCAATCGAGCGCAACTCGTCCGAAACTCCGAGGGAGACCCGTTCTTCGTCGAGTTTCGCCTCCAGCTCGCTCAAATAATCGCGGGCTCGCGCCTGGATTTCGACGGCCGTGTCGTCATCAAAACCCTCGATCATCGAGATTTCTTCGATTTCAACGTAGGCGACTTCTTCAACGGACGAGAAGCCTTCGGTCGCCAGAAGCTGACCGACCATCTCATCCACGTTCAGAGCGTCCATATACAGCTGTGACCGCTCCTGGAATTCTTTCTGACGGCGCTCGGATTCCTCGTTTTCCGTCATAATGTCGATCGCCCAGCCTGTCAGCTGAGACGCCAGGCGGACATTCTGCCCGCGGCGGCCAATCGCCAATGACAGCTGATCATCCGGAACAACCACTTCGATCCGCTCCGCGTCCTCATCGAGAACAACCTTGGCAACCTCGGCAGGCTGCAAGGCATTGACGATGAATGTTGCCGGCTCGTCATTCCACGGGATGATGTCGATTTTCTCACCCTGCAGCTCACCCACTACAGCTTGAACGCGGCTGCCGCGCATACCAACGCAGGCGCCAACAGGATCGATTGAGCTGTCCTTGGAGATAACAGCAATTTTCGCTCTGGAACCGGGATCGCGCGCAACAGACTTGATCTCGATAACGCCGTCATAAATCTCCGGCACTTCCGACGCGAACAGTTTCGCCATGAACTGCGGGTGTGTGCGTGACAGGAAAATCTGCGGTCCGCGCTGCTCGCGGCGGACATCGTAAATGATGGCGCGGATGCGATCACCGGTCCGGAAAATTTCGCGCGGAATAAGCTCGTCCCGGCGCACGATGCCTTCGCCGCGGCCCAGATCCACGATTACGTTGCCATACTCGGCCCGCTTCACGACGCCGTTCACGACCTCGCCAACGCGATCCTTAAACTCGTCATACTGCCGGTCGCGTTCGGCCTCGCGCACTTTTTGAACTATGACCTGTTTGGCAGATTGCGCCGCAATACGGCCAAAATCGAGCGGCGGCAGCGGTTCTGCGATAAAGTCGCCAAGGCTCGCTTCCGGATTGCGCGCTTGTGCGTCCTGAAGGGAGATTTCTGTCGAAACGTTTTCGACAATCTCGACCACCTGGAGCAACCGCTGCAGACGTATGTCACCGGTTTTCGGGTTGATTTCAGCACGCACTTCCGTCTCGGTGCCGTACCGGGAGCGGGCAGCCTTCTGGATCGCATCTTCCATCGCGTTGATGACGATCATCCGGTCGATGGATTTTTCCCGAGCGACCGCATCCGCAATTTGCAGCAACTCCAAACGGTTCGCGCTGATTGCCATATTCCACTCCTCTTGCGCCGTTCGGCCCTGCCGGACACCTTTGTGTACCCGGCAAGCCCCTTGCTCAATTCGGCGTATTATCCTGTTTGAGCTCGTCATTGGTCCGGGCGGCCAGAGCCGCCTTTTCCGCCTGAAGAGCCGCAGTTATGAGATCATCCGTTAGTATCAGCCGTGCTTCGCCAATATCGCCCAGGGGCAACTTTACCGTGTCGGCCTCACCGTCGCGCGCATCAGGCAAACGCACGGCCGCCGCACCGTCTTCAACACCGAGCAGCATGCCACGGAACCGTTTGCGTCCGTCCTGCAAAACGTTCATTTCGACTTTGAGTTCATGACCCGACCAGCGCTCGAAGTCGCCAGCCCGAACGAGGGGGCGATCAATACCTGGCGATGAAATCTCAAGGTGATAGGCGCGATTGATCGGGTCTTCGACATCAAGTGCCGGGGACACGGCCCGGCTGATGGTCTCGCAGTCCTCGACCGTCATCGTTCCATCGGGACGCTCGGCCATGATCTGCAGCGTACATCCATTGGCCGCGCTGATCTTGGTGCGCACCAAACGGAAACCAAGGTCCTCGATAACCGGCTCAACAATCGTTGCCACACGGGCATCCAGCCCCTGCTCAGTGACAATTCTTGGGTCGTGTGCGCTCACACTTGGCTCCTGTTTTCGGCCGATAAGGCCGTCGCCGACCGTGGCACGTCTGATGAGGTTATGACATTCAGCTGCCCTGCCGGAATTCTGATCAGATCACCATGCGGCTTTAGGTAAACAAAAAAGAGCGGGTCCCGTTCGGGCCCACTCTCAAATCGCTCAGATAAGCCGTTTGAGGTGAAACACCGGCTGTATAACGCCAAATATGCCTTGAAGGCAAGAGGCGAACGCAAAAAGCCGGAAAGAAGTTGTCTCACCGCAGGCCGGAAAACCCTGACCTGCTGGAAGCCCCGGTCAGACCCGCCTGAAGGTCAAATACCGTCCTACCCGGCCTTCGCGAACAGCTTTCGCCTCATACCTTGTGCCGGGCCAGCCGACCCAAGGTGTTTTCCAGTCTGAGGCAGTCCTTGCAGTCCAGTCAAATGCCGGATGGTCACGGCAGTGCCTCAGCGTCCAGTCGATATAGGTATCGATATCACTGGCAAACCGAAATTCGCTGCCCGGCTTAATGACCCGGGCATACCGGTCCAGATTTTGAGAATTGATAAACCGGCGTTTCCAATGGCGTTTTTTCGGCCAAGGATCAGGGTAGAGCTGGTAGGCAAGATCAATGGACGCCTCGGGCAGCCAGTCAAGAACATTCACCGCATCATCGTCATACAGCCGGACATTGGCCAGCTGTTCTTCCAGCAGACTTGTCACCACTTTCGCCATACTGCCAACAAAAGGCTCGACGCCGATGAAGCCCGTGTGCGGCTCTGTCCGCGCCCGGTGAAGCAGGTGTTCGCCGCCACCAAACCCCACCTCAAGACATACCGTGTCAACATTACCACCAAACAGGTCCCGCAGGTCTTCGGGGGGCGCCGCGGAGAGGTCCAGCGCAAGCCGTGGCAACTCGTTTTTCATCAGCGCCTCGCGGCGGGGGCTGAGCGGCTTACCCTTGCGGCGGCCGAAAAAGGAACCTTCGTATCGGTCAATCATCGGATCATAAAACCAAAGCGCCAGCCCAGCAGTTTGCCGGGCCAGCGATCTTTTTAATTAGGGAATTCAAGTCCAGCTATTCTAGAGCAGCTTATCCTGCAAGCGGACGCAGGTCGTCAACCAGATCGGTCTTCTCCCAGGAGAAGCCTCCATCAGCCTCAGGCTGGCGGCCGAAGTGACCATAAGCAGCCGTGCGCTCATAAACCGGGTTGTTCAGGTTCAGGTGCTCGCGGATACCACGCGGGCTGAGGCGCATAACCTCCCGCAGGGTGGTTTCCAGCTTCGCCTCGTCGCAACGCCCAGTGCCGTGCAGGTCCACATAGACCGACAGCGGATCGGACACACCGATAGCATAGGACAGCTGGATCGTGCAGCGGTCCGCAAGATCTGCCGCAACGACGTTCTTGGCCAGATACCTAGCCGCATATGCAGCCGAGCGATCCACTTTCGTGGGGTCTTTGCCAGAGAAGGCACCGCCACCATGCGGAGCCGCGCCGCCATAGGTGTCGACGATGATCTTGCGGCCGGTCAAGCCTGCGTCACCGTCCGGGCCACCAATCACAAACGCCCCGGTCGGGTTGACATGCCAAACCGTCTCGCCGGAAACCCAGCCTTCGGGAAGTGCGCTGCGGATATACGGCTCAACGATCTTCTGGACATCCATGGATGTCAAAGACGGGTCCAGATGCTGCGTTGAAAGCACGATAGAAGTAACGCCGACCGGCTTGCCATTTTCGTAACGGACCGTCACCTGACTTTTCGCGTCGGGTCCAAGGACCGGCTCTTTGCCGGATTTGCGCGCCTCGGCCAAATCACGAAGGATCTTGTGGGAGAACAAGATCGGCGCGGGCATCAACTCGTCTGTTTCACGGCAAGCGTAGCCGAACATGATGCCCTGATCGCCAGCGCCCTCATCCTTGTTCCCGGCTGCATCCACGCCTTGGGCAATGTGAGCGGACTGCGCGTGCAAGTGCACGGCAATATCACATTTCTCCCAATGGAACCCGTCCTGCTCATAGCCGATGTCTTTTACGGCCATCCGCGCAAGATGCGCGATGTAATCATTTGTGATGGTTGCCGGACCGCGTGTCTCACCGGCAATAACGATCCGGTTGGTGGTAGCGAGTGTTTCACACGCCACGCGCGCTTCCGGCATTTCGCGGAGATAAGCATCAACGACTGCATCGGACACACGGTCGCAAACCTTGTCCGGATGCCCCTCGGAGACTGATTCTGATGTGAAGAGATAATTCTGACGTGCCATTGGCGATCGTCCTTCTGGGAATGAATATGACAGAAGCGGCGAAATCATCGCCGCTTCAGGCGCCATCAATCTAAGAAGTTTTTCACCGCGTCAAGCTTGCTGGCGATTTTTGTCAATCATCGCCCGCAAGCGACCGGACAAGATCGACAATCCGCCGGCGGACCTTCGGGTCCTCAATGCGCACGAAGGCCTTGTTCAATGACAGACCCTCTGAGGAGGACAGGAAATCAACCACATAGGATGTCGGCTGGGTCTCGCCAAAACCTTCAGCTTCCTCCGGGGTGCCGGGTGCATCCTCGAAGAAAAAGGAAACGGGAACCTTCAGGATAGTCGCGATGTGCTGCAAACGGCTCGCCCCGATGCGGTTCGTGCCCTTTTCGTATTTTTGGATTTGCTGGAAAGTAATCCCAAGGCTTTCGCCAAGTTTTTCTTGACTCATACCAAGCATCATACGCCGAAGACGAACGCGGCTGCCGACATGGATATCAATCGGATTAGGAGATTTCTTACTGGGCATAGCATCAATCTTTCTTATTCTTTGCGGCGTGGATCCGCTCGTTTTCGTTTGCACCAGCTCTCATAAGCCCCCCACAAGGCTCAAAAGATGGAAGTTTGCCCGCAACTTCTCACTAGTACATGAACCAGCCTTCAATCGGCTATTTCACGGTTGTATCACACTTCCTTCACTCAACTCAAACAAAAAAGATCAATTTACACGCGAATCACGGTTGCGTCTTGAACTATACGCAAATATTACAAGTCCAATCGAAATAATAACAATTGGGACATCGCCAAATGTTCCGTAAATGGTTTGACCTAACCTTAAGGGAACCCGGCCATCGATTACCCCGCGTTCGAAAATACCCAAAGACTGCTGGATAACCCCACGGCCATCAACAATGGCGGAAATCCCGGTATTTGCTGCACGAACAAGCGGTAAGCCGGTTTCTATGGAACGTATGCGTGCTTGTGCCAGATGCTGATACGGCCCTGGCGTGCGGCCAAACCAGGCATCATTGGTCACATTGAGAATAAACCCCGGATCTCCTGCCCCTGCACGAACCGGCCCTGGAAAAATCACTTCATAGCAAATCAATGGTAGAAAACTAAAACCTTCGGAGGTAGACAACAACCTGGGCTGATAACCCGCCTGAAAACCGGAACCAGGGCCTGCAAGGTTCGAAATCCCGAAACTATCCAAGAGCGATTTGAGCGGAACATATTCGCCAAAAGGCACCAGGCGGACTTTGTCATACAGCCCTTCGATGGTTCCACCAGAGCCGATGACATAGATACTGTTGAAGTATTCGGGGCCATCAGCACCAGGTTCCGTACGTATAGCGCCAAGTGCGAGACTGCTCGCCGGACCAAGTGTATTGCCGATCCTGTAGAGAGCTCCCGGTTCCTGGGTGAGCAGAAAGGGAACAGCTGATTCCGGCCAGACAATCAGACGCTGCTGTCCAACCCTTGCTTCCCCGGACAGTGGCGCTTCGCTCATGTGCAAATATGTTTGAAAGATTTGATCGCGCAGATCCGGACGCCATTTGTCTTTCTGGTCAATCGACGGCTGCACGATCCGTATATCGAGTTCGCTGAAAGCCGCGGGCAACATAGCCAGCCGGACGAACCCGAATCCATAGAGCGAACCAAGCACTCCGAGCGCGGCCAATACCGGTACGATACGAGCCCGGAGCGGCTTCGCGTCCGCCAGAAGAGCAAGCGCTGAGGCAATCGCAATCACCAGAAAACTCATACCGTAGATGCCGATTACGCTGGCAATCTGCGACAGGAGCAGGCTGTCAGAGACCGTGTATCCAAAAGCGTTCCAGGGAAAGCCGGTCAGAACATGGCCGCGCGTCCAGTCCGCAAGGGTCACGGTGGCCGCCAACACCAGAATGCGGCTAAACCGGTCACTCCAGACGGCGGCTGCGGCTCCAACCCCCAATCCAGTGAACAGTGCCAAGCCGGTAGGCATCAGCACGACTGCAAAGGGCATCAGCCAAGCAAACTTATCGGCCTCTACCAGGAAAGCCGACCCGATCCACCAGAGGCTGGCAAGAAAGTAACCAAAGCCGAACAGCCAGCCTATGCCGAAACCAACGCGAAACCTGGCAAAACGGCTGTGAGAGCCGGCATCGAGCGCTCCATCCAGAAGCCATACGAGGCCGGCGAAGGCCAACGGCAAAACGAACAGCGCCCCTAACGGCGGCAGGGCCGCAGCGGCCAGTGCCCCAGACAGGCAGCAAAGGCACCGCCTGCGCCACCCCCACGCCAGCAAGAACGTGTTCGGCACAACGGAAAGATATTGAGCGACCAATTGCATGCGATCCCGCACCCCTTCTTTTAGCGAAAAGGAGGGTTGGCGGAACCACACGGGCGGGTCAAGGCTGTTTGACCGTCATTCTTTTGTTTGAGTTGCAGACGGGTCCGGCTTGTCGTCTGCTGAAGCTGACTTTTGCGTCTCAGTTTCAGCACTGTCATCGGCCCGTTTGGGGCGGCGGCGTATGTCCTGCTGCCGGACTTCAGAGCGGCGGCGCCGGATCTTCAAGCGCTTAATCCGGCGCGGGTCCGCATCCATGATTTCGAACTCGAATCCATTCACATCAGATACATGCAACAATTCACCGCGCACCGGAACCCGGCCAACGGACACATAAAGAAGCCCGCCGAGTGTATCTACATCCTCCGACAAGCCACCTTCGATGAGCTTGGTGCCGAGCGCTTCATCAACGTCTTCCAGAGGCAAACGTGGATCCGCGATCCAAAGGCCGTCGCCAGCCGGTGCCAGCATGGCCTCCTCATCTTCATCGTGCTCATCCTCGATGTCGCCGACCACTTCTTCGACAAGGTCTTCGAGCGACACGAGACCATCCGTTCCGCCATACTCATCAATGACCAATGCCATCTGGATGCGGCCGGCCTGCATCTTGGCCATCAAATCTGTCGCAGGCATGGATGGCGGCACGAACAGGACATTTCGCAGCAGCTGAGTGTCTTTGAGCGATACCGATAAATCGACACAGGACAGATCTAGCGCTGGCAGGTTGTGTCCGGGCCGGCCATTTGCCTCTGGTATCTTTGCCTCGCCATCGTCTGGTTTTTCCACAGAGGTTGCAGGACGGCCTTCTGATGCCTTTTCGGCAATATAGGCCATAAGGTCCTTGATATGGACCATTCCGCGCGGATCATCGAGCGTGTCGTCATAGACCGGCATACGTGAATGGCCGCTGTCTTCAAACAGCTCCATGACCCGGCTCAGTGATGTGCCATAATCTACCGCGTCAATATCAGCGCGCGGGATCATCACATCATCGACGCGCAATTCGCGAAGCCGCAAGATATTGCCCAGGAGCAAACGCTCCTCGGGGGAAAACGCCGTATCGGTGCCGCCTTCGCGCGACAGCTCGTCTTCCAGATTCTCCCGCAAGCTTGTGGCGGGACGCCCCAAGCGCAACAGGCGTTTGAGATTTTCGAAAAGGGCCGCAGGTCGCGGCTTGGTCTGTTGCGGGTCTTCCCCGTCTTGTCCCTGACTCGAGGAGGCCGTCTCCGCCCCGCTCGCCGGACTCTGCGTTTCAACTGCGTTCATCATCGTTCAACAAAAGAACCCAATGCTTTATCATGCCACTTAATCGTAATCCGCCACAAGGGGCCGATCCGCATAAGGGTCGTCTATGCCGAGCTTGGCCAGTATGGCCTTCTCCAAGCTTTCCATAAGCTCCGCTTCTTCACTGTCCTGATGATCATAGTCAAAAAGATGAAGCATTCCGTGAACCACCAGATGGGAAAGGTGATCGGAAAATTCAATTCCCAATTCTTCCGCTTCCCGGATGACTGTCTGACTGGCTATCACGATGTCCCCCAGCAGCGGTCCATATAAATCACCTTCAGGATCACTGCCAGGAAAAGAAAGAACGTTCGTTGGCTTATCCTTCTCGCGCCAGCGCTTGTTCAACTGCCGTACCGCCTCATCGTCAGTAAGGACAAACGAGATCTCTGATCCGGGAACCGCCTTCAAGCCGGCTTCAGCAACGGCGGCCGACACAGCGCGCTCCAGGAGCCCTGTCAGTTGATCTTGAGGAGGCCAGTCACCTGCTTCAACGGCAAGATCAATCTCAAGATCAAAGGGCACTTCAGAAGACATGCACGTCGCGCCTCAGGAAACAGCTGCGGTGCGATCGGCAGATTGGCCGCCATCCGGATCGCGGCGGCGTTGCTCATACCGGCGTTCGCGGGCTTCCGATTCTTCACGCGCTGCGTTGTCATAGGCCGTAACGATACGTCCCACCAGCTCGTGCCGGACCACATCCGTTTCCGTGAACCGGATATGGCTTACGGCTTCGATCCCGGTCAAAAGCCCAAGCGCCTCCCGAAGACCAGACTTTTGACCAGACGGCAGGTCAATCTGGCTCGGGTCGCCGGTCACGATCATCTTAGACCCTTCGCCCAAGCGCGTGAGGAACATTTTCATCTGCATCGATGTCGTGTTCTGCGCTTCATCCAGGAGAACAACAGCATTTGAAAGTGTCCGCCCGCGCATGAATGCCAGCGGGGCGACTTCGATCATCCCGGACTGCAGGCCTCTATCCACTTTTTCCGCCGGCATCATTTCGTAGAGCGCGTCGTAAATCGGGCGAAGGTAAGGATCAACCTTGTCCTTCATCTCGCCCGGCAAAAACCCGAGGCGCTCGCCGGCCTCGACCGCTGGCCGGGACAAGATAAGCCGCGCAACATCGCCGCGTTCAAGCAGAGCCGCGGCATAGGCAACCGCAAGAAACGTCTTGCCGGTGCCCGCAGGTCCCGTTCCGAAAATGAGATCGGCCCGGTCCATGGCCCGGATGTAGGCGTCCTGCGTCGCCGTGCGGGCAACTATGGTTTTCCGCCGGGTCGCAATTTGCGCAAAAGCCAGACGAGACTTCGGCTCGAGCGTTGGCAAAGGCAATTGCGCCTCGGCCGCGGCTGCCATCCGCAAGGCGCCATCCACATCACCCGGGTGAATTTCCTGGCCCTGCAAGAGACGTTGATACATGGCTTCTAGCGCGGTGCGGGCCTGGGCACAGCTTGCCTGAGACCCTTTCAAGGTGACCTGATTTCCCCGCGCCATCGCATCGATACCAAGACGCTGCTCGATCAGCGCGAGGTTCTGGTCAAATTGTCCAAACAAATCGCCAATCAGCCGGTTGTCCTCAAACGCCAAAACGATGTGCGTCATGTCTGAAGCCGATGCAGCCGTGGCTGGCGCGTCCGGTTGCTTGCGGGAAGAAGATTGGCTGTCGCGCGTCAAATGACGTCTCCCTTAGGCCGCCGGGGTCGGGATGGCCACGGACTGGTCATCGCTATCTTGCCCCGCATTCAGCCGCCCGAACAGGGAATTAGATCCAATGTCAACGATTTCCACCGCTTGTATTGACCCAATCAGATCGATGGGGGCGTCCAGTTGAACCGGCTGCAACCAAGGCGACTTGCCAACCAATTGACCTGGATTCCGCCCCGCCTTTTCAAGCAAGACATCGCACACCATCCCCTTCCTGGAGGCGTTGAAGGCTTTTTGCTGCTCACTCAAAAGCGCCTGCAATACCGCCAGGCGTTCACTTTTGACGTCTTCTGGCACCTGCGCATCCATAGTCGCACCGGGAGTTCCCGGCCGCTGACTGTATTTGAATGAAAACGCGGATCCGTATTCTACTCTGCGGATGAGATCGAGTGTGTCTTCGAAATCCTGATCCGTCTCCCCCGGAAAGCCAACGATAAAATCGCCAGAAAGCGCGATGTCAGGGGATGCTTCACGGATGCGGTCCAGAAGACGGAAATACTCATCACGGGTGTGGCGGCGGTTCATCGCTTTCAGGATCTTGTCCGAGCCCGACTGCACCGGCAGATGCAGGTAAGGCATAAGACTTTTCAACTCACGATGCGCCTCGATGAGATCATCGTCCATGTCTCTTGGGTGGCTGGTCGTATAGCGGAGGCGGTCCAATCCATCGATTTCCGCAAGACGGCGCAGCAGGCGGCCGAGCCCCCAGGTGGCGCCGTCTTCTGCTTCCCCATGATAGGCATTTACGTTTTGCCCCAGCAAGGTGACTTCCCGCACGCCGGAGGCGGCCATTTGTTCAGCCTCGGTCACGATCTGGGATACAGATCTGGATACCTCAGCACCGCGCGTATACGGAACAACGCAGAAGGTACAAAACTTGTCGCACCCTTCTTGAACAGTTAGAAAAGCAGCGGATGGACGCTTTGAAACCGGTCTGGCCGCGCGCGCAGACAATTGGTCGAATTTCGCATCGATATCGAATTCGGTTTCAACAACTTTCTTGCCGGACCGTACTTTTTCAAGAAGCGCGGGCAACTGGTGGTAGCTTTGGGGCCCGACGACCATATCGACAATGGGCGCACGGCGGGAAATTTCTTCTCCCTCGGCTTGCGCCACGCAACCAGCCACACCGACCATCATGTCCTTACCGGCCTTGGCACGCGCCTCCTTGACCTTCCGGATACGGCCAAGCTCGGAATACACTTTTTCCGCAGCCTTCTCCCGAATATGGCAGGTGTTCAAGATCACCAGATCAGCGTCTTCCAGATCTCCCGTCGCCTCAAAGCCTTCAGGCGCCAAAACATCCGTCATGCGTTCACTGTCATAGACGTTCATCTGGCAGCCGTAAGTGCGCACAAAAACCTTGCGCTTATTGCTGTTTGCAACGACCTCGGGTGTCGCGGCATTCGTGACCGCGTCTTGTTCTGTTTCCGGGCGGCTTGTCATTCGCTCCTCGTAGCCTTTCCAGGCTGCCGGCTTTTATGTGTGTTGTGCGCAGACCGGACGAATTATCGTCTCTGATCACCACCTGATCCCGAATTTGGATCTTGAGCGCGGCACGGCCTTAAATCAGCGGCCAGCTTTAGCCGGTTTTTCCTCGTTTTGGAAGAACTTCACAGGTTCATTCGCAAGAGAGATATCTTGCGGTTCCTGCTTCTGGCGCAAAGATGCCAGTGTCATGGAGCGCACTTCCTGCTCCAAGTGCCGGGTGAGCGCTTTCCGGTCCGTTGCGGCGTTGATCAGAATTGGGTCGCCCCAGGAAACAATCACATCCAGCGCCCCCCGTCTGAAGATGCCCCAAAGGTGGCCAGCAAGCTCCATCTCACCATACCAGGCAACATGTGGCCGGTGCGCACGGCCCATCGGAATGCCGTAAAAGCCCTGATATGCAATCGAAACCGGTTGAACCCAAACCTGTGTGCCGGCCCTTCCATTGCCGGCAGCCCGGGTTGCAGCCCCAATGAGGGCTGAGCGGAACGGCAGGACAGAATTACCATCGTTGGAAGTTCCTTCCGCAAACAGCACCATCGCGTCGCCGGCAGCCATACGTTCGGCAATCTCGTTGGCCACATTGCCCGTTTCCGATCGCTTTTCACGATTTACAAAAACGGTGCGCTGCAACTTGGCAAGAAGGCCAAATACCGGCCAGCCAGATACTTCCGACTTCGCAATGAAAGACAAAGGCATGAGCGAGCCAAAAACTGCAATGTCCAGCCAGGATGCATGATTGGATGTCAAAAGGAGCGGCCTGTCCCGGCACGGTTCTCCCATCTGCTGGATCTTGATACCCACCATCCGCGCAGCAATTTTATGCCACACGCACGGCAAGACCTTCTGGATGGGAAGTCTCAGCTTGATGGCAAGCCACTGAAGGGGAATAAAAACGAGAGAAACAAGGGCCAAAACGATGACAATCGATACGGCCTTGATGTCAGCCATCGTTTTTGGATTCCTTGGCCTTGTCCAACGGCACTCCGTAGAGCTCCAGTCTGTGATCGACCAGTTTATAGCCCAGTTTCTTGGCTATGAACTCCTGCAGGGCTTCAATTTCCTCATTTCGGAACTCGATCACCTGCCCGCTCCGCAGGTCAATGAGATGATCGTGGTGCTCATCGGGAACGGTTTCATACCGGGACCGGCCGTCGCGGAAGTCGTGCCGTTCGATCATACCTGCATCTTCGAACAGCTTTACGGTCCGGTAGACGGTAGAAATTGAGATTTTCGGATCAATCGAAACAGAACGGCGATAGAGCTCTTCGACATCCGGATGTTCATCTGAAGCCTCTTCTAGAACCGAAGCAATCACGCGCCGCTGCTCGGTCATGCGCATGCCCTTTTCGATGCACATGTCCGCCAGCGTGGATTGACGCTCGTCTGTCATGAGACCCTTTTCCGCTTCCTGTTTTCAGTGCAACAGCGCTTAACCAAGATCGACGCGCATGACAAGCGCCGTTCCATTTCCCCGGCTGCTTGAATAATAACCTTTGCGTTGCCCTACTTCCCGGAAACCCAGGCTGCGATACAACAGCACGGCGGAGCGATTGGCGGCGTCGACTTCCAGAAACAGGCTTTTGCAGCGGTCGCCATACAGACGGAAAAGGCCGGATTGCATCAACTGTTTTCCAATTCCCCGGCCCCGCTGACGCGGATGAACGGCAATCGTTATGACTTCTGCCTCGTCCGCGGCGGTTCGCAGGATCAAGAATCCAAGCGGCGCGCGTGTGCCATAGGGGCTTGCGCGCCGTGCAACCAATATGCTTGTTCCGGTCTGGCCCTGCATCCGCGCCAGGTCCTCCGCATCCCAAGCTTGAGGAAAGGAGGCAGCATGTATTTCGGCAAGTTTCGGCAGATCTTCGTCCAATGCGTCTTCAACGACGGGCGGCTGTGTCCAGAACCACCAGAAACTCATTGCCTTACGTTCCTTCTATTTGCTGGGATCCACGGCCCCGCAGTCCGGCGCATCCTATGCAAAGCTGTCTGCTGACCGCAAGTTTTGCCTCCTTCCTCTCCCCAAGAGTCGCTCCCATTGACCGTCCATAAAAAAACCCGGCCAGGGCCGGGTTTTTCAAAGACTATTCGTGGAACTCGATCAGATCGGCCGCACTTCCTCAACTTCCGGCACAAAATGGCGCAGAAGGTTCTGGATCCCGTGCTGAAGCGTTGCGGTTGAAGATGGACAGCCCGCGCATGCACCGCGCATGGACAGATAAACGATACCTTCCTTGAAGCCCTTGAAGGTGATGTCCCCCCCATCCTGAGCAACGGCCGGACGCACGCGGGTTTCTAGCAGCTCTTTAATGGTCGCGACTGTTTCCTGGTCGCCTTCCTCAAAGAATTCACCCTCTTCAATGTCTTCGCTCTGGCCGGCATTCATGACCGGTTGTCCCGACATGAACTGCTCCATGATCACGCCCAGGATGGCCGGTTTCATATGCTGCCAATCCGTGTCATCCTTGGTGACAGTGACAAAGTCATGGCCGAAAAAGACCGCAACAACGCCAGGTACGTCAAAGAGCTTTTCGGCTAAAGGCGACGCGCCCGCGTCCGCCTTGGACCGGAAGTCGTAAGTCCCTTCGGACAAAACGATGCGGCCGGGCAGGAATTTAAGCGTTGCCGGATTCGGAGTGGCTTCGGTTTGTATGAACATTGTTTCGTCCTTGCGCTGCGTTATCGCGCCCATCTATCGGCGGGTGTCATGCGCCCTCTCTCCAACCGCAAAACACCCAAAAAAACTTGATACCTGATCCTCAGGCAGTTTGGAACCATTAAAAACTAGATAGGTTCGCCGTCTATGATATCAAGCCAGTGCTGCGATGGAATCGTCATCCAGATTGCCGGGCACGATCGTTACCGGAATCGGAAAAGTCGCCGCTGACTTGCCTGCAATCGAAGACACCAGAGGACCCGGTCCATCCGACCCTGTGCTCGCGGCCAGAACCAGGATGGCAATATCAGCATCGGCCTCGATCAGTTCCATGATCTCTTCGGCCTTGCTGCCTTCCCGGACAACTGTTTCCGGTTCTGTACGGGCGACAGAACGGACCCGTTCCGCTGCCTTTGCAAGTGTCGATTCTGCTTCTTCCCGGGCTTCCGCCCGCATGATCTCTTCCACACCGAGCCAGTGCTGGAAATCACCGGCGGCGATGATGAATAGCAGCGTCACCACACCACCTGTCCGCGCGGCCCGCTTTGCTGCATAAACGATGGCCCGGTCACATTCCGGCGTATCGTCGACCACCACCAGAAACTTCCGGCGGTGACCTTCTTCATTACTTTTTCGAATTGCTACCATAGGCGCATGCTGCCACCGGCCTTAAGATATCGCAAGCGGCAAGCTTGCCGCCCGCGAAGCCGGATTTCCTCAAAGGATAAACTTTGAAAGATCAACGTTCTTGGCAAGGTCACCGATGTTGTCGCGAACAAACTCGGCTGAGATTTCAACCGTGTCGCCAGAGCGATCCGGTGCCGTGAACGAGATTTCGTCGAGGATCCTTTCCATCACGGTCTGGAGCCGGCGGGCACCAATGTTTTCAACGGATGCATTGAGATCAACCGCGACCGACGCGATTTCTTCGATTGCATCTTCGGTAAAGGACAGGGTGACATTCTCCGTCTCCATAAGCGCGACGTACTGCTTGATCAAGCTCGCCTCAGGTTCGGTCAAAATGGCCCGGAAATCTTCTTTGGTTAGCGCCCGCAGTTCCACGCGGATGGGCAACCGTCCTTGAAGTTCAGGCAACAAGTCTGAAGGCTTGGCAACGTGGAAGGCCCCTGAGGCGATGAACAGAATATGGTCGGTCTTAACCGGGCCGTGCTTTGTGGACACCACCGTGCCCTCGATCAGAGGGAGCAGGTCGCGTTGAACCCCTTCGCGGGAGACGTCGCCGCCGGTACGGCCTTCGCGCGCGCAGATCTTGTCGATCTCATCCAAAAATACGATGCCGGAATTCTCGACCAGCGAAATCGCCTCTTCGGTGATTTTGTCTTCATCGAGGAGTTTGTCGGATTCCTCGTTGATGAGCAGCGAATAGGATTCACTCACCGTTGTCCGTTTGGTTTTGGTTTGCCCGCCGAACGCCTTGCCGAGAAGGTCCGATACATTCATGACGCCGACGCTTGCGCCCGGCATGCCAGGCAGATCAAAGCTCGGCATTTGCGCCTGTGCCCGGACTTCAACCTCGATTTCCTTATCATCCAACTCGCCGTTGCGGAGTTTTGTCCGGAAACTGTCACGGGTCGATGGGCTCGCATTCGCACCAACAAGCGAGTCCAGAACACGTTCTTCGGCCAGAACATGCGCTTTCGCTTTTACCGCTTCGCGTTTTTGTTCGCGGACCAGCGACAAACCGGCCTCAACGAGGTCCCGTACAATCTGCTCAACGTCCCGGCCCACATATCCGACTTCCGTAAATTTGGTCGCCTCGACTTTTGTAAACGGCGCATTGGCAAGCTTTGCCAGACGCCGCGAGATCTCCGTCTTCCCGACACCGGTGGGCCCAATCATGAGGATGTTCTTCGGCAGAACTTCTTCGCGCATCTGGCCTTCGAGCTGCTGGCGGCGCCAGCGGTTGCGCAAGGCAATGGCTACCGCCCGTTTGGCATCTTTCTGGCCAACGATGTAACGGTCGAGTTCGGATACAATTTCACGCGGAGAAAAGTCGGTCATTCAGGAGTGTCACTCGCACAGAAGTAGATGATGATTGCCGGTTATGTGGTCGCAGGAAGGTAGCGCAGCAAGGGCTGCCCTGAAAAGGGCGCCAAAAGCACGCGCCTCAACAGGCCCCAACCGGAGCCAATCAATAAGATGAAACCGCCCAGCAACAAGAGCGTTACGGCAAATGCGGCCTCTTCGGAAACGTTGGCTTCCAGGATCAGGTACCCGATTGCAAAGCCAAGGTAACTCATCGCGGAGACCAGAAGGGCACGCCGGTCAACAACCAGCGCGACGATTGCCAGGATTACAAACAGCGCGATAACGGCGATTGAGTATCCGACCGAACCTTGGCCTGAGTAATTGGAGACCAAGGCGAGAATCGAATGCACAATAAACGGTGCTGCCATCAGATGGAGCCAGAACGCCTTGTCAGAATTTAGCGTGACCCGGGCCGGGTCCTTGACATCGTAGCTCATGGCCAAAGCAAAAGTGACCAGCCCAAGGGCCAGGAAAAAGACAACGTTGTACTGGTCGATCAGGCCGGGCGCTGCCATTTCTATCAGCACAGCCACGATGAACAGGCACCCGCCTGTGATCCCGGCAATCCCGACCGGCACCTTGAAGCGCAGGTAAAACAAAACGGCACCGGCAAGGGCTACCAATGAGGTGGGGATTACCAGCCAGGTTTCATAGTTTTGCCGCCAGCCGCCAAGGCTCAAGCCCGTCAGGTCCTGATCAACAATCAGTCCGAAACAGGCCATGAAGAAAAAGGGGGTGAATGCCAAGCTCAGCAGGAAGGATGGCAGAGCCAGCCGCATGCGCTGGGAAAAAACCTCTGCCAGCCCCCAAATAGACACAGCGCCAACGGCGGAGATGGCCCAAGCAGGCAACAGATTCTGTAAACCATATATCAGCCCCACCATCAGGATTCCGATCCCCAGGCTGATGAATATGTCATGAAACCCGCGCACAAAGCGCACATCTTCGATGTCCGCATGCGGCAATGCTTCGGCCACTGGGCTGGTGACGCCACGGCGGGTCCAGAAATCAGTGAGCCTCTCAGCCTGGTCTTCGGTCAAAATGCCTTCGGAAACGGCGGCAGCTAAACGCACTGAATCCAGCGGGCTCTCTTTGTCGTTCGATTGTTGGCTCGCCTCGCTCAAGGATCCCTCCATCCGGCATACAAGAAGTCTATTAAAGCATCGGGCGTTTTGTTCGAAACGGCCAAAGCTGATCTCGTCCGCTTTTTTAGGCTCCCACCAGCCGGTCGTGCAGGCAAAGCGGTAGCACAGCAATCGGTTTTTTCGATTTCGCCCGATTGCTTGTGCGTTGCATTGATCTGGATCGTTCGGGAGGCTTGGAAGGCCAGCTTATTCAGCAGTTTCGAGCGTTTCGACCGTGACGCTTTCGTTTGTGTAGACACAGATTTCCGCAGCAACAGCCATGGCCTTGCGGGCTATGGTTTCTGCGTCAAAGTCGGTATCTACCAACGCCCGGCCAGCGGCCAAGGCATAATTTCCACCAGACCCAATGCCCATGACACCGCCCTCCGGCTCCAGGACATCGCCGGTTCCAGTCAGCACCAGAGAAATATTCTTGTCCGCTACGAGCATCATGGCTTCCAGCTTGCGCAAGTAACGATCTGTCCGCCAATCCTTGGCCAGCTCCACACAGGCGCGCATCAATTGGCCAGGATACTGCTCAAGTTTGGCTTCCAGGCGCTCGAACAAGGTGAAGGCGTCCGCTGTCGCGCCAGCAAATCCGGCGATGACATCACCCTTGGCAAGTGGACGGACCTTGCGGGCTGTGTGCTTGATCACTGTTTGCCCCAAGGACACCTGTCCGTCACCTGCAATCACGACCTTTCCGCCTTTGCGGACCATCATGATTGTGGTTCCATGCCAGGATGCCGGTTCATGCGTTTCGCTCATAAATGCCTCACTCGTCTGTCGATCCGCCCTATTTAGGCCGAGCCAGCTTTCATTCCAAGCGTTAGGTTGATTTCATGCCTGACACCGACCGAACCGTCCCTTGCCCCAAAAAGGACTCAGTGAGACAGCTCGATCCGTGTTGCCCGCAAGAGCGCATTGACCACGCCATCAAGCTGGGCGGCGGTCCGCTCGTCAACCAGATCGCCTTTGTCGTCAAATGCGCTGGAGGCCCTGGCAACGGAAACCATCTGCGGCAGGACCAGTGCACCGAGCCCGACCTCCAGGATTGTCCGTGTGCCGATGAGGCCCCGCATTCCGCCAAAGCCTCCGGGGGATGCCGCACCAACAGCAAATACCTTGCCCTTGAAGGCCTCCCCGCTTCCGCTAACGCGGCTGATCCAATCGAGCGTGTTTTTCAACAAGGGTGTGATACCGGCATTGTATTCAGGGCACGCTATGAAAACGCCATCGTTCTCCGAAAACAGCCGGTGCAGCTTGACAGCATTGTCCGGCTGGCCGTTTTTGTCTTCGTAATCTCCATCGTAAATGGGCAGCGGATAGTCCTTTAAAGACAATCGCGTCGTGCTTGCGTCCAGCAATGCGAGTTTTTTGGCGGCCAACGCCGCAAGTTTTCCGTTAATCGAAGCTGCGCGGGATGATCCCGAGAGAACAAGTATTTTCGGATTACGCATGAAGGACGCCTTTCAGATGAGCAACGGATCAACCAAGATTTCTTTGGACGTCATAGCCCATGCCACCCATACCTAATGTCCTTTGCGGAAAACCCAAACCCGGGCCGGCGGAAGATTTTTCCAGATCCACTCTGAACTGAAAATCGAGACACCGGCACCAACCGGTTTCACTGGGGTGGCAAATCCATAGGAGAACTGAATAAAGGGCGCGCCTGGCTTCAGAATATCCAGCGCTTCGGAGAGCAACTGTTGTCTTTCCGTTTCCGGGCGGGTCAGCAGCGGGAGCGAAGAAACGATACCGTCGAAAGCACCGAGGAGAGGCTTCTTAGGGCCGGTTTCATGATACGCCGCCGCCAATGTTGCTTGCAGGGAATAGGCGTCCCCTTGGATGACGTTCAGGCCAGGGTACCGTTTTGCCAAAAGAGTGCAAAATGCGGGACTGAACTCGACGGCGGTGATGTTTTTCTGAGCTATGCCCTGATCAAACAGGGCTTTGGTGACAACACCTGTCCCAGGGCCCAACTCAATCACATTAGTATGCGGTCCTGGCACCAGGTAGGATGCCATCTTAGCCGCAAGCTCAGGCCTTGATGGGCTCACGGCCCCGGTACGCAAGGGGTTCTGCGCCCAGGACCGCAGGAACTTCACCTCGTCAAGCATCTTGGAACGGACCAGGTTTGCCTTCACAAGTTTGCTTTTAACAAAGTCCCGCTCGGCACCGAACCGCTTCAACATCCACTGTCACTCCCAAATCCTTCTCACAGAATATAGGAGTGTTTATAGGAGGTTACCAGCACCACGCGCACATGTTGCACATCTATGCGCCGAGATTGTCGATGAAGTCTTTCACCTTTGAAAAGAACCCGGCAGATTCGGGGTGATTTTCGCCCGACGATTCTTTTTCGAACTCAGCCAGCAATTCGCGCTGGCGTTTGGTCAGATTGCTTGGCGTTTCGACTGTCACCTGAATGTACATGTCGCCATGCTGACTGGACCGCATGATCGGCATGCCCTTGCCGCGCAGCCGGAACTGCTTGCCCGCCTGGGTGCCTTCCGGAACCTTGACCCGGCTGGTTGCGCCATCGACCGTTGGAACATCGAATTGCCCGCCCAGCGCAGCTGTTGTCATTGAAATCGGCACCCGGCAATAAAGATCGGCACCGTCGCGTTGAAACAGATCATGCGGCTTAATCGACAAGAAGATGTACAAATCGCCGGTCGGACCACCCCGAACCCCGGCCTCACCCTCACCAGCAAGCCGAATGCGGGTTCCGTCTTCGATCCCAGCCGGAATGTTCACCGACAGCGTTCGTTCCTGAGTCTTGCGCCCAGACCCGCCGCAGCTTGTGCACGGATCGGAAATCACCTGTCCGCGGCCCTGACAGCTTGGGCAGGTGCGCTCGAGTGTGAAGAAACCTTGTGCGGCCCGTACCCGTCCGGCACCGCCACATGTACGGCAAGTGGTCGGGCTTGTGCCAGGCTTTGCTCCGGACCCATCACAGGTGTCACAGGTAACGCTGGTTGGAACCTCAATCTCGACCGTCTTGCCGACAAACGCATCTTCAAGCGAGATGTCGAGGTTGTATCTGAGGTCCGCTCCGCGCTCGCGGCCACCCGAACGGCGGCCACCACCGCCACCCATTCCGAAAAACTCTTCGAAGATATCGGACATGGTGGAGGAGAAATCGTGTGCACTGGCTCCACCGCCTCCGCCGCCAAAACCTCCGTTTTCGAAAGCTGCATGGCCGAAGCGATCATACGCGGCACGCTTCTGCCCGTCCTTCAAGGTGTCATAGGCTTCGTTGACTTCCTTGAACTTGGCTTCGGCTTCTGCGTCACCGGGATTGCGATCCGGGTGGAACTGCATGGCCATCTTGCGGTAGGCGCTCTTCAATGCCTTTTCGTCGGCATCACGGGCCACACCCAGAACATCGTAGAAATCACGTTTGGACATCAAGATCTCTCGGTCTTGCTGCACCGCTGGCTGCCTGGATTCTCCGGCGCCAAATACGGCGAAAGCGCCGGGTCCCTGAGCCCGTGATGATCGAGCGGATGGAAACCGGCGCCGGGACGTTAACAGCCAGCCGGTGGACCGGCTGGCTGTCAGGTTTCAGTTTAAGCGGATTTCTTGTCGTCGTCGTCTTTGACTTCTTCAAAATCCGCATCAACGACATCATCCTTGGCTTCTTCGGCGGCCTCTTCACCACCTTCTGCAGCCGCGTCGGCCTGTGCCGCCTGATACATGGCTTCACCAAGTTTCATGGACGCTTCAGCAAGGGCCTGGGTCTTGGCCTTGATGTCTTCAAGGTCGTCGCCTTCAAGTGACGTTTTCAGGGCAGCGAGTGCATCCTCGATTGCAGACTTGTCGTCACCCGATACCTTGTCGCCATAGTCGGCAAGAGACTTTTCAGTCGAATGGACCAGGGATTCGCCCTGGTTCTTGGCTTCCACCAGTTCCTTGCGCTTCTTGTCCTCATCCGCATGGGACTCGGCATCCTTGATCATCTGATCGATATCCGCATCGGACAATCCACCAGAGGCCTGGATGCGGATCTGCTGCTCCTTGCCGGTTCCCTTGTCTTTCGCCGATACGTTGACGATACCGTTCGCATCGATGTCAAACGTCACTTCGATCTGCGGAACACCGCGCGGTGCGGGCGGAAGGCCGACCAGGTCAAACTGACCGAGGACCTTGTTGTCCGCGGCCATCTCACGCTCGCCCTGGAAAACCCGGATGGTCACAGCCGTCTGATTGTCCTCAGCCGTTGAGAAGACCTGGCTTTTCTTAGTCGGGATCGTCGTGTTCCGGTCGATCAAACGTGTGAACACGCCACCAAGTGTTTCGATGCCGAGGGACAACGGCGTGACATCAAGCAGAAGAACGTCCTTAACATCGCCCTGCAAAACACCTGCCTGAATGGCTGCACCCATGGCAACCACTTCATCCGGGTTCACGCCCTTGTGCGGCTCTTTGCCGAAGAAGTTTTTGACGGTCTCCTGAACTTTCGGCATGCGTGTCATGCCGCCAACGAGCACCACTTCGTCGATTTCGCCAGCGGCCATGCCGGCGTCTTTCAAAGCAGCTTCCATCGGCTTGACGGTGCGCTTCACCAAGTCCTCGACCAGGGACTCGAATTTTGCCCGGGTCAGTTTCAAGGTCAGGTGTTTCGGACCAGACGCGTCCGCCGTAATGAACGGGAGGTTGATCTCGGTCTGCGAAGAAGACGACAGTTCAATCTTGGCCTTTTCGGCAGCTTCCTTCAGCCGCTGCAAGGCCAGCTTGTCGTTCTTCAGGTCGATGCCCTGCTCTTTTTTGAATTCAGAAGCAAGATAGTCGACCAAGACCATGTCAAAGTCTTCACCGCCGAGGAACGTATCACCGTTGGTCGACTTCACTTCGAACACGCCGTCGCCGATTTCCAGAACGGACACATCGAATGTACCGCCGCCAAGGTCATACACCGCGATGGTCTTGCCGTCGTTCTTGTCCAGACCATACGCAAGAGCAGCAGCTGTCGGCTCGTTGATAATCCGAAGGACTTCAAGTCCGGCAATCTTACCGGCGTCCTTGGTAGCCTGACGCTGCGCATCATTGAAGTAGGCCGGTACCGTGATCACTGCCTGGGTGACCTTCTCGCCCAAATAGCTCTCAGCGGTCTCTTTCATCTTCTGCAGGATGAAAGCAGACACTTGGGACGGTGAATATTTTTCGCCATCAGCCTCAACCCAAGCATCGCCGTTGTCCGCCTTGACGATGTTGAACGGGACCAGCTTCTGATCCTTCGCAACGGTAGGGTCATCGAACCGGCGGCCGATCAGTCGCTTTACTGCGAACAGGGTATTGGTTGGGTTGGTGACGGCCTGCCGTTTTGCCGGCTGACCTACGAGGCGCTCGCCATCGTCGGAGAATGCGACCATGGACGGAGTTGTCCGGGCGCCTTCTGCGTTTTCAATTACTTTAGAATCTTTACCGTCCATGACGGCTACGCACGAGTTGGTCGTGCCGAGGTCGATACCAATGACCTTTGCCATATTAAGCCTCTCTTTCTAGCAAACCGGAAAAACCCAATCAGGCGTTTATCCGGCTCCTTTCACATGTATTCCGGGAAGACCCGGACATTGCGGCCGAGCAGCCTGCTCGAGATTGGGTGCAACGCTTGCCCGCTATATAGGAGGATGAAACTTTGCCTGCAAGACATCTATCCAAGAGCAAATGCCTGATCTTAACAGCTTGACGCTCCTTTAATGATACGCCAATCGCGTCGTAAGCCAGACAAATAGCGAAACAATTAAAGCGTGGGCTCTTCCAGACGCTTTCTTGCGCAAAATAACTACACGATGTTAATTTAATAACGAGCTTAATGGAACAGGTCCTCATAATGTTGAAAACCTTTGGAACCGCCGCGGTTGCTGCACTGATACCCGTTGCGGCCGTTGCAGCTGACATCAACAGTATCAACACCCTTGATCTTGAGACCCAGACAACAAATTGGAGTGGTTTCAACGCTGCCATTCTTGCAGGCGGTGGCTACCTGAGGGCGACCGACAGCCTGGGGCTTGATACTGACAATCACTCTGCGGTGTTCGGTGCGTCGGTCGGATATGACTACCAGATCGACAGTTTTGTGTTCGGCGCTTCGTTCGAGGGATTTTACACCAACTTCCGTGAGACCACGAACTCCGGTTATGTCCATCAGCGCGCCCGCTGGCTCGGGTCGGCCACCGTTCGCGGCGGTGTCGATGTAGGCCGCTTCCTGCCCTACGTCTCGGTCGGTGCCGGCATTGGAACTTATGAAGTCGATATCGATATTCTCGATACCACAGAGAAATACACCGACTATTGGTTCGTTGCCGGTGCAGGCGTTGAGATGAAGGTCACAGACAACCTGTTCGCCAGACTTGATTACAAGCATTACCACTTCGCCGAGCGGGAGTTCGAAGTCTCGAACTTCACGAATTTTACCGCCCAAGGCGACACAGACGTAGTAACCGTCGGGCTTGGTTACCGGTTCTGAGAAGCTGACGGCTCTTTTGATCAGCGCCACGAAGCACAGAACCGCCTAACTCATGGTCAAAAAGCAATCGATGGAAATCAATGGCCTGACGGGGCTCGATTATTATCCGGCGTATTTAGACCGGACCGATCAATCGCGGCTCGTCGATACATTCCGTTCCATCGTAG
Source organism: Roseibium denhamense (assembly GCF_009711415.1). GTDB lineage: Bacteria > Pseudomonadota > Alphaproteobacteria > Rhizobiales > Stappiaceae > Roseibium > Roseibium denhamense. Next base: position 74,780 of record NZ_SMLZ01000112.1, read on the forward strand.
AAAGCGCTCCGCTTTTCCAGCCGGTGATGCCCAAAACGGCCAAGCCGTTCAGTGTCAGGATGAGCAATTGCGGACCACTTGGCTGGGTCTCGGATGTGAACGGATACCGGTACCAGCCAGCACATCCGGTGACGGGCCTGCCGTGGCCGCCAATTCCCCAAAGCCTGATTGAACTGTGGAGCAGCTGCGCGCCCCAGGCTCCAGAGCCTGAAGCCTGCCTGATCAACTTTTATACGCCGGGCGCAAAAATGGGGCTTCATCAGGACAAGGATGAACAAACATTTGAAGCTCCGGTGGTCTCTGTTTCGCTTGGCGACACGGCCACTTTCCGGGTGGGCGGTTTGTCCCGCAAGGATCCCACCCGGTCCTTCAAGCTGGCTTCAGGAGACGTTGTAGTCATGGGCGGTGAAGCCCGGCTTTGCTATCATGGAATTGACAAGGTTCTGGAGGGGACGTCCACACTGCTCAAGAACGGCGGACGCATCAACCTAACTCTCAGGCGCGTCACACCTCCCAGCTCAAACTCCGGCTAAAGCATCTTTGGGCCGTCAATCGGGTCAGATTTTCGACCATTAATCTAAAGAGACTTTAATTCCAATTTTGCCAACGTTGCGCTTGGACAGGAAATCCTCCTGCGCAGCCCTCAGGTCTTTGAGATCGTAGGTGCGCGCAAGCGATGGCCGTATTTCACCGCGCTCGATATATCCAACCAGATCGGTGAACACCGAAGCCTTTTGCCGGGTGCATCCGAAAAATGAGATGTCTTGCAAATACAAAGTCCGCAGATCCAGCTCGACGACCGGTCCGGCTATCGCACCGGAAACAGCATAGCGCCCACCGGACACGAGACCTTCAACCAAGCCCGGAAACCCAGGACCGCCGACAAGGTCAAGCACCACATCGAACACTCTTTTCGGTACAACGTCATCCCGGTTGAGTGTAGCGTCAGCGCCAAGTGCGCGCAGGTCACCAGCTTTGCCGGGCGTTGTCATCGCGGTTACATGAGCCCCCCGGCGCTTCGCCAACTGGATCGCCGCAGAGCCGACACCGCCGGACGCCCCCGTAATCAAGACACTCTCTGCGCCAAGTCCGCTGCGCTGAATCATGCCTTCAGCAGTGGAATAGGCACACGGAAACGAGGCAAGCTCCACGTCGGACAATTCCGAAGTCACCGTGATCGCATCTTCTGCGTAGGTGACTGCAAATTGCGCAAACCCTCCGTCGTATTCCGACCCGAAAGTCACAAGAGGGAGATCCCCATGCTCTGCTTTCGGTGCCTGCATGGGCCGCACCAGGACCCTTTCGCCAACCCGGCTCGGCGCGACACCCTCTCCAACCTGGACGATTTCCGCGCAACAATCGGCACCTTGAATACGCGGGAAAGTCAAAGCGCTACCGCTCCAGCTCCCGCCCCCAGCCGCACGCGCCGCATAACCACCGCTAAGGCCTGATGCCGTATCACCCCGGACCGCCTTCGCGTACCAGCCAATGCGGGTGTTGACATCAGTGTTGTTCACCGCAGCGGCTTTCACCTTCAAAAGCACCTGACCAGGAGCCGGAGTTGGAACCGGCAAGTCCTCGCGCCATTCAAGGCATGACAAGTCTCCATGCCCGGTCAGGACCATGCCGCTCATAACGCCCGGAATATCTTGCATAACGCCCCACAAGTAGAATGACCATTCTACCTTTCGATATAGAAGCGCCGGACCGGCGTCAAGCAAGTCAAAGCCGGAACACCACAATAGATTACCTGTCAGGCAAGCCCTTGCAGACTATCTGCTGGCATGATCAGTTGGTCACCTCGGTAAACACTTCAACCGGCGTAAAGAAGAGATCCTGAGCGAGCGCCTCACCCAGACTCAAACGGCGCAGCGACCAGAACACCTGCTGCCCCATGGCATAGAAATTCTGCCCTACATTTCCTTGCGACAATCCCCACCGCAGGTATTCAAGCTGCACCTTCGATGCATCACCACTGATGATGACTTTCTTGCGGGAACGAAGGTCATATTTAAAAGGGTTGATTACCTCTGCATAGTGCCTCGATTTTTGTGGCCACCAACCCGCGGAAATCACAAGATCAACATGCGGGTTCAGCAAACCATACCTGAGCTGCTTCAGGGCAAGCTCATAGTCCCCTCCGGAATACAACGGTGACCGCCGGTCTTCAGACCATGGTGAGGGAGTACCGGCGCGCCCTTTACGATCGAGTATTTGCCGGACGCCAGCAATCCGATCCGCGATACTTTGATGACCTTCAGCCCCTGCCAAAATCAAGTATCGCCCGCCTTCCGGCAGCAACTGGTTCGCAAGACGGCCAAGCGCACGGCCCATTTCGAGACCGTTGGTTCCAACAAAACCGTCCCGAAGATGCCGGTACTGGGCAGGAAAATCAGATTCGAACAATACAACTGGAATTTGCCGGCGGATCAACTCCTGAAAAGCATGGCTTTTGATAATGGGCTCCGGATTCAGTGGGGCCAAGCCAACACCGTCTACGCCAAGTTCCAACGCCTCTTGTATCGCTTGAATCTGTCCGAGAGCATGAGCTGTTTCAGGCTTTCCGATAAATACAATATCGTATCCAGCCGCCTCGGCACCTTGCCGAGCGCCAGCAAAAGCTGCTTGGAAATTTTCATCGCTTGTACTGTGGGGAATAATTGCAAACCGCTTTGATTCAGCGGCGGCAAAACCATAAGAAAAAAGAGCAATAAAAAGAATTGCAACCAGGCGCAGCAAATGCATCACCATGACAATTCAACCCTTCTTTCCTATTCATTCAAAGGATATCCAACCATAGCAAATAAAACGAGTGGCTTCAAAACAACAGAACATTCGCTATTGGCTTTACCGCTGCCTGAACACCACGTGAAACCGTCCAGGAAGCCTGCCCGTGGCCAGTAGTCTAGCTCACTTGAACATAAAGCAAGGCAACTGAAGAAAGCGCTATTATCCAGAGCGCGATACGCCCGGAACGTGTATGGCGGGCTTCGGCCTTGCCGATCGCTTCTGCAGTCTCGGAATCGAAACGTAGACCCCGGCTGGTCATTTTCTCCAGTTCTTCTGACATACGTCCAATCCGGTCCGCGAAAAGGGGCATATCATTCGCAATACGGGCCAAAGACGAAATCGCATCGCCAGCGTCGCGCAACTTCCCGGCAGGACCGAGATGCTCTTTTATCCATGACCCGACAACCGGCTCGGCCGTCTTCCACATATCGAGATTTGGGTTGAGGGTGCGCGCAACCCCTTCAACAACAACCATGGTTTTCTGCAACATGATCAGCTGGGTTTGTGTGCGCATCTCAAAGAGTTCAGTCACTTCGAACAATTGCGTCAACAATCTCGCCATGGAAATCTCGCTGGCGTCGTGACCATGAATTGGTTCGCCAATCGCACGGATTGCCTGGGCGAACATGTCGACGTCCTGATGAGCGGGCACATAACCCGCCTCGAAATGCACTTCGGCTACTCGCCTGTAGTTGCGTGTGATAAAGCCGAAGAGGATCTCGGCCAGAAAGCGGCGCTCGCGCTTGCTCAGCCGGCCGGTGATCCCAAAATCGACCGCGACGAGCGTGCCACCCGGCTCAACGAACAAATTGCCCTGGTGCATGTCCGCGTGGAAGAACCCATCGCGCAGTGTATGCCGCAAAAAGCTCTGGATCACTGACGCCCCAAGCGCTTCCAGGTCCTGACCATCCGCGACCAGGCCAGGAACATCCGACATCTTGCGGCCGTCTATCCACTCCATTGTCAGAACGCCTTTGGCGGTCCGCAGCCAATCGACGTCCGGCACCCGGAAACCGGGATCCTGCGCGACATTCTCGCTCATTTCAGACAGGCCGGCCGCCTCCAGACGAAAGTCCATTTCCATGGCGACGGACTGAGCAAGCGTATCGACGACGGCAACGGGCCTTAGACGCCGGGACGGGGCATGGAACTTCTCGGCCAGCCGCGCAACGAGATAATAGCTTTCCAGATCCCGCTGAAACCGCCGCTGGACACCTGGCCGCAAGACCTTGACGGCCACACTGCGCTCCGACCCGTCTTTGTCCCGCACCGTGGCGGGATGCACCTGCGCAATCGAGGCCGCTGCAACCGCAGGCCCAAACTCAAGAAACACGTCTTCCACTGGTTGACCGAGTTGTTCGGCGACAACTCTTTTCGCTGTTTGCAGATCAAAGGGTGCCAACTGGTCTTGCAAAGCCGACAAGTCACGCGCCGCCTCCTTGCCGACCACATCCGCGCGCGTCGCCAGAAACTGGCCAAGCTTCACATAAGACGGACCAAGCCTGTTAAGCGCGTCGGACAGGCGAAGCTCAGCACTTTTGGTTTTTACGGACCGCCGCTCAAAGAGCCGTGCAAAACGAATGGCCAGTCTTGGGCCTGTCGGCAGATCCGGCAGATGGGCCAGGCCGAACACCCCTTCCCGCGCCATAACAAATCCCGCCCGTGCCAGACGGAAAAACGGCATGATCGCAAAGGCCATGAACTAGAACTTCCAACCTGTGTGCATTGCGGCGATCCCGCCGGAGTAATTGCGGTAGCTCACGCGCTCGAAACCGGCTTCGCGGATCATTTCCGCAAACCGTTCCTGGCTCGGGAATTTGCGGATGGATTCCACCAGATATTGATAAGGATCACCGTCGCCAGTTACCCACTTTCCCATTGCCGGGATCGCGTTAAACGAAAAACCATCATAGATCCGGTCAAGTCCGGGAACGTCGACCTCCGAAAACTCCAGGCACAGAAACCGCCCCCCACGCTTCAAGACCCGGCGCGCTTCGCGCAAGGCCTTGGGAATATCCGGAACATTGCGGATGCCGAAAGCGATTGTATAAGCGTCAAAGTGCTTGTCTGGGAAAGGGAGCTCTTCCGCGTTTCCGAGCGAAAAGGTGATTGCATCGGATAAGCCAGCCTTTTCGGCCCGGTCGCGGCCAACACTCAGCATGCTTTCATTAATGTCGCAAACGATCGCGCGGGCTGTCCGGTTTGATTTTTCAATAACCCGTGTTGCAATGTCGCCGGTTCCGCCAGCGACATCCAAGAGCTGCCAAGAGGACGCAGGCGATTTCGGCGGCGCCAGGAACGATACCATTGCATCCTTCCAAACCCGGTGGAGGCCGCCGGACATCAAATCGTTCATCAGGTCATAACGGCTCGCAACCTTATGGAACACATCGTCGACGAGAGCCTGTTTTTGCCCTTCGGCAACCGTTGTGAACCCGAAGCTGGTCGGCATGTCTTCTGGAGCCCGGTCTGCCGGGGCCCCTTGCCGCGCTGCTTCGTCCGTCATGTCACGTCTCCTGACCGCTGTCACGATTTCCATACTTGAACCGCCGACGGACCATAGTACATGCGTTGTCAAAGCGCTATCTATGGGCCACTGGCCATATGCCGCAGGCCTATAACGTGCCGCAACTCAGGAAACCAGCCCGAAATGCCAGAACTGCCGGAAGTGGAAACGGTCAAGCGCGGATTGGCGCCAACCTTCGAAAGCTCGATCATTACAAAGGTGGATCAGAACCGTCCGGATTTGCGCTTTCCATTTCCCGGCGAATTTGCAAACCGGCTGACAAACCGAAAAGTTACGGCCCTCTCCCGCCGGTCAAAGTATCTGCTGGCAGACCTCGACAATGGTGATGTTCTGGTCATGCATCTCGGCATGTCCGGATCCTTCCGTGTTGAAGCTGATTTGGACAGCCTGACACCCGGCACGTTTGCGCATGAGCGCAGCAAAGACCCAAAACATGACCATGTGGTGTTTCATCTCCAGACACCGGGCAAAGAAAGAGCACGGATTGTCTACAATGACCCGCGCCGTTTCGGGTTCATGACACTTATTCCCCGCGAAACGCTCAGCGAGCATCCGCTGTTTCGGGAACTTGGAATGGAGCCGCTTGGCAACAGCCTGGATGGATACGCAATCGCCCGCCTGTTTGCCGGCCGGAAAACACCGCTCAAGGCTGCACTTCTTAATCAAAAACTGATTGCGGGCCTCGGCAACATTTACGTCTGCGAAGCGCTATGGCGGACTGGCCTTAATCCGGAGAGGGCGGCCGGGAGCCTTGTCACCAAGTCCGGCCGGCCTACCAAAAAAGCAACGGAACTGGCCAACAACATCCGTGCAACCCTTGAAGAGGCCATAAGGGCAGGCGGCTCGTCATTGAGGGATCACGCGCAAACGGATGGCAGCCTTGGCTACTTTCAGCATTCGTTCGCTGTATATGACCGGGAGAACCAGCCCTGTAGTTCCGAGGGGTGCAAGGGAACCGTGGTTCGTGCAGTGCATTCAAACCGGTCAACTTTCTACTGCCCGTCATGCCAAAGGTGATTATTCAAGCACAAGTTGGATGCGCTGCCTTGCCAGACCGGCACGGGGTCGGCTACCCATGACCCGTTAGTCAAACATGTCCTGGCACTGGGAGCGGGCAAAATGGGATATGAAAACATTCGTGTCGAAAAACGCGGCAAGGTCGGCTGGATAACTCTTGACCGGCCGAAGGCACTGAACGCCCTCAATGCCGCACTCATCAATGAGCTCGGCACGGCGCTTGATGGATTTGATGCGGATGAGCGGATCGGCTGCATCGTCATCACGGGGTCGGAAAAGGCATTTGCCGCCGGCGCCGACATCAAGGAAATGCAACCGCATAATTTTTCTTCAGCTTACCAAAAAGACCTGATTACGCCATTTGATCGCGTTTCCCAAAACCGGAAGCCAATCATTGCGGCTGTTGCAGGTTATGCTTTGGGGGGCGGGTGCGAATTGGCCATGCTGTGCGACTTCATTATCGCAGCGGACACGGCCAAGTTCGGACAGCCGGAAATTACGCTGGGTGTCATTCCCGGAGCAGGCGGCACCCAGCGGCTGACACGCTTTGTTGGAAAGTCGAAAGCTATGGAGATGGTGCTCACCGGCCGCATGATGGATGCGGAAGAAGCTGAGCGCAGCGGCCTTGTGAGCCGGATCGTAGCGGCGGATGACCTTTTGGAAGAGGCCTTGAAGGCGGCAGAAAAGATCGCCGAATTCTCATTGCCGGTGGTCATGATGGCCAAGGAGAGTGTGGACCGGGCCTACGAGACAACCTTGTCTGAAGGGGTCCGGTTCGAACGCCGTGTTTTCCAGGCCATGTTTGCCCTGGAGGACCAGAAGGAAGGCATGACAGCGTTTATCGAAAAACGGTCACCGCAGTTCGACAACAAATAAATGTCGGACATTCCGGCACAAAGCCGTTGACGTCCCGGCCCTGCACGCTTATAAGCAGCGCCCAATCGGTGGCGGTTTTCCGCCGCCGTTATTGTTTGATCGGGCCGAGCAGATTATGTGTTCATCCCGATCGCCAACGGACACATGTCCCCCTTACCGATCAGGATTGAGCCCATGGCCAACACACCATCGGCCAAGAAGGCGGCCCGCAAGATTGCCCGCCGGACGGCCACGAACAAAGCTCGCCGGAGCCGCGTGCGCACCTTCCTCCGTACTGTCGAGGAAGCGATTGCGTCAGGCGACAAGAGCGCTGCAACAGAAGCCTTCAAGGCAGCGCAGCCGGAAATCATGCGCGCAGCCTCCAAAGGCGTGATGCACGCGAACACTGCATCGCGGAAGGTTTCCCGTCTCAATGCCCGCATTAAGGCAATCAGCGCTTAACCATTCCGCCATCGAAACGTTAATTAAACCCGGCCTCAGTGCCGGGTTTTTTTTAGCCGCGCAATTTTGTGGATGACCGGAAACATCCATCAGGCGCCGTGCAATTGGTAAAATTGCCACCCTGAGCAATGGCAAAAATTTTCTATATTTTTCAACATCTTATAAGCATGTAGCTTCCATCCAATTGCTTCAAACCGGATTCGATACGAGTCAAGATATCCCTTTCAAATTTTTTTTTAAAAGCTGCGTTTTTGCGGTGCTGCAGCGCTTCGAATGGCAAAAAGTTATTGCAGGAAAAAGCATTTGCTCGCTCACCCACAGCTGGCAAAAAGTTAATGACGCTAGGGCAGAAACCGCCATTTTGGATGCACCGCCAAATGACCCTGTTGAACCCAGCAGCTGGTCTGTATATGTTCAAACAGCTGGCGACGGAAAGACTAGCGAAACAACAAAAAATGGTGCTTGGATCAACAATGTATAAGTTAAAAGATAACATAGCTGGGCACACTCACCCCTGTCACCGCGACGAATACAGAAACGTATTCGATTTAAGACGCTCTTAGCGGCGTCAAAGTCTTTATAACCTTCCTATTTTCTAAGAATCTAATCAACAGCGGCTCGTCCGCTGCCGGGGGATTATTGTGCAAACGAACATTGGATACGCTAGTGACTTGACCGCTTTGGAAACGTACACGCGTCTTCAAGACAATAACCCGGCCGCTCTTGTTGATGTTCGCACTCAGGCCGAATGGACATTTGTTGGTGTGCCAGATCTTCGTTCGATCGCGGGCGAGCCGATTTTGGTGGAATGGCAGGGATTTCCGTCTTCTGGCCCCAATCCGTACTTCGTGCGGGATCTTTCTGAGCTTCTTGCGCAGAAAGGACTTGACCAAGACGCGTCAATCTATTTTCTGTGCCGCTCCGGCGCGCGCAGCCAAGCAGCGGCAATCGCGCTCACTCAAGCCGGTTATTCCCGTTGCTTCAATATATCAGATGGTTTCGAAGGTCCGCTTGACGGAGATGGCCACCGCGGAACCAATTCAGGCTGGAAGGCCGCCGGGTTACCCTGGATCCAAAGTTAAAAGTGCACCGGTAAAACCGGGCTTCGGCGAGAGAGTATTTCTGTCGTCAATCTAATAACCGTCCCAAAAGGGACATCATAAGCTGCAAAAGCAGCAAGGCGTAGAAGAGTGGCTGTGGCGGACCGTTCTTCTTATTGTACAGGAGGCAGATGATATGCAGGTTCAGGAGGCAGGCGGCTCCGAACAATGGAAGCGGGTCAAGAAGCAGCTCCGCGCAGAGCTGGGGGACGATGTGTTCACCAGCTGGTTTGCACGGGTTGACCTTGAAGAACATCAAGATGGAACCGTAAGGCTGTCCGTCCCAACCCGCTTTCTCAAGCAATGGATCCAGAACAACTACAACGATCAGCTCATGGGCTTGTGGCAACGCGAGTGTGATGATGTGCATCGCATCGAGTTGACAGTGCGCGGCGCCATCCGGCCGCGTCAGGCCCCGGTGGTTAAGCCAAGCCTTGCCGCTCCGGCAAATGTTGCGGCCGTTCAGCCGGATGCACGCGGGGACACCCTGGCCGATGTATCTCCAGTAGCACGTGCGCAAGCAGCAACGGCTGCTCTGGGGCGCGGTGACAGCAACACCGGCGACAGCGCGCGCGATGTCCTACAAGGCGCTGCGCTGGATCCCAAATATACGTTCGACACATTTGTTGAAGGCGAGTCTAACAACCTTGCGCTTGCCGCAGCACGCCAAGTTGCCTCCGGCGGTGCGGTGACATTCAATCCGCTTTATCTGCATGCCTCCGTCGGCTTGGGCAAAACCCACCTGATGCAAGCCGTGGCCGCAAAGGCGCGGGCGAGCGGCCGGAAAGTCCTGTACCTGACGGCCGAGCACTTCATGTATAAGTTTGTTGCGGCGCTAAAATCTCAATCGGCCCTTGCGTTTAAGGATACGCTTCGCACAATCGACCTGCTCCTGATCGATGACATGCAATTCCTGCATGGGAAGCAGGTCCAACAAGAATTCTGCCATACGCTGAACGCATTGATTGACGGTGCACGTCAAGTAATCGTTGCGGCAGACCGGGCTCCGTCTGAACTGGACACACTCGATGACCGGGTCCGCTCGCGTCTGTCCGGCGGTCTTGTGGTTGGCATACAGGAACCGGATTTTGTTCTGCGCCGGAATATCCTCACCTCCCGCGTGGAACAGGCCCGAAAATCCTACCCGCAATTCGATGTGCCTGATGGGGTGCTGGACTATATCGCCCGTCACGTTGCGTCTTCCGGCCGGGATCTTGAAGGTGCCTTGAACCGCCTGATTGCGCACAATCAGCTGACGAACCAGCCGATCACCCAGGAAATGGCCGAGATGACCTTACGGGATCTCGTCCGGTCCAGCGAACCGCGGCGGGTCAAGATCGAGGACATCCAGCGGGTGGTTAGCAAGCATTACAATGTGACCAAGGCTGATCTGCTGTCTGCCCGCAGGACCCGCACGATTGTTCGGCCCCGCCAGATAGCAATGTATCTGGCAAAGGTTATGACCCCGCGGTCTCTGCCGGAAATCGGACGGCGATTTGGCAACCGGGACCACACCACAGTCCTTCATGCAGTGCGGAAAATCGAGGAAATGGCCCGTGCAGACTACGCACTTGCGCAAGAGCTTGAGCTGCTGAAGCGTATGCTCGACGCCTAAAGGATACAATACCCGATTTTCTACGGTTTTTGGGGGCGTTCTGAATGGACGCCCCCTTGCTTTTGACAGCTGTTAAGGGCAGTGTCGGTGCCCCGCTTACGAGCGGAAAAACAGCATTATTTGCCGGACAGTTCTGTCCGGCCTTTCATCAGTACGGAACGAGTGTATGAAAGCGACCCTCGAGCGGACCGACCTCCTCAAGTCCTTGACCCACGTTCACAGGGTGGTCGAGCGCCGAAATACAATACCCATTCTGTCAAACGTTCTGCTAAGGGCTGACGGCGGAGCACTGAACCTCAAGGCCACGGACTTGGATCTCGAAATCATCGAGACGGTGCCGGCCTTGGTTGAAATGCCAGGAGCCACTACGGTTCCCGCCCATATGTTTTACGATATCGTCCGGAAACTGCCCGAGGGTTCACAGGTGGTTCTGGAAACAACCGGTGATGAAAGCACGCTGGAAATCCGCGCCGGCAGATCCCGGTTTACGCTGCAGATGTTGCCAGAAGCCGATTTCCCGGACCTCACAGCCGGTGAGTTCAGCCATGGCTTTTCATTGACAGCTGCAGATATCCGCAAGCTGATCGATACCACGCAGTTTGCGATTTCGACCGAAGAGACGCGCTATTATCTGAACGGTATCTACCTGCACACTGTTGACGGGACAAACGAACAGCAGTTCCGCGCTGTGGCAACAGATGGCCACCGCCTGGCCCAGGCTGAGGTGCCCGCACCTTCCGGATCCTCTGGAATGCCGGGCATAATTGTGCCCCGGAAAACAGTCGGCGAGATCCAGAAGCTTCTGGAAACGCCGGACGCCGACGTTCAGATCGAGCTGTCGGACACAAAGATCCGGCTGACGACAGGTCCGATTATCCTGACCTCGAAACTCATCGACGGCACATTTCCCGACTATGGCCGCGTTATCCCGCAAGGCAATGACAAGGAAATGCGGGTCGACCGGGACGAGTTCAAGGAGGCTGTTGATCGAGTTTCGACGATTTCCTCCGAACGTGGCCGCGCGGTGAAGATTTCGTTGTCCGATGGCCGCATGGTCTTGACGGTGAACAATCCGGATTCCGGCAGTGCGACCGAAGAATTGGCGGTTGAGTATGGGTCTGACTCACTCGATATCGGGTTTAACTCCAAGTACCTTCTGGATATCGCCAATCAGCTCAGCAGCGATACAGCTCTGTTCCGTTTGGCAGATTCAGGATCGCCCACGCTCATACAGGACAATACGGTCGATGATTGCCTGTTCGTCCTGATGCCAATGCGCGTGTGATCTGCGCGAACGCTCAAACTGTTCTGGAAACAGGCTCATGACGGACTTCCGGTCGGCGCAGCTGAGCCGTTTGACACTGACCGGCTTCCGAAACTACGAGACGCTCACGCTTTCAATGGCGGCAAAACTGATCGCCTTTGTTGGTCCCAACGGCGCAGGTAAAACCAATATTCTGGAGGCGGTGTCATTTCTGACCGCCGGCCGGGGCCTGCGCCGGGCGGCCCTGGCCGATATCGCAAGAAGTGGCGGCGACGGGGGCTGGAGTGTTGCCGCGACCGTTCTCCTGGACGGTCTCGAGACAAAGATCGGCACCGGGCTGATTTCCGGCACCTCGGGCCGGAAAGTCCGCATCGACGGACAAGATGTCAAAGGCTCCGAAAGCCTGCTGGATTACATGCGGGTTCTCTGGCTGGTCCCATCCATGGATGGCCTGTTCACCGGCGGGGCCTCTGACCGGCGGCGTTTTCTCGACCGCCTGACGCTCGCACTCGACCCCGGCCATGGCCGCCGTGTTGGCGACTTTGAAACGTCCCTGCGCCAAAGAAACCGGCTTTTGGAAAACGGCGGAGACGATGCCTACCTAACGGCACTTGAACAGCAGGTGGCCGAACTGGGCGCAGCAGTCTCTCTGGCCCGGCTTGAGACCGTCGATTTGCTTGGCAAAATGCTCAAAGCCCAAGCAGAAGAGGCCTGCACGCCGTTTCCCACAGCAGCAGTCACTCTCGAAGGGGCCTACGAAACCGAAATGGCCGGCCTTCCCGCCTCTGACCAGGAAGACCACTACAGACACCTCCTGCGCTCTGGCCGGTACCGGGACCGCGCTGCCGGACGGACATTGACTGGCCCGCACCTGAGCGACCTGAAAGTGGTCCACTTGGCCAAGAACATGCCGGCGGCTCAATCCTCGACCGGGGAACAAAAGGCTCTCTTGATAGGGCTGATCCTTGCCCATGCGGAACTAACGGCAAAGGTATCGGGCATGACGCCGGTGCTGCTGCTGGACGAAGTTGCCGCCCACCTCGATCCGGACCGGCGGGCGGCGCTTTTTGACAAGCTTGATGTATTGGGTGGTCAGGTCTTCATGACCGGGACAGACACCGCTCTTTTTGAAGCCCTGCCGGGCGGGTCGGAGCTGTTTGAAATACGCGATCATTCCGCCCAGCGCTTGTGAACCGCCAGCACCCCTTAAATCCGCCAGAATCTTGTGGTTTTCCACCATATTCCCTTCGCCGGCTTGGCGTTGGCACGCCGGTGGTTGAACCCCCGCTGGAACCCCGTATAACGGGGAGAAACAGATAAACCGATTGGTGATTGATTCGCATGAGCGACACGTCCACGTCCGAACCGACCCTCACTCCGGAACAGACTGCCGGTGGTGAGTATGGCGCAGATTCGATCAAGGTCCTGAAAGGCCTCGATGCGGTGCGCAAACGTCCTGGAATGTATATCGGCGACACCGATGACGGTTCTGGCTTGCACCACATGGTCTACGAGGTGGTTGACAACGCGATCGACGAGGCGCTCGCCGGACACGCGGACCATGTGACAGTGACGTTGAACCCGGACGGGTCTGTAACCGTTTCAGACAATGGCCGCGGCATTCCGACCGACATGCACGCCGAGGAAGGCGTTTCAGCGGCCGAGGTCATCATGACCCAGCTTCATGCCGGCGGTAAGTTCGACCAGAATTCCTACAAGGTTTCCGGCGGGCTGCACGGCGTCGGCGTTTCCGTTGTGAATGCGCTGTCCACGCAGCTGGACCTGAGAATCTGGCGGAACGACCAAGAACACCACATGACTTTTGCCCACGGTGACGCGCAAGGTCCGCTGAGCGTCGTCGGCCCCGCGAACGGCAAAAAGGGGACGGAAGTTACCTTCCTGCCCTCCCCTCAAACGTTCACCAAGACCGAGTTCGACTTCAGCACGCTGGAGCACCGGCTGCGGGAACTCGCCTTCCTGAATTCAGGCGTCCGTATCATCTTGACCGACAAGCGCGGTGTCGAGGATGTGGTCGAAGAGCTCTTCTACGAGGGCGGGCTTGAAGCCTTTGTTCAGTATCTGGACCGCGCCAAGCATCCCCTGATCGAAAACCCCATCAGTGTGCGTGCTGAAAAGGACGGGATAACGGTCGAAGCCGCCATGTGGTGGAACGACAGCTACCACGAGCAGGTTCTGTGCTTTACCAATAACATTCCGCAACGCGATGGCGGCACACACCTGGCCGGCTTCCGGGCAGCGCTCACGCGTCAGGTGACAGGCTATGCTGAAGCCACCGGCCTGATGAAAAAGGAAAAGGTCTCTCTGTCGGGTGACGATTGCCGCGAGGGCTTGACCTGTGTCCTGTCAGTCAAAGTGCCGGACCCGAAATTCTCCTCTCAGACCAAAGACAAACTCGTCTCGTCCGAGGTGCGTCCGGTGGTCGAAAACCTGATTTCGCAGACGCTCAGCGAATGGCTTGAGGAAAATCCGGCACCTGCCAAAACGATTGTCTCCAAGGTTGTCGAGGCCGCATCCGCACGTGAAGCCGCCCGGCGGGCCCGTGAACTCACGCGGCGGAAAGGGGCGCTCGATGTTGCCTCGCTGCCCGGCAAACTGGCCGATTGCCAGGAGCGGGACGCCTCCAAAGCCGAACTCTTCCTGGTGGAGGGTGACTCTGCGGGCGGCTCTGCGAAACAGGGCCGCCACCGCGAAAACCAGGCTGTGCTTCCCTTGCGGGGCAAGATCCTGAACGTTGAACGCGCCCGTTTTGACAAGATGCTGTCCTCGAACGAGATCGGCACCCTGATTACGGCACTTGGAACCGGAATCGGCAAAGAAGAGTTCAATATCGAGAAGTTGCGCTATCACAAGATCATCATCATGACCGATGCTGATGTCGATGGTGCACACATCCGCACACTGCTTCTGACTTTCTTCTTCCGGCAGATGCCGGACTTGATCGAAAACGGTTACGTCTACATTGCTCAGCCGCCGCTTTACAAAGTCAAACGCGGCCAATCGGAACAGTATCTGAAGGATCAGAAGGCGCTAGAGGATTATCTGATTGGCCAGGGCCTCGACGATGCTTCGCTGACCCTTTCCGGCGGCGAAGTCCGGACCGGCCAGGACCTTCTGGCGGTCGTTGAAACGGCACGGACCATTTCCGATATCTTCGACGGACTCCACTCGCGCTACAACCGCGATGTGGTTGAGCAGGCGGCGATTGCAGGGGCTCTCAACACAGACATCCTCGATGATCAGGAAAAAGCGAATGAGGCCGCCGCTTACATTGCCCGGCGGCTGGATATCCTCGCAGATGAGTTTGAACGCGGCTGGACCGGTGAAGCGCGGGACGATGGAAGCCTCGTCTTCAAACGCACCGTGAGAGGCGTCGAAGAGGCCGCAACGATTGACCCAGCCCTGCTGGGCTCCTCTGACGCGCGCCGGCTTGCAGCTCATGCGGAACACTTGAACGAAGTCTATGGCAAGGCGGCAATTTTGCGCCGCAAAGACACACCAACGGAAATCCGCGGCCCGCGGGCCATGCTGCAGCAAGTCTATGCGTTCGGGCAGAAGGGGATCTCGCTACAACGCTATAAAGGGCTGGGTGAGATGAACCCTGATCAGCTCTGGGAAACGACCCTTGACCCGAACGTCCGGTCGCTTCTGCAGGTCAAGGTCAAGGAAGCCGATGACGCGGATGACATCTTCACAAAACTGATGGGTGATGAAGTGGATCCGCGGCGTGAGTTCATTCAAGACAACGCGCTGTCTGTGGCTAACCTGGACATCTGACACACATGTAATCAAGCGATCAAAAAAAGCGGCGAGATTTTCGCCGCTTTTTTATTACCAGAACCGCTTCGCTACGACGCCTCTGGCCAAGGCTCGGGACGTCCGAAATAGAAACCCTGCGCGGCTTCCACATTCAGCTCTTTCAACAAGGATGCTTCTGCTGCTGTCTCAACATGCTTGGCAATCACCTTGATCCCAAGCTCATGGGCTGCGCGCACCAAACCACTCAAGATTGCGGTTTTCGCTGGCGCTTCTACCACTTGCTGCGTGAGACTGGCTTCAAGTTTCAACCAATCCACCCGCAATGCGGTCAGGCGGGACAAGACGGGCCAATGTCCTGCAAAATCGTCGATGGCTGTTTGACACCCGAGATCCGAAACAAACTGGAAGAAGTTCTCAACAGTCACAGGTTCACGCAGGAAATCCTTCTCAGCGATTTCCAGGCATAGTTTCGAGGCAAGCAGAGGATTGGGGCTCAGCCGGTTAAACAAACAATCCCTGAAATTCGGATCCCGCGCTGATTCAGCTGAAACATTCATGGTCAACAAAGACCGCACTGGACTGCGTTCAGCGACATCAAGTACCTTGTCCAGGGTCCACGCGTCCACTTGGGCGATGAAGCCCGAGCGTTCCGCAGCAGAGATCCACGCACGTGACGACAATCCCTCTGCCCGCTCGCCCTGCAGGCGAAGCAATATTTCCGATCCGCAAAATTGCTGCCGCCGCAAACAGACGATCGGCATTGAGTAAAGTGCCAACTCATTTGCCCGGAAACTCCCCGGTTCCGGCAAATCCCGCAGGGCCATTTCATTTGCGGCGCAGTCGCCGGAAACGACGGAATGGACCTGCACAGACCGGCCGCCGAATCGTTTTCCGCGTAGGCAGGCTCTGTCCGCTATCGCCAGCAAGGATGCCGGGTCGGTATCATCCAAGGAAATGCCGGGGGCCAAGTACGCGACACCGATCGATCCACCAATCGTAAAGACACGATCGGCGATCTCCAGCCGGATCCTATCAAAGCCGTCGAGGATCCGTTCAGCGATCTCGTGCGCCGCCTCCTTGCTGGCAACGGGCAGCATACCCGCGAACTCATCACCACCGATCCGGGCTGCCGTTCCAAACTCACCAAGTGTCAGTGTCAGGCATGCGGCAACCCGCAAAAGCATGTCATCGCCTGCATCGTGACCCCCGAGATCATTGACCTTCTTGAACTCATCCAGATCGATATAGATGATCGCAAGCCCGGACTCAGGTTCAAGGCGCAGGCGCTGCAGCTCCTGGTCAAGTGCCCGGGTTAAAGACCGGCGGTTGGCAAGACCGGTCAGGGGATCCTGATAAGCAAGGCGCCGGTTTTCCGCCACTTCATAAGGGCAGTCCACATTTCTCCTCAAGATCGCCATCATGGGCGCATCCTGATCACGGCCCGATCCGGTTTGGGGCAGGGGAGCAAGACGGATTTCACACATCCTGCGATCAACAGGGAAGGCTGAACTGTCCTTGCCCTGCCGCTCGGGCAAGTAAAGTGTTTGAGTGGACCCGGCAGGCAGATCCCGGAGCGCTTCTGTCACCAAGCTGACATCGTAGGCACTCCGGGCAGCGGTTACCAGCTTTGCGGCCCGTTGCTCGAGTGTATCGTCCGGCTCCAGGATGACCACTTCATCGGGAAAGCCCGCGAGAAGTTGATTCAAGTCCCGCAGTCCAAAATCCCTTCTGGAATCTTGCGGTTGTTCATCGACAGCTTTTGGTTCTACCGCGTCCGTCTCGAACTGGATCAGAACTGCGCGATGACCATTGCTGAACGAAACAAAAGACGTGCACAAAAGATGAGTACACAACAACTGACCGGATTTTAAGTAAATTGCGCCGGTGATCTGGGAGGGGACCCCGTTGAATGAGGCCGACAGTGCCTTTCCGCACCGTTTCCAGCTTGCGTCATCCATTAGGGATTGCAAGGAAACCGGAACCGGACTCATATCATTCGAACGGCACATAGACTTCAGAAGTTTGTTATGTACCAATATGTTACCATCGCGGCCGACATAGGCCGCAGCATGGGGCAACACCTCCAGCAAGGAGGAATGGAACGCCGTCAGCGTAATACTGTCTTCATAGCCGGAAGCTTCCCGCCGGCTGCTGTCTAACCGTTGGCTGACTTGCACCAGACCGCCCTTTCAATATCCGCTTGAATGACGCTCAACTCAAAACAGATACGCGCGCCTCACTATTTGGAGATTATTAGCATATAAAAATTGCCAATCTTGGCGATTGAGAACTACCCACAAGAGTTCGAATTTTTATCCTTAATGAAATGTTAATTTTTACTTCTGTTTTTTGCTTAAATTTTTAATTAACTCCCCTAGGTAAGGTCTGTGTTTTGCCTTTCCAGCCATATTTTCATCACGCACCGTGAGTATGAAGGGCGCAAGCAGCAAACGAATCTGGCGGGTGTGCCCAAAGCCAGACCTATGACCTCGCCAACTGTTCCAACGATGACCGGGTAGAGACTTTGAAACCGAAAACGCCATTTCTAGTCATGATCGCATTCGCCTTCGGTGCTTTCATAACCACGCCAGCCATCGCAGAGCCCTTTCAACAATGCGGGAAGGCCTCCTGGTACAATTTGACGAGTATGACCGCCAGCGGCGAGCGCGCTAATCCCGAAGCGATGACGGCCGCGCACCGGACCCTTCCATTTGGAACAAAAGTCAAAGTTGTAAACCTGTCGAATGGCCGGTCAGTGACAGTAAGGATCAACGACCGCGGACCATTTGCCAAAGGAAGGGTTATTGACGTAACGCAAGCGGCTGCGGAAGAGCTTGGTTTCAAAAGAAAAGGGATAACGCGCGTGCGGGTCGTAACCCTTGGCAGTCATTCAGCCGAATTACCTAGTAATAAATGCCAATAAATACTCAAAACAACCCTTATTATTCTGAAATTTGTGACGTTCCATTCATATTTTCTTTGCGCTTACGCGCTTGAAAAAAAATGACTTTCCCGCCCGAACACTGAAGGGCCGATTTTATTCAGCATGAATAACGATCAGTCGCATTACGGTGAATCAAAAAATAAAATATTTTACGGTAATGACTTTCCCAGGAGATATCGCTAGAGTTGCCGCCGTGGTCGATGGGGCCACGTGCACAGTAACTTTATTCGCGCAGTCTTCGTGGCTGCGCGTTTTTTTTGGATACTGAAATAACCCCAGAAATCTGCCACGCAGCGCAAGCCAAGGATGCACCCGGGGCGCTAGACGTCTTGGCCAGTATCCAATAGGTTGAGAAACTCCGCTGCGCTTTTCCGGTAAGCATCCTGTTTATCTCCGCCCATACGCTGCCATGTGGCATAAGCCTGGTTCAGACGCAGATTTCCTTTCAAGGTGCTCGCGTTTCGCGCAAGGAAATCCCAGTAGAGGGCATTGAACGGACAAGCACCGTCACCGGTCTTTGCTTTGACATCGAAATGGCAATTGCCGCAATAGTCGGACATCTTGTTGATGTAGTTACCGCCCGACATGTAAGGTTTTGAGGCGAGCAGCCCTCCATCGGCAAACTGGCTCATTCCAAGCACATTTGGGAGCTCAACCCATTCATATGCATCGGCGTAGACCATTAAATACCATTCATGGACCTGCTGAGGCTCTACACCGGCCAGCAAAGCGAAGTTGCCGGTCACCATCAAACGCTGGATATGGTGGGCGTAGGCTTCCTCGATTGTCTGGTTGACCGCCTCAGACAGGCAGCGCATGCGCGTTTTTCCCGTCCAATAAAACTCAGGCAAATCCCGTGACGCGCCCAAGGCATTTTCTTCGACGTAGTCCGGCATCTTGAGCCAATAAATACCCCGGACATATTCGCGCCATCCTAGGACCTGACGAATGTACCCCTCGACAGCGTTCAACGGCGCCCGTCCATCCTGATAAGCCTGCTCGACTTTTCTGCACAGGGTCCGGGCATCCAGAAGACCCGCATTCAGATATGCCGATATGACCGAATGATAGAGGAACCGCTCCCCGGCCAGCATGGCATCCTGATAGGTTCCGAAATCAGCCAAGGCGTCGTTAAGAAAGCTGTCAAACGCTTCCTCGGCCTGAGATCGCGTGACTGCAAACCAGAAAGGCTCCAGCGTGCCGAAATGTTCCGGGAACCGCTCTTCGACAAGCTTCAGCACTTCTTTTGTAATCGCATCAGGCGCAAACCGCTTCGGCTCAGGCATGAAAAGGTCTTGAGCTGCCGGCTTCCTGTTCTCAGCATCATAATTCCACTTACCGCCTTCGGGCTTCCCGCCATCCATCAAAAGTCCGGTCTTCTTGCGCATTTCCCGATAAAACATCTCCATGCGCAGCTGCTTGCGCCCGTCCGCCCACGCGCGGAAGCGATCGGTTGAACAGAAAAAGCGTGTGTCGGTGAGAAGATCGAGCCGGATCGCCAGGTCGTTTTCCCAGGCCCGCATATCCTCCAGCACCCGCCATTCGCCCGGCTCCGTTACGACCAGCCGCTCCGGGGTCAAGCGCTCGCACGCACGGGACACTTCTTCCCGGAAGCTACCGCGATTGCCCTCATCATCAATTTTGACGTAGTCGACCGTCCAGCCATTGCCGCGCAGCTCGTCGGCAAAGTGGCGCATGGCGGAAAAAAGAAACGCGATCTTCTTTTTGTGATGGCGTACATATGTTGCCTCTTCCATCACCTCGACCATGAGGACACGATCCTTGTCCGGCGCCCCCTGGCGCAAGCTCGAAAGCGCGGGTGTCAATTGATCCCCCAGAACCAGGATGAGGTTGCGCGTATTGGATGTCCCAGACATGACGGCTTTTTGTTTGTTGATGACAGCTCTGGTACGCAAACCGGGCGACGCCCTATCACTTTTTGTGGGATTTTCTGCCGCCACCCCCGGTTTTCTAAACGGGCTCCTTACAGCTTTTACGCAGCGAAGACCGTCGGGCACTAGGCGGATCGGCTTTTTGCCGACTCCGGCCCGGATCGGCGCTCAGGCAGGCCTAACTGCGTGGAACTGAGTGGGAACCTGCACAATCAGCGGCGTGGCCGTCGTTCGCGCCAGGCAAGGCAATCCTGTTTTTTCGCGCGTGCGGCGGCTTTCCTGTGGTGCAGATCCAGCGAATTTAGGTGCGCCGGACCATGCAGCTGCGCTTCTGCGCCAGAAGCACACAGACCCCTTTCGCGGCCTCAAAGACTTACTTGTCCAAATCTGCAGAAAGCGATTGCCGACAGCCGCGGGATCTTGTATCAGACGCATCTATCGAACGCAGGCTCCTCGCCCGCGCGTCTGCACCCGTAGCTCAGCTGGATAGAGCGCTGCCCTCCGAAGGCAGAGGTCAGAGGTTCGAATCCTCTCGGGTGCGCCAAAAATCCGCAGAAAACTCAAGAACTTATAAAAGTCCGCAAGATGCTCAAAACGAGCATTGTTCGCAGTATGTACGAGAAACGACCTTTGTTCGCGTTTTCTCCCTAGCCACGACCGCCGCGCGTCTGCGGGTAGCGAGGCTATTCCAGGGAGGCGCACATGGCTGAGCGTCGTCCGTTTCGGGAAGTGAAACTTCAGTGGCTGCGTCTGCTGAGCTGTGATGCCAATATCAACGACAATGCCAAGTGCGTTGCGCTCTACATCGTGACAGCACATGTAAACGGCCACACCGGAAAGGCGTGGCCGTCCTACAAGACCATTGCCGAAGCAACCGGCAAGAGTGTCAAATCCATCCAGCGTGCCATCCGAGATCTCGAAATCGGTGGATGGCTCGGCGTTCAACGCGGGAATGGTGTCGGGCACAATACGGAGTATCGCCCTACCGACGCTTCGATCATAAAGGCCTCGCAGCTTCGGGAAAAGACGGACAAATCTGTCCCCCTTAACCACGCTGAAGGCGGACAGATCTGTCCCGAAAGGCGGTCAGATGTGTCCGGCAAAGGCGGTCAAATCTGTCCACCAAACTTAGAGAAAGAAATAAATAAAAAACCTAACGGGCGTGAGGCGCGCGCGAAGGCCGTCGCTGGCCGTGCTGTTCCCGTCGTCAACGTCCCCGTCAGCCACGGTCACATGATCCGGGAATGGAATGCTTGGCTTGCCAGGAAGTCTCTACCCGACCTGGTTCGTTTCAATCTCAACTCAGCGTCGCCTGGAACTGGTTGGTATCGACTTCCTGGCCGTTGGCCGCCGGAAGATGGCTCGGAAAAAGAGCAGGACTGCCTGTCGTATTTCCTGAGCAGACTGCCAGCAATCGCGCACCAAACCGCCTCCCAGACAGCCTACAGGCAAGCGGCATGACTGCGGCGGATCTAACAAGAGCAAGGCGACCCGTGTCATACGACACAGGACCTTGCGAGGGGCGGCACGCCTCCCCTTCGAACCCCTCAGGACCGCAAACGGCCCGTCTCGATGAGACAGTTGTTATGCGCTGTACGACGGAGGAAAAGAGACATCTCAAGCGCCGCGCCGCCGCGGACAAAATCTCCGTCTCAGAGCTGTTGCGCGGAGCCTTGGGGCAGATCAAGGCTCCTCGCCGCCGTGCCACGCCGCAGGCCGATCCGCAGCTTGTGACAGCGCTCAGCCGCATCGGCACCAACCTGAACCAGATCGCCCGTGCCGTGAACGCCGACCAGGCCGCTGGCGACATGCGCCAGATCGAAGGCCTGCAGCTGCTCGCCGAGCTGATCGGCATCGAGCGCCAAATGTCGGTCCTCCTCGCCAGCCACACACGGCGGGACGCGGATCATGCTGATTAAACTCTTCCGAAGCGGCAAGGGCGGTGGTGCGGCGCCGGTTGATTACCTAATCGCGTCACAGGTGCTCGCCTACGACGGCAATCGCGATCACGTGCGCGACGACGAAGGCGTTCCCCTGATGAAGGCGCGTGATCCGCTGCCGGAAGTGCTGGCGGGCGATCCGGACCACACCCGGGCGCTGATTGATGCTTGCCCGCACGCCTGGACGTACCGGGCGGGTGTGATCAGCTTCGATAAGGACGATCATCCGACCGAACATCAGCAACAGGCCGTCATGGATGCCTTTGACGAGCTCGCTTTTGCCGGTCTGGACCGCGACCAGGTCGACATGCTCTGGGTCCGGCACAGCCATGAAGGCCGCGTGGAATTGCATTTCTGCACACCGCGCATGGAACTCACGTCGGGCAAGAGCCTGAACATTGCTCCTCCCGGCTACCAGAAGGCCATGGATGCTCTGCGCGACATGCTCAACAAAGAGCATGGCTGGGCCGATCCGCAAGATCCGGCCAGGTCACAGGACACCAAGCAGCTTCCGGAAAAGAAGCTTCGGGCCCAGGACCGCGAGGACATCCGAAACTGGCTCGAAGACCTGATCGTGGCCGGTTGCATCTCATCCCGGCCGGACATGGTCGCCGCGCTCGAAGGTGCCGGCTTCGAACTGCCCCGCCAGGGCAAAACCTATCTCACAGTCAAGGACCCGGACAGCGAAACACGCTGGCGGCTCAAGGGAGACATTTTCCATGCAGATTGGACCAGAGAGAAGACCGCTCAGAGAGCGGCTGAGCGAGAATATCGAGCAGATGCACCAGGAGGATCAGAACGCCTCGCTGCTCGAAGCCATTCAGACCTCCGAGACGAATATCGAGCGCATGTTGAAAGGCGCAAGCTCTACAATGAGCAACGATATCCGCTCATCCCAAGAGAAACTGAACGCGACCTTAGAAGGACACTTGAGGTCGAGCGAGGAACAGCTCTTTCAACTGAAAACGAGCTTGGAGCAAAACGCGAAACTAGCCACGAAGAACCGCATGTTGAAGCTGTCGACGGCAGTCCTGATCTCGGCCGTCCTGACCCTCGGCAGTGTCCTTTTCCTGGAGAGCCACTTGAGAGGGGCGCTGATCGCCTCGGCATTCAATCACGCGACATTCTCAGAGTTTCCGGTCCTGATCTTCAACACAAAGACCGGCACCTATCAGCGCTGCCAGCGCACACCAGAGCGGTTCATCTGCCAGGAAACGAAGTAAAGCCCCATGACAGAAACCAATCCCCCCTCACCGAACTTGCCTTCCCGGCAAACCCTGACGCCGCTCGAGCGCGGGTTGCTGAGCTTGGTCGAACAATTGACCAACGCCTTCGAACATTCGACCGCTCAGCTGGAGCACTTGGAAAGACGCTCGACCGGCTCACTGGAAGAGCGGCTGACCGAGCTCGAGACGTTGCTCGACAGGTCCATCAGCTCACAACGAGCCTTCAACGAGGCCTTGCTCGACTTGCTCAGTGCGCCGGAGTCCTCCGGCAGATCGGTGGACGCGCTTTGCAGGATCATAGACAATCCCAGCAGTGTTTACGGAAAAGAGCCATAGCGCCGGATCTGCGCCGCAACATGGAGCGTTAAACCGATAGGCGAGATTTCTCTGACCAGTGCACCTTTGCAAAGACAACAAAAAGCCTGGGAGCGGAATGTCGGGTTAATATATGGGTTGGCAAGCTGACGCTGATCTTTCTGATACCGTTGGTGAATTTCGGCTCACACCGGACTTTCATTCT
Source organism: Roseibium denhamense (assembly GCF_009711415.1). Lineage (GTDB taxonomy): Bacteria > Pseudomonadota > Alphaproteobacteria > Rhizobiales > Stappiaceae > Roseibium > Roseibium denhamense. The sequence goes on from NZ_SMLZ01000112.1 coordinate 98,709, forward strand.
GAGCGCAACAGTTTTCCGGTACGAGCCCAGAGTGACCGATGCTGCGATGTCTACCAAGGGCCGCTTTGACGTCTGAGGTTTTTCAGATGATGATGGCACTTACTGATCAAAGAACTGGAAAAAACGACGGTGCGATGTTTGAAAAAGCAAAAATCCTGATACCAGCGCCAATGGACAAAATAGTGGCTGACATAGGACTCAGCTCCCCTACGAACCTCATCAACGAATATGTAGACATCAGCGTAACGGCCAACCTTAGGCGCAACTCTGTCAGGATTCCCCTTAACGAGGGTGGCTACATCGAATAGGATTTCGCACTCAAACGAGCCCTAATACAGTTTGCTTGGGCAAACTGTGAGCTGATGCCGACGAGTTCAACGGAGGGGGCCTTAACCGGGCAATTTGAGAACATGGACACCTCCGGATATCGGGCTGGCGCCGTTGAGGCGATCGTAATTCCGTCGGATTGAGGCGAGAACGGGTGAGGTAAGCATGGCGGGACGACAGGCTGGGGTCTTCGATGTCGAGCATCGGCTGCAGGAACTCTCCGAACATGGCGATCCGCTGGAGAAGCTCAGCGGGACGGTGGATTTCGAGATCTTCCGGCCGGACCTGGTCAGGGCCTTCGGATCGCGGGGTACCTCGAGGGGTGGCCGCCCGGCGTTCGATCCGGTTCTGAGTTTCGGATGCTCGTGCTCCAGGCGATGCACGGTCTTTCGTTGGCACAGACCGAGTACCTGGTCGCGGAGCGGCTGAGCTGGATGCGGTTCTGCGGGGTCGGACCGGGCGACGCGGTGCCGGACGCGAACACGCTCTGGGACTTCCGCAAGGCGCTGATCGCGGCCGGCGCGATCGACGCCCTGTTCGCGAGGCTCGGGCGGGCGGCGACAATGGAGGGTGCTACGACAGCGTTCCGTAACGAGGAAAAGCTGACATCCCAGGACCGAGAGTTCGTTCAGCAACTGATCGATCAGATGGCGGACAAGCGAGGTGGAAAGTCATGAGCGCGCCTCGCCTGATACTCGCCGCGAATGCAGCGCAGAAAGTCGTTCAAGAGTCCGCGCAGACTGACCTGCCGATCTGCCCATTCGCGATTGCGGAGAAGGAATGTATCGAAGTCGTCGCGAAACCGGCCGACGTCGAGGGCGTCAGCGGAGGAATGGTCTTCCAGGACCCACCGATCATCTTTTACTCGACCACCATCCGAAGCCGAGCATTCCAGCGCTTCACCGTCGCGCATGAGCTTGGCCACTACTTCGTGGACGGGCACTGGGACCGGATGGGGACGGCTGGCATGCACGTATCCCGCGCTGGCTTCGGCAGGTCGAGAGATCCGTTTGAGACTGAGGCCGATCACTTCGCGGCATCCTTGCTGATGCCTCGCGCTCACGTGCGGCGCCTACTGAACCGGGCGCCGAACGGCCTCGCAGCTGTTCGAGCCTTGGCGCGGGACGCGGAGACGTCGCTGACGTCGTCCGCAATCCGCATCGCAGAGTGCAGCGACGAGCCATTTGCCATGGTCATGAGCCAGCAGGGGAAGATCGGCCACGTGTTCATGTCCGCAGCATTCAAGCGCCTGAAGCCTCGTTCGTGGCTAAGGAAGGGCGATGCCGTTCCGGAGAGCGCGACGCGCCGGTTCAGCGCCGATCCGGGCCGCGTCACCCGCTCTGACGAGCTCTGTGTGCAGACGCGGATGGAGCATTGGTTCGGCAGCGGCGATAGGGGTCTTGACGAGGAAATCATCGGCCTCGGTAGCTATGGCAGGACGCTCACAATCCTGTCGTGTAATGGCGATCCCGAAACAAATGTAGAGGAAGAGAACGAGGAGGAACGGCTACTAGATAGTTGGACGCCGCGGCACGCATACGGACGCTGAAGAGTCTTTTTGGAGAGAACCACGGTCTTCTCGTGTTCGTCTGTCCAGAACTGGATAATCGCGCTATTCTTAGGGCGTGATCTTTAACGACGCAGTTCACGGCGAGCCTTTGGCTAGTCAGTTAAACAAACGCCGACGCCCAGCGGCGAACGCCTTTTCTTCGAAAGCTGAATTGTAACGCATCTCTAACGGCAGCTATGGACCGTCTGCTCATGCCCCATGTTTGGGCGTAGGCTCAATCCTCAGCGAGCAGCCGGAACGCGCCACTTCCTGCCGTTGGTTGAACGTGCAGCGAGTGACCGCATGGATGAAGGTTTTTCAACGCGGGCCACAGGCAGCCCAAACCGAAACGTTGCACTATGGCCCGCGTCGAAAAACCTTCATCGAAACAGCCAGGGAGCGTGGATCTGCCAATGGCTTCCGGTGCGGCGCTGTCGCGAACTGCACCAGACATTGGGTGGTCGCAGCTATGCGTCTTGGATGGATCTGATATCAGGCGTCAAGCCGTTCGCCGTCCCGACGGTATCGCTTCAAGCGCCGTGAGGATGCGCTCTTGGAGATAGGCGGGCTTACCGAATATCTCGAATGTGCCTTCCAGAAAGACCATGGGATCGCCGTACGCCTCAATGTACTGCTTTAGGCATTCATCGGCTTCGTCGAGGCGTCCGAGCAGGGAGAGGCAAATGGCCTCATAGAGCTCGGGCCCTGTCCAAAGGGCGTCCCCAATCTTCCGCGTCGCCTCCAGCGCCAGATCATACCGCTCCTCGATGAACTCGACGAGCAAGGTCGCTGCGTGGAACCAGCCGGGCGGGTTCGGGCAAAGATCAAACGCTCGAGTGATCGCGGCACGCGCCGCGGCGACGTCGCCCGCGAACCCATGACAGATCGAGAGGTCCGCCAGCATATCGGGATAATTGGGGTTCGCCTCCACGGCGCGTCGGGCGGCCTCTTCGAAGGCTGAAAGGTTACCCCGGATGTGGTGGATCAGAAAGAGGGCGTGCAGACCCGTTGCGTTGGACGCATCAAGGTCGACCGCGCGTTGGGCTGCTGCGAGGGCGCGGTCCAAGGTCGGACTTTCTTCCTTGGTGTACCCATGACGTAGTGTGTCGAGATAGATGATGGCGAGGGTACCCCAAGCGCCAGCGTAGTCTGGATCGAGTTCCAATGCGCGTTCAAGCATCGACTGGATACGGGCGTGCGCTTCGGGCGATGGCGCCCGCCAATACTCGGTGGCCAGGAGCCGTGCTTCATAGGCATCCAGATTGTCTGTCTCGGTGCAACACCAGCTGCCTACGCGATGGATCATCCCGTGGGGCGCTGCGATCTTCGCCGCCGTCCGCCCGGCCACATCGTCCTGGATCTCGAAATGGCTCTGGGCCGACAGATCCCGATCGAAGCTTTCCGACAGGACCGCGTCGCCGGTCCTGGTGCAGACCAGATGCACGGTGACGCGAACGGCGGTCTCTGTCCGTCGGTAGGTGCCTTCGACGAGGTACCCAACACCGAGGTCTGCCCTGAGTGCCTTGGGCTCTGGCCTCGCATCGATGTAGCGCCAGGTGACGTGGCGCGAGAGCACCCGCAGTTCGCGAAACCGGGACAGAGCCGTCAGGATATCGACGCTAAACGCAAGGGCAAGATTCTGCAGGGATGGATCTTCGCTCAGGTTTTCGAAGGGCATAACCGCCACGGACACACGGGCATCGCCTCTCTGGGCAAGGGACGCCGGGCCTAACTCGCGCTCTGCGATCTCGAAGATCGGCACATACTGGCCCTTGGGCAGCTTGATACGCACCGGGTCACGGCTGCCCTCCTGCGCATAGTAGGCCTCGAGCCGCGCGCGCAGCTTGCTTGCCTGGACCCGAACGATGGTATCGGTGCCGGGATCGAAGTCCGATGGCTTGTCGAAGACATCGACGCCGAGCGCATAGCCCTTGAGGCTTTCGGACCGCCCCTCGAGCGCCTCGGTCACGATATGTTTGAGAAAGCGCTTCAGGCGGGTCGTGTCTGCGAACTTTGAGCTTTGCACGATACGCGCGAGATGGGACTCGATCATTTTACGATCGGGCGCTTCGTCGGACCCTCTCAGCTGCTCCAACGGTAACGTATCGTTCACAGTGACTCACTCCTTGCGCCGTCTCTGATGTGCCCAGGTTGTCGCACTCGACACCTGGCACGCGACTATGGAACACGAAGGGCGCAAAATGACAACTGTAGGCTGGACGTCCATATACGGGCGCAACATTCGCACAGGCGCGATATCGACAACTGCGCTTGCCCTCGTTCTTCTCATGGGGCTGACGTCAGAGGAAGTGCACGCGGACACCCGAATTGTGATCGACAGCGGGCTCTCTCCTGAAGAATTGGAGATCTATGGGCACAGCGTCGAAATGGATGCGGCGGCCGATACGGGGCTGATCCGCGAAGCGTGGTTTCGCGCGCTCGAGGGTTATGATGGGGGTCTCCTGCTCGAGAACCTCGAACGCGAAGGTCTGACGCCAAACTTCACGGATCCGACTGGGATGCCCATCGGCTTTGGCACGCAGAACGGCTGGGTTGGCCGGAACTGCGCGGGCTGCCATTCGGCGGAGATCCACTACCAGGGCAAGGTTATGCTCGTACCCGGCGCGCCCAACATGCTGTCCAGCGGTTTTGTGCGTGAGCGGCTGACGCGCGCGCTGGCGGCAACCGCAGCGGATGGCGAGCGGTTGGCGGCGTTCCAGAACAGAGTGCTCGGCGCGGATGCGAGCGAGGCCGAACACAAGGCGCTAGCGGATGAGATCAGGGCCTGGCTCGACGCCTATTGGGGCGACACACCCGAGAATATGATGAAGGACTTCGCAGCCCAGGATCGTGCCTATGAGACAACGGGTACTCGCCCCGTTGTCGGTGATCACCCGTTCGAGGCGGTGCGCAACGCCTGGATGGGGCCACAGAATTATTTCGTGGGCGGAAGCGTCGTCGACATTCCTCAGATCTGGGACGTCGAAAAGCAGGCGAGCATCCATCACAACGGGAACACGAACTCCGTTCTCGGGCGCAACGTGATCTCGGCAATCGCGACCTTCTACGCGCCCTCGGTCGAGGCGGTGCTGGACGCCGATCCGCGCCAGTTGGATAAAATCGGGAAGGTCTCTGAAAAAATCGACGCGCCGCTTTATCCTGAGGATGTGTTCGGCCCGATCGATCGCGAGAAAGCGGCGCGTGGAGCCGACCTCTACGCCCAGTATTGCGCCGCGTGCCACGCGACGACCTTGCCTGAGGGCGAGGTGACCGACCTGCCGCGCTTTACGGCCGAGGAGAGCGGAACGGATGAGGCCTATTTCGACGTGTTCGAGAAGCCCGTTCTTGGCATCGCAGGTGTTGAGTCACAGTCCTACGGTGATGCGGTCTTGGCCGTGATGGCCGACTTCACCAAGAAATGGTTCGAGCGCTACGAAATTACGCCCGAAGAGGCAGCGCAGCTCGAAGTTCCCAATCCTTACTGGAAGTTCGATCGGGTCTGGATCAGCCGGCCCATGAGCGGGATCTGGGCGGCGGCACCGTATCTGCACAACGGCTCGGTACCGACGATGTATCACCTCTTGCTGCCCGTTTCCGAACGGCCCAAGAAGTTCACCTATTTCAGCAAGGAGTATGACCCGGTGAATATGGGCTTTCGGTCGGATCAGCCGCTCGATGCCGCCCCTCTTCTCGCGACCTACGACACGGCAGTTCGGGGCCAGGGGAACCAAGGGCACGAATACGGCACGTCGATGACCGACGACCAGCGTTACGCCCTGATCGAGTATCTCAAGACCATCGGAGAGTAGGGTCTTCAGATGCCCCCACCAGGTTCTGTCGAGGGCCTGGTGGGGATGATCGCCCCATGTCTCTCAGACCAAGAAGGACCGCGCCAATGCTGATCCGTCTTCTATCCGTGACCCTCATCGCCCTCGCTATTCCGACAAACCCGCAGGCGAGCGACCACATCGACCAAGTGGGAAAACTCGGCTCGCATGGGCAGGTCGATATCTCTGATCTCTACGCCTATTTCGGCGAGCGCGATTGCACGAACGCCTCCGATCTGGCGGCGTGCCTCCGCGACCGGCCGCTGACACTTGTGGTCAACACCTATCCGGGCGCTGTGGTGGGCAGCCATTTCTCGCACCACGTTGCCTATGAGATCGTCCTGTTGCCGGGACAGATCGTCGACGGGGAGATTTTACAGTACTCGGAGGCCCGTGCGGTCGTCATCCGCTGTACCTTTGACGATGACGTGACCCCGGTCGTGACCACTTGCGCCGTGGTCCGCGATGGCGAGACAAGCATGCGCGTCTCCGCCCCTGCAAGCGCTGTGGTCGAGGGCGATGGTATGCGCCTCTTCAGCGGACTGCGCGCTGATCCATTCTTTTACTCCCTCGGTCACTTCTTGGAGGTGACCGGCCGCCCCGATACCTTCCCCCCACCGGTTGCCCCGTACTCGGCCGAAAATCCCTTTGGTGGCAACTCGTTCGAGGGGATCAATGTCATTTCGATCGTGCTCGAGATTGACTGGGATGTGCTTGGTATCGAGGCGGACCTGGTTGGCATCGCCGCCCGCAGCGTCTATGGCCATGGCACCGCGCCGGAGCAGTTCGACTACTTCGGGCGGCCCGAGATCACCAATCTCACCTTGCACGACCACAGTGGATCGGCGCCGCTGCGATTGGCGTATAACACGGGCGTTCCGGACGCAGAGGCCTACCGGGCCCGCCTGCGAGAGAACATCGCCGCCTATGACATGATTGACGGCAAGCAGGACTGGCCACCCGCCCTTCTTGAACGCTTCGTCGATATACTGGCAGAGGATTTCACAGTGCTGAACCGTGCTGAACCCTGCGAAGGAGGCGGCGCCTACCTCTCCATCGAACGCGCTCTTCTAAGCGGCGGCGCCGCGCTCGGTTGTGGGGCGCGCGCCCTCGAAGAAGACATCTTCCGTACGATGTACACGCTGTTCATCGCCGGCGTTGATGGTGACGAGGCCGATTTCGGGATGGGAGTGGATGGCCCCTATAGCTCCAGCGAGAAGGCGCTCTCAGCCGTCTTCCCTTACCTCGCTGAGCCCTGGGAGGAGCAATGGCCGCATTGGCTGGAATTCTACCGAGGGGGGAAACGCCGGCAGACCATCGACTGAGCCGATCGCGGTCAAAGCTGCCTACTCAGGAAACCGTCATCCCGGACCGTCGAATTGCGAAGGAGACGTGGCGTGCCGATGTGCCGCAGGACGTCAAACACGTCGAAGCGGGAGCCCGGCCCGAGTTCCACAAGGCTTCAGCTTCTCATCATCTCCAGTACAGCTGGCGTCGCGCTGATCGGGGCAGGCGTGACGGCCTACTTCATGCGCGTCCTCCTCAACAACCAACAAGCTAAAACCAAACGTTGGCGCAAGCAATTGCGCGCGGCCATCGCCCACAAAACCAGCGAAAAGGGTGAACCGACATGACGGCGGAAGCGAAACCCGATTTTCCTTACGTGCAATCCTATTGGAGCCTTGACCAAGAACTAGAGGTTTCCCCGCCCCTGAATGAGGATCACAGGACAGAGGTCGTGGTCATGGGTGCCGGCTTTGCGGGGCTGGCATCAGCGTTGGGGCTGATCGAGGCACGACCAGATCTAAAGGTAACGGTGATAGAGGCGCATCACGCAGGATATGGCGCGAGCGGACGCAACTCGGGCCAGATTTTCAATTTGCCGCCTTTTGCGTGGTTCCTGCAAAATCTCTCCAACTACACGCATCGGACGAATGCGCGGCGGGCCGTGCGCTTGATCGACGATCAAATTGCCAAAACCTTCGCGCTCCTTGCAGAAGCTGGCCACGACTTTGAGTGCGAGAAGAGCGTTCTGCAGGTTGTTGCCCGCAATGCGGTCACGGCGGCAGGGGCGGCCTGGGTGTGCAAACGCTTGCAGAAGGCCGGCGTTGAGACATCGTTCTTTGACGGAAAGGCCGCGCAAGGTCGCGTCGGATCAGCGACCCGTGCAATCCTTGATGTGCCCGCATACAGGGTCCACCCCTTCAAACTTGCCCAAAGCTTGCGCAAAGTCCTGCTGTCTCGGGGTGTCAGCTTCTATGAGGATACCCCGGTTGATCATATCCATAGCCACACCGGCGGCGTGACCCTGCGCGGACCCGGCTATACCGTCGAGGCCGAAAAAGCCGTCATGACGACGAACGCCTATACCGCAGCGCACAATATCGATCTAGACTTCGCCTATCCGAAAGTGACAAACTCGCATACCTACATGATCGCCACCGAGGTGCTGTCCCAAGACGTACTCGACAAGATAACGGCAACCGGCGATGGTTTTGGTGACGCCGCGCTCAGGTTCTATTACGGGCGGTTGCATAATGGGCGGCTCCTCTTTGGGGGCGAGGACAGAAAATCGTCTGTCTTGCCGGAAGAGGATCGACACAAGGCCTCTTTTGCGTCGCTGCATGCGGAGATGCTCAGACGATTTCCATTCCTGGACCACGCAGAAATCTACGCGGCCTGGGGCGGGGCCTTCCAAAGCAATGTTCTGGAGATCCCACAAATCCGCCGGGCCGGTGTGGGGGGCAACGTGATTTTGAACGTCGCCTACGGTGGCAACGGTGTTTCTGGCACGCTTATGTCCGGGCGTCTCATGCGGCATCTCGTTCTTCACGTTCAGGACGACCCAGATACTCTGGCTCACCTCCAGCTGCTGGCCGACACCGGCGTACCGTGGGCGGGGCTTGTACCATCCGGTATCGGCCTCGCCGCAACGTTTCTTCGCCGATCTCTGGGCTTTCGGTATTAACCCGGAACGTAAACCGCGCGGTGAAAGCAATAGCGAGGGGTCAAACGCACGGTCCGGCAGCCTCGACGTTTCGGATGTCCTGGATGTCATCCAGATCGACCATACGACCGCCGATGTGATTGTCGTGGACCACGCCAACCCCAAGCCGCTGCAGCAGTCTCATCTGACCTTGGCGATCGATGTCGCCAGTCGGGTGCTTCTTGGCTTCTGCGTGAGCCTTGATCCCCGTTCGGTAATGTCGATTGCGGCGTGCCTAGACCACTGTGTCCAGTACAAGACCGCCCATATGGCTGAAGATCACGACGACCTATTCGGTGCAAGTTCCCAATAGACCGAACGGCAGGTTTCGGGAACATTCTCAATCAGCGATTTTTCGGCAGATGGCCGGTTTGTCTACCCTTCGGACGCTCATTCAATCTGCAACGAAAGCCTGCAATCCGCCCTTCCTGGACGTTCAATAACTCTGCAGCTTAAAGCTGAAAAGGTGCACTTAGCAGTCGAAAAGATACTTTCTCAGGAGCTATTGTGAAATTGGTACAGCCGTTGTTAATGTCCGGCCCCTTCGCTCAAGATGTCTAAGTACGCTCGATAGGCGAACACTCGACCGCGTTTCCGGCCGGTAACTTCCTCAATTAGGCCGAGGGTTTGCAGCTGCGCCAAAGCCGCATTGACCGTAGGCATAGTGAGCCCGCTTTGTTCCACTGCAGCACTCGCTGTCAGGAACGGTCGCGTACGCATTAGGTCATGGACCTGAAGGACAGAGCCTGTCCGATCCGCTTCTGCAATAATCCGCTCGCGATCTTCTGCCATTAGAGATGCAATCCGGTTCGCGGTTTCAAAGGCCTGATTAGCGGTGTCCGCCACACCATCAAGGAAGAATTCGAGCCAAGCTTCCCAGGCACCGCGCTCACGCACTTCCTGCAAGAGGCGGTAATAGTCTGCACGATTTGTCTTCAGATACAGCGAGAGATAGAGAAGCGGTTGACGCAGAACGCCCTCGGCACACAGAAACAGCGTGATCAACAAACGGCCAAGTCTTCCGTTTCCGTCCAGGAAAGGGTGGATCGTCTCGAACTGCACGTGAAGCAAACCCGCCTTGATGAGCGGCGGAATGTCTTGAGTATCAGCATGCAGAAACTGCTCCCAGTCACCGAGGCAATTCATGACCTCGTTTGGTGGTGGGGGCACGAACATTGCGTTGCCTGGACGGGTACCACCGATCCAGTTTTGGGAGCTGCGAAATTCACCAGGGTTTTGCGTGGCGCCGCGTCCGCTGTCGAGCAGCCTGCTGTGCATCTCACGAATTAAGCGAAGGGAAATCGGCAACGAGGCCATCCGGTCAAGCCCGTACATCATAGCGTCGACGTAGTTGGAAACTTCTCGAATGTCATCAAGCGGCGCACCCGCGACTGCTTCCGTTTCAAACCTTAAGAGATCGGACAGTGTCGATTGTGTGCCTTCGATCTGCGAGGACAAAACCGCTTCCTTGCGGACGTACATGTAGAGAAAGAGTTCCTTGTTCGGCAGAAGCACGGAAACTCCATCGAGCCGCCCCAAGGCCCGTTCTGCCGCGCTCAAGCGTGTCAGCAAGTTTGAGAGGTCAATAGAAGGCTTCGGTGGCAGTGGTGGGGGTACAAAGGCGCGCGCACGTTCACCGGCTACAGACGTCTCAACAAACTTTCCTAAACGTCCATCAAGTTCGCTGGTTTCGGACACGACAATGGCTCCAGAGCGTTGAGTACGGAGATTTAAATAACGAAGTTCGTTAATTAAGGAAACATCGATTTCGTTAATTAAGCGCCATCGCTAATTAAATTGGTGAAAGTAACGCTCTGTGTAACGGAGAGCCTCTAGCTGGCTGACGCGGATGGCAGTCGAGGAGTTTGCTTGACGGCAGAACTGAATTCCGCGGCAGCTATTCACTCAAAATTTCGTCACGCTCTATTCGCAAGGCCTCGATGAGTTCGAGATTGCGATACACTCTTCTGCATAGCTCTTGATAGCCGGCCCAATAGCCATAGTCATTTGCCTGCTTTTCAAAGCTGGACGGTTGCCACCAATCTAAAAACCAGGACGAAGAACGGGCCTGCTTGATTGCAAGAAGGGGATTAAGGTCTCCATGTATGAGCTGAACAAATGGCTCCGGCTCCAAGAGATACCCTGAAGAGTCAAACTTCCTATAGTCCGCACTCAGCTTTCTGCAGGTGTTAGAAAAACTGGCTTGATCATATTCGCCCGAGCCCCCCACCACTTCGCTGAGATTCAACGTAGTTTTAAAAATTTGGCAGTTGAACCCATCATGCATCGTAACAATCGCCACGTTGCCTTCCCTGGCCGTACTTCTGATAAATGCTATTTTCTTAGGGCTGAGTTTCGCCAGTTTTTCCGCCAATTTCACACCATAAGAGCCCAAGGCATCCACTTCGAAAGGGTGACCTTCGCCGTGCTTGAGCCAATCCGGACGAACATTCAGATATTTGGCAACTCGGTCGGAAAGCTCAAAAGGTGGATATGCGCTCCCACCAAAGACGCGTTCTAATTGCTCCGCCGTCTCTTCCGAAACAGCCTCAGCGACTTTCGAAACAGAAATTTTCGCATCGGCCGCGTCATTGATCTGCGCAAGTGACCATTTGTACCTGGCAGAAACGCTGGACAAAAAAGTCTCTTCTAGCCGGGCAACAATTTCAGCATTCATGGAACGATTGCTGAGTTTTGCTGCCTCGGCGATTTGATCGCGCATGCCGTTCGGAAGGCGAACGACAAATTGATCTTTATCTTTGGCTTTGGTCTGGCTCGTCATGGCCTGTTGATACTCGCGAAGTGCTATACAGAAAATACTAGCATAATGCGATCTTTATGGCATATGGTGCGCCGATAGATAGCACAATGCTACTAACTCGGAGCATGTCAAATGAATAAACAAAACTGGCCGCGGATTCTCGTGCGCCTGCCTGTTGAGACCAAGCGATTCTTGGAGTTGGAAACCCAGAAGAACGCGTCCTCGTTGAACAGCGAAATCGTGCGATGTATCCGGCATCGAATGGAGGAGCTCGGTAGATCCACACACTCTGTTCAAGGGAAAGGCTGAAATGAACCTAGAAACCCCGAAACAAGCCGCTGAACGCACAATCTTCACCGAGAAACGCATCCGTGCCTGGATCAGCCTGGGCAAGATCCGACACGTGAGGATCGATGGAAGCCTGTTCCTTCCAGAAGGAGCAATTGAAGAGTTGATTGAACGAAACACGATTGAGCCATGCCAAGACCCGCAGACCCACCAAAACTCAAAAAGCGCAAGAACCGGCCGTTCTTCTTCATTGTATTCCACGATGCCGAGACTGGAAAAAGACGTGAGTGTTCAACAGGTACTTCGAACCGTGACGAAGCTGAGGAAAAGCTCGAAGACTTCCTGAGGGATAGGCGTACCCAACGAACAGGGCGCCCCGTTCCGCCGCACAAAATGAAGATTGCTCAAACGTTGGACGACTATGCAAACTTCAAAATGGGAAAGAAAGCGGCAGAACGCTTGAGCTACTCGTTGTCCAATCTCCTTACCTTCTGGCAGGATAAAACCGTTGATCAGATCAACCCGGAGACGGTCGAGCAGTATTGGAGGTCGAGTTCTCGCAAGCGGTCGACCTGCCGCCGCGAACTTACGGACCTTAGATCCGCAGTCAATCATTCAATCAAAATGAACCGCTTGCAGGAGTTTCGTTTTCCAGAACTTCCAAAGGACAGCAAACCCAGGAAGCGATGGCTGACACAATCCGAGTATGTCCGCCTGTTTTGGGCTGCTGGCGACGAATACCGGAGCAAATTCACTTTGCGGCTGTTTTTGATGATTGCATTCTACACGGGAGCCCGCAAGAGCGCGATCATGGAGCTGGAATGGACGCAAATCGATTTCAAAGCGGGAAAACTGAACTTCAACAAAGACGGCGCGGAGTTCGATGAGGAAGTTGATTCCGAGGGCGGCAAACCTCGGTCTCACATCCCGATGCCACCGGAGCTATTACGGCATCTGAAACGTCGGTTCGACCTATATGGCAAAAAGACCGACTTCGTCTTTCATCAAAAACACAATCCGGCCAGACGCGTCAAAAGCATCGATAGAGGCTTTCGGCAAGCTGCCAAAAAAGCAGGCTTGAAACAGGTCACCCCGCACACTCTTCGCCATACCCGCGTGAGTCTTCTGGTTCAGGCGGGCGAAAAAATCTCTGACGTCTCAGAGTACATGGCGATGAGCTTCCAGACCTTGGAGAAGGTCTATTCCCATTTCAACAACGACCATATTCGTGAAATGGCACAGCGCTTGGGACGTTCGCGAAATGCTCGCAGAACCAATTCCACGGAAAGAGAAATCCGGGAAAAATCGGAAATTTTCGAGAACACGAAAAATCGAGAAATCTCATGAATTCAATATCTTATAGATTTATACAATCCTCCGAAGGCAGAGGTCAGAGGTTCGAATCCTCTCGGGTGCGCCAATTTTTCCAATCTAAATTACAGTAAATCAAGCGTCAGTTAGCCTTTGCTTTGACGGTCTTGAAACTGGCTGAGCCGCTTCTGGGCACAGTCACGAGGTAGGATGCCCACAGCAGTCTTGCGGAGAGAAGACGCATGATAGCGAGCGCGTCGGCGTGCTGGATCTCAACCAGGCGCAAAGCCCATAAACCCGGCGCGGACCCTATGCTTTCGCTAGCTCGTGATACCATAGGAGCGGCTGGAGTCTGCCTCGCTGCCAATTGCCGGTTCCAGCCATGTGATCGTAAAGCAGATACCGTGGAAGTCACGGCTCTCAATCACTGGGGCTCCGGTCATGGTCGATCAGTCGACTACGGCTTAAAGGAATGACGGCCGCAAGAGCTGACAGGAAAGGCAACAGCTGCCCAAAGTGATGGCGCTACTCAACACGAAACGCCTTCAAGCCCCAGGCGCAGAAGATGAGAAAAGCTCCAGTCGGCCGACCATCGGCAATTTGAGAGAAATGTCTTTCACATCAATCCCGTAGGTCAAGCCGAGAATGTTCAGCTCAAGCCCCTCTTCCAGGGCGAGCATGAGGCCGAACACCCCAAGCACTGAGATCTGATACCCTGTGCCGCTGGGGGCTCTTGCCCAAAACCCTTCTTCGAGGAAGTCCTTGCCGATGGCCGTAGGCGGCAAATCGAGCCTCAGCTCGGGAACGGTACGGCCGAGATGGGCAATAAATGTATTGGAGTTCGGCCCCGGCCAAACCGTATACCGCCCATCGAACCGGTAATTCTGGATCGCATTCTGAAGTCGTGGGATCGCAGCGGCAGCAGTTTCTCCCCGAAGCTCTGCCAGCAATTGGGGCTCGGAGCCAAACCAGCGGCTGTCGGGAGCCCGGCGGGACGACGAGACGGCCCGCCCGCCATGACGGACGCGCCAGCCGGTCACTTCATAGGTGGTAAAGTGGGCTGCATCGGCTGGCTTGATCGAAATCCAGCTGTGAACGCCAAAATATCCGCGCCAGCTAAAAGCCTTGGCCGCATAGATCTGCACTATGGCCTGGCGGTCCCTGAGCGGATCAGGTGCGATGCCAAGAGGCTCCCTGCTCGCGGTGCTCCAATGGACCGCTCCGTTCTGCCCGCCCGTTACAAAGGCGAACAGGCCGAGCGCCCCGTTGAAAATCAAAAAGACGATTGTCCAGATAATGATCCGGCGCATGCACCACCTTGGCTAATAATCTGCCCACCTTGTACATGAATTGGGGCCGAATTCGGACTAACTCAGCGGGCATTGATCCGGATCGACAAACGCCCGAGGCGCTAAAACCCTTGCCCCATTGCTTGCAGGAGACCGGTGGTCCTTTCATTCTGCCGGTGCGGGTGCCGTAGCTGGCCCAGCCTTGGTGGTCTGCGTTACATCCACGGACAAGATGACCCGAAGCAAGGGCGGCACAGTCAAAAGGGTCAGGAAGGCGGACATGGATAGCCCTCCAACGACAACCGCACCCAAACCGCGATAAAGTTCCGACCCTGCGCCCGGGAAAAGCACCAGCGGCAACATCCCGCAGACCGATGTCAGCGTCGACATGAATATAGGCCGGATACGATTTCGCGTCGCTTCTTCAATCGCGTCGATTGGCGCCATTCCATCCTGCCGCAAATGATACAGCGTCTGATGGACGATGAGGATGGCATTGTTGACCACAATCCCGACCAGAATGACGAAGCCGAGCAGGGTCAGCATATCGAGTGGCTGGGTTTGAAACCGGTTTAACAGGGCAAGACCGCCAACGCCGCCGGCAGCCGCAACCGGGACCGATATCATCACGACAAGCGGCAGCAGGAACGACTCGAACAAGATCACCATAACAAGGAATACAATGATCATCGCGACCGCAAGGTTGATCTGGATGGCGTTCCACGTTTGCGAAAGCTGGTCCGCAGTTCCGGACACCGACAATTGGACCCCGGACGGCAACCCCTGGCTTTGAAGAACATCAACGACCTCCGACTGCAGTAATTCCACAGCCGCTTCCAGCGGCAGAGTGTCGGACGGCCGGACTTCCAAAGTGACGGTGCGCAACCGTTCGCGGTGAAGTATTTCGGTTGGGCCCGCGGTCAAACGGACCTCAGACAGTTCGGACACCGGGATAATCTGGCCGTCCGAGGTTACAACCGGGAATGCCCCAACATCCTGGGTCCGCAGACCTTCCAACGCGTCTTCATCGCCCAGCAGTTTCAGATCCAGCCTGCGGTTGCCAACGCTGATTTCAGCGATCCGGATCCCGTCATTATAGGCGTCTACGGTGCTTGCAAGTGCTTCCGTTGTCAGTCCCGCATCGGCCAGACGGACGCGGTCCGGAACCAAACGCAGCTCGGGTGCCCCAAGTTCAAGACCTGGAATCGGACGGAATTGATGGCCTTCCGTGCGTGGGAGGACGCCTGCGATTATTCCGGCAGCACGGCCCGCAACGCCAAGGATCTCCTCCAGTTCATCCCCGGACACGTTCAGCTCAATCGTTCGCCCGCCGCCGATCCCACGGCCAAACAGAGATGGCTGGGTCATAAATCCGAATGTTCCAGGCTCGGCGAATATCGGCCGGGACAGGACCGGGATCAGTTCAGCGACACGGGTTTCATCCACCGCCGAGGCGCCAACAAAGCTGCTCCCAGGTCTTGCAACAAAGAAAAAGCTATCAACTGCCGGAGTACCGTCATTTGTGGCGGTTTCGGGCCGTGCCTCCCAAAGAGGCTGAGCAACATTCTCAATACGCTCTGCGATGGTTTCTGTGGTGTCGAGATTGTATCCAGGGGGCGGTATCAAGAGCCCGAACACCAGGTTGCGGTTGCCCTCCGGCAAGTATTCAAGCTTGGGCAGGTAGGCCCAGGCGAGGGTTAGGGCGCCACCAGCAATGACGGCCACCATAACAAGCCCCACAGCCCGGAAACGAACTGTCAGCCGGACATAGGCCATCACGAGCCAACTGAAGCCGGCGGCTATATGGTCGATGCCGGGCAAACGGCGCTTGCCCACCTCAGCCCCGGACAATAGGCGCGACGACAGCGCGGGAATCACCGTGATGGCAACAACGAGCGACAAGAGGACCGACACGGAAATGGCAACGGCGATGTCGCGGAACAGCTGCCCGGCCTCAAGTTCCATGAGCAGGATCGGGATGAACACCATGACCGTGGTCAATGCCGACACAAGGATCGCCCCCCAGACCTGGCGGGTTCCCTCATAGGCAGCTTCCCGTTTGGACATGCCTTTTTCACGCAGCCGGTAGATGTTTTCGAGAACAACAATGGCAGCGTCCACGATCATGCCAACGGCAAATGCGATACCAGCGAGGGAAATCACATTCAAAGTCCGGCCGGTGGCTGCCATGGCTACAAATGTGGCAACGATAGACACTGGAATGGCGAGCGAGATCACCAGCGTTGCGCGGGGACTGCGCAGGAACAGCAGCAGGACGCCAGCCGCAAGCAAGCCACCGATCCAGATGTTTTGTACCACCAGATCAATGGCGCCCTGAATGTAAATGGTTTCATCATAAACCTGCTCCATGACGAGGCCTGCTTCGGAAACAGGTCCCGCTTCCAGCTCGTCGAGGACGGTTTTGACCTCTTCCATGGTGGCTATGACATTGGCGCCTTGCTCCCGCACAATATTGAATGCAAGACCCGGTTCCCCCCGGAAGCGCAAGCGTGCTGTGGCTTCTTCATATCCAAAAGACACATCGGCAACATCGCCAACCAGAACCCGTCCGCGCGCGCCGACCTCGCCCGGCCGCTCTGACCTGAGCACGACACTCCTGACCGCTTCCACTGTGTCCAGGCTGCCTTCTGCGCGAACAACGTAGCGCCGCTTGCCCTCGTCCACGTTTCCTGCGGACAAGGACACGTTTTCCGCCCTGAGCTGCCGCACAACATCAGGAATCGTCAGCCCGTACCGGGCAAGCTCTTGCGGGCGGATGATGATCTGAAGTTCCCGCGAAACACCGCCGAAGACATTTACGGTTGAAACGCCATCGACCCGCTCGAGGCGTTCCTTGACAACGTCTTCTACAAAATCCCCATACTCGGGCAGAGCGCTGGTGTTTCCAGGCTGCGCCCGCAATGTTACCCAGGCGATCGGGCTGTCGTCGGATCCGGAGGTGTTGAGGGTTGGTTCGCTTGCTTCTGCCGGATAACCGTCCACCCGATCAAGCCGGTTCGATACAAGCAGCAGAATGTCGCCCATGCTGGACCCGACGGAAAACTCAAGAGTGACCTCCGCCTGCCCGGTCCGCGACCGGCTGGTCATTTCCTCAAGGCCTTCAAGACCGCGAAACGCGTCTTCCTGAAGATTCACAATCTCGCGTTCGATTTCCGCAGGCGCGGCCCCTGGCCAATTTGTCTCGATCACAACGACAGGCTTGCGCACATCGGGTGCCAATTGAACCGGGATGCGGGTCAGGGCGAGTGCACCAAATAGAACAGCCATGACCACAACGGCCAGAACGGCAACCGGGCGGTCAATGGCGATGCGAATAAGATTCATGAGCTGTCGCCCTTACATGTTTCCCTGACTGTCCGGCGCACTCAATTCGCAGTGCGGGCGGCGGCCTGTTTTTGCGGCCCTGCAGCCCCGCCATCACCAATCTGGTTGCCCTGTTTGGCCCCATTTACCGGAGTCGGCGCAATCTGCTGACCGGGCCGAAGACGTTCATTTCCGCGAACAACGACGATGTCCCCGACGGAAAGCCCGGAGGTCACTTCGTAACGGTCGCCAAGGGCAATGCCGATCTGGACCGAACGTGGCTCTGCGATGCCATCCTTGGCCACAAAAACCTGCCATCCATCACGGCTTTGAATAAGTGCGTCCTTGGGTACCGCTGGAACACTTCGCGGTGCGCTGACCGGCAGATCCAAAGTCAGTGATTGGCCTGCTGCGGCGATCCCCTCCTTTGAGACGACATCAAACACCACAGGCCGGGTGCGGGTTGCGGAAGATTCTGTCGGCAGTGCCGCCCTGAGCTTCAAAACGATGGCACCGCCCGATCCGGTCGTGCCATAAACAGTCTGGTCCGGTTGCAACGCCTCGATAAACCGAGCCGGTACATTGGCCTCCACGCGGATGTCATCCGTGTCGATCAGCCGGGCAACCTCGCTGCCAAGCGCGACAAACTGGCCAACCTCCGTGCCAACTTCAATCACGATGCCGTTGAACGGCGCGCGTACCATCGCATTGTCGAGATCGTATTTTGCCCGGCGGAGCGCCATTTCTGCGACATTCACCCGCGCAGCGGCTTCCGCCTGGCGGCCTTTGGCAACCGACAGAACGTTCAGGCGTTCATCATATACTGCCTCTGAAATGATGGACCGCTGCTGCAGGCGTTCAGCGCGGGAATAGACCGTCTGGGCCGTTTCCACTTGAAGACGGGCCGTATCGGCAGCAGCTTTCGCTACCGAGAGGTCTGCTTCAGCCCGGGCCAGCTCAATGCTGAGCAAATCACTGTCGATGGTCGCCAGAATATCGCCATCTTGCACGGTATCGCCGACTTCGACCGGCACCGTATCAGCTACTCCAGCAATCCGGGCAGCTACCCGGCTTTGCCGTTCTGCCACAAGCTCGCCAAAAATGGAAATTGTCTCGCTGGTTTGTTCCTGCGTCACCGTGTCAGTCAACACACCCGCAGGCCTCTGCTGCGCCGGCGCAGCCGCTGGTACGAGCAGGCAAAAACAGACTAACAAAACCGCAAGTTTCATCATTTGGAGATCTCCTGCTAGTTTTACGTCGGTATGCGGCCATCAGATCAAAATGGTCGCATTGTCATTTTTGCCGATTTTACAGGGATCTTAGGTGTGCCGGAGTCGGCCGACGCTGCGTTGGACCAGAAGCCTTTGTAGCATGACGCACAGAATTTGGCACCGGCAAGCAGAAGGTGCATTTGTGGGCCTGTTCTTTGAATGATTATAAGCAAGCGGCGTTGGCATCATTCGATTGCGCGCAAGGCAAGAACCCCGCCGGTTGTTGACGAACCGATTTACAGTTCGACGAAGTCGGCCGAACTACAAAAAAGCGGGGCATTTGTGCCCCGTTTCCTCTAATTTCGATGCGCTTTGGCAGGCTCGATGTTACGCACGAACCGCCGCAGTGTGTGTAAGCCCATGGCGGTTCCCGCGGAACAGCAGGAACAAAGAAAAAAACGAACCGGTGAGTGGAATATTGTCTCCCGATAATCACTCCAGCTCGATCCAGGCTGCTTTTTTGGCAGAGGAACGTACGCAGGCGTCCACAAACCGGACGCCATCGAGACCTTCACGTATACCCGGCAGCAGGCCCATGCTTGTTTTACCGGCCTGATGTGACCTGATGGCGTCAGCAGCTTCCTTGTAGAGATTGGCAAAGCCCTCAAGGTAGCCTTCCGGATGGCCAGGTGGAATGCGCGTTGCCGGGGCAACCGTCCCGGACATGCCAGCACCCCCCCGCGTAATCACATGAGGAGGTTCCCCAAAGGGCGAGACATGCAGGTAGTTGGGATTTTCCTGATGCCACTCCAAACCGCCTTTGTCGCCGTAAACACGCAGTTTCAGATTGTTTTCATTTCCAGGTGCCACTTGAGAGCACCACAGCATTCCTTTCGCCCCGCCGGCAAACCGCAGCATTACGTGGCCATTGTCATCCACCTGCCTGCCGGGGACGAAAGACTGCAAATCTGCGGCAAGCCTCTCCACGCGCAATCCCGAGACAAAGCAGGCCAGATTATGGGCATGTGTGCCGATATCCCCGGTCGCCCCTCCCGCTCCAGACCGCGCGGGATCCGTCCGCCAATCCGCCTGTTTGTTGGTTTGCTCAACGGTGAGCCAGTCCTGTGCGTATTCGACCTGCACGACCCGGATGGTTCCGAGCGCGCCCTTTTCCACCATTTCCCGCGCCTGTCTGACCATAGGGTAACCGGTGTAATTGTGGGTCAGGACAAAGAGACCACTCGACGCTTCCGCAGCCTTTGCAAGCCTTTTGGCATCGGCCAGGGTAGAGGTCATCGGCTTGTCGCAGATGACATGGATGCCGCGCTTTAGGAATGCCTTTGCCGCCGGATAGTGAACATGGTTGGGGGTCACGATCGCGACGGCTTCAATTCCGTCCTTCAATCGCGCTTCGCGCTTGGCCATATCCTCGAAAGAACCGTAGATACGGTCAGGCTTCAGACCAAGCGCCCGGCCGGACTCTTGCGCCTTTTCGGGCGTTGAAGACAAAGCCCCGGCAACCAGTTCGAAACATCCATCAAGCCGCGCGGCGATCCGGTGAACCGCGCCAATGAAGGCATCTTTGCCGCCGCCCACCATACCAAGCCGGACGGGCCGCACGAAATCCGTGTCCTGACCTTCGATTGTCATCGTCTTCTCCTATCAGATCCCGAGCATGCGCCGGTTGGCCGCTTCATCAGTACCGCTGCCGGCGAACTCGTCAAAGGCCCTTTCAGTCACACGAATAATGTGATCTTTCACAAATGCAGCTCCTTCCCGAGCGCCGTCTTCCGGGTGCTTGAGGCAGCATTCCCACTCCACAACAGCCCATCCGTCAAAGTCATTTGCCGCCATCTTGGAGAAAACCGCGCCGAAATCCACCTGACCATCGCCCAGGGAGCGGAACCGTCCGGCCCGGCTGACCCACGGCTGATAGCCGCCGTAAACCCCTTGGCGCCCGGTTGGATTGAACTCCGCATCCTTGACGTGAAACATCCCGATACGGTCCTTGTAGATGTCGATGTTGTCGAGATAGTCGAGACACTGCAAAACGTAGTGAGACGGGTCATAAAGCATCTGCGCCCGGGAATGCTGATCAACCCTGTCCAAAAACATCTCGAAGGTCATGCCATCATGCAGATCTTCGCCGGGATGTATCTCGTAGCAAACATCAACTCCCATGTCCTCGGCATGATCCAGGATCGGCCGCCAACGCCGGGCCAATTCGTCAAAAGCAGTTTCAACCAAGCCTGCGGGCCGTTGCGGCCAGGGATAGACATAGGGCCAGGCTAGCGCTCCGGAGAACGTGGCATGCGCCGTGATCCCTAGGTTCCGGCTCGCGGACAAGGCCATTTTGACCTGATCCACGGCCCACGCCTGGCGCGCAGCCGGATTACCGCGCACGTCTTCGGCGGCGAAACCGTCAAAGGCAGTGTCATAAGCGGGATGAACCGCGACGAGCTGTCCCTGCAAATGGGTGGAGAGTTCCGTAACCTCCACGCCATTTGCCCGGGCAACCCCGATAAACTCGTCGCAATAGGTCTTCGAGCTTGCAGCCTTTTGAAGATCAATCAACCGTCCGTCCCAGCTTGGAACCTGGACGCCAATGTATCCGCACTCCGCTGCCCACTTTGTGATCCCGTCCCAAGAATTGAACGGCGCTTCATCTCCGGCGAACTGGGCCAGAAACAGTGCGGGCCCCTTAATCGTTTTCATGAGTTCCTCCCTCAGGCGCTTTAGTGAACGGCGGGCCTTTCAAATCCAGATTAGCTTGTGGGAACGGCCTCCCGGACCAGATTTTCCAGAAGCCGGGCAACAGCCTCGGCACCTGGATCATTATGTCCTGAAAGGTTCGCCTCCGAGACGTAACTGGCTCTGCCGGCTCGCGCGCGCGTGATCCGTGCGGTTGCATCTGCCCCTTGCCGAGCCTCACGGGCCGCAGCCTCCATACCCTGATCCAGTGCGTTCAGAGCGGGCATCAAGGCGTCGATCATCGTCCGGTCACCGGGTTTTGCGCCGCCAACCTCCATGATGCGGTCCAGCCCTGCCTTTAGGGCATCAACGGCGTCCCGCCCGGAGGAGGATGCATCTCCGGCGGCGGCAAAAAAGATGGCCAGCAGAACACCGGAGGAGCCGCCCATCGTCTGGCTGAGTTCCAGACCGATCGCGCGGTACAGCTGGGTCAGATCCGCCAGGGGCATACGGTCAAGGGCCTTGATGAGCGCCCGCGCGGCCGTCGCAAGCGTGCTTCCGGTATCCCCGTCACCTGATTTTGCATCGAGCGCGTTGAGATCATCTTCAGCCTCAATCAGGATTTTGCAGCACTTTTCGAGGAACTTGCGGGTTTCCTCATTCTTTGACGCAAGTGGCTGGATCGGGGTCAGTCCGTCCGGCAGCGGCAAAATGGAAACAGATGCTAGCGCGAGGCAGCCTGGCCAGACCCAAGGAGCAACAGGGGCTTGCAGCAATCCTTCTTCGGCCTTGCTGACGGGCAAAAGAGACACCGAGAACCCGTGCATATCAAGGGACGTCATCATCGCGGCTGGTCCGACCAGCCAACGGATTTGACCGCCGATCCGGGAATGTGTGAGCTCTTCGGCCAGAACGGACATTTCCAGCGGGGTAGTGCCGCCGAGATTGTTTAAAAGGGCCACATGCGGCCCCGGGGCAAGCGCCGGTTCCAAACGGTCAACCACCATAGCCATGGCGGACTTGGCATTTGAGAACACCACCTGCTCGACCCCGGCTTCTCCGTGGATGCCAAGACCCAGTTCCGCCATTCCGGGACCAATCCGGTCTTCCTTCGGTGACCCCGGAAGCGTGCAAGTGTCCAGGGACATGCCGATGGAGACGGCACCTGCAATCACCTTTTCAGCAGCGTCGGTGACGGTTGCAAGATCTGCGCCCTGGTCCGCCAGTGCTCCAGCAATCTTGTGAACGAACAAGGTACCGGCAACACCGCGCGCCTGCGGCAAGTCTGGTAGGGCAACATCATCATCGACTATGACCATGTTGACCTTCAGCCCAAATGCACGTGCCCGCTCCACCGCAAGCCCGAAATTCAGCCGGTCACCCGTGTAGTTCTTCACGATCACCAGACACCCGGCCTTGCCCGTTACAGCCAGTATTCCAGCCAGGACCGCATCTACCGAAGGCGATGCAAAAACCTCTCCGCACACGGCTGCCGTCAACATGCCCTGCCCGACAAAGCCAGCATGGCTCGGCTCATGGCCGGAACCGCCGCCGGACACCAGTGCGACCTTGGACTTATCCCAGTCCGTGCGGACGACGACTTTGATATGCGGGTACCCGTCCAGCCTAGCCAAGCGCCCGCCCGCTGTTCGAAGGGCACCGTCAATTGCTTCTGTGACGAGTGTTTCCTTTGAGTTGATGAACTGCTTCATGTTCCCTCTCCTCAGATGATGCGGGCGCCGCTGGCGTCGAAGTAAAGCGGATTGCGTGGTTGGATCGCCACGGTGTCACCGGCTTCCAGCTCGCTGTTCGGATGGGTCAGGGTCACCACGTCATGCCCCTCCAGTTTCAAATGAAGGCGGATCTGGTCGCCCAGATGTTCAACCCTCTTGACGGTTGTGGGTTTGCCTTCGCCTTGCTGGATGTGTTCCGGCCGTAGGCCCATCTGCCGTGCGCCATCTGGCGACCCCGCAAACATATCGGCCGGCAAGATGTTGATCCGGGGCTGACCTAGGCGTCCGGCCACATAAAGATTGATGGGGTCCTCGTAAATCTCCCGCGGGGACCCAAACTGCACCATCCGGCCATTGTCCAGAACGCCGACATGGGTGGACATGGTCATGGCCTCGATCTGGTCGTGGGTCACATACAGCAGCGTTGCCCCAAGGCTCTCCTGAATGCGCTTTAATTCGATCCGCAAGTCCGACCGCAACTTGGCATCAAGTGAGCTCAGCGGCTCGTCCATCAGATAAATGTTCGGATTGCGGACCAGAGCGCGCCCAATCGAGACGCGTTGCATTTCACCACCGGAGAGCTCGGTCGCCTTGTTGTTGAGCTTGTGCGAAATGCGCAGAACATCCGCCACCTCTGCGACTTTGCGCTGGATCTGATCCTCCGGCGTTTTGAGCAGCGGCGAGCGTAGCGGAAACGCCAGATTGTCCTTCACACTCATATGCGGGTAGAGCGAATATTGCTGAAAGACCATGGCAACGTTGCGCTGCGCCGGCGTTTCATCCGCTACCGACCGCCCACCAATGACGATGTCGCCTGAATCCGCGCTTTCAAGACCCGAAATTAGACGCAGGATCGTGGTTTTCCCTGCTCCTGTCGGCCCCAGAAGCGTGACGAATGCGCCATCGGGAACCGTCATGGTGACATCTTCAACTGCGATAGTGTCCCCGAAAGCCTTGGAAAGATTTTGCAGACGCACCTCAGACATGGGCAAGCACTCCCTCGTTGAGATCCGACCGCAAGGCCTTGCCTGACTGATTGTCAAAAAGCGTCGCCGTTGCCCCATTGAAGGCAAGGCCAACCTGCTCACCGGACCGCACTGGCTGATCAGACGATATCCGGGCCTTCAAATTCCCGCTTGCCGTTTTGACCGTAACGATTTGCGTGGTCCCGAGATACTCAGCTGCAACCACTTCACCGCGGCTCTCGCTTGAATCGCTCAAGGCAATATGCTCCGGGCGGATGCCATAAACCATGTCGCCTTCAAACGGTTCGCGAACCGCCGGGACAGACAAGTCAACATGATGCATGCGGATGCTCGTGGCCCCTGTGTGCACCTGACCATGGAAACGCAGAAAGTTCATGGAAGGAGAGCCGATAAAATCGGCGACGAACATGGTTGCGGGCTTATCGTAGATGTCTTGCGGCGTCCCGAACTGTTCAATGACACCATGGTTCATGACAACGATCTTGTCTCCCATCTGCATGGCCTCCAGCTGGTCATGCGTGACGTAAATCGTCGTCGCGCCCATGCGGTCGTGTAGGGCCCGCAGTTCTTCGGCCATGCGCTCACGGAACTCGGCATCCAGCGCCCCAAGCGGTTCGTCCATCATGAAGGCCTTGGGTTCCCGGACAATTGCCCGGCCAAGGGCAACCCGTTGCCGGTCGCCGCCTGACAACCCGCCGACCGGCCTGTCCAGAATGTCCTCAATGCCCAGGATACGAGACACTTCGGCGACTTTTTCTTTTATTTGCGCCTTTGCCATCCCCTGGCTGACCAAAGGGTAGCTGATGTTCTTGCGCACATTCATGTGCGGGTAGAGCGCGAACATCTGAAATACGAAGGCTATGTCGCGTTGGCGTGCAGGCTTCTGGCTGACTTCCTCACCGTCGATGTAGATTTCACCGGCTGTCGGCAGCTCAAGGCCGGCAATCATGCGCAACGTCGTGGTTTTACCGCAGCCCGACGGCCCCAAAAGCATAAAGAACTCGCCGTCTTCGATCTTGAAAGACGAGGACTGGACGGCAGTGAAATCGCCGAAATTCTTCCGCAGGTTTTTGATGATGATCTCGGCCATGCACTTAGTCCGGAAAATGGCTAACAACGATGAACATCACCGTTCCGGTCAGCGTAACAATGAAGGAATAGGTGTAGGCCCACATGACGAGCGGCTGCATCAGCATCACCACGCCCAGTGCGATCAAAATGGAGGCGAGCATCTCCCAGGGGCCACGTCGGAAGCGCATCAGTCCTTGAAAAAATCCGGTCATTTGCGCACCGCTCCAAATGTGATCCCACGCAGCAAATGCTTTCGAAGCAGGATGGTGAAAACCATGACAGGCACCAGGAACAGCGTTGCTCCAGCAGCCACCGCCGGCCAGTCCTGACCGCCAACGCCAATAATCGTCGGAATGAACGGGGGGGCGGTCTGCGCGGTTCCCGAGGTGAGCAGGACCGCGAAGGCATATTCATTCCAGGAAAAAATCAGGCAGAAAATCGCCGTCGATGCGATGCCAGTCGCTGCTTGCGGCAGGACAACTTTGTAGAAAGCCTGGAACCGCGTGTAGCCGTCAATCAGTGCGGCTTCTTCGTATTCTCGTGGAATCTCGTCGATGAACCCTTTGAGAAGCCAAACGGCCAGAGAGATGTTGACCGCCGTGTAAAGCAGAATCATGCCAAGATGAGTATCCGACAGGCCCAGTGTCCGGAACATCAGGAAAATCGGGATCGCAACCGCAATCGGCGGCATCATGCGGGTCGACAGAATGAAAAACAGGAGGTCATCCTTCAAAGGCACCTTGAACCGCGAGAAGGCATAGGCGGCAAGCGTTCCAAGAAACACCGACAGGAATGTTGATCCAAAGCCGATGATGACCGAATTCAAGAAGCGCTCGCCATAGCGGGAGGGCCCGGCGATGACCATATCGCGGTTGCGCACGATCTCTTCGTACCAGCTTTCTGGCGGCGGCAGGGCCTCCAGCGTTTCTGGACTGACCCGTGTGCGGGTCGTGAAGAGGTTCACATATCCTTCAAGCGAGGGCTCAAAGAGCACTTTTGGCGGATAGGCGATGGCATCAACCGGGGACTTGAACCCTGTAGTAATGATCCACACAAGCGGCAACAGCGTGATGATGGCGTAGGCCACAACGAGTGTGCCTGCGAACCATTTCTGCGGCGTGGACGGTTCGGTGATGGAATAACTGCTCATCGTTCTTTCACCTTGTTCAGCGCCTTGACGTAGATTGACGCCAACCCGAAGACCGTGACGAAAAGGATGATCGCGTAGGCGGAGGCGTATCCGGTCCGCCACTTCTCAAAAGCTTCGCGTTTCAGGTTGATCGAGGTCAGCTCGGTAATGGAGCCGGGCCCGCCTCCGGTCAGCTGCACCACAAGGTCGAACATCTTGAAATTCTCGATGCCCCGGAAAAGGACGGCCAGCATGAGAAACGGCAGCACCATGGGAATGGTGATGGTCCAGAACTGCCGCCACTGACTGGCTCGGTCGATTTCCGCGGCCTCGTAGATGTAATCAGGAATGGATCGAAGCCCGGCAAGACAGATCAGCATCACGAAGGGGGTCCACATCCACGTATCGACGATCACAATGGACCAGGGCGCAAGCGTAACGTCGCCGATCATCTGGAAAGACGATGGATCAACGCCCGTCAAAAAGGAAATCCCGTAGTTAAATAGCCCGATCT
Source organism: Roseibium denhamense (assembly GCF_009711415.1). Classification (GTDB taxonomy): domain Bacteria; phylum Pseudomonadota; class Alphaproteobacteria; order Rhizobiales; family Stappiaceae; genus Roseibium; species Roseibium denhamense. The sequence continues at coordinate 125,706 of NZ_SMLZ01000112.1, forward strand.
GGGGCTGATAGAGAAAGGTCCAGAAGTTGCCCACTACCGCCGGTGACAACATCATCGGCAGAACAATCAAGGTGGTCCAAAGATCATTGCCCCTGAATTTCCGGTTGATCAGCCAGGCAAGGGTGAAGCCGATAAGCACCTGGAAGAAGATCGTCCAGAAGAGGAAATGCGCGGTTGCCTGCATCGTCAGCCAGATGTCGCTGTCGGTGAGGATCCGCTCGTAGTTTCGGAACCCGATATACTCGACCTCCCGGTTCGGGCGGTTCGCGCGGAAATTGGTAAAACTCAGATTGATGGTCCAAATCAGCGGAAAAATATTCACCGCGAGCAGCAAGAAGATCGTCGGCAAGACGAAGATCCAGGCGATCGCCCGGTCGCTCAAACCACGGATTTTGGACGCAACAGTGGGTGGCGTCGCTTTCGCTGCGCGGTCGAAAGGCGTGTCTGACATGTGATGCCCGTTGAAAGAGTGGGTCGGGACAGTCCGGCGGGCTGATCATTGTCCCATGATGCCGCCCGCCGAAGTTTTGCAATGTCCGGCCGCAACGCTGCGGCCGGGCTCCCATTCAAGCTTAGAGCTTGCCCTCGTCCTCGAAGGTCTCCGTCCAGTCTTCGATGAGCTTGTCGAGCGCCTCTTTGGCCGTGCCCTGATCGGCAACAACGTAGTCATGAAGGCGCTTTTGCATTGCAAGCAGAAGCTCCGCATAGGCCGGCTCCTGCCAGAAATCCATGACGCCATCCATCGCAAGCAGGAAATCGGACGCGAACGGGGCACTGTCGGCAAAGCCCGGGTCGTTCAAAACGCTGACATGGCAGGAATATCCGCCAAGGTCCCACCACTTCTTCTGAACAGAAGGCTGTGCGAACCACTTGATGTATTCAAGAGCAGCATCTTGCTTGTCGGAATAGGCGACCACGGAGATCCCCTGCCCGCCAAGCGTGGAGGCTTCCTTGGCTTGGCCCGGATTGACGAAGAACCCGATTTTATCGCCACCCGTGTCAGGATCCGCATAAAGGCCGGGGAAGAAGGCAAACCAGTTCATGGCCATGGCCACCTGACCGGATTTGAATGCGTCCAGCGACTGTTCCATGTAGCTGTCAGTGTATCCTGGAGGCGTCGCCGTCTGGTAGAGTTCCTTGTAGAACTCAAGACCTGCCACCGCTTCCGGCGAATTCACGGCGCCTTCCATGTCATATTTGCCCGGCGTCATTTCATACTTGAAACCGAAGGGATACATGGAGCTCGTGGCACCCATTGTGATGCCTTCCGAGCCGCGCTCTGTGAAGATTGCAGCACCATACCGTTTTTGGCCATCGATCTCCCGTTCCTGGAAAAACTGCGCGATTTCAAGAAGCTCCATCTGGGTTTTCGGCGGCGCAAGATCGCGTCCGTGCTCAGCCTTAAATGCTTCCTGGATTTCCGGCTTCTCAAACCAGTCCTTGCGGTAGAACCAGCCGTTGGCATCCCCCATGGCAGGCAGAGCGTAGTAATTCGGCGTGCCTTTAGGCCAGGTCGAATAGGCGTAGACGGTCGCCGGAGCGAAATCGTCCATGCTGATGCCTTCCTTGTCAAAGAAGTCGTTCAGCTTGACGTAATGGCCATTTTCCGCGCCTCCGCCAATCCATTGGCTGTCGCCGATGAGCAGGTCGCACAGCTTGCCGCCGGAATTCAGCTCGTTGAGCATGCGGTCGGCGAAATTCGGCCATGGCACAAATTCAAATTTCATGGTGTGGCCAGACTGGGCCTCAAACTCCTTAGAGAGCTCGACAAGGGCATTGGCCGGGTCCCAGGCGGCCCAGCAGAGTGTGAGTTCATCGGCCTGAGCATGAGTGACGGTGAGCCCGCTCGCCGCCACAAGGGCGGTCGCCGCGAGAAGTTTCGCAGTTTTCATCGCTGATTTCCTCCCGAAATGGTCGCGCACCGCGCTTCCGCCCGGCGGCAGCACTCCTCCAAGTGCAGCTCAACGGTATTGACATACGTATGTCACGTCAACTCAATTTCTGACATACGTCCTTCTGTTTTTCTAAGGTTATTGTTTTTGCGCATGGATTCGCGCGGGCATCCCCATCCAGCGCCCGCAAATTTCAGCCACTGAGCGCTATATGAAGTGTGTTTTAGTAGAGGTTTTCGCGCAAAATGATCTCGATCCGGATCTGCTCTTGCGCTTCGTAGATCGTTGCATTGTCACATTTGGCCCTCAAAACGCGAAGAGCACTACGCGCAACGTGACCTACATTTTGAACAATAACGGCATCAATTTCGCCGTTCATCAGCGCCTGGCGGGTCACAGGCGTCAGGTCATGCGCGACAACCACCAAGCCCAGCGCCGCGGTCCGACCGGTCAACGCGCCTAGCATAGCTGCATTTCCGGATCCCATGGAATAAACCGCCTTGAGGTCCGGGTGTGCCGCAAGCGCATGTGACAGGGTTTCGGAAATCCGGTCCGGATCATCGTAGAACTCGATGGTTGGAAGCGCCTTCAAGTTCGGATGATTCCGCAACAGGATTTCATCAAAGCCATGGCGGCGCTCAATGCTGTCCCGCGCCACCATGGAACTGGTCGTGACCAGAATTGAGCCTGTTTCGCGTCGCAAAAACCGCCCCAGAAGGGCACCAGCTGTTTGACCGGCCGAAAAATTATCTATGCCAACAAAATGATCACAGCGGGAGTTCGGCAAATCGGAGACGAGCGCGACCACATAGGCACCGGCGCTTTTGATATGCGCAATCGCATCGCGGACCTGGGGGGTTTCCGGCACCATCATTGCCACGCCATCCAGCTCCGACAGGTCCAGCGCTTTCAACCGCTTCACCACGGCGTGCGGATCGGATGTGTTCACATGGACGATTTCCACATCGGCGCGGTCCGTCACTTCAGCATTGGCCGCATCACGGACAGCCTCGGCAACCGTTTCGACAAAATGGTTCGCGCCTTCAGGCAAAACGACCTTGAAATTGTAGCGCCGTTTTTTGGCAAGGTTCGCAGCGTTTGTGTCCCGGACATACCCAAGCTTGCGCACAGCTTCCTTGACGCGCTCGGCATTTTTCGGCCGCACATCGGACCGGCCATTCAGCACCCGGTCCACCGTGGACAAACTCACACCAGCCTCACGAGCAATATCATGAACGGTCGGCTTCACGGAATTCCCTCTCCTTTGCCACCAGTGTCACGCCAAAAACTGACATACGTCAATCAGTTTGATCGGGACAAGACCCCGGCGTTCAAAGTCAACAGGGCAATCGTTAAGGCGAGAGAGATTTCGGGCCGCCTCAAAGCTTCCGAAACTTCATTCATAACAATGTTTAAGGAGGGAAAACGCCTTAGGTCTCTTTCCGCATGGCATCGGCTTGTTCGAACTGTGCAATTCGAGCGGGACCGTCAGCAGGTCTCGACCTGAGCACCTGCTGACAGCGAAACCGTCCCCGAAACACGCATCATTCTGCAGGTTCTGCGCCCGGCTCCTCAGTTTCCGGGCTCAATTCCTGATCAGCATCTTCCGTAGGCTGGTGTGTAAAGCCTTTCAGGCTTGCAAACTCGCGGGCATCGCGCTGAATTTCGACCGGACTATAGGCGTAGCCGGTGCACAATTCCGACAGAGACCTCAAGGCATGCATGTGGATCCGTTCATAGCCATGACTTGCATCCACACCAAAGGTGATCAGGGCCGTGCGCACATCCGCGCCCGCCTCTATCGCCGACGCTGCATCCGAGCGGTAATATCGGAAGACATCCTTTTGAAACTTGATGTCATTGTCGCGGCAAAGCTGGGCCATCTTGCGGGTCAGATGGTAATCGAACGGGCCTGTTTGGTCGGCCATGGCGATGGTTACGCCAAATTCGTCCGAATTCTGTCCCGGCGCCGAAGTCCCGTTGTCAATGGCGACAAGAGAGGCGATTTCAGGGGTCAGGATCGACGTGGCGCCGTGCCCTGTTTCCTCAGCGATCGTGAACAACCAGAACACATCGACAGTCGGCTTCTTGGTGGATTCTGCCATGGACTTCAGCGCTGCGAGCATCACGGCAACACCAGCCTTGTTGTCGAGATGGCGCGAGACAATAAAACCGTTTTCCAGAAACTCAGGCGCCGGATCGATGGCAACAATGTCACCAATATCAACACCTAGCCGATGCAGATCCTCAACCGACTTGGAATAAGCGTCGATCCTCAGTTCAACATAATCCCAGCCAACGGGCAGCGTGTCGATCCCATCGTTGAACGTATGTCCGGATGCCTTTATCGGCAGGATGGTTCCGGTATAGGCTCCATTTTCAGAAAAGACCGTGGTCCGTGCCCCTTCCGCAAACCGCGCCGACCAGTTTCCGATCGGCACCAGCTCAAGCCGGCCGTTGTCCTTCAACGCCTTCACTTGGGCGCCAAGCGTGTCGAGATGCGACACGAACGCCCGTGCCGGCTTTGTCTTTTTGCCATCAATCCTGGCCCGGATAGCTCCGCGCCGGGTTACTTCGTAGAAAACGCCAAGGCGTTCCAGCTCCTTTGATACGAAACGGGCAAGCTCGTCGGTATAGCCAGTCGGGCTCGGGATTGAGAGCAGCTGTTTCAGGACTTTTGTCAGATAATCGATATCAATGGTCAAAAGGCTCATGACAGGTCACGGTTTAAAGTGTCTCGGACAGCTTTGGGCAGAGACAGCGGGAAAAGAAAGTCGACAAAGCGTTCAGCAGTCGGCTGTGGCTCGTGATTGGCAAGGCCAGGACGCTCATTGGCCTCGATAAAGTGATACTCCGGTTCGCGCGGATCCTTGACCATAAGATCAATCCCGGTGACCGGAATCTGGATGGCTTTGGCCGCCCGGATCGCAGCCTCAATAAGCGAATGGTGGGTCTCACCCGTCACATCATGAATGGTTCCACCTGTGTGTAGATTTGCCGTCCGGCGCACAGCAAGCCGTTGATTTTCTGGCAGGACATCGTCCAGGCCGAAACCGGCGGATGCAAGGCACCGCTCGGCCTCTTCATCGATAACGATGCGCGATTCACCACCGGTTGCCGCTGAGCGGCGGCGGGACTGGGCTTCAATAAGATCGCGAATTGTGCTTTTCCCGTTCCCAAGAATCTCAGCAGGTCTTCGGACAGCGGCCGCAACCACTTTGTAGTCGATCACCACAAGGCGTAAATCCTGACCGGTGACGCATTGCTCGACCAGAACTTCGTTCGAAAACGTCCGTGCGATCTCAATCGCAGCTTCCACATCGGCAAGTTCGGTCAAACCGATTGCGATCCCCTTGCCCTGCTCACCCCGTGCCGGTTTGACCACAACGCTGCCATACCGGTTCAAAAACGCCGACAGATCGCCATTGCCAGCGGTCATCTGATCAGGCACGGAAATTCCGGCAGCTTCAACAATCCGACGCGTGGTCGCCTTGTCGTCGCAAATGGACATTGCGACGGCCGAGGTGAATTCGCTTAAGGATTCCCGGCACCGAACCGACCGCCCCCCGTAGGAAAGACGGAAGAACCCGCCTTCCGCATCGATGATCTCGGCGTTAATGCCCCTGCGCCGTGCCTCGTTGACGATCAAGGTGGCGTAGGGATTGAGTTTATCTTCCGTTGCCGGACCCGCATAAAGCGCTTCGTTGATCGGATTCTTGAGCTTGACCGTGAATACCGGGACACGTTCAAACCCAAGCTTTTCATAAAGGGCGATGGCCTGCTCATTGTCATGCATGACAGACAGGTCCATGTGCGGATTGCCCCGCGCCTGAAACACTTCCGCGAGCCGCCGGACCAACGCTTCGCCTATTCCGGGGAATCTGGCTTGCGGCGAAACCGCGAGGCACCATAGCGAAGACCCAAGATCGGCTTCACCGGTAGCCCGCTTATGGTCTACCCCCATCGCGGTGCCGACAATGGTTCCCGTCTCATCTTCTTCCGCCACCAGAACCGTGATTTCGCGCGGATCGAGCTGCGACCAGAAATAGTCTTCCGAGACCGGAACCATGCCGCGGCCAGCATACAGCGCATTGATCTGCTCTGCATCGCTGCGGGAGGACAGCCGCCGGACCGTGAAGCCTTTCCGTGGATCACGTGCCGCCCGGTAGGTCGACAGATTCAGGCGATAGGTGTGAGAAGGATCGAGAAACAATTCCTGCGGTGCCATTCCGACAACCACGTGCGGATCCCTCACATAAAAAGCGATATCCCGCCGGTCCGGCCGCTCGTTCCTGAGCGCCGACACCAGATCTTCCGGATTGGAAAAAGTGTTGCCAAACAGCAGCCGCCCCCAGCCGCAGTTGACAACCTGCTCGGATGGAAGGTCGTCTTCATCCGTGCGGAACCCAGGCTTCATGCCATGGTCCCGCATCCGCTGCAAACGATGCCCCATGGCACCTTTTGCACGGGAAGGATTCTTTTCTGACAATGGCTTAGACCTCCTGCGCCTGCAGCCACATTTCCAAAAGCGCGACTTGCCAAAGCTCCGATCCGCGCAGCTTGGTGATGTACTGCGTGGGATCGTTGAACAGCTTCTCAAGATAGGAGGAGTTGAACAACCCCCGGCTGCGGGCTTTCTCGTTGGTCAGCGTGTCACGGACCATGTCGAGGTACGAACCTTGAATGTATTTCAGGGCCGGTACAGGGAAGTACCCTTTCGGACGGTCAATGACTTCACGCGGAACCACAAGGCGGGCGGCTTCTTTCAAAACGCCCTTGCCGCCCTGTGCCAGCTTGTGTTCCGCCGGTATGCGGCCGGCCAGTTCGACCAACTCGTGATCCAGGAACGGCACCCGTGCTTCCAGTCCCCAGGCCATAGAGTGATTGTCGACACGCTTGACGGGATCGTCGACAAGCATGACGTTGGTGTCCAGCCGCAGGGCCTTGTCGACCGGATCATCTGCACCGGGTTTGGCAAAGTGTTGCTCCACAAAGGCGAGGCTCTCATGCCGGTCACACAAATGGTCGGGCGCAATTGCTTCGGTCATCTGCTCTTCGGTGCGGTCGAAAAACGCGTTGGCGTAATCGGCAACAGGCGCATTGGAACCGGTCAGTTTCGGGTACCAATGATACCCGCCAAAGACCTCGTCGGCACCCTGCCCCGACTGAACCACCTTGATGTGTTTGGAGACCTCGCGGGACAACAGATAAAAGCCAATATTGTCGTAGGACACCATCGGCTCGGACATGGCACCGATTGCGCCGGGCAGGTTTTCTTGCAGCTCGGAGGACGGAATGAAGATTTTGTGGTGATTGGTTCCGTAGTGTTCCGCGATCAGATCGGAGTACTGGAATTCGTCCCCCTTCTCGCCGTTTGCCTCCTCAAAACCAATGGAGAAGGTTGCAAGATCCTTCTGACCTTCTTCTGCGAGCAGACCCACGATGAGGCTTGAATCAACTCCGCCCGACAAGAGAACACCAACTGGCACATCGGCAACCATACGGCGGCGCACAGCCTTGCGCAGGCCCTCGAGAACCATGTCCCGCCATTCATCTGCGGACCGCTCGGTATCGGCGGCTGATTTTTCAAAGTCAGGCGCCCAATAGACTGTCTCAGAAGACGATCCGTCGGCTTCATATGTCCGGACGGTTGCCGGCCCGAGCTTGCGAACGCCGTTCAGGATCGTTCTGGGCGCGGGGACAACCGCATGCCAGCTCATATAATGGTTCAACGCGACCTTATCGATCGATGTATCAATGTTCCCGCCTTTCAAGAGCGCAGGCAGGGAAGAGGCGAAGGCGAGGCGGTTTCCAGACTCGCTGACATAGAGCGGCTTAATTCCGAACCGGTCCCGTGCCAGGTGAATGCGCCCGCTGTCATGCTCATGCACGGCGACAGCAAACATTCCATGAAACCGCGAAAAGCAGTCTTTGCCCCATTCTTTCCAGGACTTAAGGATAACCTCGGTGTCGCTGCTGGAAAAGAAGCGGTACCCTTTAGCAATAAGTTCGGTGCGCAATTCCTGATAGTTGTAGATGCACCCGTTGAATACAAGCGACAGGCCCAACTCCGGGTCCTGCATGGGTTGAGCGCCCTGGTCGCTAAGATCAATAATTTTGAGCCGGCGGTGGCCAAGAGCAACGCGTCCGCGCATGGACACACCCATGGCGTCCGGCCCGCGGGCGGCCATGGCTTGCGCCATTCTATCCACCCGGCCCGTATCAGCCGTGTCATTGCCAAATACAACTTCGCCGCAAATGCCGCACATTGATGAAAAATTCCTCTTTGCTAATCACTGGCAGGCGTTATATAGAGCCATAATTATTAGAGTTCAAATGATATGAGCTAAAATGATGGAAAAGACTGAATCGGCTCAGATCTTCAAGTCAATCCGGCGCATTGTCCGGGCCATTGATCTTCGCTCACGGGAAGTGTCCCGGGTGTCCGGCCTGACGATCCCGCAGATCGTGGTTCTGCAAGGTATATTGGATCTCGGCGAGGTGACGACGAAGGTACTTTCGGAGCATGCTGACTTAAGCTCGGCCACTGTTGTGACGATCCTGGACAAACTTGAGGCCAAGGGCCTGATCGAACGCTACCGATCCGCCTCGGACCGGCGGATCGTGCACGCCCGGCTCACCAAAGGCGGAACGGAAGCGATAGAATCGCTGCCGGGTCTGTTACAAGAGGAGTTTGAGGAGAAATTTGCCGCCCTCAACGCTGAAGACCGGCAAAGGCTCGTGGCGGCGATCAACGACATTGCCGAGATGCTCAATGCCCACAAACTTGATGCTGCGCCCATTCTAACGACCGGCACCGTCACCAATTGACAAGCGGCGCGCTCTGAGCGCCGCTCTTGAAGTCATTACGCTTAATTTTGGAGCGTTTGAGTATCTTAATCCCGATTGGATTGTCCGCGAAGCGCTCTCATCCAATCGGGAGATGCTCCCAATCTAGCGTTTGGGAATGATGTTGTGCTCGGGACCGAATGGGAATCCGGTGATGTTTTCCGCCCCATCTTCAGTCACGATCAGAATATCATGCTCGCGGTATCCGCCCGCGCCCGGCTGCCCCTCTGGAACCATGATCATGGGCTCCATGGACACCACCATTCCGGGCTCCAGAACCGTTTCAACGTCTTCCCGCAGCTCAACGGATGCTTCCCGCCCGTAATAGTGGCTCAAGACTCCAAAGGAATGTCCGTATCCAAAACTGCGGTATTGGAGCAGATCATGGCTACGGTAAATGTCGTTCAGCGTACTTGCGATGTCCTTACACCGTGCGCCGGGCTGAATGAGTTTCAGACCCTCGCGGTGAACATGGCAATTCACCTCCCAGAGCCTCAAATGCTCGTCCGATGCATGTTCGCAGAACAGTGTCCGCTCCAATGCCGTGTAATATCCGAAAATCATCGGGAAACAGTTGAGGCTGAGAATGTCACCGGCCTCAACCACTTTGTTTGTGACCGGATTATGCGCGCCGTCGGTGTTGATGCCGGACTGGAACCAGGTCCAGGTGTCCATAAGCTCGACAAACGGAAATGACTCGGCGATTTCCCGGATCATGGCATTGGTTGAAGCAATGGCGACTTCGTGTTCGGCAACGCCCGCCTGAACCGCATCCACCAGCGCCGCCCCGCCAACATCGCAGATGCGTGCGCCTTCGCGAATGAGCTTGTGTTCCTCGGAGCTTTTTATGGTCCGCTGGCTCATGGCACCGGCGGCGATGTCAACCAGCTCAACACCGGGCAATGCCGCTTCAAGCTGCTTCATCAGGTCCAGAGAGACGTGATCAAACTCGATCCCCAGCCGCTGGATCTTCGCATTTGGCATGCCCAGCAACGACTGCACCGCATGGAAATAGTTGTCGCGGCGCCAGTCGGTGTAGATCAGCGCATCACCGTGCGTCCGCCGCCACGGTTGACCGCCGTCGATGCCCGCGGCAATGGTTGTTGCCGTGTCCTGAGTTACCAGGAACCCGTACTTTCGGCCGAAGTAGCAGTACAGGAAGCCGGAGTAATAGCAGATATTGTGGTAGGACGTGAAAAGGCAGGCATCGATGTTCTTGGATGCCATAAGCGTCCGTAGCTTATGCTGCCGGCTGTCCATTTCTTCCGGAGAAAACGGCGAAAATGCCTTCTCCCCATTGTTCATTTCATAGATCCGGATCATCTCATCAGTCATGTTCACTCCTTTCCGCCCCTTCGGGCCACCAAAACGCAAAACGGGCCGGCTTCAAGAAGAAGCCGGCCCGCCAGGCCATAGTCTCATTGTTGTGCTGCCGGGAGACCTCGTCTCCGCCCAGTGACTGGCGTTCCGCCACCGGTTCAGTTCGAAAGCAGCCAGGCTGTTTCCAGCCCAACACTCAAATCACTTACTGCATCACCCCGGCGACAATCCGCGCAGCCGCTCAGAGCGCCGCCGCAGCAACTCAAGGACCGTCAAAAGGACAATCGAGATTGCCACCATAAGCGATGCGACCGCCAGAATGGTCGGAGATATCTGTTCGCGCAAGCCCGTAAACATCTGCCAGGGCAACGTCTGCTGGCTGGCGGATCCGAGGAACAGAACCACAACGACCTCATCAAAGGATGTGATGAAGGCGAACAGAGCACCCGAAACCACACCTGGAATGATCAACGGCATCTGGACCTTGAAGAAGGTTGTCACCGGATCTGCGCCCAGATTTGCTGCTGCCCGGACAAGCGACCGGTCGAACCCGACCAGTGTCGCTGTCACTGTGATGATGACAAACGGTGTGCCGAGCGCAGCGTGCGCCAGAACAACGCCCCAATAGGTGCCCTGCAGACCAATGCGGGAGTAAAAGAAATACATCCCGGCCGCAGAGATGATCAGCGGCACAATCATCGGCGAGATCAGGACGGCCATAATCGCGGACTTGTAGGGCACATGCGATTGGGACAGACCGATCGCCGCGAGTGTTCCAAGCACCGTGGCCAGGATCGTGGCGGCGGGCGCAATCATCACCGAGTTGCGCAGAGCTTGCTGCCAGTCCGGGTTCGTGAAGAAGTCGTCATAGTGTTTCAGCGAATACCCAGCCGGATCAAAGGCAAGCATTTCCGGGGTGAAAGTGAAAAAGTCCTGAGCATTAAAGCTCAACGGAACGATCACCATGATCGGGAAGATCAAGAAGAAGAAGATCAACCCGCACAATATCCGAAACGTGTAGAACCACGTTCTTTGAAGGGGGGAGGCGTAAGGAGGTAAAGCACTCATATCGTCACCCAAGCTTCACGTTATCTATGCCGACGATCCGGTCGTAGGCGACGAAGAGCAAAAGCACCGCAACCAGCAGCAAGGTTCCAAGCGCGGCCGCAAGGCCCCAGTTCAGCGAACTGGAAATGTGGAACGCAATCCGGTTGGAGATAAAGATGCCTGATGTACCGCCGACCAATTCCGGTGTGATGTAGTAGCCGATGGCCAGGATGAACACCAGGATCGCGCCAGCGCCAATACCTGGGATGCTCTGCGGGAAATAGACCCGCCAGAACGCAGTCCAGTCGTTGGCCCCAAGGCTCTTGGCGGCACGGACATAGGACGGAGAAATCGTCTTCATCACCGAATAGAGCGGCAGGATCATGAATGGCAGCAGGATATGCGTCATGGCGATGATCGTTCCGGTTTGGTTGTTGATCATCACAAGCCGGCCCGCATCCGATATGAGCCCGGTCCACACAAGCACATCGTTGATAACCCCCTGTTGCTGCAACAGCACTTTCCATGCCGACGTACGGACCAAAAGACTGGTCCAAAACGGCAGAAGCACAAGGATTAGCAGCAGGTTCGAGTACCGCAGCGGCAGGGCCGCCAGAAGAAACGCGATCGGGTAGCCCAAAAGAAGGCAGGAAATCGTGATGATAATCGAAAGCAAGAGGGTGCGATAAAACAGGAACAGATAAATCTGTTCGTCGTCGGGCTTCATTTCCACACCGGTGGGTGTCAGTTGCGCATCGGCAGCGGACAGGAAATACCCTGACGTGTAGGTTGGTGCGAACGTCTTGATAACGGCCCAGTTCTCGGCGCTGCCCCAGTCTTCATCCGCGTCAATAAACAGTTCTTTCACGCTAACTGTTTCAAAGGCAGGAACCGCGGCAGCCGCTTGACCGACCAGAGTTGCCGCCTCGCCGGAAAAGGCAGTGGCAGCGTTGGGATTGGCGCTCAGGTCTTGGTAGAGCGCCTTATAGATCGGTGTCCACGGATCCTCTTCCGTGGGACTGTCGTTTTCCTCCACCTGAACAAACTGCGCGAAGGCGCCGTAAAGATCTGATGTTGCAGGCAGAACGTCCAATGCAGCCGGAGACAGTTCAAAGGCCGGCTCAGGGCCCGTCGGGTTCGAAGCCCATGCCTTTTGCGCTTCGATCCAGCTCGGGCTTGCCATAACCGTCACCCAGGTAACCGGTTCCTTCCAAGCCTCGTTCAGATCGATAAACTGGTCAGCATAGGTCTCACCAAAATCGTCGACCCGGCGTCCGGTCCGGCGGAACATGGAAGACAAGCCGGTCTGCTCGTAATTGAGACGGGTTCCAAGCTGTGTATGCCGCTTGTTTTCAACGGCGATTATGAAATCAAACAGGAGCGCGTTGTAGACGTCCTCGCCTGGCGCTTCACCTGTTTCAGCGTCCCACTCTTCAAGAGCGACCACTGTTCGCGGAATGGTTTCCGACACGATCTGGTTCTCGACCGAGCGGAACAGCATGTCAAAAATGGGCGCAACAAAGGTGATCAGAACAAAGATCAAAAGGGGCGCGATCAGAAGGAGGGACCGCATTTTTTCCCGCCGGAGCGCGCGTGCAAGCGCTGCTTTTAGCGGTTTGCCATCCTGTGTCGTCAACACCTGGTTAGAGGTGGCATCGCTCATGAAAACGGACTTTCGTCAAAAGGTGGGATGAACGGACGGGGCGTACCCCGTCCGCCGAGTTCACTTATCGCTTATTGAGCAAGCCAGGCCTGGAACTTCGCATCCAGGTCATCACGGTAATCCGCCCACCACTCATAGTTATAGAGGAAGGTGTTTTTGGCGTTTTCCGGGTCGGTTGGCATGTGCGGTGCCATGTCGATACCAAGATCGGCATGCTGGCCAACGAGCGGTGCAGATGACTTGCGGGCCGGACCGTAGGAGATGTACTTCGCCTGATCCGCAAGACGCTGGGTGTCAGTCGCGAATTTCACGAAGTCTTTGACCATAGCCAGGCGGTCATCCGGCAGACCGGTCGGAATGATCCAACCATCAAGGTCAAACACCTGTGCGTCCCACAGCATCTTGACCGGTTGCTTCTGCTCTTCGATGAGAGCGAACAAACGGCCATTGTATGTGGAGCCGATCACGACTTCACCATCGGCAAGAAGCTGCGGCGTTTCTGCCCCGGCAGACCACCACACAACACTGTCCTTGATGCTGTCGAGCTTGGCGAATGCACGGTCAATGCCTTCGTCGGTCTCCAAAACATCGTAAACGTCTTCCTTAGCGACACCGTCGCACAGGAGTGCCCATTCCATGTTGTTGATCGGACGCTTCTCAAGCGAACGCTTGCCCGGGAAAGCTTCCAGATCGAACACATCACAGATGTCGTCCGGCTCTTTGCCGCCCCACGCTTCCACGTCGGACCGGTATCCGAAGGTGGTTGAGTACACGATCTGCGGAATGAAGCAATCCGACACGATCAGGTCGCCGAAGTCATCGGAAGCGGATGTGCCGTCCGGTGCAGCTGCGAGAACCTCATCATGGTCGATTTCCATGGCAAGGCCTTCGTCGCAAAGGCGCATGGCATCAGAGGCCACGACGTCGACCAGATCCCAGGTCACGTTGCCCGCTTCGTTCATCGCACGGAGCTTCGCCACCGCTTCGTTGGAAGACTCGTCCCAGATGATGTTGATATCCGGATTGGCTTCCATATACGGATCGGCATATGCGTTTTTCTGAGACGCCTGATATGCACCGCCCCATGAAACGACGGTCATGTCTTCCGCCACTGCAGCCGTGCTGGCGAATGCCAGTGCGGTACCTGCGAGAATTGCAGTCTTGAGCTTCATTTTTGGTAGCTCCCTCTGTTTAGGATTTAACGGATCAGATCCGTTTGGTGTCGCGCACGGCCCTTGGCGGCCGTCAGGCGATCGTTAGCCAACAGCGTCGAGCGCTTTGCAGTCGTTGAGCGCCCAGCCCACTTGGACCGTGTCGCCAACACCCAGCTTGCGCTTCTCTCCGCGGTTGCGAACTTTTACGATGAACTCACTATTGCCGGCCACATTCATGCGAACACGGATGTGGTCCCCCAGATAGATGAGTTCCTCAATCCGGCCGTTCACCAGATTGTCCATTTGGTCATGTGTGTCGAACTCAACGCGCTCCGGGCGTAGAGAAAGCGTCGTCTTATCTCCGACGGACGACACATTGACCTTATCTGCTTTTAGCTTAGTGCCGTCTCCAAGCTCGACAAGGCACTCCTCGCCCTGCACTTCGACAACCTTGCCGTTGAGCTTGTTATTCTCACCGATGAACTGGGCAACGAACGAGTTTTGCGGATCCTCGTAAAGATCATCGGGTGTCGACAGTTGCTGGATGACGCCATCATTGAAAACAGCCACACGGTCTGACATCGTCAGGGCCTCGGTCTGGTCGTGGGTCACATAGACCACAGTGACGCCGAGGTTTTCGTGAATGTGCTTGATTTCGTACTGCATCTGCTCGCGCAGCTGCTTGTCCAGCGCACCAAGAGGCTCATCCATGAGGACGAGTTCGGGGTCAAAAACAAGGGCCCTCGCCACGGCAACACGCTGCTGCTGCCCACCGGAAAGCTGAGCCGGGCGCCGATTTCCGAACGCGCCAAGCTCGACCATTTCGAGCGCCGTCTTCACCTTTTCCTGCTGCTCCGCCTTGCCGACTTTCCGGACTTGGAGCGGAAAGGCCAGGTTTTCGGCGACCGTCATATGCGGGAAGAGTGCGTAATTCTGGAAGACCATACCGATACCGCGCTTATGCGGCGGCACATTGTTGATTGGCCGGTCATTCAGATAAATCTCGCCATGAGTAGCGGGCTCAAAGCCGGCCAGCATCATCAGGCAGGTTGTTTTGCCGGACCCGGACGGCCCCAGCATGGTCAGAAACTCACCTGGTGGAATGTCGAGATTTAGGTTTTTTACAACGAGGCTCTCCCCGTCATAACTCTTTTGAACGCTGTCATACTTAACAGCAGCGCCCCGAGAATTCTCCATTGTGTCCCCAAACCTGAAATAGGTATTTTTTGTTTTGGACCGCTCCGACACTTCCGCCGCCGCGATGCCGCTAGAAAAGCAAATCTGTTTACGCATGAAAAGGGGGCACTGAAAAAAAATGAATATTTTTTAGCCAGCCGCCGACTTTATATTTTGCAACGCGGCACAATTGCGGGAAAAATACTCATTAGCAGGCAAGCAGGCGAAGTATTTTTCCTGCGTGGATTAGGTAACGTAATCGCTGCAGTTGCGCGCCCTTCAAAGATATTGGACCACAACACCCAACGTTTGAATGTCACACTACGTCATCAATTGCTGATTTTACAACGCCTTCTGCATCGCAACCGTTATGGGGCCTAGGACTGCCATGCCTGGGAAATTGATTAATGGCGCCTGTGCAAGGTCCTGCCTGTGAAGTAAGGTCCAGCGCTCAAGCGGAGTGGAACACTTGGACGACACAGTTCAAAACAAACCTGTTTTTCTTACAACAAGGGAAGTTGCCGACCTTCTGCGTGTTAAAGAGCGCAAGGTTTATGATCTTGCGGCAACCGAGGACATTCCACACCGGCGTATCACCGGAAAACTGTTGTTTCCAGCTGACGAAATCGACGCCTGGCTGAACGCCTCGGGGCCGAGAAAAACTGTCCGGCCAAATGTGGTTGCCGGCTCCCATGATCCTCTGCTCGACTGGGCGGTAAAGGCCTCCAATTGCGGGCTTGCAACACGTTTGGAAGGCAGCCAGAACGGGCTTGAGCTGTTTTTGACAGGCGAAGCCGCGTTGGCAGGCCTGCATATGCCAGACACCAACGGATGGAACGTGAATGGAGTCGCGGCAAGAAACCCGGCCAACAGCGTTCTGATATCCTGGGCTAAGCGGGCGCGTGGATTGTTGGTTTCTTCCGAACTTGATGTGTCTGGAAGTGACATAGCCGCGCTTCGCGGAAAACGTCTCGTCCTCCGGCAACAAGGCTCCGGATCCTTTGCTTTTCTCCAGAAGCTGCTGGCGAAGGCCGGAATCGGAATAGACGCATTTGCCACGGCGCCGAACACGGCGCATACGGAAAGCGATGCAGCTGCCAGTGTTGCCTTAGGCGAGGCGGATGTGGCCGTTGGGATCGAAGCCATGGCCAATCAATTCAAACTCAGATTCCTGCCGCTGGCCGAGGAATGTTTCGATCTCCTGATCGATCAGCGTGCGTACTTCACAGAGCCGGTGCAGCAGCTTTTCTCATTTGCAAGAACCAGCACATTTAATGAGCGGGCGACCTCCCTTGGCGGCTACGATCTATCTGAGCACGGCCAAGTAAGGTGGTTGTCACCATGATCGGCAACGTCAAATGAACGGGATCCGCGAAAATGAAGTGCAGATTGATGTGCCCGAGCCCTCAGACGCGCGCTCAAAGGGCTTGACCGGTTTTCCAATGTAGAGCTGCTGTACTGGCTTGATCAGTCCCGGCGGGATCTTCTGATCCAAAACCCTGCGCATTCAAACGAGACCAAGGGAACATTTGCGCTGCGCTCGCCCGTCCGGCCAAACCCGATCGGCACAGTCATCGCCAAACTGGTCGCGGTAAACGGAGCCTCATTGATTGTCCGGGGGCTGGACTGCCTCGACGGGACGCCGCTGATCGATCTGAAGCCAGACCGCTGCGCTTTCACACCCAGGCAACCTGATTGCCCGCCTTCTTGACAAGACCTCGCCAAGATTGACAATCCCGCCCGAACCGCGTCAAACGGCAACAAACGGGAGGATTTGATGCAAGACGGCACCGGGACTGAACATCACATCAACGATGTGATCAGCGTAGAAACTCAGGGGCCGGTTGGACTGATTTGCATCAATAATCCACCCGTGAATGCGGCCTCACATGCCGTGCGCAGCGGACTTTGGCAAGCAGTTGAGCTCCTCGCTGGAAACAAGACCATCCGGGTAATCGGCCTGTACGGCCACGGCCGCACATTTGTTGCCGGCGCAGATATTCGTGAGTTCGGAAAGCCGCCCCAAGACCCATGGCTTCCGGACCTTTGCAATTTCCTGGAGGAGTGTGAGACACCTATCCTCTGCGTCCTTCACGGCACGACGCTTGGCGGTGGACTGGAAATTGCCCTGTCCTGTCATGCCCGCATTGCCTTGCCCGGGACAAAAATCGGCTTACCGGAAGTGACCTTGGGCATTCTGCCAGGAGCCGGGGGGACACAGCGCGCGCCCCGGCTTGCGGGTGTCAAAGCGGCGTTGGACCTGATTGTAAGCGGGAAACCCATCCCTGCGGAAGAGGCTCTTGGCTGTCATCTCATTGATCGGATCCTTGACGGTGATCCAAGACAGGTGGCCCTGCAAGGCGCGTATGCCGTTCTGGCAGGAGACTTGCCCCACAAGCGCACAGGGAGCCTAAAGGTCACGCCAGACCCGGCCGCGATCTCGGCCATGCGGGAGCACCTTAAGAAGACCCAACCGCTTCTCTTTTCTCCGCACCGGTGTGTCGATGCAATCGAGGCGAGCACATCAGAGATGACGGAGGGCCTGGGACAAGAACGGCATCTCTTCAACGCGTGCATGGAGAGCCCACAGCGCGCCGGCCTCATCCACGCGTTTTTTGCCGAACGGGCCGTCAGCAAAATCCCTGAACGTCATGCCCTGCCCCGCCCCCTTGAAACAATCGGGGTCATTGGCGGCGGAACAATGGGCTCCGGCATTGCGACCGCGGCTCTACTTGCAGGCTTTTCTGTTAGCCTGACAGAACGCGATGAGACCGGGCTTTCGCGGGGTGTCGAGACGATCGCGCAAAACCTTGAAGGGGCTGTCAAACGCGGAAAAATCTCAGACACAGACCGGCAATCGCTCCTGTCCGGCAAGTTAATGGCCAGCGTTGGTTTGGAGCCCCTCAAGACTTCGGATTTGATTATCGAAGCTGCTTTTGAGGACATGGCCGTCAAACAAGCGATCTTTTCCGAGCTTGATGGCATCGCCAAGCCGGGGGCTATACTTGCAACCAACACGTCATATCTGGACATCAATAAAATAGCAGCATCCACGTCCCGTCCCGGTGATGTCATCGGCCTGCACTTTTTCTCACCGGCGCACATCATGCGGCTGATGGAAGTGGTCGTTGCGCAAGAGACCAGCCCCGATGCCGTGGCGACCGGGTTTAAACTCGCCAAGAATCTCGGGAAAATCGCGGTCAGATCCGGTGTTTGCGACGGTTTCATCGGCAACCGGATCATGACTTTCTACAAGAAAGCAGCAGACTACATGATGCTGGATGGCGCTGATCCGGCTCAGATCGATAAGGCTTTGACCGGGTACGGGTTCGCCATGGGCCCCTATCAGGTTGCAGATCTCGCCGGTCTGGACATCAGCTGGGCCGCCAACAGGCGGCGCGCGGCAACGCGCCCGCCGGAAGAACGGTATGTGAGTGTGGCCGACCGCCTCTGCGAGGTGGGCATGTTCGGCCGCAAGACCGGCAAAGGGTTTTACATCTACAATGACGGACATCCGCACCCGAACCCAGTTGCCCTATCCTTCCTTGCAGAAGAGCGGGGCGTAGCAGGGCTCAAGGGGCGCCCCTTTTCAGATGAGGATATCGTAAACCGGTTTGTGACCGCCATGATTTTGGAGGCCGCCCGGGTCCTTGATGAAGGGATTGCTCTCCGGCCAATCGATATCGACGCCGTTTTCCTCTTCGGCTATGGCTTCCCGCGTTTCCGGGGCGGCCCGATGCATACGGCAGATCAAATTGGAGCACCCGAACTGGTGCGGCGTATCGAAACCTATGCCCTGGAAGACCCTTACTATTGGCAAGTGCCCAAATTGCTGCATGTCATGGCGGAGAATGGTTCGAGCTTCGAAGACCGGAACAGGGAAGCCCTGTAGCGGAACTGAGCATAAAACCCTTTGACACCGAGGATCGCATAAGCCAAACCGGCAAAAACCTCTTAAGCTCCACGACTAGGACCTTCATGACCCAGAAACTGGTCATAGCCGTTTGCACTGCGCAGCGGCCCAAGATGCTCGAAGCTTGCCTCGATGCTTTAGATCAGCTCATTGTTCCAGCAGAGACGACTATTTCCATAGTGGTCGTTGAGAATGACCCCGAACCATTTTTCACTGGGGACAGGGCAGCCAAGATACGGGCAGGTCTTAAAACGGCACTACATTTCTATCATGAGCAGCGCAAAGGCATTCCATTTGCCAGAAATGCTGCGCTTGAGTCTGCCTTGGAGCATTCGCCGGATTGGATTGCACTAATAGATGATGACGAGCGTGCGGAGCCTGATTGGATTGAGAAGCTATTAACTGCTTGCGAGGAGCACAATGCAGAAGTTGCGAACGGGCCCGTCCGCCGAATTTACGAACAACCACCCCCTCATTGGTGGAAATCGCAACTTTTAAAGCCGCGGCCAACAGGAACGATCATAACGGAAGCACCTACCAACAACATTTTAATGAGTTCGCGGCTCATTGCAGATGACGGCCTTGGCCTCCGGTTTGACGAGCGTTTGACATTCGGCAGCGAGGACATTGATTTCTTCCGCAGGGTCCATGCGCGTGGTGCCAAAATGATCTGGGTAGATGACGCATTTGTGGAAGAGGATATTCCCGCGTCTCGAGTTACCACAAACCGTTTATTGAGCCGCATGCATATGGCTGCGACATCTGGCGCTTTTAATATTGTTTTGCGGGAAGGCCGTCTGAGGGCCGCGCTCCACTTCATCCCCAAAAGTGTCCGGCGCATGTTTTTCGGCTTCCTGGCAACTGTAATCGGGTTTCTCATAAAACCGTTTGCGCGGAAACGCGGCGAAAAACTGTATTATTATGGACTTATAAGACTCATGAAAGGGTCTGGCAACCTACGGGGGCTCATGGGACGGGCCCACAATTATTATGATGTGATCGATGGTCACTAAGCTTTCAAACCGGCCACGCAAGCTGGCGCACATTCATCTTGGCGTGGATGGCGGCGCCGAACGGTTTTTCGTGCGTCTGTCAAAGGCGTTGGCGGAACGTGATGTTGAGCAGATTGCATTCATTCGACCAGATCGCTCCTGGCGGGACGAATTGGCGCGGCACTGCGATGTCCGCGAGCTGACCTTTAGCCGCTCGCATATCAAACGTCATTTCGTGCGCTGGCACATCACTCACGAAATAAAAAAATTTGGAGCTTCTTCAACCCTCGGCTGGATGAGCCCTGCCAGCAAATGGTTGCCAAAACCTGGCCCGAATATGCGCACTTTTCTGCGGTTGGGCGACTGGCCAGACGGTTTCCACACTTACGGGAACGTCCAACACCTGATCGGAAACACGCCGGACATCGTGGCACAAGCCATCGAGATGGGCTGGCCGGCCGACAGGGCGACCGTCATCTCCAATTTCGTGGAACCGCTTCCTGAAGACCTAAAACCGGTCGACCGAGCCGCATACAACACACCATCCGATGCAATTGTCTTGGTCCATCTCGGTCGCTTTGTTCAACGCAAACGGTTTGACCTAATGATCAAAGCCGTCGCGCAATTACCGCAAACGGTTCACGCCTGGCTTATTGGCGATGGCGAGTTGATGAATGAGATGATTGCGCTGGCGCGATCGTTGAGTGTCGAAGACCGGGTTCATTTTATGGGCTGGCAACGCGACCCGGCGCCGTACTTGAAGGCTGCGGACATTCTCGTTTGCCCAACCGATGACGAACCTCTCGGCAACATTGTCCTTGAAGGCTGGAATGTGGGCCTTCCCGTTATCGCAGCAGCATCCCCAGGCCCTAGTTGGCTGATAGAAAATGGTGTCAATGGACTACTATTTCCGTGTGGGGACGTGGAGGGGTTGATTTATTCGGTCAGGAACACTTTGGCGCGCGCTGACAAAATAAAAAGCCTTGTAAAAAACGGAACCCAATCTCTAGAGCAAAATTTGTCGGCAATATCTATTTCAGACCAATATTTACGGTTATTTTCGATGGATATATCATCATCTTAAAAACACATAGCTGATGCTGAGAGTTTCTATTAATCGAAACCCTTTCTTCTTCAAGCTTGACAACAAAAAATCGACATTGTCATTTCCAACAATATGGGGATGCATCTCAACGATAAGCTTGTCGATATTTGAGAGATTTGTCTGACCCAGCAGGTCTATTTCAGCGCCCTCTACGTCCATAATGATCGCGTTGGGCTGGAACTCAGATATTACGTCTGAGATAGCGTCGCATTCAACAGTGGTTTTACCGCCGTAATTGCGATCAAAAACACTTGACGAAAAAATATTTTCTGCGAAGTAGAAATCAACTTCCTCTGCAGTCAGTCCAACCGCTTTGTTTCGTAGTTTCGGTTTGAGCCCATTCAATTCGAAATTCTTTTCGATCGCGATGCGTGTCCTAGGATTTGGTTCGTAAGACAGGACGTTTTCTGAGCCGCATATACGAGCACAAGTCACACTTATCAATCCAACACCGGCTCCAATCTCTAACACCCTGTCGGTTCTCGATAGGTATTTTTGTGTAAGCAGTCTCTCTGGGCGTTCATAGACTTCCCGGAATAGGGCTTTCCGAATGTCCTTAGTAACGTGCTCCAAGGACGTCGAAACACGGATGCCATCGATAGTGATTTGGTTAGGTTTCAGCCGTCGCCGGAGTGTTTTTTTTATATTGCCAAGAAGCTCATCAAACATGCTGTTGTTTCCTAGTCTACCGAACCGACATGCTGTTTAAAAACCAGCGCATAAAAGGACGCTTCCCTGGGATTTTTTGGTACGATGATTTCTTTATTCAGGCCTAAGTTTTCAACGCATGATTTTTCTTGTTCGTAAAGGTACTCTAACCGGCCATTTCGGGTTTGATACGTTTTGACTTTGCCTTTCTGCCTCCAGTACATTTCACGCGTCACGTCATTCCCCATGGAATAGATCTTCACGTCGAATATTGAAGAATCATCCAGAAGCCTAGAAATAGCTTTGGGCCCAAAACGCCGAAAACCGTGGTATCGATGTTCTGCAAAACTATGGGGCGCCGGCACAAAATGAACATGTTGAATTTCTACCGCCTCATCAGATTTCAGCAAGCCAAAGACAGAACAATCAAACTGGACGTGTTCCAGCACTGATTGAGTGAATATGCAATTCGCTCCGTTGACGTCGATCATATGTTCGCCGAGTGTGGCTTCCCTGAACGTTGCACCCGATTTTGTCAGATCTTCCCATGTAGGCCGCGCCTGAATGTCAACCCCCTGATAATCGGCACAATCAAGCACCGCATTTAGATGCCTCGAATAGAGCCCATAGCCGCACCCAAGGTCGAGAATACGTGCGCCCGGTGTAAAAAACTCAGGCAATTTTTCCTGGATAAAATCGAAGCACAAGGCGCGCGTTGGACTGGCCACCAGGACTGGTTCACCAAAACTTTTTTCAAGCCTATCGATGTCAAGAACCGGAATATATGGCTCCACCGCAACCGGAAAGGTTTCAATCGGCTGGAGTAGTCGCTCCACCCAAGCATTTAGCCGGTACTGAAGTTTCTGAACTTGAGTGAGTGGCACATCACCGCTAATTCTCTTCCAAGAACTACTTCTTCCAGTCATTTGTGTTCCCATTCACGTATTTGAAACCCCTAGCGCTACGGGCGCTTAATGCAATCTGACGATAGGCAGCGCATTAAAAAACTTATCTCTACCGCAGCCATGCCTGTTCAGCTGAATAGGGTGTTTTTGGTAGCAGATGTATCAAAATCAAACCCGAAACTCTCAATATCTTTCGCATACCAATCGGCGACAATCTGAATTGTCCTATCGCAGTAGAAGGACTGATATCCAGCCCGCTCGCTTGACGACACATTCCGGCGTTCCAAAGGAGAATCTATCCCAAGATAGTTTGGTAATTCCTGATCAATCGCTTCAAGACGCAGTATATCCGCTGCGATAAAATGCTTCTCATCAACAACGTAATCCAACTGCGGATACCATCCTCGAATGGCTCTGTGCCAAAAATACTCTTTGTCACCCCACAAGTGGCGTTCCTCCAGGAATTCTTCAAAATTCCGCGCCGAATAATCCTTGGCAGCCGTTTGCAGCTTCATAGCCTGCATCGCAAATGTGAACCTGGACACAACTCTTGACCACGGGTTCCGTACGATAGCAAAAGGAATACATGCTCGCCTTACGGACACATCAACATCCCTTAACCGGGCATGTTCATAGCCTGCATGATCACCAGTCTCAGACATGGTCTGGAGCAATACATTGGCATAGGATTTACTCTTTAGCCTTCTGCGGTTAGCAATTACAAGCTTCGGCTGCACGGTGTCGGCATATCGAAGCGACATTCCGCCATTTTTGGGGATATGAATGAAAAGGTACTTTTTGGGCACCAATCCGAGGCGGGCCGGGGCAAATTTCAGGAAATTCCTGATTTGATAATCGTCCATATTATCCGTGCCGGAATTGAACCGCAGCTTCCGCTTCAAGGCTGCTAACTTATGCCGCCAACCCGGCTGCCACCAGACAGCTTGATACTATCGCCGCATGTCGATTTGGTGCTGCCTTATCGCAATCTGCCAGTCCTGTCCATTCTGCGGCTCGCCGTCGAGGTTGAACTGTACCCGTTCAGCTGTGTGGATACTGAGATGGCGGGCGCGGCGCATGACAAGGTTTTCCGGCAGACCGTCAGCACCTGCCCTCAGCAAAGGACCCAACAGGTCGGTGACTTTGCCGGATTGCGGGTAGGGAACGATTGTCAGATCGAGCAATCCGTCATCCAGTTTGGCCCTCGGACATAATCGAATCCCCCCGCCAGCGCGGCGGCCATTCCCAATCGCGATCGCCACAAACGCCCCTTCCCAGAAGAAGTCTTCGGCTTCAATCCGGGCTTCACAGGCCGCCAGCTCGGTAAACCTGTTCAAACCGGTAAAGATGTACGCGGCCCCGCCAAGCAGGCGCTTCAAGTTCGGATCAGTTTGGGTTGTCACTTGCGTCCCGAAACCGCCGGTCGCCATGTTCACGAACGTGCGGCCATTCACAGTGCCAACATCAGTCGGTTTGGCATCGGCCCGGACTGCATATCGGAACGCCCCGACAACATCCGTTGGATCCAGTTGAATGTGATGGGCAAAATCGTTTGCGGTTCCCAAAGGCAACAAGGCGAAGGCAAAAGGCGGCCGGCCGTCACCGGGTGTCGCTTCGAGGATCGCGTCCACGATTTCATGGAGCGTCCCGTCGCCGCCACCGCTTACTAATGTGTCGATCGGATCGTCTTCATGGTCCTGCAGCGCTTCTGCGGCAAGCCGGTGAATGTCGCCGGCCTCGAAGGTCACGCGCACAGTCACCCTGTGGCCCATCGCCCGAACCGCTTCAATTGCGGACCGGACATCGGTGCGGTTCGCCGACTTTCCATTCAGGATCAATCGCAAGTGCTGTTTTGGCATGGACGTCTCTTTACCGTGGCAGCATGGCCTCCCGATTGGTCCGGGCGGTGCGCGCTTCTTCCATCAACCATTGGCGGAAGGTTTTTACAACCGGGCGCATGGTTCTGCCCTCCGGATACACAAAATAATAGGCTGTGTTTTGATCCAGAGAGATATCGAACAGTTGCACCAGGCGGCCGGATGCAAGCTCGGCCTCAACGAAAAACCGCGGTATCAAAGCAGCCCCCATATTGTGGATGGCTGCCTCCGAGATCATGACGAACTGTTCAAAACGGGCACCCTGAAAGGCCGCATCCGTTTCTACGCCCACATGCTCGAACCATTGACGCCAGGCCAATGGCCGCGTGGCGAGCTGCAAGCGCGGCACGCGAACTAAGTCGGCCGGATCGCGGATATCATGCCGGTCTCGGAAAGCCCGGGAGGCAACAGGTATGACTTCTTCATCAAAGAGCCTTTCGGCGATGGCCCCTGCCCAGACCGGATCGCCATGGTGGATGGCGCCATCAAAGGGCTCTTCGTCAAAATCGAATGGTTGAAGGCGGACACTGAGGTTAAGACCGGCGTCGGGAAACCGCTTCTGAAAGCCCGCGAGCCGGGGCGCCAGCCAACGGGTGCCGAATGTCGGCAAAACAGCCAGGTTCAGAACATCCGCACTACCCGCGTAGGACATGACCTGTCGGGTCGCGGCCGTCATGTTTTCAAGGGCGCCGCGGATATCATGCAGATACAGCCGGCCGGCATCGGTCAGCACAATACGCTGGCGCACTCTGCGGAACAGCTCGACGCCAAGCCGGTCCTCCAACTGCCGGACCTGTTTGGAAACAGCCCCTTGTGTCAGGTGAAGCTCTTCGGCCGCTCTGGTGAAGCTTAGATGCCTCGCAGCACATTCGAAGGCGATCAGACTATCCGCCGGTGGAATGAAGGCGCGCTTCATTCTAATCCTCTAGTTCATTCCATTTTGTCATGAATGATGGAGCAGCATTCGCTGGTATGCAATCGCTTTTCAGGCGATAGTGTCAAAATCAGAATGACCGCAGTCCGAATGAACTCGCAAGGTCCAAACAGATCGCCCTGGAGACAGAACCATGAATGCACCTGTGAATGTAAAATCCGCACCTGCCGGAGGGGGCGTGTTCGATTGGCAGGATCCATTCCGGCTCCGGGACGAGCTGAACGAAGATGAACAACTGATTCAGGACACAGCCCGTGCGTATGCGCAGGACAAGCTACTCCCGCGCGTCATCGAGGCATACCGCGAGGAGAAAACCGACCGGTCCATCTTCAATGAAATGGGCGAACTGGGCCTGCTAGGGGTAACGCTGCCGGAAGAATATGGCTGTGCAGGTGCTTCCTACGTTGCCTATGGCGTTGTTGCGCGTGAGATAGAGAAAATCGATTCCGGCTACCGGTCCATGATGAGCGTCCAGTCGTCGCTGGTCATGTATCCAATCTATGCCTATGGCTCTGAAGAGCAGCGCCTCAAATATCTGCCGAAGCTGGCAAGTGGCGAATATGTCGGGTGCTTTGGTTTGACCGAGCCGGATGCGGGTTCTGATCCGGCAGGCATGCGTACGCGTGCCGAAAAGATCGATGGCGGTTACCGGTTGACCGGCTCCAAAATGTGGATCTCCAACTCTCCGATCGCAGATGTCTTTGTCGTATGGGCAAAGTCGGAAGCGCATGACGGTGCCATCCGGGGATTTGTGCTCGACAAGGGCACAAAGGGCCTGACTGCGCCGAAAGTTGGCGGCAAGCTCTCTCTGCGTGCCTCCATCACAGGCGAGATCGTCATGGACGGCGTAGAAGTGGGCGAAGATGCATTGCTGCCCAATGTGTCCGGACTTAAAGGGCCGTTTGGCTGCCTCAACCGGGCACGCTACGGCATTGCCTGGGGCTCCATGGGCGCAGCAGAAGACTGCTGGACACGTGCCCGCCAATACGGCCTTGATCGTGAACAATTCGGCCGGCCGCTGGCACAAACACAGCTCTTCCAGAAAAAACTGGCAGACATGCAGACTGAAATCACCCTTGGACTGCAGGCGGCTCTTCGTGTCGGGCAGCTCTTCGATGCTGGCAAGGTCGCGCCGGAAATGATTTCACTCATCAAACGCAACAACTGCGGCAAGGCGCTCGATATTGCGCGTCAGGCAAGGGACATGCATGGCGGCAATGGTATTCAGGAGGAATACCATGTCATGCGCCACGCGCAGAACCTGGAAACGGTCAATACCTATGAGGGAACGCACGATATTCATGCGTTGATCCTCGGCCGTGCCCAAACGGGCTTGCAGGCCTTTTTCTAGACCAAAATTAAAATCCGTCTGGCGGGCCTTGCGGCCCGCCGCCGTCATTGGGAGGTATTATGGCGGACCAGACTGCAGATGTGGTGATCATTGGCGGCGCCGTCATGGGATCATCGGTTGCCTATCACCTTGCAGAGCGTGACGATTTTGCCGGCAAAATTATAGTTGTCGAAGCGGATCCGGCTTACGGCATTTGCGCGTCGGCGCGTTCGGCCGCATCCATCCGGCAGCAATTCTCAACCGCAATCAATATTGAGATTTCGCTGTACGGGATCACATTCCTGCGCGACATCGGTGCGACCTTGAGGGTTGGAACCGATGCTCCCACAATTGATCTGCACGAAGGCGGCTATTTGTTTCTGGCAACACCAGACAAAGCCGCCATCTTGAAGCAGAACCATCTCCTTCAACGCCGCTTGGGAGCAGACATCGCCCATCTCGATGCAGCTGCGCTCCTGGAAAAGTTCCCCTGGCTCAACGTGTCGGACCTGGAGGCAGGCTGCCACGGCCTGACCGGCGAAGGCTGGTTCGATGGCTATGGTCTGATGCAGGCTTTCAGAAAGAAGGCACGTGCACAAGGCGTTGAATATGTAAGCAAGAAAGCGTCTGTTGCCCAAGAGCCGGATGGTACTTGGCGGGTCAGTCTGGAAGATGGTGAAACCATTTCCACACCGGTTGTCGTCAACTGCGCGGGCGCCTCAGGCGGGGCGGAGATTTGCCGACAGGCGGGACTTGAGGTTCCAATAGTTCCCAAAAAACGGTGCGTATTCACGTTTGAGTGCCGCGACGCATTACGACCTTTCCCGCTCTTGATTGATCCAAACGGTACCTATGTCCGACCGGAGGGAACCGGCTTTATTTGCGGATCTGCGCCTGCCGCCGTCGATGATCCCGATTGCACGGATTTTGATGTCGACTACGCCCTGTTCGAGGACCACATCTGGCCAACCCTTGCACATAGGGTTCCAGCCTTTGAGGCGATTAAACCAGGTGCTGCCTGGGCTGGCACCTATGACATGAACCTGTTCGACCACAATGCCTTCATTGGCCCGGTTCCCGAAATCAACGGGTTTTATCTGGCCCTCGGTTTTTCAGGTCACGGATTGCAGCAGGCCCCCGCAACCGGGCGCGGCCTTGCTGAGATCATCACCACGGGTGGCTACGAGACATTGGACCTGTCCCCGCTTGGGTTTGATCGATTGGCAGCTAATCAGCCAGTTTCAGAAAAAAATGTGGTCTGACCCGATAGGCCCCTATTCGGCCACCAGCAAAGGCTGAACGGGCCCGGCTTCAACTTGCGAGACCCTGGAGGCCTGTGCTTTTGGAAACTCAGGCCCGGCCAAAACCTTGTTATCTGACGCTTGGTCTAGCTCCGAATTCTGAGGTTCGTTGGTGGTTTGGCGGTCGGGTGTATCTTCGTGCACACCTTCTGGGGGCAAGACACTTACCGATTCCAAATCCTCAAGCGCAGTCCAATCAATAAGGCGGGACAGGCCATCCGAGAGGAGCGCCTGCAAGCGCGCTATTCGTGCCTTGTCCGGCTCAAAAGGCGGGGATTCATGGCGAAGGTAAGAACGCTGCGCGAGCAAAATGGATGCAGCGTGTATGCCGCGCTCGGGGCGGCCGAAAGTCTTGATAATGTGACCGCCCTTCGTGACATCATCCACACTAATGGTAACGCCTTGCTGTCCTGTGAAGGAGCCGGCGAGCAGGTTGCGGACGTTTTGGTGGCAGGTAACTCCGCCGCCACTGCCAACACTTACATAAGGCAGGCCCTTGTCAGTCACGCCCTTGATGTGAGACCGCATCGATTGACAATCAATCAGGACGATCCGGCGGTGCTGGCGCATCAAGCGGTCAATTTGCTGGCCCAGGGCCCTTTGAAAAGGGGTTACAAAAAGCAGAGACCGTTGCTCAATTTCAATCGGTCCGGGCTCTTCATTTTCATTGTAGATTCTCTTGCCATCAAGCGTGGTTACCGGGCACAGACCTGACGATGTGGGATCAGCAGCCTTCAGTGACGGATCCTGATCGAGATCGATCACATATCTTGAGATGCTCGACCGGATAACAGTCGCGTCCAGTGATTTGTTGAGATCAAAAACCATCTCAAGACGCCAAGCGATGTCCGCTTGCAAACGGCCTGTCGCATTCAGCCGTTTTGCAACAACACCAGGGATATCCGAACCACTGTGGGGCAAACACAAGATGAGCGGACTTTGCCCTTCGTCAACCAGGATCATACCGGAACGCCTACACGTATGAACACACAGGAATGTACATTGAAGAAATTACTTTACGGAAACAAGACGATTTGTAACTTGCTCGTTCTCTCATGATATGTGCGCAAACACCGACAAAACGGTTTTCTAAAATAAATCATGCACTTAACGGCTCTTAGAAGCGTATGCCACCGGCCGGGCAATTCAGATACCGGTAGCAAAAATCAGTCTCTGCATTGGTTTTTGGGCGACCGACGCTTCCCAATCAGCCGCAACACAGCTGTTCCGCGCTTTTCAACATCGGCGTACTTGACGGCGCTTTTGCTGCGCGCAAGGTTACAGGTCTTCCAGCGGATAGCCCTTCGCGGCTCCCCCCCCTTCTCGACGGAGACATCGCTTCATGCCACTGCGAAATGGCAAGCAGTTCCTGATGATCCCAGGACCGACGAACATCCCGGATGAGGTCCTGCGTGCCATGCACAGGCCTGCCGTAGACATTTATGAAGGACCGCTTCTGGAAACAACGGAAGCCTGTCAACGTGGCCTGAAACGCCTTTTTCGCACCGAAGGCAAACCCTACATCTACGCCGCCAACGGACATGGGGCCTGGGATGCAGCGCTCAGCAATACCCTGTGCAAAGGCGACAAGGTTCTGGTCCTGCAATCCGGTCTGTTCGCAACAGGCTGGGGCGAGGCTGCAAAGCTGATCGGCCTTGATGTTGAAGTTCTGCCGGCAGCCTGGAATGAAGCGGTCGACCCAACCCGTTTGGCAGGTCGTTTGCAAGCCGACACATCTCATGAAATCAAAGCGATCCTTGTCGTTCAGGTGGATACAGCCTCCGGCGTTTGGAACGACATTGCGGCGTTGCGAAAGGCGATTGATGCCGCAGGACACCCGGCTTTGTTCATGGTCGATACAATTGCCTCACTGGGTTGCCTGCCTTTTGAGATGGATGCTTGGGGGGTGGATGTCGCGCTCACAGGATCGCAAAAGGGACTCATGTGCCCACCCGGCCTTTCGTTTGTGGCGGCCAACGAAAAGGCGGATAAGGCACATGAAACCGCGAACTTGCGGACCAATTACATGGACTGGACCTTCCGGAAGGGCGAAATCCACTATCAAAAATACTGTGGCACACCTCCTGAACAAATGCTGTTCGCGTTTCAGAAAGCGCTTGAACTGATTTTTGAGGAGGGGCTGGAGAAAGTCTGGCACCGTCATGCCCTTCTGGCAGAAGCGACCCGGCGCGCGGTTGACATATGGTCAACCGAAGGGGCCATGAGCTTCAACATTACCGATCCGCGCGCGCGCTCAAACAGCGTGACAGTGCTGAAGTTCAACGGCCACGACCCTCAACATCTGCGGGACTTCACGGAACTGACCTGTGGCGTCACGATTGGTGGAACCATTGGAGATTCGCGCGGACAAGGGATCCGGATCGCGCATATGGGACATGTGAACGCCGTTATGCTTCTTGGAACCCTTGCCACCATAGAGCTCGGTTTGAGCAAACTTGGCATTCCGCACGGCAAGGGAGGGGTCCAAGCCGCCACCGACTACCTGGCGGCGGCAATTTAGGACCCGATCCTAGACTACCTCTTCCAAACGGTCGCAGATGGTCTTCAAGACTTCGATCCGTGCATGACGCTTGTTTTCAGACGAAACAAGCGTCCAAGGCGCATAGTGGGTCGATGTCCGGTCGATCATGTCACCGGCTGCAATGGCGTATTGGTCCCACTTCAGCCGATTACGCCAATCTTCATCCGTTATCTTGTGCTGCTTATAGGCCGTTTCCTCGCGGGCTTTGAAACGGCGCAATTGTTCTTCCTCTGAGATCGCCAGCCAGAACTTGCACACGATAAACCCGAAATCCGTCAGTTCCTGTTCAAACTCGTTGATTTCATTATAGGCTCGGAGCCAGTCACCATGACTTGCAAAGCCTTCCACCCGCTCAACAAGCACGCGTTCGTACCAGGAGCGGTCAAATATCGCGAAATGGCCTTTCCGGGGAACCCGCCGCCAAAAGCGCCAGAGATAGGGGCGGGCTTTTTCTTCGTCGGTCGGTGCCGATATCGGGTGCACTTTATAAATGCGCGGATCAAGCGGACGTATCACCCGGCGGATCGCTCCGCCTTTGCCCGCAGCATCATTGCCTTGAAACACCAGAATAACGCCGGTTTTCGACATGTCCTTGCGGTCAGACAAGTCTGACAGGATCTTCTGGTACTTCTCCCTTTTCTTTTCGTACGGCGCCTTATCAAGGGAAGCACTCAGATCAATCGCATCGACTGCCGTTTCCCGTTGCAGTCCGCCGATGACGGGCGGAGCGGCGACTTCACGGACTTCTCCGTCCTCAAGCCTCAACTTCATTGCCCTCGCCACGGTCTGCGCGAGCGCCGCATCGCGATATTCCGGGTCTTGGGACGGGATCACGAACCACGGAGCAAATCCCTTGCTTGTTTCAAGAATGATTTTTTCACCGACTTGGCTGGCCTGCTTGTGGTGTTTGAGCGCGGCCCAATCCGCGAGCACGTGCCGTGCCGCGTTCTTTTTCTGGATCTTTTTCAAACGTTCTTCCTGAACGTCCTTTGGTAAAACAAACCAAAACTTCAGGATCAGGACGCCCTCATTGGAGAGCATTTCCTCAAAGCGGCGGATCCGCATCAGTGCCTTTTCAAAGGCGTCGTCATCAATCTTATTGTAGATCTTGTCGCGCAGGATGCCCTGATACCAGCTGCCGAAGACAATCGCGGTTTCGCCTTTTGCCGGAAGGTCTCGCCAGTAGCGCCACAATGGCGGGCGCAACTTGGCTTCATCCAGTTTTTCGCCATAAGCGTTGCACACAAGATGGCGCGCATCCATCCAGCCATACAGGCGGGCCACAGCTTCGCCCTTGCCCGCGCCATCAAGTCCATCGACCAGAATCAGTGTTGAAAAGTCTTTTTTTTCAACGACGGGGAGTTGCGCCTCCAACAAGGCCTCGCGCAGTTCCGGTTCAAGTTTCTTGAAGGTTTTCTTATCCATTTTTTGCGGCAGCCGGGCGGATTCGAACATTATTGTCTCCAGGAAGGAACGCGCTCAGTGCATCTTGCCGCGCCAAGCGTAAAAAGACCATGATCGCCGTAAAAGATCCAAACTGTCAGGAGCAGGCATATTTCTCTGTTGGATAGACGCATAGGCCCTTATATGAAGCGGCAGCGGTTTCATCGGGACGCGCTTTGCGTCCCGTGCCACGAATTGCGTTTTTGCAGAGTTTCTGAATACCCGTGACCGAGTTTCTTGATCCCGTCCTGACCTTCATTGCGGAAAATCCGTCGCTCGCCGGATTGATCTGCTTTCTGGCTGCCATGGGCGAGGCACTTTTCATCATCGGCCTTTTTGTGCCGACGACAGTGGTGCTTGTCGGAGCCGGTACCCTTGTGGGCTTGGGCAAATTGGACCCAACGCCCATTTTCATCTGGACCACGCTTGGCGCAACTGCTGGCGACGCGATCTCTTACTGGATCGGATGGAAGTTCAAAGACCGCATCAAAAGTGTCTGGCCCTTGCGCAACTACAGCCACATGATTGAAAGCGGCGAGCGTTTTTTTGACCGGCACGGCGGCAAAAGCGTCTTTTTCGGCCGGTTTGTTCCTGGAGTGAAATCTGTTGTCCCCGGCATCGCCGGCATGGCGGGCATGAACTTCACCCGGTTTACAGTCGTGAATGTCACGTCTGCGTTTGCCTGGACGATTGCCCATCTGGGTCCGGGGATCATCGCAGGTTCCGCCTTGAGCGCGGTCGGTCAGATCAGCACCCGGCTGGCGGTTGTGCTGGGTGCTCTTCTCGTTGTCATCTTCCTTTTGGTGATCCTCGGCCGCTGGCTGATCATAATCATCTTGCCGTTGTTCCCGAATTCCCAGGCAGCCGCAGTATCGTGGTTTGCCAAAAGAGAAGACCGGGTGTCGAAATGGATCGCCCAAAATTTTGATCCCGCTCACCCGCGCTCGGCCGGAATGCTCGTCTCAGCACTGATCCTCCTGATCACGATGCCTGCCTTTTTCTGGCTTGTCGGCGAAGTTGCCCCGGGCGAGCCGATGGTACGAGCTGACCTGGCCATCTTGAATTTTTTTGACAGCCTAAGAACACCGATCGGCGACAAAATCATGGTGTTCATCACCTCGCTCGGAGATGGTGTTGTGGTGACGGCGGTGACGGTTTCCGTTGCCGCTTACCTGTTTGCCCGAAAGGCATGGCGGCGGGGTATCGGCTTTGTGATCGCGATGGGCGGAACGGCCCTTTTTGTTCCGCTGTTCAAACTCCTGCTGCATCGCTCCCGCCCGATTGAGCTCTACGCGGGTGCCGATGCCTATAGTTTTCCGAGCGGCCATGCCACTCTGAACGCGGTTCTGTTCGGCATCTGCGCCGTCCTGATCGCTCATGACCGCAGCAAGTGGGTGAAAGCGAGCGTCTTCACCCTGATTGCCACCTATGTCATTGCCATCGGGTTTTCGCGGGTCTATCTCGGCGCGCACTGGATGTCCGATGTACTGGCAGGTCTATTGTTCGGGACTGCGATGGTCTCGGCCTTCGCATTCATATTCGGCGCCATTCACAATGAAAAGATTGGCCGCTGGACGGTTGCCTCCATTGTCGCTGTGTCCTTGAGCCTTTTCGGCGGCTGGCATCTCTCGCAGACCTTTGACCGTGCACTTACCACCTATGAGCCGAAAATCAATAAAGAGATCCTGACAGCATCCAGCTGGCGCACCACGGGATGGATGTCCCTGCCGGACCGGCGTATTGAGTTAAACGGCGACATCGAAGAGCCTCTGGTGGTTCAATTTGCCGGCGGCCTTGACTATTTCGCGTCAACTGCCGCTCAAAACGGCTGGGTGCGACCGCCGGAGTGGTCGCTTACAAGTGCGGGCGGGTTCGTGGAAGGGCAGACCCCACCCGGCTCCCTTCCCATTCTGCCGAGAACCCAAAATGGGCGCCAGCCGGTGCTGGTTCTGATCCGGAATGACGAGGACCTTGAAGAAGGCGGCCGATGGGTATTGCGCCTCTGGCCCAGCCGGTTTGAAGTTCTTGAAGGCGGAGCCTTGTTCCCCCTTTATGTCGGCAGCGTCGTTCATGAAAACATCTTGCGGCCGATGGGCGAATTCTCAGGCCCCCGAACCGATCTGGACGTCCCTCCCCCATCGGAAAATCCGGCCCGTCTGCTCCCCGGTTCCGAGGCGAAAACTCGGCCGGACGGAACAACAGTTGTTCTTGGGCAGGGCCCGGACGACGCACCCGGGCACTCTCAGGACAGCGCTAATACGCCCGATAAACCAGAGACCAACTCTCGGGGGCGGTAGCGTTTCCGTCGCAGTTTGGCTTGTCCCGCAACTCCATCAAGTCAAGTTCGAGGACCTCCCCGGGGCCATCGATCAGGCGCAGCACACGATGGGTCCCGCAGTCGCCGATACCACGGCCGAGTTCGGTAGACCGGATCAACCCGCTTGCACCGTCCGGTTGCGCATTCATGACGGAATAGGTGTCACCAGCGCCAGAACCTGGTACGGGGGGAACGGCAAGCAGAGTCCCCCAATCCTGGGGCGGGTTCTGGGTCACGGCAAACACACCTGATCCCTGATAAGCTCCTGTAAAACAGGGGATCTGCCAAAGAAGATAATAGTCATTGACGACATAGCGCGCGCCGCCCCATGGGAAAAAACCATCCATATCGCATTCCCCGCTGGCCTCTTGGCGGACAAGCTGCACCAGCAATGGCGGCAATTCGGAGATATCAGTTAAAATCTGTTCAGCTCCAAAAGGAATTCCGGCAGGAACCTGAGCGGTGTCTTTTTGGTCAACAGAAGCATCTGGCGCTCCCTTGACGCTCTCGACCTCAACACAGCCAGTTTGCCCTTTCGCGCTTGCCGTGAACGGCTGCTTGCCTTTTTGAATGACGGTCAGGTCGGCTTCGTTGATTGCAAAAGCCGCGCCATCGAAGTCGATACCAAGTAGTTCAACATGAACCCTTACGGACCGGTCTTCGCTTGCGAAAAGGTACTGGGTGTTGATTCCACTGATCGGTTCTCCGCCCTGCACCAGCTCGGGCAATTGATAGGTTGTGTCGCCTATCTTGATTTGCGCGGTTCCGGCGAGCCCCGTGTCCGGCCCGTTTTGATGCAGCAGATAGGCGTATCGGTCAGTTTCAGGGTCCCGGTTGTACTGCCACAATGAGAAACGGCATTCGGCAATGCCGCCACCTATGTCTTCCTTGCCAAATAGCTTGAGCGCGACTTTATCATCGTCATCGGCAATGGCGGATGCAGGGATCAAGAGGCTTGCAAACAGGCACAAAAACAGCCGGCTGTAGAGTCTTCCGAAAGTCATGTTTCCCCCGATAACGACAGTGACGGACCAAACCTTGCCGGAGAACAAGCGGTTTGGCCAGCTGGATTTTCCACCTAAATCCAGTGGCAACCTTAGAATATCCGTGAGCGGCGACTTGAATCGGCTCTCATTATTTCATATATTCGAAAATAGCATATTAAGAGGTGATCATGACCGACTTCACACCGTTTCTCAGTTTTGCAGGCGGCCTCATGATCGGGCTTTCCGCTGTTGCATTAATGGTGGTTCATGGCCGGATCGCGGGCATAAATGGAATCTTGGGCGGCTTTCTAAGCGTACGGCTCAACAGCGATTGGGCCTGGCGCGGGGCATTTCTTGCCGGAATGATCGCAAGTCCCTTCATTGTTCTTCTAGCTACCGGCCGGTTTCCTGAAATTACA
Source organism: Roseibium denhamense (assembly GCF_009711415.1). Classification (GTDB taxonomy): domain Bacteria; phylum Pseudomonadota; class Alphaproteobacteria; order Rhizobiales; family Stappiaceae; genus Roseibium; species Roseibium denhamense. The sequence continues at coordinate 161,519 of NZ_SMLZ01000112.1, forward strand.
GTGCCATCATCGCCGCTCCTTCTGGTAATCGGCGGCTTCCTGATCGGAATTGGCACGACTATCGGCTCCGGCTGCACCAGTGGACATGGCGTGTGTGGCATGTCCCGCCTATCGGTCCGCTCAATTACGGCAACCGTAACTTTCATGACGACGGCCGGGATCACCGTTTACGTCACCCGCCATGTTTTGGGAGGCTAATATGATCAGAGTTGTATCTGCTTTCTTGTTTGGCCTGCTTTTCGGCTGCGGCATTTTGATCTCTGGCATGGGCAATCCGGCCAAAGTTCTGAATTTTTTCGATATCGCAGGCACATGGGATCCGAGCCTTGCGTTTGTCATGGGCGGCGCGTTGATTGTGACAGCAATTGGCTATCGCTTGGCGTTTCAAATGGATAAACCTTTGCAAGCCAGTGTTTTTTCGCTGCCAACCCGTGCTGAGCTGGATACAAGACTGATCGGTGGGTCCGCGGTGTTCGGAATTGGATGGGGCCTAAGTGGTTTTTGTCCAGGCGGCTTAATTCCGGTTCTGGGCCTTGGCCTGAGCGGCCCGCTGTTGACCGCGGCAGCTGTGGTCGCCGGTATGATCACCGCGCGCTGGCTTAGCGGTGTGAGGACAGGCGGAAAACATGCCGCCGCATAAACGATGATTGGCCTTGCCAAACAAGAGAGGCTTAGATGAACACGTCCAACTATCCCGTCGACATGGCCGTCGAACCGGAAGTCAAAGCTTTCTTCGATCCGGCGACGAACACAATCAGCTACGTGGTGAAGGATCCAGCGTCTGACGCCTGTGCCATTGTCGATAGCGTGATGGATATCGATTACGCAGCAGGCCGGATTACCTATGATTCAGCAGATGAGATAATCGGCTATGTTATTGCCAATGGCTTGAGAGTCGAGTGGCTGATCGAAACACATGTCCATGCGGATCATCTGTCTGGTGCGCCATACATTCAGCAGAAGCTTGGCGGCAAGATCGGCATCGGCGAAAAGATTACCGTCGTTCAAGAGACGTTTGGCAAAGTCTTCAACGAGGGAACCGAGTTTCAGCGGGATGGAAGCCAATTCGATCGGCTTTTTGTAGATGGAGATACCTACCAGATCGGCGAAATGACGGCTTTTGCCATGTACACACCCGGCCACACACCGGCCTGTATGGTGCATGTGATGGGCAATGCGTCCTTTGTCGGCGACACTCTCTTTATGCCGGACGGCGGGTCAGCCCGGGCCGACTTTCCAGGCGGGGACGCGGCGACACTTTACGAGTCCATTCAAAAAGTCCTGGCACTTCCCAGCGACATGCGCCTTTTCATGTGCCATGACTACGGCCCCAACGGACGGGACATCCAGTGGGAGACGACAGTCGGAGCCGAGAAGGATCACAACATCCATGTTGGCGCCGGAAAAACGAAAGAAGAGTTCGTCAAATTCCGGACGGAACGCGATGCACAGCTGGATATGCCGAAATTGATAATTCCGTCTCTCCAAGTGAATATGCGTGCAGGAAAGCTGCCGCCGGCCGACGAGACCGGTAAAACATTTCTGAAAGTCCCGGTTAACGGGCTTTAGGACAGCATCGCGAGACGTTCGATGAATCCCAATAAACTCAGCGCAGACGTGTCTGCATCAGGGCAGATTGATCCAAGCGACATAGCGGCGATCAAGGAACTTGGGTTCCGGTCTATCATCTGTAACAGGCCCGATGGTGAGGGCGCGGATCAGCCGGATTTTGAAGAAATCCGTCAGGCAGCTGAAGCGGCGGGCCTTCAGGCCAGGTACCTTCCTGTTTCTCCGTCGGGTCTGACCGCTGCTGATCTGGAAGGTTTTTCCGGGCTAACCGAGACCCTTCCCAAACCTATTCTGGCATATTGCCGGTCCGGCGCGCGGTCCGCAGCTCTTTGGCAAAACACCCAATGACCCAACGCCTCGCGCGTTATCTTCCGGTCCTTGTATGGGGAAAGCAATATGATCGTGAGACGGCAACCAGTGATCTGGTTGCAGCCGTTATCGTCACGATCATGCTTATCCCGCAGTCCCTGGCCTATGCACTTCTGGCAGGCCTGCCCCCGGAAGTCGGCCTTTACGCGTCAATTCTTCCGTTAGTCGCCTATGCCATTTTCGGAACCAGCCGGGCCCTCGCTGTTGGCCCGGTTGCTGTTGTTTCCCTGATGACCGCGTCTGCGGTCGGGGAACTTGCTGAGCAAGGCACACCGGAATATCTCGGTGCCGCAATCATTCTTGCCTTCCTCTCCGGCCTGATGCTGATCACGATGGGGGTGTTCCGTCTCGGGTTTCTGGCAAATCTTTTGAGCCACCCGGTGATTTCTGGCTTCATCACAGCATCCGGCCTTTTGATTGCTTCCAGCCAACTCAAACACATTCTTGGTGTGCCAGCCGAGGGACATACTCTTTATGAAATTTTGCTGTCGATCACAGAACACCTTCCGGACGTAAATTGGGTCACGATTGCCATCGGTGTGACCGCCACGGGTTTCCTGTTCTGGGTCCGCAAAGGTTTGAAACGGCTTCTGCTTCGCCTCGGACTCAGCGCCTTTTCGGCCGACATCATTACAAAAGCGGGGCCTGTGGCCGCCGTCGGTGTAACAACTGGACTGACGGCAGCCTTTGACCTCGCCAGCAAAGGCGTCAAGATTGTTGGCGATATTCCGACCGGCCTCCCCATGCCGCAAATGCCAGATTTCGACAGCGCGTTGTGGCTTGAACTTGCCGGTCCTGCTTTGCTCATTTCGGTTGTGGGATTTGTCGAGTCGGTCTCAGTCGCCCAAACCCTGGCGGCCAAGAAACGCCAGAGAATAGACCCGGACCAGGAGTTGATAGGATTGGGTGCGTCCAACGCCGTATCTGCCGTCTCCGGCGGCTATCCGGTCACCGGCGGGTTTGCCCGTTCGGTTGTCAATTTCGATGCAGGTGCCGCAACTCCGGCTGCAGGAGCGTTTACGGCCGTGGGAATTGCCATCGCCACGGTGTTTCTAACACCACTCTTGACGTTTCTCCCACAGGCGACGCTCGCAGCCACGATAATCGTCGCCGTGCTCTCTTTGGTTGATCTACCGGCGATCCGGAGGACCTATCAGTACTCAAAAAGCGATTTTGCTGCCATGACAGCAACGATTGTCATCACGCTCCTGTTTGGAGTGGAGCCGGGCATCGTTGCCGGGGTAACGCTTTCCATCGCCCTTTATCTTTACCGGAGCAGCCGACCGCACATGGCGATCGTCGGCATTGTTCCCGGAACAGAGCATTTCAGGAACATTGACCGGCATAAGGTCGTTACCGGGACGACGGTGCTAAGCCTGCGTGTTGATGAGAGTCTTTTCTTCGCAAACTCACGGTTTCTGGAAGACCGGATCTACGAGCTTGTCGCCTTGAAGCCGGAGATCAGGCATGTGGTTCTGATGTGCCCAGCGGTGAATGAGATCGATGCCAGCGCTTTGGAAAGCCTGGAAGAGATCAATCACCGGCTCTCAGACTCGGGGGTCAGCTTCAACTTGTCTGAAGTGAAAGGCCCCGTGATGGATCGATTGAAGCGCACGGACTTCTTGGACCACCTCACCGGTAAGGTGTATCTCAGTCAGTATGATGCCTTGTGCAGCCTTGACCCGGAGACAGCCCACATTTCCGAAGCGCGAACCCCAAAGAAAACAGCCAGCTCCGACATGTGGTCAGGTCCTGAAATCTGACATTTGCCGGCGCGAGACCGAACCCGTCAGTCCTGGCTCAGACCGTCAATGGAAGTTTGCAGGATTGGCTGGATCTTCTCGCAAAACCGGAAGTGGACAGGTTGGCGTTCACCCTCCTGAACCATTAGCCCCTGTGTTCCGCGCGGCCGAACGGTAATCAGCTCAATGGTCTCATCACCGCCATCCAGCAGACAATTGATAGCGGCACGCTGCGTGTAGGCCTGAGGTTTTTCCGCGCCATAAACCTGGCAGATACGGCCACGCATCTCATATAGCCCGCGGTATATGGCTAGCGTGGACCCGGGCTCGCTGAGATCGATCCGTGACGTCGGACAGGAAGCCAAATCCCGGACCCAAATACCCTGGGCGAAGTCTGCAAATCTCAGGTCAAGCACCCGCCCTTTTAGTAAGGGCGCTGATTTGGGAACGGAAAACGCCAGATCACCTTTCCCGGCAGAGACACTCCCCACAGGTATAAGAGCGGCGACCATTCCGAGCACGACGGCCGCTTTTTTGACCTTTCCGAACACCACGCAGTCCTCCCCAGCGGCACTTCGGCCCTACACGACTTCATTTTCCTGAAAAGATCAATGCTCACCAGCAACAACACTTGAATTTTTAGAACAAAGATGGAACAAATGGGCATGGTGATCGAAAACGATATGGCTTCGGGGGCCATTTCCCTCGGTAACCCGCTTGAGGACGGGCGCCAGTCGCCAGCTGCCCAAAAGGTCTGGCGGGGCACCGCCCGCATGTTACGCCAATATAAATTTGCCTGCCTGCCGGAAGTCACACTTGGGTCGGGGCGGCGTGCGGATCTCTTGGCGCTCGGCCCCAAACACGAGCTTCTAATCGTAGAGGTCAAATCCTCAGTGGCCGATTTTCGCGCAGACACGAAATGGCCGGATTACCGGCAGCATTGCGACCAGTTTTACTTTGCGACACACCCGGATGTGCCTTTGGAGATTTTTCCAGAAGAGGCAGGCCTGATCCTTGCCGACGGATTTGGTGCGGAAATTATAAGAGAAGCTCCTGGACACCGGATACCACCGGCAACACGCAAGGCCGTCATTCTGCGCTTTGCGCGGCATGCGGCCAACCGGCTTCACGATCTCTTGGATCCAGAATCTCTCCAGCCGTACAACCGTTTGTGATGCTCTAATCCGCCAGACCCGCACTACGTATGAAGGACAACCGCTAACGGAAACAGGAGCCTTGGTGCGGCAGCCGGTACACATTGTTTGGTTCAAGAAAGATCTTAGGGTTTATGACCATGCCGCGCTAAAGCGCGCATCGTTACGTGGCCCGGCTCTGCCTCTCTACATTGTAGAGCCGGACCTTTGGTCTCAGCCCGACATGTCCGGCAGGCATTATGCATTCCTGCTGGAAAGCCTTGACTGTCTTCGGAACGAATTGGCCCGTCTTGGCCAACCCCTGATCATTCGAACAGGACCGGTGACATCGGTCCTGGAGTCTATCCGGTCCCGATATCCCGTAGCCGGTCTTTGGTCCCATGAAGAGACCGGGAATGCGTGGACATACGAGCGCGACAAACAGGTCGCGGCGTGGTGCCGCAACCACGGTGTACCCTGGACCGAATGCCGTCAAACCGGCGTGATCCGCGGTTTGATAAACCGGAATGGATGGGCCTCCCGCTGGGATGGCTTTATGGGCGAGATGCCGGTTGACGCACCACAACTCTCTCCTCTCGAACAATTGGATCTAGGGGAGCCACCGGCCGCCCAATCTCTTGGCCTTGCCGATGATGCCTGCCCGGGCCGGCAGACGGGCGGCCGGCGCGCTGCCTTCACGACACTGCAGAGTTTTCTCCACGAACGGGGCAAGTCTTACCGCGCAGCCATGGCGACACCGCTGAAAGCCTTTTCGGCCTGTTCGCGCTTGTCACCGTATTTTGCATTCGGGACCTTGTCGCTTCGTGAAGCCGCCCAGGCGACCTGGGAGCGCCAGCGGGACCTCAAAAAGTCCGATTTTCCGGGGCGCACCACGTGGCAGGGCGCGATGCAGTCGTTTTCCGGGCGGCTGCATTGGCATTGCCATTTCATGCAGAAGCTTGAAAACGAGCCGCGTCTTGAGTTTGAAAACCTCCATAAGGCGTACGACGGATTGCGGCCCGAGATACCGAACCGGGAAAGGCTCACCGCATGGCAAGACGGGGAAACCGGGCTGCCCTTTGTCGATGCCTGCATGCGTGCCTTGACCGCCACCGGCTGGATGAATTTCCGCATGAGGGCGATGCTGGTTGCCGTCTCCAGCTATCATTTGTGGCTCGACTGGCGGCAGCCGGGCTTGCACCTTGCCCGTCTTTTTACCGACTACGAGCCCGGCATTCACTGGCCGCAAGTGCAGATGCAATCTGGGACGACAGGGATTAACACAATCCGGATTTACAACCCCATCAAGCAGGGAATTGACCAGGATCCCGATGGCCAGTTTGTGCGCCAGTGGCTCCCGGAACTCATAGACATCGATACGGCATTTATTCACACGCCGTGGAAAGCCCCGAACGCTGGGAAAGTGTTGGGAAAGAGCTACCCCTTTCCAGTCGTCGACTACCTGAGTGCCGCGAAACAAGCCCGGGAGAAGGTCTGGGCAATCCGCAAATCCAATACCTATGTGGAACAAGCCCGTGGCATTCAGGACCGGCACGGCAGCCGCAAAAGTGGCATCCCGATGCGCGGCGCAACCACCGCCAGAAAAAAATCAAAGCCCGCTCATCCGGACCAAAAGGATCTTTTCGGGTAACCCTCATGAAAGCGCGCAGGAAATCCGAGCTCCCTCAAAAGACCTGCATGACCTGCGGGCGCCCCTTTACTTGGCGGAAGAAATGGGAGCGGGATTGGGAAAATGTGAAATACTGTTCTGAAAGATGCCGGCGGCAGCGGGCGACACCGCCAGCCACCACCCAATCTTGACGCATTCCATGCAGCCAAGATCTTCAGAGAATCTGGCCTTCTATGCTGAATGCCAGATTCTCCAGGTTTTTAAACAAAGAGATTGACCAGGCTTTCCAGATATTCCTGTTTGCCGGAAACCGGTTGCGGCTCCAGGTCTTTTGAGTGCACGCGCTCCGCCAGTTCTTCCAACGAGCTGCCGCCGTTCAGAATTTTCTGGTTTTCCGGTTTTTGCCAGCCGGCATAGCGCTCATCCACGAACTCCTTGAGCCGGCCGTCTTCAATCATGGCGGCAGCCGCCTTCAGGCCGCGCGCAATTGCATCCGCGGAACCGACGTGCGCTTGAATCAGGTCTAGCGGATCAATGGACTGGCGCCGCAGCTTGGCGTCAAAATTCGTGCCCCCGGAGGAAAAGCCACCGGCCATAAGGATTTCGTAATAAGCCAGTGCCAGTTCCGGAACATTCATGCCGAAATGATCGGTATCCCAACCGCACTGGTAATCGTTCCGGTTCATGTCCACGGACCCGAAAATGCCAAGCGAACGCGCCATATGCAGTTCGTGTTCAAATGAGTGACCGGCAAGGATTGCGTGCCCCTGCTCGATGTTCATTTTGACTTCGTTTTCAAGCCCATAGCGTTTCAAAAATCCATAAACTGTCGCAACGTCATAATCGTATTGGTGCTTGGACGGTTCCTGTGGTTTCGGCTCAATGAGGATTGTGCCGCCAAACCCGATCTTGTGCTTGTATTCCACAACCATGGTCAGGAAACGTCCAAACTGATCCATTTCATGACCGATGTTAGTATTGAGCAACGTCTCGTAGCCTTCGCGGCCGCCCCACAGAACGTAATTCTCGCCGCCAAGGCGATGGGTCACATCCATGGCGTTTTTGACCTGTGCCGCAGCGTAAGCGAACACATCCGGGTTTGGATTGGTTGCCGCCCCGCTCATAAAGCGGCGGTTGGAGAACATGTTGGCCGTGCCCCAAAGCAACTTGATGCCGGTCTCAGCCATTTTCTTTTCAAAGATGTCCGCGATGGCATTCACATTGGCATTGCTTTCAGCAAGCGTTGCCCCTTCCGGCGCGATATCGCGGTCATGGAAGGTAAAAAACGGCATTCCGAGGATCTGGAACATCTCAAAGGCAACATCTGCCTTCAACCTTGCCTGCGCCATCGGATCACCGCCAGCGGCCATCCAGGACCGCATGAAGGTCTCGCCGCCGAATGGATCGGTCCCGGGCCAGCAGAAGTTATGCCAATAGCAAACCGCAAAGCGCAGGTGCTCTTCCATGCGCTTTCCGAAAACAACTTCATCCTTGTTGTAGTGGCGGTAGGTCAGCGGATCCTTGCTGTCCGGACCGGCATACCGGACCGGCTGTAGATCACCGAAGAAGCCCGTGCTCATTGATAGTCTCCTCAAAACCCGGCTTGCTTGATTGCCGGATACAGATTGCGCCATTGGCTGTACGCCTCGGCATAGGATTGGGTTAGGGTCGGATTAGGGTCGATACTTGTCTTCAGAGCAGGCCGTTCGAAAACGCCGCGCGTTTCACCCAGTGCAGCCGCCTGCGCGAGACGGGCAGCCCCCAGAGACGCCCCGAAATCGCCGTCGATGGGCACGTCAACGGAGACCCCCAGAATGCTGGCGATTATTTCAAGCCAAGTGTCTGATCTTGACCCGCCGCCAACCGCCAGAACCCGGTCCACTTGTGTTCCCGCAACGCTCAAAGCCTCAAGACAGTCCTTCAAGGCGAAGGCGACCCCATCCAGGACTGCATGCGTGAGCGCAGTGTTGTCGGTTTCGTGAGATATGCCGTAAAAGCCTGCGCGGATTTTGACGTCATTATGCGGTGTGCGTTCACCGCCCAGATAGGGCAGGAAGGAAACGGGTGACGGACCATCAACCTTCCCAAGGGCACCCGTCAGTTCGGATGCTGGCGTATTCAAGGTCTTTGAGAGCCAGTTCAAACTGTCGGTCGCCGAAAGGATCACGCCCATCTGATGCCAGGTTTCCGGAACCGCATGGCAAAAGGCGTGAACCGCGCTCTCCACATTCGGAGAAAATGCCGAGTTGGTAACGAATAGGACGCCGGATGTCCCCAGAGACACAAAGGCTGAGCCCGGCTCGACTGCTCCGACACCACAGGCCGAAGCGGCATTGTCTCCGCCGCCACCAGCGACAACCGGCGGGGCTTCAAAGCACCAGCGGCTACAGAGGTCGCCCGTTACTGTGCCAGAAATCTCCGACCCTTCAACCAGGCGGGGCATGTTGTCTCGCGTAAGTCCCGTTGCTGCGAGCAGTTTAACGCTCCAGTCCCGTTTGGCGACGTCGAGCCACAAGGTCCCGGCGCTATCAGACATGTCGCCCACATACTCGCCGGTCAGCTTAAAGCGGACATAATCCTTCGGGAGCACGACCATTTTGGTCTTTGCAAACACATCCGGCTCATTTTCGCGAACCCACTGCAATTTCGGCGCGGTGAAACCGGGCATCACCCGATTCCCGCCCAGCGTCAGAAATCCCGGTTCGCGTGCTTCCAGCTCCGCACATTGCGCCCCCGAACGTCCGTCATTCCACAAAATGCATGGCCTGAGCGGTTTCCCGGCAGCATCAAGAAGGGTTGCCCCGTGCATGTGACCGGACAGGCCAATGGCCTTGACCGCCGCAAATTCTGCAGGTGCTCTTGCTTTCAGGGCATCCAACACGGTTTCACAGGCCAACCACCAGCTCTCAGGATCCTGTTCTGACCACCCAGGATGAGGCCGTTCGACCGTCAACTCAGCCGTTTGGGATGAAATAAGATCCTGGTCTTCATTCAGCAGAATCGCCTTGACCGAGCTGGTCCCAATATCCAGGCCAATATACATGAGGTGCGTTCCTCATTTTTGATCCAAAAAACTGCCGCGCCCGGTTTCCCGGCCCCGGCTTTGCTAGAAACTTGTGGCTTACCAAAACTGGCAGCAGCACAAGTGCGGGTCTGCGGCAGACCGCAGACCCAAACTATTTTTAGTCGCCCGCACCGTCATCAGCAAGCGCACCCGGGCCCGGCGTCGCACCGGCAGGACACTTGCCGAGGATGATCATCCCGAGCACATCGTCATCGGTCACGTCCGTGGTTTTGGCAGTCCCGACCAACTGGCCGTTTTTCATGACGGCAATCCGGTCACACAACTGGAATACGTCGTGGATGTCATGGCTGATCAGGAAGATGCCAAGTCCCTGCTTCTTCAACTCCTGAATCAATTCCGCAACCATTTGCGTCTCATGGACACCTAGCGCAGCGGTCGGCTCGTCCATGATCAGGATCTTGGCATTGAAGTAGACCGCACGGGCAATGGCAACAGACTGGCGCTGCCCGCCCGATAGCGCTTTTACGGGTGCATGGAACTTTTTGAAGTTGGGATTCAACCGCCCCATGATCTTGCGGGTTTCAGCTTCCATCGCATCGTCATCGACAAAGCCAAGCGGCGATGTCAGTTCGCGGCCGAGAAACAGGTTCGAGGCGGCGTCGAGATTGTCCGCAAGCGCAAGCGTTTGGTAGATCGTCTCGATGTTGTGGTGACGCGCATCGCGCGGCGAGTGGATATGCGCCTGGTCCCCATTGATCAGGATCTCGCCGCTATCGGCTTTGTAGGCGCCGGACAGGATCTTGATCAGCGTCGATTTTCCGGCGCCATTGTGGCCAAGAAGCCCAACCACTTCGCCCGGGTACAAATCAACCGACACATGATCAACGGCGCGCACTCCGCCGAAGGAAATGCACATGTCCTTCATTTCTACGAGTGGAGTTGCCATGGATCAGTCTCCGGTGCGTTTGCGGTAGATGATGTCGACAAGGACGGCAATGACCAGAACGACCCCGACAACGATGTTCTGGAGCGGAGCATCCACGCCAACCATTGCCATTCCCGACTGCAGGGACTGCATGATCAGGGCGCCAAGAATTGCGCCATAGATCGTGCCGATGCCTCCGGCCAGGGCCGTTCCGCCGATGACGGCTGCCGCAATCACCCGCAGCTCGTCGAGCGTCCCGATATCATTTGTCGAAAATCCCAAACGGGCGGATGCGACAGCGGCCGCCAATGCACACAGGCCGCCCATGATCGCAAACACTTTGACGGTCAGGAACCGGGTGTTAATACCCGACAGTTCCGCCGCATCCGGGTTGCCGCCAGTTGCGAAGATGTAACGCCCGAGGCGTGTGCGGCGGGCCACAACCGTCATCACAATCGCCACGATGATCAGAAGCAACACGGAGTACGGAATTCCGTAGCCCATTGTCAGCCCCTCGGGAAGCGTTTCGCCCCGCGCTTCAAAGATGCGCCGCAAACGGGCCGCCGGGATCTCATAGGCGTTCAGGATCCAGACGAAACCAAGGATCGCTATCGTCGTGATCGCCGCCATGGTCGCCTCGGCCCAAAGGGGCTTTACGGGAAATCCGTGCGACGATTTACGGCGCCTTGAGGCAACCTGGAGCCAAAGAGCTGCAGCAACTGCGGCGATACCGAAAATCCACGAGGCGGTCTCGCCCATCGTGCCGCCGATGCCACCTATCATGGTGAAGGTCTCATCCAGCGGGCCGATCGTCTGGCCATTGGTGATGAACCAGGCGACATTCCGCCATACGAGCAGACCCCCAAGCGTCACGATAAAGGCCGGAATGCCGAGGTAACCGATCATCCAGCCTTGAAAGGCTCCGATCAGAACACCGACAATCACGCCTGCAACGATTGCAAGGATCCAGATGCCTGGATGCCCTAGCCCCAGAACGGCTGGCAAGACGTCTGTTTGGACAACAGCCATGACCGCAGCAACGGTCGCCAGTAGCGAGCCGACTGACAGATCAATGTGGCGTGTCACGATAACGAACACCATACCGGTCGCCATGATCGCGACCGAAACGGTCTGGATGGTCAAATTGAATATGTTGCGCGGCGTCAGAAACCGGCCATCCGTGAACACATTGAAAACCAGACACAGGACGATGAACGCCCCGATCATGCCCAACAGCCGTGTGTCGAGCTGTAAGGCGGCAAAGATGTTTCGTGCTGCCGGGCTCTTTGGCCCAGACAGTGCGGTGTCGGACATCGGGGTTACTCCTGCTTGGAGACCATTTTGCGTAAACGCCGGGTGGCCTGCCCCTCGGGAGACGGCCACACCAGCCTCCCTGATCTAACGGCCCTGGTGAACCACCAGGGCCGCGTTTTTATCGTTATCGGGATCAGTTACAAGGAGCCGGGCCGTTTTCAACGCCCTGGCAAAGATCCGCTTGGGAGATCCAGCCAGCGTCAACGACGGCGGTGAGGTTGTCCTTCGTGACCGGGAGCGGTGCCAGGAACTTCGCCGTCAGTTCGGTGCCGGACGGGGATGTCCATGAACCAGCACCGTCAACGGCACTCATCTCATCGCCGTTCGCCAAAGCGACTGCAATTTCACCAGCTGCCTTACCGAGTTCACGGGCATCTTTCCAAACCGAAACAGTCTGAGTTCCCTTGGCAACACGGTTCAGGGCCGCATGGTCACCGTCCTGACCGGACACCGGAATACCTTCCATGCCCTGCGCTGTCAGCGCCGCAACAACACCGCCGGCAGTGCCGTCGTTGGAGGCGACAACGGCGTCGACATTGTTGTCATTGGCGGTCAGAATCTGTTCCATGTTCCGCTGCGCGTTAGCCGGCAACCAGCCGTCCGTATAGGCTTCACCAACGATCTTGATGTCACCAGAGTCGATGGCTGCCTGCAGGACTTCCTGCTGACCACCGCGCAGGAAGTCGGCATTCGGGTCGGTCGCAGACCCCTTGATCATCACATAGTTGCCTTTTGGCGCTGCCGCGAACACTTCGGCAGCCTGCATCCGGCCAACTTCAACGTTGTCGAACGTGAGATAGAACGCGCGCTCGTCATCGATCAGGCGGTCATAGCCAACAACGGGGATGCCTTCATCAGCAGCAGCTTGAACAGCCGGGCCGATTGCCTGGGCGTCCTGCGCCAGGATGATCAATGCGTTTGCGCCTTGAGCGATCAAGGCCTCAACATCGGACAGCTGTTTTGCAGACGAGGATTGAGCGTCAGCTGAAATATACTGGGCACCGGCTGCCTCAAGGGCGCCTTTGATGGCTGCCTCATCGGTCTTCCAGCGTTCTTCCTGGAAATTGGACCAGCTTACGCCAACAACAATGTCATCCGCATTGGCTGCTGTAAGCGCGGTTGCGGACAGCAGGGCGCCCGCCAGCAAAGTGGTAATCTTACGCATCGTGATGTTTCCTCCAATTGGCGAACCTCTTCTTTGAGTAGGTGCGCCGCAAAATGCGTCTATGTTGCAGGCGCTCACTCCTGCGCCTCGATTAGGACAACCATATTGTTATTTTTTTTGGATCCCGAAAAAAAGTTGCTCTAAAGCGCCGCTCCTGTCAACATGGTTTTATAAATCTCTGTCTCACAGACCGAAAAAACCGGCAATCAGGCAGGAAAACCGGGAGAAACCCGGTGCGGAGGAACCCATAGGAAGAGCTGAGCCAGCATGACACGCAAGGCAGACCGGGATCAGATCCGGCGGCAGAACAGAAGTATTGTTCTACAAGCGCTGCGACGCAAAGGCCCGATGGCGCGGATCGACTTGGGCCAGCTCACGAGACTGAGTCCGGCCACGGTCACGGCCATTACATCCGACCTTCTCGACCAGCGCCTGATCGTCAGTCTTGAAACAGACGAACCCAAAACACCGCAGACACGGGGACGGCCTCGGACCCTGCTGCAATTGAACCCTGATGCCGTTTACACGATCGGGATCCGCCTATCGGTCAATAACATCGACCTCTCCCTGGTCAATTTCGCCGGCGATGTCACCTACGGACAACGAACCCATTTTGACAGCGCAACGGAAAATGCAGCCACCTTTCCCGCTCTGCTGATCTCTGCCATCCAAGCTTTTCTTGAAGAAGCCGACATCGATGCGGAGCGGGTGCGCGAGATCGGCGTTGCAGCCCAGGGGGTTGTAGAGACCGAAACAGGACTGGTGTCTTGGAGCCCAGCTTTTGCCGGGCGGAAAATTCCAATCGTTTCCCCCCTTCAAAAGGCGTTTTCAGCAGAGTGTTATGTCTCCAACGACACCAACATGATCACCGAAGCTCTGCATTGGTCCGACCCGGCACGCTATAGCGGAACGTTTGCCGTAATCATGCTCGACTACGGCGTCGGGATGGGTCTTTACCTGAACAACAGGCTGTTTTCCGGAGCCAGCGGAACAGCCGCCGAATTCGGTCATGCCAACCACCTGCCCGGCGGCGCGCTTTGCCGTTGCGGCAAGCGTGGGTGTCTGGAAGCCTATCTGTCGGACTATGCCCTGGTCCGCGCCGCCTTGCATTTGCCGGATACCACTGATCCTGCCTCGATCAAAGCGGGTGTGGAAGGTCTGGCGCGCCTGATCGCGGCGGCCGGAAGCGGGGATGAAAATGCGCTGAAGGCTTTTTATGAAGCCGGCAGGGTTCTTGGGTACGGCCTTGCCCGTGTTGTTGCAATGATAGACCCCAAACGGGTCGTCTTGACCGGAGCTGCGATGCGCGCGTTCTCCTTCATGGAGAAGGGGATGTGGGAAGGTCTAGAAGAAGCGCTCGTGGAAGATCTGCGCAGCAATTTCTCCCTGGATGTCATGCCCTGGAACGAGGACTTCATCAGAACGGGCTTGATTGCCCAGTCGATGGAACGCCTTGACAAGGATTTCATGGGGCACGGCAGCGACGTGACCGAAAGGGCCGCACGCCCTGATGAAGCGGAGGAGCTATCCGCATGAACAACCAAACCTTGCTTTACTGCGTCGCTGGAGCCGTGTCCGGTCTGATGGTGACCACCGCCATTGCAAGCCCGGATCTTCCCCCCTGGAGCGAAAAGGCGATTGTTGAGGATGTCGATATCCAGGCGCTGGCTGCCTCTGGTGACGATCCGATTGCCGTGCTCCAGCCAATTGGAGAAGATCTCTTCACCGCCAAATTTACAGTTCTCGATGGGGCCGGGCGGCCCGATGCAACGGGAGCGATCCTGCCGACAAAAGTCCGCCGCCAATCCCATCTGACATTCCAAAGGCTCGCCGGTCTGGACGCGAATGCCTGCTCATCCTGCCACAATGAACCGGTTGTGGGCGGGGCGGGCTCCTTTACTGCGAATGTATTCGTGTCCGAAGGGTTCGAGAGCGCCGATTTTGATACGATCGATCCGCAGTTTTCCAATGAGCGCAACACCAATGCGCTTCAGGGCGCGGGCCTGATCGAGCTTCTCGCCCGTGAAATGACCGCTGACCTGCGAAAACAGCGCCAATCTGCGCTGGCCGGAGCGCGACAGTCCGGCGAACCGGAGACCGTTGCGCTGGTCACAAAGGGTGTGTCTTTCGGGCATTTGACAGCCTTTGCGGACGGGACCCTAGACGTGTCCCGGATTGAAGGTGTGGACCATGATCTGACGATCCGCCCCTTCAGCCAGAAAGGTGTTTTTACATCCCTGCGCCAATTCACTGTCAATGCAATGAACGCCCACCACGGCATTCAACCGGCGGAACGGTTTGGATCGGACTGGACTGGCACGGCCGATTTTGATGGAGATGGCTACCTCGACGAAATGAGCACTGGCCAAGTATCCGCCCTTGTCGCCTGGCAAGCAACGCTCCCTGCACCGGGCCGGAAGGACGATTTGCCGGAGGTCTGGCAAGACGCAGCGGACCACGGAGAGGATCTTTTCGCTGCAACCGGCTGCGCCTCCTGCCATCTGCCATCCTTGCCGCTGGACAGCCTAGTTTTCCTTGACCCCGGCCCATATGACACAGCGGGCACGCTGCGGCAGAGCGATGTGGAAACACCCTTGGTGCTCGATCTTGAGACGCTGGTTTGGGTCCAGTCCCTGCCACGTGACGAAAGCGGCCGCGTCCTCGTTCCCCTTTTCGGCGATTTGAAACGCCACAAGATCGCCGATGCAGCCAATGATACGCTTGGCAACGAGCTGCTGGCGCAGCGATTTGTTGCAAGGGATGTCTTCATCACCGCTGAGCTCTGGGGTGTCGGCAGTACGGCACCCTATGGACACCGCGGCGATCTGACGACCCTGCACGAGGTCATCATGGCGCATGGCGGCGATGCTGCGGACAGTCAAAAGGCCTATGCCGCGCTTGAAGAGGACGAACGCCAATATGTTCTGGCCTTTTTGCGCAGTCTGGAGATTTCCCAATGATTCGACGCACATTGGCGGCCGCGACGTGTCTCCTTCTCTCCGGATCACCCTCTTCACTCGCGGCAGACAGCTCGAAACCACCTGAGGCCCTGGCACCAATTCCATCTTTCACGGAGGAAGCGCAACAAGCCGACGTGACCCATGTCTACGACGGCGCGTGGGAGTTTTTTGTTGGCGGCGGCACGGCCATTTTCGACTGCAATGACGACCGCAGGCCTGACCTGTTTCTGGCTGGCGGCAGCAACCAGGCCCGGCTTTTTCAAAATGAAAGCATCACCGCTGGTCCGCTCAAGTTCAAAGAAGTCGATACAGGCGTTTCCGACCGCAGTCTCGGACGCGTGCTTGGTGCCTATCCGATTGATATTGATAACGACGATCATCTGGATCTCGTCGTGCTGCGTCTGGGTGAAAACCTCCTCCTCAAGGGTTTGGGAGATTGCCGCTTTGAAGTGATGAACCGAAGCCTTGCCTTTGAAGGCGGGCGGGAATGGACAACAGCGTTTTCGGCAACCTGGGAGGAAGGCAGCACCTATCCCACACTCGCTTTCGGAAATTATGTCGACAGGTCGGCGCCCGGATCACCGTGGGGGACCTGTCACAACAACTTTCTCTTCCGCCCGGACGCCGATAGTGAAGCGCTGCTCTATCGCGAACCAACACGCCTTTCGCCAGGGTACTGCAGCCTGTCGATCCTCTTCACCGACTGGAACCGTTCAGGCGAGGCTTCCCTGCGGATTTCCAATGACCGGCACTATTACCGGGGCGGCCAGGAGCAGCTCTGGGCCGTTCCGGCGAACCGGCCGCCGCGCCCCTATCGCCGTAGCGATGGCTGGCAGCATCTGAAAATCTGGGGCATGGGCATCGCCTCCATTGATCTCAATGTAGACGGCTTTCCCGAATATGCGCTGACAAGCATGGGCGATACGAAACTGCAGACCCTCGATCTGGAAAGCGATGATACGCTGCCGGTCTTCGAGGATATCGCCTTCAATCTGGGGGTCACCGCGCACCGCCCCTACACGGGTGACGACCTAAAACCCTCCACCGGATGGCACTCGGAGTTCCAGGACGTCAACAATGATGGGCTTTGGGATCTCTTCATTGCAAAAGGCAATGTCGAGGCCATGCCGGATTTTGCCGCCTATGACCCCGATAACCTCCTGCTCGGCCAATGGTCGCGGACTTTCGCCGAAGCTGGAAAAGATGCCGGAATTGCGCTCGACCGCCGGGGCCGCGGCGGTGGCCTTGCGGATTTCAACGCTGACGGGCTGCTCGACCTCATCGTTGTGAACCGCAGTTCCCCGGTCAGCCTCTTCCGTAACACCGGCGCAGGAACGGCCGCAGACCCGCGCCCGCTTGGCAATTGGCTCGCAATTGATGTGAGGCAGCCTGCGCGGTTTAACGGGCGGGCTGTTGGCGCAAAGATCAGTGTGAAAACGGGAAACCGTACCCTGGTCAAAGACATTCAGGTTGGCGGCGGCCACGCATCGGGACAACTGGGGTTTGTGCATTTCGGCCTTGGCGTGGCCGAACGGGCAAATGTTCGCATTAAATGGCCGGATGGCGACTGGAGCCACGGCTACCGGGTTTTCGCAAACAGCCATGTTGTCATTGAGCGGGGCACAGAGAAGGCCAAGCTCTGGTACCCGCCAGGGGCGTCCAACCCATAGATCCCCGGGCAGCACTTCGCTGCGATGAGGCCAATTGTGGCGGAAGAAACGGGCTGACAGCAGCACCCTTGGGACTGCGGCAAGCACCGAATAACCCTTGTTGGGCCAAGGCTGAACGCCCGCCCCGCGTAGGCACTGCCCGTTCAATTTTCTTCTAGAAAGCCACGTTCTATCCGGTGAATAGCGCCATTTTGGCTGATTGAGCCGTTACGCCAAAAATTTAAGCACGCCCAAAATATAGACTAAACCACTGATGTTTCAGCAATATTATTGCTGAGTTTTTCCCTCCAGTTTTTAATTGTTCTAAAAATATTTGACTAACTGTTCAAATTTTTGCCCAATACCGGCACGAGCACCCTCAAACAACGAAGGATGCCGTTCCCAAAAACGATCGCCAACCTTCCGGAGATCTTCATGACCCAGACCAAAGCCGGCCCGGATATTGCCGCCGGACGCTTGCCTCAGGAAGCCTACGCTGACAACTTCAGCGACCTGCATCCGCTCCTGGAACCGCACGAGGCACAGGTCGAGGCAGACCGGTGCTACTTCTGTTACGATGCGCCTTGCATGCAAGCATGCCCGACCAGCATCGACATCCCCCAGTTTATCCGCCAGATCTCGACGGGCAATCCGACCGGATCGGCGAAGACCATCTTTGACCAGAACATTCTCGGCGGCATGTGCGCCCGGGTTTGCCCAACAGAAACCTTATGCGAGCAGGTCTGCGTGCGCGAAGTCGCGGAAGGCAAACCGGTAAAAATCGGTCAGCTGCAGCGCTATGCGACCGATCATTACATGGCCGAAAATGAAACGCAGCCCTATCAGCGGGCAGCCAGCACAGGCAAGAAGGTTGCCGTGGCGGGCGCCGGCCCGGCTGGTCTCGCCTGCGCACACCGCCTCGCCATGCACGGTCATGACGTGACCCTGTTCGATGCGCGCGAAAAGCCGGGCGGCCTGAACGAGTTCGGCATTGCGTCCTATAAATCAGTCGACAATTTCGCAGCCCGTGAAGTCGAGTTCGTCCTCTCGATCGGCGGAATTGACCTTAAGACCGGCATGCGCCTTGGTGACAATCTGAACCTCGCCGATCTGCGCGCGTCCTACGATGCCGTGTTCCTCGGCATTGGCCTGGGCGGCGTGAATGCGCTTGGCCTCGACGGCGAAGACAAGGGCGGCTCTCTGGATGCTGTCGACTATATCGCCAACCTGCGCCAGGCCGACGATCTCGGGAAACTTCCGGTTGGCAGGCGTGTCGTCGTCATCGGCGGCGGAATGACCGCGGTTGATATTGCTGTTCAGACCAAACTTCTTGGCGCCGAAGACGTGACCATTGCCTATCGGCGCGGTCAGGACCGGATGAACGCATCCGAATATGAGCAACATCTCGCTCAGACAAATGGCGTCAAAATCATGACCTGGGCACAGCCGAAGGCACTTGTGGCTGCAAACGGCTCGGTCACGGGGATTGAACTGGAACGGACACGGGATCAAGATGGCTCCCTCACCGGAACCGGTGAAACCGTAACGCTCGAAGCTGACATGGTCTTCAAGGCCATCGGCCAGACCCTGGTGGACACGGATCTCGGTGGCGCCCTGACCCTCGAAAAGGGCCGGATTGTGGTGGACGCGGACCGCAAGACCAGCCTCGACGATGTGTGGGCGGGCGGCGACTGCGTTGCCGGCGGCGAAGACCTCACGGTCGCAGCCGTCGAAGACGGCAAGATCGCCGCGGAAGCCATCAACGCCGCGCTGAGCGCCTGAACGGCCGAGGGAGAGACACATGGCTGATCTGACGACAAATTTTATCGGCATCAAGTCGCCGAACCCGTTCTGGCTGGCCTCTGCGCCGCCAACAGACAAGGAATACAACGTTGTCCGCGCCTTTAAGGCCGGCTGGGGCGGCGTTGTCTGGAAGACGCTTGGCGATGGCGACCCGGTCGTCAATGTCAACGGCCCGCGCTACGGCGCCATTCACGGCAAGGACCGGCAGCTGATCGGACTCAACAACATCGAGCTGATCACCGACCGTCCGCTGGAGGTGAACCTTCGGGAGATCAAGCAGGTCAAGCGCGATTGGCCTGACCGTGCACTCGTCGTCTCGCTGATGGTCCCCTGCGAAGAGCAGAACTGGATTGACATCCTCAAGGCTGTTGAAGACACCGAAGCGGACGGGGTTGAGCTGAACTTCGGCTGCCCGCACGGCATGAGCGAACGCGGCATGGGTTCCGCTGTCGGCCAGGTGCCGGAATATATCGAGATGGTCACGCGGTGGGTGAAAAAGCACTCCCGAATGCCCTGTATCGTCAAACTGACGCCGAACATTACCGATATCCGCAAACCGGCTCAGGCCGCAAAAGCGGGCGGTGCGGACGCGGTTTCCTTGATCAATACAATCAACTCGATCGTCAGCGTCGATCTGGATGCCATGTCACCGGCCCCCATGGTCGACGGCAAGGGCGCTCATGGCGGCTACTGCGGCCCGGCCGTAAAACCAATCGCACTCAACATGGTTGCGGAAATCGCCCGGGATCCGGAAACACATGGCCTGCCGATCTCCGGTATTGGCGGCGTGACCACATGGCGCGATGCGGCCGAGTTCATGGCGCTTGGTGCCGGGTCCGTTCAGGTCTGCACCGCCGCGATGACCTACGGCTTCAAGGTGGTTGAGGACATGATTGAAGGCCTCAGCGACTGGATGGACCAAAAAGGCTATACGTCGGTTGACCAAATCGTCGGGCGGGCGGTTCCGAACGCGTCCGATTGGCAGCATTTGAACCTCAACTACATCGCCAAGGCCAAGATCAATCAGGATCTGTGTATTGAATGTGGCCGCTGCCACATTGCCTGCGAGGACACCTCGCACCAGGCAATTACCAATATGGTCGACGGCGTGCGCAAGTTCGAGGTGATCGACGAGGAATGCGTCGGCTGTAACCTTTGCGTCAACGTTTGCCCGGTCGAGAACTGCATCACCATGGAGCAGATGGCCCCCGGGACGGTTGACCCGCGCACCAACAAGGTCGTGGAAGAGAAATACGCCAACTGGACAACCCATCCAAACAATCCGATGGCGGTGCAGGAAGCAGCTGAGTAGGGACGTTTCCGTCTCAACCAACTTCGAAAAACCGCAGGTGGTCTCAGCACCTGCGGTTTTTTTGTTCAGCACCTTTTGCAATCGCAAACATGCCCGGTTAGCGTAAGCGAAAAGGGTTCACCGGGCAGGGTTTCATGCGCTCCAATTATTTGCTGTTAGGCTGCTCCATCAGCCTGTGTGCGGTCATCGGTATATGGGGCGTGGCCGATCCCCAAAGCCTTCAGGACACCGCGCAGCGCATTGTCGATCAGTATTTCGTCAGCCGCGGATGGTTCGTGATGCTGTCCGTCACGATCATGCTGCTTTTTTGCCTCGGTCTTGTGTTCACGCGGTTCGGGGATATCCGGCTCGGTGTGGATACCGACCGGCCCGAATACGCGACTCCCACCTGGATCGCCATGCTCTTTGCCGCGGGCATGGGAGTTGGGCTTTTGTTTTGGGCCGTTGCCGAACCCCTAACGCATTTCGCCTTTCTGGAGGGCAAGATATCGGTACCGGAGGCAGCCGACGCGGCGCTTCTGGCAACCAATTTTAATTGGGGCATCCACGCCTGGGCGATCTATGGAACGACTGCCCTTGCCATTGCCTATTTCAGTTATCGCAGGGGCACGCCGATGCTGGTAAGCGCTCCGTTGAAAAACCTGTTTCCCGGTGAGACATGGGCGTCTGTCGTCGGCTGGTTTTCCGACTTCATGGCCATTTCGGCCATCGCAATCGGCGTTGCGGGCTCCGTTGCCATGGGCGTGTTCCAGGTCGCGGATGGCCTGAGCGTCCTGGCCGGGGCAGAACAATCTGCACAGTGGCTGATCTGGGCTGTATTTGCTGTGATGATCGCGGCCTACATTCCCCCGCTGATGGTGGATCTCAGCACAGGAATGGCAAAGCTCTCAAACATTGCCATGAGCCTTGCCATTGCTCTCGTGGCCTACACCGTCATCATGGGTCCAACCGAATTCCTCATGAATTCGGTGATCGGCGGCATCGGCATGTATGTCGCCGATGTGATCCCCGCAGGTCTGCGCACTTTCACATTCTACGGAGATGAAATCGGACGATGGTTCCAGGACTGGACCCTGACCTACATGGTCTGGTGGATTGCCTGGGGGCCATTCGTCGGGGTCTTTGTCGCGCGGATCTCCAAAGGCCGCACGATCCGCGAGTTCGTGCTGGGCGTCTTGTTGGGCCCAACCCTGTTTTCAACCATCTGGTTCGGCGCCTTTGGCGGGGTCGGCATTTTCGAGACGCTTAATGGTCAGGGTACTTTGCTCGCAATGACCCAAACGAATGTCGAACGCATGACCTTTGCGCTCCTTGACCGGCTGCCCTTTGCCACACTCACAACGCTTGCAACGGTCTTCGCAGCGTTCCTGTTTATCGTCACAAGTGTGGTTAGTGCGGCGTTTGTGCTGGGCATGTTCTCAACGGGTGGCAACCAGAACCCGAGTGTGAAGATCAAGGTCGTCTGGGGATGCCTTCTTGGCGTTCTCGGAACGGCCATGATCCTGTCCGGCTCCATGCAGGCCGTACGCACGCTGATCGCACTCGGCGCACTGCCCTTCGTCTTCATTACTGTTCTTTTGCTCGCCTGCCTTATCCGGGCACTGCTCCAAGATACAAAGGAGACTGACACTCATGCTCATCGGTGACCCGGTCGACACGCTCATGAATCTGGGCACATTCGCCTTTATCGGATTTGTATTCTGGGTGCTTTTCCGCGCGGACAAACGGACATGAAAAAGGCCGCGGACGAAGCGCGGCCTAAATCACTCGATTGATCTGGCAGTTCAGACGGTCAGAGCTTGTCGGTCACCGCTGTTGAAGTGGCGCCTTCCGGCTCCTTAGTGATGACCGGATCAGAGCCGCCGGCCAGCAAGGACTTTACGGTGCGCTCATAAGCGTCCATGTCCAGCTTGCCATCGGACCCGTCGACGAGCTTGTTGATTTCACCCACCATCCGGATCTGATGCTTTTCGGTCTGAGCACCAGTTGCATCGTTTTCCAATACGATGTCAGCTGCTTCCTCCGGATTTTCGGCCGCGTAGGCCCAACCTTTCATGGAGGCCCGAACGAAACGCGCCAGCTTGTCGACCATGGCCGGGTCTTCCAGGCTTTCCTCAAGCACATAAAGACCGTCTTCCAGCGTTGCGACGCCCTGGTCCTCGTACTTGAAGACGATCAGGTCTTCAGCTGGAATGCCCGCATCGATGACCTGCCAGTACTCGTTGTAGGTCATCGTAGAAATGCAATCGGCCTGCTTTTGCAGAAGCGGATCAACGTTGAAGCCTTGCTTGAGTACGGTCACACCGTCCTCGCCACCATCTGTCGGGATTCCCAACTGGCTCATCCATGACAGGAACGGGTACTCGTTGCCGAAGAACCAGACGCCAAGCGTCTTGCCCTTGAAGTCTTCCGGCGATGTAATGCCGGTTTCCTTCAGGCAGGTCAGCATCATCCCGGATTTCTGAAACGGCTGGGCAATGTTCACCAGCGGAACACCCTTCTCGCGGGAAGCCAGCGCCGAGGGCATCCAGTCGATGATCACGTCCGCACCACCGCCGGCAATCACCTGCGGCGGAGCAATGTCCGGGCCGCCCGGTTTGATGGTGACGTCAAGATCCTCTTCTTCGTAAAACCCCTTGTCCTTGGCGACATAATAACCAGCGAACTGGCCTTGAGTGACCCACTTCAATTGCAATGTGAGTTCATCGGCCGCCTGTGCCGCACCTGAAGCAAGGCTTGCGCCCAACACGGTTGCAAGGGCGAGACCTTTTATTGCCTTCATTGCCATTCCCCTATTGGTTATGGGCCCGCCCTGGACCGGGCCCGGTTCTGGAAGTTTTTGATCGCGGCGGCACTTCCAAGTGCAGAGGGTCCCAACCCCTGCAGAAGCAACCACATGATCACGGTAAGGCCAAACGGACATATTGTCTTCTGAGAAAGCCCTGACCAATTGGTCAAGAAAAATCTAGGAAGTTGCCGCCTGTCTGGTCAAGGCTATTTTTTAATCAAGAGCGTCAATTTCTTGCTTGACCTGACTGGGTTTTCTTTGGGCCGTAGGTATTTTGCAGCATCGGTCGGCCGAAACGATCTTGCAAAACCATCAGTATTTCTCACAATAAATCTATTCGCCAATGCCTTCTGCTTTAAAGGAAGGAGCACAGACCACTCAAAGGGGAGAAAGACACATGATTGCCAAATCTCAGTTGAGCTACAAAGCACTCCCCATGACGGATCGCCGTTCCTTTTCCGAAGCGGACATGGAAGCGCGCGCCAGTGCATTTTATGAAGATGTCCGCACGCGCCACACCATTCGCGATTTTTCGGACCGTCCCGTACCCCAAAGCGTGATCGAGACCTGTGTCCGCGCCGCGGGAACCGCACCAAGTGGCGCGAACCACCAACCATGGCATTTTGTGGCTATCAGCGACCCGGTAATAAAAAAACAAATCAGGGCAGCGGCGGAGGAAGAAGAACGCAAATTCTACGAGGGCGGCGCAGGAGATGAATGGATCAAGGCATTGGAGCCAATTGGCACCACCGCCCACAAACCGCATCTGGAAATTGCGCCCTGGCTGATTGTGATATTTGCGCAGCGCTGGGGCACATTCGATGATGGCACCCGATACAAGCACTACTACGTCCCGGAAAGCGTCGGGATCGCCACAGGCCTCCTGATCACCGCACTCCATCACGCGGGTCTGAGCACGTTGACCCATACCCCCAATCCGATGAAATTTTTGAACGATATCCTGAGCAGGCCGGATGCAGAGAAACCTGTGATGATCCTGGCGGCCGGCCACGCGTCAGAAACAGCAACCGTGCCCGCCGCCGCCAAGATCAAAAAGCCTCTCAAGGACATCCTGAGCGTGTTTTAACGCATGCGTTTCAGACCGGGCCGAGGATGAGGTTACTGACCTTTTTTAAGAAGGGGCGAAGACGTCGAGGTCCCCTAGTCTCCAGCAGGTTTACCAACCTCAAACGGTCGGTCTCAGAGGCTGGTTTCAAGAAGCGGATGCAGAGAATGTAAACAAGCGCTCCCGCGACAACGGCGACCGGCAACACCGCGGCGCCGGGCACCAGTTGGAGGCTTGCAAAAGCTGCAAGCCCACACGAGATGCCTGCCGCCGCAATCTTCAAGACTGAACGATAGGGGAATGCCGGACCGGCCGCTTGGCGGACACAGTAGACAAGCGCAACGAGAAACAGCAGTTCAGCCAAAGCACGCCCAATTGCAGCACCAAACAGTCCGAATGTGGGTACGAGTGCGAATAGCAGGCCAATAGAGCCCACAGCGACCAGACACATAGTCCTCAGCAGAAGCTGGCTATGCGATTTCGCAGCCAGATAGCTCCACGGTATGACCGCAATCGCTGCCCAGCTTGAGGTAATCATCAAGATCATCGCAGCTGGAACCGCCGGTTCGAAATCGCTCCCGAACACCAGGGGCACAAAGACAGGCATCAAGGCCGCACCACCAAAGGCAATGGGAACAAGCAAGCCCGCGAGTGCCTTTACCGCCGCGGTGTAGCTTTCGGAGACCTCGGCTTGACCCTCATCGGATTGCTGCGATGAAAAGCCGACAATAAAGACGGAGGAAAGCTGCAGCGTAATCTGTCCAATAATTCCGAATAGAGCGATTGCAACGGCAAAATAGCCCGTTGTCTCGGCAGACCAGAAAACGCCAAGGACAACCAGCTCCAACCGGGAAAGAGCCAGAAGGTCGATCATATCCGTCAACCAAATCTGACGGCCGTAGGACCGCATGGCGGGAGACAATTGGATTTTTTTGCGCTTCCACGGCCACTCGAAATAGCCTGGCAACAAGCAGGACTGCGGCACGTACCGCAATGCCATTCCGAGGATCGCACCTGCTGGGCCGAAAAACACCGCACCGGCAATTGCCGCTGGCAGTTGAACAATAGCGCCGATGGCTGACGTAACCGTCGTCTGAGGAAACCGTCCAGCTCCTTGGGCCGCAGCTGTTGAAAACACGTACAAGAAATACACGATGAAGAATGCTGAGCCGGCAAAAACCACGGAAGCCTGCGGAAACCAGTCCGCATTTATGGTGAGAAAATGAACTCCCACAGCCCCCACAGCTGCTATACAGGCAATTGGAATAGCTTCGAAAAATGCAGCTGATGCTAGGCTCCGCCTGTGATCACTGACGAAATCGGGGGCGAATTTCAAAACAACCTGCGGACGGCCTAATCCGGTGATTGTAACCGCGGACATAGCCGCCCAGATCCCCAGAGCAACAGCGCCCGCGCCGGACGGCCCCAGTGTCCGGGCAACAAGAGCGGTCACCAAGAAACCGGACACCAAACCGATCATTGTGGTCGCTATGCTCAACAAGGAGTTTCGAAAGAGCTGTGCCATAGATCCGGTCTAGCGGAGAAGGAGTAACGGTAGATTAAGCCCTTGAGGATATTACGGAGGTTGTGTTGTGGGGGCTTAACGGTGCTTAATGTTCACTGGTTTTAAAACAGAAAAGTATTTGTTCGGTGACCCTAACAATAGCGGCAGTTTGGGGATGTTTGCCCGACGGGCCTTTTGGCGGCTTATCAAACCGCTTCCGGACCGGCTCTATATAATACTGAAATACCTGACAATTTTAGGCCGCGTCCCCAACTTGCGATCTCCGGCAAGGTTCACCGAAAAAATTCAAGTGCGGAAACTGGAAGACAGGGACCCGCGTCTTGGTCCTCTCGTTGACAAGCATGATGCCAAAAGGTTCGTTGCCGAAAAAATTGGCGCAAAATACGTCATCCCATCCTTCTGGGTTGGTGATGATCTAAGCAAGATCGATTGGGACACAATCACCTTTCCGGTCATCGTAAAACCGACGCATGCAAGTGCGCTTGGCAGGATCCTGAACGGCATTGAAGATGCAAAAGAGTTTGTGGAAGACAATCCTGTTCCCGTATGGCTTGCAACAGATCATGCATCGATCAACCGGGAATGGGCATATTCTCAAATCAAACCGCGAGTCCTGATCGAAAAACTCTTGGCACACGGCGAGGAATTGCCCCCGACCTATCGCTTCTATGTCTTTAAGGGCCAGGTAGCCTGTGTTGACGTCGATTTCCGGCAAAACGGAACGGACTATACCTCTTTCCGGCGTCCTGACTGGTCTCACATCCCTGTGGTCGATAGAGATTTTTACGGCAAAATGATCGAAGACCTTCCCACTCCGCCGCTCTTAGGTGAAATGTTGGATCTGGCAGCGACGCTGGGCGCGGACTTCGATTTTGTCCGCGTCGATCTTTATGCTTCGGATGACTGGATCAAATTCAGTGAATTGACGTTCTACCCGTCCGGCGGCTTCGCAGTATTCGATCCGCCGTCTTTTGATGAGGAGCTCGGCCGCCAGTGGACCGAAGCTTTGAATGAAAAAAAACAGCCCGGCACCCTTCCCGATCCCGGCGAAACAACAGCGCTCAAGAAAACCGGCTAGCATGCAGCCAGTGCTATGCGCGAGGGACGGCGCTAACCGCACCCACGGCAGCTTCTATTTCCTGAAATAGTCTTGAACGCTCGCTGCTGCCGTCTACGGCATAGTTCATGTTTTTGAAGCGGGATGTTTGTTCGGTAAAGAATTTGCGGACCGCATCCTTGCTGTCGAACGCAAACTCCGCGGTGGCGATCCGGTAGACCAGATCGAATGTTTCCTGCTGCCGGGCCAAAGGCGCGGACACGTCCACATCGTCAAACGCGTCCTGCTGCAGATAGACCATGTCGAGGAACAAAGCCTTTTGCTGAATGACAAAGTCTTCCGTTGAGACGCCCTCTTCGCCGGTTACCTGCATCATTCGGGTGATTTCATCCCCGTGACGCAGCAACTCGATCATTTCATCCACGCGGCCAACCCAATCTGGACCGATGTTTTCCCGGTACCAGCCGTCGAGCTGCGCATGATAACGTGACCAAGACAGAAGCGGGTCAACAGCTGGGTAAAACCGCTTATACGCCCGCTCCGAAGACAGACCCAAGAAGGTCTTCACGGTGCCGAGTGTTGACTGCGTAACCGGCTCTTCGAAGTTGCCGCCCGCTGGCGAAACCGTGCCAATCATCGTCAGACTGCCGGTCGCGCCGGACGCCGTTTTCAAAACACCGGCGCGTTCATATATCCCCTTGATCGAGCTATCGAGATAGGCCGGAAACGCTTCTTCGCCCGGGATCTCCTCAAGCCGTCCGGATGTTTCCCGCATGGCCTGAGCCCAGCGCGATGTGCTGTCGGCAATCAGGAGAACATCGTATCCCATTTGCCGGTAATACTCGCCAAGCGTGATGCCCGTATAAATCGAGGCTTCACGTGCGGCGACCGGCATGGACGACGTGTTGCAAATGATCACGGTCCTGTCCATCAGGGTACCGTCCCCGGACGGGTCCGGCTGATGCGGAAACTCGGTGATGGTCTCGACCACTTCACCGGCGCGCTCGCCGCAAGCAACCACGATCACGATATTGACTGCCGAGAACCGTGAGATCAGAGACTGCAGAACGGTTTTTCCAGCTCCGAACGGCCCTGGGATACAGCCCATGCCGCCCCGCGCGATTGGAAAAAACGTGTCGATCAGCCGCAGTGTGGTGATGAGCGGCTCACTCGGGTAAAGCCGCTCGCTTTGCCCGCCCTTGACAAGACCCTCCGGGATCGCGCGCCGGACGGGCCAATGCTGGACCATTGTCAGGTCGCGCGTTTCCCCGCGCGCGTTTTTCAAGGTAACGACCACCTCGTTCACCGTGAAGCTACCTTCCCGCACGCGCTCTACAGTCCATTCTCCTGAAAAGGAAAAAGGCACCATGATCTTGTGCTCGAAACGGCCTTCCGGAACGGTCCCAAGGGTGTCTCCCGCCTTTACGCCTTGTCCAGAAATGACTTTCGGATCAAAGGCCCATTTCCGGCTTTGGTCCAGCGCGTTTGTCAAAACCCCGCGCGGCAGGAAGAACCCGTGTTCTGCGGCAATATCGGCCAGCGGGTTCTGGAGCCCGTCGAAAACGGTACTGAGAAGGCCCGGGCCAAGGGCAACCGACAGCATCTCGCCGCTCTGGATAACCTTGTCGCCAACGCGGACACCGGCTGTGCTCTCAAACACCTGCGCTTCCGCCGACTGCCCCCGGACACGCAACACCTCAGCCTTTAGATATTCGGCAGGCTTTCCATCGCGCTCGGGTCCATGCGGAAGGATGTAGACTACCTCGTTCTTGATCAACGGCGCATCTGCAATCGGTGCCAGGGTCACAAGATCGTCCTGAACAGCGGTGATCTCCGCGGTCGGTTCCGGAAGCTGAACATGACTGGTCATGAATAGGCCCCTTCTGAAGGCAAAGGCGTTTCGGACATGGAAGCTGGATGGGTTGTGTGTGTGTCGTTCGCGTGCAGCGCGTCTTCGAGAAGGACTTGCAAGCGCTCCCGCGCGTCGGCCTCGTTGTACCTAGACCACCGTTCGACGATCACCCAGCGCAGGACGTAGATTGCAACGGCTTCGAAATCGAATTCGTGATGGTTTCCGTAGTGATCGAGTTCACGCATAACTTCGGTCAACGCCAGCCGTTCCATGGCGATATGGTCTCCGGAGCGCATAAAACGGTCGGCCTCGGCGATCCAGGGAAGAAAATGCGACAGACCGAAGCCGGGGTCCATCCAGTTATCCTTTATGAATGCCAGCCAGCGGCCATAACCCCACTCGCTGATTCTTCCCGCAGTCTCCTGCCCCTCTCTCCGCCGCCTTAATGCGGCAATCAAGGTCCGCGTCTCCATCCGTGCGGCAACCAGATGCTGGAGGTCGGGGTACTCCGCCAGATCGGCAATGACTTCCCTGGCACGCGATATCACGCTTGCATCGCTGTCGTACTTCGCAACGCCCGCCCAGGCCGTCACCTCCACCATTTCTCGCAAGTGCTTCTGATGGCCGGGTGACAGGACGCCAAGCCGCTGTTTCAACCGGAACTGTGAGATCGGCACCTCTTTCCGGGTGAACAATACGCCAAGATGCGGCAGGCTGGTGACCAGCGCGATGTACTGGTGCGGATTTGACATGATCAGCGCAGGACCCCCTCCATCACGGCCCGCAAACGCGGCTGCAAATGCCTTTGCAAAAGCGCGGCAATGGCCTCATCCGTGAGATCGACTGATACATTCTTTTCCGTCAGCTTCACCTTGATCCCGTTAAAACCCGGGGCGGTCGAGAACGTCACACCATCGCGCAAGACATCGCCAGCAAGGGCTATCACGAAGTGGGTCAAAGTTCCCGGCTCAACGGCTTCCGGCGATTGCTTCAGCTCCTCGAAGGTTACGACCTTCTCCGGCAACACGATTTCCATGGAATCGCCGTCACTTACTGAGGCGTTTTCCTTGGCACCCGCGGCCATGGCCAGAATCAGCTTTTGCAAGAATGCCTGGTCAGCCAACGTGGTCGCAACGAGTCTGCCCGCCTCTTGCTGAATGCGATCACCGAGCTCATTGCGCATGTTCAGCACCAGGTCCCGGGCCGCGACTTTCAAGCCGTCTTCCGTTGCAGCTTTTTCGCGGGCCGCCTCTTCCCGGGCTGCGGCCAAAAGAGCATCAGCCTTCGCCTTGGCCTCCGTTACCATTGCGTCGGCCTTCGACTTTGCCTGGGCCAGAATCTCGTACGCCTCTGCCTGACCTGCGGTAACACCTTCCGCCTTGAGCCGGTCAATGAGGGCTTGTACGCCTGCACCCGCGGCATTTTCCAACTGGTTTCCCGGATCCTGTTTGGACATCGCAGCCTCCTAACTCGGGATTGAACCGGCCAGCACAAGTGCAAACACCAGCGCAAAAACGGAAAAGCCCTCAAGCACGGCAGCTGGCGCAAGCGAAATTCCGAAAATTTCCGGCTTGGCTTTGGATGCATGTATGGCCGAGGCAAGCACCTCCCCCTGGCGGATGCCCGTGAACAGCATGGTAAAACCAGACAGAACGCCTATGCCGAACAAGGCTGCACCGTTGGCCGCGTCAACAGTTTGCTGCTGAAGGGAGAACATGATCACAATGCCATAGATCACCTGCGATGAGGGCATGAGCGATACGCCAATGAAACGGCCATATCCGCCGTCGCTGTCGAGCATTGCGCCAATGGCCGCGCTGCCGCCCAAGGCACACCCCCAGGCGCTGCCAATTGCGCCCAGGGCCACTGGCGCGAACAGCCCGAACCATCCAAGAGCCACCACAAATTCGTTCACAAGCGTGTCTCCTCTTTCCTGAACGGACGAAAGGCCTGACCCTCATCCGTCAAACTCCAATTGAAAAATTCAATGACATTCAGGCGCAGACCATGAACACAGCCAGCGATTAACCCAAGGCCAATGTTGATCGCATGTCCGATCACAAGGACAATGAGCGCGATCAATACGCCGATCCCCGGAACCGCCTCATTCAATTGTCCGGACAGGGAGTTGATCGTCTCTGCAAGGGATGCCGCCGCCAGCCCGAGAGCAAAAAGGCGCATGTAGCTCAAGACATCAGAAAAAATGTTCACGACGCGTGCCAAAGCGGCAAATCCGTCGAAAACCCGCAGACCGCCCGTTTTGACGGAATCGACCGGACGGTCACTGCCGAAATAGCCCACAGTCAGAAGACCCAAGACGCTGATCACGGGCCCTATCATCTGCAAGGTCGTGCCCGCCCCGAGATAGGCGGAAAGCCCGCCGATCGCCGCCAGACACCACCCGAGCGGTTGATACTTTCCGCTTGCCGTATGCGCGTTCCGTGATCGCATGAAATTCGCGAGCACGATGTGCAGAACACCAATCGTGAGTGTGATTTTCATCATCGTATCAACATCCTTCAGATGAAGGATCTTGACCTGAGCCAGCAGGCTGCCATCCGGGGGTGAAATGCCGAAATAGCTTCCGGTTGCAACACCAAATGCCGTTGTCGATACCATCAGCCAAACCGACATGCGGAACAGCCTTTGGCCCAGTTCTGATCCGGCAAACCGGCGCCGGAACAGATACAAAAGCCCCAGGAGCAGAAGGCCGTACCCGGCATCTGTCATGATCATGCCGAAGAAGACGACAAAAGAAACATAGACTATCGGCGATGGATCCCAGTCGCGGTATCCGGGCGTTTGGTAAAACTCCACCAGATCTTCGCCCGCGGCCAATGACGGCGGATTTTCAAGCAGTGTGGGCGGTCTATCCCCCTCACCAACATCTTCGAACACGGATGCGATCCGGCGCTCATCCGCCATTACGCGGATCTCTTTTTCCTGATCCTGGCGGGCCCAGGCCTGCAGAACAAAAATGTTGCCGGTGTCAGCTGTCTCCAAGGCCGCGCGCTGACGGGCTGACTGATCCCGCGCCGCAGCGAGATTACGGGCCAGCAGATAACGCCATTTTGTCAGGGCCTGACGCTCCAGATTGAGATCTTCTAGCGTGATTTCAGCGTCTTCATACCGCTGTTGCAGGACCGACAGCGATTCCGAGCCAATATGCGTCCGGGCAACAGGCATGGCGGAAGCCGGAGGTTCTTCCGCGGACAACAAAACAATGTAGGCGCGATACTTGTCCCGGTGAACAATTTCCATCGTCTTGCCGGCCGGATCAATGGCACCGAGCTTCGAAACGGGAACCACGTAGAACCACAGCCGGTTTCCGCCGACGGATTGAAGATCGGAAAAGCTGAACTCCCCCCAGGGCTGCACACTTTGAATTCTCTGGTGCAAATGCGCCAGTTGATCTTCACAGGCTTTCAACGCCTTGCGGTTGGCCAGAGACCTGTCGACCACATCGGACAGTTGAAAGTCATCGGGCTTTGTGACTGGGCGCCGCTGTAAGGGACTGTCCACCAGCCAGCGCAAAGCCTCAGAGGCCTCTCGGCCCTTGCCGTTCGGAACGGCTTCAAGTTCCTTTTGCGCTGACGTCAAAGGGATCAGGTGAAACGCACCAAACGCCTGTGCGGCTTCAAGAACCTGCTCCTTGTCATCCAGGAGGCCAATTAGGCTAACCTTTGTCAGAGGAACAATGCTCATAGGTCCGCCAGTCTCCCGTCGGCTGCCCGCGCCGCGGTCTTGCGTTTGGCAATCTTTGCCCGCACCACCGCATCCCGCTCAGCGTCCGCAAGCGCCATGCGAATTTTCTTGATGTTCTTCTCAGCTCTTGGGATCAGGACCTTTTCAAACAGATTGACCCGCCTGGAAATGACAGCTTCGGCCTCAATCAGCTTTGCGATTCGCTCACGGGCAACCTCCCGCTCCTGGTTGAGCCGCAGAAGCTCCTTCATACCTTCTACATAGGGGTCCACCCAATGAGGCCTCGCCAAGAGGGAATACGGCTCGACGGCAACATCGACGTTCTCCAGGACAGGCAACTTTGTGCCTGACAGGTTCTGCTCACCGTGCGAGACCGACTTAAGCCTTACCAATCCTTCAAGCGGCACATGCTGGTTTGCCAGCATTGGCAAGGACTGGGCTATGTCCGTAAACCGGTCCTCGTAGTCCCGTTCAAGGCGGGCTGCCTGCTCCTTGGCCCGAGCCCGCTCCGCCATGATCTGCAGGCGCTTGAGCTCCAGGGAGGGCAAAAACCGCTTGTACTCTGAAAGCTGCGCATTCTCCTTGGCCAGCGAGGATTTATTCAGCGCAAGCTTTGCCATCAGGCGGCCTCCCCGCCTGCGGCTTCAACGTTTTGACTGGTCTTTTTCGGGTAGTACTTGTCGATAAGCCCCTGCTTCATGAGCAGCTGGTCCGGCTCGAAACACTCCGCAAGCGTTTGCCAGCAAAGATCAAGTGCATCTTCCAAAGGGATTGACACGTCGATGTCCATGAACCGCTCCCGGAAGAGGGTCCCGAATTTCAGCAGCTGCTGGTCATAGTCGGACAATTCGAAGGCCATCGATTGTTTTTGTTCAGCATCACGCGCACCGGAATA
This sequence comes from Roseibium denhamense, assembly GCF_009711415.1. GTDB lineage: Bacteria > Pseudomonadota > Alphaproteobacteria > Rhizobiales > Stappiaceae > Roseibium > Roseibium denhamense. Next base: position 195,003 of record NZ_SMLZ01000112.1, read on the forward strand.
GAACCGGATCATCGTGTTCATGATCTGGTTGTGATCCTCACGCGTCACTTTCCCGATCACGTGCTGCTTCAATCGTGACAATGAGCCGAAGGGATCAAGGACACCGCTGTGCAGATAAAACTGGCCCTCGGTGATGTAGCCCGTGTTGTCGGGAACCGGGTGGGTCACGTCATTGCCCGGCATTGTGGTGACGGTCAAAATTGTCACGGATCCCGATCCCTTGAAGTCGCAAGCTTTTTCATAGCGCCGGGCAAGCTGGGAATAGAGGTCCCCAGGATATCCCCGATTGGCCGGGACCCGCTCCATTGCGATGGAGACTTCTTTCATCGCGTCGGCAAACGCAGTCATGTCTGTCAGGAGAACGAGGACGCGCTTGCCTTCCTCGACCGCAAATTTTTCAGCAACCGCCAATGCCATGTCAGGCACCTGAAGCCGCTCGACAACAGGATCGGAAGCTTGGTTGATGAACATCACCGTGCGCGGGAAAACACCAGCATCTTCGAACTGTTTGCGGAAAAACGCGTAATCGTCGAAAATCAGGCCAAGTCCGCCAAAGACGACAATGTCGGCATCCGCTTGAATGCCGATCCGGGCCAGAAATGGATTGTACGGCTCTCCAGAGACCGAGAAAATCGGGATCTTCTGGCTCTCCACGAGACAATTGAAAATATCGATCATCGGCACATCCGTGCGGATCATTCGCGATGCCAATACACGTTTCATGGGATTTGCCGACGGTCCGCCAATCGGAATGGACGGATCGCTCGAAAGGTCCGGCCCCTGATCGATCGAGTGGCCCGCACCGTCAAAAACCCGTCCCAGAATATTGCCCGAGTAGGTGACTTTTGCCGGTTCGCCGAGGAACCTCACTGCAGCATTGTTGGCAAGTCCCTTGGTGCCGGAGTTCACCTGAAGGGACACCATTTCATGATCGATGTTTATGACCTGGGCAAGCGATGTCGTTCCATCGCCTTTCTCCACGACAGCCAAGTCACCAAGACATGGCCGCCCCTCCGATGTGCTCTTGGAGGCCGAAACGCGAATTCGAATGATATCGCCAACGATATCGACAATCCTGGTATGGGAGACCAGCATCGGTTGCCTCCTTATGTGATTCCCTTGGTCAAGATCACAATCATCGGGCATTGCGCCCGCAGTTTCGCCAAAGACATTGAGTGCCCAGCTTAGGCGTGCTTCTCACAATTATGCAACCATCTTGCGGAATTCGCCGGACCCCGGCGGACAAAATCCTCTCAACCGGATTGAAGTTAAGGGAGAGAGCATAACGAACGTATGACTTGGATCATTTGCGCAACGAAATTTGCCGCCGCCCGCACCAAAACTTGCTTCGTGGCAAGAGACACCGCTGAAGGCAGTCTTCATTGGGCCGCCCCCCATAATTACGGCCGCTGCGGGCCGGTCTTCGGAACACTGTAAATTATTCCTTCAAACTCGCCCGAAAATGTGTCAACCTAAATTGACACTCTGACTGGATGGTGCCCTATGTCAAAGCCCTTTCCCTTTTCGGCGATTGTAGCTCAGGACGACATGAAGAAAGCGCTGCTGATGGCGGCGATCGAACCGCTTCTTGGCGGCGTTCTGATATTTGGTGATCGCGGGACAGGCAAATCCACGGCCGTCCGCGCATTGGCGGAATTGCTGCCAAAAATTGAGACACGGGCTGGCTGCCGGTTCAACTGCGAACCTGAAAAGCCTCAGACTGCTTGTCCGGTTTGCACGGCCAGCAACAGCCACCGCCCGGGAAAAGTCATCAAGGTGCGCACGCCCATGGTCGACTTGCCACTTGGGGCCACCGAAGATCGTATTTGCGGCGCGCTTGACCTGGAAAAAGCGCTTGTTGCCGGCGAGAAGCAGTTCGAACCCGGTTTGCTTGCGACCGCCAACAGGGGTTTTCTTTACATTGATGAAGTCAACCTTCTGGAAGATCACCTGGTGGATCTGCTGCTTGATGCGGCCGCATCCGGTGTGAATGTGGTTGAGCGAGAGGGCTTGAGCGTCCGGCATGCGGCACGGTTTGCCCTTGTTGGCAGCGGCAATCCGGAAGAAGGCGACCTGCGTCCGCAACTGCTGGACCGCTTTGGGCTCGCAGTTGACGTCAAAACCATTGGCGACCTGAAACAACGGATCGAGGTCATCCGGCGGCGGGACGCTTATGAAGCCGACCCGGATGCCTTTTGTGAAACATGGGCGCGGAAGGATGCGGCAATCCGGCGAAAAGTCGTCAAAGCCCGAACGATCCTGCGCGATGTCGACATTCCGGACGACATCCTGTCCCGGATGTCCCTGCTCTGCATGCGTCTTGGTATTGATGGAATGCGCGGGGAGTTAACGCTGATGCGCGCCTGCCGTGCTTCGGCGGCACTCGCGGGCAGGCTATCGGTGACTTGGGACGATGTTTCGGAAATTTCCCCGATGGTGCTCTGCCATCGCCTGCGGCGCGATCCCCTTGATGATGCGGGCAGCGCCCCGCGCGTTGAGCGCGCCATAGAAGCCGTCAGCGCCGGAACCGGCCATGGATGATCTGAGCGCCATAAATACTTGTGATGCCGGCGCATCAGAGACCCAGCCGACCGCCTGGCAGGATGCGATCCTTGCAGCTCAAATCCTTAAGGCCGGCGGACCGCGTCTGGGCGGTTTGTGGCTGAAAGCCAGGGCTGGCGGTGTGCGGGACGCTTACCTTAGCTTTCTCAAGTCTTACCTCTCCGCGGACACCCCATGGGCTCGAATGCCTTGTTCGGTGACCTGGTCTGCCTTGCTTGGTAGCCCTGACTTCACAGCAACTGCTCATCAGGGCCGCCTTATGATGCAGCCCGGCCTGTTGGCACGTGCCGACAAGGGGGTTCTCCTATTGCCGATGGCTGAAAGGCTCGAGGCTGGACATGCAGCGGTTATCGGGCAAGCGATGGACACCGGCAAGGTTCCAACGCCCTCTCATGCGGCAGCACCCAATGCGATCCAGACCACACGCTTCATGGCACTTGCCGTTGATGAAAGTGCCGGTCCGGAGGAAGCGCTGCCCCCCATCCTTTCCGACCGGCTCGGATTGATTGTCGATCTGAATGCTGTGCCCTGGCATGATGTGTCCTTTCCACCCGAGAGGCCGTTGGAGCTCAACACAGTTCCGTTCCACGAGACTTTTATCGAAACTGAATTGGCCGGCTTTCTCGCTCAGGTCGCGGAAACGGCGGGCAATACGTCTCTGCGCTCGTTTCAACACCTCATGACCGTAAGCCGGCTCCGGGCCGCGCTCGACAGCCGGAAACGCGTGACGGAAACGGATGCCCTGGACGCGCTGCGGCTGTGCCTCGCGCTAACCTTGCGCATGCCAGAAACCGCTGAACCGCCGCCGCCTGAAACTCGACCGGACAATCCTGCCGACACAAGCGATGCGCCCTTGCCAACGGCATCCCAGCCCGAAAGCGCAGCGGGCGAACCGGACACGTCCGAAATCATAAACAGCGAAGCTCTTCTCGACATGCTGGCTGCCGTTCAAGCTGGAACGATTGCAGGACTTCCGGATATCGCCAATGGGCATCACAAAAACCCGGCCGGTACGCGCGCTGGAAAATCCGGTGCCCTGAAAAAAAATGCCCGGCGCGGCAGGCCTGTCGCGACCTCCAGAACGCCGCCTTATCCAGATGCAAGACCGAATGTGATTGCAACCTTGCGGGCAGCCGCACCTTGGCAAAAAATCCGCAAGGAAAAACGCGCTCTGCTGGCTGCTAGCGCTTCGAAAGACGACCAGGTCCGGTGCGCGCCTCCAAGGACCTTGATTGTGCGGGACGACTACCGGTATCAGCGCTTGCGGCACGAAACACCGTCGACCGCCATCTTCGTCGTTGACGCGTCCGGCTCCACCGCGCTGGAGCGGCTTGGAGAAACAAAAGGGGCAATTGAGCAGCTTCTTGCGCGCTGCTACGTGCGCCGGGACGAGGTGGCCATGATCGCTTTTCGAGGGAAAGGGGCGGACATCGTTCTTGAGCCAACCCGCTCGCTTGTCGCCGCAAAACGAAAATTGGCCGGCCTTCCGGGCGGTGGCGCAACACCGCTCGCCGCGGGTCTGCAACGGGGCGTCGAGATGGCCTTGAACATCCGCCGCCAAGGCAGCACACCGGTGCTGGTTCTGTTGACGGATGGGCGCGGCAACATCGCCCTGAACGGCGAGGCCAACCGGCTGCAAGCCGCGGAAGAACTGAGCGGGCTTGCCGCATGCTGCCGCCAGCAAGATCTCAAATCCATTTGCATCGATATTGCCAGACGCCCACGGGACACTGTGGCGGATCTGGCCGAAAGCATGGGTGCGGATCATCATTTTCTACGCCACGCAGATGCATATGCCCTGTCGGATGTCGTCAACACGTCCCTAGAGGAGGCCCGGAGGTGATGGCGGAGCGCGACTGGCTGGATTGGGACAGGGACGGGCAGGACTGGCCGTACCGGGACGCAAGTACGTTTGTGACCGTGAGCGGATACCGATGGCATGTGCAGCTTTTGGGGCCCAAAACAGCGCCCGTCTTTCTTCTGATCCACGGCACCGGGGCAGCCTCCTTTTCCTGGCACAATTTGATCCCGCTTCTAATGGACCAGTACCAGCTTGTCGTCCTCGACCTTCCCTGCCACGGCTTCACGCGCCCGACCGCAAGTCCTGATCTGTCCCTTGAGGGAATGACAACATCGATCCGCGGCTTGCTGCACCATCTCGGGCTGCGGCCGACGCTTCTGCTCGGACACTCTGCAGGCGCGGTAATTACTGTTTCGCTCATGAATGCAGCACGCATGGAAAAACAAGACGGCAACCATACGCATGTCTTCAGCGTGAATGGCGCCTTGAAACCCATCCGGGGAAACCGCCTGTTGTCTCCAATGGCCAAGGCCCTGTTCGCCAACCCGTTGTCAGCATCCATGTTTTCGCTGCTCGCAAAGACGACACCGCTCGGCAACAATCTGCTGTCCGCAACGGGGTCGCGCATCGATCCACTGGGCAATGCCCTCTACCAGCGGCTGCTGAGTTCATCCGGACATGTGCGCGGCGCTCTCGGCATGATGGCATCCTGGGATCTGTCTCATCTGAACGCCATGCTGAAACGGTTGGCAGTCCCGATTGATTTTTATGCTGCCGAGGACGATCCGATGGTCCCCGCTTCAAGCTCGAAGAAGGCAGCAGGTTATGCCCCGAACAGCCGTCTGACCCTGACATCGAACGGCGGACATTTGGTTCACGAAAGCCATCCGGAACTCGTGGCCGAGTGGATTGAGGCCGCGTTGCAGTCGCGAAACACAAACGGGGCAGACGCAGCATAAGGCCCTGGCGGTAGAACGCGAGGCGGCCGGAACCGGAGAATGGAGAGGTGCCGACGGAAAAGGTCCGAAAAACTGTTTTGCTAACACTTGGACGGCTTCCAAAGGCCTTGGAACTCGCCAGGGCCTTAGACAGTGCTGGCTGCAGGGTCCTGATAGCCGATCCATTCAATTGGCACTTGAGCCGGCCCTCCAATGCCGTCGACGCATGCTACCGGACGCCATCACCTGCGACCCATCAAACGGCTTATCTCGACTGCCTTTTGAACATCATCACGTCAGAGCAGGTGGACCTGGTTATTCCCGTTTCGGAAGAAGCCCTGCATGTCACACTGCTCGCGGAGCGGCTGCCGCCCAGCACACGGCTATTTTCAAATCAACACGGCACTCTTTGGGATCTGCACGACAAATACGGTTTCAATGCCATGGCAGCATCGGCCGGGCTCCCGGCGCCGGAAACGTTTTTGGCGACAGACCCACGGGCCCGGGCATTAGCCGGAACGGCCCCCAGCGTTTTCAAACCCCGCATCGGCTGCTCGGGGCAGAAAATGCAGATGTTGATGCCGGACGATGTCCCGGACAATCTTTTCAATGACCCCGAAGCGATCTTCCAAAAACGTATTTATGGACGGGAAGTCAGCACTCTCAGCCTTTGCCATGAGGGCAAGATCCTGGCGCATGTCACTTACGAGGGACTGGTTTTCTCCGGCACCGTCGCGGTGTGTTTTCAACAAATCGGGGACGTCCCGCAGGTGGCGCAATGGGTCGCCGATTTTGTCAAGGCGGGCAAATACTCCAACTTTCTCGCCTTTGATTTCATTGTCGATAAGGCGGGAACCCCATGGCCGCTTGAGTGCAACCCGCGCCTTACCAGCGGCATTCACTTCATGGAACATGGCGATCTTGCGCGTGCCATTCTGGATCTAAGCGATGCTTCACCGGTCCGGTTAAAATCCAAAAGACGGTATCAAGAAGGACATACAACCCTTCTCCAGGTCTATGGGAGCGTCTTTAAACCCAAGACAATGCTTCGGCGCGCCAAAGCCATGTTCAGTGCGCGCGACGTCTTGTGGTCAGCGCGCGATCCGCTTCCGTTTCCCCTGATGACGTTCTCATCCTGGCCTGTCCTGAAACAGGTTCTGTTCGCAGGAAAAACCTTCGGAGAAGCCGCAACACTGGATATTGCCTGGCCAAAAACCGGGCCCGAAGACACTACAAGCTCTATGCCCGGTCCTGCACAACAGGTGACTGCTCATGGGTCTTGAGGCGCACAAAAATCTGCTCCGCAGGCCGGGTAGTCAGCCTTGCAACCGGCCGGACATTTGCCGCGTCTTCCGGCAGAAAGTCGAATTCACGCGTCAGCCGTGCCAGGATCAGCGCGCTTTCAACAGCCGCAAAACCGGCGCCGACGCAGGTATGCGGCCCCGCACCAAATGGAATGTAAGCGCCCTGAATGATGTCCTGCTCCTGGGGCGGCAAGAAGCGTTCCGGATCGAACCGGTCCGGGTCCGGCCAATAACTCCCGTGGCGCTGCAACGTCCAGGGAGAAATCATCAAGAGGGCCCCCTTGCGAACCTTGTAGCGGCCGATCCGGGTCTTTTGCGTGGCAACGCGCGGCAAGAAGGTGATGGGCGGATAAAGGCGCAGCGTTTCGCGAAAAACCGCGCGCGTGTAGCCCAGCGCGCGGGTCGCCTCAAAGGTCAAATCCTGCCCCCCAGTCGTGTCATTCACTTCCGCGCGCAACCGCCGCAAAACATCCGGGCACATTGCCAGCAAGTAAAACGCCCAAGTCAGGGCACTGGCAGTCGTCTCATGGCCAGCCAGGAAAAAGACACCGAGCTGATCAATCAGCTCCTCCCGTGTGAATGGCTCACCGGTTTCGCTGTCCCGGGCGGCAATGACGGCACTGGCAATGTCATCAAACTGGCCGGCATCATCCCCCATATGGGTGTCGATCAGACTTCCCAGGTGATGGCGGATACGCTTGCAGGCCGCCAGAACATCATCGTTTTGCGGGACATCCGCCCAAGCAGGATCAGTAATCAGCCGCCAGATTTTCACCTGCGCAACACCGCGCTCAAAAACCGCAAAATCATCGAAAACATCACGCGAGATGCCGGTATCCAGCGAGGTGGAAAAGACAGTCCGGCAAATAATGTCCGCGGTCAGTTCGCTCATGACCCGGTCAAGAGACAGGACTTCGTTGCGGGCCGCGCTCTCACGCAGCCGCTTCACATAATCGTCCACCGCTTCGACCATCGCACCGAAGGCATGGGTCAGCCGCATCTTGGAAAAGGCCGGGTCGATCATGGCGCGCTGGCGCCGCCACTTGGCGCCGTCGGACACGAAAATGGAGTCCCCGATCAAGGGCTCCAAGGCACCGACCATGAGATCGCTCTTGGGAAAAATACCCTCCGGATCGAGCAAGATGCGGCGGACCAGCTCCGGATCGTTGAACAACTTGATCGAACGCCTCGAATACCCCAGCTCCCCGGCCGCCATCGAAAAGGCAGCTCCCGGCAGCAAGTTGAGCAGGTCGCCATCGCCATGCCAAACGGTGCGCAACAAAGCCAGGACCGGCGGCAGCCGCGAGGGGCGGGGCGGAACATATGTCTCAACCGCGGCCATGACTATGTCCTTCCATTTGTCCACCGGTTGTCCTTACAGAGGAGCCAGGCGCATGACCGAACATGACCTTTTTGTCGTTTTGATCGCCATTCACATCACGACGGGTGCCCCCGGGCTGATTGGTTTCTGGATCCCCGTGTTTGCGCAAAAAGGCGGCGAACGCCACCGATGGTGGGGCCGGCTGTTCTCCATTCTCATGCTGATCACCGGCACGGTTGCAATGATGATGGCAACGCTGACCCTGATCGCCCCCATGCCGACACATCCGCACCTTGTTGATCATCCGGATTTTTCCGATCCGGTGCTGGTGCGTGGTATTTTCGGATGGATGATGTTTTATCTCGGCCTGTTGACCATCAATCTCACCTGGTATGGCTGGCGCTGTGCGGTAAACAAACGGGACCAGCGAAAAAATCAGACGGCACTGAATTGGGGACTTCAGGCTGCCTTGTTCGCAGCGTCTGCCAATTGCGCGCTGCAAGGCTTTTTGATCGCTCAACCGATGATGATCGGCATTTCGATGGTTGGGTTCGCGACCGTTGCAACCAATGTCTGGTTTCTGACCAAGACAGCCCCTTCCCCCATCGAGTGGCTGCTGGAGCATATCAAGGCCATTATCGGCACGGGTATATCGGTTTACACCGCGTTTTTTGCCTTCGGCGCCGTTCGCTTGATGCCTGAGCTTGCCCTTGCTCCTGGTCTTTGGGCTGTTCCGCTCGTGACTGGCCTCGCACTGATCATTTACCATCGGCATAAGGTTTCCCGGCGCTTCACTCAACGGACGGCCAATCCTCGTACAAGGCCGTCGCTGGACCTGGATGCGGCGGAATAATCCGCCAAGGCCCTTCTCACTTGCGGAGAAAAGTGTAAACTAAATTTTACACAAGTGAAGCTCCAGACTTCACATAGTTGACAGCGGCGATCGACGGATGCGGCTGATCCAAACCAATCCGGCGGCATGATCCGCCCGAAGCTTTGAAAGCACAGGCCAGCAGCAACAGGAGTTCTGGCGTGAACGTAGTCCAGGGATTTGATTTTCCGGCCCCCAAGCCGATCAGTTCCACCAGGCCGCAGGCGGTTGTCGTTGGCGCTGGGGTTGGCGGCCTGGCGGTCGGCGCCTTACTTGGGGCGAAGGGATACGAAGTCACGATCTTCGACCCGCTCGACAAGCCAGGAGGGCGCGCTTACGCCTTTGAACAGGACGGTTTTACCTTTGATGCTGGTCCGACCATCATCACCGCGCCCTGGCTGTTTGAGCAACTCTGGGAAGCTTGCGGGGGGACCCTGTCCGACGACGTCGATATACGCCCGAACGAGCCTTTTTATAAAATCAGGTTTCAAGACGGTACATTCTTCACCTACTCCGCAGACAAAGACGCCATGGAAGCGGAAATTGCGAAGATTGAGCCGGAGGATGTCAAGGGCTACCGGAGCTTCATGGCGGAAAGCAAGGAAATATACGAGTACGCCTTTTTGGAACTCGCCGACCAGCCGTTTCACAGTCTTCCATTCACGCTCAGCACATTCGCAAAACTGATCCGGCTCGGCGGATACCGATCCGTCTACAACGTTGTTTCAAAGCACTTCAAGAACGACAGGCTCAGATCGGTTTTCTCGTTCCATCCGCTCTTGATTGGCGGCAATCCTTTCACCACCACATCCTTTTATTGTTTGATCGCCCATCTGGAGAGCAAGCACGGCGTACACTACGCCATGGGCGGAACAAATGCTCTGGCGCGCGGGATCGCCGGCCTAGTGGACAAAAATGGCGGAACGCTTCGATTCGGCGAAAAAGTCGACAGCATTCTCACATCCGGGCGCCGGGCGACCGGTGTCCGGCTGGCATCGGGAGAAACCGTTTCTGCGGACATCGTGGTCTCAAATGCAGACCCGGCAACGACTTATGCAAAACTCTTGAAAGACCATCCGCGCCGCCGTTGGTCGGATGGGAAACTTGAGCGGCAGGATTATTCCATGGGTCTGTTCGTTTGGTACTTCGGTACGGATCGTCAGTATGACGATGTCGGGCACCATACGATGCTGTTTGGGCCGCGTTATAAGGGATTGCTCCAGGACATCTTCAAAAACAAGGTTCTGGCAGAAGACTTTAGTCTCTATCTGCACCGCCCATCCGCCAATGATCCATCCGTCGCCCCTAAAGGATGTGATGCTTTTTACGTGCTCAGTCCCGTTCCCAATCTGAAAGGGAATGCCGATTGGGACACAACGGCTGAACGCTACCGGGCAAAGATCGAAGCCGAACTTGAAGCGACCCTTCTTCCGGATTTATCGAAACACATTGTCAGCTCGCGCGTGTCCACGCCGCTGGACTTCCGGGACAGGCTCCTGTCCTGGCAAGGGGCAGCGTTCTCCCTTGAGCCGAACCTGTTTCAAAGTGCCTGGTTCCGCCCGCACAACAAGAGCGAGGAACTGGACAACCTCTTCTTGTGCGGCGCAGGCACCCATCCCGGAGCAGGCCTGCCAGGCGTCGTCTGTTCGGCCAAGATTGTTGCTGAACTTGCCCCGGATCCAGCAGACTTAATGGCATCAAAATCAAACTCGGAGGCGCAGGTATGACCGGCGTATTACAAGGCACACTTGATGGGCACGGACCTTTTGCCGTCCATGCGGCCGCCTCCATTTCGCCAGCTGCACAACAGCAGGCATTGGCAAAACACCAAAGTGATTTGAAAGCCTGTGCAGCCGCCATCCGCAAAGGATCGAAATCATTCCATCTGGCTTCGCTGATTTTGCCCGGCGAAACCAGAAAAGCCGCAAGGGCTCTTTATGCGTTTTGCCGCCATTCGGATGATCTCATCGACGATCCACGCTCGGACGGCCGCGCGCTGGATCAATTGCGGGGCCGTTTGAACCTTATCTACGAGGGAAAGCCTGCAGACTATGCCTGCGACCGGGCCTTTCATAGAACCGTTGATGATTATGCGATCCCAAAGTGTATCCCGGATGCATTGCTCGATGGCTTCGCCCTCGATATCGGCGGAGCACGCTACACGACCATTGACGACGTTAAACATTATGCAACCTGCGTCGCGGCGACTGTTGGCCTGATGATGGCGCTGGTCATGCGGACCGGCGACCGCAATGCGCTTGCAAGGGCGGCTGATTTGGGCATTGCCATGCAGCTCACCAACATCGCCAGGGATGTCGGCGAGGACGCCCGGAATGGCCGGATTTACCTGCCGTCGGAGTGGATGCGTGACGAGGGGCTGGACGCCGACGAATTCCTCGCAAATCCCGAATTTTCCCCGGCGCTTGGGCGGGTTGTAAAAAGGTTGCTGAACGAGGCGGACCACCATTACCGGCTCGGCCATGCCGGTATTGAAGCCCTTCCCGCCAATTGCCGGCATGCTATCCGGACCGCCGCCCTTGTTTATGAGGAGATCGGCGCGGAAGTCCGCGCGAGCGGTTATGACAGCGTAACCCGGCGCGCCTTTACGACGAATGCGCGGAAGCTCGCGCTTCTGGTCAAGGCCCGGAGGGCGGCAATCGAACAGGCCAGCGCTGCCAGTGCAATGTTCCACTCCGATGCTGACCCATCGGCGGCGCGGCTTGTCAACGCCGGTGCGCGAGCCTTCAAGATCCGGAGGATTGCACAGCAACAGTGCCCCGAGACTGTGCCAGATGATACGAATCTGGAGCGTTTCCTGACAATCCTGATCCGGTTGCAAAAGGACAGTCAGCAGCAGCTCCGGCACCAGAAACTGGCGGCCCGCCAGCGCGCAGAAAACATTGCATGAAGATGGCGGTGCCGGTCGATAAGGCCACACACGGCATCTGCGCATCCCACTGATTACCTGAAGATCTGCCTGGGCATCCGGAAGGGCAGCATCAGGCGCACCAGCGGGTTTGCAAGACGCCTGCAATCAAGAGATTCATGCATCATGTTCAGGGTCTGCCCTTGCAACTTGGTCTCGACCAGAGACCGCGTATAGAAGGGTGTATCCTCCAGCTTTTTAAGCCGTTTGGGCTGATACCCTTCCTCACAGTGCACGCCGCCGCTCACCCCCCATAAGCCACGCGGTAATGCCGTATTTGGCGGAGGGTCAAACGATTCAATCCCTGCGTACGGCGAAAACGCGAATCCTAGGGTTGTCTGCGCCCCGGACCGGCTCAGCGCATCATAAACGATAAGCGTGGTATCATCTGGCGCGCGCCCACGGGCCCAATCCCAGCGGCTAAAGTCTTTTTCGAGCGGCTGCGTCCCAAAGTTTTGATCGTGATACCCTTCCCCCTGCCAGCCTCCGTCCGGCAGCAGATCGCATTCGAGGGCCGCCCGCGCCTGCGGCACAACAGGCCACCACAAATGTCGTCCTTCAGGATCAAGGACAATCTCCCGGTCATGCGTAACTTCCGGTGTCAGGCGGATCTGACCCGAAAAGGCCTTTGGTACAATCCGTTGTCCGGGCCAAGGCAGTGCCGTTTCCTTGAAATCGAGAACGAGCTCTCCACCCGACCAGGTCAGTCCGCTCGGGCCAATCCGCAAGGATGCCTGATCCCGGTGAAGGCTCGCCGTTCCCCGCTCTGTCATGGCCCAAATGTGCCCGGCCGCCTGATAAAGAGCCACATTGAACGCAATATGGTTTTCCGGCTGGCGGCGTCCGGACCAATGATAATAGGGTGAAAAGACAGATCCGATGAAGGCGATTACCGTGAGGGCGTGACGGCCGCAGTCGCTGATCGCGTCGACGTACCACCATTGATAGCCACCGGACGGGACCGGCCGGTCAAAGCCAAATCCGCGATGAGACACTCCGCTGCGATTTTGCCCGACAGGGCCGCCATGGGAGCTCCGGGCCCCGGATGCACGCTGCCCCCCGCCAGATACAGGCCCTTGAGCTTGCTCCGGTTGCCTGGGCGGGTGAACGATGCCATCCATCCGTGAGATGCCTGGCCGTAAAGGGCCCCGCCGGTCGCCGGAAACAGACTGTTGAAACGATCCGGAGGCGTCAGGACCTCCGCCTTGCGGTCGCCGTGCAGTAGGAGGCCGTTGGCCGCCAAACGGCGGTGCATTGCTGTTAGGCATTGGTCCAATTCACCGGATGTGTAGCTGTGCCGGTCCCCATCGGCCGGCAGATTCATGAGGCAATAGATGCGCTCAGCCTCGTTTGGCGGGGCGGTTCCATGAAGGTTTCCCTCGGCCGAACGGTCCTGCGCACAGATATAGACCGTCGGGTCTTCGGGGGCCGCCCGGTGTTTGAAGACCGCACGAAACTCGGCCTCATAGTCATTTGAAAAGAATACCGTGTGGTGGGCCAGCGGCACGCCATCGGGTACAGCGAGTCCGCAGGTTACCAATGCCGATTGGGAGCGCTTGGAGGGAGCTGTTTTCGGGTGATGCCGTTGGGCCGAGCCTTGAACAAGGTCCTGCAGGGCACTGACATCCCCATTGAAGAGTACATGGTCTGCCGGAATGGTTTCTCCGCTCGCAAGACGCACGGCTTTCGTATGCTTGCCGCCCTTATCCGTCAAAATGGCCTCGACGGGCGAGCCGTACATGAAATTGACGCCTTGCCTTCCGGCGAGATCCGCCAGGGCTGCGGCGACGGAATACATTCCTTTTTCCGGGATCCAGACACCTGCCTGCTCCACATGCGCGACCAGCATCAACGTGGCGGGTGCTGAAAAAGGCGACGATCCGCAATAGGTGGCATAACGCCCGAACAATTGGCGCAGCCGGGCGTCAGAAAAATAGTCGCCCAGCGCCGACCACAGCGTTGAAAACGGTTTCAAGGCAAGGAGATCTGCACTCTTATGAAAGCCGACACGGCTTGAGAGCGAAACAGGATTGGGTTTTGACGCATCAATAAACGTGTCCTTGAGAAGCTCAAAGATGCGTTTGCTGTCCGCGGCAAAGCGGATATAGCCGTCGGCATCCTTTTTGCCCGCAAACCGACCGATCGCGTCCGCCGTTTCAGCCACTTCGGCAAACAAATCCAGAGATTGCGCCTCTTGCCAGTAATGCCTGGCAAGAAGATCCGCCTTTTGAAGCCGGACCTCCCCCTCAAGGCTGGTTCCGAAGGCCGCCAGCAAGCCGTCAAATACCCATTTCATTGTCAGGACGGTTGGTCCTGCGTCGAGCCCGCGACCGCCGGAACGGACCTGTCTCATTTTCCCGCCCGGTGTTTGCCCTGCCTCGATCACCAGCACCGGTATGTCCGCTGCCGCCAACCGCAAGGCTGCGGCCAGCCCGCCCATACCCGCGCCAATCACGACGACTTGGTTTTTTGCATTCTCAGCCAGGAGACACGTCCTCAAAGTTGACATTGATACGCAATGTGTCACTCTAAGTTTACAGTATAGCGTCAAATCAATTAGACATCCATGTCGAATTGGGGAGTAACCTCATGGACCTGTCGGATCGCATCGAAACCGGAATGCAAACTGCAGTCCGCCACGCAACCGCAAATGGATGCCCTGACAAGCTATCCAAGGCGCTCCGCTATGCCGTGTTTCCTGGCGGCGCGCGGATACGGCCACGGCTGTGCCTGGCCGTCGCCCTTGCCTGCGGCGACCGGGACCCGAAAGCCGCAACGGCGGCCGCAACGGCCGTGGAACTGTTCCACTGCGCCTCCCTGGTTCATGATGATATGCCATGCTTCGACAACGCCAACACCCGGCGCGGGAAACCCTCGGTTCATGTCGAGTACGGTGAAGAAATCGCACTTCTTGTTGGGGACGGCCTGATCGTTTCCGCCTTTGAGACGATAGCGCGCGAAACCCAGCATGCGCCGGACCTGACCGCACCAATCATCTCGACTGTCGCCAATGCTGTTGGAACGCCTTACGGATTGGTGGCCGGTCAAGCCTGGGAAAGCGAGCCGGAAATCAACATTGCGGCCTATCACCGCGCCAAGACGGCATCCCTGTTTACAGGCGCCGTTTCCTGCGGCGCGATTGCAGCCCGCGGCAATCCGCTCGACTGGTTCGCGCTCGCAGATGCGCTGGGGGCGGCCTATCAAGTGGCCGACGACCTTTATGACGCCATGGGCGAGACCGGCAGCATGGGCAAACCCGCAGGCCAGGACCAGCTCAACGGTAAACCGAATGTTGCCCTGGAACTTGGCGTTGAAGGCGCCTTGAAGAGACTTCATGAGCTGGTCCATCAAGCCGCCGATGCTGTGCCGGATTGTGAAGGGGCAGACATGCTGCAGGCCATGATCCGGAAAGAAGCAACGCGGCTGATGCCAAAAAAGCTGGCCGCAAGCGCTGCCTGATACGGGAAGACGGAGACAGACGCTCGTGGCTTTCAGCGGCAAATCTTTAACGCGCGAATCCGGCCATTCTGCCCATCTGGAACTCTCACCGATCACTCCACCCCCGGTCGCGAGCAGCCTTGCGGGCTCGCTTGCGATCAAATTCCGCACTTGGCGCAATGCCCTGGTCGCCTCCGAAGAGGTCCGTGCCTGGATGATGCGAATTCCGGGGCTGAGAGCGTTTGCAAACCGCAAGGCCAATGCCCTGTTCCGGATAACGGGCGGCTTCATTTTCACGCAGGTTCTGAACACTTGCGTGAAAATGAATATTTTCCAGGCACTTATGGAAGGGCCCAAGACGAGCGCGGACCTTGCCGATGGCAGCCGGCTGGGGCTTGAGCGCATGCAACTGTTGCTGCGGCAAGCCGAGCGCCTCGAGTTCATTGTCGAGATTGAACCCGGCCTGTGGATGCTCAACGACGCCGGAGCTGTCGTTGCCTCCGATCCCGGCATTCAGGCAATGATACTTCACCATGACATTTTCTACCGTGATCTGGAGCAACCGGATCAGCTGCTTGCGGCCCCTGAAACCGAGACCCGTCTCAAATCCTACTGGGCTTATGTACGCCACACTCACCTGGACGAAATCGACACTGAAACGGCGGCGGATTATTCGTCACTGATGCATCACAGCCAGGCCATGCTGGCTGATTGCGTGCTGGCGGCTTACGATTTCGGATGGCATAGGTCGCTGCTCGATATTGGCGGCGGCGATGGCAGTTTTCTGGCCCACTGCGCAAAAAAGCACCCGGACCTAAATCTTCACTTGTTTGATCTGCCTGTTGTTGCAGACCTTGCCAGGGACAATCTTGAACGGCGCGGTCTCAGCGGGAGAAGTACGGTGCATGGCGGTGATTTCACCGCTGATCGAATTCCGGACGAGACTGAATGTGTCAGCCTTGTCCGTATCCTGTGCGATCATGACGACGACCGCGTCCGGCAGATCCTGTCCAATCTCCACCGCTCTCTTAAGCCGGGCACGCGGCTTGTGATCGCGGAGGCAATGGCCGGCCCCTCTGAAGGCGCCCGTTTGGCCGCCGTTTATTTCAGCATGTATTTTCTCGCCATGGGTTCCGGCCGATGCCGGAGCGATACGGAAATTCGGTTGCTTCTAACCGAAGCGGGCTTCCGCCGCCCGAAAACCATCAAAACAACCAACCCTTTACTGGCCACTCTTGTCACTGCGGAACGGTAAAAACAACAAGAACCCGGCCGCGTAAGTGTAAATAATAATTGACACTCAAATGCGTCAATCTAAAATGACACTACTAAGCGCGGGATCCGCTGTGCGGGAGGCACTAGAATGGACACCACTGCAATCGTATTCGAACAACCCGGCAGGCTGACTGTAAAACGTTTGGCGCTGACTGCGCCGCAAGCTGCTGATGTGGTGGTCGAAACAGTGGTCAGCGGGATCTCAACCGGCACCGAGAAAATGCTTTTCGACGGCTCCATGCCGCGATTTCCCGGTATGACCTATCCGCTTGTACCAGGCTACGAATCCGTCGCACGGGTTATCAAGGCAGGCCCGGTTTCCGGCCGCAAGGTCGGTGACACGGTCTTCGTTCCTGGCGCATCCTGCTTTGAAGGGGCTGCGGGATTGTTCGGGGCAACGGCTGACCGCTTGGTCATTCCCGGCGCGCGCACGATCTTGGTACCGGAGTTGTATCTGGAAGACGCCCCCCTGCTTGCGTTGGCCGCAACGGCGCATCATGCCCTTATCCGGGCCGAACGCCCTGTGGACCTGATTATCGGACACGGCGTTCTCGGCCGGTTGATGGCACGGCTTGCCTGCGCGCTCGGACAGGAACCCCCGCAGGTTCTGGAGACTCTTCCCGAGCGCCGGCATGGCGCAGATGGCTACGAGGTTCTTGACCCGGGTGCTGCCGATCACTCGGTGCCCCGACACACCATTATTGATGCGAGCGGCAGCCTTTCAGCGCTGGATTCTGCAATCGGATGGCTTGCAAAAGGCGGAACCCTGGTGCTGGCCGGTTTTTACGGCGAGCGCGTCGATTTTGCCTTCCCGCCAGCATTCATGCGGGAAATCTCCGTGCTCCTGTCTTCTGAATTTAAACCTGACGACCTTCAGGCCGTCCTCGATCTGGTGACGGCTGGCCGTTTGTCTCTTGGCGGGCTTGTGACCCACTCCGCCGCCCCGACCGACGCCGAAGCAGCCTATCAGACCGCTTTTGAAGATCCGGCCTGCCTGAAAATGGTCATCGACTGGAGGAAAGCCGCATGATCCTGGAAAATCCAACAAGCCGGAATTACCAGATGCAAGACTTCCTCCGGGACGAGGCGGCCATTGAACCGGATGCCCCTGCGACCGGTCCGGTCACCAAGGAAACGCAGATCATCGCCATCTATGGGAAGGGCGGCATCGGCAAGAGTTTCACGCTCGCCAATCTGTCCTACATGCTCGCCCAGCTCGGCAAGAAGGTTCTTCTGATCGGCTGTGACCCGAAAAGCGACACAACATCGCTTTTGTTCGGAGGGCGCGCCTGCCCGACCATCATCCAGACTGCATCCGCTGCCAAGGAAGCGGGAAGCGAAGTCACCGTCTCGGATGTGTGCTTCAAGCGCGACGGCGTCTTTGCCATGGAACTTGGCGGCCCTGAAGTCGGCCGTGGCTGCGGCGGACGCGGCATAATTCATGGCTTCGAGACCCTGGAGAAACTCGGCTTCCACGATTGGGATTTTGATTACGTCCTTCTCGACTTTCTGGGGGACGTTGTTTGCGGCGGCTTCGGCCTGCCGATTGCCCGCGACATGTGCCAGAAGGTGGTCGTGGTCGGCTCCAACGACCTGCAATCGCTTTACGTTGCGAACAATGTTTGTTCTGCCGTTCAGTACTTCCGCAAGCTCGGCGGCAATGTCGGTGTGGCTGGCCTTGTCGTGAACAAGGACGATGGAACCGGCGAAGCACAGGCCTTTGCAAAATCCGTCGGCATTCCGGTTCTGGCCTCCATCCCTCAGGACGAGGACATCCGCCGGAAAAGCGCAAATTATCAGATTATTGGCAAGCCCGGCGGTGCTTGGGCGCCGCTCTTTGAAGCCCTTTCGATAAATCTTGCAGAAGCGCCGCCAGTCCTTCCCGCGCCGCTGGATCAGGATGGCCTGCTTGGCCTGTTCGATGCCAGCGAAACCGGTGCCGACTTCGTTCTGACCCCAGCCACTCCAGAGGACATGTGCGCAGCCGGGGCGGCTGCAAAACCATCCTTGGAAGTGATTTACGACACCGTTTGAGGACCAGACCGGACCATGGACACTTATCCCAAATCGCTGGACACCGAAGCCGTTGGAACCGATCCGGTTTCCAGCCAGCCGGTGATTGATTTGGCAGATAGCACCTCGGCGCCCGCCGCCGGCTGCCATGGCGGCCAGGAATTGTCCAAGGCTGCGGCCCGCAGTGCCGGCAATGATGCGTTGATGGACCGGCTGGAGGCAGACTATCCCAAAGGGCCGCACGATCAGCCGCAGTCCATGTGCCCGGCCTTCGGATCCTTGCGCGTCGGCCTGCGCATGCGCCGCACAGCCACAATCCTTTCCGGATCGGCTTGTTGTGTCTATGGCCTAACCTTCACGTCCCATTTTTATGGCGCAAAACGTTCTGTCGGCTATGTACCGTTCAATTCAGAGACTTTGGTCACCGGCAAACTCTTTGAAGATATCGTCGAAGCCGTTCAACTGATGGCGGACCCGGCGAAATTCGATGCAGTTGTCGTGACCAACCTTTGTGTCCCGACCGCCTCCGGTGTCCCGTTGCAAATGCTGCCGCGGGAAATCGATGGTGTGCGTATTGTCGGAATTGATGTTCCAGGCTTCGGCGTGCCGACCCACGCCGAGGCGAAGGACGTGCTGTCTGGCGCCATGCTGGCCTATGCCCGTCAGGAAGCTGCCGAAGGGCCGGTCTTGGCACCGCGCGACGGCGTGAAAGACAAGCCGACCGTAACCCTTGTCGGGGAAATGTTCCCAGCTGACCCGGTTGTCATAGGCAACATGCTGGAGCCCATGGGTCTTGCGGCCGGACCAACCGTTCCGGTGCGGGAGTGGCGTGAACTCTATGCAGCGCTCGATTGCGCAGCCGTTGCAGCCATCCATCCATTCTACACCGCCTCTTTCCGGGAGTTTCAGGCTGCGGGCCGGAGTATTGTCGGATCGGCTCCGGTCGGACTTGAAGGCACCGATGCCTGGCTGGCTGCCATTGGCGAGAGCTGCGGTGTAGCGGCTGCCAAGACCGATATCAGCCGCAACGCCATGCGCGGCGCTATCACCGCCATGTTGCGCGAGAACCGGATCGACGGCCGGATTACGCTTTCAGGCTATGAGGGGTCGGAGCTTCTGGTTGGCCGTCTCCTTGTCGAACTGGGAGCTGATCTCCGCTATGTGGGAACGGCCTGTCCGAAGACACCCTTTAGCGCCGCTGATGCAGAATGGCTTGAAGCCCATGGTGTCACCGTCCAGTTCCGGGCATCCCTGGAGCAGGATCTTGCAGCTTTTGAGGAGTTTGACCCTGACCTTGCGATCGGGACGACTCCGGTTGTTCAAAAGGCTAAGGAAAAGGCCACACCCGCCCTTTACTTCACCAACCTGATTTCTGCCCGCCCATTAATGGGACCGGCTGGAACCGCCTCGTTGCCTGGCGTCATCTCGACAGCGATGGCTAATAAGGACCGGTTCCTGAAAATGCAGGACTTCTTCAGCGGTGTCGGTCACGGCGATACGGCCGGTATCTGGCAGGACGTCCCAGACGACCATAGCAGCTATCGCACGAAATACGCCAAGTCTGTCGCGAAGTCCCGCAATGCGGTTGATAACGGGGAGAGCGTTGGATGCTGATCCTCGATCACGATAGGGCCGGTGGCTACTGGGGAAGTGTTTACGCATTCACGGCAATCAAGGGCCTGCAGGTGATCATCGACGGCCCTGTCGGTTGCGAAAACCTGCCCGTGACCTCGGTTCTCCATTACACCGATGCCTTGCCGCCACATGAATTACCGATTGTGGTCAGCGGCCTTGCCGAGGAAGAGCTGGGGCAGCACGGCACGGAAGGCGCCATGAAGCGCGCCCGCGAAGCTCTTGATCCGGACCTGCCGGCCGTTGTCGTCACCGGATCCATCGCCGAGATGATCGGCGGCGGCGTCACGCCTGAAGGCTCCAACATCAAGCGGTTCCTGCCAAGAACCATCGATGAAGATCAATGGCAGAGCGCTGACCGCGCCCTGAAATGGCTTTGGACGGAGTTCGGCCCGAAACGCGTGCCCAAGCCCCGGAAACGCAAAGAGGGCGAAAAGCCGCGGGTCAACATTATTGGCCCCATTTACGGCACCTACAACATGCCGTCCGACCTCCATGAGATCCGGCGCCTTGTCGAGGGTCTTGGAGCGGAAATCAACATGATCTTCCCGCTCAGCAGCCATGTGGAAGACATTCGCAAGCTTGCGGATGCGGATGCAAACATCTGTCTTTACCGGGAATTCGGGCGACTGTTGTGCGAAACTCTCGACCGCCCCTATCTGCAGGCCCCGATCGGCATCCATTCAACCACGGCTTTCCTGCGCAAACTCGGCGAAATCCTGAACCTTGATCCGGAGCCGTTCATTGAGCGGGAAAAACATACGACGCTGAAACCACTTTGGGATCTGTGGCGGTCTGTAACCCAGGATTTCTTTGCCACAGCCAATTTCGCAGTGGTTGCCAACGAAACATACGTGCGCGGTCTTCAGAACTTCCTTGAAGAGGAAATGGGTCTGCCGTGTGCCTTCGCGGTTGCCCGGAAGGCGGGTTCCAAAACAGATAACGCCGAAGTTGCCGAGCTAACAGCCAGCAAACCACCCATGGTGATGTTCGGCTCGTTCAATGAGCGCATGTACATGGCCGAGGCCGGCGCCCGCGGCAAATTTATCCAGCTTTCCTACCCCGGCGCCATCGTCCGCCGGCACACGGGCACCCCGGTAATGGGCTATTCCGGCGCCTGCTGGCTGATTCAGGAAATCTGCAACGCTCTGTTCGACATGCTTTTCGAAATCCTGCCGAAGGCAAGCGAACTGGATGCGATCGAGGCGACAAACGCCCGCCCGCATTCTCAAATGCCGTGGCACGCAGACGCACAATCCGCTCTTGAGGCACTGGTCAATCAGGAACCGGTTCTGGTTCGCATTTCCGCGGCGAAACGGCTTCGTGAAGCCGCTGAACGGCAGGCCCGCCAGGACAATTCTGCGGAAGTCACGCTCGATCAGCTCAACCGGGTCACCCGCAAGGAGGGGGCACCGGCATGACCGCTCAGATTCTCAAAACCCCATCGGCCACCAGGGAGGAAGACAGATGATTTCCACCACACATACCGGACCGGGAGGCAGCCGCCGCCAGCAGGAGCGGGAATCCCAGCGGCTCTTGATGAAGCGCCTGTTTTTGTTGGTGTTCCCCTTCTGCCTGGCCTCAACAATCCTCGGCCGTATCGGCCGGATTTTCGGCCCTCACGAGGGAACCACGCAATCCGCATACGCCGAAGCCAAGGCTTCGGCATACGCCGCACTGGGATATGCGTTTCACGCTTAATCCCGCTGCCGTTCGCCGGTGCTCCTGTATTGGCGAATGCTTGGTGAGCCCCTCCAACCGGCTTGACCAAGACCCCGCCGCGAGGGTTCTGCGCGGTAACCGCCGAAAGGCAAGAAGTGGAGGTCATGCAAATGGCTTCGGACCAGGAGACCCTTACCGGTCTTACACGTGAGGAAGCACAGGAGTTTCACCGGCTCTTTGTGAAAGGTGCGATCGCAATGTCGCTCGCTCCCTTCCTCGCTCACATTTCGATGTGGCTCTACAAACCGTGGCTCTGACGAGCTCACTCCAAACAAGGATCTGAAGACATGTGGAAAATGTGGCTTTTGTTCGATCCGCGCCGGGTGCTCGTCCTTCTTACGGTCTTCCTGTTCAGCCTAGCAGTCTTGATTCATTTCATTCTGCTCAGCACCGAAAGGTACAACTGGCTGGAACAACCCGGACCGTGGGGCGGCGGCAACGCGCAAATCGAAGTGGTCAATCCAACCGAGCCGTCTGCTCTCGTATAGCAGGCTTGCCCGGTTCAACATCATCGGTGGCGGAGGCCGCATAAGGACCCGCGCTTGCGTTCAGTCTGGCGCTCTCCGTCACCAAGCCTTGCTTTCAATGATTAGCCGCAGCCAACGCAGAGGTTTATCGCGGCTAAGGAGGATTCTATGGCTTTGCTCAGCTTCGAGAGGAAGTACCGCGTACGCGGGGGCACACTAATCGGCGGTGACTTGTTCGATTTCTGGGTGGGCCCATTTTACGTCGGCTTCTTTGGCATCACGACAGTATTCTTTTCAATCCTGGGAACCGGGCTCATCTTGTATGGCGCGGCGCTCGGACCAACTTGGAACATCTGGCAGATAAGCATCGACCCGCCGCCACTGGAATACGGGCTCGCACTCGCCCCGATGATGGAAGGCGGCCTTTGGCAGATCATAACCATCTGCGCAATCGGCGCATTTGGCAGCTGGACCTTGCGAGAGGTCGAAATCTGCCGAAAACTGGGCATCGGCTACCATGTACCGATCGCCTTTGCGACAGCCGTCTTTGCGTATGTGACCCTGGTCGTTTTCCGCCCGCTGCTTATGGGGGCCTGGGGCCACGGATTTCCCTACGGCATCTTCACCCATTTGGATTGGGTATATGCCGTTGGATACCAATATGGCAACTTTCACTACAACCCGGCCCATATGATTGCGATCACGTTCTTCTTTACGACGACGCTCGCATTGGCGCTGCATGGCGGCCTCATCCTGTCGGCGGTCAATCCCGGACGCTCACTCGAAGGCGGAAACAAGCAGGCAGAAGTCAAGGCGCCGGAATATGAAGATACGTTCTTCCGCGACATCATCGGCTATTCCGTGGGAACGCTCGGCATTCACCGCCTCGGCCTTTTCCTGGCCTTGAACGCGGGGTTCTGGAGTGCTGTCTGCATTGTGATCAGCGGACCCCTTTGGGATGACAGCTGGGTCGTTTGGTGGGACTGGTGGCTGGAACTGCCGTTCTTCGCGCAGGAAGATCTCGTCCGCGAGATTGGCGACATCCAGTTCGGACTGTGAGGAGAAAACCATGGCAACATATTACAATATGGTCACAGTCGTCCAAGTGGATGGCCCGATCGAGGAAGGCATGGACCTTCCTCACGGAGACAATGACCGGACGACGGGGGCTACCGTCAGCCGGTTGGTCGGACGGTTCGGCAATGCGCAATTCGGCCCGATCTATATCGGTTTTACCGCCATTGTCGCCCTGGCCTCCGGAACGATCGCGTTCATGATCATTGGCCTGAACTTCTGGGCTCAGGTCGGCTGGGATCCAAACCAGTTCGTGCGCCAGCTGTTCTGGCTGTCTCTTGAGCCGCCGAATGCTGAATTCGGTATGGGCCTTGCTCCTCTGGACCGGGGCGGCTGGCATACAATCGCCGGCCTGTTCCTGACGGTCTCGGTCCTGACCTGGTGGCTTCACCTCTTCCGCCGGGCAAGGGCGCTGGAACTTGGCATGCATGTTCCGATTGCCTTTGGGGCGGCCATCTGGCTCTTCCTTGTCCTTGGCTTTATCAGGCCGCTCATGCTGGGCTCGTGGTCGGAGGCGGTTCCCTACGGCATCTTCAGCCACCTGGATTGGACGAACCTGTTTTCGCTCACTTACGGAAACCTGTTCTACAACCCCTTCCATGCGCTCTCGATCGTCTTTCTGTATGGCTCTGCATTGTTGTTCGCCATGCACGGGGCAACCATTCTAGCGGTCGGCCGATATGGCGGTGAGCGCGAGATTGAGCAGATCTATGACCGGGGCACCGCGTCGGAGCGGGCAGCACTCTTCTGGCGCTGGACCATGGGCTTCAACGCAACTATGGAATCCGTTCACAGATGGGCCTGGTGGTTTGCGGTCTTGTGCCCGATCACAGGCGGGATCGGGATCCTGCTGACAGGCACCGTGGTTGATGACTGGTTTGCCTGGGGCATCAAGCACGGGCTGGCACCGGAGTAAGACCGGCAAGCATCTGAACCATTTCAAGATTTTCGGCGGCGGCCAGGTTTCAAAAACCTGGTCGCCGTTGTTTCTTCGGCACCGGGCCCGGCCAAAAACATGCCGGTAGGACCCCCGGCAGTTTTTAGTGCAGCGCCTAGTCGGCAAACACATGCAGCTGCAAGGTGCTACATCCCAGGTTTAGGTCGGCTTCCAAAACACGAAACGCTTACCGCGCAAAGTTGATCCATCTTTATAGCGGCGTCTATCTTTTGAATTGAAAGAATGCCCGGTTTGATTGCGGAGAACCATCGCCCGCCAAACCGTTCCGCTGATGGCCTTCTGGGCCGGGATCTCGATGTTTCCCAGGCCTCCCTGGCTTTTCAGCCGCTGAGCAAAATATCCCAGCCATCAAAATTGCAGGCGGCTCTGACTGCGCGGAGATGCACCCTACCGGACTTGGAAACACCGGCTACGCGCTAGCGGTTTGGTTTGGCTTTAACGTTTGGAAATAAGGTGGGAAGTGGGTTTCGCGGCCATCAGACCAAGGAGGCTAGCTCCGTTTAACAGCCCGAGCAGTAATAGGGTCCGCCGTTTTTCCGGTGTCATTGCCCACGTTCTCCCATGGCGGTTAAACCCGCAGAAAACCGAAGATTCCTCAGAAAAAATGAGATGCACGCTGCTACCGGACATCAGAATAACTGTTAGGCCATGGGCGTGATCCAATGGCTTTCTTTGGCTCATAAAATGCCAAGAAAGCACCGGAGTTGGACCATCCTTTTCCCAAGGCGCCTTAAAGAAGAGACGCAAAGGATGCAGCGTTGTCTTTCCCAAACGCATTCAAGTAGAAGCGTTTTTTCACAGCAGTGTCTTCAAGCGTCAGGCCACCGCTTTCCCACTGAACAAGCCTGTAGGGTTCATCTTGCGGAACGTCGTTCACAAGGCGGAGCCGCTTCAGCGCTGGCATGGCGCCGCGGACAAATCCACCCTTCTTGTCATTGAAGACAGCGATCTTGGCACCCGTTTGCGCATCGAAGATATCGATCACACCCATGCCTTTCTGGCTAATTACTATTTCCCGTTCCTGCACGGCTTCACCAAGAGCCAGCCGGTCCTGGAAGTGCGTCCCAGGTGACGTGTTGAACACGACAATCGTGACACTTGCGATCAGAAGTGCACCGACCAAAAGAAGAAAGCTTTTTGGAAAGATCGGACGGCTGTTTTGAGATTGCTTTGCCAATGCCATGACGGCCTCCTTACCGCGTTTTACCGTGCCCGGTCGTTAGAGCATCGGGCGTTTAGTCCGGAAGCGCCCCAAGATGCTCGACCCGTCAATAATCAATCAGCTTTGGGCGGCAGACCGGTCCCGATTTACCGCTTGCTGATTCAGGAAATCAAATTCCGGAAACCGCTGCAGATAGATGCGGAACCAGGGCGTGAAATCCTCTGGATTGTCCGCGACCTCGGCGTGCAGCTCACCAGCCGTGATCCACCGCACCTCTTCGACTTCCTCGGGGTTTGGTTTCACAGCAAGCGCTGTCCGGTCTGTTCGCGCACTAAACAAGGTTACACGTTCATGCTCCTTGAGCCCTTCGCCAACACTTGCTTCGTACTCAACTGTCTGATGCCGGACCAGCGGCAGCGTAAAGCCAAGTTCTTCGGTTAGACGGCGCTCGGCACAGCTCTCGATGGATTCATCCCAGTGAGGATGGCTACAGCATGTGTTCGCCCATTGTCCGCCGCAATGGTACTTGCCGGCCGCGCGCTTTTGGATCAGCAGGTGGTCGCCGTCAAAGACGAAAACCGAAACCGCCAGATGGAGCACTCCGTCCATATGCGCTTGCAATTTTTCGACCGGATAATACGATCCGTCGGCCGCCACTGCAGGAATTATCAAGGGCTTGTTCATCGCTTTACGGGGCCCGTGCCCCTTATCTTGAGTTCAAACTGTCCTTTCCGGAAATCGTACCGGTCAGGCCACGGCCCGGGCAAGAGCACATTGCGACCACAAGGAACACAAGGCTTCGGTCAGGTGCCGGATATCGGATTCAGTGTGCAAGGGCGTCGGCGTAATCCGCAACCGCTCTGTCCCGACCGGAACAGTCGGATAATTGATCGGCTGCACGTATATGCCGAAATCGCTCAGGAGCACATCGGAAATCCATTTGCATTTGGATGCATTGCCGACCATGACCGGCACGATATGACTGGGATTGTCCATATGCGGAATACCCCTGGAATTCAGGGCACTGCGGACCTTGGCGACATTTGCCTTGTGGGCTTGACGCTCAAGTTCGTGGTCCTTCAAGTAGCGGATTGAGGCCGTTGCCCCCGCTGCCAGCGCGGGCGGCAAAGCGGTCGTGAAGATGAACCCGGAGGCAAAAGAGCGCACAAAATCAATAAGCACTTCGGGGCCTGTTATATAGCCGCCCATCACGCCAAAAGCCTTGCCCAGCGTTCCCTCGATCACCGTGAGGCGATCCATCAGGCCCTCGCGCTCGGCAACGCCGCCGCCGCGCGGACCATACATTCCGACCGCATGCACTTCGTCGAGGTAGGTAATCGCACCGAACCTGTCCGCAACGTCGCAAATTGCCTCGATCGGAGCAATGTCGCCATCCATCGAATAAACGCTCTCAAATGCGACCAGTTTCGGCGCTGCCGGATCGTCGGCGGCCATCAACTCAGCCAAATGCTCCGGATCATTGTGGCGGAACAGGCGCTTTGTGCATCTGGAATGGCGGATGCCCTCGATCATCGAGGCATGGTTGAGCGCATCCGAGTAGACGATGATCCCCGGAATCTTCGACAAAAGCGTTCCCAGCGCAGCCCAGTTCGACACATAGCCCGATGTGAAGATCAGTGCGGCTTCCTTGGCATGCAGATCGGCCAGCTCACGCTCCAGGAGAACGTGATAATGATTGGTGCCCGAGATATTGCGGGTTCCACCGGCACCGGCACCGCATTTCCGGATAACTTCGGTCATCCGGTCGGTCACGATTGGGTTTTGTCCCATCCCGAGATAGTCGTTGGAACACCAGACCGTCACTTCCCGTGTGTCACCCGAAGCCTCATAAAACGTTGCCTTCGGGAATTCGTTGCAATGGCGCTCCAGTTCGGCGAACACCCGGTAGTTTCCAGCTTCGTGCAGATCGGAGAGAGCAGTCTCCATATGTTTCAAGATGTCCATGACGTAAGTCCCTCTCCCTACTCAATTCCAGCTCACCGGGCGTCCAAGCGGCGCTTTGCGCCGACACCGGTGGGCAAAAAATCATGACGCGATGATGCTTCCGAATTGCTCTTGCCATTGCCTTTTGGCACAGCCCAGCGCCAGAGGGCCGTATCCGAAACCGGCAGAACCAGGATTAGATGTTCGATGATGGCCAGGGCCATGAACGAGGCGAGCAGAATATGGCCAACAACGGAATAGTCGGTATGGGCGGCGAACGCCCCAGCGACCAGAACCGTGAACAATCCAACCGCGATTGCCAGCAAAAGCGGGAAAAATGGCGTGGTACTGCCCGTGTTGAAGTACGTCTGCAAATGCGAGATGCCCGGCGGCATCAAAGCGCTGATTGCGTGGCGGGCCCCCAGAAAGATCAGCAGTTTCGCTGAAATGCGCATACCCCACAACAGGCCGAATGTGGCAAGTCCAAAGGTGTTGGGAGCGCCGGACAGGACAAACCAGAGAAAGACCGCGGTCAGAAGGATCGCAATCTCGTGGTCGCAGACAGCCCTCCATGCAGCGCGAAACCTCGCATAACCTTTCACATCTGGCGGACAAACACCCTTGTTCCGTCCGGTCACCATACCGGTCAAGAAGGTGGTCTCGTGCCAGGCCCAAACCAGAAGAGCCCCAAAAAACCC
Source organism: Roseibium denhamense (assembly GCF_009711415.1). Taxonomy (GTDB): domain Bacteria; phylum Pseudomonadota; class Alphaproteobacteria; order Rhizobiales; family Stappiaceae; genus Roseibium; species Roseibium denhamense. The sequence continues at coordinate 223,109 of NZ_SMLZ01000112.1, forward strand.
CATGTAAGAGCCCATCGGGGTCGGCCGGGTGCTACCTTCAACCATCAGCAAAAATCCGGCGATGCCCACGAGCGTGACCAAAGGCAAGAGCTGCCAGGGTTCCAGCTTCTTGCGGATTGCCCAATGCACAATCACGAGCACAAGCCCAGTTGACAGCCACCAGACGCATGTGGCGATCAGAACAGCAATGACCGGGTTTGCAAGCCACATCAGCGCTGCCCTACCATACCGGCTGCAGGCGTGAGGTCTCCGGCAAAGTATTTTTCTTTGTCGGGATCATATACATTCGCGCGAAATTGACCCCGGCAGCTGCGCCCCACCAGGCTCTTCCCAGCTGACCGAACAGACCACCTTTTTCGGTTGCGGCCTGCATCTTGCGGCTTATCCGCTCCATGCGCCGGAAACCTTCCAGGAGTTTGGGATTGTCGAGATCAAGTTCGAGCGGGAAACACTGACGCGAGATCTCCGATGTCAGCCGAAACACCCGCATGTCATAGTCTTCGATATTGATCCCAAGCGCCTTGTGAAAGGCTGGCCGCATATGGTCGCGGACATACATGGTGGCAAACACGGCAAGCAGGAAGAATTTGATCCAGAGCTTGTTCCGTCCCTGAAGCAACCGCTTGTCTGACCGGATGATCAGAGAAAATGCCTCGCCATGGGAAAACTCGTCGTTGCACCATTCCTTGAACCATTTGAAAATGGGGTGGAACCGGTGTTCGGGATGTTTTTCCAGATGCCGATAGATGGTGATGTACCGGGCGTAGCCGATCTTCTCCGACAAATAGGTCGCGTAATAGATGAATTTCGGTTTGAAGTAGGTGTATTTCTTCGCCTTGGCGAGAAAGCCCATATTCACACCGATCCCGAAGTCCTTCAGCGCATCATTGATGAAACCTGCATGGCGGGACTCATCCCGGCTCATGAAACCGAACAATTCGCAGATTTCCTCGTTCTTGCCGCGGCGTTTCATTTCCTTGTAGAGAACGCAACCTGAGAATTCCGAGGTCAGGGACGACACCAAGAAGTCGATGAGTTCCTCCCGCAGATCTGCCGGCATGGTGTCCAGATCAACGGTGTCCCACTCTTCGCTGCGCTTGAAGTGTCCCCGGTTCGGGTCGGAACGCATCTGCGAAATCAACGCATCCCATTCCTCTCGGACCGGCTCGACATTGATCTTGTCCATTTCATCGAAGTCGGTCGTATAAAACCGCGGCGTCAACATCGTGGAAACCAGCGCGCTCTTGGTCGTGTCATTCACCGCAGCCCGGCGTTTTTCCAAGGTCGGCTCGTTCGCGGCCAATTCGGCTGATGATACTATCTGGTTCATGACAAAGCCCTTTCGGTAAAGCTGAACTCGCACAGCTCCATCATTTCAAGGTCACCAGTTGCGCGCGTCCACGCACGCTCAAGCGGACCGGCCCGCCGGATAGTAGCTTCCCTCCGGAAACTCTGGCTTTCGCCATAGGGAATCGAAACGGGTGCCCCATGGACCAGCACTTCGTCACCAGGATGCACCACCACCCCATTTTCGAAGCGCAGATGCGCGCCGAGCTGGTCGAAAGTGTTGTTGATCTCGACCGTGCAGCCGACCGTTTCCTTACGGCTCAAAAAAGCAAACAACGCGTTCATCTCACGTTCCTTTCCGGAGCGATTCCGTTTTCATGTCATGCCCGTCCCGCGGACATAATGTCCTGGCCCGGACCCGCCGCAGTGTCTCTCGCCTCAGGCGAAGGCTTACGGCTTGTTCGTGCAGCAGCTTGCCCCTGACGCCCGCTGCCGCGCTGCGCCTCCGGCCGGCGGGTAATGCGTGCGTGGCCTGAACTGGCGGCCGTGTATTGGGAGAAGGCCATGACAACGAGATCCGCCACTTTCTGAGCGTCGGGCAAGCCAATAAGGCTTGGCTCGGCGCGGGCAAACCGCCATCCGCGGACATGTGGCCACTGCATCAACCACGAGACCCGCTGTTCCGGTTTGAGCCCGAAGGCAAGATTACCGGCCGCCCCGTCGAGCTTCCCGTAGGCAATGGTCTCGATCTGCTTGAACGGCAGGTTCAATGCCATCGACAAGGCAACGCCGAACCGTATCACCACCCGCTTGTTGGTGATCGTGTAAACGGTGGTTTTCTGAACCGCCCATGCATAGAGCGAAACCAGTGCGAAAACGGCAAGCGTCAATACGGTCATGATCGCGACCGATACCGCCATGCTGGCCACCGTCTCGCCGTCACTCACCCCTGATAAAATCGACCAGAGGGCAATGATTGCGAAATAGGCCGCAATCCAGCGGGTTTTCAGAACGTGCCGGGCAATCAGCTTCCAGGACGGGCTGCCTTGCCAGAGCACCTTTTCATCATCCGGAAGGCGCCCGGGGAGACCGGGAACAGGTTCGATCTCGTGCTCTCTTACGACAAACTGCCTCACACCAATGCCTCCTGCCGGCTGCGCATCGCATAGAGCATCCCACCACCGTAGTAGGCGGTGATTTTATCCTCTTCCAAACGGGTAATGGCATCCAGCTTTGCAGTGGCGGGAACGTCGGCGAATTGGTCGGAGCGGATCGCCTCGACAAAAATGTATTTTTTCTTGGCGCGGCCGACTTTGATCACCGCGAAGTTGTTGGGAAGAAGGACAGTCTTGCCGTCTTCCATCGCCACTTCGTAATAGCGGATCAATTGTTCGGAGCGGTCAACCCAGACATCCTGGATGGTGCCGGCCTTTTTCTTGTCGCACCCGAAGACCGGCAAACCGCGCGGCTCCGTCTCGCCGGCCGCAATTCCGAACTCCTCGTCCGCCCGCAAAGGCACAATCCGCAAGCCGCCATGCGCGGTCAGATCCGGAATATCCTGGCGCTGAACCCACGAGGCGGGACCAACACCCGACAAAAGCGGATTTCCTTCCGGCTCGGACGGGTATCCGGGGGCAGGAGACATCCGCTTTGCATTCACCGGACGGCCATCCCGCTTAAAGTCCGGAACTTGAACGGTTCCACGGCCGTGAGGCAGGATGAATGTCTTCTTCGGAGGCACAAAGAGCCAGGGATCCTTGTTGAATTTTCCGGAGACGTCATCTTCCAGCGGATAGCCTTCCCGCCGGTCCTCCTGACGGATGTAAAAGATCAGTCCCGCAAAAAAGAGCCAAAAGACATAGAGCACCACCTGGGCGACATCTATGCTACCAACAACTTCGGTCATGGTCTCTGCTCCCTACTTTTTGGCCACGCCGGGATTACCCGGGCATCTCAGCCAGTCCAAAACGTGTGTCAGTTTCCTGCGCTTGCTTGTAGTGATGCCCCGCCAGCGGGCCCAAAACCGCCAGACAGACAAAAAGAAGCGCAATTTCAATATGATAGACAGCCAGATAACCGGCTGCTTCAGTGTTCATGGCAACGCCGAGAACGCCGTCCAGGGCCAGACTGTTAACGGCGTTTTTGATCAAGCCCCCGAGCAGCAAACTCAGCCCGATTGCAGTGGCTTGGACGGCACCCCAGGCCCCGACCAGGATGCCGCTATCTGCCCGTTTGGAGATGCTCATAGCCGCGAGCATCGTGCAGACGGCAAACAGACCACCGCCCAGGCCGACGCCTGCCGCACCTGCATAAAAGAGGCCGTCTGCGTTCATGGGCGCTGCGAACACCACTGCGGAAAACGCTGCAATACCGATCAAGAGACCCCGGGCCGCAACGCGGTACATGTGACCGCCCCGGTTAAGACTGTAAGCAGCCCATGCGAAACCTGCCATTGTGCCGCCCGCCCAGAGGCCGGTCAGAAGGGTTGTCTGCCCAACCGTCATGCCCAGTATCTCGCCGCCATAGGGCTCTAGCAGGATGTCCTGCATCGAAAAGGCTGCGGATCCGATGGCAACGGCCACCAGAAGCCGGATAGCGCCGGGTTCGCGCCGGTAATCGGCCAAGGCCTCAAAGAAGCCAGCAACTTTCCGGTCCGGTGCCGTGCGTTTCGGGTTGCGGGCTTCCTGCTTCCACATGGCAATGACATTGAGCACGATGGTCAGAAGCGCGGTTGTCTGGATGACCTGGATCAGCCTCTTGGGCGAAAAGTCTGCAAGAAACACGCTGTAAAAGACCGATGCAGCGATCATGCCTGCGAGCAACATCACGTAGAGCAGTGCCACCACCCGGGGGCGTTTTTCCTGCGGCACGATATCCGTCGCCAAAGCCAAGCCGGCCGTTTGAGCCATATGCAGCCCGAAGCCTGTAAACAGAAAAGCCAGGCTTGCCAGCGCTGCGCCGGACCATTCCGGCCCCAATGTCCGGGATTCAAGCAGCAGCAGGGCGAATGGCATGAAAGCCAGCCCGCCGAACTGCAAGATACTGCCGAACCACAGGTAAGGAACGCGCCTCCAGCCAAGAACGGACTTGTAGGTGTCGGACCTGTAGCCAAAGAAAAGCCGCAGCGGCGCCGCCAGAACCGGGATTGCAACGACAGCGGACACGAGCGCCACCGAAACGCCAAGCTCGACAATCAGGACCCGGTTCAGCGTGCCAGTCAAAAGAACCAGGACACAGCCAGCGGAAACCTGAAACAGGGCCAGCCGCAACAGGCGCGACAGCGGCACCTCTTTGGTGGCCGCGTCCGCAAACGGCATGAAATGGATCCCGGCAGTTTGCCAGAAGCCAATCATCCTGTTTGATGCGGACTTGAGGATCATGACCGGCACACCTCCATCGCCTGGGAGGTATAGAACCCAACGGACACTCTGTGGGACCGGCCGGCTTTCCAGCCTGTCATGTGCGGCTGGTGGACCAATTGGTCGACAAGCCGTTCAGGATTGGCGGGATAAATCGCAGGCGCCCGGTCCGCACGTGGGAAAGCCTTGCCGATCATCAGCTTGGCTTTCAGCAGGCGCGAACTCGGCGCCAGCGTGAAAATCAGGCTTTTGCGGGTGCGCTCCGCGAATTGCTCCAGCACTTTCTTTGCATCTTCCGGAGCGTAGTGAATGAGGACGTCCATGGCTATGACCGCATCAAACCGGCCAAGATACGGGTCCAGCATGTCTCCGCTCTTGAACGTCACGGTACCGGCCGGACTGGTGTTTGTCCGTCCGATCTGTTCTGCCGCCCGCTGACGTGCGAAGGACACCATTTGTGCTGACAGATCGATACCGACGACATCGGCGCCGCGTCCCATAAGCTCCATTGACAGCACACCTGACCCGCAGCCGGCGTCCAGAATGCGCCAGCCGGACAGATCCTGCGGCAGCCAGCTTGCAAGGGTTGAGCGCATGGCCTCGCGGCCTTGACGCACGGTTGCCCGGATGCCGCTCACCGGCTGATCTCCGGTCAGCTTCTTCCAGGCGTCCAGCGCCGTGCGATCGAAGTAGTGTTCGATCTCGCCGATCCGCTGGTGGTAGCTGGCTCGTGTCATGGCCGTCTCAAACCTTCTTATTCGAAGCCGAGGAATTCAAAGATTTCCCGGTCTTTCATGGGTTCTGCCTGAAGTGCATCCGTGCCGGCCCAAAGCTGTTCGGCAAGCTGCAGATATTCGTTCTGGATCGCGGTGATTTCCGGCGTGTCGCCCATCTCAAAAAGCGTGCTCTTTTTCAGGCGGCTTAAACGGACGTGATCTGAATCGGGCACATGGGCGAGGCGCTTCAGACCAACGCTTTCATTGTAGCGATCGATCTGATCCGTCTCGCGGGACCGGTTGGCGATGACGCCACCCAGGCGCACTTCATAGTTTTTCGCCTTTGCCTTGATCGCCGCAACGATCCGGTTCATCGCGAAAATGGAATCAAAGTCGTTGGCCGCGACAACAACCGCGCGCTCTGCGTGCTGCAACGGAGACGCAAAGCCGCCACACACCACATCCCCAAGGACATCGAAGATGACGACATCCGTGTCGTCCAGAAGGTGATGCTCTTTCAAAAGCTTTACGGTCTGACCGACAACATAGCCCCCGCACCCGGTGCCTGCCGGCGGGCCGCCGGCCTCGATGCACTGCACCCCGTTGAACCCTTCGACCATATAGTCTTCCGGGCGCAGCTCCTCCGTATGGAAATCGACCTGCTCCAAAATATCGATCACGGTCGGGATCAGGCTTTTGGTGAGCGTAAACGTGCTGTCGTGCTTCGGATCACAACCGATCTGCAGAACCCGCTTTCCGATTTTGGAAAACGCGACGGACAGATTGGACGAGGTCGTCGACTTGCCGATGCCACCCTTCCCGTAGATGGCAAAAACCTTGGCCCCATCAATCTCCATGGTCGGATCCAGATGAACCTGGACACTGCCGTCGCCATCTGCCCGCTCCCGCAGTTTCTGGGCAGTCCGGGCCTCTTGTTCAGCCGTTTTCGGGTGGGTGTAGATGTTCATTCGGCAGCCTCCGTCACCAGGCCTTCCAGCCGGTCTTCCAGTTCTTCACCTGCCCGGCGCAATGCCTCGAGCGTTTCCTCATTCGGTTGCCAGTAATCGCGCTCCTGCGCCTCCAGCAACCGGGCCGCAACCCGGGCAGCAGAAGCCGGATTAAGATCGGCAAGCCGGCGCCGCATGGCTTCGTCCAGAACGAACGTTTCCGTAATATTCTGATAAACCCAGGGTTCGACCCCGCCCGTGGTGGCCGACCAGCCAAACGTGTTGGTCACGTTGGCCTCGATGTGCCGAACGCCCTCATAGCCATGCTGCAGCATGCCTTCGTACCATTTCGGATTCAGCGTCCGGGTCCGGGTTTCCAGAGCAACCTGCTCGTCGATCGACCGCACTTTTGCATCACCTTGCGTCTGATCCGAGATGAATACCGGCAGTTCCGCTCCGCCCTTGGCCTTCGAAACAGCCTTGGACAGGCCGCCAAGCGTGTCGAAATAGTGCTCGATGGTGGTCACACCGATTTCGACAGATTCCAGGTTCTGGTAGGCCATATCGACATCTGCAAGGACCGCGTCCAGCAACTCGGTTTGCCGGCTGGTCTTGCCCTTGCGGCTGATCGCAAAGCTCTTGCGGCTGGTATAGGTTTCCGCGATTTCCTCATCATCTGACCAGGCAGACGAAGCAATCAGCATGTTGACATTGGAGCCGTAGGTTCCGTCCGCATTGGAGAACACCCGGTAGGCAGCTGCTTCCAGATCACAGCCATTGGCCTCACAATAGGCAAGCGCATGTTTGCGGATGAAGTTCTGCTCGACCGGCTCTTCGGCGGTGGCCGCGAGATAGCTTGCCTCAGCCAGCATGCTCGCCTGGATCGGAAGCAGGTCACGGAATATACCGGAGAGCGTCATCACTGCGTCGATCCGCGGCCGGTTCAGCTCTTCAAGCGGGATCAGCTCTGCGCCACACACCCGGTTGTAGGAGTCGAGCCGCGGACGGGCGCCCATAAGAGCCATTGCCTGGGCAAGCGGAGCGCCCCCGGTTTTAAGATTGTCGGTCCCCCAAAGCACCATTGCGACGGTTTCCGGCAGCTTGCCGTCGTTCTCCATGTAACGCTCAAGGATCAAGGCGGCCTGACGGGCACCGTCTTCCAACGCAAACTTGCTCGGTATTCCGAACGGATCAAATCCGTGAATGTTGCGGCCGGTCGGCAACAGCTCCGGTGTGCGCAAGAGATCGCCCGATGGGGCTGGCGGCACAAATCGGGCATCCAGGGCCCGCAACAAGCCATCAAGTTCCTGATTGTCCGAGAGTTTCCGGTCGATCTGGATGAGTTTTCCAATGGCGCTCTTCGCGTCAGGGTCCAACCCGGCCATGACTTTGGACAGATCCTTGTCACGCCGGCCGGCGACCGCCCGGCAGATATGAAGGTCGGCGACAAAACCCGTCCCGGTTTCCATGCTCGGCGCAATCCGGGCCAGCATCTCGGCACGTTCGGACAGGTCCATGCCCCGTCCGGCAACATGCAAACCCTGCGGGATCAGCGCATATTCGGTTTCGGCAATGGCCGCCACCAGATGCTGCACAAAGGCATCTTCGGAAAGGTCTGCGGACTTGCCTGTCAGGTCCAGCTCCTCGGCCTGCACCCGGATCACCTCCAGCAAGCGCTCACGGTCGCCGCGTGCTTCAGGGCTGGTTGACCGGTATTGATCCAGACTGGCCTTCAGGCTGTTCAGGCCCTTGTAAAGACCGGCCTCGGTAATCGAAGGGGTCAGATAGGAAATCAGTGTTGCCGCCGACCGGCGTTTGGCAATCGAGCCTTCCGATGGATTGTTGGCCGCATAGAAGTAGAAGTTGGGAAGACTGCCCAGCAAACGGTCGGGCCAACATGTGCCGGACAGGCCGGTATGCTTGCCGGGCATGAATTCCAGAGCACCGTGGGTGCCAAAATGCAGGACTGCATCTGCTTCAAACGCTTCGCGCATATAGGTGTAGAACGCGGCAAAGGCATGGTTTGGGGCAAAGCCGCCTTCAAAGAGCAGCCGCATCGGATCCCCTTCGTAGCCAAAGGACGGCTGAATCGCGACCAGCAGACTGCCGAATTGACGGCCGAGAATGTGAATGCCGCGGCCATTGCTGAGGATGCGCCCTGGCGCCGGACCCCATTGGGCCTCGATGTCGCTCAAGTACCGTTCCTGCCGGACATGGTCATCTGCCGGCACCGTTGCGTGAACATTCGCTTCGGTTCCGAACCGGTCCGAATTGCCTTTCAGGATCATGTCCTGCAGGGTTTGCACATCCGCCGGCACGTCGACGCCATATCCTTCTGCCCGCATCCGTTTCATGGTTTCCAGAAGACTTTCGAAAACCGACAGGAAGGCCGCCGTTCCAATGTTTCCGCCGTTGGGCGGGAAGTTGAACAGCGTCACTGCGATCCTGCGGGCAGCGCGCGGCGTTTGACGCAGGCGGGCCATGGCAGCGATCCGGTCCGCAAGCAAAGCAACACGTTCGGCATCAGGACGCATGGCCGCGCGGCCCGATGGTCCGGAAGATGCGCCATGGGCATCGGAGCCAGCGCTATCATCGGTGCTCCGGCCGCCAATCACCATCGACCCGGTTGCTCCGTCGAGCTCGGGAATTGCAACCATCAAAGTGTTTTCAATCGGGGTCAGACCTTGTGTCGACGCCTGCCATCCCTCCAGGCTCTGGAACTCCGTTACACAGGCCGACAGATAGGGAACGTCAAGCTTTTCAAGCGCCTCCGCCGCCGCTGAGGCGTCGCTATAGGCTGGGCCGCCGACCAGAGAAAACCCGGTCAGCGAGCATAGGGCGTCGACGGTGGTCTTGCCGCTGGCATCGGTCATGTAGGCTTCGATTGCCGCCCGCATATCAAGGCCTGCGCAAAAAACAGGGACAACATTGTAGCCGCGCGCTTCCAGCGCTTCGATGACAGCGTCGTAGTGACCGGTGTCGCCGGACAGCAGGTAGGTGCGCAGAAACAGGAGGCCGACGGTTCCCTTGGCGCCCCTCACGGTTGCCAGGTCGTCTTTGGAGGTGATGATGCGCGGCGCCGATCGCGGATGGTAAAGGCCCATATCCGGATATTCGCTCGGCGGTTTAACCGTTACTGCAGACCGCAAAGTTTTGCGCGTGCCCGAGGCGTATTTGGCGACCAGCAGGCGCACCATATTGGCAATGTTTTCGTCCGATGCCGCAATCCGGTACTGCAAAGTCAGGAAGTAGTTGCGGACATCTTGTGCTGTCCCTGGAATGTATTTCAGCAGTTTCGGCAGCCGGCGCAGCATGGCCATCTGGCGCTCACCGGCAGTTTTGCCGCTTTCCTTGCCATTGCTGGAGCTGCTGCCACGCAGTTTCTTCAAAAGCGCAATCGGCCCCTTTTGCTCGCCGTTCATGCGGAAGCGGCCCATGGCAGTGTATTTCATGATCGTGCCGGCCGACATGCAGCAGACCATGGCATCGCATTCAAGATGCCGCTCTTCCAGAACATCCGCGATTGCTGTGACATGCTCTTCGACAAAGATCATCGACACGATGATGATATCGCCAGTGCGGATTGCTTCGCGGCATTGGGCAAGCTTGTCCGGGTTGTTTGCCCAGTCGGTCGCTGCAAAAACCGAGAGGGACAGGCCCGGAATGTCCTTTCGCAGCGCCTTGCGCGCGTCATCGACCGCCGCCGCGACATGGTTGTCGAGCGTGACAAAGACCACCCGGATCGGGAGGTCATTAACGGGCGAAATGCGCTTTCGCATCGTACAACGTCTCCACGGTTATCGGGTGTATGCCGTTATCGGCAGCAAAGGTCTCGGTGTTGCGGCGTGCCTTGCCGCGGACAAAAAACGGAACTTTCTTTAGCTCCCGTTCAGCCTCGTCAGTCCAAAGTGACGCCGCATTGGGCAGGGTGATCTGATCGCTAACCGAGCCATCTCCCGCCTTTGCGTCGCTTACGGCGCCCGTCGCGGGGCTGTGAGCATGCAAATGGGAGGCGGTTGCCCCGTCATTGAACTCAAAGTCATCGCGGAACATCGACAAGAGATGCTCCTCCAGGCCCATCATCAGCGGGTGGACCCAGCTGTCGAAGATGACATTGGCCCCTTCGAAGCCCATTTGCGGCGAGTACCGCGCCGGAAAGTCCTGAACGTGGACCGGCGAAGAAATCACGGCACAGGGGACCCGCAGGCGCTTGGCGATATGGCGTTCCATCTGCGTGCCGAGAACCAGTTCCGGGCGCGCCTCGATAATCGCGTCTTCGACAACCAGGTGATCATCGGTGATCAGTGCGTCGAGCCCGTATTCCTTGGCTGCAGCGCGGGCATCACGGGCGAATTCGCGCATGTAAGTTCCAAGGCCACAAACCTGGAAACCGAGTTCATTGGCGGCAATGCGCGCAGCTGCGATGGCGTGGGTTGCATCGCCGAAAATAAAGACACGCTTTCCAGTAAGGTATGTGCTGTCGATGGACCGGGAGTACCAAGTCAGCCGGTCTCCGTCTTGCCGGACTTCATTCTCCGCCTCCAAACCAGCCATTGCCCTTGCTTCCGCGACAAAGAGGCGGGTTTCGCCAACACCGATGGGCACCCGTGACAGGAACGGCATGCCGTAGGCTTTTTGCAGCCAGCGGGCGGTTGTCTCGGCAATTTCAGGATAAAGAACAATATTGAAAGCCGCGTCCGGTAACTGGGCAAGGTCCTCGGGACGGGCGCCAAGCGGCGCCACCACGCGAACGTCCAGACCATTTGAGGTCAAAAGCGCCGTGATTTCACGCACGTCATCCCGGTTCCGGAACCCTAAGGACGTCGGGCCCAAAATGTTGCAGCTGTTTGCCGGAACATTGTCCGGGCGCTGCCGGTTTCCGGCGCAGGCACGCACAAGACGATAGAAGGTCTCGGCGGCGCCCCATGTTTCCTTCTTCTGATAGGACGGCAACTCAAGAGGCACGACCGGAATATTGAGGTCCAGCGTTTTTGCCAGACCGCCCGGATCATCCTGAAGAAGTTCGGCGGTACAGGACGCACCCACGAGCACGGCGCTTGGCTTGAAACGGTCAACCGCTTCCTTGCAAGCGAGTTTGAAGATATCAGCCGTCGACGCGCCAAGATCGCGGGCCTGGAATGTTGTATAGGTCACCGGAGGCCGGCTGTCCCGCCGCTCGATCATGGTGAACAGCAGATCCGCATAGGTATCGCCTTGCGGGGCATGCAGAACGTAGTGCACACCTTCCATGGAAGCGGCAATGCGCATGGCACCGACATGGGGCGGTCCCTCATAGGTACATGCTCAGCTGCATGACGCCGCCTCCTTGATACCAAGACCTTCGGAAAGAACCGAATGGCGTTTCAAGGGACGGACAAAAAGCTCGGCCAGGTCACCTGCCTGCTCATAGCCCTGGATCGGCGTGAATGCGAATTCGATGGACCACTTCGTCAGACGGCCTTCTGCCTCGAATGGATTGGCGAGACCCATGCCGCAAACAATCAGGTCGGGATTGGATGCACGGGCACGGTCGATTTGGAGGTCGACATCCTGGCCTTCGGAAATGGACGTGCCGGGCGGCAGCAGGGCAAGCTCGCCTGCCGCATGCTCACGGTGCAAATAGGGGCTTCCCACTTCCAGGATGTCCGCACCGGTCTCGCGGAAAAGAAAGCGCGCAAGAGACGGTTCCAACTGGGAATCGGGAAAGAAGAAAATCCGGCGCCCATCGAGCCAGGGCCTATAGGCTTTCAGGGCTGCTTGGGCGCGCTTCCGCGGCGCGGCCGTTGCGGCTTCAAACCGGTCTTCCGCTACGCCAAATGCATCGGCAATCGCCTGCAACCAAGCGGTTGTGCCCTCTTCTCCGAGCGGGAACAGGGCGTCTATTCTTTTCGCCCCCCGAGATTCCAGAGCCGCAGCGGTCGCACCAAGATAGGGTTGTGCAAGAATAAAGCGTGTGGCCGGACCGATGCCAGCCATTGCCGAACTGTTGCGTCCAGGCAGAAACTCAACGCCGTCCACTCCCATATCTTCAAACAGACGCGCGAACTGGTCTTCCACGACGTCCGGGAGACAACCGGCAACAATCAGTTTGGCCGGGTTCCTTGCTGGAGCTCTCGGCGCTTCGTTAACGAGAGCTGTCAGAAAATTGTCTTCACCCTGGGTGAAGGTCGTCTCGATCCCGCTGCCGGAGTAGCACAGCACCCGGTGGTTGGGTGCATGCACACGGTTCAAGCGCTCGGCGGCCTTGGAGAGATCAAACTTGATGACTTCAGACGGACAGGAGCCGACCAGAACGAGCATCTTTATGTCCGGGCGGCGCTGCAGCAGTTTATCGACCACCGCATCAAGCTCATCATGCATGTCGGCCATCCCGGCCAGATCACGTTCTTCCATGATTGCAGTTGCAAAGCGCGGTTCGGAAAAGATCATGACGCCCGCGGCCGATTGCATGAGATGCGCGCATGTGCGCGAACCGACGATCAGGAAGAATGCATCCTGAACCTTCCGATGCAGCCAAATGATGGACGTCAGACCGCAAAAAACCTCGTGCTGTCCCCGTTGCCGGATGGTTGAACCGGTTGCGCAATTGGGCGAAACGGGCTGGTTCATTGCGACCCTCCTGCAACCTGAAGGCCGCTTGGCCCTGCGGACGGGACGTCCGTTGTCCGGACGGTCCTGCGGGCGGCCTGGTCAAGGCGGGCCTGGCGCAGCTTCCAGAGAAACTGGCCGGCATTGACCACATAGGTGGCATAAGCTGCCAGTGCGAGCACCATCAGACCGGCCGGGCTGAGCGCCCCATAAAACAGCGCCGCCAGATAGGCTGTATGGAGGGCCAGAACCAGCATGGAAAAAACATCTTCCCAGAAGAACGGCGTGGCGAACAAGTAGCAGCCAAAGACCTCTTTCTCCCAAATCGATCCGGTAATCATGATCGCATAAAGGGTCAGTGTCTTGATCACGATGGACAGCTCAGCCGCTGTCTGCGCTTTGCCGGTGGTCAGAAAATAGATGATCAATCCGAGGCTGATGAGAAAAACGCCAAACTGAACCGGCGCCAAGACCGCTTGAACAATTGTCCAAATGCTTCCATCGCGGCGCTCGCGTTCCTCATCTGTGTAAAGGCCTTGGGCGAAGCCTTCGTTTTTCGACTTTTTCTGGGACATGCGTTCCTCCCTCCCGGCCCCTGCCAAGGGGCGCGGCAGATGAGGAAGGGTAACGCTAGAAAACCAAAAGTGTCAACTTAGATTGACGTATATTTTTGTTTACATAAAACAGCGGGGGAGTCATGCTAAGCAGGCTCACCTGTGCGCAGAACTGCCCAAATCTCAGCACGACCGAGCCTGAATATAGGTCCGTACCGGGCAGGGAGGCCTACCGACGTGAGGACGAACAACACCCCCGATCTGCAGGTTATCGCGGCCGATACGCACGATATCCGGTCTGGAGGCGACGATCTGCAGGCGGGACACGGTAGCAAGCACAGGCGGCAAGGCCGCCTGAGCGTCGGCGAGCAAGACCGTCTCCGCCGATTGATAGAAGGCCCGGTCGCTGCCATGACCGCTGGATACCTCACAATCGATCTGGATCAGGGTCTCGACCGCGACCCGAATTTTGAGCTTGCGATACACACAACACGCGACAAGATTTTGGAGCCGCATATGCGGCTGTCGTCCCTGCGGGAGCACCTGGTTTCCTGCCTGCCCCAAGACGCATCGCCGATTATCACATTGCTTCTATTGGAAGCCGTCGCCCGGCAGCTCGGGCGGGAGTGGCTTCAAGATCAGGCGTCGATCGTGGATGTGTCCATTGCTTCGGCCCGGTTGCAGAACTGTATCCAGGCAATTGCATTGGAAGAAAGTGCCAAAATCCAGTCGAGAAATGCGCATTTTGTTCTGATCTGCTTGCCGGAAGGCGAAAAGCACAGCCTCATGCCCTATCTCACGGGTGCGCTGTTCGCCGCTAGCGGATGGCATCATGAAGTCTGTACTTACGAATCAGACGCCCGGGCCGATCTTCATGATGCCGCCAGCCGGGCTGATCTGATCTGTATTGGATGGTGCGACAGTCAACTAAAGTCTAATTTAAAGCGTTTGATTTCCGACGTGAGGTTGCATTCCGCCCCTAAAAGACCACCCATAATTGCAGGGGGCGCTGCAGCGCTTGACACTGTTGATTTCCTTGTTGGAATGGGGATTGACAGTATTTGCGACAGCGCCTATTCAGCATTGAAAGTCTCAGAGAATTTCAAAAATTTGGAAAAAGTCCTCCCGATTTCATCGCCTTTCTTTAACGCACCTGGCAGCATAATCCGCAGG
>NZ_SMLZ01000073.1 GCF_009711415.1 Roseibium denhamense
AAGTGTCGGTCGGTCTCGGTGTTTAGCCAGCGCAAAGATAACAAAGGGCGAATAACGGACGTTCTCTGCAGATGGAACAAATGCCGGCAGTGCGGACCTTTCGGACCTTTGACCAAATGGAAGAGACCGGCCCTTTGCCGCCGTTGGTACGACATGCGGCGAATGACCAAAATGTGTCTGGTTGGCACGGTATGGGAGCAGCGTCTAAACCATCCGTCGATGATCACTCATATCCCGGAGCGCGTCGCGCACGATAACAAACGAGGAGTGAAGGAAGAGGGCGGCAATCCCAAAGGCGACAACCAGATCCGGCCACGCCGTGCCTGTTAGTACCACCAAAAACGCCGCTACAACGACCGCTGCATTTCCAATTGCGTCATTGCGAGAAAACAGCCAAACCGCCCGAACATTTGCGTCTCCGGCACGATGAGGAACAAGCACAAGCGCAGCGGCAACATTTACAGCGAGTGCAATGAGCGCAAACACTCCCATCAACTGCGCTTCAATAGGCTGCTGCTCGAACACCCGCTAGAATGTGT
Source organism: Roseibium denhamense (assembly GCF_009711415.1). GTDB lineage: Bacteria > Pseudomonadota > Alphaproteobacteria > Rhizobiales > Stappiaceae > Roseibium > Roseibium denhamense. The sequence continues at coordinate 540 of NZ_SMLZ01000073.1, forward strand.
TGCCAACGACAACCAGACCAAGCAAACCCAGAAACACACCCTGAATGAGGGCCGACCGGCCGCAACTGGTGGGTATCTTCCCCAGAGAACGCAGTCAGACTTTCAAAGCCGGCTCCCTCTTATGCGATGCCGATGCCGTCACCGGCTTCGGGGAGGGCTGGATCACGGGTGTGACCCATTCACCCGCACTGGGGCACTGGATTGGCATCGGCTATATCTCTGGCGGTGCAGAGGCTTGGAAAGAGAGGCCGGCCGTTGCCGCCGATCCGGTTCGCTCGGGAAATGTCGACGTTGAAATCGTGTCGCCGCACATGTTCGATCCCACTGGAGAAAGAATGCATGGCTGAGTGGAGATCCGCTTTGAAGGGGCAACTGTCGCTTGGAAAGGTCGGAACAAGCGATGGGAGTGGCGTAACCATTTCCGAGGTGACATCATTCTCGCTTCTTCAGATTGCCGCCTGGCCGGACTGCCTGCAGGACGTCGGCGGGGTGGCAGCCGTGCTTGCCGACTGTGACCGTGTGCCATCGCCGGGACAAGCCGTTCAAGGAACCCAAGCCACCCTGATGCGGGTGGAGCCGTTGAAATGGTGGCTGATCAGCCAGCACGGGCACCTGGAGCAGCTTTCATTGGCCGGCGACAAGGGTGCAGGGCTGGATCTGTCCTCGTCCAGAACCTGGCTAACGCTGCATGGCCCGAAAGCGGCTGACTTGTTGAACCATTTCCTGCCGCTCAACTTGTCCGATACGGCATTCCCACTCGGGTCCGTCGCCTCAACCGCGATCCACCATGTCGGTGTCACGCTGTGGCGGGATGCTCAGGGGATCAGCCTTCTTTTGCCGCGCAGCTTCGCAGTCTTCCTCTGGGAACAACTCACGGACAGCGCCGCGCAATATGGTTATGAAGTTGCCTGAACACCCTTTGGGCGGTGCGCTCGAAAAGTCGATCCTGAATGTGGCTTGGCACAATGGCGCCGACCAAGCCAACGCCCTCTCGTTTGGACCTCAGGCTGATCACATCGACGTGGAATCATTCAAAATAACCCCGAAACGCAGGCGACCCCATCTGCCAGTTCGAACCGGAGGATGTGCGCGGTGCTTTGCGGCCGGCGGATATAAAACAGGCTGCATTGGATGAGGTCCAGCGAAAACGAATATCAAATTGACAGGGGTCAAGGGACAGGACTGCGCCCGTCATCATGATACGTTACCCTGGGTCTTCCATTGCCCATCCTACGATCAGTCTGGAACCGGACCATCATGGCCAAAACGCTTTGTATCGCGCCTAACCCGGCCATCGATATCTCCTGCGCCGCAGAGCGGGTGCAGTCCCTGCACAAGACTGGCACGGCAAATGAAAGCACTCTCCCCGCGCCGCAATTCTCAGGTCGGCTGAATTATTCGTTTCGGCCTATCGTGCGATCCGCAGCGAATGTCGTGATTCCGCCCGAAGCCGACGTTTGTGCCGATCGCAATGACTGTCTCAAACGAGCCCAAATTGCCGAATGCTGCGGGTTGGCGAATGTCGGGGTTCCGCCCAAGAACGACCTATGAGCTTTCGGACTAACTTGTGCGCAGCACAAGGAGTTCATCGGGCCGTTTGGAAATGGAGGAGACGGAGCTCAATCCTAGCCAGGCGGGTATATTGCGCGTGAACTTTGGTGGCCCATCGACGTGAAGCCTGCCCTCATCACGGGCCTTGGTGAGGGAAAGCCAACCCATCCAAACACGCGTGAAATCCTGCACGCCTGCTTCAATATGGACGTCAATCTCATGCCCCGGATCGATGTAGCAAACATCTATCTCGCCTTGTTCGACTACCAGCCAATGATCTGTTTTACCTTTAGGCCCGTCAGGGAAACAGAAATGAAGCACGAACCGTGCAGGCAAGTCGTCGGGTAATCGAAGGTTGCGCCGCACATCCCACATCAGGAAATCGGTATCGATATCCTCAAGCGAAGGTTCTGTGTCGATCCATTCTTGTCCCCACTCAGCAACATGGCGAACAATAGGTCCAAGGGATCGCCCTGCTTCAGTGAGCCGGTAATGTGTTGGTTTGCCGGGCCCTTCAGCCTCTTTGGAGAGCAGGCCGACTTGCTCAAGGTCTTTGAGACGTTGAGACAACATACTACGCGACATCAGAGGAACGCCGCGAGCGATGTCGTTGAACTGGGTCGAGCCCTCCAGCAACTCTCGCAACAGCAAGAGCGTCCAGCGGGTTCCTAGGATCTCGGTCGCCATCGAAAGCGGGCAGTACTGCCCGTAGCGCGGTCGTGACTTCATAGTATCGCCTCCCGTTCACCTCGCCACATTACCAGCGATGGCTTGGACAGCCAGTTCGAAAACTGAACTAGTTAGCGATGGATCTCTGCGCTTCCATGAGCGGCGTAAATTGGATCAGGAGGACATCATGAAGAAATACGTTATCGAACGCGACATTCCTGGCGCGGGTTCCATGAACGACGGCGAAGCTGTCGCAGCGGCTCAGAATTCTAATGCCGCACTCGCCCAACTGGCACCAACAGTTCAATGGCAGCATAGCCATGTCGCTGGAGACAAGATCTTCTGCGTGTACTTGGCTGACGACGAAGCCGCTATCCGAAAGCACTCTGAGATCAGCGGTATCCCGATCACCGCCATTTATCAGGTCGATCGTGTTATGGATCCAGCGTCAGCAATCACCTGAGGACAAACCATGCCCAACGTATTCGGAATAGCGGTCGACGAGGAAATCACTACTCAGCAAGGTTTGCGAGAGCATCGTCAGCCACCGTCACGGTTTGTCGCCAACAAGGCTATTGACCACGTCGATGGCCTGTCGCGTCGCTTTATTGCGGCCTCCTCAATGGTCATCTTGGCGACACGGCGACCGGATGGCGGCATCGACACAACACCGCGTGGTGATCCACCGGGCTTCGTTAAAGTCCTCAATGACAAAGTCATCGCGCTACCCGATCGATTGGGCAACAACCGAGCCGATGCTTTTGAGAACATCTTGGTTGACCTAGGCGTCGGCCTCTACTTCATCATTCCAGGGCATCGCGACAGCCTGCGGATATCTGGTCGAGCCCGAATTGTTCGTGACGACAATCTGCTTTCAGCGATGAAGGTACGAGGACACTCGCCCGATCTGGCGATCCTCGTTGAAGTCGACCATGTGATGAGCCATTGCCCCAAGGCTTTCGTGCGCGCCGCCATGTGGGAAGCAGACGACTGGCCCGACGTATCCGACGTGCCGTCAGCGGGCACTTTCCTCAAAACACACGGCGGCCTTGATGACGCGGTCTCCGATGTTGACGCCGTTGTCGTCCGAGATCGGCAGAATAGACTTTACTAAACGGAATGAACCACTAGCCCAACGACCGCTTTCCGCCCATAGCTGACCGGTACCCCTGAGCTGGATCCATCTTGCGTGAACCACGACAACTGGCCCGCGCGAAAAGCGAAGTCCTAGAGAAACCGCGATGACGCTTTGGGGATGCCTCATGGGGTCGGCAGCTCGGCCGCTCCAATCCCCGGAAGTGCGAGAAGATTGATGGTATCAGTTTACTGCTCGAAACGGACATCCAGTGAGGCGGTCACGGCTTCCTTTACCTAAACCGCTCCCGGTGTTGCTGGCGGTTCCGCTGATCCCGTTTGCGGCGCGCGACCGCATACCGCCCGCGTGGATGCGGTTCACTGTGCACGGTGTCGGTGAACCGTTCCCAGGGAAACTCAGAAGAAACACTCTCGGCCTGTTCGATGTAGGCCACCCGCTTTTGGTCTTCTGTGTATACCTGACGGGGGACAAGTTGAACCTGCGCAAGCGGAACGTTGAAGGGCAATCGAATTTCGCGGTTTGTTTCCGTGATGCGGATATTCACGAAAATGGGACATGGTTTGAATTCGTCCGTCTCCACCATGCCTTCGTAGACCTGGAATGGGCCGCGTGGAGTGTTCGCGGGTGCACGCACCAGAACACTCCACCCCGGCGCGGTTTCCACGAAATGGCCGGTGAAGATCTGGAGGGTGCCCGGCAACGGGACGGGTCTGAGGAACGCCGGGAAATGGCGCCTTAAATTATCCGGCGCAAGATTTTCCCAATTTCTTCTTGAAACCGTCATTCAGATACTCGCTCTTAACGAGAACCCATTCACCTTCCAGGTAGGCATAGACAATGTCCTCGCTAACCGTCAGCGTGAGCGTTTTGGGCGGATAGACGTACCAACCGAAAGAAGAGGCGGTGCGCATCGCCTCACAATAGCGAAACGCATCCGTTGGCATGCTTCCATATGCTGACGGGTCGGCCGGTATGATGGCCGGAACACCATCGAACATTTTGTAGAACTTTATGAGGTGCTCGGACATTCGGATCTCGTTTTTGCAGGAGTTCCCCTATCATGGGGAGTGGCTGATCGAACGGGAGAGTCTTGAGAGACTTGCAAGCTGCCATCACTTTAGCTGGATGCTCAGAACACCGAAACGACCGCAGCGCAGTTTGACTGCGTTGCATGGCCGTTCGGCTTTTCCAGGCTAGAAACAATCCCGCATGATCCTGCGCCCGGCCGGCGTTTGAACAACGCGCGGCATCAAGTTGTAGGACGCCCCAACGGCGGTCGGAGCAGCCTTGCGGACCGTGGGCAGTTTATCGATTTTCCGGTGTTCCGTTTTCATCTGTTTCTCTTTCTTGTCTCGGCTTGGTCGAAAGATTCCAACGCGGGCTGGTAAGGCTTTCAAAAGGGATCAAAGAGAGGGATGTTGGCTTTTCGAACCTCGGCGATCTCAAATGTATTTGCGAACCCGTCCGAAATGTCCCGCAAACTCTCGGTCATATCGGCCGTTGGCTGTCAGCAGTTCCAGCCTGTGGGGCAGGCCAATGCCTGTGATGTGCCAAGTACTCCAGACATCTCCAAAATTAATGCTGAAGCGATTATGGCGATTGCAATGACGCCGTATGCGCGTAGATGTTTTTTTGCATTTTTCATTTTAAGGCCTCCCGGCTTCTAATCACAGGTAATGGTCTGTCCAGCTGTTGCTCGACTTTTATTTGGGAGGGAGATTTTGATATTACAAATTAATGATGTTTAATGGATCTCTCCCGATTTGCTTGGGTCAACGTGTTCGCTTTTCGCTATCGGGGCATCTTCCGACAAAAGACGTTCTGCCCTTTGAGTATTGAGCAAGCAGCTTTTGCGGCAGACCGTATGGATAATGTCAGACGCGCGAGCTGTCCGCTCCCAGCGCCAGAAAGCATCGTTCCGATAGACCAGAGACCGACGATGCACTAAAAATTAATCCGGACCACCCAATGGGGGCACACCAGCTGTTTTGCTGATCACAAAACAGCATATCGATCGGCAGCCTCATTTGTCCTTTGACCGACTTGGTCACGATATAAGTGAAATAACGGGACATACCGATGCTGGCATCCAGCATTTCATCGATCAGCCGTTGATAGGTATCGATGTCGCGCGTGACAATTTGCAGAAGGTAGTCGAACCCGCCACCCAGCGCCCAGCAGGCGACAACCTCGTCATAGTTCTGCATCGCAGCTTCGAACGCCCGGAAACTTGCGGCGGTGTGATCAGCGATCTCGGCCGCAACAAAGACGGTGACATGCGGTGCCAGCTTCTTGAGATTGATCCGCGCGCCATACCCTTCGATCAGACCGGCCTTCTCCAGCTTTTTCAGGCGTTCCCAGCAGGACGTTGGGGACAAGCCGATCCTGTCGGCCAATGCCGCCTTGGTGACCCGTCCGTCCTGAGTGAGAACGGACAGAATCTGAATATCACGGTCATCCAGCCGCATCACAGCACAGTCGGGCCGATCGGTGTATGGGTCAGACGCTCGGGCCCCTCCGGCGCCAGCATGATCGAGTTCGACGCGAAGAAATCCCCGCGCCCGGTGTCAAAGAACCAGTTGAGCTGGTGGAAGGTCATGCCCTCGCGGATCACCAGATCGCTGCCGGGGCGCAGGCCGGTTACCTTGTTGCCGCCGGTCCAGGCGGGCGGGAAGCCGATGCCTACGATGTAGCCGCAATGGTGACGCCAGAAATCCTGCATGCCCACGCCGTCCAGCACTTCCTGGCTGGCAGCGAACACGTCGCCCGCTGTCGTGCCCTCTTTCAACGCGTCCAGAACGGCATCGCTGGCCTTGGCGACGATTTCCGCCATTTCGGCGTCTTCGTCGCGGATCGATCCCAGATGTACAAGGCGCCCCAAAGGTGCGTGATAGCGGCTGACGCAGCCGGAAAGCTCCAGCATCACCCGTTCGCCCGCCTTGTAGGTGCCGTCGCCCCATACTGTGTGGGGTTCGTTGATGCGCGCTTCGGGCCGGATGAAAGGGCCAAAGCCCGGAGGGTTGCTACCGGCCCGGATCATCGCAGCGTCACATTCAGCCACGACATCCACCTCGCGCGCGCCGTCATGGATGGCGGCGATGGCGGCCTGCATGCCGATGTCGGAAATCTTTGCCGACTGGCGGGTCAGCTCCATTTCCTCGGGCGATTTCACCCAGCGCATATGGTCAACCATGCCGGAGATATCGGTCCAGTCGCCAGCATCAACCCGCTCAAAAATCTCCTGCCCGGCGCCATAGCTCATGCCCAGCGTATCGACCTCGAACCCCAGCTTCTTGCCCGCAAGGCTGATCTGGCTCAGCTCGCGCGTGAGGCCGAAGGGAGCACTTTCGCTGTCGTCGTGGCCTACAAAACGCGCGTTGCGCAGCTGGTTGCCGATTGTGATCCACTCCATGCCGCGGGTGACCAGCACCATTTCGCCATCGGCGGGAACAATCAAATATGTGGGGGCAAAATAGCCCCAGTGGTCCAGCCCGGTCAGGTAGAACACACTTTCAGGCTGGGCCAGAACGATCAGGTCAAGGCCGCGGGTCGCCATCTCGGCCCGCACGGTAGACGCGCGGCGGGCCAGTTCCGCATCGGAAAACGGGTTCTTGAACATCGGCGGAGTCCTTATGCCTGAATAACGGTTCCGGCGGAGCCGAAATGTTTGCGCACATGGGTGGCGATGGCGGTGTCCTGCGCGCCGGTGCCGGTGAGGTCGCAGATGGTCACGGCCTCGGGCGAACTGCGACCCGATTTGCTGCCGGCGATTACCTCGCCCAGCTCGGCAGGCGTGCCCTTGTCCCAGAGTCCAGCGGCCTTGGCCGCCTCCAGCTCACCTGAGACCTCGCACTGGCTGACGCTGTCGCAGATATAGGCGTCTGCGGTGACCAGCGCGGCGGGGTCGATCTCATTCTTGCCGGCCTGATCTGAACCCATCGCGGTGATGTGTAACCCCGGATGCAGCCATTCGGCCTTAAGTACCGGTTCACGCGCGGGGGTGGTCGTGACCACCAGTTGCGACTGACCTACGAGTTCGGCTGCTTCCGCCATCACCTCAGCCTCGATACCGAGCGCATTCGACAGATCTGCGGCGCAGGCGGCAGCCTTTTCGGTGTCACGACCGCAAACCAGAACCCGCTTGAACGGGCGCACCAAATGGGCGGCAATCATTTGCAGTCGCGCCTGCACGCCTGTGCCGATCACACCTGCGGTCTCCACTGTTTCCGGGGCCAGGTGCCGGGCGGCGACAGCGCCCGCTGCCGCAGTGCGCACGTCGGTCAGGTAACCATTGTCGAGGAAAAGCGATTCCACCAGCCCGGTTTTGGCCGAGAACAGGATCATCAACCCATTGAGGCTAGGCAGACCCAGCTTCGGGTTGTCGAAGAAGCCCGGCGAAACCTTGATCGCGAACCCATCAAAACCCGGAATATAGGCGGTTTTGACGTCGACCTCACCATTGGCCTCATGCAAGTCCAACGACAGGATCGGCGGCATCACCACCTTGCCGGAGGCCAGCGCCGCGAAGGCCAGCTCAACCACGTCAACGGCGGTGAGGTCGAGCTTTACGGCCTCTTTCAGTTCGGCCTCGGTCACGATCTGAATATCATGCGCCATAGGTCTTCCCTTTCACTTCAAGGTCCCCGATCATCACGTCCTGACCGGTCATGATTTTCGCAAAAGTCGGCATGTCCAGATTGCGCCCGGTGATCACCGTGCCGACAGGACCAGTCGGTTGCGGCAGTTTGCCAGCCAGCAACGCCGCCTGCCCGACGACCGAGGCACCCTCGGCCACGATGCGATCCTCAAAAAACATCACCTGCATGGCGTGGCGGATTTCGTCCTCAGTCACCAGGATCGTATCATCTAGCAGGTCTCGGCAGACCGGATAGCTGAGCCGGTTCTCCAGCCCGATCCCGCCGCCCAGCGAGTCTGCCAGCGAGGCATATTCCGGTAATTCCACCGGCTTGCCCGCGCGGATGCTTTCATACATGGCCGCGCCGCGATCCATGGTAATGCCAATGACCTTGATGTCCTGATTGATTGCCTTGGCCGCCGTGGCAACACCTGCCGCCAGCCCGCCGCCGGAAAGCGGCACCAGGATCATGTCCAGATCGGGCCGCGCCTCGAGCATTTCAAAACCGATGGTTCCCTGACCGCCGATCACATGCGGATCGTCAAAAGGTGAAATCTCAACCAGTCCCTCGGCGTCGCACAGACGCTGGCTTTCGTGCATCGCTTCGTCCTGCGTGGCGCCGATTATGCGTACATCTGCACCGAGCGCCTTGATGCCATCGACCTTGGCCTGCGGTACCAATTTGGACATGCAAATCACCGCCTTCATGCCGCGCTTATTGGCCGCAAAAGTCACGCCGCGCCCGTGATTGCCGGTAGAACAGCAGGTCACCCCTTGCACATCATCCGGTAACGCCATCACCGCCGACATAGCACCACGCAGCTTGAAGGCGCCGACGGGCTGCATGTTCTCCATCTTCATCAGGAAGTCATGCCCCGCCACCTTCGACATGAAAGGAGACGGAATGAAGGGAGTATTGTCCGCCACGCCCCGAATTCGGTGGCGGGCGGAGAGAATGTCCGCAAGGGTGAAGTTCATTTTTTAGTCCGCTGATTTAACTGCGCTGAGGAACTGCTGCGTGCGTTCACGCTGCGGGTTATCGAACAGGTCTGCAGGAGCGCCTTGCTCCTCAATCTTGCCTCCGAAGAAGAAGCAGACACGGTCCGAGATTTCCCGGGCAAAACCCATCTGGTGCGTCACCATCATAATCGTGAGATTGTGAGCTGAGACGAGCCCTTTGATGACTTCGGTCACTTCACCGATGACCTCGGGGTCCAGTGCCGATGTCACCTCGTCCAACAGCAAGACCTTGGGGCGCATTGCGAGAGCACGAGCGATCGCGACACGTTGCTGCTGACCACCAGACAAACGCGAAGGGTGCTGATCCTTCTTGTCAATGAGCCCCACCAGTTCAAGCAACTCTTCGGAACGTTCCCGGGCATTCTTTTTCGACATCCCCAGCACCTGAACCGGTCCCTCCATACAGTTCTGAAGTGCGGTCATATGAGGAAACAGGTTGAAATGCTGAAAGCACATGCCGACGGGTTCGCGCGCCTGGCGCAGGTATTTTTCAGACGCTTGAACAAGTCTTCCGCGCTGTTGCATGTGTGTCAACGGCTTGCCGTCCACATAAATCACGCCGCCCTGAATACGTTCCAGCATCAGCATCCGCAGCACAGTGGTCTTGCCTGATCCCGAAGGCCCGATGATCGACACCATCTCGCCCTCGGCAATGTCCAGATTCAAGTCGTCCAGAACCGTGAGTGCTCCGTAACGTTTGGTCACGTTCTGGAACCGCACCATCGGCTTGTCACTTTCCGGCAGTTCCAGCGGGTATTGCGAGAGGTCTTCCATCAGATCATTCCCAGTTTGCGGCGAACCCAGGTTTCAAAGACGCGGATCACACCGGCCGATGGCAGCGAAATCAGCAGAAAGATGACACCGACGATCGTATAGGGCTCAAGGTAGCGGTAATGTTGTCCGCCAATTGCATTGGCGGCATGCATAAGCTCGGCGACACCAATCACTGAAAGCATCGGTGTGTCTTTAAAGATCCCCACAAGGTAATTCCCCATCCCGGCCACCGAGGGTGGCAAAGCCTGTGGAATTATGATGCGGAAGTAGGTATCGCTCGTGGACAAGGACAAAGAGCGACATGCTTCCCACTGCCCGACGGGAACACTTTCTATTCCTCCGCGATATACCTCAGAAAGATAGGCGGAATAGTGCAGGCCAATTGCAATCATACCAGCCACCCAGGGACTGAGATCGATTCCGTATTGCGGCCCGACGTAATAGACGAAGAAGATCTGCAGCACGAGAGGTGTCGAGCGAATGAATTCCACGAATTCGCGAACAATCAACGTCAACAGCGAAATGGGAGTACGTTGCGCCAACGCCAGAAACAGACCCAATACGATGGCGATTGAATAACCTAACCCGGCAGCGATCAGCGTATTGCCCGTCGCAACGAGCATTCGAGGCATAATTTCCCAGGTGAATTCCCAATTCCATTCCATGGATCAGGCCCTCCCCAACTTGCGCGTCATGAACCGTTCAAGCCAGCGCATGAAGGGGGTCACGATGAATCTCGCGAAGACAAAATACATAATCAGAGCTGTGCCGAAGGATTGCGCCGACAGGAAAGTCGATCCATTGATCTGACGCGCTTCGAACATAAGGTCGGGGACTGCAATCAAGGCGACCAGAGCCGTCCCTTTCAGCAATTCGATGATCAGATTGCCCCATGGCGGGAGCATGTTCAAAAGCGCTTGTGGCAATATTATCCGCCACATTCTCTTTGCCGGAGACATGGAGAGTGAATAGGCTGCCTCCCATTGCCCCCTCGGCACGGCCTGGATCCCGCCGCGCACAAGTTCCGCGCCATAAGCCCCCAGGTTGAGGCCGAGCGCCAGGAAACCGGTGACATACTTGTCGAACGTAAGCCCGAACAGAGGCAAAACGTAAAACAGCAAGAATAGTTGGACGAGAAGAGACGATCCGCGAAAGAACTCGATGTAAGCCACCGCTGGCCATCGCAGGGCCGGATTGGAAGACAATTTGCCCAATCCCATGACCAACGAAACCATAACGGCCAGTACAGCTGCAAGTAGAAACTGTATCGCCGTTACCTGGAGGCCATCCAGAAACCGGGGACCATACTCGGCGAGAAATTCGGTATAGGACATATCTCCCCCCACCCCGCGAAACCAAAAAAGGCCGGCCCAAATCAGAACCGGCCTTAGAAACTTTTTGGATCAACGGTTGGCGCAAACCCACTCGGTCTTTTCGCCCTTGGGCAGAACCTTTTCGTCGTAGCCGTATTCGGCAACAGAGTTGAGCATGGCCTCAGAGCCCAGGTACTTGGCCTGTGCCTCGTTGAACTTGGCAGTGAAATCGGCATCATCGTGACGGAATCCGATACCTACCCAGTTTTGGGTCCAGTCCGGAAGCGCACCTGGGTCGGTCACTTCGATTTCAGGGTTTTCTTTGGCCAACGCCTGCGCCGTAAAAAAGGTCACGGCTCCTGCATCAGCCCGTCCAGCTCTAACAGCAGCCAGAATTTCGGTCGGCCCCGGCACTTGCATGATTTTGTTTTCAGGGATGCCTTCCTTGATCGCCGCCTCAACCGTGTTGAAACCTGCACCGGTTACCATGGTGGCGTCTTTTTCGAGAATATCTTTGTACGACTGCACGCCTGCAGGATTGCCTTTTTGAACAATGAAGGCGTCTGACACCTTGGCCATGGGCTCTGAGAAGGTCACGTTCTCGCAGCGAGTATTGAGAATATACATGCCGCCAGTGATGATATCGAAACGATTTGCCTGAAGGCCGGGAATAAGCCCACCCCAATCGGTCACCACAGGCTCGATATTCTCATATCCCATTTCTTTGAGCACACCCAGAACGTGAGTATTCACAAAACCTAGCGGCTTGTTTCCTTCGCCCGGATAGGCCCAGGGCACTTCGTTAGCGAACCCGATGCGGATGGTTTCACCGCCATCAATCCGATCCTGTAGCGGGCCGGCGAGTGTCGCGGTAGTGCTGATAGCAACTGCGGCAAATGCGGCAGCAGCAGTTTTGACAAAACTCAAGAGTGTTTCCTCCCTTACACATGACTTTGTTTAGGAGCGCTTGTCCGACCCCATGTTGTGTACAACAACACATGAGAAAGTTTTGTGTCAACAGTTTCACGGTGAAAATGGTAATTTTTTGCCGTTTGACAGGCCAGTTTTTACTGATAATTATTCGACAGAGTTCAGAGAGAACTTATTTGTATACAAGTTGGCAAAATGACCTTAGTGAGCATTTTCCGCCAGCAACAGTTTTCGAGGATGCCATGCCGATTGAACACGCTCCCTTCAGCAAAGCTGAATATGATCGCCGGCTTGCCAAGACCCGCCAAGCCATGGCGACAGCCGGTATCGACGTACTGTTTGCCACGGACCCGTCGAATCAAGCCTGGCTGACGGGGTATGACGGCTGGTCCTTTTATGTCCACCAAGGCGTGATTCTGAGCATGGAAGGTGACCCGCTGTGGTGGGGACGGATGCAAGACGCCAATGGGGCGCGCAGAACCGTGTGGATGGAAGACGAAAAGGTGCTTGGATACGCCGATCATTATATCCAATCCACCTCTTGCCACCCGATGGAGGATCTGGCCAAACACTTGGATTCGATGGGTTTTTCCAAGGCGCGCATCGGAGTCGAGCTGGAAAACTACTATTACTCTGCCAAGGCCCACGCGGTGCTGGGCGCCGAACTGCCCAACGCTACCCTGGTCGACGCAACCGCTCTGGTGAACTGGCAGCGCGGCGTGAAATCGGCCGAAGAGATGAATTTCATCCGCAAGGCTGCGCTCATCACTGAGAAGATCATCAACGTCTCGCTGGAAAAGGCCGAGCCGGGCCTGCGCAAAAACGAACTTGTCGCCGAGATTTTCCATGCCGGCATTACCGGGGTCGAGGATGCCTGGGGAGACTATCCCGCCATCGTCCCGCTGACCCCGTCGGGTATTGACGCCACCGCGCCGCACCTGACCTGGAACGGCAACGAGATGAAAACCGGCGAATGCACCTTCTTTGAACTGTCGGGCTGCTATCGTCGCTACCACGCACCGCTGTGCCGTTCGATCTTCCTAGGCAAGCCGCCGCAGACCATGCTGGATGCCTCCGAAGCCCTGACCGCAGGGCTTGAAGCCGGTCTTGACGCCGCCAGCGCCGGCAATCGGGCCTGCGACATCGCCAACGCACTGAATGGTGAGCTGGCGAAGGTGGGCATCAACCGCGGCGGGCGCTGCGGCTATCCGATCGGTCTCAGCTATCCGCCCGACTGGGGCGAGCGCACCGTGTCGATCCGCCCGACTGACGAGACCGTTCTGCAACCCGGTATGACCTTCCACTTCATGCCCGGCCTCTGGTTAGACGATTGGGGTCTTGAGACCACCGAAACCATCGTGATCACCGAAAACGGTCCCGCAGAAGCCTTGTGCAATGTCGAGCGCAAGCTCTTTGTTAAGGATTAAGCATTGAACGCCCTTGAAAATACCAAGAGCCTGCTAGCGGAGCTGATCGGCTTCCCGACGGTCTCATCAGACAGCAATCTCGACATGATCAAACACCTCGCAGATCGACTATCCGACTGCGGGGCCGAGGTTGAGATCTGGCATGATGAGACGGGCACCAAAGCCAATCTTTTTGCAACATTGGGACCAAATCGCGATGGCGGCATCGTATTGTCGGGGCATTCCGATGTGGTGCCGGTGACCGATCAGGACTGGTCCTCCGAACCGTTTAGGATGGAGGAGCGGGACGACAAGTGGTTCGGGCGCGGAACATGCGACATGAAAGGTTTTATCGCCGCTGCCGTGGCCATGGCCCCGAAGTACGCGCAGCTCGATCTGCAGCGCCCGGTGCATTTTGCCTTTACCTATGACGAGGAAATCGGCTGCTTTGGTGCCCGCGCGCTGGCCGAGACCCTGCGCGAGAAAGGTATCAATCCCGCGGTGGCGATCATTGGTGAGCCCACCTCCATGCGAATCATCGAAGGTCACAAGGGCTGCTATGAATACACCACCCATTTCACCGGGCTTGAGGGGCATGGTTCCGGCCCCGACCGTGGCGTGAACGCGGTGGAATATGCGGTGCGCTATGTCTCGAAACTGCTGGAGCTGAAGGCGGATCTGCAAGGGCGGGCACCGGCCAATTCGCGATTCGAGCCGCCCTGGACCACGATCAACACAGGTGCGTTGGTGGGAGGCGTTGCGCATAACGTGATCCCCGGGAAGGCGCGCGTGGAATGGGAAATGCGACCGGTCCAGATGAGCGATGCGGATTACGTCAAAGACGAGTTGCACCGGTTCTGCGCCCATAACCTGATCCCGGCCATGCAAGCCAGCCATCCCGATGCAGGTATCGAGATCGAAGTGATTGGCGAGGTCGACGGGCTTGAACCGATGGACGACAACGAGGCCCGCGATTTGGTGATGGAGCTGACCGGGGCCAATGGGGCCGATGTGGTTCCCTTCGGCACCGAGGCGGGTATTTTCCAGGGGTTGGGCATGAGTGTTGTTGTCTGCGGCCCCGGCTCTATCAATCAGGCGCATAAGCCGGACGAATACGTGTCGGTCGATCAGATGGCCCAGTGCCTGGAAATGCTCGGGCGGTTATCCGCGAAATTGGTGTAACCTATGACCACGGCGCGCGCGGTTTCGGTTTTCTGGACGGGCGCGCCGGTTCTGTTCGTGCTGTTCTGGGCAGGTGGTTACAGTTTTGCCAAACTGGGCCTGCCCTATATCGAGCCGATGACCATGCTGGCGATCCGTTATGGATTGGCCGCATTGTGCCTTTTGCCGCTCCTGGCCTTGTTTCGTCCCGCCTTGCCAAGGGAGCCTGCGCATTGGCGGGCGATGATTCTCAGCGGCTTTCTCATTCAATGCGTCTACTTCGGGCTGGCCTATCTGGCGATGAAACAAGGGCTGGGCGCGGGCATCACTGCCATCGTAATGGCTTTGCAACCCGCGCTGGTCGCCGCCCTCTCGCCCTTGGTCGGAGAGGCGCGCGGCAAGCCGGTGATGTGGCTCGGTCTGGCGCTGGGGTTTGCCGGGGTAGCAATCGGCGTCTTTGACCGAACCAGCACCGTACCTCTGACTGCGGGGCTTCTGGCGGTGAGCGCACTGTTCGGCCTGACCGCTGCCACCCTGCTGGAAAAACTGCATGGTCGACGCAGCGACCCGGTGCTGGGCGGTGCGGTCCAATATGTGGTGGGCTTTGCCGTGATGCTGCCCGTTGCATTTGCCACGGAAACGATGGAAGTTACCTGGCACCCGGATCTGATCCTGTCGCTGGCCTATCTGGTGGTTGCCAATTCCCTGATTTCCATCAGCCTCTATGTTGCACTTGTACAGCGTGGCGACGCAACGCGCGTGTCCACACTGCTGTATCTGGTCACGCCGCTGGCCATTGCGCTGGCCTGGTTGATTTTGGGAGAACCCGTCACCTGGCGCATTGCATTCGGCTTTGTTCTCTGTCTCGCAGGGGTCTATATTGTACGACAATCCAAGGACTGACACTGTGAACATTCCCATGCCAGACAACTCGGAATTCAAGGCACGCGACCGATTCGAGCGCATGCACAATGAGATTCGAAACCGGATTTGCCTGCACGACTATGCGCCCGGAATGCGCTTGTCGGAAATAGAACTGGCCGAAGAATTTGGCGTGTCCCGAACACCGCTCAGGCGAGTGTTGGTTCGGCTTGAGGGAGAGGGATTGTTACAATCTGTACACGGGGTTGGCACTTTTGTAACCGACGCCGATATAAACGAGCTGGAGCAAACATATCGGCTGCGCATGGAACTGGCGGAGCTGACAGGCAAGTTGTCCCCCAGAGCGCCTGACGCCACCCTTTTGGTCGAATTCCAAACCCTGTCCGCGCGCTCAAAGGCCTTGATTGACGGGGCGGAGCCGCGTGCGTTTGCTCAACTGAATATGGATTTTTTTCAGGCGCTTCTGCAATTGACCGACAACGACCCGCTGCGCGACATCTCGGAAAGGCTCTATTTCCAAACCACGCGCATCTGGTTGAAATCCGTCTTTGCATCGAAAATCGATCTGGACGAAGAGGTGCGCGTATTCGACCGCGAGATCGACGACATCATGGCGGCCATTGAACTCGGCGACATGCAGGCTGCCGCGCTTATCCAACGCGCGCATATTTCGATGAGTTTCACGAGGATGCAACAATGACATCGTTGTGCGCATCCAATTGGGTGCAGAACAATCCGCTGTGACAGCACCTTTACGCAGGTGTTTTTTCTGCTAGTCAAACGACATTTGGTCTTAAACACTGGCAGTATCTGCCATCGTTCTCACAGGGAGGCACAGGTCGCGAAATCCGCGGCACGATTACCTGTTCCGAATTCCGAGGGACAGAGATGATCGGCGTGCACCCTTCGCGCATACTGGAGGGACGATGGGACGGTCCACCTGGCGCGGATCGCGCCCCAACAGATACGGTGCAATTTCTGCGATGCCTGCACGGGTGCCGAGGGCGTGGGCAGCAATATAGCTCGATCCAAATGGCGTACTTTCGCCCCACCCATCGGTGCCATCATCCGTGACAATGCGCACGATCGAGGCGTCGAAACTAGAGTATTCCCGTCCACCCGATAGCAAATAAACACCGCCTGAATAAGGCAGATCGACTTGGTATAGCTCTATTTTTGCAATCTTCATGTCGTCACCGGTGGCGGGATCAGAACGAGTTTTCCAGTATGTTCTTTGGCCAGAAAATCTGCCTGGGCAAGAGCGATATCGCGCAGTGGATAAGTCCGCGCAACAACCGGACGGATTTCACCTGCCTCGATATAGCGGATAAGATTGGTGAACACTTCGTCTTCCTGAAAGGTGCAGCCAAAGAGCGTTAGGTCTTTGAGGTAAAGCGTGCGCACGTCGATTTGTGCCAGTGGTCCTGCAATGGCTCCGGCAGTGACATAACGCCCGCCACGACGGAGCACATCCAGAAACGATGACCACTGATCGCCTGCGACAAGGTCGATCACCACATCCATGGACCCAGCCCCCAGTTCAGCGACTAGGTCGACACTACGGTCAATCACACGGTCCGCGCCAAGCGCCATCACCTCGGCCGTCTTGGAGGCCGATGACAACGCAGTCACCTCAGCGCCGCGTCGTTTGGCCAGCTGAACAGCGGCGGACCCGACACCACCGGATGCCCCAGTCACCAATACCCGTTCTGCGCCCACATTTGCGCGATGCAGCATGTTTTCAGCTGTCGAATAGGCGCAAGGCACAGAGGCGAGTTCAGCGTCAGTCCAGTTGCAAGCGACCGCATGAGTTTCGATCGCTGGGGCCACCGCAAATTGGGCAAATCCGCCATCGCATTCACTGCCAATCGTCCAACATTCATAGGGGCGAAAATCAACGTAAGTGCGCAACATATTACGGACCAAGACCCGTTCTCCGATACGGGTGTCGCTGACCCCGTCACCAACAGCCACAACATGGCCGCAAACATCGGCACCTTGGATGCGCGGGAAGGCCAATGGCGTGCCTGACCAGCTAGCGTCATCATCGTCCACACTGTCAAAGCCAATTGCGCCGCCGGTTTCAGTACCCTCGTTCACCGCCTTCGAATACCAGCCAATACGGGTATTGATATCCGTGTTGTTGATACCTGCCGCAGCAATCTGGATCAGTAACTCCCCAGGTTTTGGCTGCGGTATGAGCACATCCGTGCGGTAGTCCAACTTTTCCATGCCGCCGTGACCAGTCAATAAAACCGCATGCATTGTATCTGGTCGCATCAAAATTCTTCCAATCATAAAGCGAAATACGCTGGTTTAGCCGAACCATCATAGCAAGGGTGTGATATTGCCATTATAAGTTTCCGACATCTCTGCAGAACTATTCGTCGCTTTCGCGCCGAAGGCCTACATCCCGATCCTCTAATCCCATAGCTTCTCGACAGAAGCGGACCTTGGTGCAACCGCAGCGGAGTGGTGCTTTGTCCGCAGAGAGGAAATTCGTTCTCGCCGC
>NZ_SMLZ01000053.1 GCF_009711415.1 Roseibium denhamense
CAAAAACAGCCTCGTCCCGTAAGGGCCGCGGCTGTTGTCGTATCCAGGCGGCGATACCCAATACCGGCCACGCAAAGCGGGCCCGAGTAGCGAAATCAGTGACAACCATAGTTCAATTGCGTTGAAGGATAACGATCGCTGCAGAGTGCCCGTAGGTGTCAAAAGCTTTGCAAAGTAATCCAAGAAGTGCACCACGATAAAACTATGCGCAAAATCCAATCGGTATGAGGCCACCAGAAATATCGGGTGCCGGTCAAATCCCTCGGTCTTAACTCGCGGATCGCTCACTTAGCATATTCGTCAACGGTCCCGCTTGAGGCCATTTAAGTCGCTGTTCGCTGTTTTGTACTATTGATGTCTGGCGAACCGCCCCTAACTTATTGGAGCGAATAAAGAATTAGAAAGCCTCAGCTTAGCGCTTAATTGCCAAAGCCGATATATTTGTAGTCATTGGAGACTTGGGATAACTTGTAATGGAATTAAGCTCCGCTAAAAACCAATCAATCCCGGGGGAGAGCCAGGATACCATCCTTGTTGATGGTCTTCTCATTGATGCGGAAATTGGCATCCTGGACAGTGAAAAAGGCCGCAAACAAGGTCTGCGCTTTGATATAGAGATTCGCACAGTTCCGGGTTACCAGGCAGTCGTCTCAAAGACGGGGGATTATGTTTCTTATGCTGATACCGTCTTTTTTATCAAGGAAAAGGCAGCCCATGGCGGGCATGTCGATCTGGTAGAGGAATGGGCTGAGGCGGTTGCCGCTTTTGTCCTCCAAAATCCGCTTGCCGATCAGGTAACCGTCAAAGTCAGCAAGCCTGATATATTCAAAGAAGCCGAAGGCGTAGGCATCCGGATCACCCGCCGCCAGCAAGCGTAAACTTGTTTATTTCTAACGCTGGACTAAGTGTTCGCTCACGCCCGCCATTTCTCTTCTCAGGAGCCAATTTCATGATTTCCGCTGACCGCGTCCTTCCTCTGTGGCTGAAATACCGGGAGGCGCTGGAAACCCCGATTCGAACCTTTGAGTTTCCAAAGTTTGGAAAAATATTTGAGGACCGAACCTATCAGATGGGGGTTTTGAACCTGTCTCCGGACAGCTCCTACCGGGAGACGGTCTGCCACACTCTGGAAGCCGCCCTTTACCGGGGGCGCCGCATGACCCTTGAAGGGGCGGCCATGGTGGACATTGGCGGTGAATCGACCGGTGAGACCGCGGATATTGTTTCCATTGAACGCCAGATAGACCGCATGGGACCGGTTGTCTCAGCACTCGCGGATGAGAAGATCCTCGTGTCCGTCGAAACCTATCATCCGGAAGTCGCTATAGCATTGCTTGAAGCGGGCGCAGGTGTGGTGAACCTGACCGGGCGGGTCGACGATAAAAGTTTTTATGAAGCGATTGCCAAACATGAGGCTGGATTGATCTTGTGTTACACACCCGGGGTGAATGCACGCTCCAGCGATCACCTGCCGCCGGTTGACCAGGTTTTTGATGCACAGCTCAAGTTCTTTAAGGATCGTGTCGCCATGGCGGAGGCCGCAGGCATCGACCGCCTCTGGGTTGATCCCGGGTTTGGATTTGCGCTCAATCTGCCCGACGGTCCGGACCGGATCCGGTATCAGACCGATAGCATTTTGCAATCTTTCCGCCTCCGCGAATTGGGCTGGCCAGTGACCGTCCAGCTGACCGGCCATGTGTTCCTGTTCCGGGACGAGGTTCGGGTCGCGCAGACAAGTGCGGCAACTCTTGCGGTCTTGTCAAAAGCAAACATGGTGCGCAGCCATGAGGTGCCGCGGGTGCAGCCCGTGTTGAACCTGCAGGATTATGCGTAAGACGGCAATTGAAAGGGCGTAAAATGGCTGACCAAAAGATCGCTCTTGTGACCGGGGCGGGCAAACGTCTGGGCAAAGCTATTGCCGAAGGTCTTGCCGCCGAAGGATACGCCGTTGGCCTTCATTACAATTCTTCGGTTGATGGCGCCAAGGAGCTTCATGACCGCATTCAGGCCGAGGGCGGCAAGTCTGTTCTTTTGCAAAAAGACCTGAGCCAACCGGAAACGGCTGGGACGTTAATTTCCGATGCAGCCGAAGCTTTGGGTGGTGCGGTCTCCGTTTTGGTTAATTCAGCGTCCGCGTTCAACACGGATTGCCTGTCCGATCTGACACTGCAGAGCTGGCAGTTTCTGATGAACGTCAATGCCGCAGCGCCGGTGTTTTTAATGCAGGCTTTTGCCCAGCAAGAGCCATTGCCGGAGGGAGGGCTAATCCTCAACATGCTTGACACTCAGATGATGTCGGCTTCTCCTGAGCGGTTTAGCTATTTCTGCGGAAAATTTGCCTTGGACGGTGCAACGCGGCTGGCCGCCTATGATCTCGGCGCAAAGGGCATTCGGGTGAATGCGATCGCACCGGGTCTGATCTTGCCGAGCGATCAGACCCAGGAAAACTTTGACGCACGCCAACGGCTGACCCCTTTAGGTCCGGGGCTCGGACCGGAAGATATCGTCGGTGCGCTGCGGTATTTTTTGACTGCCCGTCAGGTGACCGGCCACACCCTGGTTGTTGATGCCGGGCAGCGTTTGATGGGCTTCGGAAATGCCCCCATTGGCTAGAATTGGCGAAATTGCACCAATTTCAAGGTTAATATTCACTTAATATCCACCGCGCTCCGCCGCGCTGTAAAAAACTTCAAAAACTTCCATTTTCGGTGTTGACCCTGAAAGTTG
>NZ_SMLZ01000027.1 GCF_009711415.1 Roseibium denhamense
GTGGAGCTTTGATCCGAGCCATGCAGCTTATCAGCATCTGGCAGCTGGCCAGCCGCAGCAGCTCACGATCCCAGTGACCGTCACCGACCGCACAGGGGCGACCGATACCGAAAACCTGGTCATCACGGTCACAGGCACCAATGACGGGCCTGCGGTCACCGGACCGGTCGATCTTGGTAGCGGCACCGAAGACAAGGCGGTGGCAATCACCGCCGCACAGCTTCTGGCACATGCTTCGGACATCGATACGGGCGACACGCTGTCTGTCACAGGCCTATCCGCGAGCCATGGCACGATCACCGGCGATGCGGCCCAGGGCTTCACCTTCACGCCGGACCCGGACTACAACGGCCCGGTCACACTGAGCTATCAGGTCACCGACGGTCATGGCGGCAGCGTGGCCCAGAGCGCCTCCCTGACCCTCGGTGCAACACCGGATGCCGCCGTCATCACCGGCACCGACACTGGGGATGTCACCGAGGAC
>NZ_SMLZ01000012.1 GCF_009711415.1 Roseibium denhamense
CTCGTAGATCGCGTGGCCTTCCTGCCCGGCTGCGAGCGCCTGGACGGCGGGATGGGTGTTGTCGACCTCGTAGCCCCAGTTGCCGACACGGTCTATGTGCAGACTTCCGCCGAAGGGGTCCGAGATCGCATGTTCGCCGAAGCGGTTGTATTGGAAATGATCCCAGGCTGTGCCGTCCGGATCATGCACGGACAGGCTACCGCCGACCGCGAGCGGATGCGCCGATGATGGCCAGACATTCCGGTCCTCGGTGACATCCCCAGTGTCGGTGCC
>NZ_SMLZ01000083.1 GCF_009711415.1 Roseibium denhamense
TTGCGGAGTACTGCAAATACATCGAAAAAAATGCGATATTTCTAATTTTTGCATAGATTTTAACTGGCGAACCGGTGTATTGCTCTAAATGCTTCGTCTCAGTCGTTTTTGGGTCGTTCGCTTCTTTGCGGAAGTAAGTGAGTTCTGTTCCGTTGGGGAAGTGGCCGATTGCTCGTGGGACCTGATGCGCCGGAATGTGGGATCTGGCAAGTCGGGGGTGGTCTGCAAGCGGCCCAGGCGTCTTACAAGAAGGATAAGATCGGGCTTAGAAGTATGAACAATGTAGCTACGAAAATGGTTGCTGTTCCGGACATTGCCGGTTCCGGGCAAGAACCTGTCATCGAAGATCGTGCCTTGGCGATCTCCGAGATGTCGGAACGGTTTGGGGTAACGCTCCGGACACTGCGGTTTTACGAAGAAAAGGGTTTGTTGAACCCGACCCGCAAAGGCGCGCGCCGTTTTTACGGTGCAAGGGATGTTTCCCGCATGCAGGTTATCCTCCAAGCGAAAAAGATCGGTTTGACACTTGTCGAAATTCGCCGGGTCATCAAGCTGGTCGAGGGGAACACCAACCGCAACGACCAATTCAAGGAATTGCAGGAGATCTGCAAAAGCCAGCACGAAATTCTGATCGAGCAAAAACAAATGCTCGATGAGCAAATCGCCGAAGTCGATGGCATCTTGAGCGCATTCGATCAGCTCGTCGCCTAAACCGGCAAAAGCTGTTTTAAAAAACCCGGCTCCGTGAGGGGCCGGGTTTTTTTGTCTTTTCGTTTTTATCCGCTCAGGCAGCTGCCCGGGCCGACTGCATCAGATCGGTGAACCGTTTGAACAGATAGTGGCTGTCGCGCGGACCGGGAGACGCTTCAGGGTGATACTGGACGGAAAACACAGGCTTGGTTTTCATGGCCAGCCCGCAGTTTGTGCCGTCGAACAAAGACACATGGGTTTGCTCAACAGTGTCCGGCAGGCTGTCCGCGTCCACCGCAAAACCGTGGTTCATGGACGTGATCTCGACCTTGCCGGTCGTGTGATCGAAAACCGGATGGTTCGCCCCATGATGCCCCTGGTGCATCTTGATGGTCTTTCCGCCAAGCGCGAGGGCAAGCATCTGATGGCCAAGGCAAATGCCGAAGGTTGGTACCCCTTTTTCAACAACTGCCTGGATCATGGGAACGGAATAGGTGCCGGTTGCTGCGGGATCGCCCGGGCCGTTGGACAGGAATACGCCGTCCGGGCCGTGTGACAGAACCTCTTCGGCGGTGGCCGTTGCCGGGAGAACCGTCACGTCGCAGCCGGCATCGGTCAGCAGGCGCAGAATATTGCGTTTGATCCCGAAATCGATCGCAACGACCTTAAAGGTTCCGCCGGATGTTTCGCCGTAGCCCTCGTCCCATTTCCAGGATGTTTGCTGCCAGGAATGCGATTGGGTTGTTGCAGCGTCCTTGGCCAGATCCATGCCGACAAGACCCGGCCAGTTGGCTGCAGCCGTTTTCAGACTGTCCAGGTCGAAGTTTCCGTCCGGAGCATGCGCAATGACACCGTTCGGCACACCCTTGTCGCGGATGAGCGCCGTCAGGGCCCGTGTGTCGATGCCGCTGATCCCGATAAGGTTCCGGCTCTTGAGCCAGGCATCCAGATGTTTTGCCGCGCGGTAGTTGGCCGGATCGGTCACGGAAGCGGCGACCACGACACCGCGAATGCCGCTGTCGGCGGCCATGTTGACCGTCTCAATGTCTTCATCATTGGTGCCGACATTGCCGATATGCGGGAAGGTGAAGGTGATGATCTGTCCCGAATAGGACGGATCTGTCAGGATTTCCTGATAACCGGTCATGGCGGTGTTGAAGCAGATCTCACCAACAGACTGTCCTGTTGCGCCCAGCCCTTGACCTTCGATCACACTGCCATCAGATAACACAAGTAAGGCGGTCGCCGGGGTCTGTGACCATGCGTCTGCAGTCGTCATGTCTTGTATCCAGAGTTTGTTGGTGACATCATGCGCTGCAGGAAAGGCGTTCGACGAGCTGATGAAGCCGCCAGTTGGCCGTCTGCATTAAGCGCGGGACTCTATGTGAAGCGGGCAGGATCGTCAATATCGACCTGCGGAAAAAAGTTCTATAAAATTCAATAGGTTGTCCGATTTGCGTGGAGGGTGCGCCTCACTTTCCAGGTTTCGGTTCGGCAGGGGTGGGGTAGACCATGCGCGACGCTTTGCGCGAGAAGATCAACACGGCTTTGAAGGCGGCACAAGACGCCGGTGACAAGCGCAAATGCGCAACGCTCCGGCTTGTTCAGACCGCCGTGAAGGATCGGGAAGCAGCGGCTCGGGAAAATGGCAAAGACGGCGTTGCTGAGCCGGAAGTTATTGAAATACTTCAAAAAATGGTTCGCCAAAGAGAGGATTCCGCCGGGGAGTTTGAAAGTGGCGGCCAACTTGATCTTGCAGAGCAAGAAAGGGCTGAACAGGAGATCATCCGGGAGCTTCTGCCTCACCAGATTAGCGAAGAGACCATGAAGACACTCTGCGAGGAGACGCTTCAGGAGATCGGAGCCCATGGTCTGCGCGATATCGGCCGCTGCATGAACGAGCTGAAATCCCGGTATCCGGGACAAATGGATTTCGTCCAGGCATCTTGTGTGGTCAAGGACATGCTCCGGGCCGAGGCAGCAAGTCAGGATGCGTCCACATCCAAGGGCGGTGAGGCCTCTGGTGACTGACGGCCGCGCCAAAATGCGGGCTGTCCACAAATTTTGAGGAAACGCGTGCTGGCCGGGTGCCGCCTTATTCACATTGAACCCACAGCGGATGCGGCCTTCAATGCTGAAGGTCTGGTAAGCGCTAACCTGTTCCTTTAGTCTGAAGTGCCTCTGGCCGGGACCCGGCCGGGTCCATATTCACCTTTAACATGCAGTGATCTGTTCGCCGTCATGCGCTTCGAAACGCGTCTCCTGGATGAAATTCGTGCCCGGTTGACCTTGTCCGACATTGTCGGGCGGCGGGTGACGTGGGACCGGCGCAAGACGCAGCCGGGAAAAGGCGATTACTGGGCTTGCTGTCCGTTCCATCAGGAAAAAAGCCCGAGCTTCCACGTCGATGACCGGCGAAACAGATACAAGTGTTTCGGGTGCGGGGCATCCGGGGATCATTTCACGTTTTTATGCGAAACCGAGGGCCTGAGTTTTCCTGAAAGTGTGGAGCGGCTTGCCGAACAGGCAGGTGTTGCGCTGCCCGCTCCGGATCCGCAGGCGGCCCGCCGCGAAAAAAAACGGGCCGGACTCGCCGACATTTGTGAAATGGCCGCGCAGTTTTTCCAAAATGAGATGGCAGGTCCGCGGGGCGGGGAAGCGCGCCAATATGTTGCCAAGCGCGGGCTGAGCCCTGAAACCTTGCGGGAGTTCCGGTTTGGATTTGCGCCCGACAGCCGGGATGCGTTGAAGACCTACCTTAAAGCGCGGGAAATCCCGGAAGCAGCGATGATCGAGGCTGGTCTGCTGATCCAGCCGGAGGGCGGGCGCCCCAGCTATGACCGGTTCCGCGGGCGCTTGATGATCCCGATCCAGGACGACCGCGGCCGTGTGGTCGCTTTCGGTGGCCGCACGATGTTGCCGGACGGCCAGCCGAAATACCTTAACTCACCGGAGACGCCGCTCTTCCACAAAGGTGTCATGCTTTTCAATGCGCACCGCGCCCGCGAACCTGCCTTCAAGGCGCAGGAAGCGGTTGTCGTTGAAGGTTATATGGATGCAATTGCCCTTTATCAGGCCGGTATCCGCCATGTGGTGGCGTCGCTTGGCACCGCCTTTACCGAAGATCAGATCCTCCGGCTCTGGAAGTTCGCCCCGGAGCCGGTCATCTGTTTCGACGGCGATGCTGCGGGTGTTTCAGCAGCACACAGGGCCATCGACCGTATCTTTCCGGTTCTGAAAAGCGGGTTTTCCTTTCAGTTCTGTTTCCTGCCCGATGGCATGGACCCGGATGACCTTGTCAAGGATCAGGGCGTTTCCGGCTTCCACGAGCAGACAAGCGCGGCAAAGTCTCTTTTTGATGTGGTCTGGGAGCGGGAAATCTCTGTGTCCCGCCTGGACACACCAGAGCGCAAGGCGGCTTTGGAGAAGCGCTTTGACGATCTGATCGGCACCATCCGGGATGAACGGGTGCGCCGACGGTATCAACTGGATCTGAAGTTCAAGCTGTCCAACCTGTTCTTTGAAAGTGCACGCCAGGGGCGGCGGACGGATGGAAAGAAAACGGGGACCGAGCCTTCTTTTTTGGGCATGGTCAAGGAAGGTGTTTCGGAAAGCGATGATTTTGGTAACGAGCGCCTGGTTCTGGGCCTATGCATGCGGTTCCCGCACTTGCTGGACCGGCATTTCGAACGGTTTTCGCGCCTCCCTTTCGTCAACACATTGCACCGCCAGTTGCGGGATGTCCTGTGCCGGATCGTCGATGAACTGGAGGGCACGCCCATTGCCGATCTGACCCAGGCCCATGACACTGCCTTGCGCGATATCATGCATGAGATGATGCTTGAGACCATCGGTCTTCAACAACAGAAGAAGGCCGAGTTCTCTGTGCTCAATCACCGCTTTCCGCTTTTGAAGTCGCATCCCCCGGAAGACTTCGTGGAAGCGGCTTTCCTCCATTTTATCGACGTTCTGGAACTCAATGCCCTGGAGGAGGAGCTTGATAGCGAGCTATCGGGCGCCGACGAGCAATTGGATGAGACGGTGTGGGGGCGGATCCAGGCGCTGACCCAGGATTTGAGCCGGCGGCGGGAAGAGTGCGCGCGTGATGAAGCCGAATTGGCAGAGCGCGCCAAAAAGATCCGTGCGGCGCCTCCGGTTGAGGCCTTGGCCATAACATCCGCCGCTGATGCGTGATTTGGCACTTAAGCCGCTGGAAAATACCTTTTTCTGATTGACCAAATACGAATCACACTTGCGAATCCTGCGCGTCGAGCTAAATAGAGGATTTGCAGCACACTCGCGCCGCAGTCACATGCATGCTCGCGGCAATACTCTGACAGATAAGCTGCGACCCGAATGACGACCAGTCTGCCCCTCGCTGCGCGAAGGGCGCAATAGAAAGGCCGTGTGCATAATTGATGCCGAAAAATATCAATATCGATGCAAACACGGTTAATTGGGACTTAAGGGACACGGCTTACAACTTTTTCTGAAAAGCGATTCTTCTGGACGCCGCCGCTCGGCCAAGCTGGCGCGCCGGAAGCGAATTGAGTTGAAGCTGAACGAAAGGCGCGGCGTGGCCAATGCGGCCACGAACTGGAGCACACAATGGTAGCCAAAGCGACGCAAGCAGACGACACACAAGAGACCCCAGGCGATGGCTCCGACGGCCCGCTGTTGGACCTGTCGGATGCCGCTGTCAAAAAAATGATCAAGGCCGCGAAAAAGCGCGGTTACGTCACCTATGACGAACTCAACGAGGTCCTCCCCTCCGAGCAGGTCTCTTCTGAAAAAATTGAAGACACCATGTCCATGCTCTCAGATATGGGCATTAATGTGATCGATTCCGACGAGGCGGAAGATGGTCCCGATGAGGTCGATGGCGGCGAATTGGTAACTGCTCAGACAACGGCCGTTGCCAAAACCACAACGAAAGAACCTGCCGACCGGACGGACGATCCAGTGCGCATGTACTTGCGTGAAATGGGCTCCGTCGAATTGCTGTCGCGTGAAGGCGAGATCGCGATTGCAAAGCGCATCGAGGCTGGCCGCGAGGCAATGATCGCGGGCCTTTGCGAAAGCCCGCTGACCTTCCAGGCCATCATCATCTGGCGCGACGAGCTCAACGAAGCGCAAGTCTTGCTGCGCGACATCATCGATCTCGAGGCCACCTATGCTGGCCCGGATGCAAAGGCCGGCCCGGCCGTTGCCAATGATGACGACCCGGACGCAGCGCCCGCCAACGAAGCCGGCAAGGTTTCCGAGGAGACAGAAAACGAAGAGGGCGAAGGCGAGGGTGACAGCGAAGAGGACGATGACGAGTTTGAGGCCAACGTCTCCTTGTCCGCGATGGAAGCCGAGCTGAAGCCGCAGGTTCTCGAAACCTTCGACATGATTGCGGACGATTACAAGAAGCTTCGCCGCCTTCAGGACCAGCTGGTGGAAAACAAGCTGGCCAACAAGACTTTGTCGCCGAGCCAGGAGCGGCGCTACAAGAAGCTGAAAGAAGACATCATCGTCAATGTGAAGAGCTTGTCGCTCAATCAGAACCGTATTGATGCTCTGGTCGCTCAGCTTTATGACATCAACAAGCGTCTGATGGGTTACGAAGGCCGTCTTCTGCGCCTGGCCGACAGCTACAATGTCGACCGGACCGACTTTCTGAAGCAGTACCAGGGCGCGGAGCTTGATCCGAACTGGCTGCGCAAAGTTGCCAATCTGTCGACCCGCGGCTGGAAGAACTTCATCGCCAAGGAAAAAGAGACTGTTCGTGAACTGCGTCAGGAAATCCAGACGCTGGCCACCGAGACGGGTCTTGAGATCACCGAATTCCGCCGCATTGTCGCGATGGTTCAAAAGGGTGAGCGCGAAGCGCGCATCGCCAAGAAGGAAATGGTCGAGGCCAACCTGCGCCTCGTGATTTCCATTGCAAAGAAATATACCAACCGCGGCCTGCAATTCCTGGATCTCATTCAGGAAGGCAACATCGGTCTGATGAAGGCGGTGGACAAGTTCGAATACCGCCGCGGTTACAAGTTCTCGACCTATGCCACCTGGTGGATCCGGCAGGCAATCACCCGCTCGATTGCCGACCAGGCCCGGACGATCCGTATTCCGGTGCACATGATCGAGACGATCAATAAGATTGTCCGCACATCACGCCAGATGCTGCACGAGATCGGGCGTGAGCCGACCCCGGAAGAGCTGGCTGAAAAGCTGCAGATGCCGCTGGAGAAGGTCCGCAAGGTTCTGAAAATCGCCAAGGAACCGATCTCGCTGGAAACCCCGATTGGCGACGAGGAAGATTCGCACCTCGGCGACTTCATCGAGGACAAGAATGCGGTTCTGCCGATCGATGCGGCCATTCAGTCGAACCTGCGCGAGACAACGACTCGCGTTTTGGCATCGCTGACACCGCGCGAGGAACGCGTCCTGCGCATGCGCTTCGGCATCGGCATGAACACCGACCACACGCTGGAAGAGGTCGGGCAGCAGTTCTCGGTGACCCGCGAACGTATCCGCCAGATCGAGGCAAAGGCGCTTCGGAAGCTCAAGCACCCGAGCCGGTCCCGCAAGCTGCGGTCGTTCCTCGACAGCTAATTGCTGTCTGCACGACCCAACACGATCAAAAAACCCGGCCGCCATGCCGGGTTTTTCCGTTTTGCTGACAGCCCAACCGCATCGCCTGATTGAGGTGCCCCGTTGACCCTGACCCCGGACAAAGATCTACGGATCGAGCCAGCGGCTCCCGCCGACCGGCGTGTGTTCCGGGCGGGTCTGCTGGCGTCCGTGGCGTTTCATGTGGCGGTGGCTGCGGCCCTGATTACCGATGTAGAGGGCTTTCAGGCGGCCGGAGACGTTGATGCGGTTGAAGTCGAGATCGTGCAACTGCCGCCTTCCGTGACGCCGGAGCCTGTTGAGGCGCCCGCCGTGGAAGAGCCGGACCCTGAGGTTCCGGAACCGGAGGTCCCCGAGCCCGAACCTGCCGAACCAGAAGAACAGGCAGAAGAACAAGCCGACCCGCCGCCGCTGGAGCCTGCTGCACCTGAAACCGATCCGGAGCCGGAGGACATTGCCTCCCTGCCGGTCCTGCAGGAAGTCCAGGAGTTCGGGGAAGAAGATGTGTTGCCCGACGGGGCTTCTGAGGAAGAACCGGCCAATGAGCCGGTTGATGCCGAAGACGTTGCCGATACCGACACACCCGAAGAGCCGTCAGACGCCAGTGCCACGGACGATCCGGGTCTTGAAGATGGGGCCGGTGAGGACGAGGTTGCCGACGGTGATGCGGAAGGAGAGCCGGAAACCGACCCAGAAACCGTGCTTGATCAGCAACTGGACGATCTTGTCGAGGAGAGTTTGGAACAGCTCGAGTCCGAGACCGAGACCGAGACCTTTGAAGACGGCAGCAGCGGGGAAACGGAAACTGCTGACGCGGAAAACGCGGACAGTGCAGAGGACATTTCGCCCGAGGAGACCGTGCCGGACAGCGAGGAGGCTGGGACGGACGCCGCCGTCGATCTTGGAGAGGAGGGCGAGCTGTCTGCAGACAGTTTTGGTGTGGTCGGGCCGATTGCGACCGCTGCAACACCGGCACCGAAACCGGTCAGGCGGTCTCAGGCAACCGCTGCGAATGCCAACCCCTCCGCAGGAAGCGGATCGGCGCTGCCACAAGCGCGCGAGTTGTTTACCGGAGGCGTTCTTCAGGACAGCCGTCTTGTCACGGCGATGAGTGGAATGCCACCCGGTCAGCGGCTCAATCTTCTGTGCACCACAGAGCTGCGCGCACAATTAAACGCATCCAATCCGCCCTACTTTCCAGATATCATGCCGTCTTTGCGTCCGCGCCGTGGAACGGTCTTGGATCCCGGCGGCTGGGTTGCTTTTCGAGCCTACGGGCTCTGGTACAATGTCGCTTTCCGCTGTGAAGTGGATCCGGGTGTCCGCCGCGTGGAACGCTTTTCTTTCCGCGTAGGCGGCCCTATTCCGCGCGCCGAATGGGGAGCAAGAGGGCTTCCGGTGAATTGATATCAGCGATCTTAAACACGCAGTCCTTTGCCCTGCATCAAGATCCCGGTCTGAAACACGGGATTTGCATCTGCACAACTTCGCTGTTTACGAATTTCTGGCGCGGAGCGGCCCATCCGTGGCGCACGCTTTGAACCTCAACTCCATCCAGCTCCAGCGCCTTTCCTGCATAGGCTTCATCTATAAGGGCATATCCTAACCGCATCGAAACGCCTTGCGCGATGACTTCTTCAACATCCGGCTTTTGATAGTCATAGGGTTGATAATGCGGGACGGGGAGCGGCAGTCGGATATGTCCGGACAAGGTGGTGCCGGGGCCAACCACGCGGCCATAGGGGATGATCGGTGCATCCACGTCCAGATCCTCCGGCAAGGCCGGGATCAGCTTGTCCGCGACCAGAATCCCGTTGTCCAGGAGTTGCGTGAACGCCAGGCCCGGCTCGAGGATCCGCTGGCCTGAAGGGGCTTCCTTGAACAGCATGTCGAAGACGATGGCCGGGTTTTGAGCTCCGTTCGCGAACTCATAGATACCGGTCAAAACCGACCCGTCCGAGCTCCAGTTAACAGTCAGGTGTGTCATGGTCATGCCGTAAGCGCTTGTTCCAGGGGCCAGCCTTGCCGCCA
Source organism: Roseibium denhamense (assembly GCF_009711415.1). Classification (GTDB taxonomy): domain Bacteria; phylum Pseudomonadota; class Alphaproteobacteria; order Rhizobiales; family Stappiaceae; genus Roseibium; species Roseibium denhamense. The sequence goes on from NZ_SMLZ01000083.1 coordinate 9,340, forward strand.
GCATTGAAAAGATAATCGTCTGCAAAAAACCGCGGCGGGCAAACCTTTTTGATCCAGTCCATCGCATCGGCTTCCTGCCATCAGTAATAGGGCCGTTCCGGTTCGCCCATCTCTTCCCGGATGTTGTTTTCCGTATAGGCGTTGTTTTCATAAGGCGGCAATCCGACGGCTTGTCTTTCCCGGTTGGAGGTTCCATCCGTCGAGCCGGAATGCTGCCGGCCATAGGTTGCCTGTTCCGCATGGATCAGTTCGTGGCCCAGACCGACAGCCGGTGGCCGGGTGTGCCAGTCTTCAGACCCGTCATAGACCTGTGTCCGGTTGGGATTGTAATAGACGGTCGCATCCGTTCCCGCGCCTGCCGATCCATCGGCGTTTTCAAAGCGGCCAGCACCATTTGCATAGCCGCACGCATTGCCCTGGTTGGTTTCCACGATCGTAACAGAGTTGCCGCTGGCCTGGATGGAGGTGAGCAAACCATTGCCGGTATCGGTTGCTCCGAGCGTGCGCAAATCCGTGAGCGTCTGGTTTCGAAAGGCTTCCGTGCCCTCAATCGTAATGTTCGGTCCAACCTGGGTGACGACACTGCCGTCCGGCCGCGTGACTTCGGTGACGGGTCCCAGCGGCGCTCCGGGCGCTGCGGCACCGCCGCCGCCACCACCGCTTTGTGTGCCGATCAGAACAGTCGGCATGCCGGTTATGATCCGCCCGCCGTGGCTGGTCATGTCGAGGATCCGTGCCGCTGGCCGGTCGTCGACAAGCACATTCCAGGCCCCGGTGACAATTGTTGCCGGCCCCCCGGCCGCACAGACCGCCTGGTCGGAGACGCGTGCTTGCGGCAGGCCTCCCGTCAGCACTGTCGGGCAGCACGGAGGAATGATCGGCCCGCCAATATGCGGGATCGGAGGTGTGGCGGGTACGAACATCGGGCAGGCCGTCAAATCCGTCACCCGGGCAGCCGGAAATCGCATCGACATCTCTCTTTCGAACACGCCGGGAGCAGGCACGAATGCTCGGTCCAATCGGCCAGGCTGTCAAGGTTATGCCAGTATCGGGGGCAGCTTTCCGTGTTCTGGATCACTGTTGTTGCAGCAGGCACGATAGTCGAATTGGAAGCCTTGAGCCCGGCGATCATGTCAGCGTCACACTCGATGACGTAAAGTCAAAGACATTCCGGTTTATAAACGAGTTGCGCAGGCCATATCATGCAAGATCCTTCTAGCGCCGATAATGTCAAAGCACCAAACCCTGAGACCTACATCGAAGAGACGCCGATCTGGCGTGATGGGACGCCGGTCGAGACAACAATCCTGACTGGCATGCAGTGGCGGATCTGGTGGCTAGCCTGCGCCGGAAAGTTCTTTGAAGGCATGGTTGTCTTCATGACTGGGATTGCGCTGCCATTGATGGCCAAAGAGTTTCAACTTGGTGCGCTCGGACACGGTTTTATAGGATCCGCGATATTGTTCGGTATTTTGATCGGGGCGACAGCGCTTGGGGGGCTTGCAGACCGCTTTGGCCGCCGGATCATGTTCATTGCCGAGATGGCGCTCTTTATTCTGTTCTTGGTTGTACTTGCGTTTGCGCCGGGGTTCGGGATTGTTTTACTCGCCTTATTCGGCATCGGGCTCGCCCTTGGTTGTGATTATCCGACAGCGCATATGATTATTTCGGAAAATATTCCGGCAAAGGCCCGTGGCCGAATGGTTCTGGGAGCCTTCAGCTTCCAGGCAATTGGCGCGATGACCGGTACCGGACTTGCAATTCTGACGTTGACTTGGTTTCCCGAGCTGGAAGCCTGGCGCTGGATGTACCTGGTCGCTGTGGTTCCGGCAGCGTTTGTGCTTGCCGGACGTTTTATGGTGCCGGAAAGCGCAGCCTGGCTCATGGTTAAGGGCCGGGTTAAAGAAGCGGAAAAGGCGCTGTTGCATCTTCTGCACCGGGATCCAAAATATCCGTCAAAGGTAATTCTGGAGTTGCCTAGTTCAATGCTGCAACAACCAGCGGCTGAGATAAACTGGCGTGACATTTTCCTGAAAAAGAAGGTCCGCCGGGCAACAATTTTCGCCTCCGTCCCGTGGTTCCTCCAAGACCTTGGAACATACGGCATCGGTATCTTCACGCCGATCATCCTTGCCAGTGCTTTGGGAGAAAGCCGTCAACATGCCGGGTCGGTCTCGGATCTCATTTACAACGACCTTCTTGCGGCAAAAGGTGCCGCATTGATCGATATTCTTCTGATCGTCGGAATCTTGTTTGCAGTTCTCCTGACCGACAGGGTCGGGCGGATCCGTCTCCAGGTCATTGGATTTATTGGCTGTGCATGCGGGTTGGCGCTTGCAGCTGCTGGAAATCACGTTGGCGGCGGCTGGGATATCGTTCTGATATTTGCAGGGTTCATGCTGTTCAACTTCATGACCAACATGGGACCGAATGCACAGACCTATCTGATTGCCGGTGAAGTTTTCCCGGTTGCCTACCGGGGAACAGGTGCCGGATTTGCTGCATCCTTCGCCAAGATCGGTGCAGTAATGACGGCCTTCCTGTTTCCGGTTCTGTTGAAGGAAATCGGAACGGATGCCTTGCTCTTGATTCTGGTCGGAACTTCGGTCTTGGGTGCTGTTGTTACTTGGTCATTCCAGATAGAGACGCGCGATCTGCCCACATAAGGAAACATCCCCGCGTGGGCCATTGCTGGCTTAATTGATCAAGATGTACTTGGTGAGGATTTCGTCATGAATGCCTTCATCCTTGATGGTCTGAAGGCCCTGACGGAACATTTCGACGAGCACTGGATCGGTGTCTTTCTGGAAAGCCATGTAAAGAAATCCGCTGACATCATCGATTGCGACCGTGCGTTTCAGCTGCGTTCGATTGATGCCTTCTTCCGTCAAAAGGGGCCCAATGGCATTGTCATCGATTGCAATCAAGTCGATCCGGCCCAGCATGAGTTTGCGCAAATTCAGCCGGTCATCTTCCGTTGGGGACAGGTTGTCAAATCCATGGCGTTTCAAACTGGCTTCTTTGACGTCGCCAATATAGACGCCGACCGAAAGATGGCGGGCGTCTTCAAGCGTTTGAACGCCGACGGACTCATTGTCGGCAAGTTTGTAAAGGGATGCGCCATAAGGAGCGATTTGACCGACCCAGGCGAACAGGTCTTCCCGCTCGGGCGTCCGGGCTATCGAATAGATGAGTGTGTTCGGGCGGGTCAGGGCAAGGTTGTAGCTTCGCGCCCAGGGAAGAAAGCGGATGTCTCCACTTTGGCCGGTTTCTTCCAGAACAGCCTGCACCACCTCTGTCGACATCCCGAGGGCTTCACCGTCTTCAAGATAGTTGTAGGGGGCAAGATCTTCGGTGACGATCATCAGCGGTTCCGCCCTGGCTGCCAATGCCATGAGCGTGAAAGCGCACAGAGCACACACAAATTTCAGCACACGGGGCGAGAGCGTCGACATGGGATGAATCTTATCGGCGCTGGCAGGGTCTGTACATATTCGTCAATGTATCAATCCTGCTGCGATCTCTAGTTGTTATTGATATTTTACAACTCTCTTGATGGCTTGAAGTATATCTATTTTAGTAAGCAGACGGCCCTCCGACCCCTGTTATATGACATGGGAAAACGTAAGGCATTCCAGTTATCGGGGCCGCCGGATCGTCGAGTTATGAGATTGGGGTCCGGTCGGCCCCGAACCAGTGAGCTAGCGCCCGGCACTGCCAGTTCGGGTGTTTTTCGATGTAATCGAGAGGGGCGCGTCCGCAGAGACGGACTGAGCAATTTTCTCGGCCAGCTCACGAATTTCCTCGGCTCCCAGAACGGTTTGGCTCGAAAGCTGAATGGAAAGGAGGTCTTTGGGGCGGGGCGTGAATGTGTGCATTTTTTCTTCTGATTCCGTTTTTGGCCCATGATTTTTTGCGGGCTCTTCTGAGGATCAGGTTATCGAAAAAATCGGATTTGTGGAAAATTTGAAAGGTAAGGGTTTACCGTTCGTAACCATCGCTCCAAGTGAACCGTAAAACCGGATTCAGACTTTCAAATGCCTGGTCCGGCGGACCGGTATGGCTCTTCAAGATGAGCGGCATCGGAGGCCGCGGTAAGCTCATCAAACAGTCCTGCGGCTGCTGCCGCGATTGCATATGCCGCAAACTTCTGTCTTGCGGTACGGCCGGAATAATGATCAGGCATGCTTCTAAGACCATGGTTTTTCAGGTGTTAGGAGCAGCCTTGGCGCAGATAACTTGAAGTTTGTTTGTATTGCGGAGGATCTGGTGAAACTCCGTAAACCCCTTTGCCCGACGGCTCTTGTCAAGGCGCCGGCCGGCAGGCACACTCGCGTATAAAGTGTTCCTCAATCCAAGCGAGTACCAATGCCCAACAAGCAGTCCAGGTTTTTGATCGACACGTATTTCGCTGCCTTCAACGCAGGTGACACCAAGAAAATGGAAAGCCTCGTTGCGGACGATCTGGTCCATGATGTGAACCAGGGCGAACGCCGGGTCGGCAAGGACAAGTTCTGGTCATTCAACGTCCACATGACCCGGTGTTACAAGGAACGCCTGAGCGATATCGAGTTGTTCGTGAACGAAGAGGGGACCCGTGCGTCAGCCGAGTTCGTTGTGAATGGCAGCTACATTGCAACGGATGAAGGTTTGCCAGAGGCCAAAGGCCAGACCTACAAGCTTCCTGCTGGAAGCTTCTTTGAAATTCGTGACGGCAGGATTGCCCGTATCACGACCTACTACAATCTTCAGAACTGGATCGATCAGGTCAGCGGCAAGTCAGATGCCAGCGAGCCCGTTCTGGAGGAGGCCTGATCACCGCGCCCCAAGGTGACTTTCAAAAGCCAGACTATAGGACGTTTCGTGGAAAACACTCTTAGCTGATTTGAACCACAGAGCTGATCTGAACCACAGGCAAAAAGTCAAAAGCCGCTCCGGTGCCGGGGCGGCTTTTTTTATCAGCCTTCAGGCCCCGGCTAGCAGGATGCAGAAAATAATCTCCATTGACAGCCCGGCCTAATAAAAACTATATAACTAGAAATCTAGTTATATTGATGAGGTCCGCATGGTACTGGAAGAAGCAGCTCAAGGATTTGCCGCGCTCGGGTCCGAAGCCCGGCTTCAAGTCCTGATAAGCCTGGTGAAAGCCGGGCAGAAGGGCCTGACGGTTGGCGATGTGCAAGCGCGTACCGGGATGGCTGCGTCAACCTTGGCTCATCACCTCAAATTCCTCGCGTCCGCAGGTTTGGTGATCCAGGAAAAGGACGGACGGTCCGTCATCAACCGGGCCGCCTTCCATCATCTTGAAAACCTCGCCGGTTACATCCTCAAGGAATGCTGTGCAGACGAAAAAGGCTGCGCGGTTCCGCTCGACGTTCGAAAGGCCGCCAATGACTGATACGATCCAAAGTCCCGACGCAGTCAGCTGCGGCACTCCCAAGACGTCCTGCTGCCCGCCGACGCCGTCCAAGGGGCAGGTGTTTTCGCAAAATATTCGCAAGGTTCTGCTGACCCCCTGGACTGTTGTCATTGCCGGGCCGCTGCTGGTGCTCGCGCTCGACCGGCCGGAATTTGCCGGGTTCACAACCTTTGCCATACAGGCCTTCCTCGGTACACTGCCTTACATAACATTTGCCGTGCTGCTGATTGCGTGGCTTAAAGCCGCCGGAGCGGAGGCTTATGTTGGCAGGGCATTTGAGGGGCGGGAAACACAGGCGATCTTTTTTGCTGCGATCTTCGGCGGCCTTGCGCCCTTTTGTTCTTGTGAGGTCATCCCGTTTATCGCCGGTCTGCTGGCGGTTGGAGCGCCGCTCTCTGCCATCATGGCGTTCTGGCTCTCATCCCCGCTGATTGATCCGCCGACGCTCTTGATCACGGCCGCTGCGCTTGGCTGGGAATTTGCCATCGGCAAGGCGGTTTTTGCCGTCGCGCTCGGTCTCTTTGGCGGCTTTCTGGTCTCCTTTGCAATGCGGACGGGCGTTTTTGCGCAGCCGGTTCGCGCAACGCCGGTCTCATCCGGATGCGGCTGTGGTCCGTCACCGCTCACCCAAAAGCCGGTCTGGAAATTCTGGAAAGAAAGCAGCCGGACAACGCACTTCGGCCAGGAGCTGCGGGCAAACGCCTATTTCCTGGTGAAGTGGCTGGCGCTGGCCTACGTGCTGGAAGCTGCGCTCGTCACCTATGTACCGGCGGACCTGATCGCCAAGGTCGTCGGTGGTGAAGGGGTTGGTGCAATCGCAATCTCCGCGCTTGTCGGTATGCCCGCCTATCTCAACAGCTACGTTGCGCCGCCGCTTCTCGCCGGCCTTATGGATCAGGGGATGAGTGCGGGCGCGGCAATGGCCTTCATGATTGCAGGTGCCGTAAGCTCGATTCCGGCCATGGCCGCGGTCTGGTCCCTGGTCAAGCCGCCCGTGTTTGCCACCTATCTCGGGTTGGGATTTGCCGGAGCGGTCATGTCGGGCCTGCTCTTCCAGATGATCATCTGATCCGCCACGTATCGAGGTTCTGCATGTCCATTACCGTAAATGTCACCATCCAGCCGAGCCAGGATCCCGCTCAAAAACTTCTGGTTCCAGCTGGTATCCCGACCCCGCATCAAACACCGGTCTCCTTTGAGGTGTCCGGCGGGCGGGTTGCGCTCAGTGGAGAAGTCTCCACCGGCCAGATGGCCGCGCTGATCACGCCCGACATGGGCCAGCCTGTTACCATCTCTTATTGCTATGAGGACGGAGGGGCAGGATATCCGGAGACCATGTTCACGCCGCGTCTCAACCGTTTTACCCGCGCGGCAAATGACCTTGTTGAAGATGTCCGTGGGATCGTTGACCAGGCCCAAGATGGGCACGCGGCGATCGAAGCCATTGTCAACGCGGTTGCCGGCAAGTTTCTCTATGGCCATCCGGATGTGCGGTTCAACGATGGCTGCGAGGAGATCCCGTATCTGTCCTGCGGCCTGACGGAGGGCTCCTGTGTCGATATCAACACCTATCTGATCGCCTGTCTGAGGGCGGCGGGTCTGGAGGCGGGGTACGTTTACGGCTACTTCTTTCCGGAGGAAAAGAACGGCACCTGCGAAGATGGCCACTGCTGGGTTGTTACCCGGCATAAGGGTGTGGTGCTTGAATGGGATATCGCCCACCATCTGAAGCTGGGCAGGCGCGACATCTGTTGCGGTTTGAACCCGAAACCCGGCCGCCGCGTTGCAACGGCCCATTCCATGGGTCTGACATTCCCGGCGCTGGGCATTTGCGAGACCAAGATCCTTGGTGAGCCGGCCTGGATTTCCAGCGATGGTACCCTGCTGCAAGCCGACCTTGATATCCGGTGCGCGGTTGCTGGAGAGGCGGTGGCGGCCTAGCTTTTTCACTGATCGCCACGGTGAGGGGCGAACCTTCGCCCCTTGGCCTCTCCGCAAAGGCATGGCCCCCCGCTCAAGGCATCTCACTTGCGTTTGCGCGTGAACACCATTTTCTGGTTGGCCAGTGTTTCCTTCGATCCCGTCCAGGCATAGGCGAGCAGTGCGGGTTCCAGCTTGGAGACCGTGATGCGGTGAAGATGTTCCGGCGGATTGAAGATCATCGAGCCGGGGGCATAGACACCCTGGTGGTTTTCCGAAACTGCCCCGGACAGGCAGATATAGCTTTCCGAAATACCGCGATGGGCATGCGCCGGATAGGTGCAGCCCGGGGCAAACAGGACAAGGCCGAGAATGATTTCATCCGTCAAGACCGGACCGTTCGGACCGCAAAACTCGGCATAGGCATAGGTTTTGTCGAGGCCTCTTGGAACCTTCTCATAGCCGTATTGCCAGATGAGATGATCCTGAACGCTTTCGACCGCGCGGATCAGCGGCGCCGTGCGTTCCAGGCGCCCTTCGTCCAGAGACCGCTTCAGGTGCGCGGTTACCGGTTTTTGCGCTGGAGCATCAAAACGGATTTCAGCATTCGATTTCTTGACCCGGCTGATTGCCTCGCGCACCGTTTTCTGATGGGTTCGGATCCGGTCACTGCCGCCGGACGACAGATGCCGGTAGACCTCATAGACCTCCCGCAGCAAATAGCCCCAATCCGGATAATCCGACAGGCGGCGGTGTGCGATGGTTTCTAGCTCGGCTTCCTGCTGCATTCCGTCCATGACCGTTCTCCCGAAGCGGCGTTTGATGCCTACATAATCGCAAACTAGGCAGCCTGTCTCCTTAGCCAATCGACGGGCATTGTTTTATATGCGGCATGGCGCCTCACAAAGGGTTGCGCGGTCTTTAAAGCGAAGTAATCTGACGCCCCCGAACTCAGGAATTTTTCATGTCTGTCATTGTTGTTGGGGCCGGAATATCGGGCCTTTCCACCGCATGGGCTCTGACCAAGCGCGGCGTTCCAGTTACCTTGGTTGAACAGGGGCCGATCCCCAATCCGCTGTCCGCTTCCGGCGATCAGCACCGCATTATCCGCAGGGCTTATGGTGGCCAAGGCGGATATCAACGCCGGATTGGCGATGCTTATGCCGCCTGGGACGAAATGTGGGGCGATCTCGGCGCAAAGCACTTGGCGGAAACGGGTTTCATGCTGCTGTCTCAACAGCCGGGGGATGGCGGCGAAGAGTACCGAGACGGCCTCATCGAAGGGCACTATCCGTTTGAGCAGTTGTCACCTGAAGAAACCGCGCTGAAGTTTCCGTTCGTTGATCCGGCAACGATCCGCTATGGGGTCATCAGCCGGGAAGGCGGCGTTCTTCTGTGCCAGAAAATCGCGGCAGATCTTGTGACTTGGTTGACTGCGCAAAGGGCGGTAGTAAAGGACAATACGGCCGTCACGGCGGTCGATGCAGCAGCCGGAACGGTGACGCTGGATGACGGCCGCGTGCTGTCAGCCGATCATGTCATCGTGACGGCCGGTGCCTGGACATTGGGTCTGTTTCCCGGCTTATCCGTGGACCTGACCACCTACCGCACCGCCGTTGTTTACCTGACGCCTCCCGGTGACTTGAAGCTGGCATGGGAGAACGCACCTGCGATTTTGGACCCGGGCGGACCCATTGACGGCTATGTGCTGCCGCCTGTTGCCGGAACCGGGCTGAAGTTCGGTGCGGGCATTCACAAGTACAAGGCACCGCCGGATCAGGACCGCACGGCGAAGGCTGGTGAGGGCGAGACTTTGCGGGATTACTTTGCGCCGCCATTTTGCCGCCTTGAGGAATACCGCGTCGATGATGTGGTGACCTGTGCCTACACTTTTACGCCGGATGAACACTTTTTCTGCAAGACTAAGGACAAGGCAACGGTTGTTTCGGCATGTTCCGGACACGGGTACAAATTCGGTGCCGTTGTGGGCCAGAAACTGGCAGACGGTATCCTTGACAAGACCCTCGATTCCACACGGGTTTGGCTCGAGGCCCGGGACTGAGCCAGAGACAACCTTTCAGTTTGGCGACAAAGGACGCAGGCCTTGGCAATTGCAATCAAACGCCTGACGGGCGAGGCGCTCAAGGGCGCTCTCAATGATCTGGCACAGCTCAGGATCACGGTCTTCCGGGACTGGCCGTATCTTTATGACGGATCGCTGGACTATGAGGCGGAGTACCTAGCGCGCTACGAAAAGGCGGACCACGCGATCATTGTCGGCGCGTTTGATGGCGACACGTTGATCGGGGCCGCGACCGGTGAGCCGCTGGCTGGCGAGCTGGAGGCGTTCAAGGGACCGCTCATTGACCGGGGCTTTGATCCGGATAACATTTTTTACATGGCAGAATCTGTGTTGCTCCCTGCCTATCGGGGACAGGGGCTCGGCCACAGGTTTTTCGACGAACGCGAAGCTCATGCACGGTCCCTCGGATATGGTGAGGCGATCTTTTGCGGTGTTCTCCGCCCCGAGGACCACCCGATGCGCCCGGACGGATACCAGCCCCTTGATCCTTTTTGGTTGAAGCGCGGCTACGCCAAACTGGAGGGTGTGACTGTAAGTTTCCCCTGGTGTGACGTTGGCGATAAGGTGGAAACGGAAAAGCCGATGCAAGTCTGGTACCGGCGGCTATGAACAGCCGGTCAGAAGGTGGCACGGGTGTTTTAGGAACTGGTCTGGGCGCCGGGCCGCGAAGGCTGCTGGCCTGGCTTGTCGGACTGATCTTGCCCGTGTTCTTGGTGAGCCAGGGTCTGGCTCAGCCGGCCGTGCGTATCATAACGCTGGAGGAGCCGCCGACCAATTTCCTTGAAAATGGTCAGGTGACCGGGACAACCGTCGATATGGTCCGCGCGATGGCAGAGTATCTGGGTGAACCGGTCGAGATCGAATTGCTCCCGCCGGCACAGAATACACCAAACACTTTCCTATTTGCTGCAGGTTACAATGCGGAACGCCAACGCCTCGGATATCAAGCAATCGGTCCTGTGATCACCCGCTCCCATCTGCTTTTTGCGCTTTCGGGCAACACTTACGAAATCAGCGATCTTGAAGACATTCGCAGACAAGGGCTGTCAGTGTCAGGTGTCGATGCGGACTGGCGTACGGCGTATCTCCAGGAACGTGGGATTGATGTTCAAACCACGACGGCGGAACATGTTCTAAATCTGAAAAAGCTGATGGTGGGCCGCACGGATCTCTGGATCTCCTCGGACGTGGAAGCGCCGTCGGTTCTGGAAGATGCCGGTATTGATTCCGGCAAGGTCAAACCTGTTTTCGTCATCACAACCGCACCCAGTTACATTCTGGCATCCAAAGGGACGAGTGCCGGTCAGTTGGCGCGATGGCAGGCGGCGTTCGATGCCGTCTCTCAAGATGCCAATTTGATCGGCCGACTTCAGGATAAGTGGACCAGGAAACTCGGGACCAATGTGGAGTTTGATAAGAACAAAGGGTTTTATTTTAGCGGTCCGGAAGAGGATGAAGAGTCGTAAGACTGGTCGTTGTCTATATTGAACCTCTGAAAATGAATAAAGATATTTACCAGGGATAATTATTACTAATAAATCACATTAAGAGGGTGAATACGTTTTTCTTCTAAGGTTTCGCTTGGGTTGGGGCCTCAAGTGGTGAGGCAGGGTCACCAAGTTTGGAAGGAAAGCAGAATGCCGAACATGAAACGTGCTGTTCTGATAGGCGCCAGTGCCCTTTGTTTCACAATGTCCTCAGCAGCCTATGCCGTTGAGTGCCCGCGCGGCGGCACGCTGATTGCGGGCGCGAGCGACTATCGCCCCTATCAAAAGGTTGAGGGGGATACGATTACCGGCATGGACTTTGAAGTGCTTGGGGCCGTGCTGGGAAAGATGGGATGTTCCCTTGAAGTTCAATCGCTGCCCTGGGCCCGGCACCTGAAAGGCGTTGAAGACGGCAGTGTTGATATCGCCTCACCGGTCTCAAAGACGGCCGAACGTGAGGCATTCGCGACGTTCAGTGAGCCCTACGTTGATGCTCAAGAAGTTCTGTTCGTCACGCCTGGAAGCGAAACCAGCTACCCGTCCTTGAGCGCATTTTTCGAGAGTGGTGGCAAGTTGGGTGTCATCCGGGAATACGCCTATGGCGGTGACTTTGCTTCCCTGCAGGAGAACTACCCGGATCAAATTGACGATACGGACTCACTGGAATCAAATCTGAAGAAACTGGCAGCAGGGCGTATTGACGCAACGCTGGGGGAAACATATGTGGTGTCTGAAGAAATCAAACGTCTAGGACTTTCGGACAAGGTGGTGGCTTCGGAGACGGTAATTTCCTCCGACGCGACCTATTTCATGTTCAGCAGCACCAGCGTTCCGGAAGACTTCGTTGCTGCATTCAGTGCTGAAATGCAGGCCATGAAAGAGTCTGGCGAATTTGACTCTCTGACATCAAAATACCGCTAATTTAGCGCTCGTTTTTGAGTTGATTGGGCCGGGGCTAAGCATTGGAGACAGTGTTTGCCCGGCCCGAACACGTGAAGGTAAACAGGAATGGCATTGGCAGGAGTATCGCCGCACGCCGCTGAGACCACTGATCGGCTTCGCTGGTTCGCCCAGGCAGCTGCAACTGTGTTCGCCACTTTGGCCCTTGCGGCCCAGATTGTCCTCACGCTACCGGCGCATGCCGCTGAAATGCGTCTCATTACGTCCCCGTGGCCGCCGTCCAATTTTCTAGACGATAACGGCAATCCAACAGGATTGAGCGTGGAAGTGGTGGAAGCGTTGAAGACGCGGGTCGGTGTTACGACCCCGATTGAAGTACTTCCGTGGGCGCGGGGATATCTGGCGGCGCAGTCCGACCCGAATGTCATGCTTTTTACGGCCGGACGGACGGACGAGCGCCTTGAGATGGGCTTTCAGTTCATTGCACCCATTGTGATGTGGAACCATGTTCTCCTCGGCAAGACGGGACAGCCAATCGCTGCAAAAACGCTTGATGAGGTGCGGGATCAAGGCCTGACCGTCGCAGGGGTGCGCGGATCATGGCAGATTGAACTGGTTAAAGCCGCGGGCATTGAGGTGGTCGAAACGGAAGATCAGGATACCTGCGCCAGAATGCTAATGGCAAACCGCGTGGATCTCTGGATCACGTCGCATCTTCAAGGGACTGTTGTCTTGCAGGACAATGGTTTCAAAGCAGAAGATGTTGTCCCGTGGACAACAATCCGGAAATCACCTTCTTATCTGATGGTGTCCAAAGGCACGGACCCCGAGCTCATTGACGCCTGGCGGAAGGCCTACGAAGAGCTGCTTTTGACAGACTTCTTCGATCAGGTGGCCAAAAAATGGAGCGGCACCCTGGGGATGCCGCTCGGGTTTGAACCCGGTACCGGGTTCTATGCTGTTTCGATAGTCGAGCCGGATCCAGGATCTTAACAGACTTCGTAGGATCCGGTCTTGATGTTACTGCGGCTGTTCAAGGGCCCAGCGGATCGTCACCGATGCGCTGATGGTTTCTTCACCGGCCTCGATTGGAACAGGCGCGGCGCTCGCCATCATCAGGCCTTCAGCCTTCATGCGCAGCGGGCTAGGCATGTGCGTGCCCGTTTCGGAGATGGCAAGGATGGCACCAAGACGGACACCGGCAGCTTCTGAGAAGATTGCCGCCTTGCGCTTTGCTTCTTCGACAGCCCGTTTGCGTGCCTCATCCAGTTTTTCCTGAGGATCACTGACTTCAAACCGGATGCCGTCGACCGAATTGGCGCCGCTTTCGACCACGAGTGTCAAGAGATCGCCGAGGGACGCCAGATCCCGCACATTGACCTCAACACCGTTGCGAACTTCATAGCCAATGATGTTCGGTTGGCGGTTGCTGTTGTCGGTAATGCGCTCATAGCGGGGATAGATGGCAAAGCCGCGGGTTTGAATGTCCTTCGCCTCAACGCCTTTTCCCTTAATCGCCTCAATCACGGCACCGATGTCACGGGTGTTCGCAGCAAGAGCGTCCGTTGCCGTTTTGCCGGTGGTGACAACATTGGTGGTGATCACGGCCATGTCGGGTGCGACAGAAACGGTTCCACGGCCGTCCATGGTGATGACTGCATTCACGGGCGCCACCTTCTCATCTGCCAAGACCGTATGCGAGGGCAGTACGGACACAATGATCAACGCTGCCGCTCCAACGGCCGCGGCAGACTGGCGCAATGTTTTGAAAGATGAATAGGGCAGCAATGCGTTCATGATAACAATCCTCGCTAATGCGTTAGATCCAAAAATGATTTTCGAAGGTTTGACCGGTGATTGCGGCGGGGTCATGACCCGCTCATTCACCCGCCGTTCAGTTTCACAATGGCGTCTTCACGGGCGTTTCGGGCACTACATCCCCCGTCTCGGACAACAAGACGGCCACCGGGCGCGTGCTTTCGAACCGCGCGCATACAATCACGATCATCACGGTAAGCGGAACGCACAAGACCATGCCGACGACACCCCAGATCGCCCCCCAAAACGCAAGAGACAGCATGATCACAAGTCCGGAAAGGTTGAGATTTGCACCCATCAGTTTGGGCTCGATCAGGTTGCCAATGGCGAATTGAATGACGCCGAGCCCGGCGGCAATGGCGATGAAAGGCGGCAGGCTGTCGTAATAGACAAGTGCCAAAAGGCTTGGGAAAATCACGCCGATCAGGGAGCCGATTGTCGGAATGTAATTGAGCAGAAAGGCGATGAAACCGAACAAGGTGGCGTAGGGAAGGCCAATCAGGATCAGGAGGAGGCTTGTCAACACGCCCGTTGCAACGGACACCGCCGTCTTGATCGTAAAGTAATGCATGATCGACCGGTTGATGGCCGCGCGGATGGCAAAGGCGCTTCGGGCTTGGTCCGGTGTTCTGAAAAGGCGCTCAAACTTGCGGTCGAAGGTTGACTGTTCAAGGAGCAGGAACAGCACATAGATAAAGACCAGACTGGCTGATCCGGCCAGTGTCGTCACCAGGCCCGCACCGGCGGTGACCATGCGCGGCACCACGGACTCCGGCATCAGGTCCTTGAGCTCCAGAGTGTCCTCCAGATCGAATATCTGCGCGGCCTGCGCAAAGAGCTCTTCCAGCCGTCTCTGATAGGTCGGGGCGTCCTGGGCAAGTTGCGCCAGATTGGCCGCGACAATATCAAGAACCAGGGTGCTGACCGCAAAAATAGTCATCAAGGCAAGGGGAAAGGCAATGTACCCGGGCAAACGCCAGCCACCGGCGCCAACACGCTCAAAGACATGGGACAAAGCGTTGATCATGTACCAGACGATCAGCGCGATCACGAAGGGCAGCAAAAGGGCCCGGCCGATCACAAGCAGCCAGCCGATCAGGCAGACCAGAAAAACGCTGCAGGTGATGGTCACAAGCGGTGAGCGCATGAAGGCTCCTGGGCAAATGCAAGGGGCAGGTGAGGCCGGACGTCGTCTGATCTATAGCCTGCTGCATATGGCCAAATCCAGCGCGATCTGTGCAGCTTCCGTCCGTAGATATGAGCGAAAGGTGCGGGCGATCTGAAATGCACCGCTCAAAAAAACCAAGGCATTTTTAAACCAAATCCGGCTAAACCCGAGAAACACCGACCCCGGAGACTTGCGGCATGGACCTGAAACACATGAACGGAACCCCCAACCCGGCGCCCGATCCGTTCTCTGAAATCACCCGTTTCTGGGAAGCAGGTCAGGCAGCCCCTTTGCATGGAGGTGAGGAGCGCGCTGAAACAAAAAGCGGGCCCGGGTGGCAAGACGCCCTCGCACGGCTTCAGAAGCAGTTTCCGGACCATCGCCCGTCCTTGATCGCCGCTGCGGTGTTTTCAGTCTATGCCGCGCGGGTCAGTGAAAACCGCCAGACCGCCTTTGCGGTTTATTCCGGGAGGGCACAGGACGCGCAGTCCCATGGCACGGTATTCGAGTTTGGCCTGGCGGCTGACGCGACCTTTGCCGGTGTGATGGAAGATTTCGCGGGCGGCGCGTTTTCAACCGAAGAGCCAGGATCTGCCGGAAGCGCCATACCGGATCGCAGCACTGTCCCGCTGGCCGTGACCACAGGTGCCCGTCCGCAGGATGCGGTGTCTGCAGACATTCATTTGCACATTGAGGCCGATGGCAGTCTGATCTGGGGGCATCCGGCGGCGGTCGGCCAGGCCGCTTTTTCGCAAATATGTGAGCGGATGGCCGCACTCGCTGCCGGCATTGCGGAAGATCCGGAAAGGCTTCTGGTTCATCAACCCATCATGTCTGCAGCTGAACGCACATGCGTTGTTCAAACCTGGAACGCGACGGATCGCGCTTACGGCTATGACGGCGGTCTGGTTGCGATGATGGAGCGGGCGGCAGCTGCGAGCCCAGACCACCCGGCCTTGATCTTCAAGGAGCACACCTTGAGCTTCGCCGAGTTCAATGCCCGGGTAAACCGTCTCGCCCGCTTACTGCGCGGCAAGGGTGTTGGCCCGGACACATTCGTCGCTCTGTTCATGGACCGGAGCCTTGAAATGGTGATCGGCCTCTGGGCCGTCCTCAAGGCGGGCGGGGCCTATGTTCCGCTGAATACGGAAGACCCGGCAGCCCGCTTGAGCGAAATCCTTGACGATTGCAAGCC
Organism: Roseibium denhamense; assembly: GCF_009711415.1. GTDB lineage: Bacteria > Pseudomonadota > Alphaproteobacteria > Rhizobiales > Stappiaceae > Roseibium > Roseibium denhamense. The sequence goes on from NZ_SMLZ01000083.1 coordinate 25,330, forward strand.
GGTTGCGGTTTTGACACAGGCCCATCTGCAGGAAAAGATCGGCCCGGACGTGTCCAATGTGATTGTCCTGCCTGAAGGCGGTGATCCTGACCCGGACGCCGAGGCCTCCAATCCCGGTCTGGAGATCAAGCCGCAAGATCTTGCCTACATGATCTACACTTCCGGTTCGACCGGAAAGCCGAAGGGGGTCATCGTTGAACATGAGGCGATCCACAACCGGGTCGTCTGGATGCACGAGGAATACGGCCTTGAGCCACAAGACCGTGTTCTGCAGAAAACGCCCTATACGTTTGACGTGTCGGTGTGGGAGTTCCTGTGGCCCTTTGTCGTTGGCTCAACGCTTGTGGTCGCCATTCCCGGCGGGCATATGTCGATCCGGTACCTTCAGCGTGTTATCAAGGAGGCGGGCGTCACGCATCTCCACTTCGTCCCTTCGATGCTGCGGCTTTTCCTTCTGGCCCCGTCCTTAAGCACCCTTCCCATCAAGAAGCTGTTCTGCTCCGGCGAGGCGCTCGGGTTCGATCTGGTTCAGGGATTTTATGAAAAGGCGAATGATGCGGCGGAGGTTCACAACCTTTATGGGCCAACGGAGGCGGCCGTGGATGTCAGCTATTATGCGTGCCCGCGCAAGGCATCGGACCGGACAATTCCAATCGGAAAGCCGGTCTCCAACACCGGTCTATATGTTCTGGACGAACATGATCAGCCCGTGCCGGTCGGCGTTCCGGGTGAACTTCATATTGGCGGTGTCCAACTGGCGCGGGGCTATTGGAAGCGGGATGACCTGACGCGCCAGCGGTTTGTTCCGTGCCCACTGGCGGATGCCCCGCACCGGCGTCTGTACCGGACCGGTGACCTTGCCTATTTCCGGCCCGATGGGCAGATCATCTATCTTGGCCGCAATGATTTCCAGGTGAAGATCAGCGGCGTGCGCATCGAGCTTGGCGAGATCGAGGCCGCCGTGAGAAGCGCCGATGGCGTCAGGGATGTGGTTGTTGTTGCTGAAGAAAATGACGGAATGAAATCGCTTGTCGCCTATGTGGTCTCCAGCGACAGGGGCGAGGAAGCGGCCAACAGGATAAAGACGGCGGTCATGAGGACATGCCCGCCGTTTTATGTTCCCCAAGACGTTCGGTTTCTTGCCGAGATGCCGCTGACGGTCTCCGGGAAAATCAACCGCAAGGCGCTCAAGGACCAGGCGCGGCTCTGACAGGGCCCATGATACCAGATCTCTTGAAGGCACGGTTTTCAAGACGCACAGAGCTTTCCCAAGCCAATTGACGCTTCCGGCTGCAAAGCTCTTGCCCTCAGAAACCGCCGTGGTATAGGGAGTTTCAGACAGATCGGCAGATCCCGCATTTGCCGTATTTGTCCAAGGGCCTGTAGCTCAACTGGTTAGAGCCGTCCGCTCATAACGGATTGGTTGGGGGTTCGAGTCCCTCCGGGCCCACCACATTCTCTTTTTTCCTCCGATGTAGCTCGCCACGCAAAACTGGAATTTTTGACACCACGATCTGGAATTTTAAGTTTTTTGCGTGGTTTCAGGCGCGCTGGGCGGCAAAAGTCGCTTCTCACCACCCGTTTTCAAGCTTCAGGGCCGATGCGACCGCGCTTTTTGAACAGCGCTTGAAGACCCTTCAAACCCCGTTAAATCGCCATTTATAGCGCCATGTGCGCTGCTTTCAGCACCTTCCACGCATGCGCTGCAGCCAGGCTGACCACTCCGTTACCGGCTGCATCGGATCGGTCCACCCGATCGGCCACCCCATGATCCAGTCCGAGAAGTTCGGGTTGAAGGTCAGCATGCCCGTCGAGGATCTCGGACCAGACGCCAACTTCAAATGGAGCGGGCGCGAACAGGGGAAGTTCACCTCGCCCGCTGGAGCTGCATTCCAGCTCCGGATCAATAGCCACATCTGTGTCCAAAGCCGTGCCGCTTTGCCGAGGGCAATCTGCGCGCCCTTCTGCGTCGGGTCGTTCCTGAACCTCATGCCCTTTTGAGAAAGCTCCAGCTCGATTCGGTTGCAGTAGAGGGATTTTGTCGGCGTGGGCCAATATGAAGAGCCGTCGCCGTAGGTGGGTCGCGCCAACTTCGAGCGCTGAAAACATGCCTGCTTTGACCGAGTAGCCCAGGCCACGAAGATCTTCGAAGACCTGGGCGGCTCCCAGGGTGAGGTGTCCTTCGACATTTTCGAAGAAGCACCACTCCGGATCGACTTCTTCAACAATGCGCCGGATGTGCGGCCACAGGTGGCGGGGATCGTCTTCGCCTTTTCGCTTTCCGGCAAAGGAGAATGGCTGGCAGGGATATCCGCCAGTGACGAGATGAACCTTTCCACGCCACGATCTACCGTCGAAGGAGGTAACATCGTCCCACAGAGGCGCTGGATCCAGGGCCTTGTCTTCCATCCGCGCCACGAGGGTGCTTGCAGCGAAGGCTTCCCGCTCGACGTAACAAACAGTTCTATATCCGGGTTCTGCGATATGGAGGCCGAGCTCCAAACCTCCAACGCCTGCGCAGAGCGCAAGTCCGTTGACTGCATGTCGGGTAAGAGGGCGGTCATGTTCGGGATGAAGAGCCACACGTTGATCTCCGCGGTGGACGCTCATGCCGATCGATGTTGGGCCGATCAGTGACGGGGCGTTCCTGTACGGGCTCCGATGGCCTCAGATGATTGAGTGTGCCGCATCGGCGGCACTTGATCTGGATATCGTTGGAGATAGCGCCTTGTCCAGCCTTGAATAAAAGTGCGTTGTGTTGATTTTCACCGAGAACTGACCCGGTGAGGCCCGATTTTTTCACTGAGAACTGACCCATGTTTAAACCCACCCCTGAGTGATTTCGGCGGGGGAATACGGAGTGATAGACATGGCGTTGTTGAGCGTTATCAGACGCTGGCATTTTCGTGATCAGCTTTCGATCCGGGAGATCTCCCGGCGCACCGGATTGTCCCGGAACACAGTGCGCAAGTATTTGCGGGATGATACGGTTGAACCCGTGTTCAAGGTTCCCGAGAGGCCCAGCAAACTTGATGCCTTTGCCGACAAGCTGTCGGCCTGGTTGCGAGCAGAGTCGACCAAATCGCGCAAGCAGAAACGGACGATCAAGCAGTTGCACGCCGATCTGGTGAGCCTGGGCTATGATGGCTCCTATGGCCGGGTGGCCGCCTTCGCGCGAGACTGGAAAGCTGACCGGCAGCGCGAGCAGCAGACCAGCGGCCGCGGAACCTTCGTGCCGCTGGCGTTCGAGCCCGGTGAAGCCTTCCAGTTCGACTGGTCCGAAGACTGGGCGATCATCGGTGGCGAGCGGACCAAGTTGCAGGTCGCCCACTTCAAACTCAGTTACAGCCGGGCCTTCATCGTCCGTGCCTATCTCCTGCAAACCCACGAGATGCTGTTCGACGCCCACAACCATGCCTTCCGGGTTCTGGGCGGCGTTCCCCGACGCGGGATCTATGACAACATGAAGACCGCTGTCGACAAGGTCGGGCGCGGCAAAGACCGCCAGGTCAATGCTCGCTTCTCGGCCCTGGTCAGTCATTATCTCTTCGAAGCCGAGTTCTGTAATCCGGCTTCCGGATGGGAGAAGGGGCAGGTCGAGAAGAATGTACGGGATGCCCGGCACAGACTGTGGCAGCCGATGCCGCGCGTGGCCAGCCTCGAGGAATTGAACGACTGGCTGGAAAACCGCTGCAAAGATCTCTGGCAGACCATCCCACATGGAACGCAACCAGAGACGATCGCAGATATCTGGGCCGAAGAAGTCTCCAAGCTTATGCAGGTCGGCCGTCTCTACGACGGCTTTGTCGAGTATGCCAAGCGGGTCTCGCCAACCTGCCTGGTTCACTTTGAGCGCAACCGCTACAGCGTGCCGGCATCGTTTGCCAACCGCCCTGTCAGCTTGCGGGTCTATCCGGACAGGATCGCCGTGATCGCGGAAGGCTTGAGCGTCTGCGAGCATCAGAGGATCATCAACCGGTCTCATGACCGGCCCGGCAGAACGGTTTATGACTGGCGGCATTATCTGGCCGTCATCCAACGCAAACCAGGTGCGCTTCGTAATGGTGCCCCCTTCGCCGAACTGCCGGAAGCCTTCACGTCATTACAACGGCATCTGCTCAAGAAGCCTGGCGGGGACAGGGAAATGGCCGAGATCCTCGCTCTCGTGCTTCATCATGACGAGCGGACTGTCCTGACGGCAGTCGAGACGGCATTGGACGCAGGCGTTCCGACAAAGACGCATGTCCTCAACCTTCTGCACCGGCTGACGGACGGAAAGCCGGTGACCCCTCCGGTCATCCGGGCGCCACAGGCCCTGTCTCTCAGCCAGGAACCGAAGGCCAAAGTCGAACGCTATGACGCCCTGCGCAAACTGAAGGAGGCCCGCCATGCGTCATGATCCAGCCAGCGCCGCCGTCGTCATCATGCTCAAGAGCCTCAAAATGCACGGCATGGCTCAAGCTGTCGGCGACCTCACCGAACAGGGTTCTCCCGCCTTCGAGGCTGCCATTCCGATCCTGTCCCAATTGCTCAAGGCAGAGACGGCGGAGCGGGAGGTCAGATCGGTGGCCTATCAGCTCAAGGCCGCACGCTTTCCAGCTTACAGGGACCTGAACGGATTCGACTTTGCCAGCAGCGAAGTCAACGAGGCGCTCGTGCGCCAGCTTCACCGCTGCGAGTTCATCGAGCAGGCTCACAATGCCGTCTTCCTCGGGGGGCCCGGAACCGGGAAGACGCATCTTGCGACCGCCCTCGGCATCCAGGCCATCGAACATCACCGCAAACGTGTCCGCTTCTTCTCCACCGTTGAACTCGTCAATGCACTGGAACAGGAGAAAGCCCAAGGCAAGGCGGGCCAGATCGCCAACCGGCTCGTCCATTCCGATCTCGTGATCCTCGACGAGTTGGGATACCTGCCGTTCAGCGCGTCCGGCGGTGCTCTGCTCTTCCATCTTCTGAGCAAGCTCTACGAGCGCACCAGCGTCATCATCACCACCAATCTGAGCTTCTCGGAATGGGCATCAGTCTTTGGGGACGCCAAGATGACCACCGCACTGCTCGACCGGCTCACCCACCACTGCCATATCCTTGAAACCGGAAACGAAAGCTTCCGCTTCAAAAACAGCACCGCAATTCAGGCCGACAACGAAGGGAGGAAACCAAAATCTTGACCACGGCGTAACCGCCGCTCCATACACAAAAGGCGGGTCAATTCTCCGATTTTACGCCTGCTTGTCATAACCTTGAGTATTTCCAACAGCAGGCAGCGGCTTTTCAAGAAAAGGTCAAACTCAGGCAAGCGGCAAAAAGAACCGTCACGCGTTTGTCCCGCGCACTCGCAGATCTGGCTGAGGCTACTGAGGGCGCTTATCAGCTCTATGTCGACCAAGCTATATTTATCATCGAAAGACATGACGAGGACATCGAGGCCGCCGCCGCGGATTTGACTGTTCTTTATGAGGACGCGCTATCGGCTTTCCAATTGGAAAATAAAGCAAAAATGTCATGCGCGGGTGACATTGATGTCAGCCCTTTATCTATTACAACCCATCCCGACTCTTTAGAAAGTAATGAAAAGCGGACTTGCTCTATCGAGCAAGGCCATAATGGTTTTCCTGACAACGCCTACGGCGTTGAGTTGGCTCTAGAGAAAGAGCCTTGCGGCGGGCGCTCTGATAAACAACGGCGAAACCCGCAAGCGGGGAGGGGAGTTGAAGCCAGAAAACTAGAAACCAACCTCGATGGCGTATCCATTGGGCTCATTCAATCCGCTTGCACCCAGGTTCAAACAGACACGGACATAGCGTTTGGTAACTGGTCGGAACTTTGCAGTGCTGCAGATCAATTACGCATTTTGATCGGCCTAAGTCATGCCGGTTATCAAGATGCTGTCGAACGCCAGGGAAAATATCTTGCTGCAGCTTGTCTAGTTGTGGTCGCTGAAAAAGCGTTGCGCGATCCCGAGCAGATTACGTCCCCAGGGGGCTATTTCCGTGCCATGATTGATAGGGCAGGGGAAGGGAAACTCCATTTGCACAAGTCCCTGCATGGTCTAGCCGCAAAATGATTTCAGGAATAGGGTCGTGATGGCTAGCCGTCACATGCCATCTTGATGGCAGAGTAGCGTCTTGCTATATTTGGATCGAAGGAGATCTCTCGTGGCTGAACCTCAACTTTCCGTACGCAGTGCAAAAGCGCGGGACCTGGCACATCGTCTTGCTCGCCGGGAACACCGTTCGATCGCAGACATCGTTGAGCGGGCTCTCGAAGCATATGAAGTTCGGGAGGCTGGCAAGGAACCAGCTGCGGACTTTTACGCTCGTCTTTCAGGAAACTTTGGCACCGATATCGATCTTGAGGAAGTGATCCGCGGAAGCCGCAAGGTTCATTTAGGGCCAGAGCTTTGATTTTCGTGGACACCAATGTGATCTCGGAAACGCTGAAAAAAGCGCCTGATCCCGGAGTGGTCGCGTGGTTGGTGAGGCACGACGCGGAGCTGGCGTTGTCAACGGTGGTCATCGCTGAGATAGCGTTCGGCATACAGAAAATCCGTCCTGACCAGCGTGCTGATCGTCTGGAACAAGGCCTTTTTGATTGGCGGCGCAGATTTGCCGACCGGATATTCGGCCTCACCGAAATGGCGGCATTAGCATACGGAGATATCATGGGTGAAGCCGCTCGAAAGGGCCGCGGAATGTCGGCACCAGACGGGATGATTGCTGCAATCGCCCATATTAACGGTGGCCGGCTAGCCACCCGCAATTTGAACGACTTCCAAACAACAGGCCTCAAACTCTTGTCACCTTGGGACTTCTAATCCTGCCGTGTCACAGCATCATGGCGTAACTCCGCCGCTGGGTGTGTGCACTGCATCCATTGTGCCATTGCTAGAAGGCGGTGATTGAGGATTTGTTGAGCCAAACGATTTGAAACGGGTGGAATAAAATGACTGCGGAGAGCGGCCCAATTCAATGGGGGATCAATTTTGACGGTTTGGCCTGTTGCATCGCCGCTGCAGACCAGCTTTGACGAATATCTGCAACAATATTCGGCAGTTGGCTTGAAGTGAATTCTCCTTAAAGTTGTGTAAATGTGGTGACGACAGACCTATTAACCATGGTGCTCCTTTAATTTTCTGAGGCGGCTGCTGTCGCAGATCTGCAATGATGAAAGGTTAACGAAAGCTTAACGGTTTGTTTCTGGGGGCTTCGTGATCACAATGGAAAATCAGGCGTCGTGGGACGGTGTCGTGTCCGCAACAGTTCAGCCCGCTGGCTCTCCTCAGCGTCTGATCCTGACACAAGCTCCTGGTGGGCAAAATGCTCTGGTTCTTGATGTACTTTCAATTGAAAGCATTGATATCAGCGGCCTCCCCACGGCCGGCGCTTTTTTCCATCGAGCCGAAACAGATTTGATTCTTACCTTTTCTAACGGAGGGCAGGTTTTCTTGACCGGTTTCTTTGGTGAGGGTGAAGAGACCGGCAAGGCATTGATCGGCGCTGGGTGGCAGCTGACCGACTTTCAACTGGCCGCAGCTATCGAAGATGACACCAACGCTTTCCAGCTTGCCGAAGGGGCCGAACAGGTACTGCCAAACGAGAACAGTATCATCATGGCATTCGACACAGAAACGGGGGCATTCACGACCACCAATGTCGAACGTTTGCAGCTTTCCGATCGCCAAGAGATAGGAGCTTCCGACCTCGATGTTTCAAACCGGGAAACGATCACTCGGACCGAGGCAGAATCGGCTTTCGAGACTATAGGAAACACTGCTCCGGAAGCGGACGATGTGCTTGCGGTAGCAGGCGAAAACTCGGCTACGATTTCACTCAATGCCGCCTATTCCGACGCGGACACATCCAACAGCCATGTTTTTTTAATAGACACGTCCGGCACGCTCGGCCAGGTGACCAACAATGGTGATGGAACATTCTCCTACGATC
>NZ_SMLZ01000050.1 GCF_009711415.1 Roseibium denhamense
CGGCCTGGTGGACCAGATTGTTGTCTACAAGATCGATCGTCTGACACGCTCTCTCACTGACTTCGCCAAACTGGTTGACCGGCTGGACCGGCGCGATGCTTCCTTTGTCTCGGTGACGCAGAGCTTCAACACCGCCACCAGCATGGGCCGGTTGACCCTGAATGTTCTGCTGTCCTTTGCGCAATTCGAGCGGGAGGTCACCGCAGAACGGATCAGGGACAAGATTGCGGCCTCCAAGAAAAAAGGCATGTGGATGGGAGGTCTGGTGCCACTGGGCTACCGGGCGCGCGGGCGAACGCTGCAGATTGAAGCCGAAGAGGCGAAGACCATAGCTAAGCTGTTTGCGCTGTATCTGGAGCTCGGCACCGTTGCTGCGGTTAAGGACCGGGCCGACCAGCTCAAGCTGACCACCCGCAAACGCACCACAAAGTCTGGCAAAGCGTTCGGCGGCAAACCGTTTGATGTCTCCCACCTTCATGCCATTCTCTGCAACCCGATTTACTGCGGCAAAATCCGGCACAAGAAACACATCCATGACGGGCTGCATCCGGCCATTGTTGATCCGGCCACTTGGGAGACCGTCCAGCAGCTGATGGCAGGCAAGGCGCCTTACGAACGGAGCAAGGGAACGAGAGCAACAGCCCCCTCCCCGCTGCTGGGCAAGCTGTTTGATGAGACCGGTAACCGTCTGGTACCCAGCCATGCCAACAAACAGGGAAAGCGCTACCGGTATTATGTGTCTGCGGATCTGATCAAGCCGGCATCCATGGGCAGTGATCCACGCTCAGGCACCGCAAAAAAGAGTGACGGATGGCGATTGCCGGCGGCTGATCTAGAGACCAGGCTGTCAGCAGCCATCCGCCAACACCTGACGGCCACAGGAGCGGTTGGGCTCCTTGGCAACGAGGATGTCGATATCGCCCGTATCCATCAAGTCGATGAGAAGCTCTTGGAGTTGCGGAAAACGCCCGATGTCGCGGTGTTCAAACTCCTCAAGCGCTGCACTTTACGGCCTGGTCAAATAGCACTGGAGGTGGATGGTGATGCGCTGGCCGCGCGCTTCGAGATCCCCAAGGCCGAGTTCGACCCTGAAGCCCTTGAGACCACACTTGCCTTCACCCGGCGCAAGCGCGGTGTGGAGGCCAAGCTGATCATCGGATCCAGCAAGGACAGGTCCAACCCATCAACCGGTTCGACGACAGCAACAGACAAAACGCTCATCAAGAACATCAGGTCAGCCAATCGGTGGTACCGGGCCGTTCAAAACGGGCACAGCTTTGCCGAGATTGCCAACACCGAAGGCACATCCCCCAATACCGTTCAGCGGGTGATACCGCTGGCGTTCCTGGCGCCGGACATCGTCAGAGATATTTTCCAAGGCAAGCAACCCATGGCGCTGACCTCGGACTGGTTGTTGCGCCAAACGCTGCCAGGCGGCTTCGACGACCAGCGCGCCCTTATCCAGACGCTCAGCTAAATCTACAGATCCCAAACCCCATGCGCAAAAAACGCAGACAGAGACTTTTGCGGTTCAGCGCCGGAAAAACAGGCCCACCTGCCCGCACCTGCAAAACAGAGACAGCGCAAGGCTTTGAAACATCAAGCGATTGCCGACTAGTCAGGACAAAATATTGAAATTCTGAGGAAAATGGCTG
>NZ_SMLZ01000007.1 GCF_009711415.1 Roseibium denhamense
AAGAGCTAGGCTCAGGACCTATTAATTTGATCGAAATGGCGCAGCAAACGGCAATGAGCTGCAAGGAAAAGCGTGACAAGCGGGCTTCCTGCCCGGTTGAGCGGTTTGACGCAGCAGATCGACGCCGTTTTTGCGTCCCTTTGGGATAGGGCGTGTTTGCCCGGCAACGTTGTTGCAAACCTTTGCAAACCGGACGGTTTGCTGCAGTTTTGCGCCTTGTATCCGAACAAACCCATCCCTACCATT
>NZ_SMLZ01000048.1 GCF_009711415.1 Roseibium denhamense
GTCCGCAGAGAGGAAATTCGTTCTCGCCGCAGCGAACGTCTAAAACCCGCCCCTCCTGTGAAATCACTGCATCTGCGATAAACGTCGGCTTGCGAGATGCGGTCGCAGACCTGCAAATGCCCAAACCGGGGACGCGAAGCGGCCGCAGTGTTGCAAATGATAACCGATCGACTTCAGCTGGTCGTTCTCTGCGTCAGCCTGCTGCATATCTGTGCACCAGATATGACTTGCTGCGCTCGGCCCAAGGAAGCTAATGGTGGTTTCAGCGCCCATGCAACGGATTCCTCTGCTTTATGTGCGGTGCGAACTGAAGTTGCTTTGTGACTTCATTTCCGGGAGTGTTTCCGGCTCCCGGGGCGCCACTTTTAAATGAAGACCTGCCCGCCTCATTTTGCGGGCTTCGCTCAGTGGAACCACCCGACCGGAGGGTTCCAGGTTTTTTACACCTGAGCGGAGGCCGGAATGAACATTCTTCCTGACTGGATATCGTCACCCAGGCGCCAAAAGGCGGCACCTGTCCCATCAAAGCCAGGGACGGCCCTGCCCTCTCAAACAGCGTCGACCATTGTCGTCGATACTGCGCATGGTCAAACGAACAGTCCGGTACCGAAGGGCACTGCAGGTCAGCTGCCGTGCCCTGCCAATGCGCCCTTCATACCTTCGGCCAGGCAGCTTGAGATCTTGAACCTCCTTGCCATGCCAAACGGCATCCGGAGTTCAATCCTTGCGGAAAAACTCGGCTGGAAGATCCCAAGCGTCCGGGCAGCCATCAGCCGGCTTCGTGCCGCCGGGTTTATAATCGAGACCCTGAGCTCTGCAACCACCGAAGAGACCGTCTATCGGTGGCGCAGATCGCCTGTAACGCCCCCCGCAGTGGCAGCGGACGCATAAGCATGGAGGCCTGTTCAAGACAGCCACTGTCCGCTCACTCTGCGGAAGTGGACAATGCCGTCGTTCCGCAGACTGACACCAAACAGAGTGAACGAGAAGCAGCGGTTCGAGACTGGACCGCCCGGTTCGGCAGGCGTCCGCCCAAAAACCTCTCAACTGTGTTCATGCGCCGTGCCCTGTCGTTTGAACACCAATGCGCCCAGAGCCCAGCCCTTAAACGGCTTTCAACGCGCCTTCAAAAGGATTTTAAGATCGACTTGAAGGCGGGCACGGCCCGCTCAGACCTGGCTGTGGGGTGTCATCTTGTCCGCCAGTGGAACGGCCGGACCTACCAGGTCGACGTGACGGCGGACGGCTTTGTCCTGGATGGCAAGTCCTACCGCTCGCTCTCTGCCATTGCCAAAAAGATCACAGGAACAAACTGGTCCGGACCGCGGTTTTTTGGCCTGAACGGACGCAAGGCTTTTGTATCTGACGGTGCAGGGGGCCAGAGATGACAGAGGACCGGTCATGAATAAGATCCGCTGTGCCATCTACACGCGAAAATCTTCTGAAGAAGG
>NZ_SMLZ01000100.1 GCF_009711415.1 Roseibium denhamense
GCTCAAGATAATAAGCCACTATTGACGCCCCCGGTGCGTGAAGCCGTTTCAACTATTAGCTGCCTTACCCGCTCTGCGCACGGTTTTCCAGATTATCTCTCGCAGCGAAGAACAGTAAAAAACCCGCACCGGTGGCCGATGCGGGTTTTGGAGACGTCTTGAAAACCAGAGCTTAGTTCGGCTTCTGGCCTTCGGCTTGCTCGGCAGCGGCCTGGTTGGCCATGTTCTGCCGGTAAAGCTGTGCGAAGTCGATCGGATCCAGCATCAGCGGCGGGAAACCGCCATTGCGGGTCGCCTCAGAGAGGATGTTGCGGGCATATGGGAAGATCATGCGCGGGCATTCGATCATGACAAACGGATGCATGTGCTCTTTCGGCACGCCCGTGATCTTGAAAAGACCGGCATAGACAAGCTCGACGTTGAACATCACCATGTCCGGGCGCTCGGCCTTGGCATTCAGGGTCAGGATGACTTCGAATTGGTCTTCGCCCATCTGCTGCGCGCCGACATTGACATTGATGTCCAGTTTCGGCTGCTCGCCCTGTGTCAGGGATTTTGGCGCATTCGGGTTCTCGAAAGACAGGTCCTTGATGTATTGACCAAGGATATGCATACCCGGCGCGGCGCTGGCGCCTTCCGCCTGCGGCTGCGCGCCGCCGTCATTGGTGTCGGTCATCTTGTCTCATTCCGTTTCGCGGTGCTGCAGGTTAGGAAACCGTGTCGGCTCCCATGCAGGCGGCCGGTCCGCGTCGTCCGGCAACCGTGTTAGCCGGTGGCTAGCATCTTGGACCGGCCTGCACAAGAGCCGCCCCTTGCCAACCCCGGGAATGCCCGCCAAAAAAGCACATATGTCGGAACATCCAACCTCGAACATCACACTGCCGCACAGACGCCTGAAGCTCGACACACTGGTCAGGCTGCGCTGGCTGGCGGTCGGCGGCCAGAGTGCGGCGCTGCTTGTTGTCTATGTTGGGCTCGGATATCCGCTTCCCGCCGGTCCCGCCTTCGCCCTGGTGGCGCTGTCCGCCTGGCTGAACATCCTCTTGAAGATCCGCACCCCGACGGCAAAGCGCCTGCCGGAATTCTCGGCCATGCTGCAGCTGGCCTATGACATCCTGCAGATGAGCGGCCTGTTGTTCCTCACGGGCGGGTTGGGCAATCCGTTTGCGTTTTTGTTGATGGCGCCGGTCATGGTGTCAGCCACGGGGCTGTCGGCCCGCTACACGCTGGCGCTGGGTGCGCTTGCCACGTGCTGCGCCACCATACTGGCCGTTTTTCATCTGCCGCTGCCCTGGCCCACAGAGGAAACCTTCAGCCTGCCGGTGGTGTATTCGGTCGGGATCTGGATCGCGCTGGTCTCAACGCTGGGCTTCATGGCGGTCTATGCGTTCCGGGTGGCCGAAGAAGCCCGCCAGCTGGCCGATGCTCTTGCCGCGACCGAACTTGTGCTGGCACGTGAGCAGCATCTGAATGCGCTCGACGGCCTGGCAACGGCAGCCGCCCATGAGCTCGGCACGCCGCTTGCGACGATTTACCTGGTAACCAAGGAACTGCGTGACGAATTCGAGGAGGGTGACCACCGGGCCGAGGACATTGAACTGATCCGGTCCCAGGCGGAACGCTGCCGGGGAATCTTGCGGCAATTGACTAACCTGTCCAGCGAGGAAGACAAGACCTACCAGCGCATGCCGGTGTCCCAGTTGATCGAAGAGCTGATCGATCCGCATCGCGGGGCAGGGGTTGCCATTCATTCGTCCCATAGCGGCGAGGGCTTGGAGCCCGTCGGCCAGCGGAACGCAGCGATCCGCTACGGTCTTGGCAACCTTCTGGAAAATGCCATCGATTTTGCAAAGTCCCACGTCGAAGTCTCGGCAAGCTGGGATGAGACTAGTCTTGCCATTACGATCAAGGATGACGGTCCGGGATTCTCCCAGGAACTTTTCTCCAAGATCGGCGATCCTTACGTGTCGATCCGCGGCAGCCGGGCAAAGTCCAAGGCAACGGGCGGTGGGCTTGGTCTCGGGATCTTTATTGCCAAGACCCTGCTGGAGCGGACCGGCGCCAAGCTTCATGTCGACAACCGGGCACCACCAAAGAACGGTGCCTATGTCCGTGTCAGCTGGCCAAGATCCGTGTTTGAACAGGCGCTTGAAGTGGACGAACCACCGGCAGTACCCCATAACAAGTTAAACGACGTGTTTCCGGCCCCATGAGTGTGCAAATCATCCGATTTGACACATGCCGCGTAAAGCACTGAGAAGCGAACGGAATGGTTGAGCCAATGACATCAGGTGAAAACATGGACGGTCAGAGCCTTCTGATAGTCGACGATGACAAGCCGTTTCAGCAGCGTCTGGCCCGCGCCATGGAAAAACGCGGGTTCGAGACCGTAACAGCGGATGGTGTCCAGGATGCAGCTGCGAAGATAACCCAGACGGCACCCGCCTTCGCCATCGTGGACATGCGCCTTGAAGACGGGAACGGCCTCGATGTTATCGAAATGCTCCGCCGCAAACGGCCGGACTCCCGGGCCATTGTTTTGACAGGCTATGGCAACATCGCGACGGCTGTGAACGCTGTGAAACTGGGCGCAATCGACTATCTCGCCAAACCCGCGGACCCGGATGATATCCTGGCCGCTCTTTCCCGGAAACCGGAAGACAAGGCCGAACCGCCGGAAAATCCGATGTCGGCGGACCGGGTCCGCTGGGAACATATTCAGCGTGTTTACGAGCTTTGTGACCGGAATGTTTCCGAAACGGCGCGCCGGCTCAACATGCACCGGCGCACGCTTCAGCGTATTCTCGCAAAACGCGCACCGAGGTGAGGGAAGGCCCGCTGATCATTGCGGGCTTGCCCTTTCGCCGCCACTTTGCGTAAGTAACCCCAAGATGATGATTGACTTGCGCTTTGACGGAGAACGCTGATGAAGCGTGCCCACCCATTTGCTTCCAGTTCACGGCCCATGCGGCCATATCTTACGGCTGTGTCCAGCGCCGTGGCTCTTTTTGCGGCCTCAAGCGCCTTCGCGCAATCAGCGCCGGAAACACTGCGGATCAACGTTGATCCGCCAGAACCGGGCATCCGGGCCATCACCGTCAACAAGAAATTCCGGGCCATCATCAGCCGTGATGACAAGGGTGTGGTGATTGATACCTTCGGCAGCGATAATTCCGCGCCCCCTTGCGATGTAAAGCTGGAAGTCACTCTGGAAAACAGCCGTATCCTCCACAGGGATGCCAACATTTGCAGCGGCAGTACCTTGGTCGTTGATGTGTCCAACGATGGCAAGCCGGGCGCTGCGGCCAGGGTCGTTGGAACCACTTCGGGCGTCCAAGCGGGTCCGGTCACGTCAAGTCCGGCCGAAACACCTTCGGCATCAACCAATACGCCAGCCCAGCAGCCCCAATCCGAAAGCCCTTCAATTGTGGCCGTCGATCCACCTGAAGGAACTGGCGGGCTAAAGCCGCTCGATCAAGTTGACACACCGATTTCAACACCTGGGGCAAATGGTACGGAAACAGCGTCACTGCCGCCCAGCGATTTTGAATCGATGGTGCAAGAGCGTTTGAACCAGCAAGACGGCGGAGCGCTGACACCAAATTCCCAGCCGGCGCTCGTTGTTCAGTCAGATGCCCGCGAGTGGCTTGCAGAGCCAGGCAGCCAGCCCGGATCCCTTTCGGTCTTGCAGCATACGGTTCCTCAAACGGATGACCGGGATTTCCTCGCCCAATGCGGAACACAGTCCGGGTTTGCCTTGATCACCTTCCAGCAAGCCCCCGCCGGGCTCGCGGAGGGGATGCCGCAAACCGTGCAGATCACAGCAAGCGATTTCAGCACCACTTACACCGCATTCGGATCCTCGCCGAACAACGAAGCGGGGATCTCCCTGCCGCAGGTGAATGTGGAAATGACGGATCCGATCTGGGATGCCCTGATCCGCCAGTCCGAACTGTCGATCGCTGTGGAGGGCATGCCTGCCTATCAGGTCTCCTTAAGCGGCAGTGCCAACCCGGTCCGGCTGTTCAGCGCCACCTGCGCCCTTCCGCAACAAATTGTGTCAGATGATGCCTTTGGTGCACCGGCGCTTGAGGCATCATCGGATATGGCTTGCAGTGAACTTGGCCGGGTGCGGTCCGTAGAGGCCGTCCGTCCGGGACAGATCGTTTTCCGCAATGCCAGCCAGCAGACTGTAGAAGTCAACTGGGTGGACTACCGTGGCGGAGAACGGGCCTATGCGCGCCTGGAGCCGGGTCAAATTCTTGAGCAGCAAACCTACGTTTCCCATGCCTGGACCATTCGCGACGGCAACGGTCAATGCCGTGGGATATACGTTACCCGGACACCTTACCGCGAGGTGGTGATCAATGGCCCCGCAGGTTCGTCCCCTTCAAATGGGGTGATTGGCGATCCCTGGGGAACACCGCAAAACGCGCCGTTTGGTCAGCAGAATCAGGGCTTTCCGGCTGGACCGGTTCCCCCTGGCACGGTTGGGGGCGCCAACCCATCCTTCGGCGCACCGCAGCAAACAGCCCTCAGCAATGTAGCTGACTATCTCTGCACGGCCGGGATCGATCTGAATGTCGTGTTCGCGCCGGACGGCAATTCGGCAACTGTCGCGGAAATGGGATATGGGGCCGTAACTCTGCAAAGGCAGGGGGGCGCCAACACCTTCTATTTCGAAGGTCAGGGGCACGTACTGAAAGGCCAAGTTCAAAACGCAACCTGGTCCCGCCCTGGATTGCGCGATGTGTTTTGCGCGCGCCGGTGACGCCTCAAGCGCAGATCTGAGCGGTTTGTGGTGGTGGGCCTAACGTGAAAAAGCGTTTTGGGTCACTTTCGTAATACGCGTATTTGGTGCTTTAGATTCCTTAAATTAATCTTTGGTTGCAGTACTATGTTACTGCACCATTGCTCACGTGTACGTAGTTTCCCGCCGCTTATTAACCAATTTATCAACTCTTTAGGTGTTTACTCTGGGAAAATTTCACCCAGGGAATCACCAACAATGTCATTTGCTCGCTGGCCCATCACCTGGAAGATCAGTCTTCCGATCCTGACAATTCTGCTCTTTACTGCCGCGATCTGCGCCATCAGCCTGAACAGCCTTTACGGCGCAATGTTTGACGAGCGCATCGCTAAGATCAAACAGATCTCGAATACGGGCGTGTCTATTGCGGCCTATTTCCATGAGCAGGAGAAAGCGGGCGCTCTGACCCGGGATGAGGCCCAAGCAGCTGCGAAAGCGGCCATTGGAGCCATGCGTTTCGAAGGCGACAACTATCTGTTTGCCTATGACTATGACGGGACCAATCTGATCCATCCGAAGACATCCCTTGTCGGGACGAACATGATGGGATTTGAGGACAAGACCGGCGTGAAAATTGTCGCCGAACTCATCCGTCATGCAAAGGCCGGCGGCGACTCTCTGCTTTACTTCTGGCCGCGCGCAAACAGCGACATTGCCATTGAAAAATATGGCTGGGGCGCTGGCTTCGATCCTTGGAACTGGATGATCGGTACCGGCGTTTACATCGATGACCTGGATGCCGCCTATTGGAATTCCGCAACAGTGATCCTGCTTCTTGCTGCGATCGGTGCCGGCATCTCGATTGCCATTGCCATGGTTGCCGTTCATCAGACTGTGCGTCCGCTACGGGCCTTGACCCAGAACATGAGCCTGCTGTCGGAAGGCAATACCGATATCACGATTGAAGGCGCTGGCCGCGGCGACGAGATCGGCCAGATGGCCTCCGCGATGGAAGTGTTTGTCAAGAACGAGGCATCCCGCCGCGAACTTGAACATCTCCAGAGTGCCTCGCAGGAAGATGCCGCCCGCAAGGGCGCGGAAATTCAGCAGCTCAGCAGCGACTTCGATCAGCAGATCATGGATATGCTCAACATCATTGATGGGTCGGTTCAGGGTCTGCAGGCAGCATCGGCCAACATGACCACCGTCGCCGCTCAAACGACGGAACAGAGCGGCCGGGTGTCGCACGCCTCTTCGCAGGCATCGCACAACGTAGAAACCGTGGCCGCGGCGGCCGAGGAACTGTCAGCTTCGGTTAATGAAATCCGGCGCCAGGTACAATCCTCAAGCGAAATTGCGGCACAGGCCGCATCTGAGGCCCAATCCGCAACTCAGCGGATGAACGGCCTGTCTGAATCGGCCGGCCGTATCGGCGAAGTTGTCACGCTGATCCAGGCGATTGCCGAGCAGACAAACCTGCTGGCACTGAACGCCACAATCGAGGCTGCACGCGCTGGTGAAGCCGGCAAGGGCTTCGCGGTTGTTGCAGCCGAGGTGAAAGAACTCGCAACGCAGACGTCAAAGGCAACGGAGGAAATCTCCAGCCAGATTAGCGCCATTCAGGATGAAACCGGCCACGCGGCCAGTGCGATCTCGTCTGTAACCGGGATCATCAACAACATGAACGAAATCGCATCCTCGATCTCCTCTTCTGTTGAGGAGCAGGGCGTTGCCACCCAGGAAATCGCGAGCAACGCGACGGAGGCGTCGCGCAGCACGGTCGATGTGACAACCAATATCGAAAGTGTGGCCTCGGCTGCGGAAAACACCCGCGATACCGCCGAAAGCGTCGACAGCTCAGCTCAACAGCTGCGTGACAACGCGGTCTCTCTCAGAGATCAGGTTGGCACGTTCCTGGCGGAAGTCAGGGCCCGCTCGGCTGCATAACGCAAACGGCAACGTGTAAATCAAAAGGCTCGCAGCGTTAGCTGCGGGCCTTTTTTCAAACGCGTCGCAGCGCGACTTTAGAGATCCGGTGGCTGGCGTTCTTGGTTAGAATGAGGTCCGCGCGCGGCCGGGTCGGCAGGATGTTTTCTCTCAAGTTGACCAGGTTGATCTCCCGCCAGATCCGGTTCGCGGTTTCCAGGGCTTCGGTATCGGTGATGCGCGAATACTTATGAAAGTAGGAACCCGGATCACGGAACGCTGTCTCGCGCAGCCGCATGAAACGATCAACATACCATCTCAGAAGCAGGTCTTCGTCGGCATCCATATAGACGGAGAAATCGAAGAAATCGGAGACGAACGGGACGGCGCGGCCATCCTTGGGCAACTCTCTCGTTTGAAGGACATTCAAGCCCTCAACGATGAGGATGTCGGGCTTGTCCACCACGACCGTATGACCCGGCATGACATCATAGTAGAAGTGCGAATAGACCGGTGCCCGGACATGACGCTTGTCAGCCTTGATGTCCGAAAGGAATTTTAGCAGACGGGGCCGGTCAAAACTTTCCGGAAATCCCTTCTTCGACATAAGCCCTTCGGCTTCGAGGACCGCGTTGGGATAGAGAAAGCCGTCCGTTGTGACCAAATCCACCTTCGGGCTGGCAGGCCAGCGCGCCAGAAGCTCTCTGAGAACACGGCTGGTCGTTGATTTGCCAACAGAAACCGATCCGGCTACCCCGATTATGAAGGGGGTCTTGCCATCCCGTGTACCAAGAAATTTCTGTGTCGCTTTATGGAGAGCAACAGTCGCTTCCGCATAATGTGCCAGCAGTCGCGACATTGGCAGATAGATCGTCTCCACCTGCTCAATGGACATGGGCGCGTTGAGACCCTGAAGCTGTGACACTTCCTGCGCGCTCAACGTCATCGGCGTGTCAGCACGCAGACGCGACCATTGGCGTTCGGAAAATACCCTGTAGGGGGACAGGTCCATGTCCAGGGCGGTGACGACTTTCTGATCCATCAATTCGCAGTCCCTGCTGCGGTGGCGCTTGGCGGTGCGGCCTAATCCTGCGGCCGCGATGCCTTTTCTTCAAGTCCTGTCTGGCTTGTCCGGCGGGCCAGCTCCGCCATGACATCGGCCAACGATACGTCGCAAATGTTGAGAACAACCAGCAGATGGTAAAGCACATCGGCTGCTTCACCGGTCAGCTCTTCCCGGTCATGCTTGACGGCAGCTATCGCTGCCTCCACCGCTTCTTCCCCCAGCTTCTGGGCGCATTTGGAAACGCCCTTCTTCATGAGCTTACGCGTGTAGGACCCCTCGTCCTCACTTACCGCGCGCGCCGCGATAATGGCGTCGAGATCGTCCAGTGTGAACTTCGTCATTGGTCGTATGTCCCAAGGGAATAGGTGAGGGTCAAGGATCGAGCCGCATGGGTATTCCGGCAGCGGCCATGTGCCTTTTCGTTTCCTGGATCGAGTATTCACCAAAGTGGAAAATCGAGGCCGCCAGAACCGCTGTCGCGTGTCCGTCCCGGATACCTTCAACCATATGGTCGAGCGTGCCGACGCCGCCGGACGCAATTACCGGAACGGGCACCGCGTCCGCAATCGCGCTGGTGAGAGCCAGATTGTAACCTGATTTGGTACCGTCCCGGTCCATGGATGTCACAAGCAATTCACCCGCGCCCAGCGCCACGACCTTTTTTGCAAATTCAATCGCATCTATGCCGCTCGCTGTCCGGCCGCCATGAGTGAAGATATCGAATTTCTCCGGTTCGCCCGGTTCGTTGACCTGTTTGGCATCAATCGAGACAACAATGCACTGGGCCCCGAATTTTTCGGCCGCCTCGCGCACAAAATCAGGATTTTTAACAGCAGCGGTGTTGATGGACACTTTGTCCGCACCAGCGATCAGCAATTTGCGGATATCCTCGACCGTGCGCACGCCGCCGCCCACGGTGACGGGCATGAAACAGGCTTCCGCGGTCCGCCGCACCACATCGTAGATGGTGTCCCGGCCCTCGTGGCTCGCCGTGATATCGAGAAAGCAAAGTTCGTCCGCCCCGGCCGCGTCATACGCCTTGGCCGCCTCAACCGGGTCTCCGGCATCGACCAGATCCACAAAATTGACGCCCTTGACGACACGGCCGTCTTTCACGTCGAGGCAAGGAATGACACGGGCTTTGAGGGTCATGCCGCACTCCGGGCTTTTGCAATCAGCTCCATAGCTTCCTTGGGATCGAGGCGTCCGTCATAGAGCGCACGGCCAGAGATGGCCCCCTCGAGGATCGTGCAATCCGGCTCCAGAAGCCGGTGGATATCGTCGATCGACGCAAGCCCGCCCGAGGCAATCACCGGAATGGAAACGGCCCTTGCAAGCTCCAGGGTCGACGGGATGTTAAGGCCCTTCAGGATCCCGTCCCGGTCGATATCCGTGTAGATGATCGCTGAGACACCAGCATCTTCAAACCGTTTCGCCAAATCGACCGCCGTCAGCTCGGAGGTTTCCGCCCAGCCCTCGACTGCGACATAGCCACCCTTGGCATCAATGCCGACGGCAACCTTGCCCGGGAATTTCCGGCAGGCAGCCTTAACCAGTTCCGGGTCCCGGACGGCGACTGTCCCAAGGATCACACGCGTGATGCCCTTGTCGAGCCAGGCCTCGATATGCTCCAGCGTGCGAATGCCGCCCCCCAGCTGAACCGGGTTTTTCGTGGACGCCAAAATCGCATCCACAGCCGCGCCATTGACACTTTCACCCGCGAACGCGCCGTTCAGATCGACCACATGCAGCCATTCGAAGCCTTGGCTCTCGAAAGTTTTGGCTTGAGCACCGGGATCATCATTGAACACCGTTGCCTGGTCCATATCGCCGAGCTTGAGACGCACGCATTGGCCGTCTTTGAGGTCGATGGCGGGAAACAGGATCATCTTGTCTTAAATTCCTTCCACGATGACGATTTCGCCATCGGCAACCTTCTGGCGGATCGCCGCCGCTTCCTGATATTCGGGGGAGTTATAACAATCGACCGCGTGTTGAAAGGTCGGAAATTCGATTATCACGTTCCGCGCCCGGCCCGGGCCTTCAATCGCATCGGTCTTTCCGCCCCGGGCAAGAAATTTGGCCCCAAACCGTTCAAAGGCCGGCTTGGCCGTTTCCACGTAGGCTGGATATCCATCCGCATCGCGCACGTCGACCCGTGCAACCCAGTACCCCTTAGCCATAGTCTCTCCCCCCTTACGGCGTCCAATCCAAGAAATTGGCAATCAGTTCGAGGCCAAGATGCTGGCTTTTTTCAGGGTGGAACTGAGTGCCGATCATGTTGTCCTTTGCCACCATGGCAGTAAACGTGCCGGCATAATCGAAGGTTGCCAGCCGTTCGGCCTCTTGTGCGCAGGAAAAGTGATAGGAATGCACGAAATAGGCGTGCAGCCCGTTCGGACCGGTTTCGATCCCCTTGAAAACAGGATGGCTTTCCGCCCGCACATTGATTGTATTCCAGCCCATATGCGGGATCTTCAAGGCAGGATCCGATGGCGCCATCGCCGTGACGTCGCCGCCGATCCAGCCAAGGCCATCGACAGTTTCAAACTCCAGCCCCCGCGCAGCCATAAGCTGCATGCCGACGCAAATGCCAAAAAACGGCTTTCCATTCACGCGGACAGCTTCTTCAAGAGCGTCCGGCATCCCGTCAACCGCCCACAAACCGCGTTTGCAATCGGCAAAGGCCCCCACACCAGGCAACACGATCCGGTCCGCCTTCACGACGCGCTCGGGGTCGGCGGTCACAATCACGTCCGGCACATGGGCGTGAGCGCGGGCCGCGCGCTCAAACGCCTTCTCGGCCGAGCGCAGGTTACCCGAGCCGTAATCAATAATCGCAATTGTCATTGACGGGTCTCCGGGCCGAGCGTCAGCCCAACGACGCGCTCACTGCCAATGCGGGGAACAATCGGCTCCCTGGCGGCGCGCTGTGTCTTCTTCTCAACCGATTGATAAACCGGGTCGAGTTTGCGGGCCTCTCCATGAAAGAAGCGGATCTCGGCTTCGTCCCGGTTAACCGCATCGACAACGCCGAGTGTGCGCCAGCCTTTTCGCCCGAGCGACCAGCGCCGGAGTGCCTGAGCCTCAAATCCAAACAGCAGAGAAATCGCCAGAGCGGCGACCGCCATGGCAGCCTCATTGATACTCAGCGCAACGATTTCAATCACCAGGGTAATTGCGAGATAGCCAAGCAGCACCAGCCACAGCCGGTGGACCAGCATCCACACAATCGAAAACACAAATGCGAGCGGAGAAAACCGGTCGGGAACAAACTGCAATTTATCGGTCTGCCGAGGATCGCCTGCCAAGGTTTCAAAATCCGGCGGCGCCATTACAACGAAAGTGGTCATATGCCCGTATCCTCAGCCGCCCAGTTGGCCCTTGGTTGTCGGCACGCGGTTAGCCTGTCGCGGATCAATCTCTATCGCCGTCCGCAGGGTCCGGGCCACCGCCTTGAAGCAGGTTTCGGCGATATGGTGGCAATTGGATCCATAAAGGTTGGCAATATGAAGGGTAATTCCAGCATTCATGGAGAAGGCGCGGAAAAACTCTTCGAACAATTCTGTATCAAACTCACCGATCTTGTCACGGTCAAAGCTTACGTCCCACACCAGAAATGGGCGTCCGGACACATCGAGCGTGCAGCGGGTCAGCGCTTCGTCCATCGCAAGATGGGTATCGGCATACCGGGTGATCCCGGCCATGTCGCCAAGCGCTTTGGACAGGGCCTGCCCCAGGGCAATACCGGTATCTTCCACCGTGTGATGGAAATCGATATGGGTATCACCATCTGCACGGACCTTGATATCGATCAGCGAATGGCGCGCCAGCTGCTCCAGCATATGGTCGAAGAACCCGATACCTGTTTTCACGTCATAGGTGCCGGTGCCATCAAGGTTGATGTCCACGGAGATGCGGGTTTCCTTGGTGTCGCGCGATACGCTGGCGGTGCGCATTGACGGGTAACTCCTTCCATCCGGCCCTTAGCGCCGGAAAACAAAATAGCGGCGGCTGTTGTAGCAGCCTGACCCGTCTAATGAAATAGGGCCGTGGCCAGACATTTTGTCCGCATCGGCACCGGAGCTATATCCTGCCATCATACCTCTAACCGGGAGAGGCCGGAGGTTCCGGTTTCCGCTCCCGCCCGGAAATCAATAGCGCCCGGTGTTTCATGATGATAGTCACGGGCCGCACCTGACATGCCCGGAGATTGCAATGCTCACCAGTTCCTTCGCTCCCAAGACAGCCGTTGATCGCTTAATGCTCCCGCTTGACGTCCCAACCATTGGGGAAGCCGAGACGCTCGTGGCGGCCACTGAGGGCAAGGTCGGCGTTTACAAAATTGGGATGGAACTGCAATTCGCCGGTGGGTTGGAATTTGCGCGCGAACTGGCAAAGGCCGGCAAGAAGGTTTTCCTCGATGTCAAACTTCATGACATTGACAATACGATCCAAAAGGCCGTCCAGAATATTGCAAAAATGGGCATGACCTTCATGACCGTTCACGCTTATCCGAAAACAATGCGGGCTGCCGTCAAAGGATTAACTGCGGAGGGCAATCCGAACCTTTGCATTTTGGGTGTGACGGTTCTGACCTCGATGGATGAAGCCGATTTGCAGGCCGCCGGGTATCGTGGCCCTGTCTCCGAACTCGTTGAAGCCCGCGCCAGGGATGCGAGGGACGCGGGCATCGGCGGGATCGTGTGCGCGGCAACGGAAGCTGGCAGGATGCGCCAAACGCTCGGCACAGACATGGTCATCGTAACACCCGGTATCCGGCCGGCCGGAAGCGCCGCCAATGACCAGCGCCGGGTGATGACACCCCTTGATGCCATCAAGGCCGGAAGTGATTACCTGGTCGTTGGCCGCCCGATATCCCAGGCACCCGATCCGGGTGCGGCAGCTGGGGCTGTGGTTCAGGAAATCGAAACCGCCCTAAACACCTGACAGCAAACGGGCAATCTTGACGGCATACCGGTCGGTCATTCCAGAAACATAGTCGGCGAGCGAATGCAGGGCGGTGTAGCTGTCGTGAACATCGCTGATGTCGATCGCGGCAGTTTGCACCAGCTGGCGGTGATAGGAACTGAGGCGGTCTGGATCCCAATCAGCGGCCTGTAGTCGGGTGTAAACATCAGAAACACCATCAAGCACCCGGTGCACAACGTTGCGGCCCTGAACCTCCAGCGCTGTCTTGCGCGGTGAGGTGAACAGGCTTTCGCGCGCCAGTTTTTTGATTGCCTGAAAGTCTTCGGCCTTGGCGGACCGGTCGATCAACGCATCTGAAAATGTGCCATCCATGATCGCAGGATAATTATCCTTGAACGCCTCGACACATGCGTTGATCGCCACTCCGATCCCCCGCGCCCTTGCATAGGCGATCCGCTCGGAGGCGGCCATGCCGGAAAGATCCTGATTGGACTTGCGGGTGAGCGGCTCAAGATGGTCAATGACCGTCTCGGCGCTCAGATCCCCCGATGTGAACGCATCTTCCAGATCAACAATGTTGTAGCAAATGTCATCCGCCGCTTCGACCAGGAACACAAGCGGATGCCGGCGCCACCAGGTCCTGCTGTCTCCGCCTTCCTGCGGAAGGCCGACGGCATCGGCAACTTCTTCAAACAGCGGCATTTCACTTTGAAAAACGCCGAATTTCTTTAACCCGCAATAGGTAGTGTCCGGGATGGTGTGGCGGACCCGCGCTGTTACCGGATACTTTGAAAAGGCACCAAGAACACCCCGGGACAACCGCATGCCACCATCGTTGCGGTACATCTCAAGGCGCGTCAGGATGCGGAAGCCCTGGGCATTGCCTTCAAACTCCGTAAATTCAGCACGCAGGCTACTGTCCATTTCGGAAAACAACGGCTGGCTGGAAGCGAACCGCTCTTCAAACCAGCCTCCGATGGCCGCTTCGCCAGAATGCCCGAAGGGCGGATTGCCGATGTCGTGGGCAAGGCACGCAGCACCGACGATCCCGGCAATCCGATGTCTGTCGCCAGCTGCGATCAGTCCCTGATCTTCAAGCCAAACGCCCACTTCCATCCCCAAGGACCGGCCAATGCTGCTGGTTTCGAGACTGTGGATCAGCCGGTGGTGCAGGTGGTCGTTTTCATAAAGCGGATGAACCTGGGTCTTGTTGGCAAGACGCCGGAAAGGCGCGGAAAATGTAATCCTGTCCGCGTCCTGGACATATGTCGGCCGGTTCGCACGCTCAGCATAACCGGAGTCAGCCAAGCGGTTTCCATCCAGTAAGTTCGACCAGTCCAAAACCACCTCCTCGGCCATTCGCTGCGACTGCAGGGCGCTCATGACCGCTTATACTATTTGGCAGCTCTTGTCGGCAGCCAGGCAAAAGTTTGGGCCAAAGACCAAAAAAGCCACCGCCGAGGCGGTGGCAAGGGTCTGTACAATCAAGCGAATGGTGGGATCAAGCTGCCTGATTGTCATCGGCTGCCGCCGAGCGCAGCACCATTCCGTAAAGATCCCGCGGATCATCCGGGTCCGCCAGCAAATCAAGCTTCTCGAAATGCCCCGTTTTGGGAAGAAGATCATGCACATAGCGCAAAGCGGCAAAGTCCTCGATTGCAAAGCCAACACTGTCAAAAAGCGTGATCTGGTTCTCGGATGTCCGTCCTGGCGCCTTGCCTGCGTAAACCTGCCAGAGCTCCGTGACCGGGTGATCCCTGTCAAGTTGCTGAAACTCTCCCTCAATGTGGGTCTGATCCGGAAACTCGACGAAAATGTCCGAGCGCAGCAGGATATCCTTGTGAAGCTCCGTCTTGCCGGGACAATCACCACCAACCGCATTGATATGAACGCCAGTACCGATCATGTTGTCGGTCAGAATGGTCGCCTGTTTCTTGTCGGCTGTCGCCGTTGTCACGATCTGCGCGCCTTCCATGGCGTCTTCCGGGGTCTTGCAAATTGTGACGTTGAGCCCGGAATTGGCGAGATTCCGCGCCAAACGGACGCTTGCTTCCGGTTCAATGTCATAGGCCCGGATATCGGTGATGCCGAGGATTTCCTTGAACGCCAGGCACTGAAAATCGGATTGTGCTCCGTTTCCGATCATGGCCATGGTCTTGGAGCCCTTGGGCGCAAGATATTTTGCAGCCAGAGCCGAATTGGCCGCTGTGCGAAGAGCGGTCAGGATGGTCATCTCGGTAAACAGAACCGGATATCCCGTCGTCAGATCCGACAATACGCCAAATCCGGTGACCGTCTGCAGACCGTCCCGCGTGTTGCCCGGATGACCGTTGACGTATTTGAAGCCGAAAGTCTTGCCATCACTCGTCGGCATCAGCTCGATGACGCCTTGCGGTGCATGCGCAGGAATGCGCGCTTTCTTGTCAAAGCTCTCCCAACGCAGAAAATCCGCTTCAATATACTCGGCAATGCCGCGCATGAAGGCTTCCGCACCGATGGCCCGCACATTCCGCATCATGTTATCGACGCTCACGAACGGCACGTAGGCCAGATCCGACGGTTCCAGATTCAAGTATTTGGACATCTTGTTCACCTCTAGAAGCTTCTTGTTGGACGGTCGAAAACACGGCGGCCGAACAAGCTGCCCGCGAGATCAACCATCAAGCGTGCGGTTTTTCCGCGTTCATCGAGAAAAGGGTTCAGTTCCACAAGGTCGAGGGAAGAGACGAGACCGCTGTCATGGAGCATTTCCATGACCAGATGCGCCTCACGGAAGGTGGTGCCGCCCGGAACGGTCGTACCGACAGCCGGGGCGATTTCAGGATCCAGAAAATCGACGTCAAGACTGACGTGAAGCAATCCGTTTGCCGCCTTCACCCGGTTCAAAAATGCAGACAGGATGGCCGGAATGCCTTCCTCGTCTATGCGGCGCATATCGCTGACGCCGACGCCCTGATCCAGCAGCAGAGCGCGCTCAGGATCGTCAATAGACCTGACACCCATGACCTCAATGTTTTGGGGGGTGACGGGATGCGCCAATGCCTGGCCCAGCAAACCGTCGAACCCCGGCATGCCGGCGACAAATGCCAGAGGTGTGCCATGGAGGTTGCCGCTCGCCGTGCTGTCCAGAGTATGAAAGTCCGAATGCGCATCGAGCCACAAAACAAAAAGCGGCCGGTTGCGCTCCGCCGCGGCCTTTGCCTGGCCCGACACCGTCCCGGCCGCGATGGAATGATCGCCGCCCAGATAAATCGGAAACACGTTCTTTGAGCCCAGCGCCGCAGCCTGAGCATGAAGGACACGGGTCCAGCCTGCATATGCAGCAAAATTCTTTACCGTCCCGTTGGGTGCACGCACGTTCCCGGTCTGCGCCGGCTTCAAATTGCCGAGATCCTTCACGGCATGACCGAGCGCTTCCAATGTGACCGCAAGGCCCGCGGTCCGGTAAGCGTCTGGCCCCATGACACAGCCCTTGCGGCCTGCCCCTTCCTCGACCGGTGCCCCGACAAGGACAATCTCCTGGCGTTCCACGTTTATTCCCACCGCATCTTGAAATGACCCGGACGAAGTGTGCGAAATTGACGCGGCAGAGTAAATCTGCAGACTTGATCAAAATAGCAGCCAGATTTATCATTTTGCTAAGTTCAATTATGCAGAATGTGATAATGGATGATCTAGATCTTCGGCTGGTCTCGATTCTTCGCCATGATGGCCGCCGGTCGGTGTCCGATTTGGCAAGTGACCTCAAGATTTCCCGTGCGACCGTCCGGGCCCGCATGGACAAACTGCTGGAAAACGGCGAAATTCTGGGATTTACGGCGGTATTAAGAGATGACTGGCGGGATCTGCCGATCCGTGCTGTGACCCTGGTGCTGATCGACGGACAAAGCACAGATCCTGTTGCCAAAACACTCGGCGCCTTGACCGAGGTCAGGGCCATTCACTCGACAAACGGAAAATGGGACCTGGTTCTGGATATCGCGACACGGGACCTTGCAGCATTTGATGACGTTTTGAACCGCATCCGGTTGATCGATGGCATCGCCGGAACGGAAACGAACTTGTTGCTGACAACACGGAAGAGTCCTGCAGTCTCCCCGGGGAGCTTTGAAGACGTTCTTGGATAGCGCCCGGCTCGCAAATCGGGTCGCACACATTCCACGAAGTTCATAGGATCAGAAAAACGAACACCCCAAGGCTGACCCATGACCAAACCATTCGATCTTTCAGTCGCGGCATCCAAGCCGCAGCCCGTATCGGTCGGGACGGAGGCTGCGGAACACTACAAAGTCGTCCGTCAAACCCTCAAACGGATTACACAGGACTGGCGCGAGCAGCCGACCCTGGAACAACTCGCAAATGAAGCCGGGCTTCAGCCCATTCAGCTTCAAAGGGTTTTTTCCCGCTGGGCGGGCCTGACCCCGAAGCAATTTCTTCAGGCGATCACGCTCGACCATGCCAAGGCGCTTTTGCGGGATTCAGCGAGTGTTCTAGACGCCTCTTATGATGTGGGACTATCCGGATCCTCCCGGCTGCATGATCTGTTCGTCACACATGAAGCCATGACACCGGGTGACTACCGGAGCCGTGGCGCTGGTCTGGATATCCTTTACGGGTTCCATCCGTCTCCCTTCGGCCAGGTCTTGATCATGGCAACCGGCAAAGGCTTGGCCGGGCTTGGCTTTGCCGATCCGGGGGAAGAAGAGACCGCTCTTGAAGACATGTGCAGCCGGTGGCCCGCAGCGCGGTTCGTCCAGGACCAGAATCGAACGGAACCTTACGCCCGCCGTGTGTTCAGTCCGCAGAAGTGGCAGCAAGACCAGCCGCTGAACATTGTGATGATCGGAACGGATTTCGAAATTCGCGTCTGGCAGACCCTTTTGAAAATCCCGATGGGCAAAGCGACGACCTATTCGGACATCGCGGCAAAACTTGGAAATCCGAAAGCATCGCGGGCCGTTGGAACGGCTGTTGGCCGGAATCCGATTTCCTTTGTCGTCCCGTGCCACCGGGTACTGGCCAAAGGCGGCAAACTCGGCGGCTATCATTGGGGACTTACCCGCAAGCGCGCGATCCTTGGATGGGAAAGCGGCCTGTCAGGCCCGGTTCTGGAGTGTATTTGATCCACACACCTATTCGTTTGCCAGCCCGGTTTAGTGCACTGGGCCCTCCGGCATCGGATAACTTCCCGTAATGTCCCAGCCCAGTGACGTGATCCGCTCAGCGGCCGTTGGAGTCAAATCACCCGTGATTAGAAAATCGACGGCGGTGGGTGGAAACGGCAGTGCTCCGAGCCCCTCATGGACACCGGCGAATGTGCGGGCCACCGTTTCAGTCCAGGCAACACTGTCCAGAGGCAAGATGACCGCCGCCTGCCCATCCAAACGGATCCCTACCGGCACGCCGCCTATTTCCTCGATCTTTCCAAGGCCCGAAACGGTGCGGTGATAGGTCTCTGCAAGAACAATACGGCGCAACTGGAAATAAGCGACCGTGCGGCTGTCCGCCTCTCCGGCTCTAGCAGCGAGAACATCCAAATTCTGAACACTCGGCATGGCCTGGAGCCGGTAGGCAATTACCGTTTTTTCCGAAAGGGTGAAATGCGGGTTGGCCTTGATCGCCTGAATGGAGGGTTCTGAAATGCCCGCTTTGCGAAACGTTTCCTCCGTGCGGGCTTCCAGTTCGGACGGTGTGCTATCAACAATCAGATTGCGGAAGTTATCGGCCGTCCGCGTTGCGTTGATGATAATGCCGCCGGGCAGCAGCGCTGTAATTGCACTGACCGTCCAACCGCCAGCAGTTGTAACACTTGCCGTTTCGTCCAGTTTTGCGGAGAGCGGCTGGTAAAACGTATAAGGGTCGACGCCAATTTCGACGGCAAGCTCCCGGCGCGCTTCGGCCTGACCCGTGATTGCTTTTGCAAGGTCGGCCGGCGATCCCGCATTACCGGTTACAGCTGCCTCAACACCCCGGCCTATCCGGCTGAACATGCGCCCCACTCCGGATACCGTGCTTTTTGCGGTCCCAACCGGATCGGTCACCGTGCTTTCCACAAATTCGACCGGTTTTTTGGCGGCTTCTTTCAAGCCATCCACAAAGCTTGCATCGTTTTTCAGGCTCTCCAATCCGACAAGCGCCTTTATTTCCGCAAGCCGGAGTTTCAAGAGACCATCCCCTTCGATCTGCTCCACGCCCTGATCGGTTTGAAGTTGATAGATTCTCAGGAAGCCGTCACTGCGCACGGGATTGAGCACTGCATAACCAGGTCCCAGCTGCTTTCCATCCAGTATCTTGGCTGGGTCCGCCTCTGGCGGCGTCTCGTAGTTTTCCGTGAGCGCATGCGCCGGTCCAGCCAGAAGACCCAATCCGAGGAATGCAATTGCAATAGGTTTCAGGAAACTATCCGGCTGCAGCATAAATCACCCTTTTCAAGCATGACATGCCGGAGCGGAGATCAATCGGGCAGCATTCCGTTCCGGACGAGTACTTCTCCGGCCAGGTAGAGCGATCCGCACACCAATATCCGCGGCGGCACACCATCGGCCTTCGCGCAAGCTGCCACATCTGCAAGGGCCGCGTCCAGCGATTGAAACGGCGTTGCCTCCAGCTCCGCACATCGAGCCAAATCGGCAAGCTCTTCCGGAGACCGGCCGGTATTGGTCGTTGTGATCGGAACCGTCCCGACATGATGTACCAGCCCATGGAACGGCCGGAAAAAGCCAACAGGGTCCTTTGTGACCAGCATACCCGCTATGAGATACAAGGGTCTTGGCGAGCGCTCTTCCAGTTCGCCCATGAACCGGGACACGGACACACCCGCTCCCGGGTTGTGGCCACCATCAATCCAGAACTCCGCGCCTTCCGGACAGATGTCGAGCAAAGGGCCGTGGCCAACCGGCTGAAGGCGGCCTGGCCATCTCACATTCCGCAGCCCTTGGGACAGGGTGGCTGCATCCGGCAACAGACCGGCCGCCTTCAGTGCAGCGATAGCGAGGCCCGTATTGTCGAACTGATGCGCTCCGCCAAGAGCGGGACAGGGAAGATCAATGAGCTGGTCCTGGTCCTGGAACACCATGCGTCCGTGGTCTGGAACAGCCTGAAAATCCTGGCCGGACACCTGCAGGGAAGACTTGCAGCGGGCAGCCTGGCGCTCGATCACGCGAATAGCAGCGTCGTCTTGCGGTGCGCAGACAACTGGCTGACCGTTTTTAATGATCCCGGCCTTCTCGGCTGCAATGGCGGCAAGATCGTTGCCGAGGAACTTCTCGTGATCCATCGACACCGGCGTGATGACCGAGACCAGAGGCTTCTCGATCATGTTGGTCGCATCAAGACGCCCACCAAGCCCAACTTCCAGCAGCACAACGTCAGCTGGATGTTCGGAAAACAGCAGGAAGGCAGCGGCGGTTGTAATCTCGAAGAAGGTGATTTCCGACCCTGCATTGGCCTCTTCACATCTGTGCAGGGCATCATAAAGCAGCGGATCGGGGACAAATTGCCCGTCATGCCCCAGGCGAATGCGCTCATTAAAGGACACGAGATGGGGCGACGTGTAGACATGGCAGCGTTTGCCGGAGGCCTCAAGGATCGCGCGCATGGTCGCAGTTACCGATCCCTTGCCGTTCGTCCCCGCGACATGGATCACCGGGGGTAATTTGGTATGCGGCGAGCCGAGCGCAGCCAAAAGCCGTTCCATCCGGCCAAGGGATAGATCAATCTCCTTGGGATGAAGCGCCAGAAGACGGTCTAGGATCTGGGTGATTTGGTCCAAGGCGCCCTCCGCAGGGTCCTCATATTCATGAAAAGTCCGGAACTAGGACGTAATGCGGTTCGCGGCGCTACGGGTGTCTGTAAATGACCGGCCGTGGCGCAGAAACGACGTCACAGCCGGAAATTACAATGGTTATTGGGCCGCTTGAGCAGGTTCTGTTTTTTCGGCTGCTTCGGCTTCCGCCGCAGCTTCTTCCTCGCCATCTGCTTCAGCCGATTGATCGGTCAAAGCAGGCAACTCGACCTCGCGCTTGAGCAGAATGCCGCAGATACGGGAGATGGTGTTTTTCATCTCCTGACGGGGAACAACCATGTCGATCATGCCATGATCGATAAGGTATTCAGCGGTCTGGAAATCATCGGGAAGCTTCTCCCGGACGGTCTGTTCGATAACCCGGCGGCCTGCAAATCCGATCATTGCGCCCGGCTCGGCGATGTGCACGTCGCCCAGCATTGCATAGGACGCAGACACACCTCCGGTGGTGGGATTGGTCAAAACCACGACATAGGGCAGGCCTGCGTCCCGCAGCATCTGAACACCCACTGTAACGCGCGGCATCTGCATCAAGGAAAGAATACCCTCCTGCATCCGCGCGCCGCCGGAAGCTGCGAACATGACAAATGGTGTCTTGTCGTCCACGGCCTTCATCATACCGGTCAAGATGGCTTCACCGACCGCCATGCCGAGGGAGCCACCGACAAACGCAAAGTCCTGAACAGCGGCTGTGATGTCCATGCCGTTGACTTTGCCCTGCGCCACATGAACGGCTTCATGCTCACCCGTCTTGGAGCGTGCTTCCTTCATGCGGTCGGTGTACCGCTTGCTGTCCCGGAATTTCAGCGGATCAGCCTGCACCTCTGGTGCATCAATGTGGTCATAAGCCCCGTTATCGAAGAAACTTTCCAGGCGTTTGCGGGCCGGCATACGCATATGGTGACCGGAGTTCGGAACAACCCACAAATTGGCCTCAAGGTCACGGTGAAAAACCATTTCACCGGTTTCCGGGCACTTGATCCATAGGTTTTCCGGAACTTCGCGCTTCTTCCAAAGATCCCGGATCTTGGGGCGCACAATTGAATTTATCCAGTTCACGTCAAACGCGTCCGTCTACTCGAGTTACACAAAGCGGAGATAGGTTTCCGCCCGATAGCATTCAATTCTTGGTCCGGTAGCTTAAGCAGCCCGCGCGCGGGCGCAGCCAGCTGCCAAGTCCGCCACCACGGCCGTGACTGCCTCGACTGTCTTGTCAGTCGCATTACCGTCCGCATCAAGTGTGTCCTTGATCGCATTGACGAGCACCGATCCGACCACCACACCATCCGCGTCCTTGCCGATAACCGCCGCCTGATCAGACGTTTTCACGCCGAATCCGACAGCAACAGGCAGTTCCGTATGGGACTTGATCCGGTTAACGGCCGCTGTTACGCGCCCGGTATCGGCAATATTTGCGCCGGTGATCCCAGTTACCGATACGTAATAGACGAAACCGGAGGTATTGGCCAGAACAGCCGGTAAGCGCTTGTCGTCCGTCGTCGGGGTTGCGAGCCGGATGAAGTTCAGTCCAGCGTCAAGAGCGGGGAGGCACAGTTCGTCATCGGCTTCAGCAGGAATATCGACGATAATAAAGCCGTCCACACCCGCTTCTTTCGCGACATGGACGAACTTCTTCGGATCACGCACATAGATCGGATTGAAGTATCCCATCAGGATGATCGGCGTGTCTTGGTCCTGCTTCCGGAAGGCGCGCACCATGTCCAGCGTCTTGTCCATGGTTTGGCCGGCGGCCAATGCCCGCTGGTTGGCGAGCTGGATAGGGATACCTTCGGCCATCGGATCCGAAAACGGCATTCCGAGTTCGATGACGTCAGCACCAGCGGCAGGAAGGGCATTCAAAATAGCTTGCGATGTGTCCAGATCCGGATCGCCAGCCGTCACAAAGGTCACAAGAGCAGGGCGGCCGGCCTCTGCGCAGGCGTTAAAGCGGCGGTCAATTCGCGTTTCGGTCATTCAGCGTCACCCTTTCCGCACCTAGTGCGGCTACCTCCAAGACTATGAGCTCATGGCGATGTAGGGGAGCGAACAAGCCGATGTCAATCTTTGAACCGCCCTAGCGGGCGAAAAGAAGCTGACCTAGGAGCGTGGTTCAACTTTTGCCATAGTGTTTGCGGAAGACGTAGGGGGCAATTTCATGGCGCTCCAAACCAAGTTCCGACAAGCGCTGCGTGCTCATGACGCTCATTCTGTTGTAGTCGGCAGTCATTCTTTGAGCATTGCCGATTTCAGCAAAAATGTTTGCCAGGTTCCGAAAACGCATCTTTTGGCTCCTTTCAAGGACGCAGAAACGGACAATCGTTTCTCTCACCTGCAAGGATAACGCGTATACGAGTGTATACGATTGTTAAGTTTGCAGCGCAGCCTTGCTGATTCCGGGTAGCTCGATAGTTCGAAAAGCGGCCCGGGCCCCACTTACAGCCTCCTGATATCCGCAATATTGCGATCTTAAAAAACGCACAATGTGCACCTATAAGATATGGCAATGACAAGAAACAGCGAGGAAATGACAATGGCCCATTCCCTGTTTGAACCGCCTCCCGAACCTATCCATGAAAAGGTCATCAGGCATATGCGCGATTATCGCGGGAAACGGCAGACAAAAACACCGAACATCGCGGAACGTCTGACAGCTGCGGATCCCGCCTTGGCCCGTCAGGCCGAGCGGCTGGACGCACGCGGACGGCAAATGTTGTTAAGGGTCGTGTTTACGGACAACGCATGAAAAAGCCGTGCTGCCAGCGGCGCACGGCTTCTTCATTTAAACGGCGCAAGCTTCAGAGATCGAAGCCAAGCATCTGCCCCACCGCAAAGACATCCTTGTCGCCGCGGCCGCACAGGTTCATGACTAGGATCTGATCCTTTCCCATCTGCGGGGCAAGCTTTGCGACCTGTGCCAGAGCATGGGCAGGCTCAAGCGCCGGAATGATCCCTTCCACCCGTGTCAGCATCTGAAAAGCATCCAGCGCTTCCGTGTCCATGATCGGAACATACTCCACACGGCCGATGTCTTTCAGCCAGGAGTGTTCCGGCCCGATGCCCGGATAATCCAATCCAGCCGAGATGGAATGGCCTTCAAGGATCTGGCCGTCATCATCCTGCAGCAGAAACGTCCGGTTTCCATGGAGAACGCCCGGCTTGCCCGCGTTCAGGGACGCGCAATGCTCGTCGCCGTCCAAACCGTGGCCACCAGCTTCCACACCGTAGATCTTGACGTCCTTGTCATCGAGGAAGGGGTGGAACATGCCGATTGCGTTCGAACCGCCACCGACAGAGGCAACCAGCGCATCCGGCAAACGCCCTTCGGCCTCAAGGATCTGCTCGCGCAGCTCTTTGCCGATAACAGACTGGAAGTCACGCACCATCTCCGGATAAGGGTGCGGTCCGGCAGCTGTTCCGATCAAGTAATAGGTGTCATCGACATTGGTCACCCAGTCGCGCAGCGCCTCGTTCATGGCGTCTTTCAACGTCCCGGCGCCGGCTGTCACCGGCACGATTTCCGCGCCAAGTAGCTTCATCCGGAACACGTTCGGCTTTTGACGCTCGACGTCGGTCGCCCCCATATAGACCACACAGGGCAGGCCGAAGCGGGCACAAACGGTGGCCGTTGCCACGCCATGCTGCCCAGCACCGGTTTCAGCGATAATCCGGGTCTTGCCCATACGCTTGGCAAGCAGGATCTGACCCAGGCAATTGTTGATCTTGTGGGACCCTGTGTGGTTCAGCTCGTCGCGCTTGAAGTAGATCTTTGCGCCGCCAAGCTCTTCCGTTAGCCGCTCTGCAAAATAGAGAGGCGACGGACGTCCGGTGTAATGCGTGTTCAGCTTCTCGACTTCAGCATGGAATGCCGGGTCGTTCTTGGCGTCCTTGTATTCCTTCTCGAGATCCAGAATGAGCGGCATGAGGGTTTCGGCGACGTAGCGGCCCCCAAAGATACCGAAATGCCCGCGGTCGTCCGGTCCGGTCCGGATGCTGTTCGCCATGTCGTTCACGCGTCTACTCCTTAACCGCTGCTACTTCAGCGCCTTTGACTGCTGCCATGAAGGCCCGGATCAAATCCGGATCCTTTACGCCCTTTTCCCGCTCAACACCGGAGGAAAGGTCAATTTCCCTGGCGCCGCTGAGGCGAATGGCTTCAGCCACATTGTCCATTTTGAGACCACCGGAAAGCATGAAGGGCTTCGGCAGGTCAAGATCTTTCAAAACCGTCCAGTCGAACGAAACACCGTTGCCGCCTGGAAGAACGGAGTCTTTTGGCGGCTTGGCATCAAACAGGATGCGATCTGCAACAATAGCGTAGTAATGCGCTTGTTCCAGATCCGCTTTTTCCGAAATCGAAATCGCCTTCATCACCTTCGTCCCGTGCATGACCTTGGCAGCGGCAAGGGATTCCGGCGTTTCGGACCCGTGAAACTGGAACGTGTCCGGCCCGACGAGTTCCTTAATCCGCGACAATCCGTCCAGATCCATATTCACTGTCACGGCGACGATTTCCGCCCGGCCGCGGGCCATATCGGCAAGTTTGCAAGCTTCGGTCAAACTCACATGGCGCGGACTCTTCGGGAAGAACATCAAGCCGACCATGTCCGCTCCCGCGTCCAGCGCAGCTTCCATGGTCTCCTCGGTCGACAGACCGCAAATTTTCACTTTGATATCGGACATGGCTACGAGGTATCGCCGCTGCAGATGGGATTGTCAAAAGGGAAAATCGGCGCGGATCTTCGATACGATCCGCACCAACTATCTGGCCTCCGATCGACGTTCAGAAGGACAGCGATCAGGTCACGTTAAACGCGGCGATGGCTGCCATGTTGACGATGTCGCTGTCCTTGGCCCCCAATGGAACAATCTGGATCGACTTGTCGAACCCGACCAGAAGCGGACCGATCACTGTTGCTCCGCCCAATTCCTGGAGCATTTTCGTTGAAATTGAGGCCGAGTGAAACGCTGGCATGACCAGAACGTTGGCAGGGCCGGACAGGCGGCAGAACGGGTAGGCGGCCATCCGGTCGAGGTTTAGCGCAACATCGGCGGCCATCTCACCGTCATACTCAAAATCCACCCGGCGCCGGTCCAGAATGTGCACCGCTTCCTGCACTTTCTCCGACCGCTCACCGCGCGGGTGGCCAAATGTGGAATAAGCCAGCATGGCAACACGCGGCTCATAACCGAGCTTGCGGGCAACATGGGCCGCTTCCTCGGCAATATCCGCCAGCTCTTCGGAATTCGGCATATCGATCACGGCAGTATCGGCAATCAGGACTGTCCGGCCTTTCGCCAGAGCCAGGGACACCCCGATCACCCGGTGGCCCGGCTTCGGATCAATCGTTGCCTTAACCGTGTCGAGCGCCACTGAATAGTTACGGGTCAAGCCTGTCACCATGGCGTCGGCATCGCCGCGCGCCACCATGACTGCCCCCCAATAGTTCCGGTCGTTGTTCACCATGCGCTGGCAATCGCGCAGCAAGTAACCTTTGCGCTGGAGGCGGGCATAAAGATATTGCGCGTAATCCGTATTCCGGTCCGACAGGCGCGCGTTTTGAATGGAAACACCGCTGCGCTCGATATCGATACCGGCCTGGTGGGCCATGGATTTGATCTCGTCCTCGCGGCCGATCAGGATGGCTTCGCCAAGGCCCTGGGCAACAAAACTTGCCGCCGCGCGGATCACCGGCTCTTCCTCGCCTTCGGCAAAGACAACGCGTTTGGGCTGCTGGCGGACTTTTGAGAAAATCCGCTGCAAGGTGCCCGCAACAGGGTCACGCCGCGCGGAAAGTTCATGCTTGTAGGCATCCATGTCGACGATCGGGCGCTTGGCAACACCGGAATCCATGGCGGCCTGGGCAACGGCAGGCGGAATTGTGAACATCAATCGGGGATCGAACGGCACCGGAATAATGTATTCGGGCCCGAATTTCGGCCGGTTTCCGCGATAAGCAGCCGCCACCTCATCGGGAACCTCTTCCCGGGCCAGCTCTGCCAGCGCTTGGGCACACGCCACTTTCATGTCGTCGTTAATGGTCGTTGCCTGGACGTCCAGCGCCCCCCGGAAGATGTACGGAAACCCGAGAACGTTATTGACCTGATTGGGATAATCCGACCGGCCGGTGGCAACAATAGCATCGTCGCGGACTTCGGCCGCTTCTTCCGGTGTGATTTCCGGATCCGGATTGGCCATTGCAAAGATGATCGGGTTGGGCGCCATGACACGCAGCATGTCCGGCGTGAGGGCGCCTTTGACGGAAACACCGAAGAAGACATCCGCACCCTTCAGCGCATCATAGAGAGACCGGTTGTCGGACTCGATCGCATGGGCCGATTTCCATTGGTTCATGCCCTCCGCGCGGCCTTTGTAGATCACGCCCTTTGTGTCGCATAGCGTGACATTATCATGCGGAATGCCCATGGCCTTAATCAGCTCGATACAGGCAATTCCCGCAGCACCGGCGCCGTTGCAGACCACTTTCGTGTCTTTCATATCCCGGCCGGTCAGGTGCAGTGCGTTGATGAGGCCGGCAGCCGCGATGATCGCCGTGCCGTGCTGATCATCATGAAAGACCGGAATATCCATCAACTCGCGGAGGCGCTGTTCGATGATAAAGCAATCCGGAGCCTTGATGTCCTCCAGGTTAATCCCGCCAAAGGACGGGCCCATGTAACGGACCGAATTCACGAACTCGTCGACGTCTTGCGTATCGATCTCCAAATCAATGGAATCCACATCGGCGAACCGCTTGAACAGAACGGATTTACCCTCCATCACCGGCTTTGAGGCCAGTGCCCCAAGATTCCCGAGGCCCAGGATCGCAGTGCCATTGGAGATCACAGCCACAAGATTTCCCTTGGTGGTGTAGTCGTAAGCCCGGCTTGGATCCTCGGCAATCGCCCGCACCGGGACGGCAACACCTGGCGAATAGGCCAGTGACAAGTCACGCTGTGTCGCCATGGGTTTGGTCGGCGTCACCTCCAGCTTTCCCGGCTTTCCCTGTTGGTGAAACTGTAGGGCTTCTTGTTCGGTGAAGCTGACAGCGGTCTTGGGCGAAGTCTTTTTGGCGGACATAACGGCGGCGTTTCCTCGAGATTTTTTGCGCTTTCCGGCGGGCGGGACATTGACCTTATCCCCTGAAAAATAAAGCCTCAAGACAAGATGCCATACGCCAATCGTGGAATGGCCCGCGAGGTTTGCTAGGAAAAAGGCATGACCCAGGCAAGCGTGCAAAACACGGCCCCGGCAGACACGAAAGTGACGCCGATGATGGCCCAGTACATCGAGATCAAAACAGCCAACCCGGACAGCCTTCTGTTTTACCGGATGGGAGATTTCTACGAGCTGTTTTTTGAAGATGCAGAGGTGGCAGCCCGCGCGCTGGGCATAACACTGACCAAACGCGGCAAGCACCAGGGAAATGACATCCCAATGTGCGGTGTGCCCGTGCACGCAGCTGATGATTACCTGCAAAAACTGATCGCGCTGGGCCACCGCGTTTCGGTCTGCGAGCAAACGGAAGATCCTGCAGAAGCGAAAAAGCGCGGTTCAAAGTCGGTGGTCCGCCGGGATGTTGTGCGCCTCGTCACGCCTGGAACGCTGACCGAGGAACGATTGCTGGACTCCGGTGCCAACAATTACCTGATGGCCTTGACGCGGCTCAAAGGCGGATCTCTGACCGGCGATGCCGTTTATGGACTTGCATGGATCGACATGTCGACTGGCACATTTCAGGTGTCCGAGACGGATCACCAGCGGCTGGCGGCTGACTTGGCTCAAGTTGCTCCGCGCGAACTGATCATAGCCGACATGCTGCTTCAAGAGAGTGATCTCAGGCAGATCGCAGAACAGTCAGGCGGCGCGCTCTCGCCGGTTCCCCGCACGTTTTTTGACGGATCCACTGCGGCCGATCGCCTGTCTCACTATTTCGGCGTGAAAACTCTGGACGGCTTTGGAACGTTTACACGTGCCGAATTGTCTGCCGCCGCAGGCATTCTCGCCTATGTCGAAAAAACACAACTCGGCGAAAGACCGCCCCTTGATCCGCCAGTCCGCGAAGCGGGCGCAGGCCGGATGCTGATCGATCCGGCTACACGGGCCAATCTAGAATTGTCGCGCACCCTGTCCGGCGAACGGCAGGGATCATTGCTTGCAACCATAGACAGGACTGTGACCGGAGGCGGCTCCCGTCTGCTTGCAAGCCGTCTTGCAGGCCCGCTGGTGGATGTGGATGCCATTCACCGGCGCCAGTACGCGGTATCGTTCTTCTTAGAGAACGAAATCATGCGCGAAAGCCTGCGGCAAACGCTGAAAGGAGCGCCGGATATGGCGCGCGCGCTGTCTAGGATCGCGCTTAGCCGCGGCGGGCCGCGTGATATCCTGGCCATAGCACACGGACTGACGGCTTCCCTTGCCGTACTGGAGCAGACCGGCGCAACCCCATCTGAGATCCCAGCGGAGATTGCAGCGGCCCGTGCGAGCCTCGAACAAGCCCCGCACGGCCTTGGATCCGAATTGCTGGCTGCCATCAAAGATGAGCCGCCGCTCCTGAAGCGCGACGGCGGCTTTGTCGCCAGCGGATACAATGCCGACCTTGATGAACTTCGGGCGCTTCGCGACGAAAGCCGGAAGGTGATCGCCAAGCTGCAGGCCGACTATTCCGAAGAACTTGGTCTGCGGTCCCTGAAGATCAAACACAACAATGTTCTCGGCTGGTTCATCGAAGCCCCCACCGCGCAAACGGAAAAGCTGACAGCCGATCCCGGCCGGTTCATTCACCGGCAGACCATGGCCGGCGCCATGCGATTCACCACCACGGAACTTGCCGATCTTGAATCCAAGATTGCCAGTGCCGGCGAGCGCGCCATGGCCATCGAGCTGGAGATCTTCGACCGGCTCACTGCCGCCATTATCGAAGCCGGCGCGGCGATCAAGTCAGCCGCCCATGGCCTATCCAAACTCGATGTGTCCGCGGCTTTGGCCAAGCTTGCCCAGGAAGAGAATTATTCGCGCCCGCTAATTGACGACAGCCGAGCATTCGAAATCAAGGGCGGACGGCACCCTGTCGTAGAACAGGCCCTACGAAAAGGGGGCGGCGAGAGCTTTGTGGCAAACGATGCCGATCTGGGCCCGGAAGCTGGAGAAGATATCGGGCATATCTGGCTGATCACCGGCCCCAACATGGCCGGTAAGTCCACCTTCTTGCGGCAAAACGCACTCATTGCCGTATTGGCGCAAATGGGCGGATATGTGCCTGCGCTTTCCGCGCATATCGGTGTTGTCGACCGCCTGTTCTCACGGGTCGGGGCAGCAGATGATCTTGCCCGTGGCCGCTCGACCTTCATGGTGGAAATGGTGGAGACGGCTGCCATTCTCAATCAGGCCGGTGACCGGTCCCTGGTTATTCTGGATGAAATTGGCCGGGGCACCGCCACATTCGACGGCCTTTCGATTGCCTGGGCAACCATCGAGCATCTGCACGAAGTCAACAAGTCCCGCGCTCTGTTCGCGACGCATTATCATGAGTTGACGGCGCTTTCCGCCAAACTCGACCGCCTGTCCAATGCCACGGTGTCGGTCAAGGAGTGGAATGGGGACGTCATCTTCCTGCATGAGATTGTGCCCGGTGCCGCCGACCGGTCTTACGGTATCCAGGTGGCCAAACTCGCCGGGCTGCCGGCGATGGTTGTGGAGCGCTCCAAACAGGTCTTGAGCCAGCTGGAAGAGCAGGACAGGAATACAGCGTCAGAAACGCTGATCGATGAGCTGCCACTGTTTGCAAGCTTGAGCCCCCAAGCCGCGGCACCAACAGCCGTATCCGCCCCAGAAAGCGCTGCCCTAACGGCGCTTTCAAATTTCAATCCGGATGACATGACCCCGCGCGAAGCCCTGGACGCGCTCTACAAACTGAAGGCCATGCAGGCTCAGGAGTAAAAGCACCACGTTTTGCGGATAAGGCCGGCGCTTCGTCCTCAATCCAAGCCGGAGTGTTTTGCCAGTCAGCACCTCAGACAAGCGGACCTGCTGGCGCTAAGGACATCATTTTGCGGAGGTTTTGTCCGCCTTTGATCCCGCAGTACGGTGCCAGGCTTTAATCTCGGCGATTTCCAACTGCATGGCCTTGAAAACCTCCAAGGTTTCCCTGTCCTTCTCGGACAGGTTTTTTTTGAATTCGACTTGATCGATCAGGACCTCCAGAACATCACTGATGCGTCCAATCTGGCGGCCGTAACTGCCGACTTCGGTCAGGATATCCTGCTCGACTTCCGGAGCAGATGACCGGCCAAGATTTATGTTGATCAGGCCAAATTGACTCCCCATGGCCCGGAACATAGCGGTCCACGGATTGATGGCCTGCGTCACATCTCCAGAAAGAGGTAGGTGAAAAGACGGCATGCGGCACCTCTTGCTTGATCTCCAGTCCGTATTAGACGGGAAGTCCTGCTGCACTGCAACCAAATGGTGATTGAACTTGACCCGCAACCGTCAAATCGTCAGGTTCAGGCTCCTGCCTTTCGATGAAGCGACTCAACCTTTGCTTTCCAAATTATCTTTCCCGCCAAGAGCGATGCTTCTGGCCGTCGGGCTTTTGTTCATAAACAGCCTGTGCATTGGCGCGACCGTGCCGACACTGGCGTATTTCATCGTTGAAGGGCTGGGCGCCCCCCCTGGCAGGTGGGTCTTTACACCGGGGTCGTCATACCACTGACACTTGTGACCAACAGGTGGGCTGGCGAGAAGTTCGATCAGAG
The DNA here is from genome assembly GCF_009711415.1 of Roseibium denhamense. Taxonomy (GTDB): domain Bacteria; phylum Pseudomonadota; class Alphaproteobacteria; order Rhizobiales; family Stappiaceae; genus Roseibium; species Roseibium denhamense. Next base: position 31,234 of record NZ_SMLZ01000100.1, read on the forward strand.
CATAGCTGTTCGCACGCTCTTGATGATTGCAGCACTGTCTTTCATCACCATGTGCCTTGCCTTGTCGCAGGTCAGCTCCTTACCTGTTTTTCTGGCGGTCACTATCCCCCTGATGAGCCTCACCAATATGGGGTCCGGGATCGGGTTCGCTTATGGCCGGGTGAGGGCCGAGCAATTGCAGCTCGACACGACCGCCATGAACTCGTGGCTGCGCATTTCCGTTTCTCTTGGCTGGATGATCGGCCCTGCACTCAGTTACTCTGTTATTGCGGTGTCGGGCTTTACGGCAGCCTTTTTAATTGCAGCCCTTCTTGGCGCCGTTTGGCTTTTCGTTATGCTTCTGTCCATCCCAAACGGATTTCGGGCCCCAAGCAAAACAAGGAAACAAAACACCGGTGGGCCGGTGAACTGGGGCCTCCTGCTGGCCGGTGGAACCTGCGTCCTTTTCACAGCCACAAATTCCTTGTTCGTCTCTGCAATGCCCCTCTATTTCGTAACAGAAGTGGCATTGCCCGAGTTCACGCCAGGCTTATCGCTTTCAATCAAATGTGCGGTTGAAATTGGTGCGATCTTTGTGTCGGCATTTCTGGCGGAGCGCTTTGGCTTCAAGCCCGTGCTCCTCGCCTCAGCTGCCCTTGGAATTGCCGGGATGCTTCTATTCTCGATCGCCTCCTCGATATGGCACGTGGCTGCAATTTCGGCTTTGGAGGGATTGTATTACGGCTTGTTCGCGGGCGTGGCGATAACCTATGTGCAAAGCTTCGCTCCGAACCGGTTGGGTCGGGCAACGGCAACCTATATGAACAGTCTTTTCCTGGGTGGTATGATCGGCAGTGTGTCGATGGGGTTCATCGCGAGCAGCTTCGATTTCCGGGCTGTCCTTTTTGTCGCTGCGGCCTGTTCAGCAACGGCGCTTTGTGCGGTTGCTCTTGGGGGCCGGCGGCATGCTCAAAATTAGCCCGGATCAGAAGGTGCTGGATTTTGCCGTAGCAAGGGCATTTGCCATGGCACCGGCAAAACTCGTCCGGTCCTCCGGATTGAGAAACTGGCCGAGATCAACAGTTTCCCCCCGGCTGGTCAACGAAATGGCGGTGACGCCCTCGTCTTCAATCCGTTCAACGGAAAGGCGGACCCACAAGGGATTGAACTTGAATTCCAGCTCCCGCCGGCCGGGCCCGATTTTGCGGATTACGATCTCGTTCCGGGACACTTTGATTTCTTCATAGGCACGTGCAGATGCGTAATTGAGCCTGAACGCCAAATAGAGGAGCGCAACATCCAGGCCGAAAAAACCAAAGACAGGCCACGCACCAATTTGCCAAAATATGATGCCGGCCACAAAGCTAATGAGGCCGAAACAGCCCATGAGAATCATGAAACCGTTTGGACCCAAGGACCGGTGCGGTGTCAGAACTGCCGAGAAAAAAGGCCGGTCTTCCTCGGAAAAATCGTCCATTTTATCGTGTTTCGGATTGTTCTCGCTCATGCCTTGAGATTATAGAAAGAACATGAGCGAAGCAAAGAGCCAGCCGAACGCCAAATCTGCCAAACGCGCCGCAAAACGCCCTGGCAAACCGGCGAAAATACTTAAGAAAGCGCCTTCCGTTGACAATCCAGGACGGGTTTTGAAGCGCTCACGCTACAGCAAGGCCGAAGCCTACGCGATTTTTGAAAGGTTCCATGCGGATAATCCCGAGCCTGAGGGTGAGCTGGATTATATCAATGCCTATACTTTGCTAGTTGCGGTTCTTTTGTCCGCTCAGGCAACCGATGTCGGCGTCAACCGTGCAACCAAGCATTTGTTCCAAATTGCCGACACGCCGGAAAAAATGGTTGCGCTTGGTGAAGACCGCGTCCGCGAAGAGATCCGGACAATCGGCCTTTTCAAGACCAAAGCCAAAAATGTCATCCTCATGTCGGAACAGCTCATCCGCGATCATGGTGGCGAAGTTCCTGAAAACCGGGAAGCACTGGAAAAGCTGCCCGGAGTTGGCCGCAAGACCGCGAATGTTGTCCTCAATATCTTTTTCGGACACCCGACCATTGCAGTCGACACACATTTGTTCCGGCTGGGGAACCGGATTGGAATTGCACCTGGCAAGACTCCATTAGACGTTGAAAAGGCTATGGAAAAAGCCGTCCCAGTCGAGTTTTCCCTACATGCGCATCATTGGCTGATCTTGCACGGGCGATACATCTGCAAGGCTCGAAAACCCGAATGCAAACGCTGCGTAATCTATGACCTATGCAAAAGCCCGGAAAAAGAAAAATTTGACGCGATCCCTGACATCGCAGTGAGAACCAAGGCATTGATTTTGAAGGACACCGCAGCTTGAGTTTCCCCCTCGGTCCCTTCCCGGCTTGTGAGCGGTTGCGGTTCAGGCTTCCGTCGACAAACGACGCAGCGTTTTATCTGAAGCTGATGAATGAACCGGACTATATCCGGTTCATTGCAAACCATGATCTGAAGACGGAAGAGGACGCCCTCCAGTACATTAAGGGCAAATCGCTCGCACGGTTCGCCCAACACAAGGTTGGTCTCTGGGTAGTCGAATTGAAGGAAACGGGTGACCCTGTCGGCGTATGCGGCCTTGTGTTCCGGAAAGAGCTCGAACATCCGGACCTTGGATACGCCCTTCTGGAAAAATACCGGGGCCGCGGCTTTGCCAGGGAAGCTGCAACAGCCGTGCTTGAGTTTGCCGGAAAGGTTCTGAAGCTGCGGACGCTTTGCGCCATCACCGCACCGGACAATGCGGCATCTTCAAATGTCCTGAAGAAAATCGGCTTTGAAGCGGATGGGCAACTCCACTTGACCGAAATCGGCGCAACCGCCGATTACTATGTCTGGAAACTGCGCTATGTCGAGAAGGGCTTGGCCTAGATCAGCTTTGGGCGTTTCTTACAAAACACCCGGTGCTCTGCAACGAGCCTCGTTACGTCTTGGGCCGAACACGAACCACAACATCCACCCGAACCACTTCCATACCTTCCGGTGCATGCGGAATGGATCCGATCCCAACACCCTCTCCAGGGATATCAATGACCCGGTTCTCACCTTCGATAAAGAAGTGGTGGTGGTCGGAAACGTTGGTATCGAAGTAGGTCTTGTTGCCGTCGATCGCGACTTCGCGCAGAAGCCCGGCTTCCGTGAACTGATGGAGCGTATTGTAGACTGTTGCCAATGACACAGGCACATCAGCACTGACTGCTTCTTCATGAAGCAGTTCCGCGGAAATATGCCGGTCCCCCTTGGAATATAGAATTTCCGCGAGCGAAACCCGCTGGCGCGTTGGGCGCAGCCCAGCGTCCCGCAAAATATTCCGTACGGCTTTTTCCGTCATTCCGTTTTCAACGTGGTGTGTCGTCATTCCTGTCTCGTCCAAGAAGCTCGTCACTCTGTCCTGATCCAAATGATCCAGCCAGTATGCGGCTGCCGGGTTCAAAACCCGTGAACTTTCCTATATGTGGCATTTATTGCCTCTAATGTGCAAGTTTTAACGCAGTTCGCCTGATCTTGCCAGATGCCGCCGGGCGGCGAAAATCAGCTTCCAAACGTTCTAAATCAGCAAAAATGCGAGTTGCTTTGCCGAACTGACATCTTTCAGTCATGGTTCCCCTGTGTTAGGAAGGCGCCGCAAACCAATCAAAAACAAACCGCTTCCGTCTGTTAGAACGCTTGAGACGGAACCAAAAACAACGGATCTTGAATGACCGAGCGCCGCTCCAGCTACGATTACGAAGCTCTTCTCGCCTGCGGCCGCGGCGAGCTGTTTGGCGAGGGCAATGCTCAATTGCCGCTGCCGCCAATGTTGATGTTCGACCGGATTACGGAGATTTCCGAAGCCGGCGGCGAGTATGACAAGGGGTTTATCCGGGCAGAATTCGATATCAAACCGGATCTCTGGTTCTTCCCGTGCCACTTTCAGGGCAACCCGATCATGCCGGGCTGCCTCGGTCTTGATGCCCTATGGCAGCTGACAGGGTTCTACCTTGGCTGGCTCGGACTTCCCGGTAAAGGCATGGCCTTGTCCACCGGCGAAGTAAAATTCAAGGGAATGGTCACACCGGAAACCAAGCTGGTCGAATATGGTGTTGATTTCAAACGGGTCATGAAAGGCCGTCTGGTTCTCGGCATCGCCGATGGCTGGCTTAAGGCGGACGGCGAACAGATCTACAAGGCAACGGATCTGCGGGTCGGGCTTTCCACCCAAACCTGATCTGAGTTACCAGCATCGGCCAAAAATCCGGCGCTCCCGCAACATGGACGCGCCGGTTTGCATATACTGACCAGGCTCGCCACATAGGCCTGACCTACTTTGAACACTAGGAGACCGCAATGAGACGCGTTGTCGTCACCGGGATCGGTATCGTTTCCTCCATCGGATCTAACGCCCAAGAAGTTCTCGCGAGCTTGCGGGAGGGGAAATCCGGCATCAGCTTTGCCCCAGATTATGCAGAGCATGGCTTTCGCAGCCAAGTTCATGGCATGCCAAACGTTGACATTGCAGAGCTGATCGACAAGCGCCAGCTGCGGTTCATGGGCGACGGCGCCGCCTATAACTACATTTCGATGCAACAGGCGATCTCCGACAGCGGACTGGAAGAGAAAGACGTCTCCAACGAGCGCACCGGTCTCATCATGGGCTCCGGAGGCCCGTCCACCAAAAACCTGTTCCAGGCGCACAAGATCGTCATCGAAAAGGGCTCACCGAAACGGATGGGCCCGTTCATGGTGACCCGTGGCATGAGCTCGACCAACTCGGCCTGCCTTGCCACCCCGTTCAAGATCAAGGGCATCAACTACTCGATCACGTCCGCCTGCTCGACATCTGCACACTGCATTGGCGCTGCGACCGAACAGATCCAGTTCGGAAAGCAAGACGTGATGTTTGCCGGCGGCGGCGAAGAACTCGACTGGACACTGTCCTGCCTGTTTGACGCCATGGGCGCCATGTCCTCAAAATACAACGACACACCGGAAACGGCATCCCGCGCCTATGACGCGACCCGTGACGGTTTTGTCATCGCCGGTGGCGGCGGTGTTGTTGTTCTGGAAGAACTGGAGCATGCAAAGGCTCGCGGTGCAAAAATCTACGCGGAAGTGACTGGTTACGCTGCTAACTCGGACGGTTATGACATGGTGGCACCATCCGGTGAGGGCGGTGAGCGCTGCATGCGCATTGCCACCAGCACGCTGGGCGACCGCAAGGTCGATTACGTCAACTCCCACGGCACATCGACACCTGTTGGTGATATCGGTGAGATCGAGGCAATCCGCCGCGTCTTTGGTGAAAACCAGCCGCCGGTTTCCTCTACCAAATCGCTGACTGGCCATAGCTTGGGCGCGACCGGTGTCCAGGAGGCGATCTATTGCCTGCTCATGCTGCAGAACGACTTCATTACCGCCTCGGCAAACGTCAACGAACTCGACCCGGCCTTGACGCCGGAAGAAATCGTGACCACACGCGTCGATAATGCGGGTCTCGACACCGTCCTGTCCAACAGCTTCGGCTTCGGCGGCACAAACGCATCGCTCGCGATGTCGCGTTATCACGGCTGAGGAGCTTTGAATGTCTGACTTGATGAAAGGCAAACGCGGCCTGATTATGGGCGTTGCGAATGACCATTCGATTGCCTGGGGCATTGCCAAGACCCTTGCGGAGCATGGCGCAGAGCTTGCGTTTACCTATCAGGGGGAAGCTTTTGGGCGGCGGACCAAGCCCTTGGCGGAAAGTGTCGGTTCCACACTGATGCTGCCGTGTGATGTGGAAGACATCGACAGTGTAGATGCCGTCTTCGCCAAGCTGAAGGAAGAATGGGGCACCATCGACTTCCTGGTCCACGCGATCGGGTTTTCCGACAAGAACGAACTTAAGGGCAAATACGCTGACACCACGCGGGACAATTTTTCCCGCACCATGGTGATCTCGTGCTTCTCGTTCACCGAAATCACGAAGCGCGCAGCGGACTTGATGCCCAATGGCGGCTCTATCGTTACGCTGACCTATGGCGGCGCAACGAAAGTTATGCCGAACTACAATGTGATGGGTGTTGCCAAAGCGGCTCTGGAGTCGTCCGTTCGCTATCTTGCCGCCGACTACGGCCCTCAAAACATCCGTGTCAACGCAATTTCCGCAGGCCCTGTCCGCACTCTGGCAGGCTCTGGCGTTTCCGACGCCCGGCTGATGTTCAATTTCCAGAAACGCAATTCGCCGCTGCAACGGACTGTTTCTCTAGATGAAATTGGTGGCACAGGTCTTTATCTCCTGTCCGATCTCTCCGGCGGCGTGACCGGCGAAGTGCACTTCGTTGACAGCGGCTACAACATCATGTCGATGCCACGTCTTGAAGAGCTAAAGACTCATGAGGCCAAAGCCGATTGATGTCTGGTCCAACATGAAATCAAAAAGGCAGCCAATCGGCTGCCTTTTTTGCATTGTTTTGTGAACCTTATTCTTCAATCAATTCATCCGGATAGACCCCGAAAAGACGGGTCTGATCGAGCCATCCATCAAAGTTTTCGCCATTGACCCGGCACCAGCCGCCAACGCATCCGGAAATTGACGCTAGGACAAACGGTTCCAGCTCTGCAACAATGTCCGCATCAGATCGCGACCGGGCGCGAAGTGGGGTCCGGTCATTGCGCTCCCAGGGTGTTACCAGAGCTGTCCGGCGGCCGGACAGAAGGGAATGAAAAACCCAGCCCTGTTTGCCTTCCCAATCCCTGATATGCCGCCAGTTTTCGAATTCCTGGATGATTTCAACCGGCAGTCCTGACCTCACGAATGTCCAGGCGATATCATGATCTCTGGAAGGCCCGACCCGAACGTTGACGCGGTCGGATTTGAGGCTGACAAATCGGGGAAGCGGCAGTCCGGACGGATTACTTGTGTCCTGCGCCATTGCGGGGGCCAAAATCAAACTGGCCAGCCCAAGCACGGCAAGCAGTTTCATATAGGATCGGACGTTCGGCATTACTCGGGCCATATTGGTCGGGAGTCCAATTGTTCTTGGTTGCGGTTTTAGGGCAAGTCTTTACTAAAATTCGCTCGTAAAAACCAGCATGTCCACGAAACTCGCATGCGCATTTGACGGCGAATTTAACCGGTCCCTTGTTTCTGCCGAACCATCTGGTATGCAAATAGAAACGTCTCATCCGCCCGCGCGCCGCGCGGGTTCAAAGTGGAACCGTTGAGGTTAACAAACACTCAACGAACCGCGAAAGGCTTAAAGTATGGCGAAAAAGAAGCCCGTCGTTGTCGTGACCCGGAAGCTTCCCGATGTTGTCGAGACCCGGATGCGTGAGTTGTTTGAAACACGGCTCAACGAACATGACCGGCCTTTTAGCCAGGCAGAGTTGGTGGAGGCTGTCAGATCAGCCGACGTGCTGGTGCCCACAGTGACCGACAGGGTCGATTCCTCGGTCCTGTCCCAAGCCGGCGAAAACCTGAAATTGATCGCCAATTTCGGCAATGGTGTCGACAATATTGATGTTGTGACGGCCAACAACCGCGGCATCAATGTAACGAACACGCCGGGCGTCCTGACGGAGGACACCGCCGACATGACAATGGCGTTAATGCTTGCTGTCCCGCGGCGGCTGGCCACGGGAATAGGGGCCCTTGGGTCCGGTGAGTGGTCCGGCTGGTCACCAACATGGATGCTTGGCCACCGGATTTGGGGAAAGCGTCTCGGCATTATTGGAATGGGCCGGATCGGTCAGGCCGTTGCGCGCCGGGCCAAGGCATTCGGCATGTCGATCCACTACCATAATCGCCGCCGGGTACCGGCCGAGATCGAAGAGGGCCTGGAGGCCACCTACTGGGAAAGTCTTGATCAAATGCTGGCGCGCATGGATGTGGTTTCTATTCATTGCCCGCACACGCCTGGTACTTTCCATCTGCTCTCGGCCAGGCGCTTGAAGCTGATGAAAAAGGACGCCTATGTGGTGAACACCGCGCGCGGCGAGGTCATCGACGAAAATGCCCTTATCCGCATGCTGGAAGCTGAAGAACTGGCAGGCGCCGGTCTTGATGTGTTTGAGCATGAGCCTGCGGTCAATCCGAAGCTCGTCAAGCTCGAGAATGTGGTTCTCCTGCCGCATATGGGTTCGGCAACCATCGAAGGCCGGATTGAGATGGGCGAGAAGGTCATTATCAACATCAAGACCTTCATGGACGGCCACCGCCCGCCGGATCGCGTTCTTCCGTCGATGCTTTGATGTTTTTCAGAATTAAAAGTTCAACCCCGGCCCAGCGCCGGGGTTTTTGTTTTGGAATGGGCACTTGACGGATGCACCAGCGCGACTTCTGTCGAGGTAATTACGTTGGTCACAGCTCAAGGCCGACATGGAAAAAAGAGAGGGTAGTAGCCTAGCAACCCAGATTATTCAGGAGGATAATCAACACAGGCGTTAGTTCGAGATCCCGCTCACCCTCCGTATTTCTTCCAAAGCGCGTCGTCGCCCATGCCTTCAATAAAGGCCTGATGGGCTGACAGTTCATGATTTTGTATGAGCGGTTGAAGCGGCGCGGATCTTTGCGCTGCGTTGAATGGGCCGAGTTTTCCATATTCGCCGGCGCTGGTACCCTCTGACGTGGCACCGCTGATCTCTGCATCCGGCGACAGATCAAGGCCGGTTTGACGGCCGCCAATCAGCTCCAGATAGACTTCCGCCAGGATTTCCGCGTCAAGAAGCGCGCCATGCTTTACCCGTTTGGAATTGTCGATGCCATAACGCGAACACAGCGCATCGAGCGAATTCGGGCCGCTTGGGTGCTTTCGGCGCGCAAGATCGAGCGTATCCAAAACCTGATCATTTGAGATGAGACGGCGGCCCGCCCGTTCAAGTTCCATATTGATGAAACCCATGTCGAACGCGGCATTGTGGATGACCAGTGTCGCATCACCGACAAAATCCAAAAACGCGTCGGCCACCTGATCGAACAGCGGCTTGTCCGACAGGAACTCTTCCGACAGCCCATGTACGCGAAACGCTTCTTCAGGCATATCCCGTTGCGGGTTGATGTAGACGTGGTAGCTCTTCCCGGTCGGAATGTGGTTCCAAAGCTCCACACCGCCGATTTCCACCAAGCGGTCGCCGCCACGCGGGTTCAAACCCGTCGTTTCCGTATCAAATGAGATTTCACGCATCTTCTTGCCTTTTCGCCTCGCTCCCACTGTGCAGGAGATGAGAGGTGAGGCAAGAAGGAGCGCGGCTTTTCCCCTACCTTCAGCTTAACCGCCCGGCGCCAGTGCTTTCAGAATAGCCTTCACACTCCGGCGTGCCGGTTCCATGCCCAATCCGGTATCAATGAGAAAATGCGCGCCTTTGCGCTTTTCAATATCCGGCATCTGTTTGGCCAGGATTGCATTGAACCGGTCTTCGGTCATTCCGGGCCGGGACAATACCCGTTCACGCTGTATGCTCGCATCCGCTGTAACGACGACCACGACGTCCGCGCGGTTTTCGCCTCCGGTTTCGAAGAGCAAGGGGATATCAAGGACAACAATCCTTTGGCGGTCAGAAGCCGCTTTTTTCAAGAACGCTTGTTCTTCCTCCTGCACCAGCGGATGAACGATATCTTCAAGCCGTTTCATGGCGATAGCATTGCCGAGAACGTGCGCGGACAACTTCTTTCTATCAACCTGTCCGTTTTCAACCGTTCCCGGAAAGGCTGCCTCAATCAAAGGTGCCGCCCGCCCGCTGTAAAGCGTGTGCACCGTCTTGTCGGCATCGTGAACCGGCACACCAAGATTTGCGAACATACCGGCTGTGGTGGACTTGCCCATGCCGATGGATCCGGTCAATCCAAGCTTGATCAAGGGGTCACTCCGAGATCGGCAAGAACAAGTTCGCGTAATTCCTTATCGACTTCTGGCCGAACGCCAAACCAGCGTTTAAATCCCGGCACCGCCTGGTGAAGCAGCATACCCAAGCCATCAACCGTTTTATTGCCGCGTTTTGTAGCCTGTTTGAGCAGGCCAGTCTCCAAAGGCGCATAGACGATATCGGTGACAAGCGCGGAGACCGGCAACGTATCAAGATCAATTTCCAGCGGTGCTTTTCCCGTCATGCCAAGCGCCGTAGTGTTCACCAGAAGATCTGCTTCTCCAAGAAGTGTCCCCAGCTTGTCCCAAGCATGGGCCTTTGTTCCTGAACCAAACTGATCCTCGAGACTCTTGGCTTTTTCAAAGGTCCGATTGACGATATGCACCGTTGTGAATCCGCGGGAAAGCAAAGCCCAAATGATAGCCCGCGCCGCGCCGCCAGCGCCCAGAACGACAGCCGTTCCGCAAGCGGTATCCCAACCCGGCGCCAATTGATCCAGATTTCCCAAGAAACCAAGCCCATCGGTGTTTGCACCACACAAAGCCCCGCTCTCGTCGAGCCAAAGTGTGTTGGCAGCACCCATGGCTTTGGCGGCGTCGTCCAAATGAGCGCAGGCTGCGGCTGCAACCTCTTTATGAGGCACGGTCACATTTGCGCCAATCAATCCGGAGGCGGCAAAATCCTTGTAAAAGGCAGTGGCTGTTTCCGGTGGCACCGGTACCCGGCCATACTCTCCCTCAAGACCGTGTTTCTTGAGCCAATATCCATGCACCAGTGGAGACCGGGATTGATCGACCGGAAACCCAGTGATCGCCGCTTTTTTAGTATGTCCACTCATGCCTCAATCACTCCGAGCTCCCGCAGCTGCGCCAGCAGCGGCAACATTGGAAGGCCAAGGATGGTGAAATAGTCACCATTAATCTTTTCAAAGAGTTGCAGGCCCAACCCTTCCAGCTGATAGGCCCCGACACTCGACAAGACGCTGTCGCCAGCCTCGGCTAAGTAGTGGCCGACAAATGCCGGCGACAAGGTCCGCATGGTCAAGCGGGCAACCGACCTGACGCCAGATCGCTTCACCGCCTTTTGAAATCACAACAGCTGACAAGAGATCGTGGCTCTTGCCGGAGAATTCCAAGAGTTGGCGGCGCGCGGCTTCCATATCTTCTGGTTTGGTGCGGCGTTCGCCCTCAAAGGCGAGTATCTGATCCGCACCAACCACAAGATCATTGGGGCGGCGGGCGCTCACATCATTGGCCTTGGCTTCCGCTAACACACTGGCTAGGTCTTCTGGCGGAAACCCGGCTTTCAGCAGCGGTTCTTCCACCGAGCGCTCATCTACACTTGCTGGATCAACATCGAATTGAAGGCCGGCGTTTTTCATCAACTCAGCGCGAATTCTGCTGCCGCTCGCCAAAACCAGTGCCATAGAAGCCTCTTGATACGTTTCGTTTTAATTAGTGTGATCCGGAATTATCCCGGGTGGCTTTGAAGTCTTTGAACAAGGTCAAGATCTCAGCCGCCGTTTCCTCGATTGACCGGCGCGTGACATCAATGAGTGGCCAGTTCTGTTCGGTTCATAGTCGGCGCGTCATGTTTATTTCGCGGGAGATCTCTTTCCGGTCAACATACTGATCATTATAACCTTCTGAATTTAATGATAAAACTCTGTTCCTACGAATTTGCTGAATACGTTCAGCGGACGCAATCAATCCAACAACCATCGGCTTTTTCAAAGACATGACATGATCCGGCAAAGAAATGTTCGGCACCAGTGGCACATTGGCGGCCTTGATCCCGCGGTTCGCGAGATAAATGCAGGTCGGTGTCTTTGAGGTTCTCGAAATTCCCAGAAGGACGATGTCAGCGGATTCAAGGTCGTCCCAGATCTGCCCGTCGTCATGCATCATGGTGTAATTCAGCGCTTCCATACGGCTGAAATATTCCGCGTCCATTTCATGCTGGCCGCCAATCCGGTGGGTCTGTGTAACGTTCAGATAGGATTGAAACACCGCGAACACCGGATCCAGAATATTGACGAAGGGCGTGCCCAATTCGCGGCATTTCTGTTCCAGTCTCTGCGCAATCTCCTCGTCGACCAAAGTGTAGAGAACAATCCCCGGCGCTTTTTCGATTTCGCTGATCACCCGGTCGAGCTGTTTCTGCGAGCGGACTAACGGATAAACATGCTCGATTTCCTGGACATTTTCGTATTGAACCGTGGCAGCCCGCGCCACGGTCATGAGAGTTTCGCCAGTGGAATCCGAGACAAGATGGAGATGAAAATAGTGTCTCGGCTTATTCACTGTGTCATCCCCAGCCTTGTTGATGTTTTGGGAGTTACGGTCACTGGCTTCTGCCTAGCACGAATTTATGCCCGCTCCGCCGAATTTATTAACAATGTCTAAACGCGCGGATATCGATCCCGGAACGGTTGTGGGTTGATGGGGATCAACATGAGCGCTGTGACATTTCGACAGGCTATCCACCAACGCCCAATTTCTTAACGAAAGGTAAACAGGTTTCTAAATCGCTGTAATTACCGGCAAATTTTTGTTATCGACTCCTGGGGAGGAGTTTACGTGTTTTCAACGCCGGATTTTTCCCAAAAGAGATATTGGAGTGATGGATTGTGGATGAAAAAGGATCCCGGTAATCCACTCTCTAATATAAAAAACAGATTCAAATATAGAATCTTATTAGATTTGAAATGTGGGAAAGGCGCGACCGTATGGAATCCAAAGACAGAGCCGTAATGCGGGTTCTCTCAGGTGAAAAAATCTGGCCACCCCCCATCTGGATGATGCGTCAGGCAGGCCGTTATCTCCCCGAATACCGGGAAGTTCGCGCAAAGGCGAAAAACTTTCTCGATTTCTGTTACTCCCCAGATCTTGCAACTGAAGTCACGCTCCAGCCGATCCGCCGGTATGGTTTTGATGCAAGCATCTTGTTTTCGGACATCTTCGTCGTACCGGACGCCATCGGATATCCGGTCAGATTTGAAGAAGGGCGCGGACCTGTTCTGGAACCTCTTTCATCTGAATTGATCGATCGTCTTGAGCAGGATAGGGCCGAAGATCACCTCAAACCGGTCATAGAGACGGTTTCACGGCTTCGGGCGGAGCTGCCTGAGGAAACTACTCTTCTCGGCTTTTGCGGGGCTTGCTGGACGGTCGCCTGTTATTCGGTCGCCGGACACACCACCCAGGACCAGGTGGCCGCACGCGTTGGTGCTTACAAAGACCCGGATCTAATGCAGCGCTTCATCGATGAACTGGTGACAGCGTCGATTTCCTATCTGATCAGGCAATTGGATGCGGGCGCCGATGCGCTTCAGATCTTTGATACCTGGGCAGGTGTTTTGGATGATGCCGGATTTCAGCGCTGGTGCATTGAACCAACGCGCAAGATAGTCGACGGCGTAAAAGCAGCCCGGCCTGGTGCCAAGATCATCGGTTTCCCCAAAGCCTCATCAGCCAGGATGGATGCTTATATCAAGGGAACGGGTGTTGATGCTGTCGGGTTTGATTGGACAGCACCGGATCATCGTGCATTGGAAATCCAGAAACAGGTTCCGATCCAAGGCAATCTGGATCCGATGCGGCTCGTTGCCGGCGGCAAGGCATTGGAAGACGGTGTAGGCCACATCCTGAAGACGTTCGACAAAGGTCCGTTCATCTTCAATCTCGGACATGGTGTCACGCCAGATGCCGATCCTGAGAATGTTGCACGCATGGTTGAGATGGTGAAGAGGGGCTAGCCCATGGATCTTTATCTTTGGGTGAAGGCGATCCACGTCATTTCCATTATCGCGTGGATGGCCGGCTTGTTGTATTTACCGCGGCTGTTTGTCTACCACGTAGACGCAGAGGTTGGCTCGGTCCAATCGGAAACGTTCAAGGTGATGGAACGCCGGCTCTTGAAGGCGATCATGACACCGGCCATGATCGCCTCATGGGTGTTTGGTCTTTGGACCGCCTATGAACTCAATGCCTGGAGCGACGGCTGGTTCCACGCCAAGCTTCTCCTGGTTTTCATCATGTCTGGATTTCACGGGCATTTAGCGAAATGCGTCAAGACCTTCGCAGCCGATCAAAACACCCGGTCCACCCGCTATTTCCGGATGATCAATGAAGTACCCACGGTCATTATGATCGTTGTGGTTATCATGGTAATCGTTAAACCATTCTGACGGGTTATTGATCCTCAAGGGCCGCCAGACATAGCGGCGGCCCCTAGCAAGTTTCTATTTATTTTGCTCACAAAATCGGCAGAATTCCGGGCTTGCGATTCAAAGGAAAACGACGTATCGTTTGGCCCACTTCAAAGCGTAGATGTCTGAGTAGAATAGTATCGGCATCAGACGCATAATCTGGACACATCTAAACGTCTTTCAGATTTTCTGGCCCGGGTTTAAAGCGGTCCAGAGCCACTCTCCGAACAAGTATCCCATAACACCTTCACCCCAACTCGATGCGGGCAATGAAACTTAAAGATCTAAAAGAAAAAACACCGACAGAACTGCTCCAATTTGCTGAAGAGCTGGAAGTCGAAAACGCCAGCACCATGCGCAAGCAGGAGCTGATGTTCGCAATCCTTAAAAACCTGGCAGCACAAGACATCGACATCATCGGCGAAGGTGTCGTTGAAGTGCTGCAAGACGGTTTTGGCTTCTTGAGGTCTCCGGATGCGAACTATCTGCCAGGCCCGGACGACATCTATGTCTCACCATCGCAGATCCGCCGCTTTTCTCTCAGAACCGGCGACACGGTCGAGGGACAGATCCGGAGCCCGAAAGAGGGCGAGCGGTATTTTGCGCTGCTCAAGGTCAACACGATCAATTTCGAAGATCCTGAAAAAGCCCGTCACAAGGTCCATTTCGACAATCTTACGCCGCTGTATCCGGATGAAAAATTCAAGATGGAGATTGAGGATCCAACGGCGAAGGATCTTTCGTCCCGGGTTATCGATCTGGTCGCACCGCTGGGTAAAGGCCAACGCGGGCTCATCACCGCGCCGCCGCGGACAGGTAAAACCGTCTTTCTCCAGAATATCGCCAAATCCATCACCACCAATCACCCGGAATGCTATCTCATCGTTCTTCTGATCGATGAGCGTCCGGAAGAAGTGACCGACATGCAGCGGACCGTTGATGGTGAGGTGGTCTCCTCGACATTTGACGAACCGGCTTCGCGTCACGTTCAGGTCGCTGAAATGGTGATCGAAAAGGCAAAGCGGCTCGTGGAACATGGCCGAGACGTTGTCATTCTGCTGGACTCCATCACCCGCCTGGGCCGGGCGTACAACACAGTTGTTCCGTCCTCTGGTAAGGTTCTTACAGGCGGTGTGGATGCAAATGCCCTGCAACGCCCGAAACGGTTCTTTGGTGCGGCCCGGAACATTGAGCAGGGTGGCTCTTTGACCATCATCGCGACAGCGCTGATCGATACCGGCAGCCGCATGGATGAGGTGATCTTTGAGGAGTTCAAGGGAACGGGTAACTCCGAGATTATCCTCGACCGGAAAATCTCCGACAAGCGTGTTTACCCGGCAATCGACATCCAGCGCTCCGGAACCCGTAAGGAAGAGTTGCTTGTTCCTGCCGAGCGTCTCAAGAAGACTTTTGTGCTCCGCCGGATCCTCAACCCGATGGGGACCGTGGATGCTGTTGAGTTCCTGCTCGACAAGCTCAAACAGACGAAGTCCAACGATGATTTCTTCGACAGCATGAACACTTAAAAAGTGAATGCGGAAATCAATCCGCGATATCAAGAGGCGCGACCCTTAGATGGTTGCGCCTTTTTTGTTTTCTATGTTTCACGTGTATCGTATTTCGATTCGGAAGCGGATTTTATGTCTGACATTCTTTTGGAAACCAATCGGCTCATCTTGCGCAGCTGGCGGGATGACGACCTTGACCCTTTAGCTGAAATTTGTGCTGATCCAGAAGTCATGCGCTATTTTCCGGCAACCCTCAGCCGTGACGAAACAGCGGGTTTGATAAAATGGGCGCGCGACAAGACCAGCAAGGATGGGTTTTGTTTCGGCCCGGTTGAGACAAAGTCAGACGGAGCGTTTTTGGGATTTGTTGGTTTGAGTGTTCCGGATTACCCGAAACCTCTGCCTTTCTTTCCATGTGTCGAAGTGGGGTGGCGTTTGAAACGCTCTGCCTGGGGCATGGGTTATGCGAGCGAAGCCGCAAGAGAGTGGATTCGATTCGGTTTTGAAACCATCGGTCTGAAAGAAATCGTGTCCTTCACCACAGTCACAAATACCCCGTCGCGGCGTGTAATGGAACGGATTGGGATGACTTACAGCCCATCTGAAGACTTTCAACACCCGATGCTGAACGCAGATCATCCGCTTTCCAATCATGTGCTCTACCGGCTGTCGAAATCATCCAGGGATAAGCAAAGGTGAAAATCCGTAGATGAGTAGGGCGCTTATCCGCTCGTTTGATTCACGTGAAACAGGCATACATGCTGGCTTGAATATCCTTCGCGATTGCATTGCACGGTGTTTCACGTGAATCATATTGAATCGGAAGCGGACTAATTGGCCTCACACCTATTGATACCGCCGATTTCCGGGACAGGTTCCTTTGTCTGTTTTGGGTTTGGCCAAGAAATCAGAATCGATAAGATTCACGTCAAACAGGCTTCCCAAAAGCTCAATTTTGAATCGCCTGTGTAACGATGGCAGCGCGTGCGAGCCTGGACCAAATTCCCTTAAACACTGTTTGCAGTGGCTTCCGGCCTCTTGCTAAAGAGGCAGCTCTGATCTTGTCTGAATGGGCCTCATCTTATGAAGGAAACAATCTACGCACTGTCCAGTGGTTCAGTGCCGTCCGGAGTGGCAGTTATCCGGATATCCGGTCCTGCGGTTCGCAAGGTCGTTTCTTCCTTGTGCCGAAAGATACCTACACACCGTCAGACCCAGCTTTCCAAACTCCGTGATCCGCAAACGCGGGAGGTGTTGGATGAAGCGCTGGTCCTTTACTTTCAAGGGCCGAACAGTTTTACCGGTGAAGATGTTGCCGAGATTCACTGCCATGGCGGTCGCGCGGTCGTTGCCGCGGTCCTGAACAGTCTGGCGCAATTTGAAGCGTGCCGGCCTGCAGAACCTGGAGAATTCACGCGAAGGGCATTTGACGGCGGACGTATGGATCTGACGGAAGTCGAAGGCCTGGCAGATCTTATTGCATCGGAAACAGAGAGCCAGCGCAGACAGGCCGTCAGGCAAATGGGCGGGGCGCTGGGCAAGCTCTATGATGATTGGCGGAAACGGCTCATCCATATGCGGGCCATGATCGAAGCCGATTTTGATTTTGCAGACGAAGAAGATGTTCCAGGCAGCGTAGCGGACAAGGTGTGGGCGGAAGCGGGGGAGCTGAAGGCAGAGATCGAAGATCATCTCGTCCGGTCCAAAAGCGGTGAACGTTTGCGGTCGGGTGTCCAAGTGGTTTTGATGGGGGCGCCTAACGCAGGCAAATCGAGCCTGTTGAACGCTATTGCCGGACGGGACGTGGCGATCGTTACGGAAGAGGCTGGCACCACGCGGGATGTTATCGAGGTTCACCTGGATCTTGTCGGCTACCCGGTGACGCTGGTGGATACGGCAGGCCTACGCAAGGCAGAGGGTGTTGTAGAGCAAGAAGGTATCCGCAGGGCTGAACAGCGGGGCCGGGAAGCTGACTTGATATTGTGGGCCGTTGAGCCGGATGGAATTGAAAGCACGGACAAGGACGGCGGTCTGCCAGCCGATCTTTCAACAGAGGTTCCGGTCTGGACGGTCCGTACAAAAGCGGATCTTGAGACTCCTCCGAAACAAGACTCTTCCGGAACAACCATTGATATTCCTGCATCAAGCAAGGATCGTAACGGTGTGAGAGCGCTTTTCGAGGCTCTGACATGTTTTGCCAAAGAAACGATATCGGTATCCGAAGTTCCCCTGGCAACCAGGTCACGGCACCGTCACTATTTGAATGACTGCCTCACCAATCTTGAGAAGGCTGTCACAGCAGATCATTTGCCTGCGGAACTGAGGGCTGAGGATTTGAGGCGGGCGGCCGACGATCTCGGCCGCATTACCGGCCGCATAGATGTCGAAGATCTGCTGGATGTGATCTTCCGGGACTTTTGTATCGGGAAGTGATCTGTTTCACGTGAATCGCTCACTGGCCGCGACTTGTCGATCCTGAACCGTATTGTGTTTCACGTGAATCATCGCAGAAACTGGTGGCTATTCTTATGTCAGACCAGCGGGCGATTAGTCGGGCTCGCATTGCGGCCCAAAGCTGATCGACTATGGAGTAATCGAGCGTCTTTGGCTGTTTTATTTGAAGCGCCCAATGCGCTGAGCTCCCGCACCGGAAAACCCTTTTGACCAATCAGGGTCTCTCAGCGTATAACCAGCGCAATTAACTCCCGGCGAGCCGTGCTTTTGTTTCGGCGCTTGGTCTGGGCCAGATCCCGAAAACAAGATGTGAATATACGGCCGGCCGGCGAAAAGGCTGTCCGGAACAACGGTGAGACTATGGACGGTCAAGTTCTATCGTTTGATGTTGTTGTGATTGGCGGCGGTCACGCGGGCTGTGAAGCCGCCGCTGCGTCTGCGCGTATGGGCGTCAGCACCGCCTTGGTCACACACACATTCGAAACGGTTGGTGTGATGTCGTGTAATCCGGCAATTGGTGGTCTTGGTAAGGGCCACCTCGTGCGCGAGATTGACGCGCTGGATGGTTTGATGGGCCGGGTCGCCGATCAGGGCGGTATCCAGTTCCGGATGCTTAATCGGCGGAAAGGACCAGCGGTTCGCGGGCCGCGGGCCCAGGCTGATCGGAAGTTATACCGGGAAGCGATGCAGCGGGAGATTGCTGCAACAGATAATCTGACTGTCGTCGAGGGCGAGGCGGATCAGCTCCGGTTTTCGATTAATGGAGTGATGCGCTCGGTCACCGGGCTTGTTTTGAAGTCCGGCGAGCTTATCGAAACCAAAGCCATCGTGCTCACCAGTGGTACGTTTCTTCGCGGCCTTATTCATATTGGTGATCAGAAAATTCCAGCAGGCCGTTCCGGTGAGGCGCCAGCAATGGGCTTGTCTCTATCGCTTGAAGAAATAGGCTTCGCGCTTGGCCGCCTGAAGACTGGAACGCCAGCACGGCTTGACGGGCGTACCATCCATTGGGACCGGCTGGAGGAACAGCCCGGTGACGATGAGCCGATCCCGTTTTCGACGCTGACGGACAAGATCTCAACGCCGCAGATCCCATGCCATATTACCCGCACGACACCGGAAACGCACCAGATCATCCGGGACAATCTGAATCGGTCGGCCATGTATTCTGGCGAAATCAAAGGCCAGGGCCCGCGCTATTGCCCGTCGATCGAGGACAAGATCGTCCGCTTTGGCGACCGGGATGGCCATCAGATCTTTCTGGAGCCGGAAGGGCTCGATGATCATACTGTGTATCCGAATGGCATTTCGACATCGCTGCCCGAGGATGCTCAGATCGCCTTTCTGCGCACGATCCCGGGTCTTGAGGATGTTGAAGTGATCCAACCTGGATATGCAATCGAGTATGACCACGTCGACCCGCGTGAGCTTCGGCCAACCCTCGAGGCGAAACGGTGTGCTGGTCTTTACCTGGCAGGGCAAATAAACGGCACAACAGGTTATGAAGAAGCTGGCGCCCAAGGCTTGCTGGCAGGTCTCAATGCCGCGCTTCAGGCGGTTGGGCGGGAGCCGTTCACGGTGGATCGTTCCCAGGGCTATATCGGCGTTATGATCGACGACCTAGTGACACGTGGGATCACCGAGCCATATCGCATGTTCACGTCCCGGGCTGAGTACCGGCTGTCACTGCGGGCGGACAATGCGGATCAACGTCTGACACCGCTTGGCATTGAGCTTGGGTGCGTGTCGGATGCACGCAGAGATGCCTTTGAGACAAAGATGTCACGGCTCGCGGATGTGAGGGAACTGCTTGTCAGCCTCACGGTGACGCCCAACGAGGCGACCAAGAAAGGCCTTCCTGTGAACCAGGATGGGATCCGCCGGTCAGCATTTGACCTTCTGTCTTATCCCAATGTGACGTTTGACCATTTGAAACAGGTCTGGCCGGAGTTGGACCAGATAGAAGAAGCTGTCGTGGAGCAGGTCGCTACAGATGCGCTCTATGCCGTCTATCTGGATCGGCAGCAAGCAGATATCGAAGCACTGAAACGGGATGAAGCGCTGAAGATCCCAGATAGTTTCGATTACGAACGGATCGTTGGTTTGTCTAATGAAGTAAAACAAAAACTGATGTCTGTGCGGCCTGCCACACTTGGCCAGGCCTCCCGCATGGACGGGATGACACCGGCGGCCCTGACCTTGATCCTGTCACACCTGAAACGGCAGTCGGGCGAGCGGGGAGCCGCCTGATGACCTCTGCACCGGTGTTGAAAAGCTCTGGAGAGGTTGTGCGTAAGTATGGGGATGTTTCACGTGAAACGTTGGAGCGTCTACAGATCTATGTTGACCTTGTTTTGAAGTGGCAACCCGCACAAAACCTTGTGGCTCCGTCGACGCTGCCGGAAATCTGGACCCGTCACATCGCGGACAGTCTTCAAACCCAATGGAGTTATCCAGAGGCTCAAACGTGGGTAGATATCGGAAGCGGGGGTGGCTTTCCAGGGATTGTCACGGCGATCCTGCTGGCAGACCGGTCAGATGCCCATGTCCATCTTATCGAAAGCAATCAGCGGAAAGCAGCTTTCCTTCGGACCGCCTTGAGAGAGACCGGCTCCAACGGAACAGTCCATCCCGGCCGGATCGAATCGGTTGCGAAAGAGTGGGCGCATGGAAAAGTTGATGTAGTCTCGGCAAGGGCGCTGGCGTCTCTTGATCTGCTTTTTAAGCTGTCAGAGCCATTTACAGCCCAGGGTGCGCGGGCTGTTTTCCACAAAGGGCAGGATTTTCAGCGCGAAGTTAACGAAGCCTCTGACAGATGGCGGTTTGATCTGGTAGAACAAACTAGTCTTGTAGATCCTACGAGCCGGATGCTCCTTTTTTCGAACATATCAGCCCGGCCGAGCAGCCTTTAAGGAAGGTGTTGTGCAATGAGCATGCTTCCCGAAACTCCGCGCGTTCTTGCGCTTGCCAACCAAAAAGGTGGTGTCGGTAAGACGACAACGGCAATTAACCTTGGAACCGCTTTGGCGGCGATTGGCGAAAAAGTCTTGGTGATCGACCTTGATCCACAGGGCAACGCATCGACCGGTCTTGGGATCGAACATCGTGACCGTGGCCTGTCCACCTACGAAATCCTCAGTGGAGACTGTTCTCTCGCAGAGGCCGTCCGTGAAACAGATGTGCAGAGGCTTTGGGTTGCGCCGTCGACAATGGACCTTCTGGGTCTAGAGTTGGAAATCGCTTCCACTGGCGACAGAGCGTTCCGCTTGAGAAACGCTATCCAGGCGCTCACCCAGTCCCGGTTGTTTGAGGAAATCGGCTTTACGTATGTGCTTGTCGACTGCCCGCCGTCTTTGAACCTTCTGACGATCAACGCCTTGTCTGCCTCCCATTCGATCCTTGTGCCGCTTCAATGCGAGTTCTTCGCGCTGGAAGGTCTCAGCCAGCTTCTGAGCACGGTCGAGCAGGTGAAGAACGCGTTGAATTCAGAGCTGAGCATTCATGGGATCGTTTTGACCATGTATGACAGCCGTAACAATCTCTCCAGTCAAGTGGTTGCCGATGTGCGCGAAACCATGGGCAATGCGGTTTATGAGACCATCATTCCGCGGAATGTCCGGATCTCCGAGGCGCCATCTTATGGAAAACCGGCTCTCCTATACGATCTGAAATGCGCCGGCAGCCAGGCCTATTTGCGGCTTGCGTCCGAGATTATCCAGCGCGAGCGGCAGCTGCGCAAAGTCGCGGCTTAACCGGCAGTCGAATCGGATCCGGTTCAATTTGTATGTTCGCCAGCGCCTTTTGAAAGCGGGGGCTGGCTGCGTGATATTCAAAGAAAATGAAAAGGTGCGGCATGGCGGAAAAAGACGTCAAAAACAAGCGTCTCGGCCGGGGATTGGCGGCTCTTATCGGTGATTCAGCCCCTGAAGCCTCACCACCACCGGAAAAGGTCATTCGGGACAGCCGGAAGGTCCCAATTGAGCATCTTGAGCCCAATCCCAGAAATCCGCGCAAGACCTTTACCGAAAAGGATCTGGCGGATCTTGCCGAGTCCTTGAAAGCCAAGGGGATTGTACAGCCGATCCTGGTCCGCCCAGCTGCAGGCAAGACGGACCGCTTTGAGATTATTGCGGGTGAGCGCCGCTGGCGGGCAGCTCAACGGGCCGGTTTGCATGAGGCGCCCATCATCATCCGGGACGTGACCGACCAGGAAGCGCTCGAACTTGCCATCATTGAAAACGTCCAGCGAGCGGACCTCAATCCCATCGAAGAGGCAATGGGGTATGAGCAACTGACGGCAGAGTTCAGCTACAGTCAGGGCGAGTTGGCGAAGGTTATCGGCAAAAGCCGAAGCCATGTGGCAAATACTATGCGCCTTTTGAAACTTCCCAATTCGGTAAAAGATTATCTTGCTGAGGGCCTTTTGACGGCCGGCCATGCACGCGCATTGATCACGGTTGAAGATCCTGCAGCTCTTGCGGAGCTAATCGTCGAAAAAGGGCTAACGGTCCGCGACGCGGAAAAGATCGCTCAGGACCCGGCTGCCCTTGCGAAAATAAAGGGCGAGGCGGCGCCGGCAGAGAAACCGCAGAAAGATGCAGATACCAAGGCGCTGGAGAAGCGTTTGACAGATACCCTTGGGCTTAAGGTTACGGTCGGTCATAAACCGGGCAAGGAAACTGGTGATTTGAAGATCAAATACACATCGCTTGAGCAGCTTGACGAGCTTTGCAAAAAGCTTGGTGTGCAAGTCCGATGAAATTGAGGCGCTCTTCAGAGTGACTGGCTTTAACGACAAACCCCGCCGTAACTGGCGGGGTTTTTGTCTGGCTTGTCGGAGAAGAAAGTTATTTTAACAATATCAATGACTTGAACATGTCTTGTCATCGCCGCTGGTTGCGGGCCCGTGCGGCCCTGCCAATTGTCAGTAAAGCTTCTGAAAGGACAGGGACACCGAGATTGTCGTTCAGCCGCGAGACTTTGGTTGCCTCCGCGAGGATTCCCAAAGCCCGTTCCAGATCCTTCAAGGCCCAAATCCGAAGTTGCTGCGCAAACCTGGGTTTCCGTGAAAAGAAAATTGGCGGCCGCTGGCTGTCAACGACTTGCTGGGTGTTTTTACTTGCGTCTATGTCAATCCGCATCCGGTGCAGTTGCTGGAAGTGCTTCAGCGCCTGATTGGCAATGACGGACGCCTTGGATCCCGCATCTGTGAGGCGTTCAAGACCATGATCCAGTGTTGTGAGATCACCGCCAGCTGCCGCATCGATCAGCTCTGAGGTCTCGAAGGCAGACGCATCGCCAATTATGGCTTCAACATCTTCGCTTTCGATCCGTTCCTTGCTCATGGCGTAAAGACAAAGCTTTTTCAATTCCCCGCGGCTGGCCATGCGGTCGCCGCCGAGAAGACTGTGCAAGGCCGCTCGGGCTTCTCTGGAGATCGCAAGTCCGGCCTCCCGCGTTTCTTCATCAATCAGGGTGTCGATGCCGCGGTCGTTATCGGAATAACAGGGAATCGCGACCGCACGTTTATGCGGCTCGATGAGCTTCCGCAGCCCAACGCCCTTTTTTATGTCTCCTGCTTCAAGAACAACGAGCGTTTGCCAGTCATCAAGCTTGAGCACTGGTTCAACACTGGGCGTAAGGTTCTTTCCGCTTGCATCCTTTACCCAGATAATCCGCCGGCCGCCAAACAAGGGAACGGTTAAAACTTCGTCGATCAGCCGGTCTGCGTCAGAGCTTAGGTCCGATGCATCAATTTTGACCAGATTGAATGGGTCGTCATCGCCTTCGGAGGCCTTTGCAACCAGGCGCGTTGCGCGTTCCGAGACAAGGCCGGTGTCTGGACCGAAGATCAAAACCACGCCGCCGCCATTGGGCGGGGTGGCAATAAACCGGTCGATTTCCGCAGCTTTCAATGCTGTCACGGGACCCTGCCTCGAAAAAGGTCCTAAGACCTGCTGGCGAAATGGCCTGCAAGCCGTGCTGTTATGTCGTCAGCCACGGACTTAGCGACGCGTTCCTGTGCATCACGATAAGCCCGCTGATTGGCAAAGCGTTGATCCGAAAAGTCGTAGGAAGCCGACTTGAAGGACCTGCCGGTCATCAGGGTTTCATTCGTATTGATGTCGCTGAGTACGAATGTGGAATTCATCGTGGTCGTGTACGCGGACGGAACGTCAGCAAATTGCTCGACGCCAACATCGGAACTGCTGACATCGATGAGCACCTTCAGCCGGTAACGTTTGGCAGGGCTGCCCGCGCCCCGCTCCAGATTAAAGGTGAGCTCATTGTAGAGCACCCGGGCTGCATCTTCGTTGGCGAACTGGCTGGAGATGGAGTCCAGATCTATGGCCGCCAGATCATCCGCAACCATGGAGGTTGCGCCAAACTCGCCGGACGTTGTGCCGTATAGGGGGCGGACCTGGCAGCCGCTCAGAGCGATGCCGGTGAGGACGAGGCCGCCGAACACGGCGGCCTTAAAAACTCTTGTGTGCGTGTTTTTCAGGTCAAACAACAACATTCACAATCCTTTGCGGCACAACAATAAGCTTCTTCGGAGAGTTGCCATCAAGTGCCTTTTGGACAAAGTCGAGCGCCAACGTAGCTGCTTCGACCGCCTCTTTGGAAGCCTCTTTTGAAATTGTCAGCTCGCCGCGGCGTTTTCCGTTAATCTGGATCGGGTAAATGACGGTATCGTCAACTAGAAGACTGTCATCTGCCTTTGGCCAGGAAGCTTCGGAAATGAGGTTGTCATGTTCGAGCGCAGACCAGCATTCTTCCGCCAGATGCGGCATCATGGGCGCCATCATCTGCACGAGGAAGTCGGCAGCTTCGCGCACTGCATATTCCTTGCCCGAGCTGTCAATGCCTTCACTGACTGCTTTGCTGATCGTGTTGACCAGTTCATAGAGCTTCGCGACGGCACGGTTAAAGCCAAGGCTTTCCAGATCCTTGGAGACAGCTGCAAGCGTCTTGTGCGCGGCGCGGCGGACCTCGAGGCCCTTGTCGTCAATGTCCTGAAGGGATCCACTGCGCGGTTCGGTGTTCTCCGCGATTTCGCTAATGAGGCGCCACACCCGCTGGACAAAGCGCCAGGCCCCTTGGACGCCGTCTTCGGTCCAGATAACGTCGCGCTCAGGCGGGGAATCGGAGAGCATGAACCAGCGGGCGGTGTCCGCGCCATAGGTGTCTATGATGTCCGTTGGGTCGACTGTGTTTTTCTTCGACTTGGACATTTTTTCGATAGATCCGATCGATACGGCTGCCCCTGTTGCAGCCTCGATGGCAACGCGGTTTCCATTGTCTTCGGAGATCTGGATATCTGCAGGGCTCAGCCACTGGCCATCCGCTGATTTATAGGTCTCGTGAGTGACCATGCCCTGTGTGAAGAGCCCCTTGAACGGTTCTTTCAGATCCAGAGCACCAACTTTCTGCATCGCCCGTGTGAAGAACCGCGAATAAAGCAGGTGCAGGATCGCGTGCTCAATGCCGCCAATATACTGGTCGACCGGAAGCCAACCATTTGCAGCTGACGGATCCGTGGGCTGGTCATGACCGGGCGCGGTGAACCGGGCAAAATACCAGGACGAATCCACGAACGTGTCCATCGTGTCGGTTTCACGTTTTGCCGGTTTGCCGCAATTCGGACACGTGGTGTCCCGCCATGTCGGGTGGCGGTCGAGCGGGTTACCCGGTTTGTCGAAATTGATGTCGTCCGGAAGCTCGACCGGGAGGTTTTCATCCTTTTCCGGAACAACGCCGCATTCATCGCAATGGATAACCGGGATGGGACAACCCCAGTAGCGCTGACGGGAAATGCCCCAATCCCTCAGGCGGTAGTTTACCTGACGTTCTGCCTGGGCAGTTCCGTCCACCTGAATGGCTTCGAGTTTTTCTGCAACAGCGTTTTTCGCGTCGCCGATTGTCATGCCGTCCAGGAAACCGGAATTGAAGATCGTGCCGTCGTCCGTAAACGCCTCATCGCCGATCTCAAAGCTTGCCGGATCGGCGTCCTTGGGCAGCACAACCGGTTTGACGGGCAGATCATATTTGCGGGCGAAATCGAGGTCCCGCTGGTCGTGCGCGGGACAGGCGAAAATGGCGCCGGTGCCGTAATCCATCAAAATGAAATTGGCGACGTAAACCGGCAGCTCGATCGACGCATCCAGCGGATGCTTGACCCTCAGACCGGTATCAATGCCTTTTTTCTCAGCCTTCTCGATAGCTTCCTCAGACGTGCCGACCCGGCGGCATTCGTCGATAAACTCTTTAAGGTCCGGGTTGGTCTCGGCCAGCTTGACCGAAATAGGATGGTCAGGCGACAGGCCCATAAAGGACGCGCCGAACAGGGTGTCCGGCCGGGTGGTGAAGATCTCCAGGGTTTTGTCGCCTGTGGGAGCGGTGCTGACGAATTCAAAGCGTACCCGCAATCCTTCCGAGCGCCCAATCCAGTTTTTCTGCATCAGGCGGACTTTGTCCGGCCAGCGGTCCAGCGTATCAATCGCTTCCAGAAGGTCCTCCGAGTAGTCGGAAATCTTGAAGAACCATTGGGTCAGTTCCCGCTGTTCGACCAACGCACCAGACCGCCAGCCGCGCCCGTCAATAACCTGCTCGTTCGCCAGGACGGTCATATCGACCGGGTCCCAGTTGACCTTGGCGTTCTTGCGGTAAACGAGGCCAGATTCCAGGAACTTCAGGAACAGGCGCTGCTGCTGCGTGTAATAGGACACATCGCAAGTCGCGAATTCCCGGCTCCAATCGAGGGACAGCCCCATGATCTTGAGCTGCTCGCGCATGGCGGCAATGTTGTCATAGGTCCAGTCCTTTGGATGAACCTTATTTTGCATGGCCGCATTTTCTGCCGGCATGCCGAACGCATCCCAGCCCATCGGATGCAAGACATTAAAGCCTTTTGCACGCTTGAACCGCGCGACCACATCGCCCATCGCGTAATTGCGCACATGACCCATGTGGATCCGGCCAGACGGATACGGAAACATCTCAAGGACGTAATATTTTTCCCTTGGGTCGTCATTGTCTGTGACGAATACGTCTTTGTCGTTCCAAGTCTTTTGCCAGCGCGCTTCAACCTCGCGGGCGTTGTACCGTTCCGTAGCCATCAATTTGCCGTTTGTTTGCCGCCTGATCCGGCGGATCTCCTGATTATGCGTCGGCGGGACTTTCGTGGAAGAGATGTTCCGCAGTCAACATGCATAGGGTGAAATGTTTGTGCCTTGCTGTTTAATCCGCTGGGCAATATCCGTAAAGCTATTGTGTCTGTGAATCTGCCTTATCGGCCCGGCGCTTTTTCATACCGGTGTCCCAGATTTCGATCATGCTGGCTGCATCCGGATGTTTCCGGCTGAACATGATGTAAAGCGGAATGGTCCGGATCGGATCGCTATAGGTGATTTCGTCTGCCGCAGCCTCCAGAAACTGCTGCTTTTGAACAATCCCGGAGATATCGTTTTCGATGAAGATATCCGCACGGCCGTGATACAGCATGTTCCACGCTTCTTCTTCGGTGGCGACGATCTGAAAAATGACGTCTTCCTTGGCCAAGACGGTTTCGTACCAGTATCCGCCAACACCAACAACGGTCAGTGACTGTTCTTTGAGTTCTTCAAATGACAGCGGAGGCAGGCCGGCAGGGAACCGGTCCTTACGATAGAAATACACATCCGTCAGATCTTCGATCGGTTCATTTGCGTAGATGTAATCCGCATCCCGTTCTTCGAGATAAGACCAAGAGAAAGTCGCCGGAAACGTTCCCGATTTTGTAAGCTGCAATGAGCGCCGCCAGGGAAAAAATTCCAGACTGATTTCATGGCCTTGCGAATGAAAAATCTCTCGTATCAGCTTGCTGTGGAGACCGTAGCCGGGCTGTTCTTGAGAAACAAACGGTGGCCATTCACCAACTGCGAAGGCAAATTTGTCCGAGCTTGCCGGTGTTGCCGTTGCAATCAACAACGGCAGCAATAAAAAACGGCAAATGAACTTTGAAACCACGTAGCCTCCAAAACACTATCCTCTAATAGAATAAACCGCTTACCCAAAGAAAATGTAAAACCACCACTGATTTATACTTGAATTCAAGCAACCCTTGTTTGAGTTAATGTGAAACTGAATTGGGGTGACCTTTGGCGACCATGGTTTCGGGTTCCTGAACATGGTCCCAAGGTTCCATCTTGTTTGACTGCTGCGGTGTTGCAGCACTTTGACTTTTCAAGGTAAACGCCCGACTTAAAGCTTTCCGGGGTCAGGCCCGGCAGTAAATTCTTGAAACGGACCAAAACCATGTCTTCCAGCTCGCATGCACTTCATGAAGTGGCCGCTCACGTTAAAAAAATGGAGGCAGACGCCAACCGGCATGCGGGCGATGTAACCCTTATCGCTGTCTCCAAAACGTTTGACGCTGAAACAATCAGGCCTGTTCTGTCGGCCGGATATCGCGTTTTTGGTGAAAACAGGGTCCAAGAGGCGATGGGGAAATGGCCGGACCTTCGAAAGGAGTTCGATGGCATTGAACTCCATTTGATCGGGCCTTTGCAGTCCAACAAGGCCAAGGAAGCGGTTGCCACGTTCGATGTCATCCACACCGTGGACCGGATGAAGATTGCAAAGGCGCTGAAATCCGAGATGGACAAACAGTCAAGGGACCTTCCTTGTTTCGTCCAGGTGAACACGGGGGAAGAGCCCCAAAAGGCAGGAGTTCCGCCGCTGGAGGCCGATGCGTTTATCCGTCAATGCCAGGATGAAATCGGCCTGAACATCATTGGTTTAATGTGCATCCCGCCCGTTGACGAAGCGCCCGGAGAACATTTCGCGCTGCTGCAGAAAATGGCCGGTGCCAATGGCTTGACTAAGCTCTCGATGGGCATGTCTTCCGATTATCCTATTGCCATTGGATTCGGCGCAACTCATGTGCGGGTTGGTTCGGCGATTTTCGGCGCGCGGGATTACGTGACTGACTAAAGCGGTGATTTGCCACAAAGCGGTCACGTTATCGAAAAAATTGACAATATCTTGATGGCAGTTTGACCGGCACAAACTGGCGGTCATGACAATGCCCAGACCTTTTCCAAATCCGGTCCTTTGACAGCCGCGTTCCAGCTGCAGCTTGGAGCCGTTCCGATTTGCTCGATCGCAGGGGTCTTGCAGGTGGACGGAACAATCAGACCAAAACCATTATTTGGAGGTCATCTCATGTCCAAACGTCTTACAGCCGCTCTTTTGATCGGTGCCTTCACCGCTTCGTCTGCAGCGCTTGCACAGGGCATGTCCTTTGAAGCTGTCGATGGCAACCAGGACGGCTTTGTTACGTTTGAAGAAATGACGGCCGTTGCGCCGGACATTACCGAGGATGTTTTCCTGGCTGCAGATGTGAATCAGGACCAAATGCTTGATCCGGCTGAATTCCAGACAGTCCAGCCGTAAAGCCCGACCCAAACCGTCCCGGGCTTGAAGGCTTCAGAGATTACAGGTTCTTGGGACTGTTTGCAGGAAACCACCGCCGGAAGGTCACGCCGGCGGTGGTTTTTGGTTTTGGGGGCGCCTGGCGGAGATCATAAAGTTGTTCGTGCGGGTTCCTGGAGCTGTGACGGCGTTTGGCTAGGCTGCTGTTTTCTCTTCAGGTGCATCAGAGTGCGTTGAGTAAACACCTAACGTCTGGTTTGCTGGTTCCGAACTGGTAACGACGAGGGCCTTGGTGCGCTTCATTTGGTGTGTTCCTTGACTCCTTGCCCCCTTTCCGGCATAAGCCCGCGAACTCCATATGAGTGACTAACAATTTGATCCGCCGACCGGGACCCGCAAAGGTTTAAAGAGATCCCGGAGGTCAACACCCGACAGCGCGATGCGCCCTCGGGTGTCAAACTGCTTTGCGCAGTTCGATGCGGTTGGATTTTGACGGTGGTTGACCATATGGTGCGGGTTGTTTCCCGCAATGACGACGTTAAGGACTCTTGGATGTTTGAAAGCCTGTCAGATCGCCTCAGCGGAATTTTCGACAAGCTCACCGGCCGCGGTGCGCTGTCCGAAAATGACGTCAACGAAGCGCTGCGCGAAATCCGCCGGGCTTTGATTGAAGCGGACGTGGCGCTGCCGATTGTACGCTCGTTCACCGACAAGGTCCGCAACCGCGCCGTTGGCGCCGAGGTTGTCAAATCGGTCACTCCGGGTCAGATGGTCGTCAAGATCGTCCATGACCAGCTCATCGAGATGCTCGGCAGTGAAGGTCAGCCGATTGATCTGAACGCCCCGGCTCCGGTCGCCATCATGATGGTTGGCCTTCAAGGCTCTGGTAAGACCACCACAACTGCCAAAATCGCCCGACGCATGACCCAGCGCGACAAGCGCAAGGTTCTCATGGCGTCGCTTGATACCCGCCGCCCGGCGGCGCAAGAGCAGCTCAAGGTGCTGGGCGAACAGAACACTGTCGACACCCTGCCGATCATTGAAGGTCAGGGCCCTGTCGAGATCGCCAAACGGGCCATGTCCGCGGCCAAGCTCGGCGGATATGACGTCGTTCTTCTGGATACGGCCGGCCGTATCCATATTGATGAGCCGCTGATGGTGGAGATGGCCGAGGTCAAGGCCGCCGCCAATCCGCACGAAATTATCCTTGTCGCGGACAGTTTGACCGGTCAAGACGCGGTCAATCTCGCAAATAACTTCGACGAGCGCGTGGGCATCACCGGGATTGCACTCACGCGTATGGATGGTGACGGGCGTGGTGGTGCAGCCCTTTCCATGCAGGCGGTTACCGGAAAGCCGGTCAAGCTGATCGGCACCGGCGAAAAGTCCGACGCGCTGGAAGACTTCCATCCGAAACGGATTGCAGACCGAATCCTCGGCATGGGCGATATTGTTTCGCTTGTCGAGAAAGCGTCCGAAGCCATCGATGCCGAACAGGCTGCCAAGATGGCGAAGAAGATGCAGAAGGGTCATTTCGACCTGGAGGATCTCGCCGAGCAGCTCAAGCAGATGGAAAAGCTGGGCGGAATGTCCGGCATGATGGGCATGCTGCCGGGCGTCGGCAAGATGAAGAAGCAAATTGCCGCTTCCGGCCTGGACGACAAGATGTTCAAGCGCCAGATCGCGATTATTCAGTCGATGACACCGACCGAGCGCAAGAAGCCAGACCTTTTGAAAGCCAGCCGCAAAAAGCGGATCGCTGCCGGATCAGGTGTTGAGGTGGCTGAGGTCAACAAGCTTTTGAAAATGCACCGCCAGATGGCGGACATGATGAAAAAGATGGGCAAGGGCAAAGGCATGCTCGGCAAGCTGATGGGCGGCATGGGCGGTGGAATGCCCGATGTCGATCCGAAGCAGCTGGAAGAAATGGCCAAGTCCGGCCAGATGCCGGGCGGTATGGATTTGCCCAAAGGCCTTCCAGGCGGAATGCCCGGGCTTGGCGGTCCGGGATTGCCACCTGGCATGCCGGGGCTGCCGGGATTGAGCGGTCCAAAAATGCCGGGGCTTCCCGGCATGGGCAAGGGTAAGAAGCGATGAGCCAGGCTGAAACCCAATTGGGCCAAAGCGCGGCCCTCGACGAATTGAAATCCCTGCGCGGATCAATCGATAACATCGACGCAGCGCTCATTCACATGCTCGCGGAACGGTTCAAATGCACCCAGAAAGTGGGTGTTTTGAAAGCCAATAACGACCTGCCGCCGGCTGATCCGGCGCGGGAAAAAATTCAGATCGAGCGGCTGCGGAAACTGGCAGCCGACGCCAATCTCGATCCTGACTTTGCCGAGAAACTTCTGAACTTCATCGTTCGCGAAGTGATCCGGCACCATGAAGCCATTGCCGCTGAAACCGGCAACTGAAACATACTGGAGATAAAAAATGGCTACGAAAATTCGCCTCGCACGTGGCGGTTCCAAGAAACGCCCATACTACCGCATCGTTGTTGCCGACATCCGCGCGCCGCGCGATGGCCGCTTCATTGAAAAGGTTGGCTCTTACAACCCGATGCTGCCGAAAGATTCCGAAGAGCGCGTTCAGCTTAATGTTGAGCGTATTCAGTACTGGCTCGGCACCGGCGCGCAGCCGACAGACCGTGTGCACCGTTTCCTCGATGCGGCCGGCCTGTTGAAGCGCGAGCCGCGCAACAACCCGAAAAAAGCTCAGCTGGGCCGTAAGGCGCAAGAGCGTCTCGACGAGAAGAAAGCCGCTGAAGAAGAAGCTGCCGCCGCTGCTGCTGAAGCTACAGAAGAAGCTGCTGCCGAGTAATATGATGATGGGTGCTGTTGCGCTGAACTGGTCCGGAGACCTTTGACATGGCGTTGAAAGAAACGTCCAAAGTGCTCATGGCCCGGATCGGCGCAGCACACGGTATCCGCGGAGAAGTGCGGGTCAAGGCATTTGGCGACGACCCGCTCTCCTTTGCCGACTATGGTATCCTGACCACCAAAGATGGCAGCCGCTCGTTCGAGGTGGACAGAGCGCGGGTTCAGAAAACCGTCGTGATCACCAAATTCAAGGCGATCAACGACCGGAACCAGGCGGAAGAGCTTAATGGTCTTGAGCTTTTCATCAGCAGGGATCAACTTCCTGAACCCGATGAGGACGAATTTTACTATTCAGATCTCAACGGCCTGGCTGTTACTGAAACTGATGGATCCGAAATCGGTAAGGTTGTTGCGGTCCAGGATTTTGGCGCGGGTGACCTCCTTGAGATCCGCCCAATGCGCGGGAAGACATTCTACGTGCCGTTTACGCGCGAGTTCGTACCCAAAGTGGATGTTCAGTCGGGAACGTTGACCGTAAGTCTTCCAGATGACTACTTGTCGGACGATGAATCCGGCCGCTCTTCGGATGAGCCGGACAGGTAACGGGTCCGGACCGGTTCCAAACCCATCTGCGTTAGATCCAAATCGTCCTGCTTATCATGCAGCGCCTGGCGTGTTTCTGACCGGATCAGCGCGATCAACGCGACCGTTAATGCAACACCAATCGCGTTCGCGAATGTGTCAGGCAATGACATTTGATGATGGGGAAGGAAACCTTGAACAACCTCGCCCGCGATCCCCAATGCGAATGCAACAAGTGCTGAAATCCGCAATCGGCAGCAAAAGAACGCGTGGATCGAGAGCGTCAGAAGCGCAAAAAAGCCGATATGAATGACCTTGTCATACGGATGATCGACGCCGGTCTCGAACACGAGCCCGATCAAAACGCCAAAAACCACGAGAACGAAAAGCGGAATTAAGCGGCTCAGCGACACATCCAAGTAGTGCTGGTCAACCCGGTCCTGAATAATCGCCGGAAGCTTTAAGCGTATGACTGGGAATTTAATCAAGACACAAAACCTGTTTAAACCAGCTTGATACAGAACATAACTATGATTAATCAGAGCTTTCCGGCGGCTCGAAATCCGCATTAGAGATAGCTTTACGCTTGGCTAGGTAAATGCATTCTTAATCGGATGTCCTGAATTGGTATGGGGCTCCTAGAGTAAGCAGAACGGATGGCATGGGATTTAGCGCGAATATTCTGACACTCTATCCGGAAATGTTTCCGGGCCCTTTGGGACAAAGCCTGTCCGGCAAAGCGCTCGAGAAGGGTTTGTGGGGGCTGGAAACCACGCAGGTTCGCGACTTTGCCAAAGACAAACACCGGTCCGTTGATGATACGCCGGCAGGCGGTGGTGCAGGGATGGTGCTCCGGGCGGACATCCTGGCGCTTGCGATTGATGCAGTAGCCAAGCCCGATGACCCCAGGCCCCGTCTTCTCATGAGCCCACGCGGCCTTCCCTTCACGCAGAAACGGGCTCATGAACTGGCAGAGGGCCCGGGCGCAATCATCGTGTGCGGGCGATTTGAAGGCATTGATCAGCGGGTTATCGACAGCCGCCAACTTGAGGAAGTTTGTATCGGCGATTATATCCTGTCCGGTGGGGAGATTGCTGCCATCACCATGCTGGACGCAATTGTGCGCCTCATTCCGGGCGTCATGGGCAATATGGAAAGCGCAGACACGGAGAGTTTCGAAACGGGTCTTCTGGAACATCCGCACTACACACGCCCGTCGGAGTTTGAAGGCATGGCGATCCCTGAGGTTTTGACTTCCGGGAACCACAAGAAGATCCATGACTGGCGGCTGGCGGAAGCGGAACGCATTACCCGCGAGCGGCGTCCAGACCTTTGGTCCCGCTATGTTTGCGATGAAGACGAAGTGGACTGAAGAATCCACATGACAAGTAACTGATTTTCCTGTAAGAGCCTGCCACGTTGGACAGTGTTGCGTTCCGAAAGTGTGCAATGCTGACTGGGCAAGGATCTTAAGATCCGGAAAAGCTCATAAATATCCGGCAGATATGCAACATGGCCCGGAGTTGGTGAACCGTTCATCGCATATATGGCTTTGAACGCTCTGACCTCTTCGTAATTGAAAAGGGAAAAATGCCATGAACATCATCGAACAGTTGAACAAGGAAGAAATGGAGAAAATTGAAGCTCAGCGGAAGCTTCCTGCGTTTTCTCCTGGTGACACGGTTCGTGTCAACGTGAAGGTCACCGAGGGTAACCGTACCCGGACGCAGGCCTATGAAGGCGTCTGCATCGCCCGCTCTGGCGGCGGCATCAATGAGAGCTTCACGGTTCGCAAGATTTCTTATGGTGAAGGCGTCGAGCGTGTCTTCCCGATCTATTCTCCGATGCTGGAAGGCGTTGAAGTTGTCCGCCGCGGTAAAGTCCGTCGTGCGAAACTTTACTACCTGCGCGACCGCCGCGGTAAGTCTGCCCGTATCGTGGAAAACACAAACGTTCGCTCCAAGCGTCTGAACGAAGAAGCGCGCGCTGAAGCTGCCGCCGCAAA
Organism: Roseibium denhamense; assembly: GCF_009711415.1. Classification (GTDB taxonomy): domain Bacteria; phylum Pseudomonadota; class Alphaproteobacteria; order Rhizobiales; family Stappiaceae; genus Roseibium; species Roseibium denhamense. Next base: position 66,062 of record NZ_SMLZ01000100.1, read on the forward strand.
GGCCGCAAAGGCCGAGGCGAAGAAGGCGGCTGCAGAAGCTGCTGAGAGCGCTGCCGAGTAAGACCATTTTGGTTGTATGAATTTGAAGGCGGCCCACCGGGCCGCCTTTTTATTTGTGCTAATGGTCCTTCTGCCGGTCAATCTCACTTGAATTCAGCTCAACTTGGTGCGCTTGACCTTGGCCCGGACCTTTGTCATTCACTAGCGTGACAGTTTTTGGTCTTTGTTTGCCGGTAAAAAATAGGCGGAGAAGGACTGACGGCCGGTAACTTCAATGGATTGCCGGCCAGAAGGAATGAGGAGAGACGCATGGCCAAAGCACGGACGCTTTACGATAAAATCTGGGACGATCACGCCGTCGACATGCAGCCGGACGGAACCGGCCTGCTTTATATCGACCGGCATCTTGTGCACGAGGTCACGAGCCCTCAGGCCTTCGAGGGATTGCGCATGGCTGGCCGGAAGGTACGCCAACCTCAGAAGACACTGGCGGTTGTTGATCACAACGTCCCGACGACAGACCGGCGGCACGGTATTGACGATCCTGAATCTGCGCTTCAGGTGGCTACACTGGCTAAGAATGCTGCAGAGTTTGGTGTCGAGTATTACTCTGAGCTCGACCTGCGCCAGGGTGTTGTGCACATCGTCGGACCCGAGCAAGGCTTTACGCTCCCGGGCATGACTATCGTGTGCGGCGATAGCCACACATCGACACATGGTGCATTCGGATCTTTGGCTCATGGGATCGGGACCTCGGAAGTCGAACACGTTCTCGCAACTCAGACCCTGATCCAGAAAAAAGCAAAGAACATGCTGGTCAAGGTTGAGGGCAAGATTCCGGCTGGAGTAACCGCAAAAGACATTGTTCTTGCGATTATCGGTAAGATCGGGACGGCTGGCGGCACGGGCTATGTGATTGAATATGCTGGTGAGGCCATTCGCTCGCTGTCGATGGAAGGCAGGATGACCGTATGCAACATGTCTATCGAAGGCGGTGCGCGGGCCGGTTTGATCGCTCCGGACGAAACAACCTTTGAGTACATCAAAGGCCGCCCTAAAGCGCCGAAAGGCGAAGCCTGGGACATGGCACTGGAATACTGGAAAACACTGCACACCGATCCTGATGCGTATTTCGATAAGGTGGTTGAGCTTGATGCGGCCAATCTCCCGCCGATCGTCTCCTGGGGCTCGTCTCCGGAAGACGTCGTATCAGTCGAAGGCGTTGTGCCGGATCCCAGCGAAATTGACGATGAAAACCGGCGCGAATCCAAAAAACGGGCGCTGGACTATATGGGTCTCCAGCCCGGAACAAAGATCACCGACATCAAGATTGACCGCGCTTTTATTGGCTCTTGCACCAATGGCCGCATTGAAGATTTGCGCGCCGCGGCTGCGGTCATCGGCAATCACAAGGTTGCATCCCATGTGAGCGCGATGGTGGTACCGGGATCAGGTATTGTGAAGGAACAGGCGGAAGAAGAAGGTCTTGATGTTATCTTCAAGAACGCCGGTTTCGAGTGGCGCGAGCCGGGTTGCTCTATGTGCCTTGCGATGAATGCCGACAAGCTGGCGCCTGGGGAGCGGTGTGCGTCGACTTCCAACCGGAACTTCGAGGGGCGTCAGGGCCACAAGGGGCGGACCCATCTTGTGTCCCCCGCCATGGCGGCCGCTGCGGCAATTGCCGGTCATTTCGTCGACATCAGGGACTGGACCGTCAATTGATTCGCCGGCTGTGATGGAAAGCTTCTAAAGGGCGCCGCAAGGCGCCTTTTTTCTTATCCCTCTTAAATTTTTCGCTCCGGACGGAAACACTTCTAATTTGCTAAATGATTCACGCTGTTAAAGTTTTCCGGTCCATTGAAAACGGGCTCCGATACATACCAGAAGAAATGAATTAACCGGGCTTCACAAGACTGTCACCTCAGCACTACAATACTCCTGTCACATCAGGACATACTTCGCTGTCCGTTTGACCGGACAGCGGACAAACGGACTAGGCGTGAGGAGTGGAAGGTGACGATAGCGGTTTCGTCGGGAGCCCATCCGGCGTTGGTGCTCAATGCGGATTACCGGCCTTTGAGTTACTATCCTTTGTCCCTTTGGTCGTGGCAGGACACGATCAAGGCGGTCTTTCTGGACAGGGTCAATATCGTCTCTGAGTACGATACAGCGGTTCGAAGTCCGAGCTTCGAGTTCCGATTGCCAAGCGTCGTATCGCTCAAAACCTTCGTCAAACCAAGCCGCTATCCTGCCTTTACCCGCTTCAACGTATTCCTCCGTGACAAGTTTCAGTGCCAGTACTGCGGTTCCAAAGATGAACTGACTTTCGATCATCTGGTCCCGCGCTCCAAAGGGGGCCTGACGACCTGGGACAACGTAATCACCGCATGCTCTCCCTGTAATCTCAGAAAATCGAACAAGTCTTGTGAACAGCTGAACATGTGGCCGATGCACATGCCATTTCAGCCGACGATCCAGGACCTGCATAACAACGGGCGCGGTTTTCCGCCAAACTACCTTCATGAAAGCTGGCTGGATTTCCTCTACTGGGATACGGAACTGGAGCCGTGAGGCAAGCTTGTTCTCGAAAGCTCGACTTTTTCATTCAAAATTAACGTAAAATTAAGCAAACTTTTAGTCTGCCCTTAAGGGTTTAAGTACATTTCTGTAGTAGCTATGACTGACAACCAAGAGGCAGTCATGGCAAACTCGCGCGTAACTCTGCGAAATCTAATTAATCGGTTCGGCAAGGATGCTCGAGGGGCGGTGCTTCCGGCCTTTGCGATCTGTGTCGCTTTTATTTTTCTACTAATGGGTTTCGCAGTTGATTTGTCACGGTCAATTACGGCCCGGGAAAAACTGGCGTATGCGATCGATGCGGCTGCTTTGTCTGTGGCATCTGAACTGTCAGTGTCCGTGATGTCTGATGCGCAAATTAGAACGGCCCTTGAGAATTCTCTGAGGGCCAATTTGGCGGGCGAAGACTTCCTGGACGAAGCTATTGCGCATTTGACCTTCACAGTTGATTCAGACAACGGGACAATTTCTGTAGACTCAAACGCCAGCCTTAATGAACCGTTCGTAGATATTAGTAAGCTCGGTTATGATGCCGTGGATGGGTTCAGCTTTGGCAGCGATGCTGAAGTCACTTATTCTAGATTTGACGTTGAATTGGCACTTATTGTCGATGTCACAGGATCCATGAGCGGCGACATGGTGACACTCCGGGAAGCGTCTACCGATGTGGTCAACATTCTTCTGCCCGAAGACCAAGATCCGTCGACCGCAAAAGTTCGAATATCACTCATTCCCTACAGCGCTGGTGTCAACCTCGGAACCTATGCGGATGACGTAAAAGGGGGGGCACATGGGTATGGCGATAGCTCTGATTGCGTTACCGAACGCGAGGATTATGACGATGGCTCCGAAGTTTGGGAAGTAAAGTACACAGACCTTAGTTATGCCTACTACAATGAAACAAACCCACCACCGATGGAGACCTTCTACGGGAACGGCGGATCTTGCGCCTCGGATTCGGTCCTTATTCCACTTACAAATGATCGAGATCTTTTGATACCGGCGATTGCCGATCTGGAAGCTTCAGGGACTACCTCGGGTCATACCGGTGCGATCTGGGGCTGGAACAGTCTTTCGCCAAACTACAAAAACCTGTGGCCGTCCGACAGTGAACCGGCTTCATATGATGATGAAAACGTTCTTAAATTTGCAATCATGATGACGGATGGCGACAACAACCGGACTTTCGAGTTGATTAAGACCGAGACCGAAGAAGAATGCGGATGGAAGCAGAATAAAAAAGGGAAATGGAAATATAGGTGTAAAGATGTAGTTAGTGACCTTGATCCCAGTAATTACTATTGGGACGATGTTTCATCTGGAAGCGGTTACGATGACGATCCATCTTCTCGACATAGAGAATACTGCGATGCCATGAAGGATGCAGGTATACAGATTTTCGGTGTTTATTTTGGCAGCAACAATTCCTCTACCGGCGGTCTTAACATGCAATATTGCGCTAGCGACGGAAGCTACTATCAAGCAAGTTCTTCCGAAGGACTGAAGCAGGCGTTTTCAAATATCGCGAAAAAGATACAACAAATATACTTATCACAATAGAATTTATGGATATAAATAAATAAAAGCCCGCCAGTTGGCGGGCTTTTTGTTCGCAATAACTGTTTTGATTAGGCCCGGTTCTGGCGGTTGTCGATGAGGTCATCAACGACGGCCGGGTCTGCAAGTGTTGATGTATCGCCCAGATTGTCGAAACTATCTTCGGCGATCTTGCGCAGGATGCGGCGCATAATTTTGCCAGATCGCGTCTTCGGGAGGCCAGGTGAGAACTGGATCAGGTCCGGCGAGGCGATGGGGCCGATCTCCGCCCGGACATGTTTGACGAGTTCCTTCTTTAACTCATCCGTTGGTTCTTCGCCTTCCATCAGCGTGACATAGGCATAGATGCCCTGCCCCTTGATATCGTGCGGATACCCAACGACAGCAGCTTCCGAGACCTTTGCATGCGCCACCAGCGCGCTTTCAACTTCGGCGGTCCCCATCCGGTGCCCGGAGACGTTGATAACGTCATCCACCCGGCCGGTGATCCAGTAGTAGCCATCTCCGTCGCGGCGGCAGCCGTCCCCGGTGAAATAGAGGCCCTTATAGGTGGCGAAGTAAGTTTGCACGAAGCGGTCATGATCACCATAAACCGTCCGCATTTGACCCGGCCAGCTGTCGGTGATGACAAGATTGCCTTCCGTCGCCCCGTCGAGGAACTTGCCTTCCGCGTCGACCACAGCAGGCTGCACGCCGAAGAAAGGACGGGTTGCGGAGCCGGGCTTCAGCTCGGTCGCGCCCGGTAACGGCGTGATCAGGATGCCGCCGGTTTCCGTCTGCCACCAGGTGTCAACAATCGGACAGTTCTGCTTGCCAACGACATTGTAATACCATGTCCAAGCTTCCGGATTGATTGGCTCGCCGACAGAGCCAAGAAGGCGCAGGGAGGACAGATCGGCCTTGTTGACGAAGTCATCTCCTGCACCCATAAGGGCACGGATCGCCGTCGGGGCCGTGTAGAAGATGTTGACCTTATGCTTCTCACAAACCTGCCAGAACCGGCTGGCATCGGGATAGGTTGGCACACCTTCAAACATCAACGTGGTCGCCCCGTTCGCAAGGGGGCCGTAGACAATGTAGCTGTGCCCTGTAACCCAGCCGACATCTGCCGTACACCAGTAGATGTCACCTTCGTGGTAATCGAAAACATACTGATGGGTCATGGACGCATAGACGAGATATCCGCCTGTGGTATGCACAACACCTTTTGGCTGACCTGTCGATCCGGACGTGTAGAGAATGAACAGCGGGTCTTCCGCATTCATTTCTACCGGTGCGCAATGGTCAGATACGCGGTCGGCTTCTTCGTGATACCAAACGTCCCGGCCTTCTTGCATGGAGATGTCGCCGCCGGTGCGTTTGACGACGATCACACTACCGACCGGCGCTTTTTCCGCGGCCTTGTCGACATTGAGTTTGAGAGGCACTTTCCGTCCGCCGCGCAGGCCCTCATCGGCCGTGATTACGCAGTTGCTTTTGCAGCTTTCGATGCGCTGGGCGAGACTGTCAGGTGAAAAGCCGCCAAACACGATGTAATGAATGGCGCCGATCCTCGCACAGGCGAGCATGGCATAGGCTGCCTCCGGTATCATCGGGAGATAGATCGTGACCCGGTCGCCTTTTTTGACGCCCTGTGTATGCAGAACATTGGCGAACTTGTTTACTTCATGGTGCAGATCCTTGTAGGTGATGACCTTATGTTCGCTTGGATCATCGCCCTCCCAGATGATGGCCGGCTGGTCACCGCGCTTTTCCAGGTGCCGGTCAATGCAGTTTGCAGAGACGTTCAGTGTACCGTCTTCGAACCACTTGATGGATACATTGTGATAGTCGTAGGAGGTGTTCTTGACCTTGGTAAACGGCTTGATCCAGTCGACGCGTTTTCCGTGCTCTCCCCAAAAGCCATCCGGATCGTCGACCGACCGCTGATACATTTCAAGGTATTTTGCATTATCGACATGCGCCCGTGCAGCAACATCCGCCGGAACGGGAAAGACAGATTCGGACATGTGAAAACCTCCCAGAGAGCACAATTTTGTCCACGGCGCGCTTATCCTCCGCTCGCCCGCGTCCATTTTTGCTGTTGGCATTATGCTTACGGCACTCCGTACCGTCCAGAACCTCGAGTTAGTCCTTTAGTCGGCGAGCCATTGGTCTAATGCGTTCAAATACGTAGAGAATTACGTTTGCGTCAGCTGACCAGCCCCAAGACCACACCCTGAATGGCCAGTACGCCGAGCCAATGGCCGCCGTCAATGGCGGTCAGCATCCAGGACTGACCCTGGAAGCGGTGGTTGATGATTTGGGTGGTCATGACGATGCCAACCCAAACCATGCCAGCCGAAATGAGTCCGGTCCTGACGGAGGTTTCGCCTGTATGGTAGACAATACCGGCAAAAATAAAGGCCATCACAAACTGGCATACGAATGCCAGGATCATTATGCCCGTGCTTGGCTTTGTCTGGTCCTCGGTTAGATTGGCAGCCTTCATCCAGGCCTTGCCTAAAACACCGTACCAGGCAGCGCCAAACATAAAGGACGCAACGGCAGCCGCTGCCACCGCGATCATATTAATGCCATCGAACATCATGGCTGGGTCCACTCCCCTCCGCGTTTTTGGCGAAGGTGCGACGGGACGCTGCAAAGATCAACCTGTTTCGGTGCTGCTTGGCTGTGAGGTTCTCAGCCACACCGTCAATGTGCCGCATGGCTCGAAACCCAATTGGCTGTAGACCGGCAAGATATCCGGGTCGGTCTCGTAGCAGCAAATCGCCTTATGTGGAAACGGCTCCATCAGATCGTGTAAGGCACTGTACCGCCAGCTTTTTCTGTAAAACAGATTTGATATGCCAAGTATGTCCTTGCCCTCGATGCTTGGGCCGGAATTGAAGACGGCGCCTGCCTTTAGCACGCTGTCTTTATGGATGGCGGCAAAACTGACGGTGCTGTCCTCCAGCAAACGGTTCGGGAACACCGAATGCAAGGCTTCCTTGCTGTTCCACTCGTGGAGCCATTTTTTGAGGCTCTCGGCATGGGTGATCTGGTGCCAGCAAGGGGGTGCGGAAGCCTTTTTTGCGGAAACCGGTGGCCGGAAGAGCCAGGTTCCTTGAAAGAGTTTCTTGAAACCTTGGCGGCTCAGATCGAGTGTATCAAAACTGTCTTTTACAGCGGCATTCACCGGTAGTCTGGCCAGCGCAGCATCAAGGTCCGCACTTGTTTTTGGTGAGGTGGTCACGAGGTTTGGATAAAGTGGAAGTGTTTTGCCGGTGGCATTCCAGAAGGCCGAATGAAAGTGTGTTTTTGCTCCGGCGGCTTTTAGAACCGCATCACACCAGAGTGCGTTGTTTTGCGCACAGGCTTCCTGTCTGTTTGCCACCATTTATGCAAAGAGCCCACCCTTCGAGATGACGAAGTCTACCACAGATTCGGCGCCCTCACCCGCTTTGAGATTGGCAAAAACAAACGGTTTATCCTTGCGCATTTTCCTGGCGTCCCGGTCCATCACATCAAGATCCGCGCCCACATACGGGGCAAGGTCGGTCTTGTTGATCACAAGCAGATCAGAACGGGTGATTCCGGGGCCGCCTTTGCGCGGTATTTCTTCGCCGGCCGCCACGTCGATCACATAAACGGTCAGGTCTGCCAATTCCGGGGAAAACGTCGCTGCAAGATTGTCACCGCCGGACTCAATCAAAATGAGATCGAGATCAGGAAAGGCCTGGGTGAGATCATCAACAGCTGCCAGGTTGATCGAGGCATCTTCCCGGATCGCCGTATGCGGGCAGCCGCCTGTTTCCACCCCGCGGATTCGATCACTGGTAAGTGCCTGCGCTCGCATCAGAGCTTCAGCATCTTCGCTCGTGTAGATGTCATTGGTAATGACCGCGAGGGAATAACGCTCCCGCATCGCCTTGCAGAGTTTTTCCGTCAGCGTGGTTTTTCCAGCCCCAACGGGACCTCCGATACCAACGCGCAAGGGACCGTTTTGAGATGTCATGAACGAAACAACCTCGAATATTGGGTTTCATGGGCCATTGAGGCGATATCTGCAAGAAAGGTGGAGGTTCCCAAATCGTCGAGGCCACAGGTTTGAGCCCGGTCAGCGATCTGAAATACAAGCGGCTCCAACTCTGCAAGAACGCCTTGGCCCTGGTTCTGACCAAATGGAACTGCTCTGACTGCGGCTGAAACAATGTTGGCCGCAAATGCGTGCAGAAATGCAGTCGTTGCCGGTAAAACCGGTATCCCGTGGGCAGCACAGGTAAGCCCTGCTGCCACCGGATAGGGCCAGGGTCCGGAAGACTTTGCAGTCATATCCAGAAAGGTGCGCCCCGCGGTCTTGCCATCGGCTGGCGCCCAGCTTTGTGCGACCGCATTAATGAAGGCTGTACCCTGGGCGCTTGTTTCCAGATACCGTTCCTTGGACGGTTGCATTGCGAGCCCGAGCGTCTGCAGCTCTTCGATCCGCTTCACATCGCCGATATGGCACGCCGCATGTGTTTCTTTCAAAAGAATGGCGTCGGTGCGCCCGGCCCCGAATTGCAGAACGTCCTGTAGCCAATCCGTAAAGGACAGGATGTCCGTTACATCTCCTGCCTCAATCGCCTGCTCCAGCCCATGGGAATAGGTGAAGGCACCCACGGGAAAGGCGGGCGAGAGAAACGTCATCAGCCGGTAGAGCGCGGATTGGGAGATCGGCTGGGTCATTCCAAAGCCCCTTCGCCGAGCTTTTCCATGGTTGTGCTCCCGGCCTCTATGCCAGGATCCATTCGCCTATCTGGTTGCCGCAACTTGTGAATTTTTGGTGCAGTTTCTCTGCAAGCGGGTGGATGCCCGCTCAAGGCGAGGATGCCACCAACATCATTGACGCGGAAAAAATCAGTCATGAGGGTGTGCATGCCCGCGACCATGACCGTGGCTGTGTCCATGGGTCTGACCGTGGCCATAGGCGCCGCCTTCCGGGTCGAAAGGAGCGGATACAGCGGTTAATGTGCCACCGAGTTTTTCGACCATGTCTTCAATTACGTGATCCCGCCGGATCCGAAGCCTATCCCCCATCAGCTGGGTCGGCAGGTGCCGGTTCCCAAGATGCCAAGCGATCTTGACAAGATGGGCGGCATTTTCGGCTCTGATTTCGATCAGATCTTCCGGCTCGGCCAACACTTCAACGATCCGCCCGTCTTCAAGGACCAGCCCGTCCCCATGATGCAGGTGGACGGCTTTTGGCTGATCCAGAAGAAATGACAGGCCTCCAATTGCTGTCAAAACCGCACGCCGGCGATGACGGTCTTCGCGGTCCAACGTGATTGAATCCGCTGCTGGACCTGTCCAGTTTCCAGCCCGCACAATGGTTGACACCCGGATCATAGGGCGGCCTTCACCTTGGCCGTCATGGCCTTATAGCCGTCACGGGACCGCAAGCGTTTGAAGTAGTCGTAAACAGGTCCGTCGGGCGGCAGGTCGAACTTGGCGGCCACGGCCCAACCGGCGCAATGACCGATTATGATGTCGGGAACCGTGAATGTTTCCCCCATCACATATGGCCCATCCCCCAGCCGGGCGGACAGTGTTTCCAAGCCTTGCGCAAATTCGTAGCGGCAAGCCTTCTTGACGTCCGGTGCGCGGAACTCTTCCGGGTTCACAAAGGTGTTTTTGGCGGCGGTCCAGAGTGCGCCTTCCAGAACATCGACCGCAAACTGCGTAAAGCTGTCCTGTATGGCGCGTTCCGGGGTGCCGGCAGCAAAGGTAAACCTGCCATGTTTGTCGGTAAGATAGGTGCAGATCGCAATGGATTCGGTAACCGTGAGATCGCCATCGACGAGTGCCGGAACCTTTCCGCTCGGGTTGACCGCGCGGATGGTGTCGGATTGCGGCGGCGCCGGATCGATTTCGTAAGGTTCTCCGAGCTCTTCAAGCAGCCACATAACGCGCATAGCCCGTGTCTGCGGAAAACCAATGATCTTGTACATTTGATGCCTTTGTTGCCGTTACCGGTCAGCCGTTAAAAAAGAAAATAGCGCTGGGCCATGGGCAGGACCTCCGCCGGTTCGCAGGTCAGCAACTCCCCATTTGCCCGGACTTCATAGGTTTCCGGATGCACGTTGATTTCCGGCGTCGCGTCATTGAGCACCATCGATTTCTTGGAGATGCCGCCGCGCACGTTTTTCACCGGCAGAACCAGACTGTCGAGACCGGCCTTGTCCTTGACGCCGTTGTCATAGGCGGCCTTGGAGACGAATGTCACCCGGCTGTGGGTCATAGCCTTGCCGAACGCGCCGAACATGGGGCGGTAGTGAACCGGTTGAGGGGTGGGAATTGAAGCGTTCGGATCGCCCATCGGGGCGGCGGCGATGGTGCCGAGTTTCAAAACCATATCCGGTTTTACCCCGAAAAATTTGGGGTCCCAAAGGCAAAGATCCGCAAGCTTTCCAACTTCGACCGAGCCAATATGCTCATCAAGTCCATGGGCAACCGCAGGATTGATCGTGATTTTCGCCATGTAGCGTTTGACGCGGAAGTTATCGTTTTCGCCCGTTTCTTCGCTCAGTTTGCCACGTTGAACCTTCATCTTGTGCGCGGTTTGCAGCGTGCGGATTATGACTTCGCCGACCCGGCCCATCGCTTGGCTGTCAGATGCGATGATCGAGAAGGCTCCCATGTCATGGAGGATATCTTCTGCCGCGATCGTTTCTTTGCGGATGCGGCTTTCGGCAAAGGCAACATCTTCAGGAATGGACCCGTCGAGATGGTGGCACACCATCAGCATGTCCAAATGCTCTTCAAGTGTGTTTACCGTGTAGGGCCGCGTTGGATTTGTGGACGACGGCAGAACATTCAATTCACCGCAGACCTTGATGATATCGGGCGCGTGTCCGCCGCCTGCACCTTCCGTGTGGAAGGCATGGATCGTCCGGTTCTTGAACGCGGCCGTCGTGTTCTCGACAAATCCGGATTCGTTCAAGGTGTCAGTATGGATCATTACCTGAATATCGTACTCGTCCGCGACGGACAGGCAGGTGTCGATGGCAGCCGGGGTGGTGCCCCAGTCCTCGTGAAGCTTCAAGGCGGACGCGCCCGCAAGGACCTGTTCCTCCAGCGCGGCCGGCAGAGACGCGTTGCCCTTGCCGGCGAAAGCCAGATTCATCGGAAAGCTGTCTGCGGATTGAAGCATCCGTGTGATGTGCCAAGGACCGGGTGTGCAGGTGGTGGCATTTGTTCCGGTCGCCGGCCCCGTTCCGCCGCCAAGCATGGTGGTGACACCCGAGGTCAAGGCCTCTTCAATCTGCTGCGGGCAAATGAAGTGGATATGAACGTCCAGAGCGCCTGCGGTCAGGATCTTGCCTTCCCCGGCGATGGCTTCCGTTCCTGGGCCGACGATGATGTCCACACCGGGCTGGACATCCGGGTTGCCTGCCTTGCCGATGCCGATAATACGGCCGTCTTTCAGGCCGACATCGGCCTTGACGATGCCCCAGTGATCGACGATCAGGGCGTTGGTGATGACGGTATCCACGGCGCCTGCGGAGCGCGGGTTCTGGCTTTGGCCCATGCCGTCGCGGATCACCTTGCCGCCGCCGAACTTCACTTCCTCGCCGTAGGTGGTGAAGTCCTTCTCGACTTCTATCATCAGGTCGGTATCGGCGAGGCGCACTCTGTCGCCAGTGGTAGGTCCGAACATGTCCGCATAGGCGGCCCGGGGCATTTTATAAGCCATTCACGTCTCCGATCTGCGATCAAACGGCAATTCACCCGCCATAGTCTTCCGCCATGGCCAGCAGTTGTTCCGCACGTTGCTGTGTTGAGATAATCATGCAGCCAAGGAAGGTCATCTGACCTTGTGTGCCGGCCCGGAACGGTTTGGCATATGCCGTGCAGTCCTTGTCCCGGAACACCAACCAGGCGTCTTGTGCGTCTTTGAGGGCATTCTCGCTGCCTTTCAAGTGATCTGGCAGCGTCTCATCGGTCTGCGCCATGACCACAAGCGCCTGCTGGTATGCAGAGCCGAGATCTTCTTCAGCCTGCTCCAGCGCTTCTTCCGCGCAATAGGTGCGCTCGTTGTTATTGAGCGGGTAGCCGCAATCAATTGCCTGCTGCGCTGCTGCGGACCCGTGGTATAGGCCCATCAGGAATGTTAGTGCGGCAAGGCGTTGGAGCATCGTCAATTTCCAAGCCCCTTCGCAAGATCCTGAAGTTCCTTGGTGCGCTGCTGCGTCAGGGTTGTCCGGCAATCGAACACAAGCATGGGCTCCATGCTTCCGCCTCTTGCCAAAAAGCCATACGCGTCACAGGCTTTGTCCCGGTAGGGTATCCAGGCCCGTTGCGCGTTCCGCAGGGCATCCGCTGCGCCCTTCAAATCGTCGGACAAGTAGCTATCGGTCTGTTTCATGGAGGCCATCGCGGCTGCATAGGCTGTATTCAGTTCCTTGTCCGCAGCTTCCCAGTCTAGCTTCGAACAATAGGTCATGTCTGATTGGGTGACGGGACTTTTGCAGTCGGTATCCTGTTGAGCTGCGGCCGGAACGGATAGGCTGGTGGCCCCAAGAAAACAGGCCGTCAAAATCGCCGATTGGTACCTGCGCATGGCGCTCATCCTTTCAATTCACCCATGACTTTCTGGTTGAAGCCGTAGACGGTCCGGTTCCCGCGATAAGGCACGAGCGTGACGGTTCTGCTTTGTCCGGGCTCAAACCGGACCGCTGTTCCGGCTGGAATATCAAGCCTCATTCCGGTTGCCGCTGCCCGGTCGAAGGAAAGGCCAGGGTTTGTTTCGGCGAAGTGATAGTGGCTGCCAACTTGGATCGGGCGATCGCCTGTATTCGATACTTCCAGATCGAGCGTTTTCAATCCGGCATTGAGTTCGATGTCGCCGTCCGCGGCAAAGATTTCACCTGGGATCATCATGCGCTCCTCTTCTTAGCGGATTGGTTCATGAACAGTCACGAGTTTGGTGCCGTCGGGAAAAGTGGCCTCGACCTGAACATCGTGGATCATTTCTGCAACGCCCTCCATGACCTGGTCCCGCGTAATAACATTTGCGCCCGCTGCCATGAGGTCCGCCACCGTGCGCCCGTCCCGTGCGCCTTCAACAACGAAATCCGTTATCAATGCAATGGCCTCCGGGTGGTTCAGCTTCACGCCGCGTTCCAGGCGCCGGCGCGCAACCATGGCGGCCATTGAAATCAAAAGCTTGTCTTTTTCTCTCGGCGTCAGATTCATTATCCATCTACTCCGGGCTTAACAGGACCAGACCCGCGGCAATTGTGCCGCGCGGTAATGGGTTAAAAAAGTCGTCAGTGTTTTCCGCAAGGCATGGCCCGACCGGCCGACCATCCGCACCAGCAAAACCCCGTTCCAGGCACTTGCCGCGGCCGCAACATCCGAAGTTCCGCAAGGTGCCAGACTGGCTCTGGCATGAGCGATGTGATCTTCGGCATCCAGCCGGCAATCGAGAACTGTGGCAACTGCCAGTCCGCCGCCGCCGGTCGCTTTTCCGAGCATGGACGCGGCTGGATCGTCATCCAGCCTGACGTCATCGGCAAAAACAAGCCGGCCGTCCCGGGAGATTCGCCAGCTGTCCTTGAAGGTCAGTTTGGTCAAGGTTTCTCCCATGGCGGCCCGTCCGAGTACGAAACCCTCGCACATCAAAAGCCTTGCATTGCCGGTCAGGTCTGCACGGACTGTCCGCTGGATGTTGGAGTGGTCGAAGAGAATCGCTTCCTGTGGCAGCCATTCGAGCAGCCCGCCGTCAGCCACGGTCAAGGTACTCGTCATTTCTGCGGAAGTGCCGAGAGAGCGGTAGGCGCGCTCTGCCGTTTGGGTGGTCACAATCGCGTGTGCACCCGCGCCGACCCTCGCGGAAAGAGAGAGCCGGTCGCCACCAGTGAGGCCGCCTGCAGTATTTATTAGAACGGCGGTTGCAGCTTGGTCATAAACCTTGGGAAGCCTGATTTTGGCAGCGCCTGATTGATAAAGATCGGATAGGCGCGTTTGTCCATTGGAATAGGCAAAACCAACACGTCCAACGCCATTCACCCGCTGCATCGCCGCTTGGCGTGGCGCAGATAGTGTTGTTAAACCAGCATCATACACGCCGGATGTGCCCCGCAATTCGTCTTGGTTCGATGTCCATCGTTCTCGCCTAAACAGATTGCGACGCCGGGCGGTCCCGATGCAAGACGCAATCTCGATCATTGATACTTCTAGCAAGAGCCGCGCCACTCCAAAATCGCTTGCCAAATAGCGAGGCGCCAAGGATTAACATTCTGAATTATTGCCGGAATTTCGGAGCGACTTGCTCCATATGCCTAACTGTTGAGCCTTTGCCTTTAAAATCGTCAGGGAACTTCTCGACGACAGGGGTTGCTCATCCGATTAGGTTCCGCTTTCTTAACTGCGGAATGATAAGGGTGGCCAGGCTGGCCGCTCGGCAGGTCCGTCTCTAGTGATTGCGGTACAAGCGGGGATATCGGTGACAATACGCCAAGCAGGCCGTTTTCCAGTGGCAACGCTGGCCATCGCTTTTTTGCTTCTTGCCTGGTCCGCGAGTTCATCAACCGCTGAAATAGGCACCTACGTGCTGGTAGACGCGCGGAATGGTGCCGTGGTTGATGAAAAAAACGCCACTCGCAAATGGTACCCGGCCTCTCTCACCAAGATGATGACCGCGTATGTGACCTTCAAAGCGATTCGGGAAGGCCGCCTGTCTCTTTCATCAGGTGTTGTTCAATCCAAGAATTCTGCCGCCGAACCGCCCAGCAAGATGGGTTTCAAGGTTGGAACGCGGTTCACCGTGGATACAGCGCTGAAGATCATCATGATCAAATCGGCAAATGACGTGTCTGTCGCGCTTGGTGAGGCGGTTGCCGGTTCGGAAGGCGCCTTCATCGACAGGATGAATGCGGAAGCGCGCCGCCTTGGCATGACCAACACACGCTTCACCAATCCCCACGGATTGCCGGATAACCGGCAGGTTACGACCGCCCGTGACATGGCGATCCTAGCCATGGCCCTGCGGAAAGACTTTCCCGAGTCCCGCGATTTCTACAAACATCCCGGCATCCGCTTTGGGAAGAAAACGCTCCGGTCCGCGAACCGGGAGTTTTTGCTGCGTGTGCCGGGCGCGAATGGCATGAAGACAGGCTACATCTGTAACTCAGGGTACAATGTCGCCGCCTCAGTGACGCGCAATGGCAGAACACTGATAGCGATTATCATGGGCGCCTCCTCCGGTCTGGAGCGGACGGCTTTTGCCCGCGAATTGTTCGACACTGGATTTCGGAAACGGGGCGGAAAATCCGTGACCCAAATGCGTGGATCTTCCGGCAATCCGCCAGCCGACGGATACTGCCGCCGCAACAAGAAGCTCAGTTCGACCGAATATGTCGCGAAATACGACATAAAGCAGACCTCCGGCGGCGGTGTCCTTTTTTTCGGCAAGGCCAAAGACGCGGACCCGAAGAAAGTTGATTCAAGTGGCTTCACGAAGGCCAATGGCAAGCCGGATTGGGCGAAGATCCTGGACCGGACGCTTGGTCCGCGCCGGGTGGCATACCGTCCGCTGCCTGTTGGTCTCGGCAATCCGACCTCTGCTCCATCTGTTGCGGCAGTTCCGGCAGAAGATATTCCCTTGCCGAATCCCAATCCGATCCGCCGGGCTGAATACCAGATCCGTACGCAACTACAGCAAACGGCTGAAGCGGCCCCGGTTGGGCCAGCGGCGGCGTCCGCCGTGCGTCCGGGCTCCGCCGTGGACACCAGTCAGGCGGCACCAGGGTCGATCTTTCGCAAAGGGCTCGATTTCACGATTCCTGTGCCAAATCCCAGCCCTAAAAAGCAATAGATTAACTTTCTAGTAATCTGTTCTAACGGAAGTTAATTTTTCATTTAACCGTTTGTTTACTGTAATCATTAACAATTCTATCAGCAATTTTCCAAAGAGCGTATGTGCTTTCCGGAAAATGCCGTGACACACCTTGGGTCACTTCTGGCATAGGAAATGCTGACACTTTTACAGCGAGAGATCGGATGATGATAGAACCGAGATCTACTGCCACAATTCGCGCACTTGCGAGCCTTGCAGAGATTTCTGCTGATCAACTCGAAGAAGGCGGATCTGTCGAGGACGTTATTGCCACGTTGCGCCGCGCGGCGCAGGCTGTGCGAATTGTGGTCGACAACGACGCAGACGCTCCGTCAGATGAAGAAGACCTTGCGCAAGATCTGACGCCTATGGATCTTTCGGTAGAAGAGGCTGACCGGGCATCGGACAACGAAGATAAAAAGTCCTCTGAAACCGGCGAAGTTCATGTCTTGAACGCCGGTTAGGCCAGCAAGCGGTTTTGCCACGCTTTCGCGCTTTGCTGACCGATATTGCCGACCGGCCGGGTTTCCAAACGAAGCGAAGTCACTTAATTGATGGATCAGCTGCAATCATCAAAAAGCTGATCCATGACCGCCCCCAAGACTTCAAGTGCCGGTGCAACCCGTAAGGGCCCCAAGCCACCTATTCCGCTATCTGTTTTGACCGGGTTCCTCGGGGCTGGGAAGACGACGCTGCTCAACAGCCTACTTAACGATCCGGCCATGGCGGATACGGCCGTCATCATCAACGAATTTGGCGAAATCGGCCTCGACCACCTGTTTGTTGGCCAAGCCGGCGAAGGCATAGTGGAATTGTCGTCCGGCTGCCTCTGCTGCACGATCCGTGGCGATCTGGTCACCACGCTGGAAAATCTGTTGCGCCACCTCGACAATGGCCGCACCGAACGTTTGAGCCGGGTGGTCATTGAGACAACCGGTCTCGCGGATCCGGCGCCTATCCTGCACACAGTCATGCTGCACCCGTATCTTGTGATGCGATACCGGCTCGAAAGTGTCGTCACGCTGGTTGACGCTGTAAATGGCGTTCAGACGCTTGATGAGCATGAAGAAGCGCGCAAGCAAGCGGCTGTTGCAGACAGGATCGTTCTCACAAAAACCGACCTTTTAACAACGCCGGAGCAGACCGCCAGTTTTCAAACGCTGCGAAAGCGCTTGAAGGCTCTGAACCCGGGCGCAGGGGTTCTTGATGTCCAGGCCGGTGAAGCCGTTCCGGGTAAGCTCTTTGATGCAGGCCTTTACGATCCGGCCACAAAAATCCCGGACGTCGCCGGCTGGTTGAACGCGGAAGCTTATGACGGGCAGGACCATGATCACGGTCACACTCATGATCATGCGCACGGACATGGCCATGGCGAGGGGCACCATCACCACCACCCTCATGGGCATCATCACGGGCACGGCGATCACGGCCATGCCCACGACGTGAACCGGCATAGTGAGGCGATCCGGGCATTTACCTTGTCCACCGACCGGCCCGTATCCGCTTCCGCTCTTGAGATGTTTCTGGATCTCCTGCGGTCCGCGCATGGCCCGAAACTGCTGCGGGTCAAAGGGATCGTCCAGATCGCAGAAGATCCGGACCGGCCGGTCGTGATCCACGGGGTGCAACATGTTTTCCACCCGCCGGCGACCCTTGAAGCCTGGCCGGACGATGATCACAGCACCCGGATGGTTTTCATCACCAAGGATCTGCCGGAGGGCTTCGTGCGCAAAATGTTCGAGGCCTTCTCCGGTGCATTGAGACCCGATACACCGGATCCCAAGGCGCTCACCGACAATCCGTTGGCAATAACAGGCTTTACCAGTCCGGTCAGATAAGAGGCTCTTTTAATCCTTTTTGCGGACCCGGATCAGCCCTTCCTGAGCGGTCGAGGCGATCAGCCTGCCGTCTTGGGCGTAAAGCAGGCCGCGGTTCATGCCGCGTGCGCCGGAGGACGAGGTGCTATCGGTTGCGTAAAGCAGCCATTCATCGGCGCGAAACGGCCGGTGGAACCACATGGCATGATCGAGGCTCGCCGCCTGGATTTTGGGGCTGAAGACGGATGTGCCGTGCGGAAACAAGGATGTGTCGAGCAAGGTCATGTCGGAGGCATAAGCCAGGACGCATTGATGGATCCGTTCATCCTCCGGCAACTGGCCTGATGCTCTAACCCAGACATATTGCTGCGGCGGCAGGGCCTTTTTGGAGAAATAGTGGGTCATGTCGACCGGCCGCATTTCAATTGGCCGTTCCCGCTCCCAGTATTTTCGGATGTTTTCCGGTGCCATGGACAAAAACTTGTCCTTGAGCTCCTGTTCGCTCGGCAAAGTATCCGGGCCGGGCACTTCTGGCATGGCGATCTGGTGCTCCAGACCTCCTTCGCGGATCTGAAACGACGCGGACATGGAAAATATTGCTTCGCCATGCTGGATTGCGACGACGCGCCGGGTTGTGAAGCTGCCGCCATCGCGGATCCGGTCGACTTCATAGATGATCGGCACCGCGGGATCGCCCGGGCGCAGAAAGTACCCGTGCAGGGAGTGCACGTGACGATCCTCGATCACGGTTCGTGAAGCTGCAACCAGTGCCTGGCCGATGACCTGCCCTCCAAACACCCGCTGCCAGCCGACTTGTGGGCTGCGACCACGGAACAGGTTGTGTTCCAGCGGCTCCAGGTCGAGAATTTGCAAAAGCGTATCGATGGCCGTGTTCATCGGCAGGATCCTTGATATGAAGAGGTCATGTGATTTGCACGGCGTCGGCCGCGGCCCATGTGATCTGTTGAACGGCTGTTGACGTTAAAGTCAAGATGCCCCCGAGACAACTGGACGAGGAGTGAAAGAATAATGGCGCAGCCAGAAGGACAGCCGGATATCTTTGATGTGGTCATTGCAGGCGGAGGATATGTCGGACTTTCGCTCGCGGTCGCCCTGAAAACGGCAGATCCGTCCGCGTCCTGTGCCATCATTGATCCCAAGCCTATGGATGACCTGCACAAAGATCCCCGGGCGTCCGCAATTGCGGCCGCAGCATCGCGCATGCTGTCGCAGCTTGGCGTGTGGGACACGCTGAAGGAAAAGGCGCAGCCGATCAACGAGATGATCGTGACGGACAGCAAGCTGCGGGATTCCGTCCGTCCGGTCTTTCTGACCTTCGATGGCGAAACAACAGACGGCGAACCCTTCGCCCACATGGTCCCGAACGGGTTGATGATGCCTGCGCTGTACGAAGCCGCACAAAAACTCGGTGTTGTGTTTTTCGCTCCCGGTATGGCTGAGACATTCCGGACACATTCAAATCACGTTGATCTTGTTCTTGCGGACGGATCTGAACTGAGGACCCGCTTGCTCGTTGCTGCCGATGGTGTGCGGTCAAAACTGCGCGACCTGGCGGGCATCCGGACAGTTGACTGGGATTATGGCCAGTCCGGAATTGTCACGACAGTGAAACATGAGCGCCCGCATCTTGGCCGCGCAGAAGAGCACTTCTTGCCCGCCGGCCCGTTCGCCGTTTTGCCCCTTCCCGGCAACCGGTCGTCCCTAGTCTGGACTGAAAAGACGGCCGACGCCGACCGGCTTGTCCGCTCTGATGATTTTACCTTCGAGCTGGAGCTGGAGCGCCGGTTCGGTCATCACCTTGGAACGCTGGAAATTGATGGCCCAAGGCGGGCCTATCCGCTGGGGCTCAAATTGGCGCGCGAATTCGTGAAGCCACGGTTTGCGCTGGTTGGTGATGCGGCGCATGGCATTCATCCGATCGCGGGACAAGGCTTGAACCTGGGCTTCAAGGATGTTGCGGCCCTGGCCGAGGTGCTTGTCGATGCCCGCCGGCTTGGTCAGGATGTTGGTGGCATGGATATCCTGGAACGTTACCAGCGCTGGCGCCGTTTCGACACGTTCCAGATGGGCGTTGTAACGGATGTCCTAAACCGCCTCTTCTCAAATGACATTGATGTCATCCGGGCTGTGCGGGATTTCGGGCTTGGCTTGGTCGACCGCATGCCAAAGCTGAAGAGCCAGTTTATCAAAGAGGCATCGGGGTTTGCCGGACCAGTTCCGAAATTGCTTTCTGGAGAACCCATCTGATAAGACAGAAGCGGGATGGGAGAGCCCGGCAATGGATTGTTTGCCGGGTTTGATTGGGAATTTCGGATTAGTTATCAATGAATGACCGGTCGCCGGCTGTTTCGGCACAAAGAAGTATCCTGATCACAGGATGCTCATCAGGAATTGGCGCTGAAGCAGCCCGTGTGATGCGCGGCCGGAATTGGCGCGTCTTTCCCACGGCCCGGCGGGACGAGGATGTTGCCCGTTTAACCGATCAGGGCTTTGAAGCGTTCCGCCTGGACTATGAGGACCCGGAAAGTATCAAGGCGACCGCCGATTCCGTTCTTGCTCTGACGGATAATCGCATCGATGCCGTGTTCAACAATGGAGCCTATGCCGTTCCGGGCGCCTTGGAGGATATTCCGGTCGCTGCTCTGCGCGCGCTTTTTGAAGCGAATTTCCTTGGCTGGCATGATCTGACACAGCGGCTCATTCCGGCCATGCGTGATCGTCATTCAGGCCGGATCGTGCAATGTTCTTCGGTGCTTGGCCTTGTTTCGGTGAAATACCGGGGCGCCTATACGGCGTCCAAATTTGCACTTGAAGCCTACTCAGACACCTTGCGCCAGGAACTGAAAGGCACCGGCATTCATGTTTCCCTGATAGAGCCGGGGCCAATCGATACGGACTTCACCAAAAACGCACTGCAAAATTTCGATCGCTGGATCGGTGATGAGGGGCTGAAGCGTTCACCACACAAAGCAACGTATGAAAAACGCCGTGTCCGCATGGAATCTGGCGAACCGGGGTTTTTCAAGCTTCCGCCGGGATCTGTCGTGTCGCGCCTGGTACATGCGGTAGAGGCCAAGCGCCCGAAAGCGCGTTACCATGTCACGGTTCCCACCACTGTCATGGCTGTGGCAAGAAGGGTGCTTCCCACCGGCTTGCTGGACCGGTTCTGCATTTGGGCGGCAGATAGCGAAGAATAAAACTGCTGAGGCCGGCACAAAGGTACGGACGCAGATATGAGCCGATCTGAAGGAAAAGACTATGGCGAGTTTTGTAAATACCCTAATACCAATCGGCATGGCCGCCGTTGCAATCGTATTGGCGCTCGGTCTCATCAACATGTTTCGAAATGGCCCCTCCAACCGATCGCAAATGTTGATGCGTTGGCGGGTCGGTTTACAGTTTTTGGTCATTGTCCTAGTGATGGGCGGGCTCTACTTCTTCGGCACTGGCAATTAATAACAGGGGTGAGCCGAAGCGATGGTCGTTCTGAACAAGATCTACACGAAAACAGGTGATGACGGGACAACCGCGCTTGGATCCGGTGAGCGGCGCCCCAAACACGATCTGCGCATTGAAGCCTATGGAACCGTGGACGAGACGAACTCCATAGTCGGGATCGTACGTCTTCAAACCGCTGAAAATGCGCCACTCGTTGACGGTGTGCTCGGGCGGATCCAAAATGACCTTTTCGATCTTGGTGCGGACTTGGCAACGCCGGAAACAGGCCAGGACCTCGGTTATGAGCCATTGCGCGTTACAGATGGTCAGGTTGAGGCGATTGAGGCCGCAATTGACGAATTGAACGCGGATTTGTCGCCCCTCCGGTCCTTCGTTTTGCCGGGTGGGAGCGCCGCCTCTGCCCACCTCCACCTTGCCAGAACGGTCTCGCGCCGGGCAGAGCGGCTGATCGTCGAATTGTCCCAGCGGGAGAACATTAATCCGGCAGCAAGCCGGTACATGAACCGGTTATCGGATTATTTCTTTGTTGCCTCAAGGTATCTGAACAACAAGGGCGAGGATGATGTCCTGTGGGTGCCGGGCAAAAACAGGTGATATGAAATCGCCCGGGGGCCGGTTGGATGTTCATTCCGCTACATGACCACAACAAGCTTACACATGTTCCGCGTCCATACGTGAACCTTGGCCTGATCGCGGCGAACTTTATTGTCTATTTCGTGCTGCAGGGCGCTGGCCAGGAACAGGCGATGATCGGTTCCTCCTACTCCTATGGACTTATTCCGTCGGTCTTTTTCGATCTGAGGGATCTGTCGCCGCAGCTCCAGATGCTTCCGGACACCTTTTCGATTGTCACTTATGCATTCCTCCATGGAGGTTTCATGCATCTCATTGGAAACATGCTGTTTCTGTGGGTCTTCGGAGACAATGTCGAAGATGCGATGGGGCATTTGCGCTATCTGGTGTTCTATCTTCTGTGCGCGGCGGCCGGCGGATATACGTATGCCGTTCTGGATCAGACATCGGACATTCCATTGGTTGGCGCGTCCGGAGCTGTCTCAGGTGTCGTAGCGGCCTATTTGATGCTGCATCCGAATGTTAAAATTTGGGTGCTTGCCTTGGGCCGGATCCCTTTACGTCTGACCGCGCGCTGGGTATTGGGCGCCTGGGTGCTCTACCAGGTGTTCAACGTTGCCGTAAGCGCCGACAGCCAGGTCGCCTGGATCGCGCATATCGGGGGGCTTGTTGCGGGTGCCTTGCTGATCATCCCGTTCCGGCGGCGCGGCGTGCCATTGTTTGACCGGGGCATGAGGTAATTTGAGCTTCAACACAACGGGAAACACTTGAGACGGCCGCAAACACCTTTCAGCTTGCGGTCGTCGGGCAGCTATGGGTGTGCCTGCAGCTTAAAGGTTTGCGTCAGGCCGGCTTCCATATCCCGGCTGAGGTCCGGCAGGCCGTTCCAGTAGTGCTGTCGCTTTTCCCGGTGGCCAGCACCACTTTCTCGCGGTAACTCCGGCAATAGGTGCCAGTTCGGGTTTTCCAGGTTTTGATTGGTGTCACTGTTCCGGCAACCCCGGTCGCATCATTCCGCCAGGTTGAAGACTGGCCGGCCGTCTTTGTTTCAAGAGTGTCTTGGAAACTCTGTTCCGCCAATATCCGGTCACCTGGAGTTAAAATAGGTGCGGAACCGGTCTGGTCATTTTCTTCCAGACCCCGGGAAGCCATTGCGGAGCAGCCAGCAATCGCAACGAGGAGAAATCCGAATGCGGCACCCCGCAAACAGCCTTTGGTGATTGACGCGCGCACAACTCCTCCCACAGAGCTTCATTGCCAGCCGTTCGCAATCGCCTCGCGTTCCTGTTGAGCGGAAAGTGGTCCAGATCTGGGTTCACTATCGCCAGAAAACTGTCCGCGTCGGCGATTCAATTCCTCGGTAGCGTCTGAACGAGGCTTTTCTGCGGCGCCCTTGGCCCGCCCCTCGTCGCTCTCATCGTCATCATCATCGTTGTTGCGGGCGCTGTTTTGCTCTGATCTTTCATCGGAATCATCTTCTTGACCTTCAGGACCGTCCTCGTCCCCGTCGTCGCCGCGATCGCTCCTCTCTCCCTGGTCTCCGCGATCACCCCGGTCGCCTCTGTCTCCCCGGTCTCCGCGATCACCTCGATCTCCTCGGTCGCCTCGATCTCCGCGGTCGCCCCGGCCGTCTCTGTCCCCACGGTCACCGCGAGATTGCGCGGCGGCGGCATTGGTTCCGTCAGGGTCAATCAAGGGGCTTAGATAGACCGATGTGAATACCAATGCCGCAGCCGCGACGCTCGCCAAGACGCGTACCATCGCAAAGAGGCGGCCTCGCAATGACGTTTGACAAGCGGATCTCATGAACTTTTCATCCCCAGCATTCCGGCCCGCGAGCATGCTTTTGACTGCTGTCTTTCAACGGGCTCGTCACTACAACACACGATTCAACCGGCTTCTTCCGAAACATATGTGAATTTTTTGCGGGATCAAAAGCCGTAGCCGGGTGTTATGGTTTTCGAGAGAGGCTTGCCGGAGAACTCCTTGCCTGACGATATGCTCAAAACGGAAATGATCCGTGCGCTGCCGAAACTCCGGAGTTTCGCGCTCCGCCTATGCCGGAATCCGGACCAGGCGGACGATTTGGTGCAGGCTACATGTGAGCGGGCGATCCGGTCCCTCGACAAATTTGATCCTGCCACCCGGCTCGACAGCTGGATGTTCCGGATCCTGCAAAATCTTTATTTGAACAGCGCACGGGATACGGCCAACAGGTCGCGCCTGCTCGGGCTGGTGATGGCTGACTACAACGAGACCTATGACGGTGTGAAGGCGGCCAACTCGTCGTTGGAATTGCAGCAGGTGCAGGCGTTCATTGAACAGCTTGAAGAGGATAACAAAATCGTGCTGCTCATGATCGCTGTGGAAGGGCGAAGTTACAAAGACGTCGCCGATGAGCTGAACGTACCTATTGGAACTGTAACGAGCCGGCTTGCGCGGGCCCGGTTGAAGCTTCGGGATTGGCTGGAGTCCCAGGAACACTCGAACGGTGTCACATTGCGCAGTCTTGGGGGAATGATGTGATGAGCTTTGAAGAAAAGCGCGAGCGGTTAAACCTTGCCGAGGACATTGGGCGCTTGATCGATCAGGATCTCCCGCAGGATGAGCGTGAAGAGATCCTCAAGCGTGTAAATGCCTCCGGGGATGGTGCAAAGCTCTACAATAAAATGCTCGACGACAACCTAATTGTCCAAAGAGCCGTTGGGGCAGAGATCCCGCAGCCGTCCTTTGACCGCTTTCTTGGGACAATCGACCGCGAGTTCTCCGAGCGACCCGCCCTTGAACGCAAACACAGGATTTGGCAGTCGGGAGTGGCCCGTATGGCAGCCGCGCTTTTGCTTGTTGCGGGAACTTTTGCGGGCACGAATTATTGGGCGCAGTCGCGGATGGACGCTGCGGTAACAAAATTGGCGGCGCATATGGAATCCGAGCGCCTGTTATTGGCTGCATCAATTCAGGATGCGCTCGAAACCCGGATCAGTGGGGAGCCGGTCCTGGTTGGCCAGCAAGGGGATTGGTCGGAAACACTGACCCCGATTGAAACCTACAAGAGCACGAGTGGTCACTGGTGCCGCGAATATGTCCGCGAGACAGCGTTCGGCAAGCTGAACCTGACGATAAGGGGAACTGCCTGCCGGGATGAGACCGGCACCTGGATGACCGTCTTTGCCGAACCGGTTGCCAACGGCTTTGCTCCCCTGCCGTCAGGCACTTAAAGCATCTCCCGGTCCGATTGAATCGCGATACGATCAATTAGACTGGAAATTGCTCAGGAAACCCTCCGGCTTGTCTGGCATCCCGCGTTCTGCCGCATGGCGCAATTGTAGTGTTTGCGACGCATCATTTGCTCTCCGCGCCAAATTGCCGCCTTTGACCTTTTGCCCCAATTGACAGTTGCCATGTAGCTCAGTACCGTCCCGCGCCATGCGCCACGATTGGCTCTTTTCTGCCATTTGTGACCTTAGGTCACGTGGAGGAGGAGCATGAAAATGCGGTGCGGTGAAAGCCGGCCCAGCAAGAGGTTGAGACCAAAATGAAAATCCTCGTACCCGTAAAGCGGGTCATTGATTACAACGTTAAAGTTCGCGTGAAAGCGGATGGTTCAGGGGTTGATCTGGCGAACGTTAAAATGTCCATGAACCCTTTTGACGAGATCTCCGTTGAGGAAGCGCTGCGTTTGAAAGAGGCCGGCAAGGCGACCGAGGTTGTTGTTGTCTCCGTGGGTCCGCAGCAGGCGACCGAGACATTGCGGACTGGCCTTGCAATGGGCGCCGATCGCGGCATTCTTGTGAAAACCGACGAAACCACAGAGCCGCTGGCTGTTGCGAAAATCCTGAAGGGTATCGTCGAAGCTGAAGAGCCGGGCCTGGTGATTGTGGGCAAGCAGGCAATTGATGACGACTGCAACCAGACCGGCCAGATGCTGTCGGCTCTGCTCGGATGGAGCCAGGGAACGTTTGCGTCCAAGGTTGATCTTGGCGAGGGCACCGTCGATGTGACCCGTGAGGTTGATGGCGGTTTGCAGACAGTCAAGCTTAAGCTGCCTGCAATCGTAACAACCGATTTGCGCCTCAACGAGCCGCGCTATGCGTCGTTGCCCAACATCATGAAGGCCAAGAAAAAGCCGATCGATGAGAAAACGCCTGCCGATTTCGGCGTTGATATCACGCCGCGCCTGACCGTGGTCAAAACAGCTGAGCCCCCTGCACGTGAAGCCGGCATCAAGGTCGGATCCGTTTCAGAGCTGGTTGATAAACTCAAAAATGAGGCCGGCGTCCTTTAAGGAGCCGTCGCAGGAGGAAAACTCATGACTACACTTCTTGTGGCAGAACACGCCGGCGGCGCTTTGAACGATGCGACCGCAAAGGCGCTTACCGCAGCCGCCGCCCTTGGCGGTGATGTTCATATCCTGGTTGCCGGCAAAGATGTGCAGCCGGTGGCAGACGCCGCTGCAAAGCTGACTGGTGCCTCCAAGGTGCTTGTTGCCGATAGCGATGCTCTTGAGCATCAGCTGGCTGAGCCGATGGCAGATCTTATTGTCGGTATGGCCGGTGATTATGATGCAGTTGTCGCACCGGCAACGGCGAACGGAAAGAACATCCTTCCGCGCGTTGCAGCACTCCTGGATGTGATGCAGATCTCCGACATCACCGCTGTCGTTGACGCTGAGACATTCGAGCGCCCGATTTACGCGGGCAATGCGATCCAGACCGTGAAGTCGGGCGACGCGAAAAAAGTAATCACCGTGCGGACATCGACCTTCGCCGCGGCTGAAGAAGGCGGTAGTGCTGCTGTTGAAAGCGTCTCCGCTGTCGATGGTGCCGGTCTTTCCGAATTTGTCGGCGAAGAGCTTTCCAAGTCTGACCGCCCGGAACTGACGTCTGCCAAGGTCATCATCTCCGGTGGCCGTGCGCTGGGCTCTGAAGAAAAGTTCCAGGAAGTGATCATGCCGGTTGCCGACGCTCTGGGCGCGGCCGTTGGTGCATCGCGGGCCGCGGTTGATGCCGGATATGCGCCTAACGACTGGCAGGTTGGCCAGACCGGTAAGGTCGTGGCTCCGGATCTCTACATCGCTTGCGGTATTTCTGGCGCGATCCAGCACCTTGCCGGGATGAAGGACTCCAAGATCATTGTCGCGATCAACAAGGATGAGGAAGCACCGATTTTCCAGGTCGCCGATTATGGTCTCGTCGCCGATCTTTTTGACGTTCTTCCCGATCTGAAGGCTGCCGTCGAGTAAGACTGCGGCATATTGATCACGGACCCCGGGGTGAAATGCTCTTTTCGCCTCGGGGTTCTTGCTGTTCGGTGCAAGACTTGCCAAGAATAACGGCAATCCGTCCCGGTGTGCCGGGTAGTTCCGTATGAGGTCGAATTAAAGATGGTCGTTGAAATCAAGAAAGTTGGCGTGATTGGCGCAGGCCAGATGGGCAGTGGCATCGCGCATGTGTGTGCACTCGCCGGCTTCGACGTCGGGCTCAGCGACATCTCCGTAGAGCGCATTGAGTCCGGTTTGGCCTCGATCAACGGCAACATGGCGCGCCAGGTCAGCAAGTCGCTCATTACGGAAGAAGCGCGCACTGCAGCTCTCGACCGGATCAAGCCGGCTGCCGATCTGGATCTTCTGTCGGAAGCAGATCTGGTGATCGAGTCGGCTGTCGAGAACGAGCAGGTGAAGCGGAAGATTTTTTCGCAGCTTTGCCCGATTCTGAAGCCGGAAGCCATTCTGGCAACGAATACCTCCTCGATTTCCATCACACGTCTCGCGGCAACTACCGACCGGCCTGAACGCTTCATCGGCATTCATTTCATGAACCCGGTTCCGATCATGGATCTGGTTGAACTGGTACGTGGCATTGCGACCGAAGATGAAACCTTTGAGGCCTCGAGAACCTTCTGCGACCGTCTTGGAAAGCAAATCGCCGTTGCCGAAGACTTCCCTGCCTTCATGGTCAACCGGATTCTGTTGCCGATGATCAATGAGGCGATCTACACCCTTTATGAAGGGGTCGGTTCGGTTGAATCCATCGACAAAGCCATGAAACTGGGTGCCAATCACCCGATGGGGCCGCTTCAGCTTGCCGATTTCATCGGCCTCGACACCTGCCTGTCCATCATGCAGGTGCTCTATGAGGGGCTTGCTGATACCAAATACCGGCCGTGTCCGCTGTTGGTGAAATATGTCGAAGCCGGGTGGCTTGGGCGGAAGACACAGCGCGGATTCTATGATTACCGAGGCGAAGTACCGGTTCCGACCCGCTAACCCCATGAACCTTGCCCGCTACTGCTTGTGCAACGCCGGTGCTGAACCGGGCAAACGAGCACTTGAGCTTGTTGGGCCTGCGGGAACGGTTCTAGAGCACTGGACCTATCAGGAGCTCACGGACAAAGTGCTGTCCGTCGCTGCGGGCCTTCAAGATCTGGGACTGTTGCCAGGTGACAGGGTTCTGCTGCGGATAGGTCATTCCAGCGATTTTCCGCTGTGCTTCTTTGGAGCAATCGCGGGCGGATTTGTGCCCGTTCCGGCCTCGTCACTGCTTACTGAATCGGAAGTTACCACGATCTGCCGGGATAGCGGGGCACGTCTCGTACTTCATGACGGCCAAACGACCCTGCCCGGTGAGACGACAGCTGTTATTGCTGGCCCGGACCAGATCCGGGAGCTTAAAGGGAGCAAGCCCGGCTCCTTTGCAGACGTGAATGAAAACGATCCGGCGTTCCTGATCTACACGTCTGGAACCAGTGGCACGCCAAAAGGTGTCCTGCACGCCCACAGGGCTGCAAAGGCAAGGCAACCCATGTACGCCGGGTGGTATGGTCTTCGCGCTGAGGACCGGTTGCTTCATGCAGGCGCCTTCAACTGGACCTATACGCTTGGAGCCGGTCTGATGGACCCTTGGGCAAACGGCGCCACCAGTCTCGTTTATCAGGGTCCGCGCGAGCCTCAGCTTTGGCCGGGCATTCTTGAGGCGAGCAATGCGACCTTGTTTGCCGCAGTACCAAGCCTTTACCGCCGTATTCTGAAGTATGGTGAAATCAAGAAGACATCGTTTCCGTTGCTGCGCCATGGATTGACCGCTGGAGAAGCGCTGGCGCCTGCGATCTATAACGCCTGGCGGGAGACCACCGGCCGGGAGCTTTACGAAGCGCTTGGGATGAGCGAAATCTCCACTTACATCTCTTCTTCGCCCGCAACCGGGGTTAGACCCGGATCTCCGGGAAAACCGCAACCAGGACGCAAAGTGTGTGTTTTGAACGAACGCACGGAGAGCGCTGAGGAGGCTGTCAGGGGCGAGACCGGTTTGTTGGCCGTTCACAAATCCGAGCCAGGGTTGATGTTGAGGTACTGGAACCGTGAGGCCGAAACAAAATCCGCTTTCAAGGGAGACTGGTTTCTGACGGGAGACCGGGCCTGCTGGGATGAAGACGGCTACATCTGGTATGAAGGGCGCGCCGATGACCTCCTGAACAGCTTTGGATACCGCGTTGCACCGGAAGAAGTTGAGCGGGTGCTGGCAGGGCATCCTGATGTTGCGGAAGTCGCTGTCGCCGAATGCACTCTCAAGCCGGGGGTCTCGGTCATTACGGCGTTTGTCGTGCCGGTAAACGCTGCCAGCTTCAATGAAAATGATTTGGCTGACTACGCGGCACAGGTTCTGGCTGAATATAAACGCCCAAAAGCCTACCAATGTGTGTTGGAGCTGCCGCGAACGGCATCCGGAAAGGTCCGCCGGAAAAACCTTACATTCCAGCAATAGCTCTCCCGGCGCCGAGATCTGTTAACACAGGCTTAACGGCTTCTCCCTAATTTGAGGCTTCAAGGAGCTGCATATGAATTCCGTTGCAATCGCAAGTACTTTTGCTATGACCAGCCAAGCGCAGACGCAGCAAGCGCTGCAAGCTGAGATGATGAAGATGGCGCAACAGCAGGACGCGGCCCTGGTTGCCTTGCTCCAGCAAGGTGCAGAAAATTTGCAATCGGCTCAGGCTGCGCCACAACCCGGCCTCGGCGCTCAAATCGATGTAAGTGCATAGAATGCCGACGCGCATTTGTTAACGTAAGGGCGGCTTTGCCGCCTTTTTTGTGTCTATGCGTCTCCGTGTATCGCCGGCACATACGAGATTTTCTGTAAGGGCAGTC
>NZ_SMLZ01000017.1 GCF_009711415.1 Roseibium denhamense
CCCCATCGCTTTTTGTCGTCTGACAGTCCGCATCTGTTGTCGGGCTACACTCCGTTTTCGTTAAAACCGGCGATGTGAAGCTTCTATGGAAAAGATCGTAGGGTTTGCCGTCCGCGTCCAGGAGCAACTCACCATCCTCACTGAGACAGACATCGTTTTTGTCTGTCCCGGTCTGCGCGAAGGCAGAGGCACCATCCATACACTGCTGGGTAATGGGGTTGAAATTTGCGCAAGATGCCCAGTCCACATCCTTGCCGTTGATTGCATAAACCGTCCCGACAATCGTGTACCCATCGAGAACTTGTATCGGATC
>NZ_SMLZ01000013.1 GCF_009711415.1 Roseibium denhamense
GGTGCGCCAGAACTTGACTTCGATCTCCAGGGATTCGCCTGTTGCCAGCGCCTGCCACAACAGCGGAGAGGCTTTGTCCAGCGGCTTGATGACAGTGGTCGGCTGGTGGCGGCGGGTGCCGATGGCGGTACCGGAGTTCGGGTCCCGCGGGACAACGGCGTTGCTTTCGAACATGTAGACCAGGCTTTCGCCTTCGTGGCCTTCCTGCCAGTTGTTGCCGATGCTGTCAGCTGTTGTTGCGTCTGCGGTGATGTCGCCTTGGGTTGCGCCCTTGACGGTCATGTAAGCTACGTTTGCC
>NZ_SMLZ01000010.1 GCF_009711415.1 Roseibium denhamense
CAACTGCGCATTATCCTTCGCGTGGCGTGTGGGAGTGTGCAGAAAGCTGCACATTTAGGTCAGTGGGGGAAATCGGAGCGGAGGGAAATAGTCTTCGTTGTTTCAGTGCCTTAGACGTTTTTTCAAAAACTGGCACACCCGTTGCAATGTTGTTCGCATCGGAACCGCACACACAAAAAGGTTCCCCGGACTTCAAAGACGAAACGCGGCACAACGCAAACCTTAGGAGACTTGAAATGGCAAACGTAGCTTACATGACCGTCAAGGG
>NZ_SMLZ01000030.1 GCF_009711415.1 Roseibium denhamense
ATGTGTAGCCTTCTGAAAGTCACCAGCAACGGTTAAATAGTATCGGGCAGCAATTAAAAGCGCCCGTTTATGCTGCGGGTTAATCCTGAGGGTTTGCTCAGCAACGGCGACAGCGCCTTGCAGATCACCTGCCTGCTGGAGTGTCATAGCGACTGCGGCAAGAACACCTGGTGCTTTGGGAAAGCGTTCAAGAGCGGAACGGGCGGCTGTCATTGCGTTTTCAACCTGTCCCAATTCCATCAGACATTTCAATCTTGTAATGACGACGCCTCTTGCGGCTGGCTGCCTCTTTAGGACAATATCGCATTGTGCCAGTGCATCCGCGTATCTTTTTGAAATGTATAAACTGTTTGCGATGCTAGCGCGACACGAAATACTTATTTGTGTCGTGGGTGCGATCGTAAAATAATCCGCAATGACCCGATGATGCCCACTTTTTTCGAGACCATCTAAGATGTCTTTAGGTGAACGTGGAGGCGACTTTGCCAATTGTCCATGAAGAAAACTAAAGTTTTCG
>NZ_SMLZ01000043.1 GCF_009711415.1 Roseibium denhamense
TGTAAAATGGTTTCGCTATCCGTCGGTAAAATGGGCTTTAGTATATGAAACCTTGTCCGAAACAGATATTAGTGCCCGACGTGACGATGCTTTTCGTCCTGAAGTGTTCGTCGATGTTACGGACTATATTGAGGAGAAGCTGAAGATACTAAGTATTTTTGGAGATGAAATACAAGCTTACCCATTTCCCCGAAGCCTAACGGCAGTCAAAAGTCTGTCGCAAATACGCGGCGCAGCGTCTGGTTCGACTGCTGCCGAGGCATTTATGATCCTTCGGGCCCACCTTTAAGTAGATGCTAGCTATCTGCAATTATGTGTAAAGAGGTAAGTAGTGAACATAAGAAATAAAAACAAGGCTATAGTTCATATTGGAACAATGAAGGTGGGTACGACATCCATACAGGCATATGCAAACAGGAACAAAGATAGGATACTTCAGCAAAATTCATGTATTTGGATACCAAATGGTAATCGTAGCGGAATCTCTGTCACGACAGTTATTGAAAAAAACAATGCCTCAGACTGTGACGTACTTATGTGTGATGAAGGCTTATGGCATTTTGCTGATACTAAGAAGGTCGACTTGGACGGAATAAGGGCCGCACTTGGTAGTCGGTATTGCCAGGCTGTTCTATATATCCGGGAACCGGTAGGCTTCCTTCAATCATGGTATCTCCAAGGGTTAAAAAGCGGAACTGGTCAGCCATCATTTGCAAAATTTTTGGCATCTCCATTTGTCCGTCGCAGTCTAGACTTTGAAGAAAGACTGCCCATATTCCGCAAGCTGTTCGACGAAGTAACGATACGGTGCTTCGACAAAAATACATTAGTAAACCACGATGCTGTGGCTGATTTTATGGCCTTTGCTGGCCTAGATGTTACAG
>NZ_SMLZ01000045.1 GCF_009711415.1 Roseibium denhamense
TCTTCTCGGAAAAACTCTGTGATGACGGGGCCTGCGGGTTCAGGTTCTGGCTCGCTAACAGCGACCGGCTCTGGCGCCGGCTCGGCGGCTTGAGCCACTTGAACCACTTGTGCCATGGCTGCTTGGAATCCGTCCGTATCAGCCGCGTCAAAATACTGTCCGCGGCCAGCATTGGCGATGCATTGCAGCTGGTCCTTGGCTTCTTTGTCGACGTCAAACCCCACGACATGGACTTTCATATCCACGCCCAAATACTGCGAGAGGGCAGCATTTGAGCAAGGATCCGCGTCGCACGTCTCGATACCGTCAGATATCAAAACCACCGCCTTTTGCCGGTCTGTCGGTTCGGTTTTTGAGAGTTGAGTAATGGCCAGGGTCAAGGACAGGGCCATAGGTGTCTTGCCAAGGGGCGTGATCCCGGCAATCGACGATTTGATGTCATCGCGTGTCGATCCCACCGCGTTCAGCGTCATGAAATCGGTGCAGCTTTCCTTGCTTTGGGTCCCGTAGGTCATCAGGCCAACCCTTGCCCCCTCAGGGACATCGTCGACCAGACGGCTGAGTGTATCCTTGGCGGTCGTGATCTTTGCGACCTTGTCGATCTGGCCCCACATCGAGCCGGAGCCATCCAAAATAAACAGAATATCTGTAGAACTTGCCTGCGCCGCAGCGCTCATGCAGCTGATTGCCGTGGCGGTAATCAATGCTTTTTTTGTTGCTTTGAAAGTACTGGCGATTCTCATTCCGATCTCCAAGTTTTTTTCAAATAGAAAGACCTATTTCACAGCATGAGTGTACTTAAAATCTCAGATTAATTTGTGTCAATTGTCACATTAATGCTCGTTGATTTGTTCGCGATCACACAGTGGAAAGAGTCAGATGCACAAGTGATCGTTTGGCGGCATATGGTAAATGAATTCAGCCGGAGTTTGCGTGCGCGATCAGGCAGAGTGCCTGCGAATAATTCCCGCCGCGTCCCTCAGCCCGGAACCGGTCCAGCAAACAGTAGACACTCCTGAAATGCACATGTGAGACATTTTAGTCCGGCGTGGAGTTTCAAGTCTAAATGCAACACCA
>NZ_SMLZ01000032.1 GCF_009711415.1 Roseibium denhamense
CTGGAAACCAGATAGAGTGCAATAACGTCTTCGATTGAATAGAGCCAGTGGGCGCGCGCCAGCCGCGCGCTCTTGAGGGTCTGCCGCTTTGCCGGCTTTTCGATAACGGGCGCACTCATGAAGTCACACCCCGCAGCTTCAGGCAGTACTGTTCAATCTCAGCCCGATGCCACCGGGTCGTTCCGGGAGAGAGTACATAGCCCTTTGGGAACTCCGGATTGTTTCTGTTCCACCGCCAAATGGTTGGCACGCTGACGGCAAAAAAGACTGCCACTTCGTAAACGGTCATCCAGGGAGAAGGAACGTTAGCCTTCTTCGGGCTGCGTCTCTGGGCCGCGCCGGACCGCATGGCTTTTGTCTTCAGCCGCGCAGACGCCGGAGAGATTGGACACGAAGCATTGGGCTTCTTTTCGGGTGGTACTTCCGAAGTGGAAGGATCAATTGTCGGAAAGAGATCAGTCTGCCGTGCCGCGCACATGCAAGCCTCCTGAGTCGCGCTCGGGTAAACGAGCGGTTTCGGTTGGCGAGCACGTCCTGCGCAAGCTGGTGATGAACCCGGATGAGAT